>NZ_JBBIFZ010000004.1:0-350986 GCF_037572755.1 Yoonia sp. 2307UL14-13 | reverse complement strand
ATGAACGTCGCCGGTTCGGATATCGCCGTTTGGGCATCTTGCTTGCTAGAGAGGGGTTTGAAGTGAACCACAAGAAGCTGTTCCGGCTGTATCGTGAAGAAGGTCTTGCTGTGCGTCGCAGAACCGCCCGGATCAGGGGGCTGGGTCACTGCCAACAAACAATTTAGGTGTAGAAATTGGCACGACCCCTGGTGCCAAGAATACGAAGACAGTTCGTGGGATGGGTGTCGGCTTTTGCGCTACGTGACCCGGCGGGGTGCTCCTGCAGCGAATGGCCGCTTCCCGCCCTGGGTGCCGATTCCACATCCAGCGGGCCTCGCCTATCAGGGGCAGTTCTTGGAAATGTGAGAACACGCCACCTGAGTGAGGAAGCAACCCTCAAAAGTGTCAAAATTGGTGGAAGTTGTGTTCTTACCCGACAAAAGTTGCATCTCTAGCCGGACAAGTTGCGATTCATGCCGGACGGCACAATATGGCTTAAATGGCTGGGGTGGTAGGATTCGAACCTACGGTACACGGTACCAAAAACCGCTGCCTTACCGCTTGGCTACACCCCAGCAACAGCGCGCTGAATACTGCGATGAAGGGGCCGTCGCAAGTCCCGAATGTGAAAAAATCACTCTTTCGGTGCGTCCTCGGACAGCAAGTCACCGCTTTCGTTCTCCTCGCGTTCGTGGGCGATGATCTCGTCGAGCTGCTCGTCACCTGTTGCGGCCACATCAGCCGCCTCTGGAGGTCGTGCTGTCGCGTGCCCCGCAGTTGGTGGTTCCTCTTCCGACAGCATTTGGATCCGGTAGGTTGTATCGGGTACTTCGACGCCCGCAGCTTCGATCGCATCCTTGACCAATCTCAGCGTTTCCCCGCGGGCGCGCAGCAAATCGGTCTCGCGCTGATCGATCCAACCGGTCACGGTTAGAAAGATCGCCCCATCGCCGATGCGATCAATCCAAACTGCAGGTTCAGGTGTCTCTACCACGAACGGTTGCGCGGCGACCGTATCAGCCGCCAGCGCCCGCACCGCGCCCAGATCGGCATCGGACGCGATGCCGATTTCGAAGTCGAACCGTCTTTCGGGGTTGCGGGAATAGTTGATGATCCGGCTTTTGAAGACGGTCGCGTTGGGGATGCGGATATGATTGCCATCGAACGACAACAGGATTGTGGCGCGGCTGGTCAGTTTGATCACTTTGCCCATATCCCCGTTGATCTCAACCGCGTCGTTGGGGCTGAACGGTTGCCGGATCGATAGCATGACGGAGGCGATGTAGTTCTCGACCGTATCCCGCACCGCGAAACCAAGGGCGAGGCCGATGATCCCTGCGGCCCCTAGAATGGTCGACAGCAGGGCGGTGGCATTGAGAACATCCAAGGCGACCACAAGGCCGATCACGACGAATATGATCCGGATGAATTGCCGGTAGAGCTCGGCGATGAATGCATTCGGCGCCAGCCTGTCCCATGGCTGCCGAAGACGGGCGATCAGGATGCCTACAAAGACAATGGTCGCAAAAACGGTAAAGGCGATCAGGGCCAGCGGGATGAATGCGATCAGCTGTTCGATCCGTGCCCGAAACCTGTCCATCGCGGGGTCAAGCCTGGCGCTGATATCAGCGGTTTCCACCACGTTGTTTCGCACGGCGACAACGCCCTCTACCCGGCTGGCGAGTGGTTCCAGTGCCGCGGCTTCGGCGGCTGATGTGGCGGTGCCGCGCAGGGTCACCACGCCTTCGTTCACGGTAACAGTCACATCACCGTAATCGCCCAGTTCATCCAGAATTTCCCGCAAGCGTGTGGCGATGGATTGGTCCTGGGCCGCACTGGTTTCTGTGGTGATGATACCACCGTTGTCCTGCGCAACCGCGGGAAGGGCGAGGCTGAGAAGAAGAGCCAAAAGGGCCAGAAAACGCATGATATCGGTCGCAGTAAGGATGGTTCGGGCGACCCTATGCCGAAGCATCGCCCGCGCCAAGCGTCAAACGCGCAGCGGGTCCGCCTTGGCCAGCGCGTCAAATGCCATCAGGCTTTTGACAAGCCCATCCATCTGGTCCAGCGGGATCATATTTGGCCCGTCGGACGGGGCGCTGTCGGGGTCCTGATGCGTTTCGATAAAGACCGCAGCGATCCCCAGCGATACGGCCGCGCGCGCCATGACCGGAGCGAATTCACGCTGCCCGCCGCTTGATCCGCCTTGGCCGCCGGGCTGCTGGACAGAATGGGTCGCGTCCATCACAACCGGATATCCCGTCCGGGCCATCGTAGGCAAAGACCGCATATCTGCGACCAGCGTGTTATACCCAAAAGAGGCCCCCCGTTCGGTCAGCAGGATTTTTTCGTTCCCTGTGCTTTCGATCTTGGCGATCACGTTCGGCATGTCCCATGGCGCGAGGAACTGACCTTTTTTGACGTTGATCACGGCCCCCGTTTCGCCCGCTGCAAGCAGCAGATCGGTTTGGCGGCACAGAAAGGCGGGGATTTGCAGCACGTCGCACACGGCGGCCACATCGGCGCATTGATCGGCGGTATGAACATCTGTCAGAACAGGGCCGCCGATTGTCGCTTTAACGGCTTGCATCACCTTCAGCCCATCCGCGATGCCAAGCCCGCGTCTCCCGCTGACAGAGGTGCGGTTGGCCTTGTCGAAGCTGCCCTTGAAGACGAATTGCGCCCCGTGCGCCTGACAAATCTCGGCCATCCGCCCCGCGATCATCAGCGCATGATCTTCGCTTTCCAATGCGCACGGCCCGGCGATCACCAGCAAAGGGCGATCGTTGCTGACCGTCAAAGGTCCGATCTGGACATTATGCATCATGAACTCACCTGTTCGCGGAGGATCGAGGCCGTCAGTGAAATCATTAGATAGATTCCTGCAAAGATCAGAAAGGCCAGGATAGTGTTTTCGAAGGCGCGCGGATAGGTGGCCTGGTCCGGGGCGACAGGTCGCACGCTTTGCGACAGATAGCGCACCTGCCGGTTGGCTTCGATCCGCGCGGTTTCCATCTGCGTCAGCGCCTGCTGCACCAGCGCCGTGCGGAAGGCATAGTTTTCCTCGGCTGTGCGCAATTCCGTATTGCGTGAGGCGAGGGATGAGCCGGGATCGCTACCCGCCGTCAGATCGTCACGGAGGCCTGCGATCATGCCCTCGATATTGGAAATCTGGTCGCGCAGGCTTTGCACCTGCAATTCGCTGGGGCGTGCCACGTTAAGGCGCGATTGCAGGATCAGCTCCAACCGTTGTTTTTCGGTTTCAAGCGACGTGATCTGGCCCAGCCGGGCGCTGGTTTCGCTGGTCGCGTCGATCTGCTGGAAATCCTGCTGGATCCGCAGCAATTCCGCCAATGCCTCGGCGCGCTGTCGTTCGGCGACCTCATAGCTTTCGCGCGCACCGGCCATCTGATCATCGCGCAACCGGCCGGTCAGCTGATCGACCTGCTCTTCGGCATAGCCGATCAGGGCTTCGGCAAATTGCACGCTTGTCCCTGGATCGGTCGCGATGACCTCCATCCGAATGATCCCTTCGGTCGGGTCATAGCTGATCCGGACATGATCGTTGTACAGGCCGAACGCTTCTTCATTCGTCGCGTCCGCAGGCAGGCGCTGGATTTCATCGATAGATGTGTCACTGAAATGCGATTTGAAACCGTGATCATTGTCGAGGCGCAGCATCGCCTCGCGCGACGCCAGATAGGACTGTACTGCGATACTATCCTGCTGCGTGGCGATTGACGTGCCTTGGAACAACGTGGCAAGGCCGGTCGGGCCCCCGCCTTGCGGTTGTGCCTGCTGGATCACGATCTCGGAATTGGTGGCGTACATCGGGGTCGCCATTTTGAAATAATACCAACCCACCATGAAGGTGGGCAGGAAGACAAAGAACGATAGCCGGGTGAACAATAACAGCAGCTTGCGTCGCCGCCTGCGGGCGATGTCCCGCTGGATTTTGGCGATCTCGCCGATCTGGCGGGATTGCTGGTTCGGGACCGTGACCTCGCCCTTCTTTTCCACGGTTTCGGGTAGTTGGACGCTCTCTTTCGTCGCGGCCTGTTTCTCTTCGGGGGTCACGAGCTCAAGAACGGAACTGCGCTGAAACGGGTCGATCCCGGCGGCGCGTAACTGATGAACCGCATCGAAATCGGAACTGACCGACAACCCGTTTTTCTGCGCGACCCGGCGGGCCATGCGCAACTGGCGTCCTGTCAGCCCCTCTTTGGCGATGGCAGCCAGCGCATCGTCATGATCTTCCGATGGGCTTGTGGCCTCAGCAGTTTCCTCCGTCTCGCTCAGCTGGGTCACTTGACCACCCCGGCGAATGCGGAACCGCTTAACCTTCGGCTTCGTAGTCATAAAGAACCTTCGCCTCTTCCAGGGTGTCGAACATGTGCAACTGGCCGTTCTTCAAAACGGCGGCGGACCGTGCAAAGCGTTCCAGCGTCGCCGGTTGGTGCGATACGATGATTATGGTCGTCTTTTCAAGACGTTCACGCAAGATCTGACCGGCCTTACGATTAAATTCCGCGTCGGTCGAACCGGGCATGCCTTCGTCGATCAGATATATGTCGAAATCCAGCGCCAGCATCAGCGCAAAGGTGAACCGGGCCGTCATGCCGCTGGAATAGGTGCCGACGGGCATATCGAAGTATTCTTCCAGACCACACAGCCAGCGACAAAACGCCTCGACATAATCGGGATCCAGATCATAAAGGCGCGCGATATAGCGGCTGTTTTCGCGGGCAGTATGGCGCTGGGTGATGCCGCCCATAAAGCCAAGCGGAAAGGATATCTTGCTGGTGCGGGTGATGGTTCCTTCATCGGGTTTTTCCAGCCCGGCCATCATTTTGATCAATGTCGTCTTGCCGGTTCCGTTCGGTGCGAGAATGCCCAGCGAACGGCCCAATTCCACGCGAAACGATACGCGGTCAAGGATCACCTTGCGCTGCGTTCCCGTCCAGAACGATTTACTGACATTGGCGAATTCTATCATCTTAATCCCGTTTACGCGCCTGCTTTATGCCTTGAACAGGTTAACGCTGCATCACAATTTGCCTCTTCCATACGCTATTACCCCGAAAATGCGGCATCAATAGAGCGACAATCGCGTGATCGGCAGGCACAGTTTTGCTGGATTAGCCGGTAATCGTCGCGATCCTTTGCTGCAACGCGGGCACAAGATCACCCGCGAACCATGCATTCTTTTTCAGCCAAGCATTATTGCGCCACGAAGGATGCGGCAGCACGAACACTTCGGGGGCATAATCACGCCAATCGGCGACGATGTCGGTCAGCGATCCCTTCAAACCCAAATGTTGCCGGATCGCATAAGTGCCGACGATCAGGGCAATCTTCGGTTTGCCGATCTCAGCCAGGGCCCGATCGTGCCATGTGTCCCAACAAATCGGCGGTGGTGGTAGGTCGGCACCCTTCGCATCATAGCCCGGAAAACAGAACGCCGTCGGCAGGACGGACACCAGATCCCGATCATAAAACTGGTCACGACTGATCCCCATCCATTCCCGCAGGCGGTCGCCCGACCGATCCCAGAACGGCTTGCCTTCTTTATGCACACGCATCCCCGGCGCCTGTCCCGCAACCATGATTGGTGTTCCCCGGCGAAACCACGGCACCGGACGCGGGTAATGTTGTGTCGCCGTTGCGGCAAAACGGTCGGCACATTGTCGGCATTTCCGAATTTCCGCCGTTAGATCATCATCCATTCGGGCGATCTAGCATGGTTGCCAACCAGCTGCACGCAGCCTAACTGACGCGCATGACAGAACTCGATAACGCCCACGCCGCCATGGAAGCGGCCCCCGATAACGACGCATTACGGCTGCAATTCTACGAACGGTTGGTCGATACGGAGCTCTTCATGCTGCTGGGGGCCGAAGCGGCGGAGGATCGGATCGCGCCCGAGATATTCGAGATCGAGGATCGACGTTTTGCCCTCGTCTTCGACCGCGAGGAGCGGCTGTCGCAATTCGTCGGTTGCGTTGCGCCCTACGCAGGGTTGCCGGGGCGGGCACTGGCCCAGATGCTGGTGGGGCAGGGGATCGGGCTAGCGCTCAACCTCGAGGTTGCACCATCGGCCATGTTGATTCCAGACGAAGCCGTGGATTGGCTGGCGAAAACGCTGAGTAATGGCCCACAAGAGACCGAAGCGCGACTGCGCGAGCTGATCGCACCCAATGTGCCGGAAAGCGTGGTTTCGGGGCTCGATCGAAAACTCGCGACGGCGGCGGGCATGGCACGCAGCGCGTATCTGGCCGGTGCGATCTACGAAGATAACACGCGGGGTCACGTCCTTGCCTTTCTGGATGCGCAGGACGGCGCGGAGCAGGCGCTTGCCTCGGCGGCGAACGAGGCGCTGACCTTTTCGGGGATCGAAGCGGGAATGATCGATGTCCTGTTCGTACGCGCCAGCGATCCGCTGGCTGCCTACTTGGCAAAGGTCGGTTTGCGGTTCGATCTGCCCGAACCTGTGCAACCCATGACACCCACGGCACCCGGCATGGACTCTGAGAAACCGCCGCGGCTTAAGTAAGGTGGATCCGGATCCATCTTACGGAGGTGGCCCTGTCGCGATTATTCAAGACATCGCATCCGCGAGGGCGTCATAGTGGCGCAAAAGGAGCCACCGATGATCTTTCGCTACACCATCCTCTATGTCGCCGACGTGCCCGCCGCGCTCGAATTCTATCAAAAAGCGTTCGGCTTGGACCTCTTGTTTCTGCATGAAGGGAAGGATTATGGGGAGTTGGCGACAGGCGAGACTAAGCTCGCCTTTTCCTCTCGCGACTTGATCCGCAAACTTGGCAAAGCACCCGTCGCGGCACAGGCCAAGGCACCTACTTTCGAAATCGCTCTCGAGGTCGATGACGTCCCTGCAGCGTTCGCCAAAGCCGTCGCAGCTGGTGCCACGCCCCAACAAGAACCGCGCGACGAACCTTGGGGTCAGACGACATCCTACGTCAGCGACCCCGACGGCTATCTCATCGAAATCTGCTCACCCGTCCAGGTGCCCAGCGCGGGCTGATCTATCTCCGCCCGCAGATCGGCATCAGCCCGCACCTGTGCTGGCGTCGCGCCGAACCAGTGCCGCAAGGCACGTGTCATGTGGGCCTGATCCGCATAACCATGCATACCCGCGACATCCACCAAAGGCGCGTCGGTGCCCAATGCAATCGCAGACCGTCGTGCCCGTCCAAGCATCCGCCAAAAGACGGGTCGCGGCTGTCCATGCGCCCGAAAATGCCGCTGAAGCCCGCGCAGGCTGACGCCGAAACGCCGGGCCACATCGGGCAGCGGGGTATCATCGCCCGCCAGCAGATCGATCGCCGTGGCGATTTCCAGATCATCCGCCACGGCGATCAATGCCTCGGCATCCGCAGGCGTCTTTAACTCTGCCAGCAACGCGGTGTCGAATACGAGACCGGGCCGCAATCGATAGCCCACCATCCGGTCGCCCGGCATCAACGTGATCCGGCGCGGGCGCATATCCCAATCTGTCAGCATCGCGCCCTCGGCGCTGATCACGATATCCCGGCACCCATCGGGCAAGACAACATATTGTCGCTTCTTGGTGACGTTGGTCGTCCACCGAACAAATGATGGATCAATAGCCAAGCCCACGATCCACAACATGCAACAACCGCTGCCCCGCCTCGCACCGCGCAATGTTCCGCGCGATCACGACAGAAGCCGTCTCGGGCCGCGTCGAGGACGCGATATGCGGGGTCACCGTGACGTTGGGGTGCGCCCAATAGGGATGGTCAGCGGGCAGCGGTTCTACCCGAAATACGTCCAGCGTCGCCCCGGTAACTTTGCCAGCATCCAGCGCGGCAAGCAGCGCATCATCATCGATCAACGGACCGCGACCCGGGTTGATGACGAACGCACCATCCGCCAGCAAATCCAAGCGTTCCACGTTCAGGATATCCTCGGTCTCTGGCGTTTGCGGCAGCAGCAACACGACAATCTGCGCGTCGGTCAAAGCACGACGCAACCCGTCATCACCATGCTCACAAACAATCTCCGGCACCGCTTTTGGCGAGCGGCTCCACCCGGTCACTGGAAAACCAAGCTGGACCAAAGCCTGTCCACACGCCGCCCCTAACGCACCGATCCCCAAAACCGTGACCGGACGATGGGCCGCGACGGGCGGGTAGATCGTGTTGCGCCATACGCCATCCTGCGCATGGATATGGGCATCCATCCCGAGATGGTGGCGCATCGTGTGGCCGACCACCCATTCGATCATGCCATCGGTCAGGCTGTCATCGACCATGCGGCACAGGGGCTGGGTCAGGGTCGGGTTATCCACGACCGTCTCGACCCCGGCCCAAAGGCTCATGACCGCTTTCGTCCGCACAAAGGGGCTGAAATCTTTCACCGGGCCATTGGGCGCAAAGACGATGTAATCGACATCTTCAGGCCGATGATCGCGCGCCAGATCGACCGTCAACCCCGCCTCTACAAAAGCATTTGCAAGCGGTGCGCGGTACTCATCCCATCGCTCAGGCGCTGCTGAAAACAGAACCTTCAGCATCAGCGGGGGCGATGGACATGGGCGCTTTGGACCAGTCCAAAGGCCACCAACAATACCAGCATGGCTGAGCCACCGTAACTGACCAACGGCAACGGTACACCCACAACCGGCGCAAGGCCAGTGACCATCGCCATGTTCACCGCAAAGAACAGAAAGAACGTCACCGCGATGCCAAGGGTCAACAGCGACGCGAACCGGTCGCGATTGCTAAGTGCCGAGATAAAGCAAAACACCACGATCAGCAGGTACAACGCCAGCAAAGTGAACGCGCCCACAAACCCGAACTCTTCGGCCAGCGTCGTAAAGATAAAATCGGTGTGCTTCTCGGGCAGAAAGTTCAGGCGCGACTGCGTCCCCTGCATGAAACCGCGGCCCGTCCACCCCCCGGACCCCAACGCGATCTTGGCCTGCGTGATGTGATATCCCGCGCCAAGCGGATCATTCGCCGGGTCAAGAAAGGTGTCGATCCGGCGATACTGGTAATCCTTCAGCAGCTGCCAGGGCGTCCCCCGGCTTTGAAAGACGGCAACGACGGTGCCGATCCCGGCTCCGATCACCGTCGCGAAATAGGCCCAGTGCACCCCGGCCAGAAACATCACCGCCGCGCCGCCCATCAACAGCAATAACGACGTGCCCAGATCAGGTTGGTTCAACACCAGCGCCACCGGGGCCAGGATGAAAATCACCGGTAAGAACACCCAGAAAGGGTGTGATGTCCTGTTGTTGGGCAGCCAGTCATAGTAGGCCGCCAAAAACATCACGAGCGTAATCTTGGTCAATTCCGACGGTTGTAACCGCATGAACCCCAGATCGATCCAGCGCTGGGCACCCTGCCTGACCTCACCGAATATCTCGACCCCGAACAGCAGAAGGAGCGAGCCGCCAAACGCCACAAAGGCCATGTTCCGCCAAAACCAGATCGGCACCATGGCAACGACCACCATCAACACCAGGCCAAGCGCAAAGCGTTTGACCTGCGGCTCGACCCACGGATTGAACGAACCACCTGCCACGGAGTACAGCATCAGAAACCCGAACGACGACACGGCGATCAGCAACATGATCACTGGCCAATTCAGGTAGAGCAGCTTGCGAAAGCCGGTCGGAACGAACTTGGTGTTATACTCGAGATAACTCATGCGCGGCCCAGCCCTTTGGACCCGGGCGGTATCCGCGCCTCGATCCGCTCTTGCTGTGCGGCGATCTCATCCCGCAGCCCTGATGGATAAGCCTCCAGAGGTGGTGGTCCGCCATATTGGGCTTGCAACATGATATCACGCGCAATCGGGGCCGCGGCCCGCGACCCGCCGCCGCCATGCTCCACAACGACCGATACAGCATAGCGCGGGTTGTCATATGGGGCGTAGCCGACGAACAGCGCGTGATCCCGGCGCTCCCACGGCAGGTCCTCGTTTTTGGTCACACCTGCTGCGCGTTCTTCGGGCGTGATCCGGCGAACCTGACTGGTGCCCGTCTTGCCCGCCATCTTGTGCGGCTCATCCAGGATGCGCGATCCATAGGCCGTCCCACGTCGGTGGTTACACACATCGAACATCGACGCGCGCACGCGGCGCAAGGTATTCTCGTTCAACCCGAGGCTTTCGCCCGATCCGGTCGGCTGCTCCACACCATCGATCAGTTTGATCAGACGCGGTTTGATCTCGCGTCCCGTCGCGATGCGGGCGGTCATGATCGCCAGCTGCAGGGGCGAGGCCAGCACATAACCCTGTCCGATCGAGGCGTTTACGGTATCCCCGATCCGCCAGGTTTCATTCCGCACTTCGGACTTCCAGGCCTTGTCTGGCGCCAGCCCCGCAGCGACGGCAGACAGGGGCAGATCATGCTTGATCCCCAGACCTAGCTTGCGCGCCATCTCGGCGATCCTGTCGATCCCGACGCGCTGGGCCACCTCGTAATAATAACAATCGCAAGACTGCTTCAGGCTTTCGTGCAGGTTGATATTGCCGTGTCCGCCGCGCTTCCAGCAATGGAACCGAATGTTGAAGACGTCTGTAAAGCCAGGGCAATAGACCGTTTCATCTGGCGCGACGACGCCTGCCTCCATCGCGGCCAGGATCACCACCATCTTGAACGTCGAACCGGGCGGATACGTCCCCTGCGCTGCCTTGGCGGCAAGCGGTCGATACTTATCCTCGTTCAACCCACGCCAATCCTTGCTGGAAATGCCGCGGACAAACAGGTTTGGATCAAAAGCCGGGGCAGACGCGACTGCGCGCAAATCCCCATTCTCCATATCTATGACAACCGCTCCCGCGCTCTCACCATCCAGCCGGGCCTGTACGTAAGACTGCAGGCGGCTGTCGATGGTCAACTGCACGTCCTTGCCTGCTGTACCCTCCTGCCTGTCCAATTCGCGCATGATGCGGCCTGCCGCGTTCACCTCGATCCGGCGGGTCCCGGCAGAGCCACGCAATGTATGCTCCAGCTTGTTTTCGGCACCCGTCTTGCCGATCTGAAACTTCGGGATCTGAAGTAGCGGGTCCTTGTCATCGATACGGCTCAGATCGTAGTCGCTTACCGGTCCCACATAACCGACCACATGGGCCAAATCAGCACCCCAAGGGTAGACACGGCTTAGCCCCACTTCCGCCGAAATCCCGGGCAGGGCAGGTGTGTTCAGATTGATCCGCGCCACCTCCTCCCAACTCAGTCGCTCGGCGATGGTCACCGGCACGAATGGCGACCGGCGCTGCATCTCGTCCATCGCGCGGGTCAGGTCGTCGGGGTCGATCTCGACAAGTTCGGTCAGTTTCGCCAGCACCTCGCCGATGTCGTCAGCGTCCTCGCGGACCATAACGACGCGGTAATTCTGTTCGTTGTCCGCGATCGGAATGCCATTGCGATCGAACAGCAAACCGCGGGCAGGGGGCAGCAGACGAATATTGATCCGGTTTTCTTCCGCAAGCAAACGATATTCATCCGCCTGCTCGACCTGCATTGCTTGAAGGCGGTATCCCAGCGCGCCAATGACGGCCAGTTGGGCACCACCCAAGACCAAGGCCCGCCGGCCGATCGTGCGGGCGCTTTCGATCACATCCTTTGGTGGGCGCTTCATAAGAGTTTCCCCATACCGTCGACCTGCCCCGGTGCAGGGCGACTGATGCCAAAGACGAAATGCGCGACCAACGCGACAAGCGGGTAGACAAGGATGGTGCCGATCATCTGGATCAGCGTCAGACCCAAGGGTGGCTGCGGTGTCATGACGACGGCAAGGATCAGCCGGTTGGCGATAGTGATCGCCGCGATCCCAAATGCGATCGTGCCCCACTCCAACAATAGTGGCGCATTTCGCATATTTTTTGACCGCTTTCGTAATGCTTCCGTCAAAATAACAACCAATGCGGCCCAAAGCCCGGGTGGACGTCCGAACAACAGATCCGCCATCAGAAAAATCGCGGCGACGACCAGCACCGGCAGATATGACGGACGGCGCACCGCCCAGACCAAAGTCACCAGCAACAGCAAATCCGGCGCCGCCCAGATCGCCGGCCGCATATCCAGCGGGACGAGTTGGACAACGACCAAAACAAAAGCAACCGCCAGAAAGACGGCCCGATTGATCCATATCTTTGGGGTGGCGACCTCAGCCATCGACTGCACTCCCCAACGTGGTCAAGGCAGCCGGACCAAAGAATTCCGTCTCGGGCGCGAGCAATCCACCCGGATCATCGATCACCTCATGCGGTTGCGAACGCAGCACGCGCAGAAACTCTAGCCGTTGATAGTCGGCAGCCAACCGGACCCGCATGCGCCGATCGGATCCCAGCGCCACTTGTCCCACCAGCAGGTCTGCCGGAAACACCCCGCCATCCCCGGCCGAGACCACACGGTCCCCCGGTCGGATCAGCGCGGTATCCTCCAGAAACTCCAGCGGCGGGTTCAGCGTATTGTCTCCGGCAAGGATGGCTTTCTGGCCGGAGGGTTGGATCGTCACCGGAATGCGGCTGGACGTATCGGTCAACAGCATCACCCGGCTCGTTTCCTGACCAACCCCTGCAATCCGACCCACCAGCCCGATCCCATCCATCGTCGGCCAGCCATCTATGATGCCATCCCGCATGCCCACATTCACCAGCACCGACTGGCGAAACGGCGACCCGCTATCCGTGATCACTTCACCGGTGATATACGTCAACTGCGGGTCCAGTTTTACATTGTTCAGCCCCAGCAGCTTGGCATTTTCCTGCTCCAGCTGCAGCGCCGCCTCTTTCCACGCGGTCATCTGACGCAGTTCGCGACGAAGGTTCTGGTTCTGCTCGGCCAACTGCTGATAGCTTTGGAAATCAGCGATCAGATTGGCCGCACCCGTAATCGGCGCCATTGCCCAGTCAAACGAAGGCACGACTTTATCGACGGCCATCGCCCGAAACCGTTCCATCCGTGGGCTGTCGATGCGCCAGGCCAAGAACACGGCGAACAGCACAAGAATGAGAAGCCCGACCAGCAATCTGCGGATCGGGGCAAAGTAATCATCGCTGTTTCTGTCTCGTACCAAGGCAAACCTAGCTGTCGTAATCGATCACATGCCGCAACTTTTTCTCGTATTCTAATGCGCGACCGGTCCCCAAAGCCACACAATTCAGTGACTCGTCCGCAACCGAGATGGCCAGACCCGTCTGCTCGCGCAGCGCCAGATCAAGCTGACCCAACAGAGCACCGCCACCGGTCAGCATCACACCGCGGTCCACGATGTCAGCCGCCAGATCGGGTGGGGTCGCTTCCAGAGCCGTCATCACCGCCTCGCAGATCGACTGGACCGGCTCGGCCAAAGCCTCTGCAACCTGCGCCTGCGAAATCTCGGTTTCCTTCGGCACACCGTTCAACAAGTCACGGCCCCGGATATGCATCGACTGCCCGCGACCGTCGTCCGGCATCCGCGCGGTCCCAATAGACGTCTTGATCCGCTCCGCCGTACTTTCCCCGATCAGCAGGTTATGCTGACGGCGGAGATAGTTGATAATCGCCTCATCCATGCGGTCGCCACCGACGCGGACGGACCGGGCATAGACAATATCACCCAAGCTAAGAACAGCCACCTCAGTCGTCCCGCCGCCGATATCCACGACCATGCTGCCCGTCGGATCGGTGATCGGCATCCCGGCACCAATCGCCGCCGCAATCGGCTCTGCGATCAGCCCCGCACGACGGGCACCAGCCGACAAAACCGACTGGCGAATGGCGCGCTTCTCGACAGGCGTCGCACCATGCGGGACACAAACAATGATCTTTGGCTTCGAGAATGTGGACCGGCGATGCACCTTCCGAATAAAGTGCTTGATCATCTCCTCGGCCACATCAAAATCGGCAATCACGCCATCGCGCATAGGGCGGATCGCCTCGATACTGCCCGGGGTCCGGCCCAGCATCAGCTTGGCATCCTCACCGACGGCAAGAACCTTCTTCTGTCCGTCCTTCACGTGGTAAGCGACCACCGAAGGTTCCGACAAAATGATGCCGCGCCCTTTGACATAGACCAGCGTATTCGCCGTGCCCAAATCGATCGCCATATCCGATGAAAATATCCCGCCGAAGCCTGCCATGCCCATACCCACTCATGCAAATGCCCGCGCTGTCCCGTCACGCAGGTTCCATACGCTTATAAAGAAGGCGGAAAAAAGTGAGAACCCCCCGATTTCATGAACGCGGCGGCAAATTGCTACTTATACTTTTGCAATAAAAAGGGGGTTAAATTCACCCTATACTAGCTAGTGATATCAGATATGCGACATATCATGGCGCTCAAATGCCACAGGTCTTTGAGGAGACAAGGAAAGAGGCGACCCGCTCGTGCAAGTCGCCCCAGCGTCATCCAGCACTGAGTCTCAGGAGTCTTTGTAACTGACGCCCTTCACATCGTAACCCGGCGCGGACTGCTCGCGACGGACGATCAGCCGGTTCAGCGCATTGATGTAGGCCTTGGCGCTGGCCACGACAGTATCCGTATCAGCCGACTGACCGGTCGCGATCCGGCCGTCTTCCTCCATCCGAACCGAGACAGTCGCCTGCGCATCGGTACCTTCTGTCACGGCGCTGACCTGATATAGCTGCAACCGCGCCGCATGTTGAAACAACGCTTTCACCGCGTTGAACGTCGCATCGACCGGGCCGTCGCCGGTGGCCGATGTTTCAACATCGGCACCGTCAATCTCCATGACCATGTCGGCCGTCTGGGGACCATCAGTGCCACAGACGACCTTCAGCGATTTCAGCTTCAACCGGTCATCACCGCTATCGTTCTGATAAACGAGCGCCATCAGGTCATCGTCGAATACTTCTTTCTTGCGGTCCGCCAGATCCTTGAACCGGACGAATACGTCATTCAGCTGATTGTCCGCCAGATCGAACCCCAACTCCGACAGCTTCGCCCGCAATGCGGCCCGCCCCGAATGCTTGCCCAATGGCAAGGACGTCCCGGTCAGACCTACATCCTCAGGCTTCATCACCTCGAACGTCTCGCGGTTCTTCAGCATCCCGTCCTGATGAATGCCGCTTTCATGGGCAAAGGCGTTCTTGCCGACAATCGCCTTGTTGAACTGCACCGGAAAACCGGAAACGGTCGCAACACGGCGCGAGATGTTCATGATCTTTCGCGTATCGATGCCTGTCGTGTATGGCATAATGTCACCACGGACCTTCAGGGCCATCACAACCTCTTCCAGCGCAGTATTCCCCGCACGCTCGCCCAGTCCATTGATCGTGCATTCGATCTGACGGGCACCCCCCTCGACGGCGGCCAGCGAATTCGCCGTCGCCATCCCCAGATCGTTATGGCAATGTGTGGCAAACACGACCTCATCCGCGCCGGGCACCTTTTCGATCAACATCCGGATCAGATCGGCGCTCTCCACGGGGGCCGTGTAGCCCACAGTGTCGGGGATATTGATTGTCGTCGCACCCGCCTTGATCGCAATTTCTACCACACGGCACAGGTAATCCTCTTCCGTCCGCGTCGCATCCATGGGCGACCATTGCACATTATCGCACAGGTTCCGCGCATGGGTGACGGTGTCATGAATGCGCTCGGCCATCTCATCCTGATTGAGGTTCGGAATGGCGCGATGCAGGGGCGACGTGCCGATAAAGGTGTGAATACGCGGCGACTTCGCGTGCTTCACGGCCTCCCAACAGCGGTCAATATCCTTGTAATTGGCCCGCGCCAGCCCGCAGATCGTGGCTGATTTCGCGCGGTCGGCAATCTCGCTCACCGCCTTGAAATCCCCTTCCGACGCAATCGGAAACCCGGCCTCGATAATATCGACACCCATCTCGTCCAGCAGTTCCGCAATCTCCAGCTTTTCATCATGAGTCATGGTCGCACCTGGCGATTGTTCGCCATCGCGCAGGGTGGTGTCGAAGATCAACACTTTATCGGTCATGTCAGTATTCCTTGATGTTCTTAGCAAAATCCGGCGCTGGTCCCCTCCGAGCGGTCGCGCCGAATGGCACGCTCAGAGGCTGCTAAGAAGTAGAATGTCGCGCAAAAGCTGGCCCATCGGGCCGCTCTTTAGAATATGTGCGCTCCTCATCATGGGCTGCATAATACAAACGTTTCGCCGCTTGAAAAGGCAGGATTGCCTCCGGCCGGAGTATTTTCGGCAATCGAGCCGCTAAGCAAACGCTCCAATGGAGCGGTTGTAGGTGAAGATGACAGGGCGCTTGCCGCGTCAACGACCGGCGCTAAATCCCAGCGGACAACAGGAGGGACCATGCGGGCATTGATACTTGGGGCAAGCGGCGGGATCGGTTCTGCCGTCACCCAAAAACTAAGAACCGACAGTTGGGACGTCACCACGCTGTCTCGGTCAAAGGACGGTTTCGATGTCGGGCGGCCCGAAAACGTCGACCGCTGCCTGTCGCAGATGGAAGGACCGTTCGATCTGGTATTCACTGCCGTCGGCATCCTCGCCCCGCTCACGGCGCAGCCCGAAAAGTCACTGGGCGCGATCAAGGCCAAAAACATGGCGAACATTTTTGCCGTCAACACAATCGGCCCGGCGCTCATCCTGCGTCACGCCGCCGACCTGTTACCCAAGGACCGGCGCGGCGTGATGGCGACGCTGTCTGCCCGCGTCGGCTCTATCGGCGACAACCAGATCGGTGGCTGGTATTCGTACCGTGCATCAAAGGCCGCGCTCAACCAGATCGTGCATGGGGCGGCGATCGAACTGGGCCGCTCACACAAACGATCCATCTGCGTGGCACTGCACCCCGGCACCGTCGAAACACCCTTCACCGCGAACTATGCCGACCGACACAAGACCGTCCCCGCATCCGAGGCCGCCAGCAATCTGCTCGGCGTCATCGCCAACCTGACGACAGACCAATCAGGCGGATTTTACGACTACGCAGGCAACGAGATTCCCTGGTGAGGTTGGTTCTCGTTCTCGGCGATCAACTGTCCGACAACCTTTCTGCCTTGCGCAAATGCGACAAGGACAACGACATCGTCGTCATGGCCGAGGTCGCGGATGAAGCCTCTTACGTCCCACACCACCCCAAGAAGATCGCCTTCCTTTTCGCCGCCATGCGCAAATTCGCAGCCAAACTGGAATGCGAAGGTTGGCAGGTTGCCTATACCAAGCTGGACGACCGCCAGAATACCGGCTCCATCACCGGCGAACTGATCCGGCGGGCATCGGAACACGACGCGGCGGGCGTCGTCTATACCGAGCCCGGCGAATGGCGGCTGATCGAGGCGCTGGGTGACCTGCCTCTCAAAACACATCAGCTTTCCGACGACCGCTTCATCGCCTCGCATAAGGATTTCGAAGACTGGGCCGAGGGCCGCAAAGCCTTGCGGATGGAGTATTTCTACCGCGACATGCGTCGCAAAACCGGCCTCTTGATGGATGGGGACAAACCGGAAGGGGACAAGTGGAACTACGACCACGAAAACCGCAAACCGGCCCCGGATCAGGTCGACTATGGCGGCCCCATGCAATTCACCCCCGATGACACTGTCGAAGAGGTCCTAACACTTGTCGAAAACCGTTTCGGCGACAATTTCGGCACGCTCCGGCCGTTCTGGTTCGCAACGGATACGGGGCAGGCGCGGCAGCACCTTGCACGCTGGCTGACAGACGGTCTGCCGAAATTCGGGGACTTTCAGGACGCGATGCTCAACGACAACCGCTTCCTCTATCACGCGATCATCGGGCTTTATATCAATGCAGGCCTTCTCGACCCGCTTGAGGTCTGCCAAAAGGCCGAACAGGCCTACAAAGACGGCGATGCCCCCCTGAACGCGGTCGAGGGCTTTATCCGCCAGATCATCGGCTGGCGCGAATACGTGCGCGGCATCTATTTCCGTGAAGGGCCGGACTACACCAGCCGCAACGGCCTTGACCACACCCGCAAACTCCCCGCAATGTATTGGGGGGCCGATACCAAGATGAACTGCATCGCCAAATCTGTCGGGCAAACGCGGGATGAGGCCTACGCCCACCACATCCAGCGTCTTATGGTCACCGGCAACTTCGCCCTCTTGGCAGGCATCGACCCGGGCGAGGTGCATGAATGGTATCTGGCCGTCTACGCCGACGCCTATGAATGGGTCGAGGCACCGAACGTGATCGGCATGTCGCAATTCGCCGATGGCGGGATCATCGCGTCGAAACCTTATATCTCGTCCGGCAATTACATCCACAAAATGTCCGATTACTGCGGGTCCTGCGCCTATAAGGTCAAAGACAAAACCGGTGAAAACGCCTGCCCGTTCAATCTGCTCTACTGGCACTTTCTCGACCGGCACCGCGACCGGTTCGAAGCTAACCCGCGTATGGGAAACATGTACCGGGTCTTTGACCGCATGAATGAAGACAGGCAAAAGACGGTCCTGCAAGAGGCCGAAGATTTCCTCTCGCGGATGGACGCGGGTCGGACCGTCTGAAAAAACAAAACCCCCGATCGAACGATCGGGGGTTATCAATCAGATATAACGCTTTAGTTGCCGCCGTTCGTCTCCGATACCAGCGCACCATCGGACCAGATTCCGCTGCTCTGCTGACCGTTGGCAAAGGTCATCGTGCCCTCACCTTCGCGGCGGCTGCGGACGAATGTCCCTTCATAGACGTCACCGTTGGAGTACGTCGCGGTGCCTGCGCCGTTTATCTCACCATTGGTCCATTCACCGACATAGGTAAAGCCATCGGGCATCGTGATCTCGCCGCGCCCGTCGCGTTGGCCATCGGTAAAGTCGCCGACATATACGGTGCCGTCTTCATAGGTGGCTGTACCGCGCCCGTTGCGCTGACCGTCGGCCCATTCACCTTCGTAAACGTAACCATTCGCATAGGTCATCTTGCCCTGGCCGTGGGTTTTGCCATCCAGGAACTCGCCTTCATAGACAAGGCCGTTCACATAAGTTGCTGTACCAGCGCCATTGATCACGCCGTCCTGCCAGCTTCCCGCATAGACCGACCCGTCAGGGTAGGTGATACGCCCTTCACCGTTTGCCAGATCATCGGCGAAGCTGCCTACATAGACGGACCCATCCGGGTAGGTGACCTCACCGTTGCCTTCGATGCGGCCTTCGACCCAATCACCGGTGTAAACGTAACCGTCCGTACCGGTAAAGGTGCCTTTGCCGTGGCGCAGATCATTCTGGAATTCGCCTTCATATACATCGCCGTTGGCATAGGTGACCTTGCCGGCGCCCTCGCGCTTGCTGTCGATCAGCATGCCTTCATAGATGTCGCCGTTGGCGTGGGTCAGCGTACCTTCGCCCTGGATTTTGCCGTCGACCCATTCACCAGAGTAAACGACACCACTGGCCATCGTCATCGTGCCGGTCCCGTGACGCTCACCCGCGGCAAGCGTACCCTCATAGACCGATCCGTCGGCGTAGGTAACCGTGCCTTCACCCTCCTTGATGCCGTTGATCCAGTTGCCTTCGTAGATGTAGCCGTCCGGGCTGGTCATGATGCCGATGCCGTTATGCATCGCGTTGCGGAAGGCGCCCTGATAAACGACTCCATTTGCATAAGTCATCATGCCGTCGCCCGTCATGTTGCCGTCGACCCATTCACCTTCGTAAGTGCTGCCATCGGTGAATGTGATTCGACCGCGACCTTCGGGCTTGCCAGCTACGAATTCACCTTCATAGACCGACCCGTTTGGGAAGGTTGCGGTGCCTTCGCCGCGGATCTCTCCGGCGACCCATTCACCGGTATATTCGAAACCGTTGGGTAGGCGGTACGTGCCGGTGCCGTCCTGTTTTCCATCGACGAACGTGCCTTCGTATACACCGCCGTCGTCATACTGTTTTGTTTGAACGGTTTGGGCCGAAGCGCTAACGGCCAGCGCCGTCGTCGCCATCGCAACGGTCACGGCCTTCGTGAATTCAAACATGCGCATCAATCTCTCCATCCACTCCCTGCCGGGCAAGCCTAAAGCAGGGGTCGTTCTGTGACAACGGCAATCGGGGTCGAACCCTTTGCGTTCGGCGCATTCGACTTTCCACCGCCTCTTATTCTGCTACATCCATCGCAGGCCATTGGGACAAAACTATGACAAAATTATTTCGTTTAACGGTCGCGCAGTTGAATCCGACCGTTGGGGATATGGCGGGCAATGTAGCGCTGGCGCGCGATGCATGGGAACAGGGCAGGGCGGCCAAGTCCGACATGATTGCACTGCCCGAGATGTTCCTCACGGGCTATCAGACCCAGGATATCGTGGCCAAACCCGCCTTTGTCGCCGATGCGATGCTGCATATTCGTACGCTCGCGCTCGATTGCGCCGATGGCCCCGCGCTTGCCATCGGTGGGCCGATGTATGACGAAGACCGGCTTTTCAACTGCTACTTCATCCTGAAGGGCGGCAAGATCGTCAGCACGATCCGAAAGCATTTTTTGCCTAATTTCAATGTATTTGACGAAGTGCGGCTGTTCAAAAGCGATCCAATCTCGGGGCCTTATACCATCGATAACGGGGGGCCACGGCTGGGCAGCCCCATCTGCGAAGACGCCTGGTATCCCGACGTGTGCGAGGCCCTGGCTGAGTCCGGCGCCGAGATCCTGATCGTCCCCAACGGCTCGCCTTATTTCCGCGACAAATTCCCGATCCGTATGAACCAGATGGTCGCCCGCGTCGTCGAAACCGGCAAACCGTTGGTCTATATCAACACGGTCGGCGGGCAGGACGATCAGATGTTCGACGGCGGCTCTTTCGTGTTGAACCATGGCGGGCAGCTGGCCATGCAATTACCGGTCTTCGAAAGCGCGATCGCTCACGTGGACTTTACCCGAACCGGCGATGGTTGGGTGGCCCAAGAGGGCGGCAAGGCAACCCTGCCGGACAGCATCGAACAGGACTATCGCGTGACGGTTGAGGCACTGCGGGACTACCTGCGCAAGACCGGGTTCGGGGAGGTGCTTTTGGGCCTGTCAGGAGGAATCGACAGCGCCATCGTCGCCGCCATCGCCACCGACGCGCTAGGCCCCGAAAACGTGCGCTGCGTCATGCTGCCATCTGAATACACATCACAAGGCTCGCTCGATGACGCCGCCGCTGCTGCCAATGCCTTGGGCGTGAAATACGACACGATCAGCATCGCGGGCCCGCGCGCGGCGGTGACCGAAGCGCTTGCGCCACTGTTCGGTGATCGCCCGGCGGACGTCGCCGAGGAAAACATCCAGTCCCGGCTGCGTGGCCTTCTTCTGATGGCGCAATCCAATAAATTCGGGGAAATGCTTCTGACGACGGGCAATAAATCCGAGGTGGCGGTGGGCTACGCCACGATCTACGGCGACATGTCCGGCGGGTACAACCCGATCAAGGACATGTACAAAACCCGCGTGTTCGAGGTCTGCCGCTGGCGCAACGCCAACCACCGGGACTGGATGAAAGGCCCGGGCGGTGAGGTCATTCCGACAGCCATCATCGACAAACCGCCCTCGGCAGAACTGCGGCCCGACCAAAAGGACGAAGACAGCCTGCCACCTTACGACATCCTCGACGGCATCTTGGTCAAGCTGGTCGATGAAGAGGCGTCCGTCGCCGATTGCGTCGCCGCCGGTTACGACCGGGACATCGTCAAAAAGGTCGAGCACCTGATCTACATCAGCGAATACAAACGGTTCCAGTCCGCCCCTGGCCCGCGACTGTCCAACCGGGCCTTCTGGCTCGACCGGCGCTACCCGATCGTCAACCGCTGGCGGGACCCCAGCTAGGCACAACGCAGTCCCGGATTTAATCCGGGATCTCACACGATGACGTGACTTGCCGGGACGGCAGGTGAAAGCAAAAGTCTTCGAAACAAAGACGAGGACCACCATGAAACCGCTCATCGCCATAGCCGCATTGCTGCTCAGCACCCAAACCGCACAAGCATGCGGTGTCGAATCCGATTGCGAGGTTCCCGGCGGGTTCTACCGGATCGACATGCCCGACGGTGGGCCAACGGGCGCAATCCTCTTCGCCCATGGCTACCGGGGCACGGCCAGCGGCACGATGCGCAATGCGCGTTTGCGGCAGATGGCCACCGATCAGGGCCTCGCTTTCGTGGCACTCGATGCAGGACCGGGCGATGATTGGCGGCTGCCGAATGCACCGGGTCAAAACGCCAGCGACGGACAGGCGAATTTTGACTATGTCGCCGCCGTCGTGGACGACCTGAAAACCGAATATGGCTTCGGCAATGACCGGATCATGATCACCGGCTTCTCAGCCGGGGGTATGCTGGTCTGGAACCTCGCATGCGCGCGGCCCGATCTCGCGGGTGGCTTCGCGCCTGTCGCGGGCACCTTCTGGCTGGAGCCACCCGCAACCTGCACCACACCCGCTGCCAGCATTATCCACATGCATGGCGACAATGACACAACCGTTCCCATCACCGGGCGAGTCATCGGAAACACGCGGCAGGGTGACGTGACAGAAGCCCTGACCTTCTACCAGAACCTCGGCGGCTTTTCAGATGACTACACCCGCGAAGGCCTCGGTTTGGCGTGCAACGGGACCAGCAATGCGAGCGGCGACATCCTTGAATTCTGCCAATATTCCGGCGGACATTCGTTCAGCCGCAACTATGTGTCCGACGCCTGGACCCAATTCATCGCCGCAGGTCAGATCGCCGCCGACTAGTGTACGATCGTCACCGGACAGGCGGCTTTCCGCAGCACCTCTTGCGAAACCGAGCCCAACAAAAAAGCTTTGAACCCGGTCTTGCCGGTGGCCCCCATCACGATCAGATCGACCTCTTTATCGATGCCGACCTGCACGATGGTGAATGACGTGTCACGCGACGTCTCGATCACGATCTCCGGCTGCGTCACACCTGACCGCGCGGCGACATCACCCGCTTGCGCCGCGATCGCCTGCACTTCGTCTTCGGTCATCGCGGAATACGTTCCCTTCCGACTGACGATGATCAAACGCACGATCACGACCGTCAGCGCGGCATTCAGATTCCGCGCAAGTTCCGCAGCATGGCTGAGTGCGCGATACGACGCCTCCGACCCGTCGATAGCGGCAAGGAAATGTTTCATGGTGATTGGCCCCTTGTTTCACTCAGGTTAGTACAATTCACCATCAGGTGGCTTTGACCTTGATCAAAACGACCGAATTAAGTCGGAAAAGATCCCGACTAAGGGCTGACCTTGCGGTTTCACCGCCTATTCGCCTGCATATCTCTGCAAGCTCTTGTCCAGCGAAAGCAGCAGGTCCTCTACATCCTCATCATCCCCGACCCCCCAGATCCTCACGATGGACTGGCCGACAAAACCCTCGATGTTCAAATCAGCCTCTTTCGCGGCCACCTGGCTACTGCGCAGCGCGGCGGGGAGGGTCCTGAATTCGATACCGGCAATGGTTCTGTGCGGGATCATCTGCTTGAATCGTTCGATCGCAGCGCGCCCGCTGACGATCTCCGCAAACGCGGCGAATGCGCGTGTCGTCGCGACGATATACATCTCAACGGGCGAGGATCCGGGATCAGAAAAGCAATCTGGTAAACGCTCCACTACCATGTTGAACGCGGCACCCTCGCGCGTGTAATGCGCCGCGGCCCTCGCGGCATCACAGCGTTTAGCCCCGTCATCAAGGCGAGACTGCTTCTCCATCTTGTCGCCAAAGGAATCAGAGTCAAGAAACGAAGAATGGCGACGAATGACATCGTCCATATCCGCATCCGCCGGTATCTTCCCGTCAACTCCGATCGGGCGCACCGTCCAAGCGTCCTCGATTTCCGCGTAGACCCAGCCATCTGCCTGCGGCAAACGAGGCAACTCATGCTCCGAAGTGTTGGAGGCGTATACAAACGACAAAGCGCAAAGGAGCGACGCGGCGACGATGAGATGAAGGTTGTTCATCATGTCGGACTATTCGGCAAATCTGGCAGGAAATTGGCGCAGAATGGGCCGACAATGTTGATGAAGTGGTCACTCGCCAGCCTGTCCTCACAGTATTGTCGGGCGCGGACCATTTGTCTCAGCTATCGTTGCTTTGCCCTGACGATGAACCACATCGCTGTTATCAATCGATACATTACGGGCAAATGGATCATGCGCCGGTGAAATGTTTCAAATGCAGACACCAGGCCACCCACTAGAATCCGGTACGAATGTCGGCCAACACGGCACCCCGCTTTCGACCGACGTTCCCCACAAGCCCCATCCGCACAGACGGGCAACCCGGTTGGTCCCCCGCCTGTGCGTGATATCCACCACGGACTATTCCTTTTGGTAAAGTCCGTTCTGGACCAGCAATCGATGACACCTTCCATGTGCCATCGGAAAAACACTGTGCTGCGTCGACCTCCGGCGATCACCGCAATTCTGGCGGTTGGCCTTCGTCAGTCACGCGCAATGACTTTGTACGAGGTGAGTCTTACGATAACGTTAACCAGGAATTTTTTTTGCGGGGGATGGATGGATGGCGGACAACAAGACACAGGCGACGACTGAAAGCGTGACCGAATTCATCGCCGCTGTAGATAATCCTACGCGGCGTCAGGATGCCGAAACGTTGGATCGCTTGTTTCGCGACATCACCGGTTGGCACCCGCGTATGTGGGGGCCGACGATCATCGGATACGGCCAGTACGACTATACCTACGAAAGCGGTCGCAGCGGTACGTTCCTCGCCACCGGGTTCAGCCCGCGTAAGGCCAATATGGTGCTTTATATCATGCCCGGTTACGCAGAATTCGGCGACATCCTCGACCGGCTGGGCAAGCACAGATTGGGCAAGTCCTGCCTTTACATCAACAAACTCGCCGACGTGGATATCGGTGTGGTCGCAGAAATCGTGCGTGCCGGGCTGAATGATCTGGGTGAGCGCTGGCCGGTGTCGGGGACTTGACCGCGCGGTGCGGTGTTTATTTGTTCAACAGGCTGGATAAGAACAGGAAAGAGTTAACGGAAACTGGGATCTGAGTGCGCAAGGGTCATATGGAATTCCGATACAATTCCGATGGTTTTCCGATGTGCCCAATTTTGTATAAGTAATTGTAATAAAGCGAAAAATATGATGAAAAATGGGATGGGTCGTAGTTTTACCCACCCCACATTCACACATTATTAACCTTTCAGATCAGCTGATAGCTGTGCGGCACGTAGTTGAACCCGTCATCGCCACGGGTCTCGATATAGCCCAGCCCTGGGAACGGCATGTGATACCCGATCAGCGGGATCTTGTCCGTCGCCGCCATATCCATCACCCGACGACGGGTTGCAGCCGCGGCGGCCTTGTCCATATCGAACCGGACCTCCCAGTCAGGATAGCCCACCGACCAGACATAGTGGTTCGCGATATCCGCCATCAGGAACAACTGCTTGCCCCCGCTTTCCAGCATATAGCCCATATGGCCCGGCGTATGCCCAAAGGTCGCCATCGCGGTCACACCCGCACGAACATCCTCTCCATCACCTATAAAACTGAACTTCTCGGCCAAGGGCCGCACCTTCGCCTCGAACCCGTCATTGCTGGCACCGGCCCAATGGTCGAACTCGACCTGCCCGGTGACGTAGGCGGCATTGGTAAAGGTCTCGGCCCCGCTATCATCGGCCAGCCCACCAATATGATCGCCATGCATATGCGTGATGATCACATGGGTGACATCCTCCGGCGCATATCCTGCGGCAGACAGCGCAGCACCCGTGCCAGCGGGGTTCAAGCCGGTGTCGAACAGGATGACCTCCGCCCCGGTATTCACCACTGTCGGGGTAAAGAAAAATTGCGCCGCATCCGTCGGCAGGAAATTCTCCTCGCTAACCGCGTTGAAGGTCTCGGCATCTACGTTCATCCCAAAGATCGACTGCGGATCATCCACGGACCGGCTGCCTGCTAGCAACGTCGTCACCTTGAATGCGCCCAAGGTGAAATCACGGTGGGTCGGCATTGCAGCAGCATGGCCATCGGCGGCGACAGCACCGGGAACGGTCGCAGCAAGGGGCAGCGCGGCCCCGGTCATCAATGTTTGGCGGCGGGTCAGCTTCATCGGAATGAACCTCTCATATTGGTTTATAGCGCAACGGTAGGGCAGGATGCCGCAGGGGCAATGCACAGTGACGTGAGCAGGTGCGCACAATGGACAAACCCGACGGGCCATGACAAAGCGTGCGGCAACAGGAGAACGTCCATGACCACGACCAGATTCGCCCCGTCCCCCACCGGCTGGCTGCATATCGGCAACCTGCGTGCCGCGCTGTTTAACTACGCCATTGCGCGGCAAAATGGGGGCACATTCGTGTTACGGATCGACGACACCGATCAGGAACGATCAAAGGACGAATACATCGAGGGAATCAAGGACGATCTGACCTGGCTTGGCTTCACTTGGGACAAGGTCGAACATCAGTCCAAACGGCTCGACCGCTACGATATGGCCAAGCAAAAGCTGATCCAGATGGGGCGGCTCTACGAATGTTTCGAGACGCCGACCGAGCTTGACCTCAAGCGCAAGAAGCAGCTGAACATGGGCAAACCGCCGGTCTATGACCGGGCGGCTTTGGACTTGTCCGAGGATGAAAAAGACCGACTCCGAGCGGAGCGCGGTTCGCATTGGCGGTTCAAGCTGGATCATGAACGGATCGAATGGACGGACGGGATCATCGGCGACATCTCCATCGATGCCGCCTCGGTCAGCGACCCGGTTTTGTTCAAGAATGACGGGCAGATCCTCTACACGCTCGCCTCGGTTGTGGACGATATCGAGATGGGGATCACCGACGTCGTGCGCGGCTCCGACCATGTGACGAACACGGCGACGCAGATCCAGATGATCAAGGCACTTGGCGGCGACGTGCCCCGGTTTGCGCATCACTCGCTGTTGACGGGGCCGCAGGGCGAAGGGCTATCCAAACGGCTCGGCACCCTTTCCCTGCGCGATCTGCGCGCGCAAGGCATCGCGCCGCAAGCGATCCTGTCACTCATGGCCCGGCTTGGCTCTTCCGATCCTGTCGAACTGCGTGCCAATATCGAAGGGGTCGTCACCGGTTTCGACCTCTCAAAATTCGGCTCCGCCCCGACAAAATTCGACGCCGAAGACCTCAAACCGCTCACCGCACGGCATCTGGGCACGCTCAGTCACCACGACGTGGCCGACGTTTTAACGTCGGCTGGCGTGCCGTCGGACCTGGCCGAGCCGTTCTGGCAGGTCGTGCGTGAAAACATCAACACGCTGGACGACGTGGCAGGCTGGTGGACACTCTTCCGCGACGGGGCAACCCCGCTGATCGCGGACGAAGACAAGGACTTCATCGCGCAGGCCCTCTTCCTCCTCGATAACCCACCCTACACGGCGGACACATGGACCAACTGGACCGCAGCGGTGAAAGAGGAAACCGGGCGTAAGGGAAAACAGCTGTTCATGCCGCTGCGCAAGGCCGTCACCGGGCGCGAGCGCGGGCCAGAAATGGCGGACGTGATGCCTCTCCTCCAGACGAAACCGCGTGTCTAAACTCATCACGATCCGCCGCGAACGCGGTTTCTATGCGATCTTTCGCAAACTCAACATCCGGGTCGATGATCAAAAGGTGATGGCAATCAAGGCGGGCGAAACCCTCCCCCTAAAGCTGCCTGCCGGTGCGCAAAAGCTGCATTTGCAGATGGATTGGGTCAGCACAGACCCGCTGGATTTGGCTACCGTCCAAGACGGCGACACGCTGGGCATTCGGGTGGAAAAGCGCAGCTTTCGCGACATGTCGCGCGTTGATACCATGCCCTTCGTGATCAGTATCGAAAGATAACCCATGGCCGACACACAGGCGAAATTCACCCAAGGCAGCCTGTTCGGTCATATCTCGGTCATGTCGCTGACGGCCTCAGTCGGGCTGATGGCGGTGTTTCTTGTCGATTTTGTCGACATGATCTTCATCTCGATGCTGGGCAAGGCCGAACTCGCCGCCGCCGTCGGCTATGCCGGTGCAATCCTTTTCTTCACCACCTCTTTCGGCATTGGCATGGCGATCGCGGCCGGGGCCGTCGTGGCCCGCGCATTGGGCGCAGGCGAAGCAGATGAGGCCCGCCGCCGCGCCACCAATTCCCTGATCTATGGCGTGATCTTCGGCGCGATCTTTGCCGCGATTGTCTGGTTCAATCTCGGCACGCTCGCCGCCCTGATGGGCGCATCCGGCGAGACGCTGGACCTTGCCGTCCACTACCTCGCGATAATCGTCCCCTCCCTCCCGCTTCTCATGATCGGCATGATCGGAGGGGCCATCCTCCGCGCGCATGGCGACGCCCGCCGCGCGATGATGGCCACGATCTGGGGCGGGCTGGTCAATGCGGTCCTCGACCCGATCCTGATCTTCGGGCTCGACCTTGAACTGACCGGGGCGGCCATTGCCAGCGTCTGCGCGCGGATCGTTATCGCAGGCACCGCTTTGATGCCGTTGATCCGGCACTACGATGGCTTCGACAGACCGACCAGGCAAAGCCTCGGCATCGACATCCGTCCGATATTTGCCATCGCCGCCCCGGCGATCCTCACCCAGCTCGCCACGCCTATCGGGCAGGCCTATGTCACCCGCGCCATGGCGGAATTCGGGGAAGAGGCCGTTGCCGGGATGGCCATTGTCGCCCGGATGACGCCGGTTGGTTTCGGCATCATCTTCGCGCTGTCCGGTGCGATTGGCCCGATCATCGGGCAGAACGCTGGCGCCAACCTGCCCGACCGGGTGCGCGGCGCATTCCGTGACGGCCTGATCTTCACCGCGCTCGTCGTCGTGGTTGTCTCGGGACTGTTCTTCCTGCTCCGCCCGGTTCTTGCCAATCTGTTCCAACTTGACGGCATGGCCCTGACGCTCGTCTTCCTGTTCGCAGGCCCATTATCCCTGATGTTTTTCTTCAACGGTGTAATCTTCGTCACCAACGCAGCCTTCAACAATCTGGGTCATCCGTTCTATTCGACGGTTGTGAACTGGGGGCGGCATACGTTGGGCACAATTCCATTCGTGATCGTGGGCGCCGCCTGGTACGGCGCGCCGGGCGTGCTGATCGGGCAATATCTGGGTGGCGCGGTCTTTGCGCTGATCGCTTATTTGATGGCGCGACGGGTCATCGCAGGACAGAAGACAACGGAGGCCGAGCCATTCCAGCGTCAGGCCCGCTTGTTCAGCCTGCTACACCATCGCCGCTAAATAGCGGTCAACAAGCGCGTGTTCAGCAGCGGTCAGCACCTGATGGCGGGGATAAATCGGGGCCGCGCGGTCATCTTTGACCGGCAAATGCCATCCATCGGTCGTGTCGAAAAATGCCTCCACCCCCTGATGGCCGTAGACGCGCAGATAGCCCTGGATGACCACGTCGAGATAACTCAGCAGGATCGGGTGATCGCCTGTTGGGGCCAGATGTTCATCGGCGATCTGATAGATGGCTGTTCGCGACGATGGCCCGTTATGCAAAACGCTCCCGGTCACATCTTGACGGATATAGGCTGCCTCGCGCTGGTCGAGTTTGGTCCAGTCATTGCCCGGCACCTGGGCGACCAGCCCATGAATTTGGGCCCCCACGTGACGCTCTACCGATAGAAAAGCGGCCTCACGCAGGTTCGTGGCGCGCCAGACCCTGCGCCAGCCGGGCAGCGAGGCCGGTCGCGGATCGCTGAATGCATGGGTCGCCGTGTTGACAAGGCTCCCATAGCCGAAAAACACAGGATCACTCACGCGCACGCAACACCTGTGCGGGGCGGGCGGCCAAAGGGCGCCAAGCGAAGGCGAGGCCAGCTAGGAGGGTCGCCAAGACGCCGCCGCCAATGATTGCCAAGGCGTTCGACCAGATCACGGTATAGCCCGTGTCCATGATGAACGTCGCCACCGCCCAGCCGCCCAGGATACCCGCACCCAAGGCGACGATCCCGGCGGCAAGGCCCAGCAAAGCTGCCCGCAATGCAAAGCTGGTAATGATCCGTCGCCGCGATGCGCCAAGTGTTTTCAGCACCGCCGACTCAAACGTCCGCGCCCGCTCACCCGCTGCTGCGGCCCCGATCAGCACGAGGAAACCAGTCACCAGCGTGATCAGCGCCCCATACCGCGTCGCCGCCGAAATGCCCCCGACCAGTTCGATCACCTGATCGATCGCATCCCTGATCCGAACGGCGGTGATGTTCGGGTAGGCCGTCGCCAGATCACGCAAGATCTGCGCCTCGGCCTCTTCCTCGGCGTAGACCGTCGAAATCCAGCTATGCGGCGCCCCGGCCAGCGCGCTTTCGTTCATGGCAAGGACAAAGCCGATGCCTGCATCCTCCCAAGAAACATTGCGAAAGCTGGTGACCTCGCCAGTGATATCGCGGCCAAGCACATTCAGGGTCATCGTATCGCCAAGCTGCAGCCCCATCTCAATCGCCTCTTCCTCGGAGAAGCTGATCTGGGGCGTGCCGGTGTAGTCGTCTGCCCACCAGGTGCCTTGTGTGACCTCTGTTCCCTTCGGCTGCGCGCTCGCATAAGTGATCCCCCGGTCGCCCTGCAGAACCCAGTGATCGCCTGCCGTTTCCTCGGCCGGGCGACTATTGATCTGGGTGATGATGCCCCGCAACATCGGGGCGGTATCAACGCGGTCCACGGCAGGATCATCGTCCAGGCGCGCGCGGAAACCATCGATCTGATCAGGCTGGATATCGACGAAAAAATAGCTGGGGGCGACAGCGGGCAGTTCATCCTGAAACGAGGTGCGCAGGTTGCCGTCGATCTGGCCGACAGCAGCGAGTACCGTCAGCCCAAGGCCCAAGGACAGGACGACCGACGTCGCCTCGCCACCTCTTGCGCCGATTGCACCAAAGGCCAATCGCAACGCGGGTCGTCCGCGCGTCGGCTTGCGGAACCGACGGGCGATCCAGCGGATCGTAATCGCGGCTAAGACGAGGATCAGAAGCGACCCGGCAATGCCGCCAGCTGTCCACAGGGTTAGGTACGCCGTGCCGGAAAACCGGATCGCCGCGCCGATTAGGGCCGCCAGAAGCAGAATGATGGCCAGTAGATACCGCTTCGCGGGCAAGCCATCGGACGCGCCAAAGGCATCGCGAAACAGGGTTGCGGCGCGGATGTCTTCGGTTTTGGCGAGTGGCCAGAGGGTAAAGACCAAAGCCGCCAATACGCCGTAGATCGCCGCCTCGACCAAGGGCGCGGGATAGATCGCGAAGATCGCCGGGATCGGCAGGCGTGCCTCAATGATCGGCGCGAAGAGGACAGGCAAACCGGCCCCAAGGATCAGACCGATGACAACGCCTAGAAGGGTCAACACACCCACTTGAATAAAGTATGTCTGAAAGATCGTTGCCCGGGTCGCGCCCAAGGTCTTGAGCGTGGCAATTACCCCGGTCTTGCCAGCCAGATAAGCGCGCACCGCCGCCGACACGCCAACGCCGCCGACCGCAAGACCGGACAGCCCGACGAGGATCAGAAACGCGCCGATCCGATCCACGAATTCCGCCGTGCCCCCGGCGCCGCGACGACTGTCGCGCCAGCGTAGGCCGCTATTGGTGAAATTCGCCTCGGCTTCGTCCTCTAGCGCTTGCAGGTCGGCGTCGGGGGGCAGGTCGAGCCGGTATTGCGTCGAAAACAGCGTGCCTTCCGCGATCAAGCCCGACCCGGCCAGTGCTTCGGTCAGAACAATCGTGCGCGGCCCTAGGCCAAAGCCACCGGCTGCATTGTCTGGATAGCGATCAAGGATCGCGCGCAGTGTGAAGTCTTGCTCGCCCAACCGAAAAGTATCCCCCGGCGCGAGGCCAAGGCGATCCACCAAGACGCGCTCCATCACCCCGCCATAATCAGCCAAGGCCTCATCCAGTGGTATTTCGGGGTCCAGCGTGACCTCACCCACAAGCGGATAGGCATCGTCAATCGCTCGGATTTGCGTCAGCCCGCGTTCTGTCTCGCCGTTGCGTTCGACAACGGCCATTGATCGGAAATCAACGGTCTCGGAGACTTCGTCTGCGATCTCATTCAACCATGCCAGTTCATCGTCGCGGGCGAAGCGATAGGTGAACTCCACCTCCGCATCGCCGCCCAAAATCGCGGCACCGTCGCGGGTCAAGCCCGCTTCGATCCCCGCGCGCACGGTTCCGACGGCGGCAATGGCCGCAACCCCAAGCGCGAGACAGGCCAGAAACACCCGGAACCCGCGCAGGCCGCCGCGCAACTCCCGCGCGGCGAACCGCGATGCGACTGACAAGCTCATTCCGCCGCCTGTGCCAGCTCTGGTTCCACCCGACCATCGCGCAGGCGAATGATGCGGTCGCAACGTTTTGCCAATTCGCCGGAATGGGTGACCATGATCAGGGTCGCGCCATGCTTTTCGCGTAAACCAAACAGTAGGTCGATAATGGCATCGCCATTGGTTGCATCCAGATTGCCGGTTGGTTCGTCCGCAAGCAAAATGCGCGGACGTGGGGCAGAGGCCCGGGCGAGGGCCACCCGTTGCTGCTCACCGCCCGACATCTGGTTCGGATAGTGATCCGCCCGATCCGCCAATCCAACAGCCTGCAATTCCGCTTCTGCCCGATCAAAGGCGTCCTTGACCCCGGCGAGTTCCAGCGGGGTCGCCACGTTCTCCAGCGCGGTCATCGTCGGGATCAGGTGGAAAGATTGGAAAACCACCCCCATATTGTCCCTGCGAAAGCGGGCAAGCTGGTCTTCGTTCATCGCGGTCAGATCATGCCCAAGGGCCGTGATCGTGCCCGACGTGGCCTGTTCCAGCCCGCCCATAAGCATAAGGAGTGACGATTTGCCCGACCCGCTAGGCCCGATCAGGCCCAATGTTTCGCCCGCCACCACATCCAGCGAGACGTCATGCAAGATATCTACGCGCCCTGCATTACCATCCAGCGACAGGTTGGTGTTGGCAATGGAAAGGATCGTGTCGGTCATCTGGGCGGCCTATGCTCGTAAGGTTTCCTTGGGATATGGGGCATTGCGTCCTATGCGCAACCTGAGTGTGGCGGTTTTGATAACGGCTGGTGCGGCGCATGCCGAGACTGTGACTATCGCGGCCTTGGGCGATAGCCTTACGGCGGGCTATGGGCTGCCGCAGGAAGATGGGTTCACGTTTCAGTTGGAAAACTGGCTGCAGGAACAGGGCGCTGATGTGACGGTTATGAATGCAGGTGTGTCGGGCGATACAACTGCTGGTGGCTTGAGCCGTGTGGCATGGACGCTGACGCCAGAGGTCGATGCGATGATCGTCAGCCTTGGTGGAAATGACTTCCTGCGCGGGCTGGACCCATCGGTCACGCGCAACAACCTCGACGGTATCCTCGCCGCTGGGCAAGAGGCCGGAGTCGACATGCTTCTGGTTGGTCTGGAAGTCGGCAGCAATTACGGCCCGGCCTACAAGGAAGAATTCGAAAGCATCTACGATGACCTCGCCGCAAAATATGACGTTCCGCTTTACCCCGATTTCGGGGCCGGCCTGCGCGCCTTTGGCGAGGATATGACCTCTTTCCTGCAATCTGATGGCATCCACCCCAACAAGGATGGTGTTGCCATGATCGTCGACGCCATCGGCCCGGTCGTTCTCAACCTGGTTGAGACGGCACAGTAAATGCCCGGACGGTTTTTTCTCACCCGTCCTGCCGCCGGGATCAGTGATCCGCCCCGCCGCAATATCGCCCCCGGTCAAGAGATCATCACCGTCATAGCCGATGGTGCCCAGCATATGCGCTGGGGCCTGATCCCTGTGGGCCGGGTGAATGCACGCGGTCGGCCTGTGATGGAAACGATCGTCAACGCGCGGTCCGAGACGGTGTTCGACAAGTCCGCTTTTCTGGATGTCAAACGTGCTGTCGTGCCGGTGGATGGCTGGTATGAATGGACCGGTGAGAAACGGCGCAAGCAGCCGTGGCGGATCACGCGGAAGGACGGCGAGCTGCTTTGGTTCGCGGCAATCTATTACGTCTGGAACGGGCCGGGCGGTATGCAAGTGCCGCAGGTCGCCACCATCACATGCGCGCCATCGGCGGATGTGCGGGACATACACCATCGGATGGGGGTGATCTTTGACGAGGCGCAGATCAAACAATGGTTTTACTGCGACGAAGCCGCGGCGAAAGAGATGATGCAACCCTATCCCGATGGCACGCTCAAGGTCGAAAAGGCCGATGACGTGGATTGGGATGGGGTTTGAAACCCGCCACTCAATCGTTTTCCAGCCGCGCCAAGGCGCATCATCTTTGTCCACGCCCGGCAGGCTATATTTGTGCCGATAGCCCAGTGCCCCGCAACTTGCCGCGTGATCTTCTTCACAGCGCCGCCGGAAGTGGGCGATATGGTGGAAAGACCCTTCGTAGCCGTAGATCTCAAGCACGGGCGATTGCGCGAATTGCAAACAGCCTTGGTCGGACCCGTCGCGGCAGGACAAAAAGTTCAATGAAAGGGCAAACGGTTCGTCTGACCATACGCCGTCACCGCCCCGTATATCTGGGCCAAACCGGCGTACGCGTCAGCGTCAGTTTTGGCACATGTTGCAGCGATTGCTGGATCACTTGGGTATGAACGTGCAGCCTAAGCGGCATTTTTGGCGAAAGGATTGGCCCTGCAAAGCCATTCGGGTAGGTTGCAGTAGCAACACTGGTGGGAGGATAGAAAATGTCAGTCGCAAAAGTCACAGAGATCATCGCGTCATCATCGAAATCGTTCGATGACGCCGTCGAAAACGGAATCGAAAAGGCGTCAAAGACGCTGAAAGGGATCACCGGCGCCTGGGTCGCCGATCAGAAGGTGACGGTCAAGGACGGGAAGATCCAAGAATACCGTGTCGTGATGCGGGTCACCTTCGTTCTGCATGACTGAAATGCAAAAGGGCGCCCGGTCAGGCGCCCTTTTCGCTCTGTGTCGTGACTGAAATCAGTCAGCCAGTGTCAGGTTCACGGCGCTTTCGCGCCCATCGCGACCCGCTTCGATGTCGAAATTCACTTTCTGATCGTCGCGAAGCCCGGTCAGGCCCGACCGCTCGACGGCGGAGATGTGAACGAAAACGTCCTTTGATCCGCCGTCAGGCGCGATAAAGCCATAACCCTTGGTTGTGTTGAACCATTTGACAGTGCCTGAAGCCATGTCTTGTCTTCCCTTTCTTTTCCGCTCGCGGAACTGCAGCGGCCCGGCTCGGTCAAACTTGGATCGAAAGACTGGGCCGTAAAGGAGACAGTGGTCGATAGATTTAACGTCGCCCCTCTAAAATGGCAGTTACGTCAACAAAATCAAGAAAATTACAAAATTGTAACTTGATCAGCGATTAAATGCCATTCTGTTATGGCGCGCATGAAAACGCGCGCCATGTTCTTCAGCCGCTTCGCTCAAGCAAGCGCGATGTTGATCGCCGATTCGCGCCCATCACGGCCTGCTTCGACATCGAATGTGACTTTCTGATTGTCGGCAAGCCCGGTCAGGCCTGACCGCTCGACTGCCGAGATGTGCACAAAAACGTCCTTGGATCCGCCGTCAGGCGCGATAAAGCCAAAGCCTTTTGTTGCGTTGAACCATTTCACGGTGCCATTTGCCATCGTGTTTTCCTTTTTTTCAATATGCCGCCCGCAGGATTGCGACGGCGTGGCTGAGTCAGTGCAAAATCGAGAGACTGTAGCCGAAAGGGAAAACAGTGGTCGAGTTGGATAACGTCTGCAGGGCGCGTTTGCTCCTCTGCGCGATGAAAAGCAAGGAAATTCGTTGCACGACGAAAATAGGTCGCAGGTCTTGCCTACCAATGCGGCGGGCGCTCATCACCCAACGGGACCGTTCCGCCTGCATCCATCTCGCGCGCGGCTTCTCGCTCCATCAGCATCTGGACACGCCGCTTCAGCTGGTCGAGCGCCTTTTCCTGCTGCGCGACGATGTCCGAAAGGTCCTCGGCCACGCGCGTCAGATGGGCAATGCGCTCTTCCAGATGGGTATTGTCGGCCATGCAGCCTTTTAGCTGGCTTCCTTGGCCGGGAAAAGGGCGGGCAGGTCGCCCGTCGCTTTCGCCTTGTCGATCAGCGCGCCGAAATCGGCCTCTCGCAGGCCGGCTAACTGATCAAAGCTGTCGATGACAAAGTAGGTCGGCTGCACGATGTCGATCCTGTAAGGGGTGCGGAAAACGGTCAGCAGATCGAAGTCTTGCATCAGCGCATCACTGCCCATCGCGTGCGCCGCCTCGGCGGGGGACGACACGATCCCGGCCCCATAGGCACGCAGACCGTCCTTGGTACGGATCATGCCGAATTCCACCGTGAACCAGAACAGGCGGAACATGTGCCAGCTATAGCCCTTGCCAAGGGCCTTGGCTCGCTTGCCGAACCCTTCGATGAAGTCGGCGTAGGGTCCGTTGGTCAGCATCGGGCAATGGCCGAACACCTCGTGAAACAGGTCTGGCTCTTCGATGTAATCCATATGCTCACGACGGCGCAGGAAGGTCGCGACCGGAAATTTGCGCTGGCTGAGCAGGTCGTAAAATTTGGACGGCGGGATAATTGCTGGTACGCCATGGGCGCCGGCGCCGGTCAATGCATGCAGCCGTGCATCAATCTCTTTGACCTGGGGGGCCTTTTGATCGTTCAAGCCCAGCGCCGCGACGCCTTCCAGATATTCGGGTGCAACCTTGCCGGGCAAAAAATCCATCTGGCGGCGAAAAAGTTCACCCCAGACGGCATCATCATCGGCGGTGTAGGGAAAAAGACCGTCGTCATCCGGGTGCGGCGAGGTGTAGGTTGTATCCTTGGGCATGGCAGAACTCCTTTTTATGCAGTTTCGCTGCAATACCGAAGGATGTCCTATCAATTTGGGTCTTCAGGCGCTATTCTTGACCAAAATCATTCAGAAAGCAGGCTAACGTGAAATTTTCTGATCAGGATCGTGCCTTGCTGCGCGCGCTTCAATCCGATGCGGCGGCCTCTCTTGCGGCATTGGCGGAAAGCGCGGGCATGGCCACATCCACAGTGTGGCGCAAGGTGCAGGATTTTGAAAAGGCGGGCCTTCTGAAAGGCCGTGTCGCCCTCCTTGATCCCGCCAAGGCCGATGCCCGCCTCTGCGTCTTCGCAACCGTCCGCCTCTCCGACCATGCAGAGGCCTCCATCGCCGGGTTTGCCACCATCATCCAAGTCCACCCTGAGATCATGGAGGCCCATGCTATTTCCGGCACCGCAGATTACATCCTGAAAATCCGCTGTAAGGATGTGGAGGCGTATGAGGCTTTCATGACCCACACCCTCCTGCGGTCCCCTTTCGTCAAATCCGTCGTGTCCTCTTTCAGCCTGAAAGAGCTGAAATACACGACTGCATTGCCCCTGTGACATTGCCGCGCTACACGGCGCACGCATGTAAAGGACAAGACCATGGCGAAGGACAAAAAACAGCCCCGCCCCAAGGCCATTACGCCCAAGGGCTTCCGTGATTATTTCGGTGCAGAGGTCACGGCCCGCAACGAAATGCTGACCAAGATCGCCGGGGTGTACCATCGCTATGGGTTCGACGCTTTGGAGACGTCTGCCGTCGAGACGGTCGAGGCGCTGGGCAAGTTCCTGCCCGACGTGGACCGCCCGAATGAAGGCGTCTTCGCGTGGGAGGAAGACGGCGACTGGCTCGCTCTGCGTTATGATATGACAGCGCCTTTGGCCCGTGTTGCTGCGCAATACCGTAATGACCTGCCGACGCCTTATCGGCGCTATACGATGGGACCGGTCTGGCGGAACGAAAAGCCGGGACCGGGACGGTTTCGGCAGTTTTATCAGTGTGATGCGGATACTGTGGGGGCGGCGTCGGTGGCTGCGGATGCCGAGATTTGCGCGATGTTGGCCGACACACTGGAAGAGGTCGGTATCCCGCGTGGAGACTACGTGATCCGGGTGAATAACCGGAAGGTGTTGAACGGCGTGATGGAGGTCATCGGCCTCTCTGATGCAACTCAGCAGGCTGACGTCCTAAGAACCATCGACAAGTTCGACAAGGTTGGGGAGGAGGGCGTCAGGCAGCTACTTGGTAAAGGTCGGCTTGATGCGTCTGGAGCTTATATCGATGGGGTTGGCCTCGGCGAGGAGCAGGCTGATCCAGTTATTGCGTTTCTTACCTCAGGGAAGCGGATGTCAGATGCCGCTCTAAACGATGAGCAGTCTCGGAAAACGATGAGAGATGAGATCGGCATACAAGAGAAGGATCGAAACCCGGAACTGACAAATAGCCAGATACTTCTCGATGACCTAACCAATATTGTTGCGGGGTCTACAGTTGGCTTGGAAGGTGTCGCAGAATTACGTGAAATGGCGAAGCTCTTGCAGGTAGCTGGCTACGGCCCTGACCGTATCGTCATCGACCCCTCCGTCGTCCGTGGTCTCGGCTACTACACCGGCCCGGTCTATGAGGCAGAGCTGACCTTTGAGATCAAAGACGAAAAGGGTCGTCCCCGCAATTTCGGCTCCGTCGCCGGTGGCGGGCGTTATGATGATCTCGTCAAGCGCTTCACCGGGCAGGCTGTCCCGGCCACCGGTGTCTCGATTGGCGTTGACCGCCTGCTCGCCGCGCTGCACGCGAAGGGCCGCATCGACAGCACCGCCCAGGGTCCTGTGATCGTGACCGTCATGGACCGTGATCGCATGGCGGATTACCAGACGATGGTTGCTGACTTGCGTAACGAAGGCATCCGAGCCGAAGTCTATCTGGGCAATCCCAAGAACTTTGGCAACCAGTTGAAATATGCGGACAAGCGCCACTCCCCTATCGCGATCATCGCGGGTGGGGATGAGTTCGACAAAGGCGTCGTGCAGATCAAGGACCTGATCTTGGGCGCCGAAATCGCCAAGAACGCGACGCTGGAAGAATGGAAAGACCGGCCCAGCCAATACGAAGTGCCGCGTGATCAGATGATTGCAAAGGTGCTCGAGATTTTGGATGGAGACGAAAATTTATGAACCCGGCGCACCGAAGGGCTTCTGGCGCTTCCTTTTTAGCAGGATCGGCAATGGCATATTTGGCGTTGCGGTATGTTGGATCGTGTTTGCCGGGTTCATGGCAGGCAGTTGGTATGGGATATTAGGTGTTCCGCTCGCAGCATTGGGCATTTGGATAGATAACCACGTAAGAAAATGACTGTCTCGCAAGAAACCTTGACCGAAGCCCGCCGCCTCCGCGACCACTTCGCCGCCATTGGCGCGCAGGTGGTCAAGGCAGATGTGTTGCAACCGGCGGACACGCTCCTTGACCTCTACGGTGAGGATATCCGGGCGCGCGCCTATCTGACCTCTGACCCGCTCCGGGACGAGATGGTATTGCGCCCCGACTTCACCGTGCCCGTCGTGCAGATGCATATGGAAAGCCACGCGGAGCCGGCGCGCTATACCTATGCGGGCAAGGTCTTTCGCAAGCAGGAAACCGATGAGAGCCGGGCCAACGAGTATGTGCAGGTCGGGTTTGAGGTGTTTGATGGCCAGAACCCGGCGGGCGCTGATGCCGAGGTCTTTGCCGCGATCAGCGATGCGCTGAAGGGCTTGCCGGTCAAGCCTGCGACGGGCGATATCGGTATCCTGACCGCCGCCGTGCGGGGGCTGAAAACGACGGATGCCCGCAAGGCCGCGCTTTTGCGGCATATCTGGCGGCCCGGGCGGTTCAAGGCGCTGTTGAAGCGGTACGGTTCCGGCAAAGTCCCTGCCGCTCGCGCTGCTTTGCTGGCGGCGGATGACCCGTTTGCAAATGCAGGCCCGGAGATCGGCCTGCGCAGCCGCGCCGAGGTGGAAGCACGTCTTAAAGCGCTCCGGGTCGACGCGGATGCCGCCCCCATCGCATCCGAAGAAATCGCCCTGATCGACGCGATCCTATCCTTGCGCGAAACCGCCCCCAACGTTCTGAGCGCGCTGGGCGATATCGCGGTCGACATGCCGCTGATCAATGCAGCCGTCGACAAAATGAGGGCACGGTTCGATGCGTTGTCAGCCAACGGAGTTGACGTGGACACGCTGGATTTCGAGGGTAGCTATGGCCGCACCTCGCTGGAATATTACGATGGTTTTGTCTTTGGCTTCTACGCCATCGACCGGCCCGACTTGCCCCCCGTCGCGACCGGTGGCCGCTATGACGCGCTGACGGCGCAACTCGGCCAGGGCCGCGCCGTACCGGCGGTGGGCGGGGTCATCCGGCCTGATCTTGTGGTGGACCTGACATGCTGAAACTGGGTGTGCCGTCCAAGGGGCGGCTGATGGACAAGACGTTCGATTGGTTCGGGCAGCGGGGTGTGACCTTGCGCAAGTCCGGGGCGGATCGGGAATATGCGGGTGCCGTGGACGGGATCGACGGGATCGAACTGGTGCTGCTCTCGGCCGGGGAAATCCCGCGCGAATTGGCGACAGAGAACATCCACCTTGGTGTGACCGGTACTGATCTGGTCCGCGAAAAGCTGGCGAATTGGGACAGTCGGGTCGCGGAACTGGCCCCGATGGGCTTTGGCGGGGCCGACCTGATCATCGCCGTCCCGCAGTTTTGGGTCGACGTGGACACGCTTGATGATCTTGATGCCGCTGCCGCAGCCTTTCGCAAGACCCATGGTTTCCGACTGCGCATCGCCACCAAGTATCATCGGATGGTGCGCGAGTTCCTGCGTGATCAGGGTGTCGCGGACTATCAGATCGTCGACAGCCAAGGCGCCACCGAAGGGACGGTCAAGAACGAAACGGCAGAGGCCATCGCCGACATCACGTCGACCGGTGAAACCCTCCGGGCAAATGGGCTCAAGATCCTGTCCGATGGGTTGATCCATGCCAGCCAGGCGACGCTGTTCCGCGGGCGGCGAAACAATTGGTCCGACGCGCAGCGCGATAAACTGAAAGCGCTGCAGATGGTGCTGGGCATCTGATGGATCACGATACGCTCTTGCACTGGTCGCGTCGGGCGGCGGAGTGGGCGCTGACGTATCACCAGACCTTGCGGGATCGGCCCGTGCGGTCACAGGTCGCTTTTGGCGAGACGGCGGCAAAGCTGCCGTCGTCCCCGCCAGAGCAGCCAGAACCGACAGAGGTGATCTTTGACGATTTTACCGAAATCGTCCCCGGTGCGATGACCCATTGGCAGCATCCCCGCTTTTTCGCCTACTTCCCTGCGAATGCTAGCCCTGCCTCAATGCTGGCCGAGCAGTTGGCCAACGCGATCGCAGCCCAAGCAATGCTGTGGCAGACGTCGCCCGCCGCGACCGAGATCGAGCAGGTCATGATGGTCTGGCTGCGAGAGGCACTGGGCTTGGCCGACCATTTCACAGGCACGATCCATGACAGTGCCACGACCGCGAACCTGTCCGCCGTGATCACCATGCGCGACCGTGCGATGGGCTGGCGGTCGGTGGAAGAGGGTTTGTGCAGTGGGCCGCGGTTGCGCATTTATGCATCAGCGCAGACGCATTCGTCGGTCGATAAGGCGGTGCGGTTGGCGGGGATTGGGCAGGCCAATCTGGTGAAAGTTCCGACACGCGATGATTTTGGTATGGACCCCGCAGCGCTGGATCGGGCGATCCGCGCGGATATCGCGGCAGGCTACAAGCCTGCGGGCGTCGTGATCTGTTCGGGCGGCACGTCGATTGGCGCATTCGATCCGGTTGCTGAATGTATCGCGGTTGCCAAAGCCCATGGCCTTTACACCCATGTTGATGCGGCCTGGGCTGGCTCTGCAATGATTTGCCCGGAATTCCGCCCGCTGTGGGACGGTGTCGATGGCGCCGACAGTATCGTGTTCAACCCGCATAAATGGCTGGGGATGCAGTTTGATTGCGCGGTGCAGTTTCTGGCCGACCCCGCGCCTCAGATCAGATCGCTTGGGCTGCGGCCTGATTATCTGCAGACGTTTGGCGCGGACGCGATTGTGAATTTCAATGAGTGGACGATCCCGTTGGGCCGCCGGTTTCGGGCGTTAAAAATCTGGTTTGTGCTGCGGGCCTATGGGCTGGACGGTCTGAGGGCGCGTATTCGTAACCACGTGGCATGGGCGGCGGAATTGGCCGGTGCGATCAGCCGAATCAATGGATGCGAGATTGTGACACCGCCTGCGCTGTCGCTGTTTACTTTTCGGTTTCGGGATGATGCCAGCACGGCAGCCTTGTTAGAGGCGATCAACGATGACGGGCGCATTTATCTGACGCAAACGCGGCATGAGGGCGCGTTCGTGATCCGGGTGCAGGTGGGACAGTTCGACTGTACGCGGGAGGATGTGATGACGGTCGCGGATGTGGTGACAGAGATTTCGCAAAATTTTTGAGGCGGAATTTTCGTCGATAATTCCGGTCAGCGCACGCCGATATCGGCGAGCGCCTTGGTCAGTTCCGGCGGTAGCGCCTCTTCGTCTTGCCTGCCTTCCGGCAGGTCGCGCGGCGCATCGGACATCGGCAGATAACGCCAGCCCTGAAACGGGCGTTTTGGTGTCGCTTCCACCCGGATCAGGCCCGGTTTCCCGACGATCGCGCAGCGGCGGATGCCGTCGGCGGACAGGTATTCATCAAGGCGCAGGATTGGCTGGCGGCACAGGATCACGCCCTTGATCACCCAATAGATCGAACCGCCATTCAGGATCTCGCTCTCGCGTTTGGGCCACATGCGGGTGATGTGGCGGGGCAGACCGTCATCCGTTTGGGCACGCTTGGTCGCCTGCCATTTGGCAAGGCCGGCAACATCCTCGGTCCCGACCGATAGTTTCACAAGATTTACGGCGCTTGCCAAAATGGCCCCCTAGATGTAGTGTCGTATGCCTTAGTTACATCGGTTCTTACGATTCTTGAAGTAGGCGGGGTCTATCCGCTTTCAAATCCCCTTGAAGACCGTATCATATAAATCCTGACCTCATCGTCCCGATTGGAGATCAACTTATGACCCGTTTCGCCGCCCCGATTGCCGAACAGATTTGGGACATGAAGTATCGGTTTAAAAGGGCGGACGGGACACCTATCGACAAAACGGTCGAGGATACGTGGCGGCGGATTGCCTCGGCGCTGGCGGCTGTGGAGACGGACCCGGCGGCGTGGGAAGATAAATTCTACAACGCGCTGGAAGATTTCAAATATCTACCCGCAGGCCGCATCACCGCAGGTGCAGGCACCGCCCGATCGGTCACGCTGTTCAACTGCTTCGTGATGGGCACTGTGCCTGATAGCATGGGCGGTATTTTCGACATGTTGAAAGAGGCGGCGCTGACGATGCAGCAGGGCGGGGGGATCGGTTACGATTTCTCGACCATCCGACCCAAGGGCGCGGGAGTTAAAGGTGTTGCAGCCGATGCCTCCGGTCCCTTGTCTTTCATGGATGTCTGGGACGCGATGTGTCGCACGATCATGTCCGCCGGTTCGCGCCGCGGCGCGATGATGGCGACGATGCGCTGCGACCACCCGGATATCGAGGACTTCATAACCGCCAAATCCGACCCCGCCCGTCTGCGCATGTTCAACATGTCGGTGCTTGTGACCGATCCTTTCATGAAAGCGGTAAAGGACGATGGGGCCTGGGATCTGGTATTTGATGGTAAAGTGCATGGCAGGGTGCAGGCGCGTGATCTTTGGGATGCAATCATGCGGTCAACCTATGATTATGCTGAACCGGGCGTGATCTTCATCGACCGTATCAATCAAATGAACAACCTGAATTACTGCGAGACGATTGCGGCGACCAATCCGTGTGGAGAGCAGCCCTTGCCACCTTATGGGGCCTGCCTGCTGGGATCGATCAATCTGGCGCCACTGGTTTCTGATCCTTTTGAGGATGCCGCGGCTTTGGATGAGGTTGCACTGGCCGATCTGGTCGCAACGGCTGTGCGGATGATGGATAACGTCGTGGATGCCTCGCGTTTTCCGCTCGAGGCGCAACGGGCCGAGGCGCAGGCGAAACGCCGTATTGGTCTGGGTGTGACCGGGCTGGCGGATGCTTTGCTGATGATGGGGCTGCGTTACGGGTCAGAAGAGGCGGCCGCGCAGACGGACCAATGGATGCACCAGATCGCGCGAGCAGCTTATCTCGCGTCGGTAGATTTGGCGAAGGAGAAGGGCGCGTTTCCGCTCTTCGATGCAGAGAAGTTTCTGCTGTCTGGCGCCATGCAGGACATGGATGAGGACATCAAAGAAGCAATCCATCAAAATGGCATACGAAATGCGCTTTTGACGTCGATTGCGCCGACCGGGACGATCAGCCTTTATGCGGGCAATGTGTCATCAGGGATCGAACCTGTTTTTGCATACGCCTACACGCGGAAGGTTTTGCAGAAAGACGGATCGCGGACCGAGGAAGAGGTCGTGGACTACGCCGTGCAGCTATGGCGTGATCTGAAAGGTGACGCGCCCTTGCCGGATTATTTCGTCAATGCGCAGACGCTGGCGCCGCTGGATCATGTGCGCATGCAGGCGGCGGCGCAGAAATGGATTGATTCCTCGATCTCCAAGACGATCAACTGTCCCGAGGATATCAGCTTTGATGATTTCAAAGAAGTTTACATGGCCGCTTGGGATCAGGGCTGTAAGGGCTGCACAACCTACCGCCCCAACGATGTGACCGGGTCCGTCTTGTCGGTGTCGGAAGAGGCGTCGCCGTCAGAGGTGCCGGACCAAGTCCGGGATGAGGATGAGGGGGCAGAGGTCGTGTATATGTCCGAGCCACTGGATCGCCCGCAGGAATTGGAAGGCGCGACCTACAAGCTGAAATGGCCGGATAGCGAGCATGCGATTTACATCACGGTGAATGATCTTGTGATTGCCGGGCACCGCAGGCCGTTTGAGGTGTTCATCAATTCGAAGAACATGGAACATTTCGCCTGGACCGTGGCGCTGACCCGGATGATTTCCGCAGTTTTCCGGCGCGGGGGTGATGTGTCCTTTGTGGTGGAGGAGTTGAAGGCCGTGTTCGACCCGCGTGGCGGCGCATGGATGCAGGGGAAATACGTCCCATCGATCCTGGCCGCGATTGGCGGGGTAATCGAGAAGCACATGATTTCCATCGGCTTTCTTGAAGGCGAAGGCATGGGCCTGAAGGCCGATCCGCAGGCGGATGTGGTTGCGATCAACGGCGGACCACGCGGGAAAGCGTGTTCGTCCTGCGGATCTTATGAATTGCGCATGATCGAAGGCTGCATGACCTGCGGATCATGTGGGTATTCGAAATGTGGTTGACCTGAAAGAGATCGTCATGATTTTGTTTGACAGAAAGCCGCTTAAGTGAGCGAGCGGAGCGGCATCAAACCGTGACACCTCCAAACGAAAGCGGACTTTTCGCTGTCTGTTGTCTGTCCTGGGCATAGATGACGTTCGGATCGTGGTGCTACTATCGTTGTCGGCAGTTTTGCACCTTGTCCGCTCGCAGCGAAAGGCAACCTCAGGTCGGACCAGGCCTGCCCTTGGCGGTCACTATTGTCCCAGCTTCGCATGAACCTCGTCGAGGTCGATTTCGCCGATCGGCATCTTGTTCCCGGGGTTTTCGAAATCGTATTTGAAGATATGGAAATCCTTTTTGTAGATCTCGTAGACAAGATGCATTGACAGATCGTCGAAGTAATCCTCGACCGGATGTTCTCGCTTTGGGCCGTGTCCTTCGCTTTCGTTGAAACGGGGGATATCGGACAGGGTGATCGGGTGCCGCGTTTCGATCCCGTTCAGGATATCCTGCATGCCGTCATTGAACTCCTCGGTCCAGAATATTTTGTCGTAGCGCCCGCCATTGACGATGTAGGTCGCGACATGACCCGCCATCGCGGACCAATGAATGTCGGGTTCCATCGGGCGGCGCCAGCGGATCGTGTCGCGCGCGAACAGCAGGAAGCGGCGAAAGCTCTTGATCTGGTCGAATTCGAAACCTGTTTCGGGTTCGCCAACCTCGATCCCGTACTTTTGTATCAAAAGCGGCACCAGATTGCCCCGATAGCGTTTCCCATTCCGCTGGATGCCGCAGATTTTGTCAAAGAACGATGACAGGATCCGCATGTATGGGTTGCGGACGCAGGTGAAGGCATAGCTTTTGTGATTCTTCACATTGTCCTGGATGATCGGCTGGCTACGATCAAGCGCCCACTTGTGGATGCCGGACGTGGCATCGTGAATATCACCGTCGAAGAATTCGCCATGATCCGAGAAGTACATGATCTGCCCAATGGTCGAACAGGCGCATTTCGGTACGACCCGATATACGACGCTTTCACTTTCGGTCATCCACGTGCCTGGAAAACTCATTTCGGCTGGCCTCCGTCGCCAAAAACCGCAGATCATCACGGTTCCAGGCAGTAAAACCAAAGAAGGCCTGTATATTCAACGGCTCTTCGCGGTATGACAGGGAAAACGCGATCCAGACCGGGACACGATCACGCTTCATGGCACGTATTGCCTTTATCCTTCTTTGTCACAAGAACCCCAAGGCCATCATCCAGCAGGCCCGACAACTTACGGCTGCAGGCGATTACATCGCTATCCACTTCGATGCGTCGGCCTCTGCCGCGGATTATGCAAAGATCACCTCGACCTTGGCCAACGATCCCAATGTCGTCTTTGCCAAGAGCCGGGTGAAATGCGGCTGGGGTGAGTGGAGCCTGGTTCAGGCCACGCTGAACGCCTTGCAGGCCGCTGTCGACGCCTTCCCCCGGGCAAGTCACTTTTACATGGTGTCAGGTGATTGCATGGCGATCAAATCGGCTGACTACGCCCGCGATTTCCTCGATGCCAAAGATTGCGACTACATCGAAAGCTACGACTTCTTCGACAGTCAGTGGATCAAGACCGGATTCAAGGAAGAGCGATTGATCTACCGCCACCTTTTTAACGAACGCACCCAGCGATGGCTGTTCTACAAGAGCTTTGAAATTCAGCGGCGGTTTCGGGTCACACGGGGCATTCCGGGCGATCTGCAAATGATGATCGGCAGCCAATGGTGGTGCCTGCGCCGCAATACGGTCGAGATGATCCTGGACTTCGCTGCAACCCGCCGCGACGTGATGCGGTTTTTCAAAACGACGTGGATCCCCGACGAAACATTTTTTCAGACGCTGACCCGCCATCTGGTGCCGGGGCAAGAGATCGAAAGTCGCACGCTGACGTTTCTGATGTTTACGGATTACGGGATGCCGGTGACGTTTTATAACGATCACTATGATTTGCTGCTTGGCCAAGATGCGCTGTTCGCCCGCAAAATCAGCGGAGAGGCCGAGGAATTGCGCGCCCGATTAGGTGAGCTCTACGCTGGCGGCCGCACGGATTTCGTGATTTCGGACGAAGGGCGCAATCTGTTCGCCTTCCTGACCGGCCGTGGGCGCATCGGTCGCCGCTTTGCCCAAAGGTTCTGGGAGGACGGCGGATCGCTGGGTCGCGATCGTGAATTGCTCATCGTTGTGTGCAAAAAATGGCACGTGGCCAAACGCCTGGTCGATGCAATTCGTCACCACACCAACGTGCCCGCGCTAGAATATCTCTTCAATGAGGATGATTGTCCTTTGCCCGATCTGGGCGGTATCGAACGCACACTTGAAAAACGGGGTCGGCACAGACGTGCGCTGATGCGTCTGCTGTTCGATCATTTTGAAAGTGACCGGATGGTGATCTGCCTTGATACGTCGAACATCGAACTGATGGAGGATTTCTTTTCCGATCGCTCCACTACCCGCCTGCTCGAGATCGAATGCACGTTCAACGATGACTACCTTTCCGGCCATGCGCGCCGCATCGGGCTTGCCGGACCAGAAACGGGCGACGATACGATGGCGCGTCTTTTGCCCACGATCCATCACGATATGATCCATCAACGTGACGCGATCCGCGATGCCAGATTTCCGAACACATCCCGCATACGTGACCGCGCAACGGATGAGGAAAACGCGGCTGCGCTGGCCGCGTTTTTGGGTGTGAATGCGGATGTCGCGCAAAGCCTGGCCCAAACCCCCCATCTTTTTGTTGATTGAGGTAACACGATGCAATTCGACTATGACGACCAGAACATCTTTGCCAAGATCCTGCGTGGCGAGATCCCGAATAAGACCGTGTATGAAAGCGATCATGCGCTGGCCTTCGAGGATATCCAGCCACAGGCGCCCGTGCATGTGCTGGTGATTCCCAAGGGCGCGTATGTCAGTCTCGATCACTTTGCCCGCGATGCGTCACCGGAAGAGCAGGTGGGTTTCATGCAAGCCGTGGCCGAAGTTTGCCGCATAACCGGAGTCGATGACGGCTTTCGCGCCATCGCCAACGCCCGTACCCATGGTGTGCAGGACGTGCCGCATTTTCATCTGCATATCATCGGTGGCCGTCAGTTGGGACGGATGCTGCAGGGATAGCCCGATTCTTCTGCGAGTAATCGGTTCGCCTCCGGCGGGAGTACTTCTGGCAAGATGATGTTAGCTGGATGACGTGAGCGACAGGAACACGTCTTCCAGGTCGGCCTCTTGCGTTTTGACGTCCTTAATCGTGATCCCGGCCTCACGCACGATATTCAGGATCGCATCGGCCGGTGTCTTGCCGCTTTGATAGGTGAAGGTCAGCGTACCATCATCCTGCCGCTGCCCGGTGATCCCGTTCGGGAGGACGGGTAGGGCGCACTCACTCTCGGGCGTGATCACCAGCGTCTTGCTGTCCAGCCGGCCCAGTAGATTGGCGGTGCTGTCGCGGATGATCACCTCACCATGGTTGATGATGGCGATGTCGTCGCACATCTGTTCGGCCTCTTCGAGGTAATGGGTCGTGAGGATGATCGTCATCCCCTCATCGTTCAATTTTCGCACATTGCGCCACAGCATGTTGCGCAGTTCGATATCGACGCCCGCCGTCGGTTCATCCAGCACCAGGATCTGCGGGCTGTGCACCAGCGCCTTGCCCAACAAGAGCCTGCGCCGCATCCCGCCGGACAGGGATCGCGCGTAAGCGTCAGCCTTGTCGGTCAATCCGATCAGGTCAAGGATTTCTGCCGTCCGTCGCTGCGCCCTGGGTACGCCATACAGTCCAGCCTGCACGTCCAGTGACCCGGCGGGTGTGAAGAACGGATCGAGGTTCGGTTCCTGCGGCATAATCCCGATCGCAGCGCGGGATTGGCGGGGGTTCGCATCCTGATCAAAGCCCCAGATGTTCACACTGCCTGCGGTTTTTACGACCAATCCTGCAAGGATGTTGATCAGGGTGGACTTTCCCGCGCCATTGGGGCCAAGCAGACCAAAGATCGATCCGCGCGGGATGTTCAGATCGACCCCCTTCAGCGCCTCTTTCGCGGCACTTTTGCCCGTCGCGGCATAGGTCTTCTTCAACCCGGAAATTTCTATCGCGTTGTCGGTCATGCTGGCCTTTTCCATCGCAAATCACTGCGTTATGTTCCGACCGATGTAAGGCGGGTCACATCCCGCGGCAACCGGACAGGCCCCATGATGACAACCCCCGCCCCCGAAATCCGTATCGTGAACGAATGGCGCGTGGCCTGTGACGGGGGCGAAGGCGCCCTGGGTCACCCGCGCGTCTGGCTGCAGATCCCGCGCGACGACGGGTTCGTCGAATGCCCCTATTGCGATGCAAAGATCATCCACAAGTCGTTTGAGGATCAGGTCAACTGATCGGAATGTCGCCCTTAATACAGGGCAGGGCGGGGCCGTAAGCACCGTCTCCGGTCAGGAATTGCAGCACGTTTTCACCTGACCAGACCTGAATGCGGCGGCCGAGGTTGTCTTTTCCTTCGCCGATCACCGTGCCGGTGATGCTGTCCTGAGAGTAATAGACGACATCCACCACTGCACCGTCGCTGTATGACATCTGTGCTATTCCGGTGCCAAGCGGTCCGCCGGCGGTCCAGGTGCCCGTACACCTAGTGCCATCTGACATTTGCCCCGCGACGGTTCCGGTATCCCAGCCCCGCGCGTTGCCATCGAAGAAAACGCCTCGGTCGCCGATACAGGCCAGCACCCGCACGCAGTTCTCCTCGCTATAAGGCACATTGCGGCAGAGGCCCCGGTCCTGTGCTGTTGCATTGCTGGCTAGAATGATGGCTGGAAGGATCAAACGGATCATGGCAAAACCTTCTCGGACACAAATGGGAGCAGTGACATGACCACGACATTCGGAAAGGGCTGTCATCTGCACCTGATCGATGGGTCCGCGTTCATCTTTCGTGCCTATCATGCGCTGCCACCGCTGACACGCAAGTCGGACGGTCTGCCGGTGGGCGCAGTGAGCGGATTTGTGAACATGCTGCAGCGCTATGTCGAGGGGAATAACGGCCCCGATGCCGCGACCCATGTGGCGGTGATCTTTGACAAGGGCAGCCATACGTTCCGCAACGAGATGTATGATCAATACAAAGCCAATCGCGATGAAATGCCTGAGGATCTACGCCCGCAAATCCCGCTGACCCGAACCGCGACGAAGGCGTTCAACATCGCCTGTGAAGAGATGGAAGGGTTCGAGGCGGACGATATCATCGCCACCCTGTCCCATCAGGCGCGCAAAGCCGGGGGTCGCGTAACCATCGTCAGTTCCGACAAGGACCTGATGCAGTTGGTGGGTGATGGCGTCGAGATGCTCGACCCGATGAAGAACAAGCGGATCGACAGTGACGGCGTGCATGAGAAATTCGGCGTCGGTCCCGACCGGGTGGTGGATGTGCAGGCGCTGGCCGGGGATTCGGTCGATAACGTGCCAGGTGCGCCGGGGATCGGGATTAAGACGGCGGCACTTTTGATCAATGAATACGGCGATCTGGAAAGCCTGCTGGACCGCGCCGAAGATATCAAACAGCCCAAGCGCCGCCAGACCCTGATTGATCACCGTGAACAGATCGAATTGTCCAAAAGACTCGTACAACTGGATTGCGATATGGTGCTGGAATTCGGTTTGGATGATCTGGAGGTGAAAGACCCCGACACCAAGGTCCTGATGGATTTCCTGACCGAGATGGAGTTCCGCACCGCCAGCAAACGCATCGCCGATAAGCTCGGGGTCGAAGCGCCGGTGATCGAGTCAAAGGCGCCTGCGGAAGACGTCGCCGCGCCGGAAGAGGTTGCGTTCGACCCCGAGAATTATGAATGCGTCGCCGACGAAAAGGCCCTGCGGGTCTGGATCGACCGTATTCGCGAAAGGGGTTATGTGGCTGTTGATACCGAGACGACCGGTCTGAATGAAATGATCGCCGATCTGGTCGGCATTTCACTGGCCGTCGAGCCGGGACAGGCCTGTTACATCCCGTTGACCCATAAGGCAGAATCATCGGATGACCTTTTCGGTTCGGACGAGATTGCCGAGGGGCAGATGGGGCTGGATGAGTGCCTCGCGCTGCTCAAGCCGGTGCTCGAGGACCCGGCGATCCTCAAGATCGGGCAGAATATGAAGTATGACGCCAAGATCTTTGCCCGTTACGGCGTCAACGTGGTCCCTATCGACGACACGATGCTCATGTCCTATGCGATGCACGCGGGCATCCATAACCACGGCATGGATATCCTGTCAGAACGGTATCTGGGCCACACTCCGATCCCGATCAAACCACTGCTCGGCACGGGTAAATCGGCCAAGACATTCGACCGCGTGCCGATTGCTGACGCTGTGAAATATGCCGCCGAGGATGCCGACATCACCCTGCGCCTGTGGCAGCAGTTCAAGCCGCAACTACATGTGAGGCGCGTGACGACAGTCTATGAAACACTGGAACGCCCGTTGGTGCCGGTCCTCGCGCAGATGGAACAGCACGGGATCAAGGTCGACCGCGATACGCTGTCGCGGATGTCCAATGCCTTTGCGCAAAAGATGGCGGGGCTTGAGGCTGAGATTCAGGAAATGGCCGGGCGGCCGTTTAACGTGGGCTCTCCCAAGCAACTTGGCGAAATCCTGTTTGATGAGATGGGTTTGCCGGGTGGCAAGAAGGGCAAAACAGGGGCTTATGGGACCGGCGCGGATGTGCTGGAGGACCTTGCGACCGAACATGAAATGCCGCGCCGGGTGCTGGATTGGCGGCAGCTGTCCAAGCTGAAATCGACCTATACTGACGCGCTGCAGGAGCATATCAATGCGGATACGGGGCGGGTCCATACGTCCTATTCGATTGCCGGGGCGAACACCGGGCGCCTCGCCTCGACCGACCCCAACCTGCAAAACATCCCGATCCGCACCGAGGAAGGGCGACGCATCCGTGAGGCCTTTGTGGCCGAGCCGGGCAAGGTGATCGTCGCGTTGGACTATTCCCAGATCGAACTGCGCATCCTCGCCCATATCGCCCGGATTGATGCGCTGAAACAGGCCTTTGAAGAAGGCTTGGACATTCACGCCATGACCGCGTCCGAAATGTTCGATGTGCCGCTTGACGAAATGACTCCCGAAATCCGCCGACAGGCCAAGGCGATCAATTTCGGTGTCATCTACGGCATCTCGGGCTTTGGCCTCGCCCGTAATCTGCGCATCCCACGGGGCGAGGCGCAGGGGTTCATCGACCGCTATTTCGAACGCTTTCCGGGCATCCGCAAATACATGGACGACACCGTCGCCTTTGCCAAAGAGACAGGTTACGTCCAAACGCTGTTTGGCCGCAGGATCAACACACCGGAAATCAACGCGAAGGGGCCGCATGCAGGTTTTGCCAAACGGGCCGCGATCAACGCACCCATTCAGGGCACGGCGGCGGATGTGATTCGGCGGGCGATGATCCGCATGCCTGATGCGATCGACGGCATGCCCGCCAAGATGCTGCTGCAGGTCCATGACGAGTTGATTTTCGAGGTCGAAGAAGGCGCTGTCGATGATTTGATCGGCACTGCCAGAGATGTGATGGAAAACGCCAGCGATCCGGCCGTGAAACTGGATGTCAAACTTGCGGTGGATGCGGGGCAGGGGGCAAACTGGGCGCAGGCGCATTAAAGCAAGAAAAGGTAATTCATGTTTCGGGTGTTGGTCATCGTGTTACTGATGGCGGGCGGTTCCGCTACGGCCAAGGGCGAGCGGTTTCTGTCTGCCGCCGGAGATGTCTTCAAGGCGGAACAAAACCGCCATGGTGCCGTGCTGACGGCTGTTGCTTCCGATGAGGACCCCATTATCGTGCCTCTCGATGCCGAACGACTGACCCAGCCGGGCGACATATTCTATCTGGGGCGATCCTGTGATGCCTTCAGCGAACGGTTCGGCGATGGCAACTGGCGCTGGACAGATAGCGGATTCTTCGTGTTCTTCGAGGACACCCGGTTTGCCTTTCCCGGGCAGGAAATCATCGTGGGTGCGGATCGCAACTGCGCACTCTGACAGCGCCGTTTGGAACGATGACCACGGCAGGACGTTAACTGATCCAGACAGGTGCTGCATGACGCAGTGCCAGGAAAGATCAGGAGAATGTCATGGACAATCCACGCAGCGAATTCTGGGACCGGCTCGAGGATGTGACCGCCGGGATGCTTGGCCTTGGTGATGGCCAGTTGATGCCGATGTCACCGCAGCTACGTGACGCGGATGAAGGCAAGATCTGGTTTATCAGCGCCACCGGAAACGCATTGGTCAAAGCGGTAACAACCAGCCCTCAGCCTGGTCGCCTGGTTGTCACGGACGAAAAGGAAGGGTTGCACGCCGATATCAAGGGCAACCTGTTCCTGTCTGAAGAGGAAGATGTGATCGACGATATCTGGAGCAGCTTTGCCGCCGCCTGGTTCGAAGATGGCAAAAAAGACGATGATGTACGTCTGCTGTGTTTTACGCCGACCTCGGCAGAGGTCTGGCTAACGTCAGACAATCCGGTCAAGTTCTTCTACGAGATCGCCAAGGCCAACTTGACCGACGAAACGCCCGATGTGGGTTGGCAAGGCACCATCACGTTCTGAAACGAAAAAGGGCGGGTCATTGGACCCGCCCTTTCTAAATCTGTAAGCCTTTAGTTGACCGACTTTGCCTCGACCAGGTTCGCATCTTTTGCGGCGGTCGACGTGATCTCGATCCGGCGTGGTTTCAGCGCCTCGGGCACTTCACGCACGAGATCAATGTTCAGCATGCCGTTTTCGTGGCTCGCGCCGGTGACGCGGACGTGATCGGCTAGATGGAACCGGCGCTCAAACGCGCGGGTCGCGATACCGCGGTGCAGATATTTACGCTCTGCATCATCCTCGGCTTTGCGCGCTGTTACATGCAGTGACCGGTCCTTCACCTCGATGGCGAGGTCATTTTCGGTGAACCCGGCAACGGCGATCGAGATGCGCCAAGCGTCATCGTCGGTCTTTTCGATGTTGTAGGGGGGATAGCTGTTCTGGCCGACATCACTGGCAAGGGCGCGATCCATCAGATCGGCGATCTGGTCAAAGCCAACGGTGGCACGGTACAGCGGAGTAAGGTCAAAAGTTCGCATTTCAGGTCATCCTTTATCAAGCGATAACAGTTGTTTACGTCTTCCCATATGGGACAGACCGGTTTCATCAGGACCCGCATCCGGCGTCCTGACATTCCCTATTTGGGAACCTTCGAACTGTTTTCAAGAGGTCAAGGCGGTGCCTAAGGGCTGACGAATTTCGCCCCTGTATCGTTACGTTCACCCAGTGTCATGATCCGCTGTGTACCGCCCGGACTGGCGGGGCCGAATGCTGCGAAGTGTGCAAGCAAGGTCGACAATGGTCCGTCCAGCGATGTCCCGAGCGACACTTTCTGCCCGTCCACCTGCGCCATCGCCGACACGACCGACGCGATCTTCGTCTGGCCGTTGCGCACCACGAAAACAGGTGATCCGCTTGACCCGAATTCCACATCGCAATTCATCACGATGACCCCGGTTTGACGGCCCAGAACGCTGCAAACCTCTTGCAGGCTGGGCGCCTCTTCCCGGCCGCGTCCATAAGAAACAACACCGACCTCATCACCTGTGATCGGATGGGTCGCGATCTGGTAGGGCCGCACGCGCGTCGTCCGGATCGGCTGCGAGAGTTCGAGGACAGCGATATCCAGCGCGACTTCTTCCGGGTCGGCCCCGTTACCCTCATGCTGATAGTCGGGGTGTGCGAAGACACGCGAAATCCGCCGCGTTGCCTCAGCGCGGCCTGACCGAAGACCTGCGCGAAACTCGAAACGACTTGGCGACATCAAAGAGCCGTTATCGTCGTAAAGACAATGTGCGGCGGTCAGGATAAGCCGATCACGTATCAGCGATGCCGTACAAAATCCCTTGTTCGCGATATCCAGCCGCCCGACACCTTCCCAACCCTGACTGTCCTGCCGTGTCTGCAGCGTCACCAACTCCGATTGCTGCGCCAGACCGATTGTCCCGGAGGTCAGAAAAATCAGTGTTGAAAGAAGAAAGCGCCGCATCGCATCGTCCTGTTGGTTTCTGCGAAGATGCGCAACAGATGCGGCAGTAATATGGCACTATCGAAGGATCGGAATTTCGGGATGCCGCTTTCCGGGTGAGGTCAGCGCAGTTGGCTGCGGGCCGCCGGTCGCCCAGTCCAGCAATTCCACCGTGTGCACGATCGGAACGTCGGTTCCACCGCCGATTTGCATCATGCAGCCGATATTACCCGCCGCGATGATATCCGGTGTCAGCGCCTCTAACGTCCGCACCTTGCGTGATTTCAACTGTTTTGAGATTTCGGGCTGCATCAGGTTGTAGGTCCCTGCAGAGCCACAGCACAAATGGCTGTCAGCAGGCTCCAGCACCGTGAAACCGGCCTTTCTGAGCAGGTCTTTCGGAAAGGCCTTGATCTGTTGCCCATGCTGCAAAGAACAGGCCGCATGATAGGCGACTTTTGTCCCTTTGTCGTCTCCTTCCGGCAGATCCAGCTTCATCAGTAGTTCCGATACATCCATTGCAATGGCGGACACCCGCGCCGCATCTGCGGCCAACGGCTCATTGCGGAACATGTGTCCGTAATCCTTGACGGTCGTGCCACAGCCGGACGTGTTGATCACGATGGCGTCCAGCCCTGCACCGTCGATTTCGACCGCCCATGCCTTGATGTTCTTGGCGGCCGTCGCGTGGCTTTCATCTTCCTTGCCCATATGATGGGTCAATGCGCCGCAGCATCCGGCACCCTTGGCGACCACAACCTCGGCCCCCAATCGGGTCAGCAACCGGATTGTCGCATCGTTGATGTCGGTGTTCAGCGCCCGCTGTGCGCAGCCGGTCATAAGTGCGACCCGCATCTTTTTGTTCTGCGCCGGGAAAGTCTGCGGATCGTCATTGCGGCTGACCGGCGGGATCGTCTTCGGCGCCATCTCCAGCATCGCCCGCAGCCGTGGGTCGGGCATGAACCGGGCGAAAGGTCGCCCGATCTTGGCACCCAAAAGCGCGATCCGAAACCGGGTCGGGTAAGGCAGAATGCGCGCCAGCAGCCAACGCAGCGCCCTGTCGGACCATGGCCTGTCATAGTTCTTTTCGATATAGGCCCGCGCGTGATCAACCAGATGCATGTAATGCACCCCCGATGGACAGGTCGTCATACAGGCCAGGCAAGACAGGCAACGGTCGATATGCTTGACCGTTTTTTCATCCGGCTTCCGCTCATTCTCGAGCATGTCCTTGATCAGGTAAATCCGCCCCCGCGGGCTGTCGAGTTCATCGCCCAGCACCTGATATGTCGGGCAGGTAGCCGTGCAGAAGCCACAATGGACACATGTCCGCAGGATTTCGTTGGCGCGCTTTGTGCCCGGGTCTTTCAGTTGTTCTTGCGTGAATGTCGTCTGCATCAGGTCATCAGCCCCGGGTTGAGGATGCCGCGCGGGTCGAATTTGGCCCGAAGCCCTTGTGAAATGGCAGCAAGCGGCGCGGGTTCCGGGTGAAAGGTTTGGGCGGCCTTGCCCCGGATCAGTGTCGCATGACCATCGAAAGCCCCCAGCTTGGTGCGCAGGTCCGTGCCTTCGGGTGTCAGCGCCCAGATCAGGCCACCACCCCAATCGTATTGCACGGCTTTGGGGTCGATCTGCGCCACGAGGTCGGCAGCGGCGGACGGTGTGGTCGATATGCGCCAGATATCGCCGGGTTGATCGGCCAGCCCGCGCACATCACGGATAGCGGTCCAATCGGCATCTTCGACAGTCGCTTCGCCAAACGACCTGAGCAGGTCGCGCAATTTTCCGGCGCGATAGGCAACGGACGCCTCAAAACCCTCGATGCGTATCATGGTTGTGCCGGCAAGATGCGCCGCGCCGGTGACTTCGAATGGTGAGCCCAAAACGCTGGACAGCGCCCTGATGGCTGTCTTGTCGTCCAACCCACGAAGGGTCAGGGTGGCCGAGGTTTCCACCTCCGGCAGTACTTTCAGGGACACTTCGGTCAGCACCCCAAGCGTGCCGTATGACCCCGCCAGCAGCTTCACCAGATCGTAGCCAGTGACGTTCTTCATCACCCGACCGCCGTTCTTGATGACCGTCCCGGACCCATCGACGAACCGCACGCCAAGCGCAAAGTCGCGGCAGGCGCCAACAGCGATGCGGCGCGGGCCGGAGACATTGGCGGCGACCACGCCGCCGATCGTCGGCTCGCCTTGCGTGCCCAGCACGGTACGATGATCCATCGGTTCAAACGCAAGCCTTTGATTTTCCTTGGCTAACGTCTCTTCAATCTCGGCAACTGGCGTCCCCGCCTTCGCCACGATCGTCATCGCGCCGGGTTCATAAAGCGTGATCCCCGTCATGCTGGCCAGCGACAGGTCCGCGCCATCAGTTCGCCCGATCGCGCGCGTCCCGCTGCCCCTGATCCGCAGGGGGCCATTGCTGCCCGCAATGATCTCGGACAATTCCTGTTCGGTTGTGGGGGTCATCTGATCTTCTTTTGTTCAAAAATACCGCGGGGGAGGCGCGAAGCGCCGGGGGCAGCGCCCCCTTTACGCCGCACGACGCTGCGCCGACGTCTCCAGCGGGAACACTTTCGCCGCGTTTAGGAGCCATTTCCGGTCAAACACGTCCTTGACGGCCATCTGCGCCTCCAGATCGGCAGGATCGAACTGCACATCCATCAGGTCCCGCTTTTCGATGCCGACGCCATGTTCGCCGGTCAGGCAGCCTCCCACCTCGACGCAGAGTTTCAGGATTTCCGCGCCGAATTTCTCGCACAATTCCAGGTCACCGGGCTTGTTGGCGTCGAACAGGATCAGCGGGTGCATGTTGCCGTCGCCCGCGTGGAAAACGTTGCCGACTTTCAGGCCGAATTCCTCAGACATCTCACCGATCCGTTTCAGCATGAAGGGCAGGGAGGATACAGGGATCGTCCCATCCAGGCACATATAATCGCTGATCTGCCCCATCGCCCCGAAGGCCGATTTGCGCCCCAGCCAGATGCGCCCCGCCTCGTCGGTATCCTTGGCCTGCCGCAGTTCGACCGGGTTATGACTGGCCGCGATTTTCATAATCAGATCAAGTTGATAGTCGATTTCGGCATCCGATCCTTCGACTTCGACGATCAAAAGCGCTTCGCACATAGGATAGCCCGCCTTGGCGAAGGCTTCGGTCGCTTCGATGCAGGGACGGTCCATGAATTCGATGGCGACGGGCAGGATGCCCGCCTTGATGATATCACTGACGACCTGACCTGCGACCTCGTTGCTGTCATAGCCCATCAGGACAGGCCGCGCGCCTTCGGGTTTGTGCAGGATGCGCAACGTGGCTTCGGTCACCACACCCAGTTGCCCTTCGGATCCGCAGATCAGCCCCAGCAAATCAAGGCCCCCCGCATCCAGATGCGCCCCACCGATCTCGACCACCGTACCATCCATCATGACCATCGTAACGCCCATCAGGTTGTTGGTCGTCACCCCGTATTTCAGGCAATGCGCCCCGCCGGAATTCATCGCGATATTGCCCGCAATCGCGCAGGCCAACTGGCTTGACGGGTCGGGGGCGTAGAAGAAACCGTTCGCTTCGACAGCACCGGTGACCGACAGGTTCGTGCGGCCCGTCTGCACCTTGATGTAGCGGTCATCATAGTTCGTCTCGATCACCTGATTCATGCGCGCAACGCCCAGGATGACGCTATCGGCTGTGGGTAACGCACCGCCTGCGAGTGATGTGCCGGAACCCCTGGGAACGACCGGAACGCCCATATCGTGGCAAATCTTCAGAACCGCCGCGACCTCTTTGGTCGACGACGGCAGCACAGCGCAAAGCGGTGGGCATTTATAGGCGGTCAGGGCATCGCATTCATAGGCGCGGGTCTCTGCGATGTCAGATATCACCGAATTCGGTGGGAGAACCTGCCGAAGGCGTTCGACAAGTTGGTCCTTGCGCGACAGAACGCTGGCGCTGGGGGCTGGCATTTCCATGAACGACTCCCTGATCGGTGTGATTGGTAAAGTTATATGACCAATTTTGATCTATGGCAAGTCTTGGGTGCAGCGGTTAGACAATCCGCATGCGGTTGCTGGAACATATGACGTTGTTGAATACGCTCGATTGGGGGGCAGCCGCGTTTATACTTCTGTCTTGGTTTACAATCGGTTGGCTGATCGAACATCCGGGTGCCAAGCGTCCATCCGTCACCATCCTGATGGCCGAACGGCGCCGGGATTGGATGCGCATGTTCGTCACGCGCGATCCGCGGATTTTCGACAGCCAGATCCTGATGAGCTTGCGACAGGGCACATCCTTCTTCGCCTCGACATGCCTGTTGGCGATCGGTGGCGTGCTGGCGCTGGTGGGCAACACGGCCCCCCTGCAGGGCGTCGCAGCAGAGGTGATCGACATGCCCGTCCCGGTGCTGATCTGGCAGTTGAAGCTGGGACTGGTGGCCCTGTTTCTGACCAATGCGTTCCTGAAATTCGTCTGGGCGAACCGTGTGTTCGGCTATTGCGCGGTGGTCATGGCGGCCGTGCCCAACGATACCGAAGACCCAAGGGCATATCCGCTGGCGGGGCAGGCGGCCGAGCTGAATATCCGTGCGGCCATCAACTTTAACCGGGGCCTGCGCAGCATGTATTTCGCCCTTGGATCATTGGCTTGGCTGATCGGGCCGCTGGTTCTGATCGCGGCGACGATCGTAACCCTTTGGCTGGTCTGGTCACGGGAATTTGCATCCCTTCCGCGCAGCATTCTGTTACAGGAGGATTTATGAAATATTCACCCATCCTGGCCCTTTGTGCGGCCCCCGCTTTCGCTGACCCTGCCGTGGTCGAAAACGTCACGATCGATGGCGACCGCGTCAGTGTGACGATATCCCATCCCGACACCGGCTGGGACGATTACGCCGATGGATGGGAGGTGCTGGATGCCGATGGCAACCGCCTGGGTTATCGCGAATTGTTCCATCCGCATGTGGAAGAGCAGCCGTTTACAAGGTCGCTGAGCGGGGTCACGATCCCGGATGGGGTTACCTCGGTTTTTATCCGTGCCCGGACGAATGTGGATGGGTGGTCGGACGACCTTTATGAGGTAAAGTTAACGGAATGAGTATGTGATGTGCGGTCCGACGGATCGCCATTGCTGAAAGTCCAGTTAAACTTGGTTAATTCGCTCTTTTTGGCGATCGGAATTCTATCGGACTTTCATCGGAATTCCATCGGACAATGCTGCAGATTTCGGGCAGTTAACCCACCGCGCGGGTGAAGGTGTTACGGTCCGGTTAACGCAGGTCGCTGGAACCCGATCTGCTGATCACTCCAGTTCCCGTTCCAGAAACGCCTCGAACGCATCAAGGTCCACCGGCCCCATCTGCCCGAATGCCTGCATCCAAACCGATGCATCGCGCAGGGCGTCGGGTTCCAGTTTGCACCATTTCACCCGCCCGCGCTTTTCCTGGCTGATCAAACCAGCGGATGTCAGCACGATCAGGTGCTTGGAGATTGCGGCGAGCGACATGTCGAATGGTTCGGCCACGTCGGTGACGGCCATATCGTCCTCGAGCAGCATGGCAAGGATTGCCCGGCGGGTCGGGTCGGCGAGGGCGGCGAAGATGGTGTCGAGTGATGCGGCCATGGCGCGATTAAGGGGATGGTCCGGAAAACGTCAACCATTTGGTTGAATATCGAAGCGGCGCGCAGCCCCAGGTCGCGCTTATCATCTTGCCCAAAATACTCATATAAAACAGATGCTTAATCATGATCGGCGTCAGCTTGACTCTGTCACGCCTGCCGCCTAGACCACATTCAACCTTTCGAGGGGATGAGACCGATGTCCGACAGCGACGATGCTGAACGCCTGAAGGCGCTCGAGGCGAAAATCGCAAAGCTGAAAGCGCCGGCAGAGGTCAAGGACCATTCGGAAGAACATTATTCGCAAGCGCAGCTTGCCTGGCGGATGGTGATTGAGCTTGTGGCCGGTCTGGGGATCGGTTTCGGCATCGGATACGGACTGGATACCCTGTTTGGGACCATGCCGATTTTTCTGGTGTTGTTCTTATTTTTTGGCCTTGCCGCCGGTGTGCTCACCATGATGCGGTCGGCCAAAGAGGTGCAGATGAAGCAGCAATCGGCTGCGAACGAAGAGGGTGACGCACGTGGCGACTGAAGACAAAGCCGAAGGTGGTCTGGTATTTCATCCGCTGGATCAGTTCATCGTTAAACCGATGTTCGGCCCCGGCAACATGTGGGGCAGCGACGGCACGCCTGGCCCGATCAGCTGGTACACACCGACCAACGTGACGTTCTGGATGTTCGTTGCGTTGCTTGCCATCATCCTGGTCTTTTCGGTCGGCAGCAAAGGCCGCGCGATCGTGCCGACCCGCATCCAGTCGATTGGTGAGCTGATCTACGGCTTTATCTACAAGATGGTCGAGGACGTGACCGGCAAGGATGGGGTGAAGTATTTCCCATATATCATGACGCTGTTCCTGTTCATCCTGTTCGCGAACTATCTGGCATTGCTGCCGATGTCATATAGCCCGACCTCCATGATCGCGGTGACCGCCGTGCTGGGTTTTGGCGTGTTCATCTGCGTGACGATCCTTGGTTTCATCAAAAACGGTGCCTCGTTCCTTGGGCTGTTCTGGATGTCGGATGCACCCGCAATCCTGCGCCCGATCATCGCGGTGATCGAGGTCATTTCGTACTTTGTCCGCCCGGTCAGCCACTCCATCCGTCTGGCCGGTAACATCATGGCAGGCCACGCGGTTCTGAAGGTTTTCGCGGGGTTTGCGGCCCTCACGTTGGTCAGCCCGATCGCGATTTTCGGTATCGTGGCGATCTATGGGCTCGAAGTCCTTGTGTCGGGCATTCAGGCCTACGTTTTCACCATTCTCACATGTGTCTATCTGAAGGACGCATTGCATCCGCATCACTAAGGTTTGGTGGGTTGAAACCCACCCTACGCAACTTCCAATCGTAAGGAGATTTCACAATGGAAGGCGAACTCGCACATATCGGCGCTGGTCTGGCGGCAATCGGTTCTGGCGCTGCTGCTATCGGTGTTGGCACGGTGGCCGGTAACTATCTGGCTGGCGCGCTGCGCAACCCATCCGCTGCTGCCGGTCAGACAGCGACCCTGTTCATCGGTCTGGCCTTTGCCGAAGCGCTGGGGATCTTTGCATTCCTCGTGTCGCTTCTGCTGATGTTCGCCGTTTAAGACGAACCCACATCCTTACGACTGGCTGACGTGATACATGTCAGCCAGTGATCACCCAAGGTATTCGGGGGCCACTGATGGCGACAGAAACAACAGAAGCCGCAGGCGTTTGCGTCGATGCCGGGGGATCGGCCCTTGGTATGCCGCAGCTTTGTGCGGATTGGATGCCCAACCAGGTGTTCTGGCTGGTGGTCACATTGGCGGCCATCTATTTCGTGATGTCCCGCATCGCGTTGCCCCGCATTGGTGCGGTTCTGGCAGAGCGGTCGGGGACGATCACCAATGACATCGCTGCGGCGGAAGAATTGAAAATCAAGGCGACCGAAGCAGAAGCGGCGTATGAAAAGGCGCTGGTCGATGCCCGGGCGGAGGCACAAAAGATCGTTGCCGAGGCAAAGGCCGAAATTCAGGCCGAGCTGGATGTCGAACTGAAAAAAGCCGATGCCGAGATCGCGGCGAAGACCGCCGAAAGCGAAGCGGCGATCGCCGAGATTCGTGACGGTGCGGTGAAAAGCGTAACCGACGTGGCCAAGGATACAGCGAAAGAGCTGGTCGCAGTGATGGGCGGCAAAGCGGATGCGCGCACGATCACGGCGGCCGTCAATGCACGGATGAAAGGGTAAGCCCATGAGAATTCTGATCGCTGCCCTGATCACGCTGAGCGCCTCGCCCGCGCTGGCCGCTGGTGACAAGCCGTTCTTTTCGCTGGGCAACACCGATTTCGTCGTCTCGATCGCCTTTCTGATCTTTATCGGTATCCTGCTGTACTACAAGGTACCGGGCAAAGTGGGCGAGATGCTGGATAAGCGCGCCGAGAGCATTCGTGCCGAACTGTCCGAGGCAAAGGCGCTGCGCGAAGAGGCGCAATCGCTGCTCGCGTCTTATGAACGTAAGCAGAAGGAAGTGCAGGAACAGGCGGATCGCATCGTCGCTTCCGCCAAGGAAGAGGCGTCGAATGCCGCCGCGAACGCAAAGGACGATATCGCGAAATCGGTCGAACGTCGCCTTGCCGCTGCGGAAGAGCAGATCGCCAGCGCCCAAGCCGCTGCGATCAAGGACGTGCGCGATCAGGCGATCAGTGTCGCCGTAGGCGCCGCAAAGGACGTGATGGCCAAGCAGATGGATGCCAAGGCCGCTGGTGACCTGATCGACGAAAGCATCGATACGGTTGCAGCCAAACTACACTAGCCCGCTGACACGACCTTTCCAAAGCCCGGGTGCCGATGCGCGCCCCGGGCTTTTTCGTTGACATGCGTCGATTGCACGGTGAGGTTGTTGCGCGGGGCGCAGGAAAAGGAACGGCGATGCCGGGCCTGAAAATCGGTTTGGTGACCACGGCGATTTATCTGGTGATCGTCGCCATAGGTCTGGCCCTGATCCATCAGGTCGATCAAGGGGCTTATGGCACCCCCGACATGGTCCGACGGTTCTGGGTCGTCGAACTGATCCTGACGGCGCTGACGCTGTTTGTCGCATTGCGCTATTTCGGATGGGCCGCGGCGGGCTTTGGCCGGTTGAATGTGTCGGCCCTGATTTGGGTGCTGCCCGCCTATAGCGTCCTTGCGGTCATGATCTGGGATGTCTGGCCGTCACTGACGGAGATCTCGGCGTCTTTGTTGTTTTTCCTGGCGCTGACGACGCTGCTGATCGGGTTTTCCGAGGAGTTGATGTTTCGCGGCATCCTGTTGCGCGGGGCGATGACACGGCTCAGCGTCATTCAGGCCATGATGCTGAGCGCGGTGGCTTTTTCGGTGCTGCATGTGTTCAACGGCTTTGCCGGACAGTCATTGGACGGCACCCTGCAACACGTTGCGTTCACTTTCCTGATCGGGTTCGCACTTGCGCCGATCGCCTTGAAACTGGGCAATCTCTGGCCGCTGATCATCTGGCATTGGTTGTGGAATTTCGCTCTTTTCGCGGGCAGCATTACGGACGTGATTTATCCTTATGCTTTCGCAGGAATCCTGCTTCAGGTGATTATCTCTATCTGGCTGTGGACCGAGACCATTCGGAATTAGGCTCTTAGCGCCGCGCCTCGTGTTCATAACGCTTTTGCGCGAAAACCTCGTTCCGGTCGGCTTTTTGCTGATCCGACAGCGCGCTTTCGACAAAACTCAGATGCGCTTCGACAGCGGTGCGCGCGCCGGCTGGATCGCGGGCCTGGAGTGCTTTGTTTATCGCCCGGTGCTGGTCCAGCAGGTTGTCCCTTGTCATCCGCTGTCGGAACATGATCGTGCGGTTGTAGAACACGCCTTCGCGCAGCAATTCGTACATCGACCGCATCATGTGCAGCATGATGATATTGTGGCTGGCCTCGATGATGGACAGGTGGAAATCGGCGTCCAGATGCGCCTCGTCCGAGGGGTTTCGCTTTTGGTGGGCGGCTTCCATCTTTTGGAAGATTGCATCGATCACCTTGAGGTCGGTATCGCTGCCCAGCCGGGCGGCGCGTTCGGCGGCAAGGCCTTCCATATCGCGCCGAAAGCTGAGGTAATCAAAGACCGCCTGGTCATGTGTGGCAAAGAGCGTGACGAGCGCCGGGGCGAAGGCGGAGCCCAGAACATCGGCGACGAAGACGCCAGAGCCTGCGCGCGATGCCAAAAGCCCACGCTCTTGCAAATCTGCCAATGCCTCACGCAGGGACGGGCGCGAGACGCTCATTTTTTCGCTAAGCTCTCTCTCGGATGGGAGCCGTTCGCCGGGTCGAAGGATACCGCGCAGGATCAAACTTTCGATCTGACGGATGACGCCATGCGACAGCTTTTCCTGTTGAACCGGTTCGAATGGCATCTGCACCTCAATAATTGGTCAAATGATATGACCACTAAGGCCTGGTCACAACAAAAAAGGGGCTACCCAGCGGGCAGCCCCTTTTTGAATATTGTGTTGTGATCAGTTCGGGGTGATCACGATTTCCACGCGGCGGTTCGCCTGACGACCCTCGGCGCTAGCGTTCGAGGCAACGGGTTGCGTCAGGCCTGCGCCCAGCGTGCGAACCCGCGAAGACGACACACCGCCGTTGACCAGAACCGATGCAACAGCCTGCGCGCGGCGCTGCGACAGATCCTGGTTGAAGGCCGCGCTGCCGACATTGTCGGTGTGGCCGATCACGTTGACGGTCGTGTTCGGGTAGTTGTTGAGCGAGTTGGCGACGATGCCCAATTCACGCTGGGACACGCCAGACACGGCAGTGCTGTTTGTGGCAAAAAGCAAGTCCTGCGACAGGACGACGACAAGGTTGCGCCCGTTGTTCGAGACACCCACATCGCTGCGCAGCTGGCGGCGCAATTCTTCGGCTTGGCGGTCGAGGTTGTCACCCACAGCGGCGCCGACGCCAGCACCAAGGGCGGCACCGATGAGCGCGGATTGATTGCGTTCGCGGTTCGATTCGTCGCGGTTGGCGATCGCGCCCACGGCAGCTCCGCCAAGTGCGCCGATCAAGGCACCTTGCTGCGTATTCTGCCGCTGGTTCGGACCGGTCGTATCGCAGGCCGCGACAAATGTCAGCGAGGCCGCTGCGATGGCAAGGGGGAGTTTCGAAATCATCATAGTCTTATTTCCATCTGATATGAGTGCGCCTTGTGCGCACGATTGGATGTGCCAGCTTATGCCCATTAGGCTGCTGATATCCAATAACGCATCTGCGATGGGCAGGGTTCCGCAAGAATTCGCTACAATGAGTTCACGCCCGCTGAAACATCTTTACGGGCAGATTCCCATGCCAGCATGGCCCGTTTGACCGGCAGGCCCCAGTGATAGCCGCCCAACCCCCCCGATTTCCGCAGGGCGCGATGACAGGGGATCAGCCAGCTGACCGGGTTGCGGCCGACAGCGGTGCCCACGGCGCGCACGGCTTTGGGTTTGCCGATGGACTGTGCGATTTCGGAATAGGTGGTGACATGGCCGGACGGGATAGTGAGCAGGGCCTCCCAAACCTTGAGCTGAAATGGTGCGCCGATCATGTGCAGCTTTGTTTCGCCGGTCATGCCCAGCGCGGCGGTGGCCCAGGGGCGCAGGAATGTCGGGTCCTCAATATAGGTTGCCTTGGGCCAACGCGATTTCAGATCGACCATCGCCAGTTCCGGTCCGGCCTCGGCCGCGAAAGCCAACCCGCAGATGCCGCGATCGGTGCCCATGACAAGGGCAGGGCCGAAATGGCTTTCGAACCAGCCCCAATAGATCGTCAGGTCGGTGCCGTCGCGGGCATAGTCACCGGGACTCATCGCCTCCCACCGTACGAACAGGTCATGCAGGCGGCCCGAGCCCGAGAGGCCCACGGCATGGGCGGTTTCCAGCGTCGTGAACCGCTCTTTCAGCAGTGATTTGGCGTGGGCGAGCGTCAGGTATTGCTGATAGCGCTTGGGTGAGACGCCGACCCACGTGGAAAAGAGCCGCTGAAAATGCGCGGGGCTCATGTTCATGTCGCGGGCCAGATCGGCCAGTGACAGGGGTTGGTCGCCGGCTGCATCGATGGCTTCGATGGCGCGGCGCATGACTTGGTAGTGATATGTTTCTGTATGTTCCATGCGGGTCAAGTTAAGGGGGTGGCGCTGGCGATACGACCCGGAAATTGCGCATCTTTCGCTTGCCCGCCGCTTTGCCGCCGGGCATATCGGGCGGAATGGTTAAGCAGCTTGATTATCATACGATCCGCGAGATCTTTGAACGGTTTCACTATGCCGAGCCCGAGCCGAAGGGCGAGTTGGAGCATGTGAACGTCTACACGCTGGTGGTTGCCGTCGCGCTATCGGCGCAAGCGACCGATGCGGGCGTGAACAAGGCGACGCGCAAGCTGTTTCAGATCGCCGATACGCCGCAAAAGATGCTTGATCTGGGTCTTGAGGGGCTGACCGAGCATATCAAGACGATTGGCCTTTTTCGGCAAAAGGCCAAGAACGTCATGAAGATGAGCCAGATTCTGGTTGATGAGTATGACGGTGAGGTCCCGAATTCCCGCGCCGCCCTGCAATCGCTGCCCGGTGTAGGCCGCAAGACGGCGAATGTCGTGCTGAACATGTGGTGGCAACAGCCTGCACAGGCCGTGGACACGCATATCTTTCGCTTTGGCAATCGCAGTGGCGTGGCCGTCGGCAAGGACGTCAACGCCGTCGAACGCGCGATCGAAGATCACATTCCGGCGGACTTTCAACTTCATGCCCATCACTGGATGATCCTGCATGGGCGTTACGTCTGCCTGGCCCGGAAACCAAAATGCGCGGCCTGTCTGATCCGCGATCTCTGTCTATTCGAGGAAAAGAACCTATGACCCATTACGATGTTGTCGGGATCGGCAATGCGATTGTCGATGTGATTGCCCATGCCGAGGATACGTTTCTGGATCACATGGGGATCGAGAAGGGCATCATGCAACTGGTCGAACGCGACCGGGCCGAGGTGCTGTATGCCGCGATGAAGGACCGGACGGAAACGCCGGGTGGGTCGGTTGCCAATACGATTGCCGGGTTGGGCAGCCTTGGCCTGTCGACCGCGTTCATCGGCAAGGTGAAGGATGATGCTTTGGGCCGGTTCTATGCGAAGGGTATGGAAGAGGCAGGAACGGCGTTTCCCAATCCGCCGTCCGAGACAGCCGAGGCCCCTTCTTCCCGCTCGATGATCTTTGTCTCGCCGGATGGTGAGCGGTCGATGAACACCTATCTGGGCGCTGGTGCTGATTTGGGCAGCGATGATGTCCCTGCAGAGGTTTTTGCCAACAGCCGTATCCTGTTTCTCGAAGGGTATCTGTTCGACAAACCCGACGGGAAAACCGCCTTTGAGGAGGCCTCGCGCCTGATGCACGCATCGGGCGGGAAGTCGGGGATCACGCTGTCGGACCCGTTCTGCGCGGACCGGCACCGCGAAGATTTCCAGCGCCTGATCGCCGAGGAAATGGATTTCGTCATCGGGAACGAGGCAGAGTGGAAAACGCTTTACGAAACCGATGATCTGCCTGCAGCGCTGGAGCGGGCGAGGGCGGTTTGTGAAACGGTTGTGTGCACGCGCTCGGGTGATCCTGTCGTGATCTATCGGGGCGATGAGCGGGTGGAAGTGCCTGTCAAACGTGTCGTGCCCGTCGATGCGACAGGTGCCGGTGATCAGTTTGCCGCCGGGTTCCTTTATGGCTATGCCACGGGGCAATCGCTAGAGGTCTGTGGCCGGATGGGTGTCATCGCCGCCGCCGAGGTGATCGGCCATATCGGACCCCGGCCGAAAGCGGACCTGAAGTCACTGTTCAAACATGCTGGGCTGATTTAGGGCCATCAGTGGGGCGTGGCCCTCAGCCACATCCGGTCCAGCGCGTCTATGGCATCGGTGTCGAACCGCTCTTCCTCTTTCCAGTATTTGCCCGAGGTGACGTAATAGCCAAGCCGTGTTTCTTCTTCCAATGCTGCGCGGGCCCGGGTGGCGTCGTATGCGGCGGGCTGGGCCGTTGTGACATTTTCGGGTAATGCGCGGGGAAAGATCAGGCGGCTTTCGTCGTCGGACAGATTGACCATCGCGCAGTTCTGGCGGGCGGCCATGATCATCAGGCGCGCGGATTTTGCCTCGAGCGATCGCAGGCTGACATCTTGGCGCAACGGGTCGGGCAGGCCTGCGCCGTAGAAATGGGTCGCCGTTGTGGTCGGATAGACCATGTCGCAACCCAACATCGCGATCACTTTGGGTCGCAGCGCGGCGAGCGCCCAGTAAGCCGCCGTATAGGCCATCGTGCCGCCTGCATAGACAAAGCCCCCTAGGGTGTTTTGTAGCGGTACATAATCGGCTGCGGTGACGATTTGTTGGTGCGGTTTCGTGTCCACCGGATGCCGTTCAGAGGGGAAATCATCGGGGTGGATCAGATAATCCCAATCCGACCGCACGGCCCATGCGTTGTTGATCGCGACGATATCGTCGAACGGTGCGCGCGGCCATGTCCGGCAGGTGACCACGTTGGGGCCACTGCCCAAGATCAAAACGATGCTCACGCGGGATATCCTATCGCTACCGACCCGAAACGTTAGCGCAACGGCGGCTATGGTCCAGAAAAATCTCACGTTTTCGCGGGGTGGCTGGACCGGATATATCGACAGCGTTACCACAAACCGCAGACATCTATCAGGCGGGTGACCTTATCAATGCAGCTTTTTCTTCTGGTCGCCCTGACGATGACGGCCTTCGCCGCGAATTCCATCCTGAACCGGATCGGCGTGGCGGGATACGGCATGGACCCGATGGATTTCGCCACGATCCGTGTGGCGGCGGGGGCGCTGATGCTGTGGGTGCTGGTCCTGCCGCGCCAGGCCGCGCGACCCATCTTGGTGGGCGTTCGCAGGTTCGCCGGGGCGCTGTCGCTGGCCGTCTACATGATCGGATTTTCCTGGGCCTATATCAGCCTTGGCGCCGGTCTTGGTGCGCTGATCCTGTTCGGTGTGTTGCAGGTCGTCGTTTTTGGTTGGGCCGTCGTCGAAAGGCAGGGGATCCCATTGCAGCGCTGGATCGGGGCGGTTGTGGCCCTGATCGGTTTGGGAATTTTGCTGTGGCCAGCTGGAGAGGCCGCCGTGCCGGTGGGCGGTGCATTGGCCATGACATGCGCCGCAGTCGGATGGGCAGTCTACACCTTGCTGGGCCGCGGTGAGCCGGACGCCTTGGGCGCGACGGCGGCGAATTTCCTTTTGTGCCTGCCTGTTACCGGTTTCGCCTTGCTGCTGATTGGCCTTGGCGACCTGAGTGCAGGTGGTGTCATCACCGCCATCGTCGCGGGTGCAGTTACATCCGGCCTTGGCTATGCGCTGTGGTATCGGGTTTTGCCGTCATTGCCCACGACCGTCGCGGGGATAGCACAGTTGAGCGTCCCGGTGATCGCGGTGGCGGCCGGTGTGCTGCTGCTCGATGAGCCTTTGACGGCCCGCCTGATCCTGTCGGGCGCCCTTGTTTTGGGTGGCATCGGCGTATCACTGATCCCGCGACGCAGGGTCATCGCGTAAATGTTTGCGCGGTTCTTACAAAGGAATGATATCGACGTGTCATGAGATATCTCAGCGCCCTACTTGCTGCCATTATGGCCAGCTCTGCCGCGGCAGAGGATTGCGTCGTCATGTTGCACGGCCTCGCGCGGACCGAGATTTCGTTCACGCCAATGCAGATCGTGCTCGAGAACGAAGGATATACAGTCGTCAATCGCGGCTATCCTTCGACCGAGGCGACGATCCAAACACTGGTCGATGAACACCTGACCGAGGATGTGGCCGCGTGCGGTGACCGGACGGTGCATTTCGTCACGCATTCCATGGGCGGGATCCTTGCGCGGGCGTGGTTGACCAAAAACCGCCCGGGCAAGATGGGCCGCGTGGTGATGTTGGGGCCGCCCAATTCGGGTTCGCAGCTGGTCGATATCTTCGGTGATTTTGAGCCGTTCGAATGGGTCAACGGACCTGCCGGGCTACAGCTGGGCACCGGGGACGAGAGCTTTCCCAACCAGCTGGGCCTACCGGAATACGAGGTCGGGGTGATCGCGGGGAACCGGACGTTGAACCCGGTTTATTCGACGCTGATCGATGGGGCGGATGACGGAAAGGTATCCGTTTCATCCACGCGGTTGGATGGGATGACGGACCATATCGAATTGCCCGTGACACATACGTTCATGATGAACAATCCACTGGTGATTCAAGAGGTTCTGGCGTTTCTGCGGGACGGGCAGTTTGATCATGACCTGAGCCTGACCGGGGTGATTTTGGGGACAGAGTAGTCCCTAAGCCCGTGTCTTGATCCGGTTCACGTGACCCATTTTGCGGCCCGGCTTGGCGTCCGCTTTGCCATAAAGATGAATGGCGGTGTCGGTCTTGGCGATATCGGGTAGCCCGTTGATATCGTCACCAATCAGGTTCTCCATCACCACGTCCGCGTGCCGCGATCCGTCACCCAGCGGCCAGCCGGCGATGGCGCGGATATGCTGTTCAAACTGGCAAATGGTGCAGCCGTTTTGCGTCCAATGTCCGGAATTGTGCACGCGCGGGGCGATTTCGTTGACGATCAGGCCTTGCGGCGTGACGAACAACTCTACCCCCATGACGCCCACATAATCCAGCGCATTCAGGATGCGGGCGGCGATCAGCACCGCGTCGCTGCGTTGGCTGGGGCTAAGGCGCGCTGGCACGGTCGTGGTGCGCAGGATGCCGTGCTTATGTACGTTTTCGCCGGGGTCGTAGCAGGCGACCGACCCGTCAAGCCCTCGTGCGCCGATGACGGACACCTCATGGCTGAAAACGACGAACCCTTCGAGGATGGCGGGGGCATCGTTCATCGTTGTGAGTGCTGCGTCTGCGTCGTCAGCCGACATGATCCGTGCCTGCCCCTTGCCGTCATAGCCCATTCGACGTGTCTTGAGGATCGCGGGGGTGCCGATATCCGCTAGTGCTGCGGTCAGATCGTCGGCGGATGCAACATTGGCGAAGGGGGCCGTTTGCAACCCCAGATCGCGCAGGAATGTCTTTTCGGTCAGTCGGTCCTGGCTGGTGGCAAGCGCCTGGCGGTTGGGGTGGATCGGCTTGATCGCCTCGAGCGCATCAAGGGCCGCCGTGGGGATGTTTTCGAATTCGTAGGTGATGACATCGGCGCTTTGGGCAAAGCGCTGCAGCGCGTCGGTGTCGTTGTAATCGGCCTTGAAATGGAAATTGGCCACGTGGCTTGCGGGGCAATCGCCCGTGGGCTCAAAAATGCAGGTTTTGAAGCCGAGCCGCGCGGCCGCGACCGACAGCATGCGCCCCAGCTGTCCTCCGCCCAATATGCCGATCGTGGCGCCCTGTGGCAGGGGGTCAGTCATCTTGCGGTATGTCCGGGATCGAGGCCGACAGATCAGCCCGCCATTGATCAAGGCGCTGGGCGAGGTCGGGGTCTTGCAGCGCGAGGATGCCCGCGGCCATCAGGCCTGCATTGGCTGCGCCTGCGGCGCCGATGGCCATGGTGGCGACGGGAAAACCGCGTGGCATCTGGACAATGGAATAAAGGCTGTCGACTCCGGATAAGGCTTTGGTCTGGATCGGCACACCGATCACTGGCACCCGGGTTTTCGAGGCCATCATGCCGGGCAGATGTGCGGCACCACCGGCGCCCGCGATGATCACTTGCAGGCCGCGATCGGCGGCTTGTTTCCCGTAATCCCACAGCCGGTCGGGCGTGCGGTGGGCTGACACGATCCGCGCCTCATGCGTTATGCCCAACTGATCCAGGATCGCCGCGGCCTCTTTCATGGTGGGCCAATCAGATTGGCTGCCCATGATGATCCCGACCTGTGGTTGCGTCATGCCGATCTGTCCCGTCCGCAAAATGAAGCGGCACTATAGCGGCGGGATGGCAGGCCGCAATCCGGGTCAGGCGATAATGTCTGGCAAAATGCGGTCTTCGAGTGCCGCGATCTGGTCTTTCAGTGCCAGTTTCTGCTTTTTCAGCCGCCGCACGGTCAGCATATCGGCGTTGGGGCGTTCATGCAGCGCTTCGATCGCCTCGTCCAGATCACGATGTTCCCGGCGCAGCACGGCGAGTTTGACGCGCAAAACCTCGTCCTGTTCCATCTTGGCGTTCGTGTTCATCGCGATCTTTGTCCGTCTTTTGGCAACTCGGCTGACGTTAAGATAGGGTCAAATGACTGGATTTGCGACATCTTCCTCTTGATCATGGCCCATCAGACACCCATATTTTTCAAGAAGGTCGCCGTAATCGGGGCCGCACTCCGACAGTCGCTTGACGAAAAGGGCATGTCTCATGACGAAATTGGCTTTGGGAACGCATCCGTTCCTGCTTGGCTTTGAACAGCTGGAACGGCTGGTCGAACGCACCGCGAAAAGCGGGAATGAAGGTTACCCCCCTTACAATATCGAACAAACCTCGGAAAATTCGTACCGGATCACGCTGGCTGTTGCGGGTTTCGCGGAAAGCGAATTGGCGATCACGGTTGAGGATAACTCCTTAGTCATTCGCGGGCGGCAGAAGGATGACAGCGCAGAGCGGGTATATCTGCATCGCGGCATAGCTGCCCGTCAGTTTCAGCGGTCATTCGTGCTGGCCGATGGTGTCGATGTGGGTGAGGCGATGATGGAAAACGGGTTGCTGCATGTCGATCTGACCAGGGCGGTCCCCGATCGCGTGGTGCAAACGATCAATATTCGGAAAGGTTAAGCAATGAATAGTAAGTTCGATCTGAAAGCCATGGGTGAAGGTATCGTTTACGTGAAGCCTGTCGCCGTAGCTGATCTGCCCGATGAGGTGCAGGAACATGCTGGCGATCTGGAGACGCTGTTTTCAGTGCACAATGCCGATGGTGAGCGTTTGGCCTTGGTCGCCAACGAACAACTCGCCTTTCATTTGGCGCGCGAACATCAGATGCATCCGGTGACGGTGCACTAGGTAAGGTGGGTTCAAACCCACCCTACGCCTTGATCAGGCCCATACTTTCCAGTTTCAAGATCACCTGATGCGCGCAGTTGTCGACGGGCACATTCTCGGTCTCGACCCGTAGTTCGGGGTTGTCCGGTACATCATAAGGGTCTGAAATCCCGGTAAATTCCTTGATCTTGCCCGCGCGTGCCAGCTTATACAGCCCCTTGCGGTCGCGCCGTTCGCATTCCTCGATGGATGTCGCCACGTGCACCTCGAGAAACGCGCCGAATTGTTCGATCTCTTCCCGCACCGCGCGCCGCGTCGTCGCGTAGGGCGCGATCGGCGCGCAGATCGCGATGCCGCCGTTTTTGGTGATTTCCGACGCAACATAGCCGATCCGCCGGATGTTCAGGTCGCGGTGTTCCTTGGAAAAGCCCAGTTCGGACGACAAGTTCTTCCGCACGATATCGCCGTCCAGCAAGGTCACGGGCCGTCCGCCCATTTCCATCAGCTTGACCATCAGCGCGTTGGCGATGGTTGATTTGCCCGACCCGGAAAAGCCGGTGAAGAACACGGTAAAGCCCTGTTCGGCCCGGGGTGGGCGCGTCTTGCGCAGCTCTGACACCACGGCGGGGAATGAGAACCACTCGGGGATTTCCAGCCCCTCGGACAGACGCCGCCGCAGTTCGGTGCCCGAGATGTTCAGGATCGTCAACTCATCCCGGTCGTGGATTTCGTCCGCCGGTTCGTATTGCGCCCGGTCCTGCACATATACCATGTGTTTGAAGTCGACCATCTCGATGCCCATTTCGTCCTGATGTTCGCGAAACAGGTCCTGCGCATCGTAAGGGCCGTAAAAATCCTCGCCCTGGCTGTTCTTTCCCGGCCCGGCATGGTCCCGGCCCACAATCATATGGGTGCAGCCGTGGTTCTTGCGGATCAGGCCGTGCCAAACGGCCTCGCGCGGGCCGCCCATGCGCATGGCGAGGTTCAAGAGACTCATCGTCGTCGTTGACGAGGGGTATTGATCCAGCACCGCCTCATAGCAGCGGACGCGGGTGAAGTGGTCGATATCGCCGGGTTTGGTCATGCCGACGACGGGATGGATCAGCAAGTTCGCTTGCGCCTCTTTCGCGGCGCGGAAGGTCAATTCCTGATGCGCGCGGTGCAGGGGGTTGCGGGTCTGGAAGGCTACGACCTTGCGCCAGCCGAGTTTCCGGAAATAGGCGCGCAGTTCGTTGGGCGTGTCGCGGCGACCGCGGAAATCATAGTGCACCGGTTGCTGGATGCCGGTGACGGGGCCACCGAGGTAAACGGCACCTGCGGTGTGGTGCAGGTAGTTGACGGCGGGGTGGGCCAAGTCGTTGGCACCGAACACCTTTTCCGCCTCGTGCGCCTTGTCGGGTATCCATTTGTCGGTGACCGTCATGGTGGCGAGGATCACGCCCTCTTGATCCCGCAGGGCGATGTCCTGTCCTACTTCGACGCTTTCGGCAAAGCCTTCGGTCACATCCAGTGTGATCGGCATCGGCCAGAGCGTGCCATCGGCCAGGCGCATGTTATTGACGACGCCGTCGTAATCGGCTTGCGACAGGAAACCTTTGAGCGGGTTGAAACCGCCATTCATCAACAGTTCCAGATCACAGATCTGGCGCGGGCTGAGGTCGTGGCTGACAAGGTTCGCCGCCTCTGCCTTCATCTTTTGCGCGCTGTCGTATGAGACGTAAAGCTCTGGGATCGGGGCCAAATCCTGCTGCATTCTCAAGACCTTCATTTGTGTTTCGCGCGTGGGATAGACCCGGAATGCGGGCAATGTCTAGCGGATCACGCGCGATAAGGACCGCATTCGCCCCTCTGGCGCGTTCGTGGAACGGATCAGCCTTTGCGCGGGATCAGCCGGATCGGCAGGCCGTTTTTCGGATAGGGGATCGGAACGCGCTGCCATGTGATGGGGGCATTGTCCGCGTGCGCCACCCGATACCGGCGCAAGAGCAGCGTCATGAACACCTTGACCTGCATGGTTGCAAAGTGCAGCCCGATGCATTTATGCGCCCCGCCTCCGAAGGGCGCCCAGGCATAGCGGTGGCTTTGATCCTCGGCCCGGTCGGGTGCGAAACGGTCGGGGTCGAACGTGTCGGGCCGGGTCCAGTGGTCTGAGGACCGCAGGATCGTGCAGGGGGCGCCGACCACCCCGGTGCCTGCCGGGAAATCGACACCACCAAAGCTGAATGCGCGGGTGGCCTGTCGCGGGATGAACGGCGCGGGTGGCATGAGGCGCAGGCTTTCCTTGAATACCCTTTCGGTGACGTTGAGCGCCGCCATGGCCTCATCGTCGATGGGGGTTTCACCCAGGGCGTCGACCTCGGCGATCATCCGGTTCTGCCACTCGGGATAAGTCGCCATCGCCCAGATCATCTTGGTCAGACTCGCCGCCGTCGTGTCATGGGCGGCCATCATCAAGAAATTGAAATGGTTGACGATTTCTTCGTCGGTCCAGGCGTTGCCATCCTCGTCCTGCGCGAGGCACATCTGGCTGAAGAAATCATCGCCCCCCGTCTTGCGCCGCTCCGGTATCATGTCCCGGAAGGTTCCCGTCAGGTATTCTCGCGCCCTCATCCCACGCCGCAGTTTGGTGAAGGGGAGCGGTTTGCGGATGGGGCTGATCGAGGCGGCGACCTCGGCCTCGAAAGCGTGGTTCAGCTGCGGGACGCGCGGGTCGTCGACGGGCAGCCCCATGAAAACTGCGCCGCCCATTTGCAGGGTCATGGTCTTGACCGCCGGGTAGAATTTGAACGGCTGTTCGACGGGCCAGTCGCCGATCAGACGGTCGAGTGTTTCCGTCATCCGGTCGCGATAGGCGTCCATCACCGGCTTGCGGAACGCGGCCTGCATAATCCGCCGATGTGCCCGGTGATCGTCGAAATCGCGCAGCATCAGCCCGCGCGGAAAGATCGTGTGCAGCATGTTCCAGCCGCCCGCACTGGAGAAGATCCTGTCGGGATCGCTGAGGATGTATTCCAGACCATCGGCGTTGTTCAGTGCGACGCTCCACCGTCCCAGAACCTTGGTTTTGTAGATCGGCCCGTATTGTTCCGCGGCGCGTTTGTGCAGCCCATAGCTGTCGCGCAAGAGGTCCAGCGTGTGGCCGACCAGCGGCTTGGGCGGTGGGCCGGGGATGTGGTCGAGGGCGGGGGCGTAGGTCATGGCCAGAGCGTAGCGCGGGGCCGTTGACCTATAAAGCGTTTTCAGGGATCGGTGGGCCGGCGCGGGTGACCTGCGCCTCGGTCCCTGTTTCGTTCCAGCGGAAAAGCGTCAGGTGTGTTTTCGCTGGGTCCGAGCGCGAGGCGTAGAGCATCCCATCGAGGGCCAGTTCTCGGACGCGGTCGGCGATGTCCCAGGTGGGGGAGGGCAAGCCCTTTTCGCGGAGTGTCTGCCATTCCAGTGCGCGATGCGTTGTGTCGATCTGCAGCGCATTCGTTTCGGTTTTGTTTCTCAGATCAACGACTTGGGCATTCGTGACCTGCAAAGGAAAAATGCCACGTTCGGGTGTCGTGGCATCGGTGTAGCGCGCTGTCGCGACCACGCAGCCTTCGGGTGTGGACGATAAATATAGGGCTCGCTGCCCGTCGCGGTGGAACCTGCCTTCAAGGGCGCGGGCGGGGCTGAGGATGTCATCCGCTTCGGCCAGCGCCTTCATGCGATAGTAGATGCCGTTCAGCGTGATCGTGTGGTCCACGCCTTATTCAGCGGCGGTCGCGGCTGGCATATCCTCTTGTTCTGCAAGGAATTTTTCGGCGTCCAGTGCGGCCATGCAACCCATACCTGCGGAGGTAACGGCCTGACGATAGACGTGATCGGTCAGGTCGCCTGCCGCGAAGACGCCGGGGATGGCGGTGCGGGTCGTGCCGGGTGCGACCTTCACGTAGCCGCCGTTATGGGTTTCCAGCTGGTCCTTGACCAGTTCCGAGGCGGGGGCGTGGCCGATGGCGATGAAGACGCCCTTGCAGGGGATTTCGGTGATCGCGCCTGTTTTGGTGTGTTTGACCCGCACCCCTTCGACGCCGAGCGGATCCTCGGACCCGAAGACTTCATCGATTTCGTGGAACCAGAGCGTTTCGATCTTTTCGTTCTTGAACAGGCGGTTCTGCAGGATTTTCTCGGCCCGTAATTCGTCGCGGCGATGGATCAGCGTGACTTTGGAGGCGAAGTTGGTGAGGAACAACGCCTCTTCCACCGCCGTATTGCCGCCGCCCACGACGACGATTTCCTGACCTCGGTAAAAGAACCCGTCGCATGTCGCGCAGGCGCTGACGCCGAAGCCTTTGAATTTGTCCTCGGTCGGCAGGCCCAGCCATTTGGCCCGCGCGCCGGTGGACAGGATCACCGCGTCGGCGGTGTAGATCGTGCCGCTGTCGGATTTCGCGGTGAAGGGCCGATGCTGCAGGTCGAGTTCCGTGATGATGTCACCCACCATTTCGCAGCCCATGGCGCGGGCATGTGCCTCCATCCTGACCATCAGGTCGGGGCCTTGGACCTCGGTGTCGCCGGGCCAGTTTTCGACCTCGGTTGTCGTTGTCAGTTGCCCGCCGGGTTCCAGGCCCTGAACAAGGATCGGTTCCAGCATCGCGCGCGCAGCGTAGACGCCGGCGGAGTAACCGGCAGGGCCGGAGCCGATGATCAGAACTTTGGTATGGCGGGTGGTGGACATGGCAGACCTCGTGCGACTGGCGTTGTCCCGATATAGCGAGCGCCTTGCGATCTTGAAAGGGGACCGCACGGTCGCGTGAAGCGTTATTTTCTTGCTGCCATGTGAAACATTGTTGCGCACGGCTTGGCGCTGGCGTAGTATTTGCAAAAATCGACAGGGAATATGATGCCGGGAACGAAACTGGACGATATCGACCGCATGATTCTGGCGGAATTGCAGGCCGATGGTCGCATGACGAATGTGGAACTGGCCAAGCGCGTCGGCATCTCGGCCCCGCCATGTTTGCGCCGGGTGCGGACGCTGGAAGAGCAGGGATTTATCCAGGGATATCATGCGGATGTCGATGCCCGCGAACTGGGCTTCGAGGTGCAGGTGTTCGCCATGGTGGGTCTTGTCAGTCAGGCGGAGGCTGATCTGAGCGCGTTTGAGGAACGGTGTCAGGGCTGGCCGCTGGTGCGTGAGTGCCACATGCTGAATGGCGAGGTGGACTTTATCTTGAAGTGTGTCGCGCCGGATTTGCGCACGTTTCAGCGCTTTCTAACCGAGGAATTGACCAGTGCGGATAACGTGGCGAGCGTGAAGACGTCGCTGGTCATTCGGGGGGCGAAGGACGAGCCGGGAGTGCCGTTCGACGTGCTGGAAGCGCGGTTGGCGCAAGAGGCTTGAACGCCTCAGTCGGTGATGGTTAACGGCGGTGCTGGCCGCAAAAGCGCCTATCGGAATTGCATCGGAATATCATCGGAATTCCATCGGACCTTCGCGCGCGGTCGCCGCGTGATTAACGCAACGTGCGGTGACGGTTGATTAACCAAGATCGGATGTTAGAGCCCGCAGTTGATCACCGAGTTTCGGGTCGGACACGATTGCGCCGTGGCAGGGGATCAGGGTTGTCGGCGGGTTTTTGGCGATGAACTTGGTGATCCATTGTCGGTAGGTTTGCGCGTCGCCGATCCCGTAGCGCGGGAAGGTCTTGAGCAATGTGGCGTCTCCACCCGGCTTGGCGGGACCGGCGAAGGCGTCAGTGACCAGCCATGCGGTTTTGGTGCAGAGCCAGATTTCGCCGGTTTTGAGCCCTTCGGGTGTGATGATTTGCACGGTGTCGGGAAGATCGAGAATGGCGGGGCTTTGGAAGGTCAGGCCTGTGATCTTGGTCAGCCTTTCGTGACAGGCCATTGGCGCGATCAGGGCGGCGCTCGGAAAGGTTGCGGCGTATTCGGGCAGTCCTTTGTTGTGGTATTGGTTGGGAGCGAGGAGCGCGCTGACCTTGCCTAGGGTTTCGAGGCTGGATTTGGCGATATCGCCGAAGCCCGCGACGGGGCTGTGCAGGCAGAGGGTGTCGTCGCTTAGCCGGATCGCGTTGCAGCGCAGCCCGCCCTTGGTTGCGGTGTAGATGCCCGGCAGGTCGGGGATTTCGGTGAATTCAGTGAGTTGGGCTGGCATGTCCGGCCTCCCATTGGTCGAGCATCTGGTGAATGAGGGTGACCAGATATCGCCCGCCGTGCGCGGAGCCTGCGATGCGATTGGCGGTGTGGATGCCCATGGCGGCGTTGACGAGGCCGGTGGCGGTGTCTTCGACCGGCAGGTCGGTGTGTTCGAGTGCTGCGCAGAAATGTGTGTGCAGGTCGGTCCAGTAGGCGTCTGAGGTTTCTTTGAGCGCTGCGCTGTCGATCTCGGCGTTTTCGATGCCGGTGTTCACCATGAGACAACCCCATGGGCTGGAATTGATGCTGCCATCGGAGATGAGCCCGGTGAAGAAATCGCGGATCGCGGGGAGGCCGCCGGTTTTGAGTGGGGCCAGAACGGTGTGTTTGGCGGCCTGATGGTAGTGGGTGAGGGCGGCGAGGTAGAGCCCTTCTTTCCCGCCGAATTCGGTGCGGATCGCGAATTTGTTCAGGCCGGTCAGGTCTTCGATGGCGCGGATACCCAGCGCGGCATAGCCGTGTTCCCAGAACGCGTAGCAGGCTTTGGTGATCGCTTCGTCGCGGTTGTAGGATTTGGGGCGGGCCATGTTTCTCTCCGACTGTATTGTTATTTCTATACAAGTGGAGTGAAAAGTCAAGGCTCGCCATTTCCCGGCGAGGGGCGTAAATCGGATTTATGAAGATCGTGCAGTTGGAAGATGCCCATAGCCTGCCGGTTTGGCGCAGGCCGGTGGCGCTGTTGTTCGTCATGGCGATGGCCATGCCCGTGGCGTTTGCGACGTGGTCGGCGCTGCTCAATAACTTCGTCATCGAGGTGGCGTCGTTCGATGGCTCGGACATTGGCTGGCTGCACACGGTCCGCGAGATTCCGGGTTTCTTTGCCATCGGGGTGATCGCGCTGATCATGTTCATTCGTGAACAGGTGTTGGGCCTTGTGGCGTTGGCGATGCTGGGTGCTGCCACGGCGGTGACGGCGCAGTTTCCGACAATGGGTGGGATTCTGGCGGTGACGATGCTGTCGTCAATCGGGTTTCATTATTACGAGACGGTCAATCAGTCGCTGCAGTTGCAGTGGATTGACAAGGCGCGCGCTCCGCAGACGCTCGGCTGGATCCTGTCGGCGGGGTCGGGGGCGACGTTGATCGTTTACCTTCTGATTGTCGTTAGCTGGGATCGCTTTGGTCTGACTTATAACATCGTCTATTGGCTGTCCGGTGGCTTTACCGCCGTGGTCGCGGGGTTCTGTCTGTTTGCTTATCCCCAGTTCGAAACGCCCCATCCGCAGACCAAGAAGATGGTGCTGCGCAAGCGCTATTGGCTGTATTATGCACTGCAATTCATGTCGGGCGCGCGGCGGCAGATTTTTGTCGTTTTCGCGGGCTTTATGATGGTGGAGCAGTTCGACTTTGCCGTCGATGACATCACCAGGTTGTTCATGCTGACCCTGATCATCAACATGATCGCCGCGCCGTTTCTGGGGAAACTGGTCGCCGTGTTTGGGGAACGGCGGGCGTTGATCTTTGAATATGTCGGCCTGTGTGGCGTGTTCTTTGCCTATGGCGGGATTTACTATTTTGGCTGGGGCGTGGTGCTGGCGACGACCCTGTATGTGGTGAACCACATCTTTTTCAGCCTCGCGCTGGCGATCAAAACGTATTTTCAGAAGATTGCCGACCCGCAGGATATCGCGCCGACGGCGGCTGTGGCGTTTACGATCAACCATATCGCGGCGGTCTTTCTGCCGGCATTGCTCGGCTACATCTGGCTGCAATCGCCGGGGCTGGTGTTTTTGCTGGCGGCGGGGATGGCGATTGTGTCGTTGTTCCTGTCGCTCCTGATCCCCCGCCATCCGGCGCCAGGTCACGAGACCGTGTTTCAGGGCCGGTTGCTGGCGCCTGCGGAGTAGAATTCGCGCCGTCCCCACCTATATTCGGACCAAAGGAGATCTGACATGTTTTTCATGAACCGTGCGAAATCCGAGTTGGTGGCAGAGAAGGATGCTTTGCCGGGTCGTTCGACGCCGATCCCGACAGCGCAGACACACTACGTTTATGGCAACGCCCTGACCGGCGAGGTGCCGGACGGGATGGAAGAGGCCATGTTCGGCATGGGCTGTTTCTGGGGTGTCGAGCGGATGTTCTGGAAGCTGGATGGTGTGCAATCGACCATGGTGGGTTATGCGGGGGGCTATACCCCGAATGCGACCTATGAAGAGGTGTGTTCGGGCAAAACCGGCCATAATGAGGTGGTGCGGGTGATCTATGACCCTGCCGTGATTTCCTATGACCAGCTGTTGCAGGTGTTCTGGGAAGGCCATGATCCGACCCAAGGCATGCGGCAGGGCAACGATAGCGGCACGCAATATCGGTCGGGGATTTATACCTACTCGCCTGCGCAAAAGGCGGCGGCCGAGGCGTCGAAAGAGGCATTCGCTCCGCGTCTGGCTGAGGCCGGGTATGGGGCGATCACGACCGAGATTGTCGACGCGCCGGCGTTTTATTTTGCCGAAGATTACCACCAGCAATATCTGGCGAAGAATCCGAATGGTTATTGCGGGATTGGTGGGACTGGTGTGACTTGCCCGATTGGCGTCGGTGTCTGACCCATGATCGTCGATCTTGCGGCGCGAGTGGGGTTGTTTCCTGTTCTTGCGGCACAGGCTGTCTACGCCAAGTCGCGGGCATTGGCATTGCCCGAGCCGCCCGGCGAACGGTCGGGCCAAGTTGGCGACGGCCCCCCCTTGCGCATTCTGATCCTGGGGGATTCGTCTGCCGCGGGTGTCGGTGTGGAGATGCAGGATCAGGCGTTGCTGGGCCACGTGACACGAGGCTTGTCGCCGGTGGCGTCGGTGTCGTTCGAACTGATTGCGAAGACCGGTGCGCGGACCGGGGATGTGCTGGAATGGCTGCCGGATGTGCCGGATGGCCCCTATGATGTGGTTGTGACGGCACTGGGCGTGAACGATGTGACCAAGGCTGTCCCCTTGCGCCGCTGGTTGCACCAGCAAGAGACGCTGATCACCAGATTGCGACAGGATTTCGGGGCGCGTCGCATCGTCGTTTCAGGTTTGCCGCCGGTGTCGCAGTTTCCGTTGCTGCCCCAGCCTTTGCGTTGGACGGTCGGGCGGCGGGCGGAGATGTTCGATCGGGCGTTGGTCGGCCTGGTCTCGTCGCATGACGACTGCGTTTACCTGAAGGCGGATATGGAGCTGGATCACAGCAATATGTCGCCAGATGGTTTCCATCCCGGCCCAGAGGTTTATGCACGTTGGGCAGAGAAGGTGGTTGCGGCGGTGATGGCGGACCCGCCACTGCTTGACCCGGTGGAGGGCAGGGCCTAACGGGAGACGAACCCGAAAGAGGCGCTGACATGACGACCTATTCCGCTTTGACCACGTTGACCGGGGAAGAGCCCGCCTATGCCCTCGCCGAAGATTTAGAGGCCGTGACACCCGAACCCACGGGTGTGGGGGTGTTCGAGGTCGAGGATGGTTCGGGCCTGTGGGAAGTGGGTGCGTACTTCACCGAGAGCCCGGATGCGGGGGCGCTGGCGGTTTTGTCGGCTTTGCACGATGCCAAGCCGTTCACCATATCCGAGATCCCGGATCAGGATTGGGTGTCGAAGGTCCAGCGGGAATTGTCGCCCGTCGTCGCGGGGCGGTTTTTCGTCCATGGCGCGCATGATGCGGACAAGGTGCCTGCGGATGCCGTGCCGTTGCTGATCGAGGCGCAGATGGCGTTTGGCACGGGCCATCACGGGACGACACTTGGTTGCTTGCAGGCGTTGGACGGGTTGCTGGCCACTGGCGTGACACCGCGCAACGTCGCCGATATCGGCTGTGGCACCGCGGTTTTGGCCATGGCGGCGGCGAAAGTGCTGGATGCGCGGATCATCGCGAGTGATATTGACCCTGTGGCCGTCGATGTCGCTGTCGCAAATGTGGCGGCAAATGGGCTGGCCGGACGGGTGAATTGTGTCACGGCGACGGGGTTCGATCATTCGGTTTTGACGACCGCCGCCCCCTTTGATCTGGTGTTCGCCAACATCCTGAAAGGCCCTTTGGCCGCCCTTGCGCCGGATATCGCAGCACATGTCCAAAGTAACGGGCATGTGATTCTCTCGGGGATTCTGAATGAGCAAGCGGCAGAATTGGGCGATATTTATCGACAAAATGGGTTCAATCTGATTGATTCAGGTCAAATTGTTGACTGGACCACCCTAACGATGCGCAAGATTTGACCTACTCCGTGTCCAAAGGCACAATAAATTCAGATTTGCCTTGTTATGGTCCCATTTGTTGGGAATTTTAATAGCACCTCGCGTAGGTGACATCGTTTTTGGAGGATTACATGGCCCAAGCCCATGTCCCATTTGACAAAAGATTGAAGCGTATCGTGCGCCGCCATGACCGCATGGCCAGTGGTGGTGCGGTAAAGACGGTGAGTGCTGACGGACTGATCGTTGCGCGACCACGCATGTACAAGCCACGCTTTCCGCTGAAAGGACTGGTTGTTCTTGTCGTACTTGGCTTTTTGTTCAAGGGCTTTCTGTTCGCTTATCTGGGCGAAACCGAATATTTGAACCGGGTCGCTGAATTGAGCAACGGATCGATGATGGAACAGGTCGGCGCATGGGTCATGCATGCCGATCCAGCGACTGTCGTCATCGCCGGATCAATCGAGTCATTGCTGCTCTGATCTCAAGTCGCATGTTGAAATGGAAAAGCCGCACCCTGTGGGATGCGGCTTTTGTTTTGGTGAGTGGTGTGAGGGTCATGCCGGTTGGCGGTCCAACGGCATGACCATAAGGCATTTGGGTTAGCGGATAACCCGACGTGCGATCTGGTCGATGTCACCACGGGCCAGACCGATGTCTTCCAACTCGCGGTCGGACAGTTTGGACAAGGCGTTGCGTGTCACACGCTGGTTGTTCCAGTCAATGATCGCACCGAATACAGGTGTGGCGATGTTGAAGAATGCACTGGCGGACAGGCCAGCGGCGGGGCGGGTGGTGTCGATATTGGCCATGGCCGGTTCCTTTGATTTTGCTGCGTCGCAGCGTTTCCAAGATGATCCGCATGTAGGAGGGTGTTTTGGACCTGACCAGACACCTTTTTTGCATGACTCATATGCGTTTTCAGAATGCCTTATTTTTGTGCGTATTTTGCCGTAAGTTCATATGTTTCAGGACGTTACGTCACCTTCAATTTCAGCACATATGAGCAGGATGGTCGCGGCGTATCCCAGTGCGGTGTATGAAAGGTTCTTGGTCTTTGTTCGCGTTTTGTGCTAGCCCTATCGCAGAACAATAAGAACGGGGCGAGCAATGCGTGTTTTGGGGATCGATCCCGGCCTGCGGAATATGGGCTGGGGGATCATTGCTGCAGATGGGTCCCGTATCTCTCATATTGCCAATGGCGTGTGCCGGTCACAGGGCGATGATCTGCCAAGCCGCCTGTTGTCGCTGTACGAACAATTATCCGTCTTGATCGCCGATCATGCACCTGACGTCGCCGCTGTCGAGCAGACATTTGTCAACAAGGACGGGGCGGGGACCCTGAAACTGGGTCAGGCGCGGGGGATTGCGCTGTTGGCGCCTGCGCAGGCTGGACTGCCGGTGGGAGAATACGCCCCCAACACGATCAAAAAGACCGTGGTGGGCGTGGGCCATGCCCAGAAACATCAGGTCGATCATATGATCCGCCTGCAACTGCCCGGTGCGCAGATCGACGGGCCGGATGCGGCAGATGCCTTGGCCATCGCGATTTGCCACGCGCACCACCTGCAGTCGCGCGGGGCGTTGGACGCCGCTTTGGCGAAGGCGGGCGCATGATCGGGAAGATCGCAGGGCGGCTGGAATATCGCGCGGCTGATCACGTGCTGATCGACGTGCGTGGCGTGGGCTATGTTGTTTATGTGTCGGACCGTGTGATGGCGGGGCTGCCCGGCAATGGTGAGGTGGTGGCGCTCTATACCGATTTGCTAGTGCGTGAGGATAATCTGCAGTTGTTCGGATTTACCACGCTGGTCGAGAAGGAATGGCACCGCTTGCTGATGTCGGTGCAGGGGATCGGGGCCAAGGCCTCGATGGCTATTCTGGGGACGATCGGTGCCGATGGTGTCAGCCGTGCGATTGCGCTGGGTGACTGGAATGCGATTGCCAAGGCCAAAGGTGTGGGGCCGAAGACGGCGCAGCGGGTCGCGATCGAGTTGAAGGACAAGGCGCCCGCGGTGATGGCGATGGGTGCGGCCTCTGCCGATGATCGGGTTATCGAGGTGGAGGCCCCGGATCGGGTTCGGGGCGGGGGTGTGCGACAGGCCAATCCTGCGCAGGCCGAAGCGTTGTCTGCTTTGGGTAACCTTGGTTACGCGCCGGGCGAGGCGGCGAGTGCGGTGGCGGAGGCTGCGGGGGTTGAACCGGAAGCGGATACCTCGGCCCTGATCCGCGCGGCCTTGAAGCTGTTGGCGCCGAAGGGGTAGGGGTTGGTCATGACCCAGCCCGATCCCACCCTGCGCCCTGAACCTCAGCCCGAGGATGCGGATCGTGCGTTGCGTCCTCAGTCGCTTGATGAGTTCATCGGGCAGCGCGAGGCGCGAGCCAATTTGAAGGTGTTTATCGAAAGCGCCCGTCGTCGTGGTGAGGCGATGGATCATGCGCTGTTTCATGGCCCCCCGGGGTTGGGGAAGACCACGCTCGCGCAGATCATGGCGCGGGAATTGGGGGTGAATTTCCGTATGACCTCTGGCCCGGTGCTGGCCAAGGCGGGGGATCTGGCGGCGATCCTGACCAATCTTGAGAGGCGGGATGTGCTGTTTATCGACGAGATTCACCGCCTGAATCCGGCGGTGGAAGAGGTGCTGTATCCGGCGCTGGAGGATTTCGAGCTGGATCTGGTGATTGGTGAAGGGCCTGCGGCGCGGACGGTGCGGATCGAGTTGCAGCCCTTTACCCTGGTGGGCGCGACGACCCGAATGGGGTTGTTGACGACGCCGTTGCGGGATCGGTTTGGCATTCCGACCCGACTGGAATTCTATACCGAAGATGAATTGCATCAGATCGTCACCCGGGGCGCGCGGTTGATGGGCGCGCCTGCCGATGATGCAGGCGCGCGCGAGATTGCCCGCCGGGCGCGGGGCACGCCCCGGATCGCGGGGCGGTTGCTCCGCCGCGTCGTGGACTTTGCCATTGTCGAAGGCGATGGAACGGTGACCCAGGCGATTGCCGATCGGGCGCTGACCCGGCTGGGCGTGGATCATCTGGGGCTGGACAATGCGGACCGGCGGTACCTGCGGCTGATCGCGGAGTCGTATGGCGGTGGGCCTGTCGGGGTCGAGACGATGTCGGCGGCGTTGTCGGAAAGCCGGGATTCGCTGGAGGATGTGATCGAGCCGTATCTTTTGCAGAAAGGGTTGATCCAGCGGACGCCGCGGGGGCGGATGTTGGCGCAGGGAGCGTGGAAGCATTTGGGGATTGCGCCGCCGAAGTCTCAGACGGACTTGTTCGGGGGATAAGGCGGATGCCGTCGCCATTGTCGCTCGGACCAATGGCGCGAAAATGGCGACCGGGAGTATTTTGGCAAGATGATAAGCGTTGAGGATTTGTTCACCCGTGCCGATGGGGAATATGTGTTTGCCCGTTGGGGTCGGCCGATTGTGCCCGTCGTGTTTGGTGTCGATGATGCGACCTTGGCCGTATTCAAGGGGGCGATCGAGGCGGTCGTGACCTTGGCTGCGCACCAGATGGCGGAGACGGATCCGGAATTGGGCGCCAATCTGATGGTTTTCTTTTGTCAGGACTGGGATGAGCTGCCTGCTGTACCGCATCTGGATCGGCTGGTGCCGGATTTGGGGCCGTTGGTGGCGCGGCTGAAGGCTGTGGATGCGAACCAGTATCGCATTTTCCGCTTTGATGAGGCCGGTGCGATCAGGGCCGCGTTTGTGTTTTTGCGGATGGATGATCATTTGGGATCGGTGGGTGCGGATACGTTAGCATTGTCGCAAGCTGTTCAGACTATATTGTTGTGGTCTGACACAGCGTTTGACGAGGTGCCGCCCCTTGCGATGATTGATGGAAAGGCCGTGTTGCGGCCCGAGATCGCGGACGTGATCCGCGCGGCCTATGACCCGGTGATGCCCGCGATGGAGCGGGATGCGAGCCATGCGCTGCGGTTGCAGGCGCGGGTTGGTCGCACGCTTTGATCTTTTTTCTAGCAGAGTTGCCGTTGGCGATCTTTGCGATTGGACTTGGCGCGGTGGGTGGCTGGGCAGTTGTCTTTGTTTCCGCATGGGTTTTCCAGTTTCCGATGTCGCAGGCAAAGATATGGTCTGCGGTTAAGGTCCTGATTTTTGGTGCCGTGGCTTTCTGTCCATTTGTTGCAATGCGGATCATGGGTGATTTGCCGTCTGATGGCAGTGCTTTGTCATCTGTTGTGGGTTTGCTCTACAGCTATGGGATGGGCGTGTTCTTTGTTCTGTTCCTTTGGTTAACGGGGCGTTTTGTGCGCCAAGAGCTTGGCCAGTTTGGTGTGTTGAGAGATGATCATAACCGAAACGCCCGTTTGTCAGCATGTATTGGCGCAGGCTCGATGATCTTGACGGTCGTGATAGGCCTCATAAGGTAGCCCGCTGACAGGAATTGAGGCGACGATGACCCATACCTTCCACATCCGCGTCTATTACGAAGACACCGACCTCGCGGGCCTTGTCTACTATGCCAATTACCTGAAATTCATCGAACGCGCCCGGTCGGAGTGGGTGCGCGGGATGGGGATCGATCAGGTGGAGATGAAGGCGGAGGGCTTTGTCTTTGCCGTCCGCCGGGTGGAGGCGGATTATATTGCGCCTGCCCATTATGATGATCAGTTGGTTGTTGAAAGTAGTATGGATCACATCACGGGTGCGCGTGTCGTGTTTCGTCAGGATGTAAAGCGCGGGGACGTCACGTTGTTTTCGGCCATGGTCACCGTCGTTTGCCTGACGACCAGCGGTGCAGTCGCACGTCTTCCGGCGGCAATTCGCCGGTCTGTTCACTGAGATCACCCATAATTTAAGGAGGCGCTGCCGGATTGGTTGGATTTCCCTGCGCCGATGCGTTAGTAATGCTGCCAATCAGAGCCCCCAATCGGGCCAACAGGCAGAGCAGGCATATGGAAGCAGCACAGGAATTCACCATGTGGGCGTTGTTCGCGCGCGCCACGATTACCGTCAAACTGGTCATGATCATGCTGATCGCCGCATCCATCTGGTGTTGGGCCGTGATTATCGACAAGATCATACAGTACCGCAAAGCCCACGCAGAGGCGGATATCTTTGACCGCTCTTTCTGGTCGGGCGAGCCTTTGGACGGGCTGTTCGACAAGATCGGGACGGACCCGGATGGTGCGTCGCAGAAGATTTTCGCAGCGGGCATGCTCGAATGGCGCAGGTCACATACGCAGGAGGGTGAGCTGATCGCCAATGCGACGGCCCGCATCGACAGGTCGATGGATGTGGCGATTGCGAAAGAGGCTTCGCGGCTGCAGCGGGGCCTGCCGGTGCTGGCCACGGTGGGCTCGACCGCGCCGTTTGTGGGGCTTTTTGGCACCGTCTGGGGTATCATGAACGCCTTTATCGAGATTGCCGAAGCGCAGAATACCAACCTGGCTGTTGTGGCGCCGGGGATTGCGGAGGCCTTGCTGGCCACTGGTCTGGGCCTTTTGGCGGCGATCCCGGCGGTGATATTTTATAACAAGCTGTCAGCGGATAGTGATCGGATTGTGGGTGGCTACGAGGCCTTTGCCGATGAATTCGCCACCATTCTGAGCCGTCAACTGGATAGCTAGGCCATGGGTGCAGGTGTCATGAAATCGAAAGGCGGGGGTGGTCGCAGGGGCCGCCGTCGCGGTGGGCGCACGCAGCCGATGTCCGAGATCAACGTGACGCCGTTCGTGGATGTGATGTTGGTTTTGCTGATCATCTTCATGGTGGCGGCGCCATTGCTGACCGTCGGTGTGCCGGTGGAATTGCCCGAGACGGCGGCGACGGCGTTGCCGACCGATGATGAGGAGCCGTTGACCGTGACGATTGCGGCGGATGGGGCGGTGTCCATTCAGGAGACCGAGACGCCGCGTGCTGATCTGGTCGCGCGTTTGACCGCGATTGCGGGGGAGCGTGAAAGCGACCGCATCTATCTGCGTGCCGATGGTGCCAATAGCTGGGATGCGGTGGCTGAGATCATGGGTGATCTGAACGCCGCTGGTTTCACCAATATCGGTCTTGTGACCGATGTGGCCAACCCGGAGACAGGCGGGTAGGGCGATGCAAACGCCGGGCACGATCATTTCAGGTATGGGCCACACGGTCCTTATCGGCTGGCTTTTGCTGGGCTGGGGGTTGGATTCTGACCCGTTGGAGTTCGACACGATGGTGGTGACGACTGTCAGTGGTGAGGAATTCGCAGCGCTCAATGCAGCCAGTACGCCTGATCCGGGAACGGCGGAGCCGGATGCGCCGGTGCAGCCGGTTTTGGATGAAGCGCCTGAGCCGCCAGCGGAAAGCACGCCTACTGAGGTGGCCCCGCCCCCTGATCCGGTCGAGCCGCCTGTGGACGAAACGCCGCCGCCCGATCCACCGCAGGCGCCGCCGGTCGCTGATGTGACGGATACGCCGCCATCCGTGCCGAGTGCACCCGCGCCGACCCCGCCCGCGCCGGATCTGGATGTTAGTGAAGACCCAACGCCACGGCAGGCGGATGTGGTGGCCTCTACACCCACCCCGCCGCCGCCCCCGGATGCTGCTGTGGATGATGCCGCGCGCGATGAGGCTGTGCAGGAACCAGATGCGGAGCCGGAGGTTGTGCAGGAAGAGCAAGAGCAAACGGCGCCTGAAGAGACGACGACGGAGATTGTGAACCAGGATGATACCCCTTCGGCCCCGGAAGAGCCCGTGACGGTTGCGCCCGCCACATCGGTGCGTCCGGTGGTGCGGCCAAATCGGCCTGCGCCGGTGGAGGAGCCGCAGGTTGCGGATGTGCAAGAGCCAGCGGAGCCGACCGAACCCGCCGAGCCTGATACGTCGATTGAAGATGTGTTGGCAGGTGTTGTGGAGGATACCAGCACCACATCCGCCACGGATGCCCCCAATGTTCCTGCAGGTCCACCGATGACCGGTTCTGAGATTGAAGGTTTCAGAGTGGCTGTGAACAGGTGCTGGGTTCTTGACCCCGGCTCTGAGGCTGCGCGTGCCAAAATCACTGTCTTTTTTGAGTTGGGCCGCGACGGGAAAGTAGTCGGTTCACCGACCCTGGTCTCTGGATCGGGCGCTTCTGACACCGCGATCAACACCGCCTTCGAGGCGGCCCGCCGTGCCATTTTGCGCTGTCAGGGCAGTGATGGATATCAATTGCCGCCCGATAAATACGAAGAGTGGCGCGAAATCACGGGCAATTTTGATGCATCCGGAGTGAAGTACTGACATGCGGGCACAGAAACGCCGAACAGACACCGCGCATCTGCAAGTATTTGCCAGCTGGCAAATCCAGGATGTAGAAGATGCGCGCAAAGCATATGAGGTTTGAGATGTTCAAGAGACTAATCATTGCCACCTTGGCACTTCTTTGGGCTTTGCAGGCACAGGCGCTGGAACTGGATTTCAATCAGCCACGGATTGAGCCCTTGCCCTTGGCGATCCCGACGTTTCAGGCGGAAAATGCTGCTGCGACGCAGGTGGCCAACGATATATCGCGTCTTGTTGTACAAGACTTAGTTAATACGGGGCTTTTCCGTGAGGTCCCAGCGACAGCGTTCATTTCTCAGGTCTCGTCATTCACCCAGCCCATCGCATATGCCGATTGGCGTGCCGTGAATGCACAGGGTTTGATCACCGGTGCGGTTGCAGTCAACGGCAACCAGCTTGTTGTCAAATTCCGCCTTTATGACGTTTTTGCTGGCACCGAACTAGGCGAAGGTCAGCAGCTTGTGGGCACTGTCGATGGATGGCGACGGATGGCGCATAAGGTGGCGGATGCGACTTATTCCCGGATTACCGGGGAGGGTGGCTACTTTGACAGCCGCGTTGTGTTTGTCTCGGAAAGTGGGCCGAAGGATAACCGGCAGAAGCGCCTTGCTGTCATGGATTATGACGGCGCGAATGTGCAGTTCTTGACCGATAGCAGCGCGATTGTGCTGGCGCCGCGGTTTTCGCCGAATGGGGATCGGGTGCTGTATACGAGCTTTGAGAGTGGGTTTCCCCGCATCAATGTTTTGAACGTCGCCAATGTGGGGCGTCAGCAGCTTGCCACCGCGCAGGGGGAAATGGCGTTTTCGCCGCGGTTTTCGCGGGATGGTCGATCGGTAATTTACAGCCTCGCGAATGGGGGCAATACCGATATCTATCGCACTGATCTTGGGTCTGGGCAGCATGTTCGCCTGACCTCGGCCCCGTCGATTGAGACCGCGCCGAGCCTATCGCCGGATGGCAGCCAGATCGTGTTCGAGAGTGACCGGTCGGGGACCCAGCAGCTGTATATCATGTCCGCCAATGGCGGCGAGGCGCGGCGGATTTCGTTTGGTGAGGGTCGTTATGGCACGCCGGTTTGGTCGCCGCGCGGTGATCTGGTGGCGTTTACCAAGCAGAATGCAGGGCGGTTCCATATTGGTGTGATGCGCACAGATGGGTCGGAAGAGCGGCTCTTGACCTCGTCCTTCCTTGATGAGGGGCCGACTTGGGCGCCGAATGGCCGTGTGATCATGTTCAGCCGCGAGACGCAGGGTGCGGGCGGGACTTCGTCGATGTACTCGGTGGACATTTCGGGCCGTAACCTGCGCCCCGTGCAAATCCAAGGCGGCGCATCTGACCCGTCATGGGGGCCGCTTCAGCCGTAACGAAGTGTGATTCCCTTGGCCTGAAACCCGTGCTATGCTGTGCCAAAATGAGCAGAAAACAACAGGGATAATTCCGATGAAAATGATGACACGCGCGACCGTGCTGTTGCTGGCGCTGGCCACGGCGGCCTGTACGAACCCGGACCGGTTTGGCGGCGGCGCTGGTGGTGCCGGTGCCGATGGTGCAAACGGCGGTATTGGCGCTGACGGTCTGGCCGGATCGGCCAGCGATCCGACGAGCCCGCAATTCTTTAACCAGACGATTGGGGACCGCGTCCTGTTCACGGTGGATTCGTCGACCATCACGCCCGCCGGTCAGGCGACATTGGACGGTCAGGCGCAATGGCTGATGACCAACGCGGATTATCGTGCCGTTGTCGAAGGACACGCGGATGAGCAGGGCACGCGCGAATACAACATCGCGCTGGGCTTTCGCCGGGCGAATGCGGTGCGCGAATATCTGGTGTCCCGCGGTGTCCCCGCCAGCCGTTTGGAAGTGACCAGTTACGGGAAGGAACGCCCGATCGAGGTGTGTTCGCAAGAAAGTTGCTATGCGAAGAACCGTCGGGCCGTTACAGTTCTGGCAACCTCAGCGTTGACCAGCTGATCCAGACCGAAGGACCGAACATGTTGTATCGTGTTGCCGCCATTTGTGCCGTTTTACTGGCCCCGTTACCCGGGGCCGCGCAACAAGAGGAAACGCTGGCGGATATCAGGCAACAACTGACTGTGCTGTATGTGGATGTGCAGCGTCTGCGGCGCGAGCTGTCAACGACGGGCGGTGTGAATACCGGTGTGGCCGGGAACACGCCGCTTGACCGTCTGAACGCGATCGAGGCGGAGTTGCAGCGGCTGACGTCCAAGACGGAACAGCTGGAGTTCCGCGTCAACAGCATCACCGTCGATGGTACGAACCGCATCGGCGATCTGGAGTTTCGTCTGTGCGAATTGGAAGATAGTTGTGATATCGCCGATCTGGGCGATACGCCGTCCTTGGGCGGTGAGGTTCCGGGTGGAACCGGCGTGGTCGCGCCGACGCCCGCACCGCAGACAGACGGCCCCGCCCTGGCCGTTGGCGAACAGGGCGATATCGAGCGGGCGCAGGAGGCGCTCGCCGCCGGTGACTTTCGCAGCGCCGCTGACCAGCTTGCGTCCTTTGGCACGACCTACCCCGGTAGTCCGCTGACGGCGGATGCAGAGTATCTGCGCGGTGAAGCGCTGGAAGGTCTGGGCGATATGACCGAGGCAGCGCGTGCTTACCTCGCCGCATTTTCAGGTGATCCGACGGGGGCGAAGGCGCCGGATGCGTTGTTCAAGTTGGGGGCGTCGCTGGGCGCGATCGGACAGACGCAGGATGCGTGTTTGACGCTGGCCGAGGTGGATGTGCGTTTTCCGGGTAACCCGGCAGTGGCGGATGCGCAGGCTGAGATGCAAAAGCTGGGATGTCAGTAGACGATCCAGAGATTGCTTTCCGGCAGGCTATCGACAGCGTTGATTTAGAAGAGCGCGACCAACCGGTTATTCTGGGTGTATCGGGCGGCGGCGACTCCATCGCCATGATGCATTTGGCGGCCAAGAGTATGCCGCGTGACCGCATACTGGTTTTGACCATCAATCACGGCCTGCGCGCGGAAGCTGCAGAAGAATGCGAATTCGTTGGGCTGCAGGCCAAGCGGTTGGGTATCCGACACAACACCGTTTACTGGCAGTGGGATGGGAAGGGCAATCTGCAGGCTGCTGCCCGGGATGCGAGATTCGAGGAGATGGCCAAATGGGCGCGCCGCTGGGGTAATCCTGCAATCCTTTTGGGGCATACACAGGATGATCAAGTCGAAACGTTTCTGATGAGACTTGGCAGAGGATCCGGTGTTGATGGTCTTGCTTCCATGTCACCTGTTTCGGAACGTCAAGGTGTCAGGATCGTGCGGCCGCTTCTGAATGTGCCGCGTGCCGCGTTGCGCAACTGGCTGCGTACACATCGTATTGAGTGGCGCGATGACCCCAGCAACGACGACCAGACCTTTGACCGTGCGCGCGCAAGACAGATGCTAGCCGATCTTTCGAATCTAGGCCTGACCCGTGAGCGCGTGTTGCAAAGCGTGGACCACATGCAGGCAGCCAGAACGTCATTGCAGATCGCCGCGAAGGATTTTGCGCAGAAGTATGTTCATCAAGACAAGAGCGATCTGGTTTTTTTCGGTGAAGCGGTTGACCTGACGTCCATGGATCTGCCGCGCAGGGTGATGGCCGCTGGTCTGGGGTGGATCGCCGGGCAAGTGCACCGTCCAAGATTCGCACGCTTGATCGAGATTGTGGCGCAGGTCAATTCCGGACAGACCGCAACGCTTTCCGGGTGTCTTCTAACGCCGGAAGGTGGGGGTAAAATCCGGATTGCACGTGAGGCAGCCGCTGCGGGAGGTTTTATTGGCCCTTCTGAGAATCCACACGATGATCGGGATGCGGTTTGGGATGGGCGCTGGGCGTTGAAGGGCCCCGTTGAATTTGGATTGCGGGTAAAGGCCTTGGGTGAAGGCATCGTGAAATGCCCGGACTGGCGTGAGGCTGGTCTGCCACGAACCTCGCTCATGGCGTCACCCGCCATTTGGCGCGGTGATGAGTTGATCGCCGCCCCCATTGCGGGCCTCACCAACGGATGGACAGCGCGTATTGTCGCGGATTTTCATGACGTGGCGTTTGCGCATTGAAGATTAAGGTTTTGCGACTATTTTAGATGAAACGCTTATGCGGCGACTCTGTCGTCTCATTTCCCCATTTCAGAGGAGTCTCCCTTGGGCAACGCGCGTAACATGGTCTTTTGGGTCGTCCTGTTCCTTATGGTGCTGGCGCTGTTCAACTTGTTCAGCGGACCTCCGGGATCGGCCGGCAGCGACAGCCGCAACTATTCCGAGTTCGTGGCTGCCGTCGAAGACGGGCAGGTGACGCGCGTGGTGATCGATGGTGAGAACGTGCGTTATTCTGAAGGTGGGCGCGAGTTCACGACGATCATGCCGCAGGACGCCGAGGTGACGGACCTGCTGATCGAAGCTGGCGTTCCTGTTGAGGCGCGCAGCCAGGAAACGTCATTCTTTCAGTCGTTTATGATCAGCTTATTGCCTTTCTTGCTGCTGATCGGTGTCTGGATCTACTTCATGAACCGCATGCAGGGTGGTGGCAAAGGTGGTGCGATGGGCTTTGGCAAGTCGCGCGCGAAGCTGCTGACCGAAAAGCATGGGCGCGTGACGTTTGATGACGTGGCGGGCATCGATGAAGCCAAGGAAGAGCTGGAAGAGATCGTGGAGTTCTTGCGGAATCCGCAAAAATTCTCGCGCCTTGGCGGTAAAATTCCGAAGGGTGCGCTGCTGGTCGGCCCTCCGGGTACCGGTAAAACGCTGCTGGCCCGCGCGATTGCGGGTGAGGCGGGTGTGCCGTTTTTCACCATCTCCGGCTCTGACTTTGTCGAAATGTTCGTGGGTGTGGGGGCGTCACGTGTGCGTGACATGTTCGAGCAGGCGAAGAAAAATGCGCCTTGTATTGTGTTTATCGACGAGATTGATGCTGTGGGTCGTTCGCGTGGTGCTGGTTATGGCGGCGGGAATGACGAGCGGGAGCAGACGCTGAACCAGTTGCTGGTCGAGATGGACGGGTTCGAGGCGAATGAAGGGGTCATCATTGTCGCCGCGACGAACCGTCGTGATGTGCTTGACCCGGCCCTACTGCGTCCGGGCCGTTTTGACCGCCAGGTCACGGTGCCGAACCCGGATATCAAAGGGCGCGAGAAGATTTTGGGCGTGCATGCGCGCAAAATCCCCTTGGGGCCTGATGTTGATCTGCGGATCATTGCCCGTGGTTCACCGGGGTTCTCGGGTGCCGATCTGGCGAACCTCGTGAACGAGGCTGCGCTGATGGCTGCCCGTGTCGGACGCCGGTTCGTGACGATGATCGACTTCGAACAGGCCAAGGACAAGGTGATGATGGGCGCCGAGCGCAGGTCCATGGTCATGACCGCCGAACAGAAAGAGATGACGGCCTATCACGAAGCAGGCCATGCGATCGTCGGGATCAGTTTACCGAAATGTGATCCGGTGTATAAGGCGACGATCATTCCGCGCGGCGGTGCCTTGGGTATGGTGATGAGCCTGCCCGAGATGGACCGTCTGAACATGTTCAAGGATGAATGCCATCAGCGGCTTGCCATGACGATGGCGGGTAAAGCGGCTGAGATCATCAAATATGGCGATGATCAGGTGTCGAACGGTCCCGCCGGTGATATCCAGCAGGCCAGCCAGTTGGCCCGTGCGATGGTGCTGCGTTGGGGGATGTCTGAGAAGGTTGGCAATATCGACTATGCCGAGGCGCATGAGGGTTATCAGGGGAACACGGCAGGTCTGTCCGTCTCTGCCAGCACCAAAGAGATGATCGAGGAAGAAGTGCGCAGCTTTATCCAGCAAGGCTATGAGCGGGCGCGCGATATCATTCTGGAAAAGAACGAAGAGTTCGAGCGTTTGGCGCAGGGCCTGCTGGAATACGAAACCCTGACAGGCGATGAGATCAAGCGCGTGATCGCCGGTGAGCCACCGCACGTAAACGACGATGACGCTGACGACAGCTCGGGCGGGACACCTTCGGTGACGTCGATCCCGAAGACGAAGCTGAAGAAGCCGCCGCGCGAAAGCGATGGCGGGATGGAGCCGGAACCGTCTACCTGATTTGATAAAACGCCGTCCCTCGGGGCGGCGTTTTTCGTTGGCGGCCTTTTTGCACATTTGCCTATGATGATCTGCACCTGCCGGCTTCACGATTTGAGGCGGTTGTTTCGCCGACGGGAAACGTGATGCGGTTTGTATATTGGTTGACCTTTGGTGTTCTGGCGCTTTGGTTCATCAGCCCGCTTCGTCGCCCGACATTGTTGTTGGTGACTGGCGCTGCTTATCCAACAAGCTGGCGTGTTTTGCAGGCAACTGCTGTTCTGGGCGGTTTTGTAACTGCATTGGTTGCTGAACGCCGACTCGGTCATGCAGCGTTTATGTGCGCGGCACCGGTCATCGCGGTCGGTTTGATCTGCCTGACCGCGGACTCGCAGCGAAGGTCCGCGATTGCAGCATTTCAGCCGGACCGCGTGTCTCAGAATTCCATACTCTGGTCACTTCGCAACACACCGCGCGATGATCAGTTCCATCTTCATGCGGTTCTGATGAAGGGCTGCCGGTTTTACCGGTGGAGCTATCGCGACATGGCACCATACCTGTTGCAGGAAAACGCGGTGCGCAATGTCGTACCATCGGAGTGGATCACCACGTGTCAGGTGGACTGATCAGATTGCACTTGGATTGCCGGTCGATTAGCCATTGCTGTATTGCAACGGAGATATCACGATGCCTGCCCTGAAACCTACGGATATTGTCGGCGAAGTTGTTTGGATCGGCGCTGTGAAAGATCGCGCGGCGGCTTTGAGTTCGGTCCCGATGACGCAGGCTGACTTGACCTATGCGGGGATACCGGAGGAGGCGCATGGGGGTGTGACCCGGGGGGCCTGCGTCCGGGTGCGCAGCCAGTATCCCGAAGGCACTGAAATTCGCAATGTGCGTCAGCTGACGGTTCTGTCAGCCGAGGAGCTGGATGCAATCGCGGCGGAATGCGGTCTGGACCATCTGAACCCCGCATATGCAGGTGCTTCGCTGGTCGTGAAGGGGATCCCGGATTTCACGCATGTTCCACCGTCGTCGCGGCTGCAGTTTCAGGATGGGTCGGCGATCGTCGTGGATATGGAGAATCGGCCCTGTCATCTGCCCGCGAAAGGCATCAATGCGGATCATCCGGGGAAGGGCGATCGTTTCAAAGCCGCGGCCAAGGATCGCCGGGGTGTCACGGCATGGGTCGAGCGGGAAGGCCGTGTCAGGGTCGGTGACGCGGTGCGTTTGCATATTCCCGACCAGCGCCCGTGGCGCCCGTAGGTTTCTGATCCGAAACGACGGTGTCGCATGTCGCCGATTCCGTGGGCGAAAATGTCGCAATCACGGCAAGCCGTGGCTTGCCCCGGCGTTAGAAGCGGTGTGAACAGGAATGGCATCGGCCTGCAACAGGGAAATTTTCATGGAATACAAGTCGGATATCGAGATCGCGCGTGCCGCTTCAAAGCGGCCTATTCAAGAGATTGGTGCGAAGCTGGGAATCGAAAGCGATGATCTGCTGCCTTACGGCCATGACAAGGCGAAGGTGAGCCAGCGTTTGATCGATAGCGTGCAGGATCGTAAAGATGGCAAGCTGATCCTTGTGACGGCAATCAACCCGACGCCTGCGGGCGAGGGGAAGACCACCACGACTGTTGGTCTGGGTGATGGGCTGAACGCGATCGGCAAGAACGCTGCGATTTGTATCCGTGAGGCATCGCTTGGCCCATGCTTTGGGATGAAAGGTGGCGCGGCCGGTGGCGGCTATGCCCAGGTTGTCCCGATGGAGGACATGAACCTGCATTTCACAGGCGATTTCCACGCGATCACCTCGGCCCATAATCTGCTTTCGGCGATGATCGACAACCATATCTATTGGGGCAACGCGCTCGAGATCGATATCCGTCGCGTAGTCTGGCGCCGCGTGCTGGATATGAATGACCGGGCCTTGCGGCAGATCACGACGTCTTTGGGGGGTGTCGCGAATGGTTTCCCGCGTGAGGCTGGGTTTGACATCACTGTGGCCTCCGAGGTCATGGCGATCCTGTGTCTGGCGCGTAATCTGGACGATCTGCAAAAGCGGCTGGGTGATATCATCGTCGCGTACCGCCGGGATCGGTCGCCCGTGTATTGTCGTGATATCAAGGCGGATGGTGCGATGACCGTGCTGTTGAAGGACGCGATGCAGCCGAACCTTGTCCAGACACTGGAGAACAACCCCGCCTTTGTGCATGGTGGTCCGTTCGCGAATATCGCGCATGGGTGCAATTCGGTCACGGCGACGACGACGGCATTGAAGCTGGCGGATTACGTGGTGACAGAGGCCGGGTTCGGGGCCGATCTGGGTGCCGAGAAATTCATGAACATCAAGTGCCGGAAGGCGGGCCTCGCGCCGTCTTGTGTGGTTGTCGTGGCGACCGTGCGCGCGATGAAGATGAATGGTGGCGTGGCGAAGGCCGATCTGGGTGCCGAGAATGTCGATGCGGTGAATGCAGGCTGTGCCAATCTGGGGCGGCATATCGAGAACGTGAGAGGCTTTGGCGTGCCGGTCGTCGTGGCGATCAACCACTTCGTCACCGATACCGACGCCGAGGTTGAGGCTGTAAAAGCCTATGTGGCGACCCAAGGGTCCGAGGCGATATTGTGCAAGCATTGGGCGCACGGGTCCGAAGGGACCAGGGACCTTGCGACCCGTGTTGCCGAGATCGCGGAGGCGGGTGAGGCGAATTTCGCGCCGATCTATCCCGACGAGATGGGCCTGTTCGACAAGATCGATACGATCGCCAAACGTATTTATCGTGCGGATGAGGTGATCGCGGATACGAAAATTCGTGATCAGCTGCGTCAGTGGGAAGAGCAGGGTTATGGCAATCTGCCCGTCTGCATGGCGAAGACCCAGTACAGCTTTACCACCGATCCGAACCTGCGCGGTGCGCCGACCGGCCATGCCGTGCCGGTTCGCGAAGTCCGGTTGAGTGCCGGTGCTGGTTTCATCGTGGCGATTTGTGGGGAGATCATGACGATGCCCGGGCTGCCAAGGATCCCGTCCGCCGAAGCGATTATGCTGAATGAAGCGGGTGAGATCGAAGGCCTGTTTTGATTGTTCGGGTGGGGCGACGCTCGGCTACGCCGTCGCCCCACCCACCCTCCCATTTGCCTCCGGCGGAGGTATTTTTGAACAAAAGAAGAATGTGATGACGGCGATAGTGATTGACGGAAAAGCCTTCGCAGCGAAGGTGCGCGGGCAGGTGGCGGAACATGTGAGCCGGCTCAAGGATGAACATGGGTTGGTTCCTGGGCTGGCGGTGGTGCTGGTGGGGGAGGATCCGGCGAGCCAGGTTTATGTGCGCAACAAGGGCAAGCAGACCGTTGAAGTTGGTATGGCTTCGTTCGAACATAAGCTGGACGTTACGACGTCGGAGGCGGATTTGCTGGCGCTGATCGATCGGTTGAACGCTGACCCGAACGTGCATGGGATATTGGTGCAGTTGCCATTGCCGGATCATCTGGACAGTGATCTGGTGATCAACAGCATCGATCCGGCCAAGGATGTGGATGGCTTTCATATCTCGAATGTGGGCTTGCTGGGGACCGGGCAGAGAAGCATGGTGCCGTGCACGCCGCTGGGCTGTCTGATGATGCTGCGCGATCACCACGGGTCTTTGTCAGGCATGAATGCCGTTGTGATCGGTCGGTCCAATATCGTGGGCAAGCCGATGGCGCAGCTTTTGTTGGGCGATAGCTGTACGGTGACGATCGCGCATAGTCGGACCGCGGATTTACCCGGTGTTGTGCGGCAGGCAGATATCGTTGTGGCGGCCGTTGGTCGCCCGCAAATGGTGCCCGGTGATTGGATCAAGCCTGGTGCGACGGTGATCGATGTCGGGATCAACCGTATCGAGAAGCCGGAGGGCGGGACCCGTCTGGTCGGCGACGTGGATTATGCCGGTTGCGCCGCTGTTGCGGGTGCGATCACGCCTGTGCCCGGTGGTGTCGGCCCGATGACCATTGCCTGCCTTCTGGCAAATACAGTGACCGCATGTTGCCGTGCCAACGGCTTAGCCGAACCGCAGGGGTTGACGGCCTGATCCTGAACGAGAGTTGATCCGCACCGTATGACCAAGGGTTGTTTCGTGTGCGCCCGTCGGCTAAGCGCATGTTATGCGGCGGTTTTTCAGCAAGGCGATTGTGTATCTCGGGCCCGAGCCAGTCTGGACTTTGTTGCTGGGTCTGGGCGCGATCATGGCCTTCATCGGGCCGTTCGGCAGCTTTGACGCGCTAAGTCTGCCGGTGCGTATTCTTTATTGGGTTCCGGTCATTCTGGGTGCGAACATTTTCGTGCGGCTATCAAGCTGGATCATTGCGGTTTTTGCGGTCAGAACCGGGTCAGCCCGTTGGTATGTGCTGAATACATTGACGTTCGCCGGCCTTTTTGCCCCGGTCGTTTGGGCCTACAGCGCCCTTTTCTCACCGGATTTGCGCAATGCCGCCGGCTTTCTGTTTTTTGCCGGGAATGTGTTTGGCCTATCCGTGATCCTGTCTGCGTTGGTTTATGCCATGACCCGCGATGTCGAAGAGCATGTGCCGCGTCCCCGTCTTTACGATCGTTTGCCGGATGATGTGACCGGCTCTGTCATGCGCCTGACGGTCGATGATCATTATGTCGAGGTTTTTCTGGATGATGGAACGCGGCATAGGCTGTTGATGCGGCTGTCGGACGCGATCGCCGAAATGGATGGCCTGCCCGGGTTTTGCACCCATCGGTCCCATTGGGTCGCTACTGCCCATGTCAGCCGCGCGGCCCGCGAGAAAAACAAAGATTATTTGATGCTCGCGGATGGAGCCAAGGTGCCGGTCAGCCGAACCTACCGGGACGACGTGGTGGCGGCCGGGTTTTTGTGACCGGGACGGGGATGGCTTTGGTGCCGGTCAGGATGGCCATCGGATGGGCGTCGAAGAGTTTCCGCAGATCGGGCGCGTGGGCGGACAGACCGCCGGTATAGGCGCCGTAGGCGGGCAGGATCAGGTGGCATTTGTCGTAGAGGAAAGCCGGACGGGACCGCCCTGCAACCATGTATTTGGGATGGTAGTGGCCCGAGACTTCGCCTTTTTGACCTGTCGCGATGTGTCGGAAGGTGAGCGTGCCAAGCGTGATATCATGTCGGTGCGTTCCACCGAGGTCGACCGGGCCGGGATCATGGTTGCCTTCAATCCAGATCCACTTGCGCCCGGCCTGCATGGTACGTAGCCAGTTTTGCATGTCGTCAGTGATGCTTTGCGCGGCGTCCAGATCGTCGAAGCTGTCGCCGAGGCAGATGACCGTTTTGGGTTTGGTTGCGGTGATGTCGGTTTCGAGTTTTTGCAGCGTTTCCTGCACCTCGTAGGGGGGCAGCATGACCCCGCTGCGCCGGGCGATGCGGTCGGATTTGCCAAGATGCAGGTCGGAGACGCAGAGGGTATCGTGATCAGGCAACCAGAGCGCGCCGGTGGGGAGCGCGGTGCAGGTCGTGCCGCAAAGATCGAAAGTATGGCTGTTCATGGTCTGTTCTTTGGGTGATCGCGCTGGCGATGTCAAATGGTGCTGAGTCCTGCGTTTTCCATCATGCGATTGGCGGCTTCTTCCATCAACCGCTCTTGCCCGGCGCCTTTGACGGGGACGCGTCCGACTTCAAGGAAGAGGGGGGCAGCGAGGGGTGTGATCCGGTTGGTTGTGACGTGATCGACGCGGCCGGCGGTACGGGCGAGCATTTCCTCGATTCGCCCGAAATCGACCAGGCCGCGCATGGCCTCTTCCCGGGTGATCTGCAGCATCAGGTGGTCGGGGTCGTATTTTGCGAGCGTATCGTAAAGGATATCGGACGAAAACGTCGCCTGCCGCCCGGATTTGCGCGCTTGCGGCAGGTTGCGTTCGATGAGGCCTGCGATGGTTGCGCAGCCGCGGAAGGTTTTCTTCATCACCGCATTGCCGCCGAGCCAGTTTTCAAACCCGTCCCGCAGGTCGGGGGCGCGGAAAAGGGGAGCGGGTTCTTCGACGCGATCTAGCCCCCAGATCAGGGTGGCGTAGTCGGTGGCGACGAAACCCATGGGGTGCAGGTTCAGTTCCTCCATCCGCTGGGTCAGGAGCATGCCGAGCGTTTGCATCGCGTTCCGCCCGGCAAAGCCGTAAGCGCAGGTATATTCCCATTGCTCGAAACTGAAACTTTCGACCAGGATGCGGTCGGCCTCGGGGAGTTTGGACACCTCGCGCTGCAGGGTGAGCCATTCGGCGGTGTGGTCGGGGAGGTCTGGCCATGAATCCTGCTGGAAGTTGCGCAGGATGCGGTGGGACAGTTGCGTGGAATTGGCGAATTTGGTGCCCATAAAGGTCGCTACCTTCGGGGTTTTGTCGCCCCGGCGTGTGACCTCGACCGTCATTTCCTTGAGGCCTTCGTAGCGGACGACTTCGCCGCCGATCAGGAATGTATCGCCGGGGGTGAGGGTGGCGGCGAAGCCTTCTTCGACCTCGCCGAGCGGTTTGAAGCCGCGTTTGAGCCGCACCTTCAGCGTGTCGGTGTCCTGGATCGTGCCAATATTCATGCGGATGCGCTGGGCCGCGCGAGGGTCGCGGAGTTGCCAGAGGCCGTCCTTTTGCAGGAGCCGTTTCCATTTGTCATAGGCGCGCAGGGCGTAGCCGCCGGTGGCGCAGAATTCGAGGCAATCGTCGAATTCGGGACGGCTGAGGGTTCTGAAGGCGCCGACGCTGCGGACTTCTTCGAATAGCAGGTCGGCGTCGAAACGTCCGGCGCAGGCACGGATCAGGATGTGCTGGCACAGCACGTCGCGGGGGCCGGGGCCTTTGGGGTCGCCGTCGAGGTCGTGTTCCTTGACCGCCTCTAACGCGGCGACACATTCGACGATTTCAAACCGGTTGGCGGGGACGAGAATGGCTTTGGAGGGCGCATTGTAGCGGTGGTTGGCGCGTCCGATTCGCTGGACGAGCCGTTTGACGTTTTTAGGCGCGCCGATTTGGATGACAAGGTCCACGTCGCCCCAATCGATCCCCAGATCGAGGCTGCCGGTGCAGACGATGGCGCGCAGGTCGCCGTTGACCATGGCGCTTTCGACCCGCTCACGCTGTTCACGGGCGAGGCTGCCGTGGTGGATGCCGATGGGCAGGTCGTCGGTGTTGGCGAGCCAGAGATTGTGGAAAAATATCTCGGCCTGGGCGCGGGTGTTATGGAAGATGAGTGTGGTCTTGTGCTGTTTGACCTGTTCGAGGACCTGCGGGATCGCGTATTTGGCGCCGCCGCCGGACCAGGGTGGTTTTTCCTCGGTCACCAGCATGCTGATGTCCGGATCAGGCCCCGGATCGGCCATGAGGATTGGGCACGGGTCGGGATTGCGGGCGAGTTCGCGGGCGATGGCGGCGGGGTCTTCCACCGTCGCTGACAGACCGACCCGGCGCAGGTTGGGCGCGAGCGATTGCAGGCGGCTGATGGCGAGCATCAGTTGATCGCCGCGTTTGCTTTCCGACAGGGCATGGATTTCATCGATTATGACCCGTTCCAGCCCGGCGAAGATGTGTGGCGCGTCTTCGTAGCTGGTGAGTAGGGCGAGGGATTCAGGCGTTGTGAGCAGGATATGCGGCGGGTCGGCGCGCTGGCGGCGTTTCTGGGTGTAAGAGGTGTCGCCCGTGCGGTCCTCGATCCGGATGGGCAGGTTCATTTCGTCGACGGGCGTGCTCAGGTTGCGTTTGATGTCAGCGGCGAGGGCCTTGAGCGGTGAGACGTAGAGCGTGTGCAGGCCTTGATGCTTACCTTCGCTGAGTTCGACGAGGCTGGGCAGGAACCCGGCGAGTGTTTTGCCGCCGCCGGTGGGTGCGATCAGCAGAAGCGCAGGAGCATCGGCGCGGTCGAGCATTTGCTGTTGATGAGGGTGGATGTCCCAGCCACGGCGGTCGAACCATTGCTGGAAGGTGGGGGGGAGGGCGGTCATGCGCGTAAGGTGACCTTTGTGGGGGGCGGGTCAAGACCCACCTTACGGATCGCGCCATGGTGAGAAAAACGGGAACTTTTCAATCACCGATTTGTTTTGGTTACGACATACACAAACGGGAGATCGTAAGATGGAATATGCAGGTTTTGGCGGATTGATCGTTTTGGCGCTGAATATTTGGGCAATCGTGTCGATCATCGGCTCTGGCGCGTCGACAGGTTCAAAAGTGCTTTGGATACTGCTTGTTCTGGTATTGCCTATCATCGGTTTCATCATATGGCTCATCACCGGACCACGCGGTCAGAAAGGCTTTGCCTGATCGACGCCATGGATGGATTCTGACGAACGTGCCGCGATTGGGGTGCTTCGTCGATCAAACCATTTCTTTCGGGACGCCCGGCAGGATGCGGGCGTCCTGTGCTGCGGTTTCAAGGGCGTATGGCAGGATGCTGTTAGGTCGCTGCTCGGGCATAAGCTGCGCATTTCGTGTAGCGATGCGTGACCACGCATCACAAGCTGTCGTCAGCCCGTAAGGTGCCTGATCTACATCGTTTCCAAGCCAATTTCTAAAACAGCGATTGCGCAGAGTTTCCACCTGCCAGTTATCGTCCAACGCGAGCCCGGCTTCCGTATCCCATGACATACTGCGCCCGTTAAGATTGCCCGATGACACGATGGCGCTATGATCGTCGAAAATGGAGACTTTGGCGTGTAGATAGATCAGCGGTGCGCGATAATGCGAAGCGCGGCTATCGTCGGTCGCCGAACGCATTTGCGCAGGTGCACAGAACAAGGCACGCGGCCCGAAAGCATCACGCAGCGTCTTAAGACATGCCACCTGAAGATGTTCACCATAAGCGGCATCGCTGCCCGGTTCATTTTCGAAAGCGATATCTTCTGGTGCGGCGGGCAAGACAACGATGAGTGTCAGCTTTGGATGATCCCGCCCGCGCTTAGCCAATGCCTTGGCCAAATCGGTATCACGCAAGAATTGCGTTTCGAGATATATCAGCTTTTCCGCTTTTTCGATCCTGTCATAGTGCGCATCGGCCAGTTCAGTAAGGCACGGTTTTGGCGACAAAAACGGCATTGCGAAACGGCGCCTTTGGGAAATCGTCCGCAACAGGTGTCGTGTTTTGGATGGAGTGCCGCCCGCCGTGATCGCCTGAAATTCGCGTAGATGGGTTGCCGCTTCCGTCACGATAGGGCCATCCATGATAAGTTGCGTATCATGCCAGGTTTGTTCCGCAGGCCGGTCATGATCCAGTGTATCGTAGCGGCGTTCGTTTACATCCAACCCGCCGATATAGAGCAGCCGATCGTCGAAAACGGCCAACTTTTGGTGATGGCTGACCGGCGCAAGCGGTGGTGGGGGAAACTTTCGGGCCACCCAACGGTCATCATGCTTGCGGATCAATCTGCGAAAACCCGGCGCATGATCAAGAAAGGCGTCACGTTGCGCAGAGGACATTTGTTGCAATCGTCCCAGTTGATCGTTGATTTCACCAATCAGGCGCGGCCAAAGAAAAAGCCGGGGCAGCATGCCGACGCGGGCCGGATGCCAGAGCCGGAATACCTTCAGATTTTCCGCAGCGGACGAACCCGCGGCTGCCTTATGCCAGTCCTGGACACATTGGCCGGTATAGGCATGCAAAGATGGTCGAACAGTCGGGTCGAAATCGCTGAGGTTGATATGGATTTTCACGCCGCGATCCAGCGTGTGCGTGATCAAATCCGACCAAGTGTGACCGATCCTGCGCGCCTTGTCAGACCGTAGCTTGGTCGCGGGATCGAAGATTCGGAAACCGGCCAGGATGCTTTCGCGCGCATCGAGAAAGAGTTTTTCCAAGGCTGGGTAAGCCTCTTCCGCGGTCAGAAGAACCTCGAAATGCTTTTCATCGTCACGTTGATGATCAGTAGTCCCGGCGTTCATCTTCGAATTCCTTCGCCTTGAAATCGACCGTCATGGTGTAGCTGCCGGGCTGTTGGTCGATATCGACGGTACTGCCCAACTGGATGGAGAAGGCATTGATCAACTGTGCGCCAAGGCCGGTGCTTTCCGCATTGCCATGTGCACCGACGGAATTCGCCACGACCAGTTTGCAGGCATTACCGTCCCTGGTCAGATCGACCTTGATCCATGGTGTTTCACCTTCACCAAGGTACTTCAAGACATTGGTCATCGCTTCCGAGACCATCAGCGACAGCGGGACCGCCTGATCGGGATACAGCATGACCTTTTCGATCCGAGTATCCACGCGCACGTCGTTGGCGTCTTGGATCACGAGCTCGACCGATTTTTCGACAATCTCTGACACCAAAGCACCGACATCCACCAGCCCACCATGCTGGGATTGGTAAAGGTCGCGGTGGATGGTGGCGAGGCTGAGGACCCGATCCTGCACCCGCGACAGAACAAATTTCGTCTCGTCATGTTCCGCGTTGCGGATCTGCATATTCATGATCGATGAAATCAGCTGCAGGTTGTTTTTGACCCGATGGTGAACCTCTTTCAGCAGGACGCTTTTGTCTTGCAGGGCGTCTTCCAGACGTGCTTCGTCCTGCAGCAATTCGCCCGTCATCCGGGTGAAATTCTCGTGCAGTGCGCGCAATTCGTTGGGCATCGGGCCGTCATGCAGGGCCAGCACGTTCTTTCGGTCATCGGAAAAGGCATCCATGGCGCGGCGCAGGCGCAAGACGTGCCGCGTGACGAGCGTATAGATGGCAAGCATGGCGACGGTGATACTGGCGAGCCACATCAGCACCGGAAAAAGTCCGGGGATGATCAGGTTGCTCAAAATGGTGTCCAACGGGTCATTGGAGCGCCAGACGCCGATCACGCCGGCTGGGCTGCCCTCGATCTGCACCACGGTGTAGGTGAACAGGTCGCCCCCGTTCGATCGGTCCTGAAACGCCCGACCGGTTTCCGCGGCAAGGGCCTGCAGCGGTTCGGTCGCGGGCAATAACTGCTGGACAACCCCCTGATCCGTTCGTGATGTCAGCACCAACCCTTCGTCGTTGAAGGTCAACAGATCCTCGAGACCCATAGCGAGCAGTTCGCTGCGATCCCGATTCAGCAAATCGTGCGGGATGGACACAGAGACGAAGCCGCCAAAACGGCCGTCGATTTCGTAGGGATACGAAATGATAAAAACCGATTTACCGCTCATCGGGGCATCTGCATTGACGGTGATACTGGGCTGCTGCGCCGCTATGTTTTCGTCAAAATCCGGAAACTCCGAGAAATCAAAAGTTTGCCCGTTCGAGGCGCAGGTCATCAGACCCGACACAGGCAGAAGCCCGGCAAAACTGTAGGATGGGTTGCTGGCCACAAAACGCTGCATTTCGGACGTGCATTCCCGCGGGTTTGCGATGAAATCCTGTGCATTTTCGGCCAGAAAGCGCGCCGCGACAAAGGCGCCTTCGATCAGCAGCCGTTCGGTCCGCGCCGCCCGTTCAGTCAGCGCGAGAAGGGCCAGTTCTGCGTTCCGCTCTGCCTCGTCCGCGACCCGGTTCGTCTGAAAGATGGCGACCGATCCAATCGGGAGCAGCGCCAACGTCATCAGCACAAAAACCTGAACACGAAGGTTGTTATACCACTTCGCCTGATTCAAGAGGGGATGTTCGGGCTGCCGACGACCGCCATGGTCGCCCGATCGGTCAGTTCAAGCGCGTCGTCGTCATCAAGCGCCAACATCTCTGTCAGGCGGTTCCGCGCCCGGTTCACACGGCTTTTCATCGTTCCTGTCGCCACCCCGCACATTTTCCCGGCATCTTCGTATGAAAATCCGGATGCACCAACGAGAATGAGCGCTTCACGGTGTTCATCGGCCAGCTGGTCGAATGCTGCGCGGAAATCCCGCATCTGCAACTTACCGTCATGTTCCGGCTTTACCGACATCTTGTCGGAAAAGACGTTGTCAATGTCCGCTACTTCGCGGTTCAGCTTGCGGCGGGTCGTGTAAAAATTGTTGCGCAGAATGGTGAACAGCCAGGCCCGCATGTTCGTGCCGGGGGTAAAGCTGTCGATATTGGTCCACGCCTTGAGGACGGTATCCTGAATCATATCATCCGCCGTTGCCCGATTGCGCGTCAGGCTGAGCGCAAAGGCACGTAAGGCCGGTAAATGCGTCACCAGCTCTTCTTTGGGTTCCGGATGGTTCATTTTTTGCCTTTGAGTTCTTCGTCCTGCGCGCGCAGCACGGTCAGCAGATCGGTGATCTGTGTGGGCATTTCATCTTGTTCAAGATCGGCAAAAACCTGCTTAAGATTTTTGTCTATGTATTTGGCGATCTTGGCTTTTTTTGCATTGTCTGCCGGTGCCATCACGTTACCTTGCCTCGGGATTGGAAGTGTTTTTCTAATCAAGTTCGGAACCAAACCCATTGTATCGCGTTTGGTTCCGAAAATATGCAAAAAGGATGCAAAATGACCGACACAGGGGCAGATATCACGTTTTCGGACTTGATCGCGGCAGAATTGCCATATCTGCGACGCTACACACGGGCGTTGACCGGATCACAGGCGCGCGGCGACAAATATACCGTCGCCACGCTCGAAGCGATATTGAAAGATCGTTCAACGTTCGACAACGACGACAGTACGCGCGTGAACCTGTTCAGATGCTTTCATGCGATCTGGGTGAGTTCTGGCCAAACCTTCGCCGAGGAAGAGGATGGCATCCGTGCGCGGGCGCAAGGTTTGTTAGCACAGCTTACCACCAACTCGCGCGAGGCGTTGCTGTTGCGCACGATCGAGGAATTCAGCCTGGCCGATATCGCGGCGATCATGCAGGTCGATATCGAAGAAGTACGGCGGCTTATTTCGACCGCGAATGAAGAACTGGCCAACAACATCAGAGGCCGTGTGATGATCATCGAAGATGAACCGATCATCGCCGCCGATATCACCGCGATTGTCGAACAGCTTGGTCATGACGTAATCGGTGTCGCCCGGACCCATACCGAGGCGGTCGAGCTGGGACAGGCGGAAAGATTCGATTTGATCCTGGCGGATATTCAGCTGGCAGATAACTCTTCGGGGATCGATGCGGTGAACGATCTGCTAAAAGACACCGATGTGCCAGTGATCTTTATCACCGCCTTCCCGGAACGTTTGTTGACAGGCGACAGGCCAGAGCCTGCATTCCTGATCTCAAAGCCGTTTCAAGAGGCACAGGTGCAATCGGCGGTCAGTCAGGCAATGTTTTTTGCTTCGACCGCGACCTTGAAGGTGTGAGAATAGCCGCGCACGACGTGTCGTGCGCGGCTATCTTTATTATTGCGTGACCAAGGCCTTCAACATCCATGCCGCCTGCTCGTGAAAGGCGGAACGCGCGGTGGCGAGATCTTCGGTCACCGGATCATTCTGTTTGCCGGACACCTCGATCAGGGCATGTAGACGGTGCGCCAGACGCTCGTGATCGTCGGCGAGGATTTGGCACATCTGGCCTGCGGTCAGTTTATCGGTATCATCTTCGATAACTGACTTTTCCATGATTTCCGCCATCGTCATCGGTGCCATCTGTCCAATGGCCCGAATGCGTTCGGCCAGTTCATCGGCTGCAGCGAACATATTTTCATATTGCCCATCCGTCAGGTTATGAATCGAATAGAACAACGGACCTTCCACATTCCAATGATATGCGTGGGTCTTGAATGTAAGCCGGTATGTGTCGGCCAGAACGTTGGTCAGACCCTCTGCAATGGTTTCGGGCGCGCGAACACCTGTCGCGATCTCTTTCGGTGCGGGAACGACATTCAATGGTTGTGTCATGATATCTTTTTCCTCTCATCTATAACGTTCGCGAAATAAACGTCGCAGGCTGTCCAAAGTTCCTTGAAGAATTCGGCTTGCCGGATGGAACGGAATGTCTTTGCCCGTGTTTGTCCATCAGCAACTAAAAGGAGTTTTCTCATGGCGACGAAAGCAACAAACGGTAAGGTAAGTAATCCATCACCGGGCGATCTGACCGATCAGATCGCGGTCATCCGCGATGATATAACTGCCTTGACACAAATGATGGCCGATATGGGTAAAGACAAAGCTGGCGAGGCTGCAGATGCGGTCAGATCGCAGGCGGCAGATGCGCAACAGCGTTTGTCCGAACATGCCGACACCGCCCGTCAACATGCCGCTGATATGCAAGGCCACGCAAACGATTTTGTTCGCAATCAGCCAGCCACGGCGCTGGGCATCGCGGCCGGTCTGGGCTTTCTTTTCGGTTATTTGGGTAGTCGGCGATAAGATGTTTGGTTTGCGCAATAAGGTCGCGAACACAGCGCGCCGCGCGGGCTTTTTGTCCGCGGGCGTGTTGTGCTGCCTTGTGGGAATGGCTTTCCTGACCGTCGCCGCCTGGTTTGCATTGTCGGCATTGTTGGGCGCTGAAATGACAGCCCTATGCATCGGGGCCGCGTATCTGGGCGCGGGCTTGATCCTGATCGGCACGACAGGTCGCGGTGATGGAGTCGACGCAAGCTATTCCGAACAGCGGACGGCGCCGCGGCAGGATCCTGACCAGCCGCCTGTCATGCAGGCCTTCATGTATGGTCTTCATGCGGGAACGCAGGCTAATCAGCGACGCCATTCCTGAGTGCGGTGAGAATCATCTCGGTCGTGAACGGAACTTCGACAACTGCTTTCGGAAAGTCGGTCAAAATGTCTTTCCCGACAATTACGATGTACGCGCCCCGACTGACGACATTCCGCAAAGTGTCGAGTCGGCGATCATTGAGCAAGGCGCCGTTGATCAATATCGTCGTGTGACTGTGGATCGCCGAGATCAGTGATGCTGCATCCGCCCAGGATTGGACAGCGCTGACCTGCCCGTCGTCGAACGTGCCCCGGATCATCGTCACCAAATCCAGGTTGATGATCGGATCAGGCTCAACCACGACGAATGCGCGCGGCGTCTGCGGCTTGTTCCGGCGATTCATTCGGGCACAATATACAGCCCGCCCGGAACCGCATTAATCTATGACATAGGGAGAGAGTGAATTGGCTACACGTTGCGAAAATTGTCCGCTACGTCGCCGAGATTTGTTCATTCCGCTGACCAATGACGATGTGCAGGTCATGCAGCGGTTCAAAGTCGGGGAACTGGTCGTTGATGCTGGCACACCGCTGCTGATGGAAGGGTCAAACAGTGCCCAGCTATTCACGGCCCTTCATGGCATGGGATTGCGGTACAAGCTGTTGCCAAACGGCAAGCGACAAGTCGTCAATCTGATCTTTCCCGGAGACTTCATTGGGCTGCAAGCCGGCATCATGGGCAAGATGGGCCATTCGGTCGAAGCCACCACAAACATGACACTATGTGTTTTTGATCGGTCTGCGGTATGGTCGTTTTTCAAAGAACAGCCCGAGCGTGCCTATGCCGTGACATGGCTTGCCGCAGTAGAAGAGCATTTTATGGGTGAGGCATTGTCGACCCTGGGGCAACGGGACGCCAGGCAATCGGTATCGTGGGCACTGACCCGCATTTTTTTGCGTGGCCAGGCATTAGGTTTGGTTGAAAACAACACAATGGCATTGCCCTACAAGCAACAGGACCTCGCTGACGCTTTGGGTCTGTCATTGGTACATACCAACAAAACGCTGGCCTATCTGCGCGAACGGCAATTAGTGCAATGGTCAGACAATACGCTGCGCATCTTCGATCTTGATGATCTCGCCGACGCGGCACTGATTGAGAACACGGAGATAGTGCAGCGCCCGATCATGTAGTTTTGCACGCCTTCACCGGAAGTTAATCGGTAAATGTTCGAATAAGTGCGTATGTCGATTGATGGAGTGATGTGGATGTATCCGCGAATGTTTGTGACTCTTTGCGCAATTTTGTTCGGCGCTTTGCCCTGTCTGGCGCAAGATCGACCCGATCCGGCGTTGGTCGCCGCAACGCAGGGCGTTTGCGAACCTTTCGGCGTGGCTGCGGCCCGGTATGCGCCTGACGGTCATATTGCCGTTACCTGTAATGAAGACGCCACCGCGTTCGTTCCGATTCTGGGTGGTGTCGCGCCGGCACTGGGTTTGGCTGCAGCTGTTTTGGCGCAATCGATCGCCGGTGGGAATGCGACACCCGATACCCGCTGATCACGGGCAGGCCGGATAGCCAAGCGCGACCAGCTGCGCCCCGCTGATCCGTTTGTAACCGCGCAACTGGTGCCGCGCATCATCCAAAAACCATGTCCGCAGCGGCGGACGATAATGCCGGGCCATGATGTCCGACCAGTGTGCAAATTGTTCCGGTGGCAGTGGCCGTCCATTTCGACTGGGGCCATGGAAGCCGAACGATGTGCGCGGGTCTATGCAAAGCCGCGTCGCGCCCAGATACATTGTACAGGACGACAGACAGACCCGGCCCCGCAATTCCACCCGGATGCTGCGCGCGTTCAACTCGGCGATTTCGATTGCGCGCGCGCCGATGTAACCGCCGCGATCATCGCGGACCACTTTGGTCAGGGGATGATCGGCACATGCGGGGCCGACGCCTAAAATGATGGCAACCAGCATAGACCTGACCACCGCACAGATCAGCTGTGACATAGCTTTCTTCCACTCTACCCAACCACATAAAATGCGACTCCCACGCAGCAGAAAACATGCCCCATGTTAACGACCGGTTGCCTTTCAAATTTGCCGGATATTTATGTAAAGCTGCAGCGAAGTGCATTAATACACGCATAGCGATAATCGCGATGCAAAAGATACGTGAAGCGCTTGTGCGTTCAGGCAATATTAACCGTCTCCGCCGCAGTTTCAAAATTCGCAACGCGCCCTAAGGCCTTGTTAAAATTTTAACTTTTTGGGAAAGGCCCCTTCGATGCTGGACTTTCAGGCAGACAGTGCCCTGCACAATGAATTCGTCATGCAAACACGCCCTTCGCTCCGGCAAGGCGCGCTGATCAAGCGGGGTTTCGATATTTTCGTCACGGCTGTCCTCATGCCAATCCTTGTGGCGGTGATCCTCTTTCTTTTGGTCCTAAACCCCATTTTCAACCGCGGTAATCTGCTGTTTTGGCAACGACGCATGGGGCAGCATTGCAAACCGTTCTGGGCGGTCAAATTCCGGACCATGCGGGCGGCAAACGGGCCAGGGCGTGGCGCGTTTGATCGGCTAGAGCATGATCGGATCACCGGCTTGGGCCACATTTTGCGAAAGACTCGCATCGATGAATTGCCGCAGATCGTGAATGTGCTGCTTGGCGATATGAGCCTGATCGGGCCACGCCCTGACTGCTACAACCACGCGCGGGTCTATCTGCGCGATGTGCCGGGTTATCGCGCGCGTCATGCGGTTCTACCGGGGATCAGCGGGTTGGCCCAAACCGAAATCGGTTATGTCGATGGGCTTGAGGGCGTGCGGCGCAAGGTGATGACCGACCTCGACTATATTGCGCGACAGGGGCTGCAGCTGGATCTGTGGATCACCTGGCGCACGATTTGCGTCGTGCTGGGGCGATGTGGCGCATGACGGACCTGTTGCGCCGACACTGCGGGGCGCACGCAGGCCCAATATCTTGGTAAGGGGCGAAAGCTAGGCAAAGGGCTCAACCAATTTCTGGAGAACCTGATGCCTGATCCATTCGATACCGATTACGTTGACCTGACCTCGCCCGCCGTCTCGCATTATGCGGTCGCCCCTTCTGACAGCACCGATTTGCCTGTCCGGCCCCGTGCGCTTTACGTCAATGCTGCTGGTGCCGCTGCCCTACAGGACGCCGATGGCGAGACCGTCACCTATGATCTTGCCGCCGGCACGACGTTGACGCTGCGCCCGACCCGGGTTCTGGCGACGGGCACGACCGCGCAGCTGATCGCCTGGTATTGATCCATGATCGGTCTGGATTTTTCCATGCGGCCTGGCCGGTCGGCGCCCAGCACTGCACCACCGCAACCGCTGTCGCAGTTTTTTGCGGGCGGGGGCGGGCAATCCGTCGCGCTTGCGCCCGGTGCCGCGGGCAACCTTTCGGTCTGGACCGAGATTGGGGCGGACCACGCAGCCTTGCTAAGGTTCGACGGCAATGACACCGGCACCCGCTGGTCCTGGCGCGAGACATTGATCGCCGAGTTGCGCAATGTCTACACAGTCGGCGATCTGACGCTGTCGGCAGGCTGGTCTCAACTGCAGTCATCCGGCTCCGGTCTGACCGGCAGCTATACCGGCAACCGCGCCATCAGCACGAGTTCCGCCAACGCGGTGGCGACCGTGACCGTCAATCGCGCGGCCCCTTATGACGTTTGGGTTCATTATACGGGCCGGACAAACGGAGGTTACTGTCGTGTCGATATCGACGGAGCGCAGGACCTCGTGACCGAGATCGACGATCCAGCCGCGCTGGGTTTCAAGGCGTTTTCGATGTACAGCGCGACCGATCTCCAGCGTCGCCAATCCATCAAGGTCGCGACCGGTCTTACTGGCGCGCATACCGTCACCCTGTCCCATGGGGGGGTGGCCACACCCGGTGGCAATACGATCCTGATCGAGGCCGTGGCGATCAGCGGTGCCCTGACCGATCCGAAAATCATGCCGCAGCTTTGGCAACCTGCCACCAGCTATACGATTGGGGATGAGGTCCAGTTCGGCGGTCTGTTCTATACCGCCCGTGGCACCGGTGTCAGCGGTGCGGACGGGCCGACGCATACTGGCGGGATCGCGTCGGACGGGGCGCTGGATTGGCGCGCCGACAATCGCAGCACGTATCCGCGGTTCGTCACCATCGATTATGCGTCCGAACGTGAATATGCCGCGCGGGTGTCAGTCGGTGGCGCAGCGACCGAGATCGGTGGTCAGACCCATGGCAATGAGCCTTTGCAGCACCGTACGGTTCTTCTTGATGGTGCGCCATGGGTTCCGAACGATACCGGCAACGGCCTAAGCGTCGGGACCGAATGCACGATCACCGAGGAAACGGAATGGCGGACCGGCACCGGGGCGGCGTTGACCGATTGCGCCCTGACCCGCACGATTACACCGGGGGCGATTAGCCACGGCGTTTCCGTTACCGGTACGGGCGCCGTCGCCGATTTCGACTGGTTCTATGCAGGCATGCTGCCGCTGGTTGCCTGGGATGGCGAGATGCGCAGCGATGTGATCGAAACAGTATCGATCGCCGGATATTCCGATGTGATACTGGCAGATTATGACGGGGCGAACCCGCCCAATCTGGATTTTGCCGGGGCGCAACGGATCGGTCTGACCGGCGCGGTGCTGGATGCGACCTTGCTTTATGGGCATGAGGCGGCGGCGACGCCGGTTCCCGGCAATATCGTTAATCAATTCGACACCTTTCTGCGGCCAAATCTGAATGCCACCACGTCCGGTGGCAGTTCCGATTGGCAGGCCAAGGCCTATGTGACGGGCGATGCGGCAGGCGGGTTGCGTTTGGGTGCGGGCGATAGGCTGGCATTCTTCAACCGCCACGTTCTACGGGTCGACCCACAGGCCACCTGACGCCCCTCGGGACAGTGATGAGGGTGGCGAATGCGTCTGTTGAGTGCGATATGCGGTTTGGTCTGGCTTTGGGCCGCATCCGCTGTCGCGCAAAACCACCCCTTTCGCTATAACAGCTATGGCGCGCCGGGCCTGATCGACATGCCCGGCGCGTTTTCCGCGCCTGACGCGGAACTGGCCTTTTCCATCAGCCACTTTCGCGGCCAAACCCGCAACACCGCAACATTCCAGCTATCGTCAGGGCTCTCGGCGAGCTTTCGGTATGCCGCACTCGACAATGTGCTCGGGCAGGGTGATGTGGTCCATGACCGAATCCTTGATCGCAGTTTCGCGCTGCATTACCGCCTTTCGAACGAAACAGATCGCTGGCCCGCCGTCGCGGTCGGCGTAAATGATTTTCTCGGCACGGGCATCCATGCCGGTGAATATGTCGTCGCGACAAAGGCTTTGCGATCTGACCTTGCCGTTACGGCGGGTCTGGGCTGGGGGCGGCTCGCGGGTGTGCGTGGTTTCGACAATCCGCTGGGGCCGCGTTTCGGCGACCGGCCTGACCGGGACTTTGGGGAAGGCGGCAGCGTCAGCCGCAATCATTTCTTCAAAGGCGATGCTGCCCTGTTCGGCGGTCTGCATTGGCAGATACGCGACGATCTGGATGTGACGCTGGAATATTCATCCGATGCGATGCTCTATGCGGATGCGGGCGATTTCGATCGCCGAAGCCCGGTGAACATCGGGCTGACCTATGCCCCTAGCGAGAACCTGCGCCTGTCGGCCCATGCGCTTTATGGCAGTGAGGTGGGGGCGCAGCTGACATATGAATTGAACCCACGAAACCCACCCTTTGGCGGTGGGCTGGATCGTGGGCCACCGCCGATCCGGATGGCGGCTGGGATCAGCGGTGACCTGAAACAGGCACTGCAAGCTGAGGGTCTGGTGCTGCGCGGCTTTGAACGCCGGAATGCGGTTTGGCGCGTGACCGTCGCCAATCTACGATACATGGCCGCGGCACAAGCGGTCGGGCGGGTTGCGCGGGTTCTGAGCAATCGGGCGCCAGCCGGGATCACGACGTTCGACATCACGCTTATGACGAACGGCATTGTCGGCCCCGCAGTGACCCTCCAACGGACCGATCTGGAACGCCATGAATTCGCGCTGGATGGCGCGCAGGCGACGCTGGATCGTGCGGTCATTGCGGCATCATCGGATCGCCCACCGCGGGTCCCACGCGCCGATCTGCAATGGACGATCAGCCCCTACCTGACGCCCAACATCTTTGACCCCGACGACCCGTTACGCGCCGATATCGGCGTCGCACTTGGCGGGTCATGGTCTCCGCGGCCGGGGCTTTTGCTATCGGGGACCGTACGCCAGAGGCTCGTGGGCAATCTGGACCAGACCATGCGCAGGTCGGATTCGGTTCTGCCACGGGTACGCAGTGATTTCGCGCTCTATGACAGGGAAGGCGATGCCGATCTCATCGACCTGACCGCGACGTGGTATGCACAGCCGCATCCAACGGCCACGACCCGCCTGTCGGTGGGTCTTTTGGAAGAAGCGTTCGGGGGTGTCGCAGCAGAAGTCCTGTGGCGACCGCCCGACAGCGCCTTTGCCTTCGGCATCGAACTCGCGCAGGTACGGCAGCGCGACTATGACAGTGATTTCGGCTTTCGCGACTATGGGGTCGCGACCGGCCATGCCTCGGCCTATTGGGATATGGGCGGTGGGTATCATGTGCAAATCGACACGGGCCGATACCTGGCGGGCGATTGGGGCGGCACGCTGCATGTTGCCCGGCGGTTCCGCAACGGTTGGGAGATCGGGGCGTTCGCAACCCTCACCGATGTACCCTTCGCGGATTTCGGCGAGGGGTCCTTCGACAAGGGGATCACGTTCAGTGTGCCCATCGCCTGGCTTTCGGGGCGACCCAGCCGTCAGACGCTGGACCAGACAATCCGGCCCGTCACGCGGGATGGTGGGGCGCGGCTGAACCTTCAGGGTCGCCTTTACGACCTGACCCGATCGGTGGGCAAAGAGGCGATCATCGACAGCTGGGCGCGGTTCTGGCGATGAGGATGCTTTGGTTGATCCCCCTGCTTATGGCTGGATGCAGCTCGATCCCGCCAACGGACCGCGAGAGGTGGGCGGACGGCGTTCCATTCATCCGCGTATCGATGCCGAACGCCGATATCGCGACAACGATGCACCTGATCGGGCAGAATGGTGATGTCGAAACTTGGGAGAGCCGGGATGGCGTCCAGGTCGTCCTGCGCGGCGGGGTGCTGGTGGCGACACGCGGCTTTGGCTTTGATCTGATGTCCGCTGAACGGGGCCTTCGGGCCGGGCCTTACACGCGCCGGATCAGTATGCTCGATGGTGATTTCGGGCTGCAGTTCATGACATTGACCTGTGTCGCGAGGTCGGGGGATGAGAGCCAGGTCGAAACCTGCAATGGCCCCCACGATGTCATCATCAACACGATCACACGTGATCCGGGCGGCGCGATCCTCCGGTCACGGCAATGGGTGTCGCCGCAAATCGGTTATATCGATATCAGACATGGACCATAGCGGTTCGCCGTGAAAAAACACGTAGATTGCGCCGTGATGCGGCCGCGCTGACAAAGGTCAGTCCGACAATGTTGGCACCTGCGTGGTGCAAAGCATCTAGACCGGTGAGCGTACTGCGACGGTCGTTCGTTTCGGCATGCACAGCATAGATGACGGCATTGCTCAACCGGGCGAGAAGGCGCGCCTCGGGCCCTTCCGAAACCGGCGGTGCGGCGATGATGATCACGTCGTACTGTGCCTTCAGATTGCGGATGAACCCGGCGAAGCGGTCCGTCGAAAAAAGATCGGCGCGATCGCTGTGCGTTACTTTGCACGACAAGATGTCGACCGGAAGGCGCGGATCGCGCCGGATTGCATCCGACAACGGGAACAGTCCCGCGATGACCCCCTCAAGATCGCGATGTCCATCGGACAGCGGATCGTCTCGCGTCGCCATCAGCAAAACGGATTTGTCCAACCCGGCAAATGCCTGCGCCAAGCCCGCTGCTTGCATATGCGCGCTGTCCATATCCGTTACGGCGGTCGACAGGATGATGCCGGGCGCTTTGCCACGATCCAGCATCAACGACGTCCGCAGATCGCGCATGGCGACGACATGATCGTGATCCGCGATCTGGTCCAAGCCACAGCTGCGGGGTCTCGGTATCTCCGCCAGCACCGGTAGCCGGGTCGCGCGCGACAGTTGCGCTGCAGTCTCGAACCCGGGTCGCAACGCACCGCGGATCAGCGCCAGCGCCGTACCCAAACACAGCCCGACGATCCCCGCCATGACCAGGATCAGCATCTTGCGAGGTGCCACATAGGTGCCGGGGATCGCGGGCGAAAGAATCCGGCTGTCCGCGCTTTGCGGGCCGCGCTGCGCGCCCACCTGCTGGAGCCGCGCCAGATAGGTTTCGTACAAAACCCGGGTCGCGCCGGCCTCGCGCCGGACCTGTTGCAGGCGTAATTGGTATGCGGATTGAGCGTCGCGCTGGGCAACGATGCCCTCGTGAAATGTCTTCAGCGATGCGACCTGCGCCGCTAGCCTGTCGGCATCGGCCCGCAGTCGCGCGCGGCCGACCGATGGCCGAAGGGCCGCTGGCGTCGCCGCCGTATCGCGCCGGGCAAGCGTGGCCTGCGCCGCGATCAACGTGCGTTCAGTTTCGTCCAATCGGTCGGCGGCTTCGACCGCCTGGCGACTCAGGGCGTCGAGCGCGCCGATATCATCGGCGCGATGCGCTGTGACAAGCGTGTTGATTGTTGTCTCTTGCCCTTGCAGATCGCGCTGCAACTGGGCAACACGTTCTGAAAGCCAGACAAACGCCTCATCCGTCGCGGCCTCTTTCGCAGCGACCTGATCGGCAAGGTAGACGGCAGCCAGCGTATCCGCGATCCGCGCGGCGCTGTCGGGGTCGCCGGTCGTTGCGGTGATACGAAAGATCAGCGTGTCGCGCAGCGTATCGACATTGACACTGGCCGCGACGTTCTGCGCGGTCTTTTCCAGGATCGCGGCCTGATCCGGCGGGTCCTCGGGCACACCGGTCAGAAAGCTGCGCAGCCTGTTGCGCATGCCTGTCATCGACCAAGGTGCGATCGGGGTCAGGTAACGGTTAAAGGCCGGGTCCGACAACAGATCCAACTCGTCCACCACCCGCCGCATCAGGTGCGGCGACCGCAAAACGGCGACCTCGGTCTTCAGGCTGGCGGGCTCGACCGGTAGCCCGCCGACCGTCTGCGCACCATCCGCCACCGGCAAGGATCCTGCATCGATCTTAAGCATCGTCACGGCGGCGAATTGCGGCTTGGCGATCGCGAACGCATAGTAACCGGCCATCATGACGGTCAGCAGCGTCACCGCGACGATGATCAGCTTGCCGCGCCAGATCACCCTGAAAAGCCCCGCGAAATCAAAGGGTTCAATCGGAACGGCATCCGGTGTCAAGGACCGTCTGTCAGAGGTCGTCGCGCGATCGAAACATGCGGTCATGGATACCAACCCTTCTTGTCATTCAGGGCCAATTCACCACAGACGGGTTAACCTAAAATTAAGCACAATCAACAACGACTGACACTGTTCGGGCATCTAAGGGCCCGGTTCATGGTGCGAGTCGCTGATGCTGTTAAGCACATTACGCAGATTGATATCCGACACCGCCGCGCCGGTGATGCTGTGGCGTGCGGTGATCGTGGGTATCAATTTCGCCGTGATGCTTGGGCTGGCTGCCGGTCTTGGCTTGGCCGTGTTCGGTCCTTTGATGGTGAACTGGGGTATGGCGATGGTCGGGGCGGCGATCATCGGTTGCGGGGGGCCGCTGATCCTGCTGCAAGGTGGCGATACGCGGATGCGTGCCGTTGCGATCTATGTCCTTGGATACCCTCTGGCGATTGGGCTGTTTGGTCTCGCCATCCTTCCGCTCATTCTGCCCGGCATCGCATGGATGACCGTCCTCGCGCTCGCCTTCGCGATCAATCTGGTCTTTTGCGGGGCGAGCCTTTTGCGCGTGATCGGTTCGGTCCAGTGGTCCATGGCGCTACGTGACGCCGCGCCGTCGGTCGCGCTGGGCTTTGCGGCCATGCTGCAGCCCGACGCCATTCTGTCGGTCACGGCGCTGATCCTTTCCGCATGCGGCGCGGTTGCGGTCCTCATCTTTTTGCGCAGGGTGCATCGCAGGTCCACTCTGGGCAAAAGACCCTCAACGCCCCGCCTGCCGTGGTCGATGTGGGGGGCGTCAGTGCTGGGCATGGCGCTCGCGCAAGTCGACATCATCGTCGGTGGTGCGGTCCTGAGTGACACACAAATCGGCCTGTATGCCTTCCTGCGGCGGATCGCCAATCTGGTCGCACTGCCGGTCAGCGTGGCGACATGGGTCACCGCCACACCGATCGCCAGGGCCTACACAGCCGGAGATCGAACGGCGCTGATCCGGTCCAGCCGACAGGCCAGCCGGATCGCGTTGATCCCTGGTATCGTATTGCTGATCACCGCCAGCGCGACGTTTCCGATCCTAGGTCTTTGGCAGACCGTCGACCCGTTGACCTATATCGCGCTTCTGGCCTGCTCTGGCGCGCAACTGATCTTTGCCGCGACGTTCACCGTGGCGACCATGTGTGACCACGCCCATTTCGCCGCCATGTCGCGACTGGTCAGTCTGCTGGTCTATCTTGGCCTGATCGCCGCAATCCCCTCGTTGGGTCCAAGCCTGAATGCGCTCGCCTATCTTTGCGCTGTCATGTTCGGGGCCACGGGCCTCTGGGCCGTGATCAGGCGCGAATTGCACATCGATACCGCCGCAACCGCCTTGCTGGCCCGTCGGGAAGGGATGGCATGGACGCAATCCTGATCATCACGATGGCAGCGATCTGCACCGCGTTGCCGCTATGGCTGGGCCAGCGCTACGGGCGGATCGCATGGGTGTCGCCCTTGCATCTGGTGGGGTATTTCTGCCTTTTCGGTTTCCTGCTCAAGGTCTGCGTCTACACCGCCCGGCCCGACCTCGCCTTTTACCGGCGCTTCGTCGAAAACCCATGGGGCGACCAGCTTGGAGCGATCTATCTGACGTTTTTCGTCCTGATGCTGTGCGCGGGCTATTGCTCTGCGATCCGATCGGTCGATGGCAACATTCCTCCCGCCGCACAGACAATGGCGCGCGGGTTGGCGCGGACCACGCCCCTGTTCCTGCTGGCTTTCGGCATCACGGCCGCGACCATCGGATTGATTCTGCGCGCCCGCGGGGCGGGGGTGTTCGACCCGGGCACGCTGGCCACACTGAACAGTGCCAAACAAATTGATGTCAACGCCGACGGGGTTGGCGCAACGCTTGCGGGGCTTAAGACGCTGTTCATCGTCCCCAAATGCGCTTTTGTTCTGCTAATGGCTCATGCGATGGCAACCGGGCGATGCGCCGCGCGGGCGCAGGCCGTAACGCTAGGCCTCTTGCTGATCGCGATCGCCCTGATCTCGGGCGACCGGTTCGAACTAGTTGAGCTGGCGATCTATACGCTTGCGACCTTCGTGATCATGGGCGGGCGGATCGGGGCGAGATTCATCGTCAAGGGGGCGATTGGCCTTGTGATCCTCGGCACGCTCTCGGCCTACATGACGGCCCTTCGGCTTGAGGACAGCGCCGACGGTGACCTCTTCACGCAAATCGTGGGCTCCACTTATTTCCTCGATATCAACGCCGCGATCATGGTGGCCGACAGGGTGCAGACCACCGACATGCTCTGGGGTGAAAGCTATACGTGGTGGACCTTCGGCTGGGTGCCGCGCGCGTTTTGGGCGGACAAACCCGCCGTCGGTCTGGGGGTGTTCTTCAAGCGCGATATCATGGGCCTTTATACGGGCGGCGCATTCAACGTAACCGGCCCGGGTGAGGCGTTCATCAATTTCGGCTGGGGCGGCGTCGGGATCGGCATCATATTGGGCTGGCTTTACCGGCAGGGCGAGGTTCTGCTGCTCTCGCCCACCAACACGCTGCGACATGGCGCTTTCATCCTTTATCCGCTGATCTTCTACCCTTTCGTGCAGGCGACGCTGCAATCGTCGTTCAGTGCGTTCATCGTCGGTGCGGCGGCACAAATGCTGCTGCTGGCCTTGATGATCCCCGTCTTTCTGACCCGCTATCGACCCCACATGACACGAAGGCTTGTTCATGCTCACTAGACCCATTTTGAAATCCTTTTACTGGAGCCTCCGCGCCGCTGCGGCCCTCGCCCGACGCGCGGGCGGAGTATGGGCGACCGGGTTACACCGCGCGACGCTTGCGTCCGTCGGCAAAGGCACACGGTTTCAATCCAGCGTGCGTTTCGCCCAGCCCGGCATCGTCAGCGTCGGCGCGGGCTGCTACTTCTGGCGTGGCTGCGAAGCCTCGGCCGAGATCAAGGGCGCCCCCTTGATCATCGCCGACCACGTGCAAATCAACCGGGATGTGCAGCTCGATACGACCGGGGGACTGACGATCGGCGCGGGTACCATGATTTCGGAACGGGCGGTCATCTATACCCACGATCACGGGCATGATCCGCGTGCGGTACCGCGGATGATGCCCAAGACGATTGCACGGGATGTCTGGATCGGCGCGGGCGCGGTGATTCTGCCGCAATGCCAGTGGATCGGGCAGGGTGCCGTCATCGGGGCGGGGGCCGTGGTCACCGGGGATGTCCCAGCCGGTGCGATCGTCGGCGGAAACCCGGCGCGCATCCTCAACCACGCACCACGGACGCAGGTGGCGGCATGAAGGTTCTGCACGTCACGCCATCCTACTTCCCGGCCACAAAATGGGGTGGGCCGATCCGGTCGACCAAGGCGATCTGCGATGGGATCCACGCGACCCCCGGCATGAAAGTACAGGTCCTTACCACTGACGCGGCCAGCCCCGACCGGCACGATCGGGTCATTCCCGCCGCACTTCCCTATCCGGTGCATTTCGCGCGCCGTGTGGCCGGGCACAGCATCGCGCCCGGCCTGTTGGCGCGCCTGCCTGCGGCGATCACATGGGCGGACGTGGTGCATCTCACGGCGACCTACAGCTTTCCGACCTTGCCGACGCTGGCTATCGCCCGACTCCTCGGGCGACCGGTAATCTGGTCACCGCGTGGCGCGCTGCAGGCCACGGCAGAGTGGGACGACGCGCCGAATGCCCGCGCCAAACACCTGTTCGAGAAAGCGGCACAGGTCATCCGACCGGCCAATACGGTTCTGCACGTCACCTCCACCGTCGAAGCAAAGGGCAGCGTCGCCCGCCTGCCCGGCATCGCAACTACTGTCATTCCCAACTGCGTCGATATCCCGGCATTGCCGCCGAAAACATTGGGCGATGGGCTGCGGCTGATCTATCTCGGGCGTCTTCATCCGAAGAAGGGGATCGACCTTCTGCTGGACGCGATGGAAAGATTGCCTGCGACCACGACACTCGACATCTACGGCACCGGCACGCCCCGCTATGACGCGATGCTGCGCAGCCGTGCCGCCCGTTTTGCCGGGCGGGTGCGCTTGCACGGACATGTCGAGGGCCCGGCCAAATCGACCGCCTTCGCCAAGGCCGATCTGTTCGTCCTGCCCAGCCATTCCGAGAACTTCGGGATCGCCGTCGCCGAGGCGCTGGCGCATGCCATGCCGGTGATCACGACGACCGGTACTCCGTGGCAAGCACTCGATCACCAGGGTTGCGGGCGCTGTATCGACATGGTCAACGCCGACCTCGCCGCTGAAATCATCGGCTTGACCAACGGCGACCTGATCGCGATGGGCAGGCGGGGCAGGGCCTGGATGCAGCGTGATTTCTCGGCTGGCGCGATGAATGCCGCCTTCGCTGATCTGTACGAAGGCGTCACGGCCCCCGCTGGCGAAAGGGTGACCGTATGACGGTCCGACTGGACATCAGCGCGAACCGGCAAGCGCGAAAATGGAGCCACCGCACCCAGATCGCCCGTGTGCTCTGGGCGCTCTGCCGGCCGCTTTTCCGGCTCAGCCCGCGCCCGCTCTGGTTCTGGCGGGTGTGGCTACTACGGGCCTTCGGCGCGGAGGTTGGACGTGACGTGCATATCTACCCGACCGCCCGGATCACAATGCCCTGGAACCTGCAGATCCAGGATGACTCGGCGATCGGCGATGCCGCGATCCTTTATGCGCTGGGCCCGATTCATATCGGTGCCCGCGCCACGATTTCGCAATATGCGCATCTGTGCACCGGCACGCATGACCTGACCGATCCGGCCCGTGCCTTGATCCACGCGCCGATCCGTATCGGTGCCGATGCCTGGGTCTGTGCGGATGCTTTCGTCGGCCCCGGCATTCGGATAGGGCCGGGCGCGATCCTCGGCGCGCGGGCCGTCGCCATGAAGGATCTGCCCGCAGGCACCAAAGGGATCGGCAACCCCATGCAGGTGTGGCCATGACCGATCTGACCGTCATCATCCTGACAGGGGACGAGGCGTTGCATATCGCCCGCGCCATCGCATCAGTCCGTGCAATCGCAACGCGGATCATCGTCGTTGATAGCGGGTCCATCGACAGCACGGTCCGGCTAGCAAAGGAAGCCGGGGCCGAGGTCTTCCATCACACATGGACCAACTACGCGACCCAGTTCAACTGGGCGCTGTCCCAGATAACGGGTGATGGTTGGGTCCTGCGGCTGGACGCAGACGAGATCGTCACCCCCGCGCTCTCTCGCCAGATCAGCGCCGGTTTGCCCGATGTCGCGGGCGTCTATGTCGGGAGGCACATGCACTTCTTGGGCCAACCGGTGCGCCACGGTGGCCTCTTCCCCATCCGCGTCCTGCGCCTGTTTCGCAAAGACGCGGGTCGGTGCGAAAACCGTTGGATGGATGAACATATCATCGTGGACGGCCCCACTGCCGACCTGACGGGCGAAATCATCGACGACAACCGCAAAAGTCTCGATTGGTGGATCGGCAAACACAACAGCTATGCCAGCCGCGAGGTCATCGATATCCTGAACCGCACCCACCGCTTTATGCCGCAAGAGACGATCGGCGATATCCGTGCTGGCCAACAGGCCGCGATCAAACGTTGGATCAAAGAGCACCTTTACGCCCGCCTACCCGGTGGGCTACGGGCCGGGCTGTATTTCTTCTATCGCTACGTCCTCCGCCTCGGCGTTCTTGATGGGCGGCAGGCGCGAGCGTTTCACGTGCTGCAAGGCTTTTGGTATCGCTACCTCGTCGATGCGAAACTGGCCGAGGTCCAGCGCTACATGGCGGCCAGCGGTGCTCATCCGACCGAAGCCATCCGCGATGTCCTCGGCATCGACCTCAGCCCGGAAATCATAAGGAAAGCCGCATGAAAATCTCTGTCGTCACTGCCGTCATGAATGGGGGCAAGGCCCTGTCGCGCGCCGTCGAAAGCCTCAAGGCGCAGACGCATCCTGACATCGAACATGTCGTGCAGGATGGCGGATCGACCGATCGGACGCTGGACTACCTTGCTGATCACGGTCACCCGAACATGGCCCTCACCTCTACGCCCGACGGTGGCATCTACGATGCGATCAACAAGGGGATCGCGCGGGCGACAGGGGGTGTGATCGGGTTGCTGCATGCCGACGATATGCTCGCTTCGCCCGACGTGCTGGCGCAGGTTGCGCAGGCGATGGAGGACCCGGCGATCGACGGCGTCTATGGCGATCTCGAATACGTGTCGCGCGATGCGCCCGACCGTGTGATCCGCTATTGGCGCGCGGGGGAATACGCACCGTATCGGCTGAAACAAGGCTGGATGCCCCCGCATCCGACGCTTTATCTGCGAAGAGAGGTCTTTGCCGATGCCGGTATGTACGACACCAGCTATCGCATCTCGGGCGACTATGACGGCATGCTGCGCTGGCTGAGCAGTGGCCAAATCCGGTTGAAATACATCCCGCAAGTCATGGTCCGGATGCAGATGGGCGGCGCCAGCAATCGGTCCTTTGCGCAGATGATCCGCAAAAGCCGCGAGGATTATCGCGCCATCCGTCGGCACAAGGTCGGGGGCATGGGCACGCTGATCGCCAAGAACCTGTCAAAGCTGCAGCAGTTCGGCAAACGCGCCTAGGTGTAAAAGTACCGCGCAAAGTGATAGAAAATTGGCGCGGCAAAGATCACGCTGTCCAGTTGATCCACAAACCCGCCCTGACCCGGGATCAGATGCGACCAGTCCTTGACCCCCCGCTCGCGCTTGATCGCGGCGAAGACGAGGCTGCCCAGCATCCCAACAAATGACGCCAGCCCGGCCATCGCCATCGCGCCAAAGACGCCGAACGGGGTGATCCAGCTTAACAATGCACCGATCAGCATCGCGCTGACGACACCGCAGGCCACGCCTTCCCATGTTTTCGGTGACAGAACGGGCGCAATGCAGGTCTTGCCGATCCGGCGGCCAAAGAAGTATTCCAGCAGATCGCCCAACTGCACGACCATGACCAAAAAAGCGATCAACAGAACCGCACGGTGTTCATAGCCCGCGATCTCCAGATTGATCAGGGCGGGCACATGGCTAACGCAGAACACGGCAATCATCAGGCCCCATTGGGTTTCTGCCACGCGGGCCAGAAACCGTTCGGAGTTGCCACGCAAGGCGGACACGATGGGCAGCAGCAAGAACGCATAGACCGGGATGAACACGGTGTAGAGGCCTTGCCAGCCCATCCCGACAAACAAATATTGAAACGGCAGAACAACAAAGAAACCAAGCGCCAGCGCGATGTGATCGGCCTGCGTCTTGGTCGTTAGCGTCAGAAATTCGCGCAAGGCCGCGAAAGAGGCGAACGCAAACAGGGTCATGACCCCGATCTCGCCCAGTAACAAGGCCACGCCGATAAACGCGACCATCCCCCACCAGCTTTGCACCCGGGTCATGTAGGTATCGAGAACGGGGTTGATGTTGTCGACGCCCTGTTTGGCGCGCAGTACTTCGCCAAAGAAAGTCAGCGCCACAAGGATTCCGAAACTGCCGAAGGCCAGCAGCAGGATATCATTGGTCGTGCTATCCATCACCTCACCTCCGGCGCGAGTGCGGCCAGCGCATCTGATGCGCGCGCAAGAAAGTCATCCTTGCTCTCGCCCTCCTTCACATGGATCGGCTCGCCAAAGGTCACGGTGCAGATCAGCGGCAGCGGGATCACCTCGCCCTTGGGCATGATCGTGTTCAGGTTCGCGACCCAAGTCGGCACCAGATCAACCTCGGGCCGGGCGACGCCCATATTGTAAAGCCCCGCCTTGAACGGCAGCAGCAGGTCGTCTGTCATGTTGCGATTGCCTTCGGGAAAGATGATCAGCGATGATCCTTCGTCAAGGGCCGCGATGATCTTGTCCATCGGCTTGTCTTTCACCTCTGGCCTGCGGTCGACCAGCACGCAGTTGAACACCTCGGGGCCTACGAAAGCGCGCAGCTTGTTCTTCAGCCAGTAATCGGCGGCAGCCACGGGGCGGACCGAACGACGCAGGGCAGGGGGCAGACACGACCAGATCATCGGCATATCGCCATTGCTGGTGTGGTTTGCGAAATAGACCCGTTGTTTCGGGACCGGTTCGATCCCTTTCCAATCAGCCCGCACGGCGGTCACAGCACGGGCAAAGATGCGGATGGAATGGCCCACGATCCGGGCGGCGAACTGGCGAAGGAACTTCATGAGATAACTCTGGCGAAGGGAAGCGGTTTTGAAAAGGGGTGAGGCCCGCGCGGGAGAGGAAAGCGCGGGCCTCGGGGGATGCCTGCCGCGGGGACAAAGCGGCAGGCGGGGGACCTCTTAGATGTCCTTTTCGCTGCTCACATAATCCGACAGCAGCTTTTCGTTCTTGGCCTGTTCGAGGCGCATGATGCGGTCCTCGGAAATCCGGTCGTCAAAGCGGTATTTGACGAAGTTCACCAGAGCCAGGGTCAGAAGCAGGATACCGATACCCCAGTAACCTTTGGTCGACAGCGGCACCTCGTCTGTAAGGTAAAGCGACAGCCCCAGCATCCCGTAGGCCACCACAACAGCAGCACCGTTAAAGAACATGATCAGGGCGTTATCAGATTTCAGGTTTTCCATTGGTTTTCTCCTCATTCGTATTTGTGTTTGGGTTGGTTATTTTTTGGACGATTTCAGGCGGGTCAGAACATCGTCAGCGGTGGATCGGGTCGCGGCACCAAAGCCCGCATCCGCCATCCGGTCGGTGATCGTGTCGTGGTTCAGGTCGCGGTTGATATCGGCCAGAATCTCACTCCGTTCGAACGGGTCATCCTTGCCGATGACACGAGCGATCAGTTCTTCGGCCTCTTCGACGCTGCCGGTATCGCTGTGGATCGCCATGCGTGACTGCAACTGCTGTTCGCGGCGGACGGCGCGGGCCTGAATGGCGCCTTGTTTCAGGTCGATGATCCGGCGATGACCACTTTCAATGGAGGATCGCAGGCGCATCACTTTCTGTTCCAACCGATCCAGCGTGGCTTCGCGGACCGAGAGTTCATTTTCCATCGACGCGATCGCGCGGGCGGCTTCGGCAGCCATATCCTCGCGATCATTGTCCAGCGCTTCCTTCGCGCGCTTGGTCAGATCATTGATGCGCGATTTCAGTGTGCCGTGCTGGCGTTCTTCGGCGCGCTGACGCTGGATCAGGCTGGCAAGTGTCGCTTTCGCGGCGCGCAGGCTGTTTTCGCTTTCGCGGATTTTCTGGTCGATCAATTCGATGGCGAAGGCATCGCGCACGCGGTCTTCGGCCCGTGCATTCTGCCCGTTGATCAGCGTGGCAAGTGTCTTGAACATCTCTTATCTCCGTTTCGTTTCGATATGTGAACATCGTTCATGAAATAGAGATAGCAATCCGGGCTTGGCCGTTCAAGAGAAAAATTGAACATTGTTCAAAAAATCAAGCGGAGGCCGTCATCTGTCGTAAAACAAGGGCGATCATACGGTCCACATCCTCGGGCGGGACGCCCGCACTGGCCTCATCAAGGCCCAAAAGCACGATTCCATGCACCGAGGAGAACAGCGCGCGGGTTAAAAGCGCATGTTCATGCGGATCACGATTCGGAAAAATCACCGCCAACGGGTCCGAGATATAGGCGAACAGCCGCCCCATCTCTTCCAGATACCAATCGGGGGCGGCTTCTCCCGGCGCGCGGTCCACATCAAAGAGGGCCCGCCAGCTCAGGTGATTCTCCGCCGCAAAGCGATGATAGGCTTGCGCCATGATCACAAGTTGCTCCACCGGGTCCTGCGGCGCATCGGCGAGGGCTTCTGCCACATCCGCGCCCAGCCGATGGAAGGTGCGGGCATTCACGGTCAGGACCAGATCGGTCAGATCACCAAAGACATTGTAGATCGCGCCAACCGCACACCCGGCTTCCGAGGCCAGATCACGGGCCCGCAAAGCGGTCAGCCCTTTCTCGGCAATCGTGCGCTCGGCAATCAGAACCAAATTTTCCCGCAACGCCGCGCGGCGCTCAGCAACTTTCCCCGCCATGTAAACTCCCGATTGAACGTAGTTCAGTTGTAGGGGAGGTTTTGGGGGATGGGAAGGGGGCTAGACCAGTAGCGGTAGTCGCTCATTGTAAACGCGATCATTACTAAATTGTGGAAGAAGGGAACAGTAACTTGAGAAATTACTTCATTATTTTTTTGGTCATGCTTTCTTCGGTGGCCAACGCGGATGTTCGCATTCAATGTAATTCAAATGGCGCGGTCGTAACAGCTCCAGATGGCAACATATACTACCTTGGAAATGGCTGTGATGCTGCACGTGCCGGGGGTGGGGAAGGTAAATGGTGGTTTGCAGCCTCAGCGTTTATCGTTCAAATTGAAGGTGAGGATGGCATTCGGTTTTCTCGGGAGATGATCTGTGATGTCCCTTATTGCCTACCGAGCTAAAAATTATCGGCTCTTTTGGTTGAGATATTCGGCAACTTTGCAGGCCGCGTCACAAAACGTAGGGTTGCCGAATTCTTGGCACTCTACCGCGGCGCCCCACCCGCAAAGTTGTTCACCTGCGTGTAGCTGATCGCCTCCCCCTGCATCTCCAAATGCAGCCCATCCCCGTCATACGGATGCGCCCGCGCCAGTTCCTCATCAAAGTCGATCCCCAGCCCCGGCGCATCCGGCACCGGGATGTAGCCATCCTCCACCACAATCGACCCCTTAATCAGATCATGATGAAACGGCGTCTCAATCGTCTCGGCCATCAGGATATTCGGGATCGAGGCCGCGAACTGCACATTCGCCGCCCATTCCACCGGACCCGCATAAAGATGCGGGGCCATCTGCGCGCCATAGACCTCGGCGAGGGCGGCGATCTTCTTCGCCTCCCAAATCCCACCGGCACGGCCCAAAGCAGGCTGCAGGATCGACGCCGCCCCCTGCCGCAACACCTGCGCGAACTCGGCCTTGGTCGTCAGCCGCTCGCCCGTCGCGACCGGCACCCGCACGGCGCGCGCAACCTCTGCCATGGCGCTGACATCATCCGGCGGCATCGGTTCTTCATACCAAAGCGGATCATAGGCCTCCAACGCCCGGCCCATGCGGACCGCGCCCGCGACGCTGAACTGGCCATGGGTGCCAAAAAGCAAATCAGCCCGATCCCCAACCGCCTCGCGAATAGCCGCACAAAACGCCACCGACATCGCGATATCGCCCATCGCTGGCATATGCCCACCCCGTATTGTGTAAGGCCCCGCCGGATCAAACTTCACCGCCGTATATCCCTTTTCGACCATATCCAGCGCAACCTCAGCCGCCATATCAGATGAGGCCCAGAAGGCGGGCAGGGGATGGTCGTCGCGCGGATAGAGATACGTATAGGCGCGGATGCGATCATTCATCCGCCCCCCGATCAGCGCATGAACCGGGCGATCACGGTCTTTGCCCAAAATATCCCAACAGGCGATTTCCAGCCCCGACCAAGCCCCCATGACCGTCAGGTCCGGGCGCTGCGTGAACCCGGCAGAGTAAACCCGACGAAACATCAACTCGATATTCTCCGGGTTCTCCCCCACCATATGCCGTTCAAAGACATCTTTGATCACAGCGCGCATCGCCTCGGGCCCGACGGATGACGCATAGCATTCGCCGTACCCCACCACGCCGGTATTTGTCGTCACCTTCGGAATGATCCAATAGCGCCCACCCCAACCGGGCGCAGGGGGTGCCGTGACAATCACATCAAGATCGGCGAGTTTCATGGGTGGCACCTATGGGCGAGCAACAACATGACCGACACAATCAGCTTTCGGCATCTGGGTCCAGACGATCTGGACCTCCTGCTCAACATCAAAGAGGGGCTCTTCGACAACCCGATCCTGCCCACGCAGGCAAAGGCGTTCCTGAACGACCCGCTGCACGAAATGATCCTCGCCTTCGACGACACCAAAGCGGTCGGGATGGCCAGCGGCCAAATCCTTTTGCATCCGGACAAGATGCCCGCCTTCTTCATCGCCGAGGTCGGCGTGCGCGAAAGTCACCAAAAACGGGGCATCGCGAAACGGCTCTGCGCCGGCCTGCTGGACATCGCCCGCAAGCGCGGCTGCAAGGGCATCTGGCTGGCCACCGAAACCGACAACATCGCCGCCCGGGCGCTTTATCACGCGCTTGATGCGCGCGAGACGGATGGGATCGTCGTCTGCGATTGGGACGGCGCGATGGACACGTAAGGTGGGTCTCGACCCACCCTCACTCAAAGACGATCACGTTCCGCTTCGCTGACCCGGTTCGTGTGTCGGCAATCGCCTCGTTCACCTCATCCAGCGACCACCGGCCCGAGATCAGCTCATCCAGCTTCAGCCGCCCCTGCCGGTACAGGTCCACCATCCACGGAATATCCCGCGCGATCACCACATCGCCCATCTTCGACCCGATCATCCCCTGACCGGTCGCCGCCAAAATCACCGGCTCATAACTGGACAGCGCACCCGAATGCGGCATGCCCACGATGATCACCTTCCCGCCCGACGCCAGATAACGTGGCGCCTGATCATAAGCGGGGATCGCACCGACGGTCACAATCACCGCATCCGCACCACGTCCCGTCGCAGCTCGTGCGGCCTTCCACGGTTTGTCCTCGGTCGCCAGAACGCCGTCTGTCGCGCCGAACTCCCGTGCGATTGCCAGCTTCTCTTCCGACATATCCACCGCCACGATCCGCCGCGCCCCGGCAATCCGCGCACCCTGGATCGCGTTCAGCCCGACACCCCCCGCGCCGATCACGACAACATCCTGTCCGGCGCGCAGCCCGGCGGCATTCACCACAGCACCCACGCCCGTGATCACGCCACAGGCAAGCAGCGCCGCCGCCTCCATCCCCATATCATCGGGCAACTTCACCACCTGGCTTTGATCCACAACGACCCGCTCGGCAAAACCACCCGTATACATCGCCTGATTGATCGGCGCGCCGTCCGTCGTGCTCAGCGGACTACTGGCAAAGCCGGTCTCACACGCGACCGGGCGGCCCGTCGCACAAGAGGGGCAATGCCCACATGCGCGGATCAGGGTCACGACAACCGGATCACCCACCGTCAACCGCGCGCCATCGCCGACCGCAGACACCAGGCCCGCCGCCTCATGCCCGAAGACCGCCGGCAAGGCTCCACCCCATGCACCATCCATGAACGAGATATCGGAATGACAGATCGCACAGGCCTTCAACGTCACTTCGATTTCACCCGGGCCCGGCGCTGCCAGATCAACGTTTTCAATCGTCAGTTTTTCGCCAAAGGCATGGCACACGGCGGCTTTGATGTGGGGCATGTTGTATCCTGTCCGTCAACGTGGCCCAGCACTGCCATCCGGCTCAATGGCCCGGTGGTCCGATTGCGACATCATATGGCGCGGGCGCGCTTTGGACGCGGCGTTTGCATGAAAACCGCGATGCAAAAGATCGTCAGAACACCTGACAACAGGAACGGCGCGCCGGGCAGGTAATAGGGGTTCTCGGGCGCGGTGAAATACCAGAAGGTCTGCGTCACGACCAAAGGTGCCACGATCGTCGCCACCGCGTTGATCGACGTGACCGCGCCCTGCAACTCGCCCTGCTGATCGTCCGAGGCCGTGCGCGACATGATCCCTTGCAATGCGGGACCAGCGATTGACCCCAACGCCGTCAGCGGCGTCAGCGCCAGCGCGACCCAGCCATTCGTCACAAAGCCCAGCAGGACAAAGGCCAGCACATCGATCGCAAGCCCAAGGACCACCGCCTTCCGCTCTCCGATCCGGTTCAGGATCGGCTTGATCAACAGGCCCTGCACAATGGCTATGCCAATCCCAAAAATGCCGAGCGACAGGCCAATCATTCCCGGGCTCCACCCGAACCGCTCGGCCCCGAAATAGGCCCAGACGCCGGGATAGACGAAAAAGGCCACCGTATAGACAAAAGTGATCAGCATCAGCCGTTTCAGGCCGGGCAGGGCGCCGATATTCCTGAAGGCCCCCAACGGGTTCGCGCGGCGCCATTCAAACGGACGGCGAATGCGGTCGGTGACGGTCTCGGGCAGGACGAAATACCCAAAGATCGCATTGGCCGCCGCCAAAAAGGCCGCCGCCCAGAACGGCGCGCGTGTCCCATATTCAGCCAAGACACCGCCCAAAAGCGGCCCCAGCACAAAGCCAACGCCAAAGGCCGCCCCGATCAGCCCGAAATTCGCGGCCTTCTCCTCGGGTTTCGAGATATCGGCCATATACGCGGCCGAGGTCGATTGCGTCGCGGCCGTGATGCCGCCGATGATGCGCCCGATGATCAGCAGCCAAATGGTGCCGGCGACCGCCATCAGCACATAATCGAATGCCATGATCACCAGCGAAATCAGCAGGACAGGGCGGCGCCCGAAGCGGTCCGACAGATTGCCGACCGTCGGGCCGAAAAGGAACTGCATCGCCGCAAAGATCGTCGCCAGAACGCCACCCCAGACGGCCGCATTGGCCAGTCCGTCGCCCTCCACCTCTTGGATCAGGTCGGGCATGACCGGCATGATCAACCCGATCCCCATCGAGTCCATCACGACACTCAGCAAAATGAAAATGACCGGTAGATTCATCACCGCAGGATTAAACCGTTCGGTTCAGTTTGCAACCCTTACAAATGTCCGGTGTCGCGCATGAACTGAGTCAAATGTCGCGCATATCCATCCGGGTCCTCGACACAGGGTAAATGCCCAACCCCACGCATCAGCACGAACTGCGATCCCGGCACCAGATCGACCGTCTCGCGCACGAGGTCCGGCGGCGTCGCACCGTCCTCCGATCCGGCGATACCCAGTGTCGGAATACGCAACCTACTGGTCGAGGTATAAAAATCCGTGCCCGAAATTGCCGCGCATGTGCCGACATAGCCCTCGACCGATGTCGCCACCAACATCTCGCGCCACGGCGCGACATGGACGAAGCTGGGCGAAAACCACCGCTGCATCACTTCATCCGCGACACCATCCAGCCCAAGCCGTTCCACCGCCGCGATCCGATCCAGCCATAACTTCGGATGGCCGATCTTGGCGGCGGTATTCGACAGCACCATCGCGCGGATGATCTCGGGCCGTTTGACGGCCAAGCCCTGCGCGACCATCCCACCGACCGACAGACCAACGAACAAGGCATCGCGCACATCAAGCGCATCGCAAATGGTCTCGGCATCGCTGATCAGCTGGCCCATCGTGTAGGGTCCCGACGGCACCGAAGATTTCCCATGCCCGCGCATGTCATAGCGGACGATGCGCAGGCCATCGGGCAGATACCTCAAAACCTCATCCCACACATGCAAGTTGGTCCCAAGCGAATTGGCAAAGACGACCGGCACACCGTCGTCCGGCCCATCCACCTGTACATGCAGTCTGATATTGCCGCGTATGATCTGCATTCCATTCACCCGAAAAAGATCAAGCCGCGCATGGGCGTCCCACCCGGCGCGGCTCTCACTCGCTGCTGCGGCCGGAACATATCAGCCACCAGCAACCCTCCCACATAACAGAAACCTAAAATATGTGATTCCCCTCAACCTGTCCTTTTGGACAGGTTAGGCGGGGGTCAGATGTCGTCTTCGGGTCAGGCACGAAGACAACGGCGCAAGTTGGCGGGCGGCGTGATCCCACACACCGCTCCTAATCCTCCGCCTCCCCAATCAGCATATGCGCCATGATCTGCCCATGATCCGAGGCAAGTTTGTTATACGGCGCCTCCGGATGTGACCCGTCGGTCAGATGGTCGTTGAGTACGCTGAAATACTCCATCTCGCCGATGCGCAGCGCATAATCGGGGTGGAAATGGCGCGACACCAGGATCTGGTCTATGCTTTCGAACACGCCGCCAAAGGCGGACGTATAGACCATATCCCGCAGCGATTTCCGCACGAACAGCTTTTCCGCCGAATGCAGCCGCACGCGGTCGATCTTTTCCTGAATGACCTCGTTTTCTTCATCCGAGTACCGATCCCGCCGGTTCTCGGCATCATGCCTGCGCATCCAGGCATAGTTGCGGAAAGGGGCCTCGCCGGTGATGATCTCGGAACTGACCGCATGTTCGTTGTCGTTGAAATCACCCAGCACCATGACGGGGTTACCCGCCTCCAGCTCCTCAAGCACAGCTTGCCGCAGCACCCATGCCTCGGCCATCCGGCGTAGCCCCGCGCGTAAAGACCCCATCGCCCGCGCCGCCGGATCATAATTCACCAGATCGGCGGCAGGCGGGAAAGGGGCACCTTCGGGCCGCGGAAACTCACCCAGTTTCGATTTCAGGTGGCAGTTAAACACGGTCACAACCGTATCCCCGACCGGCACCCGCACCTTCAATACCGGGCGGCTCAGCCGTTTGATCCGGTAATGCCCGCCCTCATCTCCGTCCAGATCGGTGAAGGGAATGGCCAGCGGTTTGGGCAATTCCTGAATGATCTCGGGTGCGCCGACAAAGCCGAACCGCGACAGGATCGCGACACCGGGGCGGCGCTGGCCCGGCTCCCCGTCAAACAGGTTCGGCGCAAAGGCCAGCCCGGCCTCGGTATAGGGCTCATAAGCCAGCTTGCGAAAAATCGCCTTGCGGGCGTAACGTTTCGACCGGTCCGGGATATTCGCTTCATTTGCGGTCAACCCCATCTCATCGGTTTCGATGATCACGTCGCGCAGCGCGCTTTCGGTGAAAATCTCCTGAAAGCAGACGATATCGGCATTCATCGTCAGCAACTGATCCGCCAGCCAAACCCGTTTCCACGCATATTCCTCGGGCGTGTATTCCTCGAACCGGTAATATTCCTGCTCGGCCTCGATCAGGTTTTTGACGTTGAAACTGGCGATCGTGAAACGGGTCATAAAGTCTCCAATGCTTGGGCGAAAACCGCAGGGTCGACATTGCCACCCGTGGCGACGGCGACAACAGCGTCGCCTTTGAAAGTGTCCGGGTGGAAAAGCGCGGCAGCCAGTGCCGCCGCGCCGCCGGGCTCAACAACGATCTTCAACCGTTCGAACGCATGGGCCATGGCTTGCAGGCATTCCTCTTCGGTCACTACGATCCCCGGCCCGCAATGGGCTCGCATGATCGGAAACGTGATATCACCCGGTTGCGGGGTGATGATCGCATCACAGAGCGAACCCGACATGCGGTCATTCCGCTCAATCCGGCCATTGGCAAGCGACCGTGTGACATCGTCAAACCCCTCAGGCTCCACCGGCCTCACCCGCAATCCCGGCGCATCCGCCGCGAGCGCCAATGCAATGCCAGAGGTCAGCCCACCGCCACCGCAGCAGATCGCAACATCGGCCTCAGTCACACCAAGCGCGTTCATCTCAGCCGCAATCTCCAGCCCACAGGTCCCTTGCCCGGCAATCACCTCCGGCTCATCAAATGGCTTCACCAGCGTCAGACCACGTTCCGTTGCCAAATGCTCGCCGATCTCATCTCGGTCCTCATTCGCGCGATCGTACAGAACGACCTCGGCCCCAAGCGCCCGCGTATTCGCGATCTTGATCGCGGGCGCATCTGACGGCATCACGATCACCGCTGGCACGCCATGCTCTTTCGCCGCCAAAGCAACCCCCTGCGCATGGTTCCCGCTGGAGAACGCGATCACACCGGCTTTCAAAGCGTTGTCCGTCAGTGCCGACAACGCCGACCATCCGCCCCGAAACTTGAACGACCCGGTATGCTGCAAGCATTCGGCCTTCACGAACATACGCCGCCCCGCAATCTCATCCAGAAAAGGCGAGGTCAGGATTGGCGTCCGTCGCGCATGGCCGTCCAGCCGCTTTGCCGCCGCGCGGATCATGTCGATATTCATGTCATCCTATCCAACCATTCATGCAGCGCACCCAACGCCTCCGGCTCATCCAGAAACGGTACATGGCCGCGCCCCGGCACATCGACGCGGATCATATCGGGGCGGCGTTCTTCCATCCTGTCGGCGGTCGCGACGCTCAGCAGGTCGGAATTCGCACCACGGATCAGAGCCAGCGGTAAGCCGTGCAGTGCATCAAATAGCGGCCACAAATCAGGCGCAGGCTGCGCCCCGGCCTCTAGCACCGCATCGCGCAGCTTTGGATCATAGCGCAGAACCAACCCCTCTGGTGTCTCCTTATAGTGCGCCGTCACCTCGGCCAGCCAGCGTTCCATCGGGACATTCCTGAAATGGACCCAGTTCCGGTCCCGGAATTCCGCTGCCTCCGCATAGGTCTTCTGTGCCGGTGGCCGCCCGATATAGTTCTTGATGATGTTCAGCCCCGCCTCTGCGATCTCGGGCCCGATATCGTTCAGCGCCACCCCGATAAGCCGGTCCCGCGCCGTCGCCGCCAGCACCATCGCGATCAGCCCACCGCGTGAGGTTCCTAAAATCGCGGCTTTCTCAAGACCCAGATGATCCATCAGCGCCAGCACATCCTGCGCCTCGTTCGGGATCGTGTAGGTCCCGTGATCCGCCCAATCCGACCGCCCCCGCCCGCGATAATCCGGCCGGATCAGGCGCACCGGCAGATGCGGGGCCACATGGTCGAAGTCAGCGGCATTGCGGGTCAGGCCCGCAAGCGCAATCACTGGCAACCCCTCACCCTCATCCAGATAATGCAGGCGTGTGCCATCGGCGGTGTTGAAATAGGGCATCACACCAACTCCGGGATCGTGGTCAGGTCGGGCAGAATACTATCCGGCGCAGCGTAAAGCCGATCCTTAGGCTTGCCGCCACGGTTCACCCAAACGGTCTGGAAACCGTACCCGGCAGCCCCAGCCGCATCCCATCCATTTGAAGACACAAACAGCACCTCCTCCGGCGCGCAGCCAAAGCGCTGACAAACCATATCGTAAACCCGGACATGCGGCTTGAAGACCCCAACGTCCTCAACAGACAAGACGGCATCCAGCACATCACCAATCCCCGCCGAGGACACCGCGCCGTCCAGCATGGCGGGTGAGCCGTTCGACAAAATCGCTGTCGCCAGCCCACGCGCCTTCAACGCCTGCAGCATCGCAGGCACCTCCGGATAAGCGGCCAATTCCCAATAAAGCTCCAACAACCGCGCACGGGTCGCGTCATCGGACAAACCCTGCGCCTCCATCGCCCAATCCAACCCATCCTGCGTGACCTGCCAAAAGTCGCAGTGCTGATCGGCCACCGCCCGCAGCCATGTATATTGCAGCTGCTTCGACCGCCAATCGCGGGCAAGGGCGGGCCATACGGCAGCCAACGCGGCATGATCAGGCTCGGAAGCCGCCTGCGCCGCGGCGGCATTGACATCGAACAACGTGCCATAGGCATCAAAAACGCATGTGGTGATCGGCATCGGCCCCTCCATTCCGCGTCATGGTGTCACGGCCACAGGTGAACGAAAAGGGGCAAAGGCGTTTGCATCGCGCGGGTCACGCGCATAGCGTGACATAGGGACACGCATAGCGAAAGACGACCGCGATGAGCCAGGCAAAAAACGGCGATACCGTCCGTATCAACTATACCGGCACGCTCGATAACGGCGAAACCTTCGACAGCTCAGCGGGGCGAGAGCCGCTGGAATTCGTGCTGGGTTCTGGCCAGATCATTCCCGGCCTCGACGCGGCGATCCCCGGCATGGCGGTTGGCGACAAAAAGGTGGTCAACGTGCCCTGCGATCAGGCCTATGGCGCGGTCAACGAACAGGCGCGGCAGGCGGTCCCGCGGGGTGAGATACCGCCCAACATTCCTCTCGAACCCGGCACACGGCTGCAAATGCAGACGCCACAAGGACAGATGGTGCAGGTCACCGTGGCCGACGTCAGTGAGGATGAAGTCACGCTGGATGCCAACCATCCGCTCGCAGGGCAGAACCTGACATTCGACATCGAAATCATGGGGATCGACGCAGCCTAAAGCGATTTTACCGTTGCGCCGCCCGTTGCGTTAAACCGGGGTAGGGCGCCCGCAATAGTCCGATGGAATTCATATGCAATTCATATGATATTCCGATTGTTGAAAACGCTGCCAAAACAGGCGTTAACCAATGATTCGGATCAGATCAGGTGATCTGGCTGCGGCATTCCCAAAACATGGAAACCTCCATCGACCCGGATAATCTCACCACTCGTGCAGGCTCCGGCATCCGAGGCGAGGTATACGGCGGTACCGCCCACCGCCTCGAGCGTCGCATTCGCGCGCAACGGGGCGTTTTGTTCAGTGTGTTTATAGGTCTTCCGCGCCCCACCAATCGCCGCACCGGCCAGTGTTTTCATAGGGCCGGGGCTGATCGCGTTAACCCGAATACCCTGCGGGCCAAGGTCATTGGCCAGATAGCGCGTGGCACTTTCCAACGCCGCCTTGGCCACGCCCATGACGTTGTAAAACGGGGTCACGCGGTTGCTGCCCTGATAGGTCAGGGTCAGCAAAGCGCCGCCATCCGGCATCATCCGCGACGCCCGGTTCGCCACGTCAATGAATGAGTAGCACGAGATCGCTAGGGAATGTTTAAAGTTGTCGCGGGTCGTGTTGATGAACCGGCCCGTCAGTTCGTTTTTGTCTGAAAAAGCAATGGCATGCACTACGAAATCCAACGTTCCCCAACGCTCTTTCAGCAGCGCGAATGCGGCATCCATGCTGGCATCGTCGGTGACATCGACATCGACCATGATGTCCGACCCGACACTTTCCGCCAGCGGGGTCAGCCGTTTGCCAAACGCCTCACCCTGATAGGTGAACGCGAGTTCCGCACCCGCCGTATGCATCGCCTTCGCGATACCCCAGGCGATGGATCGTTCGTTCGCCACGCCCATGATCAGGCCACGTTTGCCCTGCAGCGAAATCGTCATCGGATTATCCTTGGTACTTCGACAAAAGCATGGACCCGTTGGTGCCACCAAACCCGAATGAGTTGGTCATGACGGTATCAAGCCCAGCATTTTCAACAAGTTGCGTGGCGATCTCTTCGGGCTTCAATGCCGGGTCCAGCGTTTCGACATTGATCGACGGTGCGATGAAATCGTCCTGCAGCATCAAAAGGCAATAGATCGCCTCTTGCGCGCCGGTCGCGCCTTGCGAATGGCCCGTCATCGACTTGGTCGAGCTGATCGGAGGGGTCGATCCTTCGCCAAAGACACGACGCACCGCTTCGACCTCACCCACGTCCCCGACGGGGGTCGAGGTGCCGTGCGCGTTGATATAATTGACGGATCGGCCGTCAGGCAAGGTCTTCAGCGCCCCGCGCATGGCCCGCTCGCCACCCTCACCAGAGGGCGCAACCATATCGGCGCCATCGGACGTCGCCGCGAAACCCGTGACCTCCGCGTAAACCTTCGCACCCCGCGCCACCGCGCTGTCGAGGCTTTCCAAAACCACGATCGCACCACCACCGGCAATGACAAACCCATCGCGGTTGGCATCGAAAGCCCGGCTCGCCCGTTCCGGTGTATCGTTATATTTCGATGACATCGCCCCCATCGCGTCGAACAGACAGGACAGGGTCCAATCCAGCTCCTCGCCGCCGCCGGCGAACATAATATCCTGATTTCCAAGCGCAATCTGACCCGCCGCCATGCCGATGCAGTGCAGTGACGTCGAACAGGCCGAGGTGATCGAAAAGTTCATCCCCTTGATCTTGAAAGCCGTCGACAGGTTCGCGCTGACCGTCGATGACATCGCCTTGGGCACGGCAAAAGGCCCGATCCGCTTGGTCGCGCCGGTGTCTTTCACCACGTTGTGGGCGGTCAGCAGGGCCGAGGTCGATGGCCCGCCGGACCCCGCGATCAGCCCGGTCATTGGATTGACGATCTGATCTTCGGTCAGCCCCGCATCCCCAATCGCCTGTTGCATCGCGATATGCGCATAGGCCGCGCCAGGCCCCATAAAACGCAAGGTGCGCTTGTCGATGTGATCCGCGATATCGATCTTGAGCGTGCCCGCGACACGACTGCGAAACCCGTGTTCCGTCATTTCGGGGCTGGCCTCGATCCCCGACGCGCCAGCTTTCAGCGCTGCGGTCACCTCATCAGCGCTATTGCCGATTGGGGACACGATCCCCAATCCCGAAACCACAACACGACGCATAGCTGCTCCCTCGACCTTGTTTGAGATTGTGTAGGGGACAGGACGCGAGGGGGCAAGTGTGGCTAGCAAGGGCGGCAGAGTAAGAGGGCCTTTCGCAATCTAAAAGATTATGCGCCTGCCGTTCTGCGCCGAGTGAGTTTTCTGTTCCTCAATCATTTCAGAAACTCTGCGAGGGTCGACACTATGAAAGCACTTAAGATCATTCCGGGTCATCAGAGCCTCAACCGCCCGGTATGCGACCTGTGCCAAAGGTCCCGGGCACCTGTTGTCGTACCATTCCCACTGCAACACATCACATGGATGTTCAAACTTGTCTTTTTTGTCGGTGCCTTGACGTTTCAGAGCGTTTACAAATATCTCAGCTTCCCGTGGATTATGAGCAAGGTACTTCATAATCATTCGCCCCGCCTGATGCATATCATGTTCGGATCGACATTCATCATTAACATTATCTGGATATGGGAGGTTTAAGGAATAAGCGAACCGTGCATAGTCATTCTGAAACAGTGGCTCTAGCAAAGCGGTCATAACATCGCTTTTCTGTGACGCATTACCACGGCGGTAGCCGCCGAAAATCGACCATCCGAGCCACACGAGTAATGATAGGCCATAGGTCGGCCAAGCCAAAAGCACCGCGAGCAATATCGATAAGTTCACCACAGTGAAAGTGAGCCTCAACTCTCGCTCAACGCCACCTTCATATCCCTAACCTGATAAATCACCTCGCCGTCCGCTTCAACGATCCCGTCGGCAACACCCATCGTCAGGCGGCGGGATTGAACGGCTTTCGTGAAATCCACCTTGTAGGTCAGCATCTTACGGTCGGGGCGGACCATGCCGGTCAGTTTGACCTCACCCACACCCAACGCATAACCGCGGCCTTGCCAGCCGCGCCAGCCAAGGTTGAAGCCGGTCAACTGCCAAAGACCGTCAAGGCCAAGGCAGCCGGGCATGATCGGATTGCCGGGAAAGTGGCAGTCGAAAAACCACAGGTCTGGGGTGATATCGAATTCGGCCAACACATGGCCCTTGCCGTGCGTGCCGCCGTCGCCGGAAACTTCGGTGATCCGGTCCATCATCAGCATCGGCGGCGCAGGAAGCTGGGCATTGCCCGGCCCGAAAAGCTCACCCCGGGCGCATTTCAACAACCCCTCCTTGTCAAAACTGCTCGGATAATCCGCCATGTGCTTGGTCTCGTTTTCTCTTTTGTCGGTCGAACGACCTCTAGCATCGGGCCGTTCGCAAGGGCAAGTGTATGGGCCTTGCGACGATTTGCGAACGAATAAGAATTGATCTGTAAGGGTCTTTTCCCATATGAAGAAACGTAGGCAGCAAAATGGGCAACCGATGTCGAGTACTGAGATCAAGCGCGGTTCTGATTGGCTTGCCGGGGCGGGGCTCCGGCCGACGCGGCAGCGTCTGGCTTTGGCGACGCTGCTTGTCGGCGACGGCAAAGACCGGCATGTGACGGCCGAAAGCCTGTTCGACGCCGCATCGGACGCGGATGAAAAGGTTTCGTTGGCTACCGTCTACAACACCCTGCGGGCGTTCTGCGATGCGGGCCTGATGCGTGAAATCACGGTGGATGGATCGAAAAGCTATTTCGACACCAACATGTCCGACCATCCGCATTTCTATTGGGAAGATACGGCGAAACTGACCGACGCGCCGGCGGAAGAACTGGAAATAAGCCGGGTTCCCGACGCGCCCAAGGGGGCCGAGATCGCGTCGGTCGACGTCGTCATTCGTCTGCGTCGCACCTAAGCCACAACGACAAAACATCCGAAAAACCTGACCTTGCGTCGCCTGCGCAGGGGTTCCATGCTGTGTCCGTCAGCTTACTTGGGATCTGGCGAGGCAAACGAAATGGGCGAACAGCAGCGGCAGGATATGGTCTTGTCCTATCACCGGGTGCGCACGGCGCTTGGGGTGTTGGGGATGTCTTTGCCGATGATCCTGGTGCTTGGTGGTATCCTCGATCACAAGGATATCGCGCCCACCATCAGCGATTTCTATCATACGACGTATCGTGACATCTTTGTCGGCACGCTGTGCGCGATCGGTGTCTTTCTGATCTGCTATCGCGGCTACAACCGCGCGCCGGGCGAGGTGATCGACGATGATTGGCTGGGCACCATCGCCGGTATCTCGGCCTTTGGCGTCGCACTTTTTCCGAATGAAAGCCCTACCGCGCAGATCGCCACGATGACGCAGAACATGGTGGGGATCGGGATCAGCCCGATTTTCCACTACAGTTCCGCGCTGGTCTTTTTTACCTGTCTGGCGGTGTTCTGCCTGTCGAAATTCGCGCGTTGCGTAAACCCGGTTCGGCGGCGGATTTACCGATTTTGCGGTACGGTGATCGTGCTGATGCTGGTCGGGATCGTGATCGCGTCGAGCATTCGTGTCTTCGGAGAGGGTCCGGCACGTGATCTGGTCATTCGCACCGACTTGATCTTTTGGCTCGAAGCGGTCGGGATTTGGGCCTTTGGCCTGTCATGGCTGGTCAAGGGTAAGGCCGATATCACACTGGTGCGTTTGACGAAGGACGGTGGATTGAAATCCACCTTACAGCAGCCTCGTTCAGAGTGAATTAACCCTAAGGGCCCAGATTGGGCCCATGGCAAACTGTACCCGACGCTATGTTCCCGGCGGCACCTACTTTTTCACCGTGCGACTGCAAAACCCGCAAGCAGACCTGCTGGTGACGCATATCGATTTGCTTCGCGATTCGACCCGGCTGTGTCGCAAGCGCTGGCCGTTCACGATCGATGCGGCGGTGATCCTGCCTAACAAACTGCATATGATCTGGACATTGCCACCGGGCGACGCGGACTTTTCCAAAAGGTGGCGGTTGATCAAATCCACCTTTTCGCGGCATTTACCCACCCCGCCGGACATCCCGGAAAACCACCGCAAACGGGGCGAAAAAGGCATCTGGCAGCGCCGATTTTGGGAACATGTGATCCGCGATGATCAGGATTTCGACCGGCACATGCACCTGATCGCAGCCGCGCCGGTGCAGGCAGGGCTGGTCAAAAAGTCTGGCGATTGGCCCTATTCTTCGTTGCGTAAGGTGGCTCTTGAGCCACCGACCCTCAAAACCACTGTCCCGGTTCCATCAGCCCCAAATCGAACAACTGCTGCGACTCCCATGCGAACTTGACCGAGTTCTGCCAGCGGAAATTGTCGATCACGTCGCGACTGCCGGGATTGCGCCGCAGTGCCTTGGCCGTGCGGAACGAACAGACCGCGGCGGTCATGTTATTATGCCATGGACAGGCATAGGTGTTGTATTCGGGGATGTTGAATAGCCGATCTGCCCGCATTTGCAGGCCCGGCGCGGCCCGAAACAGCGACACCCGGTCGATCCCGCGCCGCTTCCAGGGAACATGTTCCTCGAACCGCCAGCGCAGGCCGCCAAAGAAATCCATCTGTCGCTCGAGCGCGTTGCCCAGATCATCCTTGCGGGCCAGCGCATAATAGCCCGACCGATCAAGATACGCATCATCCCTGTCCACCGCGTCCGGCGCAGCCGACAGATCACCCGCGTAAAGATCGATGATATAGGTCAGAACAGAGTTCCGCCGCTCTTCCAGTGAAAAGGCGGTCATTTCAGCGATATTGCGGTGTTCACAGAACGGAAAGAATAGATATTCGGCGTTGTAGCAATAATGGATCCAAAGGCCAGGCGCTGCGTTGATCACCGCGTTGACGATTTCGACCAGATCGGCATCGCCCAGAACCGGGCGGTCCACCCTGTCAAAGGTCTCGGGCACCGCGATATCCGGCGCGGCAAAGGCGATTATGTTTGCAAAACCGCAGCGTTCAATGTGCGTCAATGTGCTGGCCACTTCGACGGTGTCTTCGATCATCACCAACGCGACCGGCCCTTTGGCAAGGGCGCGTTTGCGGTCGGTGATCAGGGCGGTAAGGTCTGGATAATGCATTGGTTCCGACGGTTTTGATCACCCATATGTCCGGCAACGCGACTTGCATTGCAAGCATTGGGTCAAACCGCTAGAAGGCGCTGTCTCATCCGATCTGAAAGCCCACCCGATGTCCGCGCCGAAAAAGCTGTTTATCAAAACCTATGGCTGTCAGATGAACGTCTATGACAGCGAACGGATGGCCGAGGCGCTGGGCGGGAAGGGGTATGTGGAAACGTCAAGCCCCGATGACGCCGACATGATCCTGCTGAACACCTGTCACATCAGGGAAAAGGCGGCGGAAAAGGTTTATTCCGAGCTGGGCCGGTTCAAGGGGCTGAAGGCCGCAAACCCCGACCTGAAGATCGGCGTTGCGGGCTGCGTCGCGCAGGCCGAAGGTGAAGAGATCATGCGCCGCCAACCGCTGGTCGATCTGGTGGTCGGACCCCAAAGCTATCACCGCTTGCCTGCGATGGAAGACGCGGTGCGATCGGGGGAAAAAGCGCTCGACACGGATTTCCCCGAGGACGACAAATTCGACACGCTAAAGACCCGCGCAAAGGTCAAGCGTGGCCCGACGGCGTTTCTGACCGTGCAGGAAGGTTGCGACAAATTCTGTGCGTTCTGCGTGGTGCCTTACACCCGCGGTGCCGAGGTGTCGCGTCCGGCAGAGCGTGTCATTCGCGAGGCGCGGGAATTGGTCGCGGCCGGTGTGAAGGAAATCACGTTGCTGGGACAGAACGTGAATGCCTATCACGGGCATGAAAAGGGGTTGGCGGGCCTGATCTGGGAATTGGATAACATCGATGGGTTGGAGCGTATCCGGTTCACCACCTCGCACCCCAACGATATGGACGATGCCCTGATCGACGCGCATGGCACCTGCGAAAAGCTGATGCCGTATCTGCATTTGCCCGTGCAGTCGGGCTCTGACCGTATCCTGAAGGCGATGAACCGCAAACACACCGCCGACAGCTATATCAAGTTGATCGACCGTATCCGCGCGGCCCGACCCGATCTGCTTTTGTCCGGTGACTTCATCGTCGGTTTCCCAGGTGAGACCGATCAGGATTTCGAGGACACGATGGATCTGGTCCGCAGCGTGAATTACGGGCAGGCGTATTCGTTCAAGTACTCGACCCGCCCCGGCACACCCGCCGCGGAAAAGCCGCAGCTGCCCGATGATGTGATGAACGACCGGTTGCAACGGCTACAGGCGCTTTTGCGTGAACAGCAGCAGGCAGCACAGGCGGCGATGGTCGGACGCGATGTGAAAGTGCTGTTCGAAAAGGCGGGGCGCGAGCCGGGGCAGATGATCGGGAAGTCCGAGTATCTGCATGCCGTCTACGCCGACGCCCCTGCGGATGTGCTGGGGCAGGTCGTGGCGATGCGGGTTGTGGAAGATAGCCCCAACTCTCTCAAAGGTGTCCTGCGCGATATCTGACGTTACGTCACAATCGACTTTCCCGGCGGATTCACGCCAGCGTATACATCGCGTGCAGCAGAAATCTGCTAGCTCTGATCGCCGTCCCCCACGCCAGTGGACAGAATTCCATTATCCTCCAGAACATTAGCACCACCATGCCGACGGGACCGGCAGGTGTTTTATGATTGGGGACGAAAATGGAACAAGATTTCAGCAATCACGATTGGAATACGTGCAACTGTTTTTCCGATCGGTTGGACCGCATGGCCAAAGAGGCGGAAACGCCTGTTCAAAAGCCCGCGGTCCAACAGGTCGAAGGCCCGCTACAGTTCTTTCTTGCGGATGTATCCGGCGGTGTCGGTCAACAGGAAATTGTTGCTGAATTGACGGATGGCGCCGTGATCGACCCCGCCTTGTTGGAAGGGCGCGAAGTGACGATCTTTGCGATCAACCCGGCGAAGGACGTCGGGTCGGTCAGGCTGTTTTTTCAGGAATTCGATGAGGCCGGCCGCCGCGTCGATGCCCGGTTCAAGGTCGAAAACGTCGAACCCTTTGCCCTGTTCGGGGACAACAACGGCGACTTCCGTAGCGGCCTTGATCTGGATGGCGGAACCTATTCTCTCTATTTCGATGCCTTTTCAGGCGATTTTGCCCGCGGGAATCTTCTGGATAGACAGACGATCAACTTTACCGTGGCCGAACCACCCGCGCCGGTGAACAACGCGCCCGTTGCAGTCGATGATGCGATCGCGCTTGCCAACGACGAAAGCGCCGTCTTCGACGCGCTCGCCAATGACCGGGATCCTGATGGCGATGCGCTGACCTTGACGCGCCTGATCGACGTGACACCCGGGTTGGTCGCGACAATTCGCGACGGACGGATCGCCATCGATCCGAACGCGGACTTTTCTGGCGACGCGACGATCCTGTACGAGGTATCGGATGGGAATGGCGGCACAAGTCAGGCAAATGTGTCGATCACCGTCGATGCGCCGCCACCCCCGCCGGACCCAGAGCCGGATCCTGTGCCGACACCCGATGCCGAACTGTCGTTCTTCCTTGTCGATATCCGCGGCGGGGTTGGCCAACAACGTATCCTCGCGGAATTGACCGATGGTGCCGTCATCGATGCCGATCTGCTTGGCAACGCGCCGGTTACGATCTTTGCGACCACCGACAATGCCGATCTTGAAAGTGTGCGCCTGTCGTTCTCTGGTCAAAGCGAAGAAGGGAACATCGCGTCGCTGGTGCGCGTGGAAAACTTCGATCCATACACCCTGTTCGGGGATAACAACGGTGACTTTACCCGTGGTATCGCGAACTTTGGGGAAGGCAGCTATACCGTCGGTTACGAGGCATTCGATGCCGACCGGGCCCAGGGGCAAAGCCTTGGGGGCGACACGATCAACTTTACGGTCGTCGATCGGACACCCGCGCCGGACCCTGATCCCGATCCGGCACCCGACCCCGATCCGACCCCGCCAAAGGGTGATCCGTTCGAAAACGGCGCGTTACGCACCTACACCAGCGGCGGTGAACGCGACACCAGCTTTAACATCGATTTGGTCTTTGACGGGCCGGGTTGGACCGTCGATATCCAGCGCGCATTTGTCCGGGCGAGCGAATTTCTGAGCTCGGTCATCATCGGCGATACGCAGGATACGGGCGCCCGCTTTGGCCGTGCCGCGGTTGACGACATTCAGATCAACGTCGATCTCGAAAACATCGATGGCCGGGGTGGGACGCTCGCCTTCGCAGGTCCACGCGCGACCGGACCCGAGGGCCTGACGAGCTACGGAGGCGCGACCTTCGACACCGCCGATCTGGCGGGCCTAAGCCGTTCGGGCGCATTGGATGATGTCATCGTGCACGAATTCTATCACGCGCTGGGCTTTGGGACGTTGTTCCGGAACAAGGGTCTATTGGAAAATAACCGCTTTACCGGCGAGTTTACGACCCAGCTCTACAATGATGAATTCCCCGAATTCTCCAACCGCGACGGCGGATCGCAATTCGGCCTGCCAACGCAGCGGGGCGGTGGCCATTTTGACGAGGGCATCTTTGGAGCGGAGCTGAACACGCCGTCACTGAACTTCCGCGACAACTTCATCTCGGGCCTGTCGATCGCAGCACTCGAAGATCTGGGATACGACACCTATCTGAACAATCCGTTCGATGCGAACGACCTGTTCGGTATCGCGCCCGAAAATACGATCACAGGTAACGATCTGTTCGTCGCCTAAAAAAACCGCCAAAGCAGTGTAAGGCCGGTCCCTCGTGACCGGCCTTTTTCGTCGCGAACACCTTTCCGTCCTTGCGCCGTCCAAGGGGACTTGCCACCATAGCCGTACATAGACTCAGAGGAGAGCTGTTTGGCCACAAGTGCCCTGACCCCGCCCGTTGACGACACATCGCAAGCGCTGTTGGAATTTCCCGACAACTTTCTGCTGATCGACCTGTGCGGCGAACATGACCGCAACCTTGCCACCATCGAAGAGAAACTTGGCGTGCAGATTATCCGGCGCGGCAATCAGCTTGCCTTGATCGGGGACGAGGATGCGCGGCAGGACGCGGCTTTGGTGCTGAATTCGCTCTACAGCCGCCTTGAGGCCGGGCGATCGCTGGAGCCCGGCGATCTGGATCGCGAATTGCGGATGGGTCCTGATCCGATGCGCGATGACGGCGACCAGATCGAGCTGTTCAAAGGCGAAACCACCCGGGTCGAGATCAAGACCCGCAAAAAGCTGATCGAACCACGGACGGATGCGCAGAAGGCCTATGTAAAGGCGCTGTTCGAAAACGAACTTGCCTTTGGCATCGGCCCTGCGGGGACGGGCAAGACCTATTTGGCGGTCGCCGTTGGCGTGAACATGCTGATCAGCGGCCATGTGGACAAGATCATCCTGTCGCGGCCCGCCGTCGAGGCAGGGGAAAAGCTGGGCTATCTGCCCGGTGACATGAAGGACAAGGTCGATCCTTACATGCAGCCGCTATATGACGCGCTGAACGATTTTCTGCCGGGTAAGCAATCGGCGAAGATGATCGAGGAAAAGGTCATTGAAATCGCGCCCTTGGCCTTTATGCGCGGTCGGACATTATCCAACGCCTTTGTCGTGCTGGATGAGGCGCAGAATGCCACGACCATGCAGATGAAGATGTTTCTGACCCGTCTGGGCGAAGGCTCGCGCATGGTGGTGACAGGCGACCGGACACAGATCGACCTGCCGCGCGGTGTCAGTTCCGGCCTGTGGGATGCTGAGCGGCTGCTGAAAGGGATCGACAAGATCGCGTTCAATTACTTCACCGCCAAGGATGTCGTGCGACACGCCTTGGTGGCGGCGATCATCGATGCATATGAGGCCGATGCCGAAAAAGGCTAGGCCATGAGCGTCGACGTCATCACCGAAGACGACCGCTGGACCGACATGGCAGCGCTTGCCCAAACCGCGACCGATGCCGCATTGGAGCGGCTTGGGCTGGAACCATCGGTTTTCGAAATCAGCATACTCGCCTGCGATGATGCGCGCATCGCGACGCTCAACGCCGACTTCCGTGGCAAGGCACGGGCGACCAATGTGCTAAGCTGGCCGTCGGACGAACGTGCAGCCGGGATCGACGGCGAAATGCCGCTGTTACCGGAACCGCAGACCGAATTGGGTGACATCGCCATCGCCTATGGTACTTGCGCACGCGAGGCGGCCGAGGCGGGTAAGTCAATGAAAGATCACACGATCCACCTACTGATCCACGGCACGCTGCATCTGCTTGGCTTCGATCATGAACGTGACCGCGACGCCGCGTTGATGGAGGGGTTGGAAACAGAGATACTTGGCAAACTGGGCATTTCTGACCCATATAGGGATTAGACGGGCGTGAATGCCCCCATAGGTAAGGAAACGATGGGCGATACCGGCGACGGTTCTTCTGTGGCAGCGCAAGGCGCGCCGCAGGACCAGACATCTCAGAAGCAGGGTCTTTTGGCCCGCCTTCGGAATACATTGCTTTCACAATCCAACGGCGACCTTGATGAACCCGCCCCGCTGAGCACCCAGAACGGCCCGGTGCCGATGCTGGGCATGCTTAACCTGCGGCGCATGCGGGTCGAGGACGTGGCCGTCCCCAAGACTGATATCGTCGCCGTTCCTGTCACGGTGACCAAGGATGAACTGGTCGAAACTTTCCGCGACAGCGGGCTGACTCGGTTGCCGGTTTACGATGGCACGCTCGATACGCCGATCGGGATCGCCAACCTCAAGGACTTTGCCCTGCGTCATGGTTTCGACAGCAACGGGGCCGACCTGGACCTGCGCGACATGCTGCGCCCGCTTCTGTTCGTGCCGCCGTCGATGCCGCTGGGTGTGCTTTTGCAAAAGATGCAGGCGGAACGGCTGCATATGGCGCTGGTCATCGACGAATATGGTGGCACCGATGGCCTTGTCACCATCGAGGACCTGATCGAACAGGTCGTGGGCGAGATCGAGGATGAACACGACATCGAAGAGGCCAAAAGCTGGGTCGAGGAAAAGCCCGGTGTCTTTATGGCCCAGGCTCGGACCGATCTGGATGATTTCGAGGCCGAGATCGGGATGGACCTGACCGCACACGACGATATCGACGAGGAAGAAGTCGATACGCTTGGTGGTCTTGTCACCATGCTGGCCGGGCACCTGCCGGCGCGGGGTGAGATCATCATGCACCCCGATGGCCCCGAATTCGAGGTTGTCGATGCCGATCCGCGCCGGATCAAACGGCTGCGGGTCTGTCTGAACCAGGGCAAAGATGGATAAGGTCCTGACGCGGGCCGCAGGCTGGTCGCGTTTCGCCCGGTTTGCCGTGCTGGCGGCATGTGGGGTGGTGGCCGGTCTTGGTCAGGCCCCCTTGGATATGTGGCCTGCAACAATAGTGGCAGTCGCTCTTGTGTTCATTGTCCATGACCGCAGCATCGACCCGCGCCAGGCCGCATTTCACATCTGGGCCTTTGGGGTCGGATATTTCGGTTTCAGCCTGCGCTGGATTGTCGAACCGTTTCTTGTGGACATCGCGCGCCATGGTTGGATGGCGCCTTTCGCGATCATGCTGATGGCCGGCGGTGCTGCGTTTTTCTGGGCCATGGCGGGCTATGCTGCCAAGCGCCTCGCGCCGCGGAACATGCTGTTTTTCGGGATGGCGATCGTCGCCGTCGAAGTCATCCGGTCACTGATCCTGACCGGCTTTCCATGGGCGCTGCTTGGTCATGTCTGGATCAGCACCCCAGTTGCGCAGATGGCGGCCTTTGGCGGGCCACACCTTTTGACACTTTTGACGATCATGACGGCATGGGCCGTGGTGCAGTTGGTGGTTGGTCGGCGGATCATCGGCGGGGCGTTTTTGGTGGGGCTGGTCGCCGCGGCGCTCATCCTCCGTCCCGGGTCGCCGCCCGAGCGGGTCGCAGATGCGCCGACGGTTCGTATTGTTCAACCAAACGCGCCACAACACCAGAAATGGGACCCGGTCTATCGCGATATCTTTGTTCAAAGGCTTTTGGACTATTCCGCCGCGGGGGAGGTTCCCGACCTTGTGGTTTGGCCCGAAACGGCCATGCCGACGCTGCTGAACTATATCGAGGACGAGTTGAGCATACTGGCTGACGCCGCCCGCGGCGCGCCATTGATTTTCGGAATCCAGCGGCAAAGCCCAGAAGGCGATTTTTTCAACAGCTTTGTCGTGCTGGATGGTGGCGGGCAGATCAGCGATCTTTACGACAAGACCCACCTTGTCCCGTTCGGTGAATATGTGCCCGGTGGCGATATCCCGGGGCGGTTGGGTTTTGCAGGGCTTGCGGACCGGTTTGGCGGTGGCTTCACCTCCGGCGACGAAACGGCGATGGTGCAGGTGCCTGGCATCGGGTGGGCCATCCCCCTGATCTGCTACGAAGGCATCTTTGCCGAGGAAATCAGCCGCCCCGGCGATCGCCCCAGGATGATGGTGTTGATCACAAATGATGCATGGTTCGGGCAGGCGGCGGGGCCATATCAGCACCTTGCGCAGGCGCGGCTGCGTGCGATCGAGCAGGGATTGCCGATGATCCGGGCGGCGAATACCGGTGTCAGCGCGATGATCGACGCGCAGGGGCGGGTGCTGCAATCCATCCCGCTGGGCCAAGAGGGGGCCATCGACATCGCGTTGCCACCGCAAGGGCCCCAGCCGCTATATGCCCGTACCGGCGAACTGCCGGTGATCGTATTGCTTTCGATCCTCGCCCTCAGCGTGTTTGCTGCCGGTCGTCGCGTTAGTGATTGACCTCTTCCATCGCAGCGCCTAGAGGGGATGATAGGCCTGTCACAACGGCTTCCTGGCGTGACAGCACAATCTCTAATGGAGCACATCCCCATGGCAAGAAAAGACTATATCTTCACCTCGGAATCCGTGTCCGAGGGGCACCCTGACAAGGTCTGTGACCGTATTTCCGATGCCGTTCTGGACGCATTTCTTGCCGAAGAGCCCGAGGCGCGCGTGGCCTGCGAGACTTTCGCGACGACCGATCGTGTGGTCATCGGGGGCGAGGTCGGATTGGCCGATCGGGCCAAGCTCAAGGATTACATGGGCAAGATCGACCAGATCGCCCGCGAATGCATCAAGGATATCGGTTACGAGCAGGACAAATTCCACCACGCGACCTGCGAAATCACCAACCTGCTGCATGAACAGTCCGCCCATATCGCGCAAGGTGTCGATGCAAGTGCCGACAAGGAAGAGGGCGCTGGCGACCAGGGCATCATGTTCGGTTATGCCACGACCGAAACGGACGCGCTGATGCCTGCGCCGATCCAATACGCGCATGCGATTCTACGCCGTCTGGCCGAGGCCCGCAAATCGGGCGCCGAACCAACGCTGCGCCCCGACGCGAAAAGCCAGATTTCGCTGCGTTACGTGGATGGGAAGCCGGTCGAGGCGACCTCGATCGTGCTATCGACTCAACACAGCGACGAGACCCAGACAAGCGACGATATCCGCGCGATCGTGGAACCTTACATCCACGAGGTCCTGCCCGACGGCTTCATCACCGACAAGACCGAATGGTGGGTTAACCCGACCGGCATTTTCGTGATCGGTGGCCCGGATGGCGATGCGGGCCTGACGGGGCGCAAGATCATCGTGGACACGTACGGCGGTGCCGCACCCCATGGTGGTGGCGCATTTTCGGGCAAGGACCCGACAAAGGTAGACCGGTCCGCGGCCTATGCCGCACGCTATCTTGCCAAGAACGTCGTGGCCGCTGGCATGGCCGACCGCTGCACGATCCAGCTGAGCTATGCGATCGGGGTGGCAAAACCGTTGTCGATCTATGCCGATACGCATGGGACAGGTGAGGTCAGACCGGCGGATATCGAAAAGGCGGTCGCACAGGTCATGGACCTGACCCCGCGCGGGATCCGCAGCCATCTGGGCTTGAACAAGCCGATTTATGAGCGCACGGCGGCCTATGGCCACTTTGGACGGATGCCGACCGAGGATGGCGGGTTCAGCTGGGAACGGACGGACCTTGTGGATGCGCTGAAGCGCGCTGTTTGATTGAGGGAAGGTGGGTTGAAACCCACCTGACGCGCTGACGCCGCGGGAGATCGGTATGAAACGTATTGTTCGACTGGCCGTCATCCTGATCGCCCTGGCGACCAATGCAGCCGCCCAAAAGCATAGCGCGGCCGAAGCGCCGCCGACCGGCAAATTCGCGCTGATGGGCGCAACCCTCATCTACAACAGCGACAATGCGACCGGCGATGCCCATCAAGAGATCGAAGGGCCCGATATCGATGAATTGCGCGCGCTGCTGCGCCGACATTCAAACATCCGGACCTTGCAACTGACCAGTTCCGGCGGGCGCGTCTGGGCCGGAAACGAAATGGCGCGGATCGTTCTGGACCATGCGCTCGACACCCGGGTCGAGGTCGAATGCAGCAGTTCCTGCGTGACGATCTTCCTGGCCGGAGATCGCCGCCAGATGACGAAAGGATCACGGATCGGTTTCCACCAGACCACCTGGTCGACCAACGGGCTAAGGTCCTACTACAAGAATTGGCGCGAAGACGAAAACTGGCGGACGCCGTTTGATTTCGGGTCGTGGATTTATCAGGACACGCAGCACGAAACGGCAGAGCATCTGCGGTACATGATCGATCGTGGCGTGGACCCGCTATTCGCGATCGAGACCAAGATGGCGCGGCCGGAAATGTGGTTTCCGACGCGGCAAGAGTTGGAAACGGCGGGCGTTCTGCGCGATTGAGGAATTGCGCCACCGCAAGCGCCTTGGTAATCCGCCGCCCATGAGCAAGGACAACCATCCCAGCGGCGCACCCTGGCGCAATTTCTATGGCCGTATTCACGGCAAGGGCCTGCGGCAAAGCCAGAAAGACTATATGGAAAATGATCTGGCGGATTTGTCGCCGGGGCCGGTGGGTTGGGATGAGAACCCGGAGCGGACACCGATCGATCTGGATGGGCTGTTCGATGGCAAAGAGGTCTGGCTTGAGATCGGGTTCGGTGCGGGCGAGCATCTGGTGCATGTGGCCGAAACCTACCCGGACATCGGTTTGATCGGGTGTGAGCCTTACATCAACGGCGTCGCGACCCTGCTCGGCAAAATTCGCAAGGCTGGCGTGCGTAACCTGGCCGTGCATCCCGGTGATGTGCGTGATCTGTTCGATGTCCTGCCCGATGGATCGGTCGCCAAGGTATTCCTCAACTACCCTGATCCCTGGCCGAAAAAGCGCCACCATCGGCGCCGGTTCGTGACACCCGAACATCTGGAACCGCTGTCACGGGTGATGGCGCATGGCGCGGAACTGCGTGTTGCCACGGATATCCCGGATTATGTCCGCCAGACACTGGAGCAGGTGCCGCGACATGGCTTTGACTGGCTGGCAGAGCGCCCTGCCGACTGGCGAGAGCCTTGGGCGGATTGGTTTTCGACCCGCTATGAGCAAAAGGCACTGCGGGAAGGGCGGGTGCCACATTATCTGACGTTTCGCAAGCGGTGAAGTTGCGCTGCCTCCGGCGGGGGTATTTTTGGCCAAAAGAGGGTGAGGCATGGACCCTGTTTCGGCGCTGCGTTAAGAGGCGAGCGCAACTGAAGGAAGCGCCCTATGTCCGGCCACGGCACACCGATCCCCATGACATCCCGCCCTTGTGGCCCACTCAGGGGAACGGCCAAGGTACCCGGGGACAAGTCGATTTCTCACCGGTCCTTGATCCTCGGCGCATTGACCGTAGGCGAGACCCGGATCACGGGGTTGCTGGAAGGCGAAGACGTGCTGGACACCGCCAAGGCGATGCGTGCGTTTGGAGCCACGGTGACGGATCATGGCGATGCTGAATGGTCGGTTCAGGGTGTCGGCGTCGGTGGTTTCGCCGAGCCGGATCAGGTGATCGATTGCGGCAATTCCGGCACGGGCGTCCGGTTGATCATGGGGGCGGCGGCGACCTCGCCGATTACGGTGACCTATACGGGCGATGCGTCGTTGAACGGGCGGCCAATGGCGCGTGTGACCGATCCGCTCACCTTGTTCGGGACGCAGTCTTATGGCCGCGAGGGTGGTCGCCTGCCGATGACCGTTGTCGGAGCGGCTGATCCGATCCCCGTGCGCTATACGGTGCCGGTGCCCTCGGCCCAGGTAAAATCGGCCGTGTTGCTGGCCGGGCTGAATGCACCGGGCCAAACGGTTGTGATCGAGAAAGAGGCGACCCGCGATCACACCGAACGGATGCTGCGCGGGTTTGGCGCGACCCTGACCGTCGAAGAGACCGAAGAAGGCCGGGTGATCACGCTTGAGGGTCAGCCGGAACTGACACCGCAGGATATCGTCGTTCCGCGCGATCCGTCCTCGGCCGCGTTTCCCGTTTGCGCGGCATTGATCGTGCCGGGTTCGGATGTGCTGGTGCCGAATATCGGCCTGAACCCGACACGGGCCGGTCTGTTCACCACGCTACAAGAGATGGGGGCTGATCTGACCTTTGAGAACCAGCGCGAAGAGGGTGGCGAACCTGTTGCTGACCTCCGCGCCCGGTTCTCGCCTCATCTGAAGGGCATCGCGATACCGCCGGAACGTGCGGCAAGCATGATTGATGAATATCCTGTCTTGTCCGTCGTCGCAGCGTTTGCCGAGGGTGTGACGGACATGCAGGGCGTCAAGGAATTGCGCGTCAAGGAAAGCGACCGGATCGATGCCATGGCCAAGGGGCTGCGTGCGGCGGGCGTCGCTGTCGATGAAGGTCCCGACTGGTGGAAAGTGACCGGGCTGGGCCACGGCAATGTGCCCGGCGGCGCGACCGTTTCAAGCGAATTGGACCACCGGATCGCGATGGCCTTCATGGTCATGGGGATGGCGACGCAGAAGCCGATGCGCGTTGATGACGGGTCCCCGATTGCGACGTCTTTCCCGATTTTCGAGACGCTGATGGCTGATCTAGGGGCGCAGATCGTACGGGCGAACTAAGCGCCTGTTCGGGGAGCTGTGCGGCGCCCAGAAAGGCCGCGACGCTCATGACGGGCCGCCTGCTGCGGCGCAGCCACTCCCATGTCTCACGCAGGACGACACGGCGGCCCATGTGGGTATACCATTGCATCGCGTGGCGGATATCTGGATCGGGGTGCAGGTAATTGCGCCAAAGCGCCTTGGGCCGCAGCTGCAAGCATATCTCGATCAGTTTGACCCAGAGAAAGACGCGCCACGCCGGGACGGCGGGGACCGCCATAACCTGATGTTTGTAGTCCCATTTGCGCTGGTCTGTTTCGATGACCTGTCGGTCCTTGACGGTTTCAAAGAACGGGGTCCAGCGGTGCGGGGTGGCATAGATCGACATGACCTGATCGGGATCATAAGCCAGTAGGTGCCTGAGAAGGCGCCAGTAATCGCGATCCGTTTCCTCAGCGAAGCCGATGGCGAAAGTGCAAAGCCCGATCATGCCATGCGCGCGCAGCAGATCGATCGCCTGCCGATCCTTCGCCCGGCTACCGCCCTTTTTGACCGTGCTCAGTGTCGTTTCGTCCGGGCCTTCGAGGCCCATAAGAAACCGCAGGCACCCGGCTTTCTTGTAGAGATGCAGGATATCGGCATCGCGCACGATATCATCGGCGCGGGTGCTGCCGATGATCTGGACGGGTACATTTTCGGCAATCATCGCCTCGAGAAACGCACGCCATGCTTTGGGCGAAGTTGTCGGATTTTCGTCGGCGAGATTGACCATTTCAACCCCGTATTCGCGATGAAGCCAGGCGATTTCCGCGGCGAATTTCACCGGGTCGCGATGCCGCCATTTCGTCCAGAACCCCCGCTGGCCGCAATAGGTGCACAGGTGCGGGCAACCACGCGAAAACTGCATGATCACGGCCCGCTTGCCGCCCCAATAGCTGTGTTTGGCTAAGTCGATCAATTCCCAACCGATACGGTAGGCGTCGAGATCGGCGATCATCGGGGCGTGAGCCGTGGCATGTGGTACACCATCGCGGCGATAAGCGATGCCATTGATGCCGCTCAGATTTCCGCCCAGGGCCGTGATCAGTTTTGGTGTGGTCGCCTCGCCCTCACCACGGACGATGACATCAATCGCGGGACAGTCTTTCAGGATATCCCGCCAATGATAGGTAGGGTAGACGCCGCCGTAGATAATGGTCACGTCGGGCATCGCCGTCTTGATCTTGCGCGCCAGCGTGACAACCGTGGGATGGGCCGAGGTGGACCCGGAATGCCCGATCAGAAGGACGTCAGGGCGGCTGTCGCGGACCGCCCGCAGGATCTGGGCAGGTGCCATCGGTTCAAGATCGGCATTCACCAACTGGACGGCGTGGCCTGCATCGATCAGCGGTCCGCCGACGCATAACAGGCCGTATGGCGGCAGATTTTCGCGTGGAACGCGGCTGCCGATCGATGTATGCGGGGGGTGCAGAAGGGTGATGCGCATGGGGCCTCCGTTTAGATGGATGGCCAGTAACTATCTGGCGGATCTGTAGTTTTTTGGGAGAGATAGGTGAGCTTTACGGTGGCGATCGATGGGCCGGCGGCGGCGGGGAAGGGGACAATTTCCAAGGCGGTCGCGGCGCATTTCGGGTTTGCGCATCTGGATACAGGCCTGCTTTATCGCGCCGTTGGCGCCAAGGTTTTAGCTGGGGCTGAGCCTATTGCAGCGGCCCGCGCGCTAGACCCGGTCGATCTGGAAAGCGACGATTTGCGCACACCTGCGGTCGCGCAGGCGGCGAGCGAAGTTGCCGTGAATGCGGGCGTTCGTGCGGAACTCATTGAATTTCAAAGAAAATTTTCTATGCGACCAGAGGGCGCCGTGTTGGATGGTCGCGATATCGGGACAGTAATCTGCCCGGACGCGGATGTGAAACTGTTCGTGACCGCTAGCGCGGAGTGCAGGGCGGAGCGGCGGTTCAAAGAGTTGAATGGTAAAGGCCATGACGTGCCTTATGAACAGGTCTTGGCGGACGTCAAAGCCCGCGATGCGCGCGACAGCGGGCGGGCCACGGCGCCTTTGATCGCGGCGTATGATGCGGTGACGATCGACACGTCGGACATGACGATCGATGCGGCCGTATCGGCGGCGATCGGGGCTGTCGAACGGGCGAAAAACGCGATCGGATAATCGTCGGAATTCTATCGGAATTCCATCGGACCCCGGCGCGCGTTGATTGTAGCAATTCTTCACCAAAGGTTGCCTAGGTGATTGGGCGCAATCGGGGCTAATGTGTCTGAAAGGAGTTTTGCCATGATCCGTATCCTCGCCCTTGTCACGCTGTTGATCCCCGCAAGCCTGCCCGCCCAAGAGGCAGAGCCGCATATGACCATCGGACGCATGGCCGAGATCGTCTTTGCGCTGGACCCTGAAGCACGGGTCGCTGGCCCCGGTTTCGAGTTCACCATTGACGATATCCCCGTCCTGATCGTTACCGACGTCCGCGCCAACCGGATGCGGGCGATGGTGCCTATCCGGTCGTCTGACGGGATGGATGCCGAAGAGCTGATGCGCGTGATGCAAGCCAATTTCGACAGTGCGCTCGACGCCCGCTATGCAGTGGCCAATGGACGGTTGTGGGGGGTGTTCATTCATCCTTTCGTCGAATTGGAAAAGGATCAGCTGATCTCGGGTCTGGCACAGACCGTCAATATCGCGAAGACTTATGGCACGCTTTACACGGGCGGTGCCGTGCAATTCGGCACCGGCGATAGCGACGATTTGCAAAGGCAGTTGATCGAGGACCTTCTGGAGAAGGGTCAGGACATCTGAATAATATTTAGCTTAAGTGCTAAGTTATTTGCATTGTCAACCACGTCGCGCATCTGGTTGAAAATGCAGCCAGAATGTGAATGGCCACACAGCCCAGAATCCGATACCGGCCAAATGATCTGACATCGATCCATCTGGTCCGATATGCACGATATGCCGGATGCGACCGGTATCGAAGGCCGTGTCGATCACCCATTGGGCTGGCAGATCGGGGATGATCAGCTGGTAGAATGCGTAGAATGCTTGTGGCGACAACGAATAGATCGCGCCGAACATCAGAAGACCTGTCGCGATATCTATGGGCAGCGCGATCATGCGTGGCCAGCCAAGGCTGAAGAGCGCGCGGGTTTTGGCGGATATCATCAGGAAAATCGCAAGGATGCCGGACGTGGCGATAGCGACGACACCGGCCCGGCCGGACGGGCCAAGGGTCCAGAAACTGTCCTTTGGATAGCCCGCCAAGGCGGCGTGCCAAAATGGTGGGGTGGCAAGCATGACCGCAAAAAGCGCCGCCGGGATCAGCCATAGGGTGTGATGGGATCCACGCCGGACCCAAACGACCCAAAGTGCGGCAGTCAGAAAAGCGAGGATATTGATCAATCGCGGCTACCTTTCCGGCATCTTCGCCCTAGACTGAGCGGGCCGATAGGGGATGATAAGTGCATGGCATATACGATCGTCGATCTGAAGACGTGGGCGCGGGCCGAACAGTTCCGGTTTTTCCGGACTTATGAAAAACCGCATTATGCGGTGACGTCGCGATTGGATGTCAGCCATATTCTGTCACGCAAGGCCGCCGGTGTGTCGACCTACCGTGCCTGCCTTTACGCGATCGGTGCGGGGATCCATGCGGTGCCTGAATTGTGCATGCGTTTTCGTAGTGATCAGGTTGTGCTGCATGATGGTGTGGAATTGTCGATGACCGTGCCGACCAAGGCGGGCAGTTTCAATTATGCCTATGTGCCGTTCGATCCGGATTTCGCGATGTTCGACGCGCGGGCTACGGATATGATCGCGCAAGCGGCCGAGAGTGGTGGCCTTGCCGCCAATAGCGGCGCGCGTGATGATGTGGCCTACCTGTCCTGCCTGCCATGGCTTGACTATACCGCGATCAATAATGCGTTGCCGGGACGGGACGATTGCATCCCGCGGGTGTCATGGGGAAAATTCACGGATCACGAGGATATGGCGATGACGCTGGAGGTGCACCATGCGCTGGTCGACGGGGCGCAGGTGGGGGCGTATTTCAACGCCGTTCAGGCTGCGCTCGACAGTATTTGAACAAAGTTCACAAAATCATTGACGGGAATCGATGAGCACGTTAATTCATGAGCATTGTTCATGAACGGAGATCATCATGCTTTTTCGCCCCATTCTATTAAGCCTTCTTGCCGTGGCTACCGTCACCCCTGCTTATGGCGGTCCCAGTGGCCGCCATTCAGCCAACGCAGTCGAATATAGCGGCCGCGCGGTCAGTGAAGGCGTCAGCGCGCTTGCAACGGGTGGTGCTGTCGTCAGTTCGGCGCCCATCATCGCATTCGGTTCGAGCGTCGCGATCACCGGATCGGCGCTGGAAGAGATCGGTAATGGTGCCCTTGATGTCGGCACGGCCCTATCCCGCGTAGGAACGGAAGGGTCGAACCCACAGCAGGATGCCGCCCCGAATGGCCCGCCGCGGTTGGACTAAAGGCGTGATCCGATGAGATATGTTTTCAGGTTTCTGGCTGTTCTTTGCCTCTGCCTGCCATTGACCGCCCGTGCGGGCAGTAGTGAGGCGGGAAACCCCGTTTTGCCGATCGATCAGGTCGCGACCTTTTCCAACCGGGTGCAACACGACCTTGCCTCGCGCGGGGTCCACGTGGCCATCGTCGGCCGGGTTGGGCGCGATCCGTCGCAGCTTCCGCGTGGCATTCGCTATACCCATATCGGCTTTTGGGTGTTTTCGAATGTGACCCGGGCCGATGGGAGCACGGGCACGGGGTATCGTGTCTATAACCTGTATCAGCGTGGCGACAACGCCAGCCGAAGCGAGCTGATCCAGGATAGCCCGGCCGATTTCTTTGCCGGTGCACATCGTTTCGATGCGGGTGTGATTATCCCCGACCGACGCTTGCAGGAAAAGCTGTTGCGTGTGATCGCGAGCCCGACCTACGCTGCGCTGCACAACCCCAGCTATTCCGTTTTGGCCAATCCCCGCGACGGGCGCTTCCAGAATTGTACCGAACATACGCTGGATGTGCTGATGGCGGCCGTCTATGGCACGTCCGATCGGTCGCAGATCAAGGCAAACATCGCCGCCCATTTCGCGCCGCAGGATATCCGGGTGGATGGGTTGCAGCGGTTGCTGGCACCTGCCGCATCGCGGGCGCTGACGACGGCGGACCACGGGGCGCAGGTTCGGACGGCGACATTCGGATCAATCGGACGCTTTATGCGGGCGCATGATCTGGCCGAGTCGGTTTACTACATCACGCCGGATCGCGTGATCAGCTATTGAAAAAAGGGGCGCCCGACCGGCGCCCCTTTTGCATCAGAGTTTGGAGTTCTTGTTGTACATGACCACCACGTTGTTCATCCGCGCCTCCATCCCGAGGAAGGCGAAGAACAGCTTTTGGCGGGTATCGTTATCAAGCGTCTCACCGGCAAGGGATTGGTCCAGATAGGGTTGGATCGCCGTCCATTCCTCGACCACGAATTGCAGACCGTCGGCGATCTGATCGGTCGGGGGCGGGCGGACGCCGACGCTGTCAAGACCGTTGCGCAGGGCCGAAAGCGTGTCGTCGAACAGCTTGATCGACGACTGCAGTTCTTCGCGCGCTTCGGTCGTGTTGATGCCGGATGCGATCAGGCAGACATCCTTGGACATCTTCGCCGAAAGCAGACGCTGCCGCGCGGCGAGATCGATCAGCAGTGCATCGGCATGCAGCAGGGCGACCGGATCGGCATATTGACCGGTGATTTCACTGACCAGAATGTTGGCGCTGCCCAAAAGCGGGTCGCTTTGATTGGCAAGTGTGGCGATCTGTGCGGCGTCTGCTGCGGCCACCTGCGTGTCGACCGCGCGGTCCAGAAGCGGGGTCCATGACGTATTCAGATCACCGATCACCTGCAGTGTCCGGGGTCGCGCCTCTTCACCCAGGATGCCGAAGCCGCGATTGCCGTACAGCAATGCTTCGCGGATGCGGCCGAATTGATCGGCCGAGATTTGCAGAACGGCATTGCTTTCGACGACCGAGATACCGGCGTCCAGATTGCAGGCCGATGCAATGATCCGCTGGCTCAGCGTGCCAAGCTGACCGGCAAGGTTGATACGTTCACTGCCGCCTACATCCTGACGGATGGTTTGGGCGGATGTACCGGTGGCCAGGGTCAGGCCAAGAACGAATGCCATTGTTGCTTTGGCAACGGTGGCAAAGCCCGTGCCGGGACGGGGGGAGCTATTATCAGACATACTCTTTCCTTTGAACGGAATGGCCCGGGCTTTGTGGCCCGGGCCAAGGATAATCTTCAGATATGGGTCAGCTTATGCTGGCGACTTGATCCAGACTTCGACGCGGCGGTTGATCCGGCGGCCGTTCTCGGTCGCGTTACACCCGGACGGGGCAATCTCACCGAAGCCGGCGGAAGAGAAACGGATGTTCGACAGGCGGTTGTCGGCAAACGCCAGCAACTGGTTCGTCACCTCTGCCGAACGGCGCTTGGACAGGTCCAGATTGCTTTCGAAGCGGCCGACCTCGTCGGTGAAGCCGACCAGTACGACCTCGGTGCCTGCAGGCTGTTGGGACAGATAGTCGACCAGACGGTCACGGTCCACGATGCCGCGCTCGTCAAGCTGGGCCGAGCCGGTGCGGAAACGGAATGTGGTCGACAGGCGATCATGTTCCAGCATCTGCGACAGCATTTCACGCTTGAGGTTGGTTTCGAAGTTGTCGATGCCCGGCTGCAAAAGCACCTGGGACCGCGGATCTTCGATGTTCTGTTCGCGACGGTCCACGTTGAAGCCGATGAAACCGGCCTTGCGGATCACGCCATCCGCTTCGGCGGATGCGGCATAGTTCACAAAGTCCTGCCCCGGTGCCGACAATGTGTCACCGCGGGTATAAAGGAACAGGCGACGCTGCAGGCTGTATTCTTCGGTCTTGGCCGAAAATGCGTCCGGCTCTTCCACCAATCCACATTGGTTGATCACCTTCACGGCGTTCGCGCCACGCTGGAACGCATAGCTGACCACACCGATGGCACCCGGATTGTTGTTCACGAATTGCGGCACCTGGTTGCTGCTTTCGACGACTTCCGCGTTGGGTGTGACCTGAATGTCGGCACTGCCGAAGAAGCTGCCTTCGAAAGAGTCCGAGCGGTCAGCGCTGATATTGGCGATCACCACCTGAACCGGCAGATCAGGACCACCGACCTGAGACCAGTTCGAGACCGCGCCACTGTAGATGCCGAACAGCTGGCGCACATCAAGCGCCGGGATCGGGTTGTCGGGGTGCGTGATGACCACAAGACTATCGACCGCGATGATGTGTTCCTGCTGCGGGTCGACCATGTTCCCGGCACCATCGGCGCTAAGCGCGCGCGCCTCTTCGGGCTGAATCCGGCGGGTGGCCATGACGATTTCGCTGTCACCGCTCAGAAGGTTTTGGAAACCCTGCGTGGCGCTGCTGCCCGTTACCTCGACCGTGGCCAGATCATCGCCAAAACCCTGATCGCCGATCAGTTTTGCAACCAGTTGACCGTTCTGACCTGTGTTCCCGATTTCGGCCGCTGCGTCCTTGGACCCGGCATAACCTTCCAGCAACAATGGCATCATGCCGGTGGCGATTTCGTCGGAACCGGAAATCTTGAAATCGGCATCGCCTTGCGACAGGGCGGGGCAGGCGGCGCCCTCACAGCTGACCCGGGCGGCCGATACGCGCAACTCACCAAGCGCGGTGGCGATGACGTAAGAGTTGTCTTCGAAGGCGACGAAATCGCCTGTCATGTTGACCGTGCCGTCGCTTGACGTCAGACGGATTTCCTGCGCTTGGCCGCTGCCCGCCATGGCCAGCAAGCCAGCCAGCGTCAATGCTCCAAGTCGTTTCGCTTTCCCCAATGTCTTCATACGATTATCTCCATTTTCATATCGGCCATTCGCCGAACGATACGCGACCCTCTGGCCGATATGTTCACCAATCAAAACTCAGCCGTGGCTTTTTCCACTACGCTGGAACAACAACACGGAAATTGTGGGCAAATTACGGCAGAATTGTCGTCACCCAGCGGAACTATTTTGTCTCGAAACCAACAGAAATAGGGCGGACCGCATCGCTTCACCCAGGGTCAGGATGTCCTGACTTCTGCTCTGCAGCATTTTTCGGTTAACCTCAATTTATTAGAATAAGATGTTTTTAACCAGTGCCGTCGAACGCCGGGTCGCCCATATTTCAGGGTGTAAGCGGTGATCGGAATTTTCCGGCGGCGGGGTGGATGACAATCTGCGTCGGACGCGCCGTCAATACAAAATTGAATCAAAATCCATTTCATCCAGTTTCTGGAGTATGACCAATGCCTTTTCCCGTTTTGCCGCCCGCGCTGCAGCGCGCGGGTCTGACCGCTATACCTTTTTGCATCGTCGCCGGCGGGGCCGGTGCCCATGAGGCCTGGCTACTGACGCCCAACGAAATCGCGGAGCTGTCGAAGACCCCGATGCCGCCCTTGTTCACCAGCCATGTCGCTTTGGGGTTCGCGGCTTTCCTCGGATGTGCCGCCACCGGGGTCGCGCTGCATCTTGAGCGGGTCGTCAGCGTGTATGAAGATCGCCTCGCACCGATTTTCCGGCAGATCGCCGCCCCCTTTGGCCCGCTATTGCTGCGCATGGGGCTTGCCCTGATGCTGGTGCTGGCGGGTTTGGGCGGCCTGCCACGGCACGGCACGGCACCATGGACCACGCCGACATTGCTGGTTCCGGATATGCAACTGCCGCTGATCCCCGGTTGGGCGTTTTTGGCGATCGTGCAGATGGCAATCGGGGCGGCTTTGCTGTTGGGCCTGGCCACCCGGTTCGCCGCGGTCGCATTGATCGGATTGTCCTGTCTGGGCCTTGCCCTGTTTGGGGCGAAGTTTCTGTCTTACGCGCCGCATTTCATCGCGCCTGCCTTGATGCTGTTGGTATGGGGCGGTGGGGCATGGTCGGTCGACCGGGCCCTTGGTCTGCGCAGCAGGCTGGCCGCGCCTGACGCATTGGCCCCTGCCATCTGGCGGATCGCGCAGGTTCTGGTCGGGGCCGGGTTCATCTATCTGGCCGTGGCCTTCAAACTGACCCAGCCGACCCTGCTGATCGCCATCCTGCAACATGGTGAAATGCCGACCTTTGGCATGTCTTACCCGCTGATCGCGCTGGTCATGACGGGGGTCGAGATCATCTGTGGCGCCTTGTTGGTCGCCGGTCGTCTGATCCGCCCGGTTTCGGCAGTCATCATCGGGGCGATTACGTTTCTGGCTGTGACATTGGGCGAAACGCCGTTGTTCCACGCGAACCTGTATGCCGCGATGCTGGGTTTTGTCCTGATCGGTCGGGATTGGGTCCGGTCCCCTTCCGGCGTGGCAGGGATGCAGAGGGCGCTGGCATGAGACGGATCATTGCGTCGCCCCTCACGCTGATCGCCGCCCTGCTCAGCGGGCTGGCGGTTGCCGCCCCGGCCTACAACGCCGTCCAGGTCGCGCCACGGTCGGTTTTTCTGATCCTGCCGCGTGCCCAGCCCGAACCGACCGTGAGCTTGCGTGCGGTGCGGCGCGCCTCGGGCAACTGGGTCCTGTGGATCGATACGACGGATTTCCAGTTCACGACGATCTGCGTCGCCGAGGCCGGGGCCGTGCCGGTGGGCCACGCACATGTCATTCGGAACGGGATCAAGATCACCTCGGCCTACCATCCCGTCGTCGATCTGGGGCCCTTGCCGCCCGGAGAGCACCGGATCAGCGCCACGCTGCGGGGTCAGGACCACCGGGCGCTGCTGGGGCAGGGCGGTTTGCTGCAGGGTGAGATCACGATCCGGGTGCCGCGGCGGTTGTGAAGAGAACTCGGGTTAAGATCAATTCTGATCCAATGCGCCGTGTTTTTGTGATGCGCCGGTCAAACTACTGACGAAATCATCATGGATAGGATCCGGGTAAATCTGAGGTATCGAGTCAAATGCCCGAAACTAAGACCGACATCGTTCGACCAGCGATCACACTGAAAACCGAAAGTCTATCAACTGATACTGATTGGTCTGCACTGGTATTCGGCGGCGCGCCTAATTTGTCTCCCGAAGTTAACTGGCCCAGAGGCGATGACCGCGTCCCGCTACACTTTTTTGCGCAGTTTGATCTAAGCGATCTTCCGACAACATTTCGACAAAAGGAACATTTGTTCGAAATGCCAACACGACCCAATGGTGGTACGGTCTTTGTGTTCCTGCCGTTGACCGAAGATGGCCTTATCGCGGGTAAGCCTCCGGTCTTCCTTTTCCATGCAGGCGACACGCGAGAATTACCTCTGCGGCAACCTCCCGCTGATACACCTGAACTGAACGAGTTCGCTCAGATCGTCGATCTCGCCTCGATTTCTCCCTGCAAAAAGATGTTGAAGCGGCGCAAGATGATTGCCGAGACGTGTCTCACACATTTTGACGTAAATCCTCTCTTATTGAACATGCGTCGTGTGCTCAGCCCAGATGAGATGTACGAGCATGAGCGAGCCTATGCAGACGAACTTGCCGCATATGGCATCAAGATAGATGTGCCACTTCCGCGACCGGACGCCGCCCGTGAAGCGCTATTTGATAAAATGCCCCGACTAATGGCCAAACACGTGGAGAAGGGGCATTTCCAGTGGAGTTGGGAGTACATCTTTGAGGTATCCCGACGCATCGTTTTGAACCTGTACGATATGCCGATCAGAGAGATCGAGCGGCAGGTTGAGCGCGGCAATGACTCACCTCGGTACTTCCGATTCATCGAAAGGAAGATTGGCAAAAGGCGGCAGCAGGCTGACGTGATGTTCAACACAAGATCGAGTCTCTGGCATTGGCTATTCTTTAGAGACTTTTACACGCCTCCATTCAATTTGGGTATTGACCACGCTGCACTTCGCTGGATGCGATACGCAAAAATGCAGCGCGATCGTCCGCTTACTGAAGAAGTGAAAGAGGCGTTTGTTAGTTTCATATCGAGCATAGATCGCGAGGAGGCATTTGACGAAATTGCGGACCTAAGCGCGTTCTTTATCGTCAGTAACAATCGCTTCACGGGCTGGGACGTCCGCATGAAGGTTCAGGATGTGTTTTATGAACTCGCTGAAGACCGAAAGGATATGCATCCTGATAGACCAATAGCCTACGGCGTTAACTTCGGCCGTGATGAAGCGCTGCCACCGCAGTTGTTTGGGTTCGGTCATCTCATGCAGCACGCTGCCGAGAAGCATCTGGACAAAGTTCTTCTATTACAGTGCGAAGCGGACTGCGGCTTGGACTTCCGTCAGGTTAGCGGAATACTACAGTTTTGGATTGACGCAGATGATCTGGCAAATGCGCGCTTTGACAATATCATCACAACCCTCGAATGCACCTAATAAACAAAAAACCCCGTCGCAATCGCTTGCGGCGGGGCCAAATCTCAAACGCGCGGGCGTGACTTATTCGTCGCCCTTCAGCGCCGCACCAAGGATGTCACCCAAGGACGCGCCGGAGTCGGAGGAGCCGTACTGCTCAACCGCTTCCTTCTCTTCGGCGATTTCGCGGGCCTTGATGGACAGACCCAGCTTGCGGGTCTTGCTGTCGATGTTGGTCACACGCACGTCGACCTTGTCGCCGACGCCGAAACGTTCGGGGCGCTGTTCGGCACGATCGCGGGACAGGTCGGAGCGACGGATGAAGGATTTCGCACCTTCATAATCGACCTCGATGCCGCCATCTTCGATCTTGGTCACTTCGACCGTGATGATCGAACCGCGCTTCACGCCGCCAACGGCTTCGGCAAATGGATCGCCATCCAGCGCCTTGATCGAAAGCGAGATCCGCTCTTTCTCGACGTCCACTTCGGCAACCTTGGCCTTGACCACGTCACCCTTGCGGAAGTCACCGATCACGTCTTCGCCACGGCCTTCCCATGTCAGGTCAGACAGGTGCACCATACCGTCGATGTCGCCTTCAAGACCGATGAACAGACCGAACTCGGTGATGTTCTTGACCTCGCCTTCCACCTCAGTCCCTTCAGGGAACTGCTCGGCAAAGACTTCCCATGGGTTGCGCTGGGTCTGCTTGAGGCCAAGGGAAACGCGGCGCTTGGCCGAGTCGATCTCCAAGACCATGACTTCGACTTCTTGCGAGGTCGAAACGATCTTGCCCGGATGCACGTTCTTCTTTGTCCATGACATTTCAGAGACGTGGACCAGACCTTCAACACCGGCTTCCAGTTCGACAAATGCACCGTAATCGGTGATGTTGGTCACACGGCCCTGATGGACCGAACCCAGTGCGAATTTGGCTTCTACCGCATCCCACGGATCGTCCTGCAGCTGCTTCATGCCCAAGCTGATACGGTGGGTTTCCTTGTTGATCTTGATGACCTGCACCTTGATCGTTTCGCCGATCGACAGGATCTCGGACGGGTGGTTAACCCGGCGCCATGCCATGTCAGTCACGTGCAGCAGACCGTCAACACCGCCCAGGTCAACAAACGCACCGTATTCGGTGATATTCTTGACGACGCCGTCGACTTCCTGGCCTTCGGTCAGGTTGCCGATAACCTCGGCGCGCTGTTCGGCGCGAGATTCTTCGAGGATCGCACGGCGCGACACAACGATGTTGCCACGGCGACGGTCCATCTTCAAAATCTGGAATGGCTGCTTGAGACCCATCAGCGGGCCGGCGTCACGCACGGGGCGGACATCAACCTGAGAGCCGGGCAGGAACGCAACCGCGCCGCCAAGGTCCACGGTAAATCCACCCTTCACACGGCCAAAGATCGCGCCATCGACACGTTCTTCGTCGGCATAGGCTTTTTCCAGGCGGTCCCAGGCTTCCTCGCGGCGGGCCATTTCGCGTGAAATGACGGCTTCGCCCTTGGCGTTTTCAACCTGACGCAAGAACACTTCGACCGTGTCGCCCACAGCCAGTTCAGCGTCTTCACCAGGATTTGCGAATTCTTTAAGCTCGACGCGGCCTTCCATCTTGTAACCGACGTCGATGATGGCTTGGCCCGCTTCGATTGCGATGACCTTGCCTTTGACGACAGACCCTTCTTCGGGCGTGTCCATTTCGAAGCTTTCGTTCAGGAGGGCTTCGAATTCCTCCATCATGTTATCAGCCATGTGGCGTCGTTTTCCTAACGTTTGGTTTATACGGGCCGTGCGGTTGTCTCCGCCGGTCTTTTGGGTTGCGGTTTGGTCTGACACCGATACGGACGAAAAACATCAGGGCCGGTTGTTACCGACCCTGCTACAGTCTCACGCCCGCGCCTGTCCCGGCACTTCGACAGGGCGGCGTATAGGGCGCATAGGCCTGCTTTGCAAGCGGATTTGCGATCTGCGCGCATGCGGACGGATCACCGCAGGACAAGCCCGTTTTCCGTCAGGTTGAACATGTCGAGATTCACGCCGGATGCAATCGCGCCCTGCCGGACGGCAGCCTTGAGCTGTTCCATATAGGCGGGATCTGATTTCGCGGCATCAACGGTGACGTCGATCATCAGAGCTTGGAGGTAATACGCCTCGGCCGTTTCCTGTTTGACCGCGTCGCTCGCAGCGGTAACCTCGGGCAATGTCAGAAATACCTCGGTCACCTGATCCCTGACCGCGTTCATTGTCCGCATCGATGGAGTATCGGTGCGTCCCTGCGCGGCCAACCAAGCGGTCATCAGCCAGGCGGAATAGGCATCGGCGACATTGTTGGGATCAAAGCCCAGATTGCGCAACGGACCATCTGCAAATGCCAGGATGTCGGTGCGCGACAGGTCGCTTTCCAACTGGGCCGCACCTGTAGGGTCCACGCGGCGTGATTTTTGGATGAAGTTGGCATAGTTCTGTCGCCGCCGCTCAATCGACGGCGAAAAGACGAGGGTGTCGCGCGGTGCGGTCGCCGGAGCCGCGGTGCCGCCCGACTGCGCATTGTCGGTGATGCCATTCATGATCGCCCCATGCACGCCAGCGCTGACGAAGCCGCCGCCGATATCGGTAAATTGCGCGGCCGCCTTTCCGGCAAAGGCGACCAAACACACGATGATAAACGCCCTGATTGGCATGAACCGGGGCAGATAGTCTGCAAATCGGTGTCTCGCTTGGCTTGGCGACGCATGAGGCATGAATACTATCCTTTGATGTGTGGCGAAGGCTATTTGTGATCATTCAAGAACAATGCAGCAAGAACACCCGTGACTGTCAACGGTTGCGCCGATTGATCATCCGCAAACACCTCTGCGTGACTATCCTGCAATGCAGCGCAATCGTTGCCGTTTTGTGATATGCTTGATTCATCAGACGACATCGACGCATCGGTAAGGAGCGTGCAATGGTCAAAACAATCGGAAACCCCCTGACATGGACAGCCCGCGCGCTCAGCGGTAGTGCGCAGCATATCGGCGAGGGCACGGGCGAACTGGGTGATAAGGACGAAGCCCCGATCGAGGTCAGGGATATCGACATGGAGGATCTGCGCGGCGCGCTGCGGGCGGGCGCAGACGATTTCACAGCGCTCAGGACGGATGTGATGTTCATCGTGCTGATCTATCCGATCGTCGGCGTCCTTTTGGCGGTGTTTGCGTTGAACCGCGATATGATCCCGCTATTGTTTCCGATGATTTCGGGTTTCGCCCTGCTTGGACCCGTTGCCGCGATCGGACTTTATGAGATGAGCCGCCGCCGCGAAAAGGGGATGAATGCAGGGTGGGGTGATGCATTCGGCATCATCGGATCACCGTCGTTCATCCCGATGGCCGTGCTGGGTCTGTATCTCGCCTTTATCTTCGCGATCTGGATGTTTGCAGCCTACGCACTCTACGGTGTCACGCTGGGGCCAGAGCCGCCGACCTCGCTCTGGTCATTTCTCGGCGATGTTCTTGGCACCGGTGCCGGTTGGTTGATGCTGGTCAGCGGAATGGCGATCGGGTTCGTTTTCGCCGCGATCGTGCTGGCGATCAGCTTTGTATCGTTCCCCTTGCTGATCGACCGCCATGTGGGTCTGCCCCGCGCCGTGTCCGCGTCGGTCAAGATTGCCAGACAGAACCCGCGCACTGTCGCGGCCTGGGGTTTGATCGTCGCGGCCTCGCTTACCGTCGGCATCGCGACCCTGTTCATCGGGTTGATCTTTGTGCTGCCAGTGCTGGGTCACGCGACGTGGCACCTATATCGAAGGGCCGTCGTCTGACCCGAATCGTCCACCCGGCGGTGTGGTTCAGCGCCGGGTGCTTGGGCCAAAAGCGACCTTGTGGATCGGCCAAAGACAGCCAAGTCCCCAATTTCATGTCGTTTTTGTCGTGAAATGACGGTGACCCGCTATTTCGCCAAGGCCACAAAATGCATATAGTCCTTGGAAACGCGGCCCAAACGTTCCGGGCCACGACAAGATGCTGGGGAGGCCGCCAATATGATCCGATCCGAACTGATCCAAAAACTCGCGGACGAAAACCCCCACCTTTACCAACGCGATGTCGAGAAAATCGTGAACACCGTCTTCGAGGAAATCACCGGGGCAATGTCGCGGGGTGATCGGGTCGAATTGCGGGGATTTGGCGCATTTTCGGTCAAGAAGCGGGATCAGCGGATCGGGCGGAACCCACGCACGGGTGAATCCGTCGAGGTCGAAGAAAAGCATGTGCCGTTCTTCAAAACGGGAAAACTGTTGCGGGATCGCCTGAACGGCGCTTGAACGGGGTGACATTCCCGTAAGGTCGCCTATCTTGTTACACGCTGCGCAATACGCGAAGAGGGGGCCATGAAAACCATCCGTTACGCATTCTGGGCGATTGTCGCCCTGATCCTGATTCTGGTTGGCCTGGCCAATCGCGGACCCGTCACCGTGCGTGCCATGCCCGAAGCGATGAGCGAATTGCTGGGCATTTCACCGGATATCTCGGTCCCGCTATTCATCGTCATTTTCGCCGGTGTGTTGGCTGGCCTGATGATCGGGTTTCTATGGGAATGGGTGCGCGAACATCGCATGCGGGTCGAGGCCCGTGCGAAATCGCGTGAGGCGGATGCGCTGCGCCGCGAGGTCGATCAGCTGCGCGGTGCCGCTGCGGGGGCCAAAAGCGATGATGACGTTTTGGCGCTGTTGGAAAAGACCGGCTGATGTCTGACATCCGTGTGAAAATCTGCGGTCTGAGGGATCGGACCATGATCGATGTCGCCGCTGCCGCTGACGCCGCATATGTCGGTTTGGTCTTCTTCGAGAAATCGCCACGGCATGTCGATATCGCCAATGCAGCGGCATTGGCCCAGGCCGTTCCGCCCGGCGTGGCGAAAGTGGCGCTTGTCGTCGATGCTGACAATGCGCAGCTGGATGCGATCACTGACGCCGTTCCGCTTGATATGCTCCAACTGCATGGGGATGAAAGCCCCGAACGGGTGGCCGCCATTCGCGCGCGTTACGGTCTGCCGGTGATGAAGGCGCTGGGCGTGGCGGATGCACCTGATCTTGACCGGATCGCGCCCTATGCGCAGGTGTCCGATCAACTGCTGATCGATGCAAAACCACCACGTGATGCGGTTCTGCCAGGTGGGAATGGTTTGGCCTTTGACTGGCGGCTGCTGGGCGGGCGGCGCTGGCCGGTGCCGTGGATGTTGGCCGGAGGGTTGACGCCCGATAATGTCGCCGACGCGATCCGTTTGACCGGCGCGCGCCAGGTCGATGTATCGACCGGTGTGGAATGCGCGCGGGGCATTAAGGATGCGGACAAGGTTGCCCGTTTCGTCGCCGCCGCGCAAGACGCACTTATCCCGTCAGAGCAAGTTGTCTAAGCGGCGAACGCTTTCAGAACGTTACGCAATGCGGGATCGTCCACCAGCTTGACCGCCTTCGGGATCGACATCCATCGTCGTTCCCGCTTGTGCGCTTCCGGGTAAACATCCGACACGTGCGTTGCGGCGATTGTGAAGACATCGATCGCACAGGGAACGACCGCCCCATTGTCGAACCGCTTTTCGGTTATGAAGCGAGCGAACGGTTCCTTGCGCATCACACCGTCCTTTATACCTGCCTCTTCCCACGCTTCTTGCTGAGCGGCCTCGGCATCGGACAATCCGGCCTCGGGCCAGCCTTTGGGCAGGATCCAGCGTCCGCTGGAACTGGTGATCAATAGAACCTCCACCCCCCTCGTGCCATTGCGATGGCATAGGGCAGCGACCTGCGTCGTCGCAGGCGCATCAAGAGACGAATTCATCATACCCGTCCGAGAGAACCGGTTTATCGAAGACATAATGACCTGCCAATATATTGGTTTTATTGCCCCTTTGTTAACACGACCTGATTCGGTTGGCAAATTTACCCAGCGTCATCATCCTAACGCCCCCTTGGTTTCGGGCGTAACGTCGGATCGGCGACGGTGGGATCCTCAGGCCATGGATGCCGCGGATAGCGCCCGCGCATATCACGGCGCACATCCGCATAAGACGTCGCCCAGAACCCCACGATATCCTGTGTCGTCTGCACCGGTTTCTGCCCGGGGGACAGCAGGGTAATTCGCAGGGGGACCTTCCCGACCATAGGGTGCCGGGTCGCGCCGAACATCTCTTGCAGCCGCAATGTGATTTCGGGCGCATCACCGCCATAGTCGATGGGTATTTTGCGCCCAAGGGGTGTTTCGAAATGCGCAGGCGCCACCCGATCCAGCATCTGCATCTGGTTCCAGTCCAGCATCGCGCGCAGGGCGGGCAGGATGTCGAATTTTTTCCAATCCGCGGCGCTGCGCACCCCCTGTAGATGCGGCAAAAGCCAGCCTTCCAGATCATCCAGCAACGTGGTGTGATCCATCGCAGGCAGTTCGGCGACCAGCGCGACACGGGCGCGGAACCGATCCGCAGCGGCGCTTGGGCGCAGGCCAAGTTGACGGATACCGTCCAGCATGGCCCGCGCGACGGCATCATCCGGCGCATCCGACCAGACGCGATCATCCAGGATCAAAGCACCGAACCGTTCCTGCCTGCGCGCGATCACCTGATTGTCGCGGCGAGACCAGGCGCAAACGTCCTGCCACGCGATCTGATCCGCAAAGAGGTCCCGCAATTCGCGTTCGGTGATCGCCGCGGCCTGCCTGACCCGTGCCTGGCGTGTGTCACCGTCAAGATCTGTCGCCACGATCAGTCGTTGCCCGGCAAGCGGGTCATCGGCGGGCAGAAACGCCCCTTTGCCACCCGACAGGACATAGCGCGGATCGTCACCCTTGCGGCGCAGCCCGATCCGGTCCGGATATGCAAGCGCGGCTTGCTGCGCCAACGGCATCGCCGGGTGATCTGGCAGGTTCCTGGCGAGCCGCTTGGCCTCGTCCCTGATCTGCTGGATTGCGGGATGGTGCACGCTGCCCGGTCCGTCATAGCGGCCCCTTACCGCGCTGATACGCAACTGCAAGTCAGACGGCGCCCCGCGCAAAGGATCGCGCGCAGCCAGCACCGCGGCAAGGGTCGCTGCCTGTTTCCCCGCCATCTGCAACATATGACCCAACCGCGGATGCAGGGGCAGGGCGGTGAGGGCGCGACCGTGATCGGTAATCCGCATGTTGTCATCCAGCGCGCCAAGGCTTTGTAGCAATGCCTGCGCCTCGGCCAGCGCACCTGCAGGCGGAGCCGTCAGAAACGCCAGATCGGCACTGCCCCAGACCGCCAGATCCAGCGCCAGCCCGGCAAGGTCGGCCGTTTCGATCTCGGCCGGGGCAAAACCAGGCAATGCGCCATGTTCGCCCTTCGTCCACAGCCGGTAAGCGTCACCAGGGGCGACCCGGCCTGCGCGGCCCGCCCGCTGATCAGCCTCGGCACGGCTGACCCTTTCGGTCACCAGCCGTGACATGCCCGATCCCGGATCGAACCGGGCCCGTCGCGCGCGGCCTGCATCGATGACGACGCGGATATCCTGAATGGTCAGCGAGGTTTCGGCGATGGCTGTCGATAAAACAATCTTGCGCCCCTGCGCGAGCGGCGTGATCGCGGCGCGCTGGTCCTTGAAGGAAAGCGCGCCATAAAGCGGCTGGATCACGCAATCGCCCGGCAAACGACCTTGCAAAGCCGCTGCGGTGCGTCGGATCTCGCCCTCGCCCGGCAGGAACACCAGAATGCCCCCCTCGGTCGCTGCGGCAACGGCTATGGTAAGGTCGGCTGTTGCCGCTTCGAGCCGCGTGCCTTTCGGAACGGCCCGGTCCAGATAATGTGTCGTGACCGGAAATGACCGCCCCTCGGACGTGATCACCGGCGCGTCGTCAAGCAGCGCGGCAACCGGGGCCGCATCCAGCGTCGCCGACATAACCAGGATCATCAGGTCCGGGCGCAGAACCTGGGCGACCTCCCAAGTCAGGGCAAGACCCAGATCGGCATTGAGCGAGCGTTCGTGGAATTCATCGAAAATGACCGCGCCGACACCTTTCAAATCGGGATCGGATTGCAGCATGCGGGTCAGGATGCCCTCGGTGACGACTTCGATCCGACGTCCCGGTTTGCTGTCACCGCGCATACGATAGCCGACGGTCTGGCCCACCTTCTCACTCAGTCCCTCGGCAAGGCGTTCCGCCGCCGCACGCGCAGCCAGCCGACGCGGTTCGAGCATGATGATCTTGCCATCGATCAAACCTGCCTCGCGCATCGCCAAAGGGACGCGCGTGGTCTTGCCCGCGCCCGGTGGGGCCTGCAGAACGGCGCGACGGGTATCGCGCAAGGCGGCCATCAGGTCGGGCAGGACAGGTTCAATGGGCAGCGTGGTCATCGCCCCTGTTTCCGGCAGGGTCGGGGGTCGGTCAAGGGCCGAGCGGCGCGATCCCGATGGGGACGCCTGCATCGGCATCCCAGATATGCAATTCGTTGAAATCGCCGATGTTCACGCTGGTCGGCGCCTGAAAGACCTGTAAACCGGTAATTTTTTGTAAAGCACCCAGATCGGCGGCGGGCGAGGCAACACCGTCACGGCCCAGCCTGACCCGCAATTCCGGTCGCATCCCCGAAGACAGTGCGGTTTCCAGAACGATCAGCGATGTTCCGTTGCCTTGGTCGATGACCGAAATCCCATGGGATTTTATATAATTAACTGCCTCGGACCATTGGCCCGTATCAGTTTCATTCGCGATCGCCGCAGAATTGGCGGCCAGCGCAATAATAAATGTTGTGGCGCGCAATATGCGCTTGGCGGCATGTTTCATAACCGGACCCTCAGCAGACCATCAGGGTCGTCATGTCGTGATGACGTAATAAATACGTAAGAACGAATAATACAAATTCAAAGCACAACGATGTGACGATGCTGAAAAATCGCAGATTCACACGGTATGTTCAAGTGGGCAAATCCTGACCCACAGGTACGAAAAAGCCCGGCTACCGAATGCGGGCCGGGCCAAGTCATCTTGATTTCACGATCGGTTAGGCTGCAGTCGCCTTTGCGATCTCTTTCTTCACCTTCAGCGCTGCGGCTGACAGCTCGGCCTCTTTCGCCTTGACCATGAAAGCATCCAGACCACCACGGTGATCGACGGTACGCAGGGCGGCACTGGAAATGCGGAATTTGAACGCACGGCCCAGCACGTCCGATTGCAGGGTCACGTCCTGCAGGTTGGGCAGAAAGCGGCGTTTGGTCTTGTTGTTGGCATGGCTGACATTGTTGCCCGACATCGGGCCTTTTCCGGTCAGTTCGCAGCGGCGCGACATGGGCGTTTTCCTTGTTCTGGCGGACCTCACCACCTGAATGGTGGGACATCCTGTCAAAGGGTTAAGCCCCGCATCTGCAGGGCTGTTCATAAGATCAGCGCCAGATAGGAGGATTCCAAACGCCCGTCAACCCGGCTCTTGCGATCAATCTATCCAAGCCAGCGGCGCGGGAAGCGCGAACGCCGCGTAATCGACCCGCAGCACCCGGCGGACCGCCGGTTTTGTGGCAGCAACCGACCGATGAAGCGTCAACATCGGCAGGATCAGAATGTCACCGCGTAAGGCAGTGCAGATGTGCGATGGATAGCTTGCGGCAAGCGTGGCGGCCCGATCCGTGGCGACCAGACCTGCCGCGTGGCTACCTTCGGCAAGTTCCATTGCACCCGCGGCCGCGTCCGCATCATCCAAATGGATCCGCACAAACAACATCTCGTTCAAAAGGCCGGCAGGCGGTTCACAATGCCAAACATCACCTTTGCGCGTCCAGTTGGTAAAGCCTGCCACATCCACCTTTTGTTTGACCGCGATCACACGGTCCTGATGCCACGGCAGGGCCCAGTTCGTCTCAGGGCTTTTGTCGAAGGCGACGGCGCGAACCGGGCGCATGTCCGGCACGCGCCGCCGGATCAGCCGATCGACGGGCGTCAATGCCCGCTGCAGCGTGGCGTTCAACGTCAACCGCGCACCCGGCTTGCCGCGCGTCGCGAAAACGGCATCCAGCGCCTGCAGCGCCGCATGTCCAAGCGCGCTGCGCTCCCACATCATCTTTTTTCCAAGGGTGCCAAGACCTGCACCGCCGCCGCCGCTGGTGACAATGACCCGTCTCGGACCTGAGCGGCGGCTTCGATCATTCGTGCATTGGTATCCGGGTCGTCCTGCAACCACCTAAGCAGCCCATGCCGCACATCTTCGGCGAACCAATGGCTGGCCTGTGCCTGCCGTGTTTGGTCCCAGATCGCATGCTCTTTGCGCCAATCGACAAGGGCCTGCATCTCATCCCAGGCTTCGCCCAGACCGGCGGCCTCGATCGCGGAAATCGTCAGCGCCTTGGGAAACCCGTCCGGATCCTGAGGCCGCTTGCGCAAAAGACGCAGGGCGCCTGCATAATCTGCGCACGTTCTGATCGCCTGTTCTTTCAACGCACCATCTGCCTTGTTGACGAAGATCAGGTCCGCGATCTCCATGATCCCGCGCTTGACCCCCTGCAATTCGTCGCCGCCTGCGGGGGCGAGCAACAGGACGAACAGGTCCGACATGTGGGCGACAACGGTTTCGGATTGGCCGACACCTACCGTCTCGATCAGGACGACGTCGAAACCCGCCGCCTCGCACAGCGCCACGGCCTCGCGGGTGCGGCGCGCGACACCGCCCAGTTCGGTCTGGCTGGGCGAGGGCCGGATGAACGCATTGGGATCACGGGCCAGATGATCCATCCGGGTCTTGTCGCCCAGGATCGACCCACCCGACCGGGCCGAGGACGGATCGACCGCCAGCACCGCCACCCGCTTGCCCATACCCGTCAACATAAGGCCGAAACTTTCGATGAACGTGGACTTGCCGACGCCCGGCGTCCCCGACAGACCGATACGCAAGGCCTGCCGGTCGGTGCCCAACGCCTCTTGCAGGGCCAAAGCATCGGCCCTGTGATCGGCGCGGCCACTTTCCACCAGCGTAATTGCCCTGGCGAGCGCGCGCCGGTCACCGGCGCGGATACGGTCGGCCAGGTTGCGTATGTCGATATTCGTCATAACCGCTTTCTGATCGGGTCGGTCGCGGCTGTCCAGTTGTGATCGGCATTTCAGGCGATGGACGGAACGATCACTTCAAGGGCGCGTTGAGCGCCGCAACATAAATAGAGGTCCGATATGAAAATCCTGATGGTTCTGACATCACATGATCAACTTGGCGACACGGGCGAGAAGACTGGCTTTTGGCTCGAAGAATTTGCGGCACCTTACTACACGCTAAAAGATGCCGGCGCCGAGATTGTCTTGGCATCACCGAAAGGTGGTCAGCCTCCTCTGGACCCAAAAAGCGATGAAGCGGATGCGCAAACCGACGCGACGAAGCGTTTCAAATCAGATGACGATGCGCAGGCCGCCTTGGCAAATACCAAGAAGCTGGCCGAGGTCAGCGCGGATGGATTTGATGCAGTATTCTACCCCGGCGGTCACGGCCCGCTTTGGGACCTGGCCGACGACAAAGACAGCGTGCGGCTTATCGAGGCTTTTGCCCAGTCGGGGCAACCTATCGGCGCCGTGTGCCATGCGCCTGCCATTTTCAAGAACACCAAATCCGTCGATGGTGCCCCTCTTGTTGCCGGAAGAAAGGTGACCGGTTTCACGAATACCGAGGAAAAGGCAGTTGGCCTGACGGATGTCGTGCCGTTTCTGGTCGAAGATATGTTGAAAGAGAAAAATGGCACCTACCAGCGCGGCGAAGACTGGGCGTCTTTCGTCGTCACTGACGGCAAGTTGATTACCGGCCAAAACCCGGCGTCGTCCGAGGCCGCAGCGGAGGCATTGCTGAAGGCACTAAGCTGAGTCAGTTCAACATCTCGCCAACCCATTCCGGCACCACCTCCGTCGCCGGGCCGAACCGCCGCGCGCCAAAGCTGTTCGCCCGCGCCGAAGGCTTCAGGTTCAACTCCAGCGTTTCGCCCTGCGCCATTTCGACCAGTCCGGCGGCCGGATAGACCTCTGCACTCGTGCCGATCGCGACGAACAGGTCCGACGCTGCAACCAGCGCGCTGATCTCATCCATCGCATAGGGGATTTCACCGAACCAGACGACGTCGGGGCGTGTCGCGGGCACGGCGCATGTCGGGCACGGGTCCGCCGGATGCATGACCGCAGGCGCGTCCCACCGCGCGCCACATGCCGCACAAAGGGCCCGCATCAGCTGCCCATGCATGTGGATCACCGCTTGCGATCCCGCGCGTTCATGCAGATCGTCGACGTTCTGTGTCACGATGGTCAGAACGTGTGCCTTGGACTTTTCCAATCTCGCAAGCGCATGATGGGCTGCATTCGGCCCGGATTCTTGACAATTTCTGCGTCTGGCATTGTAGAAGTCATGGACCAGCGCCGGGTCGCGGGCAAAACCCTCGGGCGTTGCCACGTCATTCAGATCATACTTGGTCCACAGCCCGTCGACATCGCGAAACGTGCCCAATCCGCTTTCGGCCGAAATGCCCGCACCTGTGAGAACCACTATCTTCATGGTCCGACCATGCGCGGACGGCTTGAAACATGGCAAGCGGCAGATCGGCCACAGCGCAGCCATCAAATGGTCGTATGACTGTCAAAGCACGGCTGTATGTGATCTGTCGACCGGACCGACTGCGACCAGGATCACGACCATGCTACGCGACGACAATGTCATCTTCCACTTCACCGGACCTATGGGCGTGCGGGTCGAGGTAGGGCAATCCTTGCTGATGCTGGTGGCCGTGCTGACCTTACTGGCCGGTGGCGATATCGTCAGTGGTCTGATCTTCTCGGGGCTATTGGTGCTGTCGATCTTCCTGCACGAGCTGGGGCATGCATGGGGCGCGTTGGTCCAAGGCGTGCCCGTCCGCCGGATCATGCTGCATGGGGGCGGCGGGTTCTGCGAAAGGGCGCGTTCGGCAAGCGCGCGCGAGGATGAGTTGATCGTGGCCATGGGGCCGATCGTCAACCTGACGCTCTGGGCTTTGGCCTCGCTCGCGCAATGGTGGATGATCAGCGGGGATCCTTTCATCCCATCGACGCTGACGGTTCAGATCTATTATTATCTGGGCGTCTTGGCCTTCCTCAATCTGGCCCTTTTCATCTTTAACATGATCCCGGTACAGCCGCTGGATGGGGGCAAACTATTCCATCTGATCCTGTTGCGTTTCCTGCCACCGGGTGCGGCCCATCGGATCACCGGGCAGGTTGGGTTGGTCCTTTCGGTTCTTTGGATCCCCGCGATGATCGCGGCTTACGTCCAATACGGGTGGCTTTTGCTTTTCATCCCGTCGATCCCGATGCATTACCGCATGGCGCGCGGCGAACTGGCCTAGGCATGCGCATCCTGTTCGTCTGTCTCGGCAATATCTGCAGGTCGCCCGCGGCAGAGGCTGTGATGCGCAAACTGGGACCCGAGATGACGCTGGACAGTGCCGGGACCGGCGGCTGGCATACGGGTGACGCGCCCTATGGCCCCATGCAAGAGGCCGCGAAAGCACGCGGGCTGGACCTGAGCGATCTGCGCGCGCGGCAATTCAACGTCGCCGACTTCCGGGCATTCGATTTAATCGTCGCGATGGATGACCAGAACTTCGCCGATATCAACGCGATGCGCCCGCCCGGCCTTGCCACCCCGGTGCGAAAGCTGGCAGACGATAACGTCCCCAATCCGTACTACACCCGCGACTTCAACGGCGCGCTCGACATGATCGAGGCGGCCTGCGTCAGCCTACGGGCCGACATTGCTGGCGCGCCCGATCGCTGAACATCTTGTAGCGGTCCCAGAACGCCTCATCATTGCGGCGGTCCGATTGGCGGGTATCCTGCGCCAGCTGCGGATCGGCGAAAAAGGCAGCTGCCCGCGCCTGATCGCGTGAAGACAGGGTCTGGTTGGCGACCTGCTGCACACAGGAACACAAGGCCGGCGACGCATTGCGGCGATCGGCGGCGATGCAAGCCTCTCCGACGGTGCCTGATACGCCACCCCCGCCGCCGCAAGCGGCCAAAACGGCCATCGCGCTCAATACTAGAATTCGTCGCATCAACAATGCCTCTGCTCGGCCCCTGTCTTACGCAGGTGGCCATGTCGTGCCCCACCGGGCAGAGTATGGCGGGGAGGGGGGCGGGATGCAATCGGGGAGTTCCGCAAGGTGTTTCCTGATATGAACAAAGTCGCCAAATGAAGTCACCCTCCTGCTGACACGTCTTGTGCCCCCCACCAAAACTGCGCAACCTTTATGTATACGTCCAATGAGGATTCGACCAATGCGTGTGCTTGTCTTTGTCATAAGCCTCTTTGTATCCAGCTTACCCGTTGATGCTGCAGTCACCGGTGACGACATCCGAGCATTAGCCTATCGAGGTGATGTTGACGGGCTCGAGCGCAGCTTTGCCGAGGCGCACCGCCAATCTCTGACGGGTGACTTGGCCTATGACGACCTGCGCGATCTGGTTATCGCATTGACGGTCAGTCATCCGACCATCTGGGATACTACCAGTGCCTGGATCGAGGCCTACCCCCAGTCGCCATACGCGCATGCGCTTCGCGCGTTTCAATACAACACGTTGTCTTGGAACATCCGCGGAAGCGGGCCGGCGCGGGGCAAGCGCCGCGAGGCACTTGCCGATTTCAGCAGATATCAAGAATGGGCGATGGACCATGCGCAGATGGCATTCGACGCCAGTCCAGATTATGTACCGGGCTCTGACGCAATCTTCCGTCTGCAGGCGACGACTAAGCGATATTCACGTCGCACGATCCTGTCGATGATATCCATCATCATGCAGGTGCAGCCAAATATCGGTTCGCTCAAAAGAGCGTCAACCATGACACAGCAGGGATGGGGCGGTCGCGGACAACGTGACATCATCCTTCTGTGTGAAGAGCATGCAGACAAGGTACCCGATGACAGCTATGACGCCGACATCTGCATATATCATCTGACCCGCCAATACTGGGCACGGGATGAGGAATACGCCTATGCGGATCAGCGACTGGGCGACAAGGCCCATCCCGCTATCGAACGGGTACAAGCGTTTGCGATCACCACCGGCCGTTCTGGTCGCCGCAGCGCCGAAGATGCCCGCATCGTCGAAAACTACCTCCGGGGTGCAGGCTACCGTGACTATGACATGGCCCAACGGTATCTTGCCACATTTCCCCAGAACAGGCTGAGCCAGCTGACGTTCATCTCGGATATCGCAAACGCCGCGATTGAACATGCGCGCGCCGAGATCGCGCATGATCCGCTCAACCCCGACCTTCTTGATGTTCTGGAACGGCGCAGCCGTTTCTTCGTATCGGTTGACCATGACTACCCATACGACTTCAAAAGCCCAAATGGCGATATAATAGACGCACGTCGCGCCGCGATCAGCCGTTACAACGCCGATGAATGGCTTGTCGTTGCAAGAAATCTGTCCGGCTCAAAAGAGCTGCTCATCTCGCGTGAAGCCGATCCCTACTTCACAAACGGTGTCTACTACAGCGATCATAGCTATTCCGCGATGCGAGACATGTTACATCACCATTACGACGCCTGGCGATTTGCACAGCATGATGGTGAGATCGGCCCATACCTTCACGAAGATCGACAGACGGTAGAATACTGGATGTGCCCGGTCGTCCGTCTGACGCGGCTACTTGATGCAAAATGCGAGGCGGATCACGACGCAGAACATTGCCCGGTGGCGATGCTTGGGTTTCGCGCGCCATATCGTGGCCTTTTAGACGAAGCTCGCAAAAATGACCTGTGTTCCTCGGAACTGCAGAGCACGATCGCGGACCTCCGATTTAGCCCCATGCCGGTCGCGATGGACTACGCTCTCGAGCCGCTCGTGTTCGAATGATCGTGAAGGCCGCCATCGAAAAGGACCCATCTGCGCAGAACAAGCTGGATCTTTAGCACAACGCAGTCGGGGACCTCACCATCCAGCCCAGTGACCTTGATCAAGTCCGGGGCTGCGGCACAATCGACATTGACCGGCGCGCATTTCGGCGACATATCCCTGTCATGACAGACCTTTCCCATATCCGCAATTTCTCGATCGTCGCCCATATCGACCATGGGAAATCGACGCTCGCTGACCGCCTGATCCAGTCCACCAACACGGTGGCGGATCGGGACATGAAGGAGCAACTGCTCGACGCCATGGATATCGAGCGTGAACGGGGGATTACGATCAAAGCGAACACCGTGCGGATCGATTACGTCGCGGAGAACGGTGAGAAATATGTCCTCAACCTGATCGACACGCCCGGTCACGTTGACTTTGCCTACGAGGTGTCACGCTCCATGCGCGCCGTCGAAGGCTCGCTGCTGGTCGTGGACAGCACCCAGGGGGTCGAGGCGCAGACGCTTGCCAATGTCTACCAGGCCATCGATGCGGATCACGAAATCGTCCCTGTCCTGAACAAGATCGACCTGCCCGCATCTGAATGCGACCGCGTGGCCGAACAGATCGAGGATGTGATCGGCATCGACGCGACCGACGCCATTCAGGTCAGCGCCAAGACCGGCGTTGGCATCAAGGACACACTCGAGGCGATCGTCCACAAACTCCCCGCGCCCAAGGGCGACCGAGATGCGCCGCTCAAGGCGATGCTGGTCGACAGCTGGTATGACAGCTATCTGGGCGTCATCGTGCTTGTCCGCGTCATCGACGGGCAGATGAAAAAGAACGACAGGGTCAAGTTCATGTCGAACGGGACCATCCACCAGATCGACAAGATCGGGGTGTTCCGGCCCAAGATGCAGGATGTCGAGGTTTTGGGCCCGGGCGAGATCGGGTTCATCACGGCCTCCATCAAGCAGGTGCGCGATACGCGGGTCGGCGACACGATCACGTCCGAGAAGAAGGGGGCGGAAACGCCTTTGCCCGGTTTCAAGCCATCGCAGCCCGTGGTCTTCTGCGGGCTGTTCCCCGTGGACAGCGCCGAATTCGAGGACCTGCGTGATGCGATTGAAAAACTCGCGCTCAACGATGCGTCGTTCAGTTTCGAGATGGAGACCTCAGCCGCCCTCGGGTTCGGCTTCCGCTGCGGTTTCCTTGGCCTCTTGCACCTTGAGGTCATCCGCGACCGGATCGAACGCGAATACGATATCGACCTGATCACCACCGCGCCGTCGGTGATCTATCACGTCTATATGCGCGACGGGACCAAGATCGACCTGCACAACCCCGCGGACATGCCCGACATGACCCATGTGGACCATATCGAGGAGCCGCGGATCAAGGCGACGATCCTTGTGCCCGATGAATATCTGGGCGACGTCCTGAAACTGTGCCAGGACCGGCGCGGCGTGCAGTTGGACCTGACCTATGCGGGCTCCCGCGCGATGGTGGTTTATGACCTCCCCCTCAATGAAGTTGTGTTCGATTTCTACGATCGGCTGAAATCGGTGACCAAGGGCTATGCGTCCTTTGATTACCAGATGACCGGTTACCAAACCGACAATCTGGTCAAGATGTCGGTGCTGGTGAATGATGAACCGGTCGACGCGCTGTCGATGATGGTCCACCGCGACCGGGCCGAGATGCGGGGCCGGGCGATGTGCGAAAAGCTGAAAGAGCTGATCCCGCGCCACATGTTCAAAATCCCAATTCAGGCGGCCATCGGCGGCAAAGTCATCGCACGCGAGACGCTATCGGCCCTACGCAAGGACGTGACGGCCAAATGCTACGGCGGCGACGCCACGCGGAAACGCAAGCTGCTGGACAAGCAGAAGGCGGGGAAGAAAAAGATGCGACAGTTCGGGAAAGTGGATATCCCGCAGGAGGCGTTTATTTCGGCGTTGAAAATGGATGGGTGAGGCGTGGCCGTGCCAAATGATAGAGGCCTAATTGAAGAACGAATCAGAAGGAAATTTAAGTGGCGGCGATTCAATCAAATAACCGACGCCATTTTTCCAATAACCCTTCGCCGTGTGTATGAGGATGGGTGCGAGCACGAGAAGACTAGTATTGGGACTGCCTTTTACATTCATTCCTATCAGCACCATTGCGGTCTATTGGTATCAAATTATCATTGTTTTGCTGGGCGCGATCCTATCTCAAAAAAGAGTATAGGTTCTTTCGTTCCAAACTTTGTTGATGTTGAGTTTCGATATTCGATGCCCTCACAAGAAGATGGGTTTGTGAAGATTGATGAAAGGACTGTGCGGTTTTCGCTTTTGAGCGATGACGAGACTCCCCTATTTTTTGATCTTTTGGAAGAAAAGGAGCCCGCTTACCAGGCCGACTTAGCGGCACTACCTATAGAAATTCCGGGGTCGATCCCGGACGTCGAAGGATCTGAAGTCTTGTTTGAGCACCAGGCCTTTTGGTCCTTAAATCTTGGGGCTAATTTGTCTGTAGGAGAGGACTGTTTTGTAGTAGGTTTTCCCCACGGTCTTCGTGGTGATGGTAGACTGCCAATTTGGAAGCGTGCCTCTATAGCTTCAGAGCCGGTAAATACCTATAATGGAAAATTGGCATTTCTGGTCGATACTGTTACCCGGAAAGGTATGTCTGGTTCCCCGGTCGTAGCGAGGAAGTTACGCGAAAAGCGAATTGATCATTTTCCTGTTGATTTTGAAGATTTGTTTGAAGACAGATTAGTCGGTGTTTACTCTGGGCGAGTTGGAGAAGGAGAGAAGGGGGTACAGCTCGGAATTGTCTGGTCGATAGAGTTGCTCGAACTATTGATTGCTTCTGTACCCAAAAATTTGGCTGTCGCAAAACCAACTTTCGTAGCGCCTGTGTAGGGTGGGTGAAACCCACGTGTCACCAAGTTATCCTCCCACCCGATCCATTCCGTCTCGCGCGTGGGTTTCACCCACCCTACGAAAGTTCGAATAGGGCCAATCTTCCTGCGCTTTGACCAATCCGTGCTTCACCGGATTCCACCAACAATACGCCACATGCGCGCGGTAATCATCGGCACCCCGCGAACCACCTCCGCCCATTCATCCCGGCCACATCTGCCACAAGCTGATCGATCTCGGGCGGGTCCACGCTGGGCTCTGCCCTTCGCTGATCCAAACAAAAAGGCGGCCCTGCCGGACCGCCCTTTTACAAAATGCGACCCCATCACAAATCGTTCTGGACCTCTTGGCTCTCTTCTGTCAGCGCGTCTCCAGCGTTCGAGATGTCTTGTCCGGCCCCTTGGACCGTCTCGCAGGCGGCGAGGGTGAAGGTGGCGGTGATCAGGCCGAGGATCGTTGCGATGCGCATGGTTTTTCCTTTCGATTTGATGTCGATGGGGGTTCAACGCACGGACTGCGCCAGACGTTCCGGCGCTTCATCATGATGAACAAAATCTTGCCACTGCGCGCGCAAAGTGTGTGTACGCTGTGTGTACGGCCTGTGCACACGCGGTGCACAGGATGCTCACGCCAGAAACGCCGCCACCGCCGCCGCGAACTCCCGCGGCTTCTCAGCATGGACCCAATGCCCCGCCCCAGGGATTTTCGCGAACTTCGCTGCCGGAAACAGGTCCTTGATCCGGTCGCGATCCGCGCGCCGAACATAATCGGAATTGCCCCCCGACAGGAACAGCGTGGGGCCGTCGAACTGGTCGACGATATCAGGAAAGCCAATGATCTTGTCCATCTCGGCGGCCAAAATGTCCAGGTTCAGCCGCCAGCGTTTCTCTTTCATATCAAGGCTTTGCAGCAGAAAGTCGGGCACCCCCGGCTCCAAGTCACTCAGCTGCGCCTTGGCGTCCGCCCGGTTCTCGACCTGTGACAGATCAACCCCCCGCATCGCCTCAATCGGCCCCATCTGCGTATGGGCGTAAGTGATGGGGGCAATATCGGCGACGATCAATTTGCCAACCTTTTCAGGATGTTGCAGCGCCAAGACCATCGCCGCTTTCCCTCCCATCGAATGCCCCAGAACATCCATGGGTTGGTCCATAACCTTCGCCAAATCCCGCGCCAGATCATCATAGGAATGCGTATCAAACCAAGGGCTTAGCCCATGGTTGCGCATGTCCACGGCCACAACAGGCCGCACCTCTGACAGCCGTTTGGCGATCACCCCCCAATTTCGGGCCGACCCGAAAAGCCCGTGCGCGATCAGCAGGGGCGTCCCGTCGGGGCCACCATAGGAAACCGTGTTCAACATGCATCTGTTCTAACCGTTCCGCGACCGGGAAGACCAGAAGGATTGAGGCGCGCCTGCAACCTCTCTAAACGCCTGCCATGGCCGACCAAATCCAGAAATATATCGCGGAAATCCAAGCGCTTATGGAAACAAAGCTATGGGTCAAAGGCCGTGACCTGAAGGCACAGACCCGCAAGGCCGGGCGGCGCCTGCCGCGTAAGGTACGCCGCGATCTGCGCTATTTGATCGACACGGCACCACTGGCCAACAACCCCAAACTGGGACGGATGATTAACCATTCGAAAGTGGATAAGGCCTATGCCAACGTCACAGCGCATTTGCGGGGGCTGAACCCGCGTGAGGCGATGTGGACGATGGTCCTGAACATCACGGCATCGATTGCGCTGGGGCTGATCGTGATCTTCGTGATCGTCCTCTACGTGCTGGTGCAAAGGGGCTATGTCTGACCGGGTCGCGGACGACGAGCGTGACAGTGGCGAAAGCGACGTACAGGAGCAGATACCATGAGCCGAGCTTGGCAAAGCTGACGAGTTCGAGCGGGTTCTGGCCGCTATAGATCCAGGTCCCGGTGAGCGTCCCGATGTTTTCGGCGATCCAAAGGAAAATGCTGGACAGGAACGCCGCAAGGGGGAGCGGCATCCAATACCAATTCGCCCCGATATGGAACCAGATGCGGGTGCGCAGATATAGGGCGAGGGTGGCCGCGAAAAGCAGATAGCGCGCGTCCCAGATAAAGTGGTGCGCGAAGAAATTGACATAGACGGCGATGGCGAGACCGAAATGCAGGATCATTGGCGGGAAAGGTGCGAATTGCATATCAAAAAGCCGGATGACCCGCGCCATATAGCTGCCGACGGCCGCGTACATGAAGCCCGAGAACAGGGGCACGCCGTAGAGTTTGAAGAACGCAGCCTCGGGGTAGCTCCATGAACCGGCGCTCACCTTGAACCACTCCATCGCGGTGCCGGTCAGGTGAAAGATCAGGATCACCCGTGCCTCGGCCCATGTTTCCAGCTTGAACCGCAGGAAGAGCGCTTGCAACGCGAGCGCAAGGACAAACAGCGCGTCATAGCGGGCGATGGGCCAGTCGGCCTGCCAGATCAGTTTCGTGCCGATAATCGCGGCAAGAAGTGCGCCGCCAAAGAGACAGGCCCAGCCTTGCTTCAAAACGAAGAGGATAAATTCACTAACCGAGGCAGGCAGGCGTTGCCGCATCCACCGGCCCATGCGCCGTTCAAGGTATCTGGTCTTGGTCATAGCGCTTGGATTAGGCGGCGGTCGTGCAGGATACAGCGCGGTTTTGTGCAGACGGCGTGCAGAACATTGCAAAGCGGCGGCAGATGGAACAATATGTGAACATTTAGGTGGCCGTGAAAGGAAACATGATGCAAGACATTCAGCTTTATCTACCCGGTATCCTGCTTGCCTATTCCGCGTTTCTGCTGGCGATTGCCAGTCCGGGTCCGAATATTCTGGCGGTCATGGGAACGTCGATGAGCGTCAATCGTGCGTCAGGCATGTCGCTGGCGATGGGTGTCGCGACCGGATCGTTTACTTGGGCGTTGCTGACGGTGTTTGGTCTGTCGGCAATCCTCGCGACCTATGCGCAGGCTTTGTTACTGATCAAGATTTTCGGTGGGCTTTATTTGCTGTGGCTTGCTTACAAGTCGTTTAAGGCTGCGGCAGCATCCCATGATATCGCAGCGAAAGAGTTGGCCGGTGGCAGGCGAACGCCGTGGGGTTACTTCTCGCGAGGTTACATCATCCAGATGACGAATCCGAAAGCTGCTTTGGCATGGATCGCGATTATCTCGCTAGGTCTGAAAGAGGGTGCACCGGTCTGGGTTGCCGCCGCCATTGTGTTGGGGACGTTCGCGATGTCGGTGGCCATACATCTGCTTTATGCAGTTGCCTTTTCGACACCGGGGATGGTGCGCCTCTATGGAAAAGCGCGCCGTGTGATACAGGGCGCGCTGGGGGCGTTCTTTGCTTTCGCTGGTCTGCGTCTTTTGACGAGCCGGACGTAGGGTGGGTTTCAACCCACCCTACATGTTCGGATAGATCGGGAACTTATCGCAGAGCGCTTCGACCTCGGCCTTCACCTTGGCCTCGACCGCGCCGTTGCCTTCTGCACCATTCGCGGCGAGCCCTTCGGTGACCTCAACGATCCAATCGGCGATCTGCCGGAATTCAGGTTCGCCAAAACCGCGGGTGGTTCCTGCGGGCGAGCCAAGGCGGATGCCTGACGTCACCATCGGCTTTTCCGGATCGAACGGGATACCGTTCTTGTTGCAGGTGATATGGGCACGACCCAGAGCCTTTTCCGTCGCGTTGCCCTTCACGCCTTTGGGCCGAAGGTCGACCAGCATCACATGGCTGTCGGTGCCGCCAGTGACGATATCGAGCCCACCTTTCATCAGTTGGTCGGCGAGCGCTTGTGCGTTCTTGATCACCTGTTCCTGGTAGGTTTTGAATTGAGGTCGCAGTGCCTCGCCAAATGCGACGGCTTTACCGGCGATCACATGCATCAGCGGTCCGCCCTGAATACCGGGGAAGATGGCAGAGTTGAACTTTTTCGCCATGGCTTCGTCATTGGTCAGGATCATCCCGCCACGTGGGCCGCGCAGGGTTTTGTGCGTCGTGGTCGTCGCCACATGCGCATGTGGGAAGGGTGAGGGGTAAAGGCCAGCCGCGACAAGTCCGGCGAAATGGGCCATATCGACCAGCAGGTACGCACCAACCGTATCCGCAATTTCGCGCATCTTGGCGAAGTCGATGATGCGCGGAATGGCCGAGCCACCGGCGATGATCATCTTGGGCTGATGCTCGGCGGTCAGGCGCGCCACCTCATCGTAATCAAGCAGGCTGTCCTGACGGCGGACCCCATATTGGATCGCATTGAACCACTTGCCTGATTGGTTGGGTTTCGCGCCGTGGGTCAGGTGGCCACCGGCATCGAGCGACATGCCAAGGATCGTGTCACCGGGCTGCAAGAGCGCCTGAAACACACCCTGATTGGCTTGCGAGCCGGAATTGGGCTGCACATTGGCGAAATCGCAATCAAAAAGCTGCTTGGCCCGGTCGATAGCGAGGTTTTCGGCCACATCCACATGCTCACACCCGCCATAATAACGGCGACCCGGATAGCCCTCGGCGTATTTGTTGGTCATCACGCCGCCTTGCGCCTCCATCACGGCGGCCGAGACGATGTTCTCGGACGCGATCAGCTCGATCTCTTTGCGTTGCCGTGTCAGCTCTGCCTGCATCGCGGCATGCAGTTCCGGGTCGCGGGTATCGAGTGTTTCGGTGAAAAAGCCGTTGTCGCGGACAGTGACGTTCATGGGTGCATCTCCCCTCAAGCGGTGCGATTGCCGCCTTCTACAGCATGGGTTGCCGGTGCTAAAGCACCAAAACGACCATGGTGATCATGAGGCCGTCACCGGCGTTTCCGATGGGTGCCTTGCGTTTCATCGGCGATCCCCCCACAACTTATCGGAACATAACGGATTTTCGCCAATGCCCCGCCCCAAGATCGCCTTTGTCGCCAGCCCTGTCCCCATCGCGCAAAACGCGCAGCGCGAATTGGCCGCAGCCTATGGGGACGTGGAAGCGCACGAGGCGGATGTGATCGTGGCCCTTGGTGGTGACGGGTTCATGCTGCAGACCCTGCATGCAACCCAAGGCCTGGACGTGCCTGTTTACGGGATGAACCGCGGGACGGTCGGCTTTCTGATGAACGAATTCGGCGCTGATGATTTACGCGCCAGATTAGACGCAGCCGAGGAAGAAATGATCAATCCTCTGACGATGACCGCGCTCGATGCGGACGGCGACATGCACGACGCGCTTGCCATCAATGAGGTCAGCCTGCTGCGTGCCGGGCCGCAAGCGGCGAAGCTGAAGATCACCGTCGATGGGCGATTGCGGATGGATGAACTCGTCTGCGATGGGGCACTTGTTTCGACCCCTGCCGGATCGACGGCCTATAACTATTCCGCGCATGGCCCCATCCTGCCCATCGGGTCTGATGTGCTGGCTCTGACGGCTGTTTCGGCCTATCGCCCCCGCCGTTGGCGTGGGGCGCTGCTGCCGAAAAAGGCGGTTGTGCGACTTGATGTCGTTAATCCACATAAACGGCCCGTTATGGCCGAGGCCGATGGTAAATCGGTGCGCAATGTCGTCAGCGTGGAAATCCGGTCAGAGCCGTCGGTCCGCCACCGCATCCTGTTCGACCCCGGACACGGGTTGGAAGAACGGCTGATCCGCGAGCAATTCGCCTAGAGATATGCGGTGGGGCCATGACAGCCCCACCCGTTCCTGGGTGGCCGTTAGGGGTTCAAATCAGCGGGCGCGACATCCTTCACCTCGGTCCAATGACCCTCGGCGGCCTGGATGAATTTCGGAATATCCTGTGTCCAGCGATCCTGCACGGCAGGCGACAGGTTCAGATACAGTTTGTCATCGACGATTTCCCAGATCTCTGGATCGCCGTCGAATTTGTAGCCGTTCGCCAGACCGAAGGCGCAGAATCCGCCGTATTGGGGCGCATAGCGTTCAGGCTCGGCCTCGAACAGCGCTTTGGTCTCTTCGCTGATAAAGCGATAGACCGCACCGTTATATTCCGACGTGATGTTCACCTGCCCGTCGAGCGGTTCTCCTTCGGTGAAGTAAGAGACGGGATCGACGCCGCGGAGGGCAAGATCGGTCGATGTGATGTTGACGTGGTTCGCATCAGCGAAAGCCGACGTCGCCATCGTGGCCGCAAAAGCAATGGCGGCGATACCGGTTTTGAGCATGGATGTCATTTCGTTCTCCAAAGTGTGTTGTCCGCGAAATGCGCGGCGGGGATTGGTAATGAATTGGTGCTAAAATCTGCTATCGACGCTATCCGGGCGGCGATACCGCGCTCAAATCACTTCGCGCTCACCCCAAAGTGCTTGGGTGGTGAGGCAGTGATATTTCGTGATTTTTCAAAGGTGTAACGGCATGAGGCGCATTTTGCGCAGATTATTGTGCGTTCATGCACATATTAACCGTAATGCGCGACAGGCGTGCCTGCGATCGCGGAAACGTTCAATAGCCCCCGCGCCGTAATCGAGGGCGTCACGATATGGCAGCGATTGCCCATACCCATGAGGATCGGGCCGACCTCGAGCCCACTGGCTTTCATCTTGAGTGCGTTACGCACGCCGGACGCCGCATCGGTATTGGCGAAGATCAACGTATTGGCGGGACCGGGCAGGTTGGCGGCGGGGAAAACCCTTTCGCGAAGTTCAACATCCAGCGCGGTGTCGACATTCATCTCGCCCTCATAGGTGAAATGGCGCGGCGCGCTGTTCAGAATCTCCATCGCCGCACGCATCCGGTCGCCTGTGTCGCAGACAAGATTTCCGAATTGGCTATGGGTACAAAGTGCGATGACCGGGTCAACACCGAACCGCCGTACATGTCGGGCGGCGCCGATCGCGGTTTCAGCGATCTGTTGCGGCGTGGGTTCGGTGTGCACTTGTGTGTCCGCGATGAATAGAGGACCGTCTTCTAATATCATCAGGGACAACGCGGCGACTGGGCTTAGATCGGGCGTGCCGAGGATCTGGGTGACGTAATTCAGGTGCCAGCGGTACTGACCGAACGTGCCGCAGATCACGCTATCGGCCTCGCCGCGATGCACCATGACCGCGCCGATCGCGGTCGTATTCGTTCGCATCACCGCCTTGGCAAGATCCGGCGTGACGCCCCGCCGCGCCATAAGGTCGTGATATGTCTCCCAATAGTCGCGGTAGCGTGGATCGTTTTCGGGGTTCACGACGCTGAAGTCGGTTCCCGGACGGATCGTCAGACCCGCGCGCTCGCAACGCGCCGCGATCACTTCGGGTCTTCCGATCAGGATCGGCGTGTCGGTGGTTTCTTCGATCATGGCCTGAGAGGCACGCAATACCCGCTCATCCTCGCCTTCGGCGAAAACGATTTTGCGGGCGGCGGTGCGGGCGGCTTCGAACACTGGCCGCATGATCATCGAGGATTTGAAGACAGAGGCGTCGAGCTGGGCTTTGTAGGCTTTCATATCCGTGATAGGCCGTGTCGCGATGTCCGTTTCCATCGCCGCGCCCGCGACCGCGCTGGCCACGACGCCCATCAATCTTGGGTCGAATGGCTTTGGGATAAGGTAGTCGGGGCCGAACGTGAGTTCTTCACCGTGATAGGCCGCCGCAGCCTCGGCGCTGGTGGTTGCGCGGGCAAGCGCGGCGATGCCTTCGATACATGCGATCTTCATCGCATCGTTGATATCGGTCGCCCCGACATCGAGGGCACCACGGAAAATGAAAGGGAAGCACAGGACGTTGTTGACCTGATTGGGGAAATCGCTGCGGCCGGTAGCAATGATCGCGTTGGGATTGACCCTGCGCGCATCGTCGGGGCCGATTTCGGGCGTGGGGTTGGCGAGGGCAAAGATGATCGGGCGATCGGCCATTTTGGCGACCATCTCGGGTTTCAGAACGCCGGGGCCGGATAGACCGAGAAACAGGTCCGCATCACCGATCACGTCATCAAGTGTCGCTGGCGTCGTTCCTTGCGCATATTCCGCCTTTTGCGGTGTCATGTCTGTTTTACGGCCTTGGTACACCAGCCCTTCGATATCGCAAAGCCAGACATTTTCGCGTTTCACACCAAGCTTTAGCAGCATGTTGAGGCAGGCAATCCCCGCCGCGCCGCCCCCGGTCGAGACGATCTTGATATCTTCGAAATTCTTGCCCGCAACCCGCAGGGCGTTGGTCGCTGCAGCCCCCACGACAATCGCCGTACCGTGCTGGTCATCATGGAAAACAGGGATATTCATCCGCTCGCGACATAGCTGTTCAACGATGAAACAATCCGGCGCTTTGATGTCTTCGAGGTTGATCGCGCCAAATGTCGGTTCGAGCGCGCAAACGATATCGGCGATTTTTTCCGGGTCGGGCTCGTTCAGTTCGATATCAAAGCAGTCGATGTTTGCGAATTTCTTGAACAGGACCGCCTTGCCTTCCATGACCGGTTTCGACGCCAAGGCACCGATATTACCAAGGCCAAGGACAGCGGAGCCATTGGTCACGACAGCAACAAGGTTGCCGCGTGCGGTGTACATGCTGGCGCTGTTGTCATCCGCTTTTATCTCCAGACAGGCCTCTGCCACGCCGGGCGAATAGGCGCGCGCCAGATCGCGCCCGTTCGCCAGCGGTTTGGTCGCTCGGATTTCCAGCTTTCCGGGTTTCGGGAATTGGTGGTATTTGAGTGCCGCTTGTCGCAGCGTATCTTTTGAGTCGTCTTTCATACCACCTCTCTCCAATATAGTTTAACGTTAAACTATATCCCGATATCCGCGCAAGCTGTCCCTACGTTATGCATGGTTTGGGAGGGCTTGCAAACGGGCGGCACGGATCAGAGGTTCTGTCCCTCGTTCAGTTGCTTGCGCAACACTTCGATCCGGGCAAGCGCCTGCGCCTGCGTCAGGCTTGCGTCGAAAGGCTCGCCCGCGTTTTCGCAAAGCACGCGCAAAAGATCCGCCTGATCGCCGGTCATAGGGCCGTCCGGGTTGTGCGGCGTAGCAACGTCGGGGTCGTCAAGTACTGATTTTGGTGGTGTGGCCATGTCGTCCTCCATTCTATGCTTATACAACGCGGTATCATCGTCCGCGGTTCCGCGGCCCCTTGCATCGGCGCGGCGGTCGGAACACTCTTGGTGGAACCATAAGTAGGAGTTCCCATGTCGCTGATCGATACCGCAAGGGCGGTGCGCCGGAACGCACATGCGCCTTATTCCAAGTTCAAAGTTGGCGCGGCGATACGGGCTGCGTCCGGCACCATCTATGCGGGCTGCAATGTCGAAAACGTCGCCTATCCCGAAGGCACCTGCGCGGAGGCCGGAGCGATTGCCGCGATGATCGCGGGTGGTGATACACGCATCGCCGAGATTGCAGTGATCGCCGACAGTCCCAAACCCGTCAGCCCCTGTGGCGGCTGTCGTCAGAAAATTGCGGAATTTGCCGACGGTGATGTTGAGGTGATCCTGGCCACCACCGATAACGTCGTTCTCAAAACCACCGTGGCCGATCTGCTTCCGGGTGTTTTCGATGCGGATTACATGAGCAAAGTCTGATGGATGCCCGCGCTATCATCGCCGCGATCCGGCGTGAAGAAACACCGCCAGCTGACGATTTGGTATGGTTTGCGCGCGGGCTGGCCAATGGAGATGTAAGCGATGCGCAGGCGGGGGCCTTTGCCATGGCCGTTTGTCTGAACGGTTTCTCTGATGAAGGGCGCGTCGCCCTGACCGAAGGCATGCGCGACAGCGGTGACGTGCTGCAATGGGATCTGCCCGGACCCGTGCTGGACAAGCATTCGACGGGTGGGGTCGGGGATTGTGTTTCGCTGATCCTTGCCCCGGCTTTGGCAGCCTGTGACGTCTATGTACCTATGATCTCGGGCCGGGGGTTGGGTCACACAGGCGGCACGTTGGATAAGCTGGAGGCCATTCCAGGCCTTTCCATTGAAGTAGACGAACGGCGCTTGCGCCGCATCGTGGGCGAGGTCGGCTGCGCAGTCGTTGGTGCCACGGGTCGGATCGCCCCTGCGGACAAACGCCTATATGCGGTGCGTGACGTGACTGCGACGGTAGAAAGCGTCGATTTGATCACCGCGTCGATCCTGTCAAAAAAACTTGCGGCTGGTTTGCAGGGGCTGGTGCTGGACGTGAAGCTGGGCAGCGGCGCGTTCATGAAAACAGTGGGCGATGCCCGGGCCTTGGCCCGTGCTTTGGTCGAGACCGCCAACGGAGCGGGATGCAAGACCGCCGCGATGATTACCGACATGAACCAACCGCTTGCCCCCGCCTTGGGGAACGCTGTCGAGGTGGCCGCTTGCATGGAAGTTCTGGCAGGCAACCGCGCTGCGGCACCGCGGCTGCACGACCTTAGCATCGCTTTGGGCGCGCAGCTTTTGGCTCTGTGTGGGGGCACCGAAGAAGATGCCGCGAAACGCCTGAAGGACGCAATCGCCTCGGGCCGTGCGATGGAACGCTTCGCGCGCATGATCGCCGCACTTGGTGGTCCGCCAGATATGGCGGAGGATTGGCAGACCCATCTGCCGCGTGCGCCGATTGTTGGCGATGTCACGGCGCCGGCCGAAGGCCATGTGACGGCCATCGACGGGCAAGCATTGGGCCTTGCCGTTGCGGCATTGGGCGGTGGTCGACGGGTCGAGACCGATCAAGTCAATCCGGCCGTTGGGCTGACCGATGTGGTTGATCTTGGCACGCAGGTCAAAGCGGGTCAGCCATTATGCACTTTACACGCCGCCGACGAAGACGCGGCAGAGGCTGCGGCCCAAGCGGTGCGCGGGGCGTTCACCATAGGGCCCGTCCCATCACCCGGTCCGCTGATCATCGAAAGGATTTCCTGATGGCCCGTGCCTTTCTTGTAGTGATGGACAGCGTCGGGATCGGCGGTGCCCCGGACGCAGACAAGTTCTTCAACGGCGACATCCCCGATACCGGGGCCAATACAGTTGGCCATATCGCCGAAAAGATGGACCTGAGGCTACCGACACTCGATGCGCTGGGCCTGGGTGCGGCGGTCAAACTGGCGAGCGGCGATAGCGCGCCCGGTCTGAGTGCAAACCCAATGGGTGCCTGGGGAGCGGCGACGGAGATATCGCCTGGCAAGGATACCCCATCCGGTCACTGGGAATTGGCAGGTGTACCGGTGCCATGGGACTGGCATGTCTTTCCCGATACCGCCCCGGCCTTTCCAGAGACATTGACCGCGCAGATATGCGCCATGGCGCAGACCGAAGGGATATTGGGCAATCGCCACGCCTCGGGCACCACCATCATCACCGAGGAGGGGGCGGCGCATATCTCATCCGGTTGGCCGATCTGTTACACGTCGGCTGACAGCGTCTTGCAGATTGCCGCACATGAAGAGGCATTCGGTCTGGACCGCCTGTATCAGCTTTGTGCTGACCTGGCCCCGATGCTGCATGCGATGAAGGTCGGCCGCGTGATCGCGCGCCCGTTTGTCGGGCAGGTCGGTGATTTCAAACGCACCGCGAACCGCAAGGATTACGCGATCGCGCCGCCATCACCGACAATCTGCGACTATGTCCAACAGGCGGGGCGTCCTGTTCATGCGGTCGGCAAAATCGGCGACATCTTCTCAATGCGCGGGATTGACGATCTGCGCAAAGGACGCGATGCGGTGCTGATGGAACATCTGAATGATCTGGTGGACGGAGCGGAAGACGGCGCGTTTGTCTTTGCTAATTTCGTAGAATTCGACAGCGAATATGGGCATCGCCGCGAACCGGAGGGCTATGCTGGACATCTGGCATGGTTCGATGGTGCCCTAGGCCAATTACTGCCGCGCTTGCGCCGGGATGACATGATGATCATCACCGCCGATCACGGCAATGATCCTACCTGGCACGGCACAGATCATACACGCGAACGGGTGCCGGTGCTGGTTCATGGCCTGGGCACACGCAGCCTTGGCCATCTGGCCTTTTTCGATGTCGGCGCCACCATCGCTGACTATCTGCATGTGCCATATGGCGGTGCCGGAAAGAGCTTCTTATGACGTTCAAGAACATCCCAAAAATCGAACTGCACACGCATCTCGAAGGCTGCGCGCCGCCGACATTCATCCGTGGCCTTGCCCGTGAAAAGAACATGGATCTCAGTGGGATATTTACGGGCGATGGCGGCTATGCCTTCCGCGACTTCGATCATTTTCTGAGTGTCTACGAAGCGGCCTGCACTGTCTTGCAAAGCCCCGAGGATTTCCGTCGGCTGACGCTCGCAGTACTTGAGGAGACGGCGCAACATGGCGTGGTCTATATGGAAACCTTCGTCTCGCCCGACTTTTGCGGTGGCGGCGATCTGTCAGCCTGGCGCGACTATGTTGCCGCAATGAAAGACGCCGCGAATGAGGCTGATGCAAAGCTGGGCATCACCTTGCGCGGCATCGTGACAGGTATCCGCCATTTCGGCCCGGAGGCGTGTAAACCCGCGGCCCATTGCGCGGTTGAAACCTTTGGCGATTTCATCGTTGGTTACGGCATGGCAGGCGGTGAAATGGTCGGCCGACCCGCTGACTACACCTACAGTTTTGACATGGCGAGAGAGGCTGAAATGCCGCTCACATGTCATGCAGGCGAATGGGGCGGCCCAACGATGGTTGCCGAAACGCTGGATCACCTGCGGGTCAGCAGGATCGGACACGGGATCGGTGCGGTCAGCGATCCGGCTTTGGTCGATCGGCTTGCTGAAAACGGGACCGTGCTTGAGGTTTGTCCGGGTTCCAACGTCGTTCTAAACGCCGTCAAAGGCTGGGATAGTCATCCCATTGTGCAGCTGCGCGATGCCGGTGTGCCTGTCACCGTCTCGACCGATGACCCACCGTTTTTCCATACCAATATGACCTATGAATACGACATGCTTGCCAAAACGTTCGGTTGGGGGGAAGAGGATTTCGCGGCCATCAACGCGACCGCCCTCGATGCTGCCTTTTGTGACGACGAAACCCGTGCCCGCGCGGCCAAAAGACTGGAGCCTGCCGCATGACCGACCATGTCACCCACGTGACCCACCCGCTGGTGCAACACAAGCTGACGCTGATGCGGCAAAAGGATACCTCAACCGCCGTGTTTCGGCAGTTGCTGCGCGAAATCAGCCAGTTGCTTGCTTACGAGGTCACGCGCGGGCTACCGATGACGACACGGCGTATCGAAACGCCTCTTGAACCGATGGATGCGCCGGTGATCGCCGGCAAGAAACTGGCACTGGTGTCGATCCTGCGGGCGGGCAATGGGTTGCTTGACGGTGTGCTGGAACTGATTCCCTCGGCCCGGGTGGGGTTTGTGGGGCTCTACCGTGATGAGGAAACGCTGCAGCCGGTACAGTATTACTTCAAGGTACCCACCGAACTGGAAGACAGATTGGTGATCGCGGTCGACCCGATGCTGGCCACCGGAAATTCGTCTGCGGCTGCGATTGACCTTTTGAAGGGGGCGGGTGCCAAAAATATACGTTTTCTTTGCTTGTTGGCTGCGCCCGAAGGGATCGCCCGCATGAAAGAAGCCCATCCCGACGTCCCTATCGTAACCGCCGCAATCGACAGTCACCTGAACGATCATGGTTACATCGTTCCCGGTCTGGGCGATGCGGGGGATCGGATGTTCGGGACCAAGTAGTCAGGCATTGCATATGTTCTGCAGGCTGATCCAGTCGCTGTCGTTCAGGATAGGTGTCACTGGATCCGGTGTGACTGAAAAGTCCGGCGCATTCGCAGCTGCGACATAAGGCGCGCTTGGCACTTTGGCTGCTTCGAAGGTCAACGCCAGGTTTTCAGCATGGGGTGTGACGGGTGCGATTCTTGTGGCATAAGCTGCGAGGATATCGGTGGGGAGTTCGCCGGTGGTCAAAAGGCGCAATGTGGTCCCAAAGCCCGCATCCCTCAGGATTGACGCCAGTGGATCGTGATCGGTGCCCATCGCCCGTTGCGACAGTACATATCCCGCAGTCACCGCAGGGTCGTCAGAGGTCTGCACGACGCTTTTGTCCAGAACGTTGATGCCGCCAGGCAGAGCGACGGCCTTTGCATCGAGATCAGGCAAAATCACGATCTGCATCGGGGTCTGACCGCCGAACAGGCGTGCCGCCAATCGTTCTGCCGCGGCCACGCCATCGGGGGTACGGCAGGCTGGCCCCGCCTTTGCCTGCAGATGACCCAGAATTGCCGCCCCGATTTCGATCCGCTTGGGTGCCGGCACAACTGCCAGAGTCTGGCGCATCAACGCACCCGGTAGCCAGAAAATGGCCAATGCCAACACGATCAGTATACTGGCCGCCGTCACCCAGTGCCGCAGCTTGCCCGGCTTGGGGCGGGCCTTGGCCAGGGCCTTGCGCACCTCCTCGATCGCGGCCACCATCGTATCCTCTGCGATCTCCAGCGCTTCGCTCGCCTCGTCGTCGGGTATGTAAATCGCCGGTCGCTCGCCCGGGTTTTCGCGGATCAAGGCGGGTAAGGACCAATGGCTGAGCGGACGGCCTGCAGGGTCGCTGATCACCAGCGTCGCGTCGCCGAACGACACGACGACATCACGTCGCTGCGCATCCGGCCCGGCCCGCCAGAGCCCGCCGCTTTCCAGCCGCACATATTTGTCGAGTGCTGTCATCTGCCCCAAAATGCCTTTTGGCAGGCACGATACCGTTTGGTTCGCGCGATGTCATGTCGGAAACGGACTAGCGTCTCTGCGCCGCTACAGCCCTAATCAACCCACCCGAACTGGAGGCCGCAATGACATCTGATCCTTTGTTGCAACCTTACCAGCTTAAACATCTGACCCTGCGCAACCGCATCATGATCAGCAGCCACGAACCGGCGTATGCAGTCAATGGGATGCCGCAGGACCGCTACATCGCCTATCATGCTGAGCGGGCGAAGGCCGGTCTGGCGCTAACCATGACCGCAGGGTCGGCGGCGGTGTCACGCGACAGCCCGCCTGCCTTTAACAACATCCTGGCCTACCGGGATGAGGTCGTTCCCTGGATCAAACGCCTGACGGATGCCTGCCATGAACATGGTTGCGCAGTCATGATCCAGATCACCCATCTGGGGCGCCGGACGACATGGAACAAGGGCGATTGGCTGCCTTCATTGTCTGCCGGAATGCATCGCGAACCTGCCCACAGGGCCTTTCCCAAGGTGATGGAAGATTGGGACATCGCCCGCGTTATAGTCGATTTCGCCGATGCCGCAGAACGGATGCAAGCTGGCGGCATGGACGGGATCGAGATCGAGGGTTACGGTCATCTGATTGATCAGTTCTGGTCACCGCTGACGAACGACCTAGACGGGCGTTACGGCAACGCCACCCTGCAATCGCGAATGCAATTCGGCCTCGACGTCATCGCCGCGATCCGCAAACGGGTCGGTGATGATTTTATCATCGGACTGCGTTACACGGCCGACGAAACCAAGCCGGGCGGAATTGATGCGGCAACCGGGCTCCAGATGGCCCAGATATTCAAAGAGACGGGGCAGGTCGATTTTCTCAACATCATTCGTGGACGTGTCTCGACGGACCCCGACCTCACCGATGTGATCCCGGTTCAGGGCATGACATCGGCGCCCCATTTGGATTTCGCCGGGTCGGTGCGCGCGACCACCGGACTTCCCACTTTTCACGCTGCGCGCATTCCCGACGTCGCGACGGCGCGCCATGCGATCGCAAGCGGGCTCTTGGACATGGTGGGCATGACGCGGGCCCACATCGCTGACCCGCATATCGTCCGAAAGATCGTCGCGGGACACGAAGACAGGATCAGGCCTTGCGTGGGCGCGACCTACTGTCTCGACCGGATTTATCAAGGGGGTGAGGCGCTTTGCATACATAACGCCGCTACCGGGCGGGAACTGACGATACCGCATGACATCACGCCCGCGGCGAAACGCAAGAATATCGTCATCGTCGGTGCCGGTCCAGCGGGTTTAGAGGCGGCGCGAGTCTGCGGGGCGCGAGGGCATCGCGTCACCGTTTTCGAGGCCGCCGATCAACCCGGCGGCCAGATCCGTCTGACCGCACGCAGCAAACGCCGGGCCGAGATGATCGGAATCGTCGATTGGCGTATGGCCATGTGCGGGGACTATGACGTGACCTTTCATTTCAACACCTATGCCGCAGCGTCCGACATCACCGCCCACAACCCCGATATCGTCGTCATCGCCACAGGTGGCATCCCCAACCTGACGCTTTTGGAACAACAGGCCGAGGCCCACCATGTGATCAGCGCGTGGGATATCATCGCAGGCGATGTGAAGCCTGCGGACCATGTGCTGATCTATGACGAAGCCGGAGATCATCCGGCGATGCAAGCCGCCGAGATCGCAGCTGCCACGGGTGGAAAAGTCAATGTGATGACCCCCGACCGCAGCGTCGCGCCCGAGATCATGGCGATGAATCTTGTCCCCTACATGCGCGATCTGCAGGGCAAGAACGTCACGTTCACCGTGGCGCGGCGGTTTTTCGGGGTCAAAAAACACGGCAACAAACTGACGGCGAGGATTGGTACGGATTACAGCGATCTGACGACGTCCGAGGATTACGATCAGATCGTTGTAAACTATGGCACGACACCGTGCGATGATCTCTATTTTGAACTCCGTGAAGCGTCATCGAACCGAGGCGAGGTCGATCAGGCGGCGCTGATCGGGGGGCTGCCGCAGGATATCGTCTCAAATCCTGACGGCAGTTACCAACTTTTCCGCATCGGTGACGCGGTGTCGTCGCGAAATACGCATGCGGCGATCTATGACGCGCTGCGTTTATGTTATGTGATGTGAACCGAAGGGTACGTAGACCCGGTCCTCTGCATCGTTTCCAGCATGACGTCGCGGTTCAGGGCGGTGACTGCGGTGTCAGGACTACATATCCTTGGCTAGCTTTCGCAATTCGAACTTCTGGATTTTTCCGGTCGATGTCTTCGGCAATTCCTGGAACACGACTTTTTTCGGCGTCTTGAACCCCGCCAGTCGTTCGCGGGTGAAGGCGATCATTTCAGCCTCGTCCGCCTCTGCCCCGTCTTTTAACTCGATGAACGCGCAAGGCACCTCGCCCCACTTATCGTCAGGCTTGGCGACCACCGCGCAGAGATTGACGGCGGGGTGATGCATCAGCGCGCCTTCGACCTCGACGGAGCTGATGTTTTCCCCACCCGAAATGATGATATCCTTGGCGCGGTCGGAAATCTGGATCGACCCGTTTGGATGCTGGATGGCCAAATCCTCTGAATGAAAGTACCCGCCTGCAAAAGCTCTCTCGGTTGCCTCGGGGTTTTTGAGGTAGCCTTTCATCACCGTATTGCCGCGCATGACGATTTCGCCCTGTGTGGTGCCATCCATCGGCACCTGCGCCATCTGATCGTCAACGACCGTCACATCCTCCATCATCGGAAAGGCGACACCCTGCCGGGCCTTGATTGCTGCCTGTTCATCCGCGGGCAGGGTGTCCCATTCGTCGTCCCAGATGCATTCTGTCACATGTCCATAGGTTTCGGTCAGGCCATAGACCTGTTTGATATTGAACCCCAATTTCCCAATGGCTGCCAATGTCGCCGGGGCAGGGGGTGCGCCTGCGGTGAACACCTGTACGACATGATCGAACGGGCGGCGCTCTTCCTCTTTCGCGTTGACGATAAGGTTCAGCACGATCGGGGCGCCGCCAAAATGCGTCACGCCCTCATCACCGATCGCGTCATAGACGGCCTTGGCGCTGATATCGCGGCAGCACACGACCGTGCCGCCAAGGCTGGGCATCATCCATGTATGGTTCCAGCCGTTACAGTGAAACAGCGGCACGATCTGCAGATAGCGCATGAACAGCGGCAATTCCCACGAAATCGGCGTACCCATCGTCATCAGATAGGCCCCGCGATGATGGTAGACGACACCCTTGGGGCGACCCGTCGTGCCAGAGGTATAGTTCAGCGCCAGACTGTCCCATTCATCCTCTGGCATGATCCACTTGAAATCCGGATCACCCGTGGCGAGGAAGTCTTCGTAATCCTGCTGCTCGGCCATGGCGGGCACACCCGCCTGTTCGTCAGGCACTTCGATGATCAAGGGTGGCGCGCCCTCCATCATATCTATCGCAGCCATCACCAGTGGCAGGAACTGGCTGTCGACAAGGGCAACCTTCGCCTCTCCGTGATCGAAGATATAGGCGACCGTATCGACATCCAGCCGCGTGTTGATCGTGTTCAGAACCGCGCCGCAGGCCGGGATGCCAAATGCGGCCTCAGACTGGGCCGGCACATTCGGCAGGACCGTGGCCACCACATCCCCCGATTTGACGCCAGCCTTGACCAAGGCCGATGCCAGCCGCGACACCCGCGCGTGGTATTCAGCATAGCTGCGCCGGATCGTGCCATAGACCAGCGCCTCTCGGTCGCGGAAAACGCGCGCTGCGCGTTGTAGATGCGATAGTGGCGTCAACGGTACGAAGTTTGCGCTGTTCTTGCCCAAGCCGGTTTCGTTCATGGTGATACCCCCTTACGGCAATAAGAGGCGGTTCTTGGGGTGTTTGACAAGAGCGGCGGTTTAAACAGAGCGCGTTTTTTGGTCTAACGGTGTGCGGCAAGGCAAATCTGTTTCCGAGCGTTTCGACAGCCGTCCCGCAGTGACTTTTAGTCCTATCTCCTTGATCCGATCCGGCAAATGCTCAAAAACGCGCAACAGCAGGGTGTGGAATTTGACCCCCACATAAATCATGATCCCGCTCGCAAGGATCAATTCCGGAAAATAGAGGTCGCTGAGATGCGGTGCATCTGTGATGGCGATCAAGACCGGTGAATGCATGAAAAAAATGATCAGGCTGCGATCCGCGACCCAATCGATCAACGGCATACTTATCGTTTTCGTTTGATCGAAAAACGACAAGAGCAGCAATCCAAGCAAGATTTTTTGCACTGCGAACAGGTCGATCTGACCCAGATTTTGACCAAAACTGTGTAGATAGACCCCGGTCTGGCCGATCTGCATTTGCATCGCAACGATCGCGGCGACACCGAACGCAAGTAGGGCTTCTTTACCTTTCAGCCACACAAGAACCATGGGCAGGTTTTGCCCGATCATCAGCCCAAACCAGAATACCGGCAGGTAATATCCCAGCGCGTGGATTGGTCCGTAAATGTCATATGCGCCCGGCCGGTGTGTGATTGCGGAAAGGGCGAGGCCAACTGCGACCAGAACAGCCTGTATCGCCAATGGCCTGCGACTAAACCATAAGTGTAGTGGTGTCAGCGCCATCAGAAGAAGAAAGAACGGCACGAACCAATACGAATGTGCCATGCTACCGTTTATCATCATGCGCACGAAGTGGTAGACGGGGTTTATTCCGGCGCTTAGTCCTTCCTTTATACCCGTCGTCAGCGCAAGAAAGACCCCAATGGTCAGATAAATACCGCTGAATTGCGCCCATCGACGGCGTAAGATATCGCGGGTGCGTGTCCGGCCAGCGTTCAGTCGTGGGACGGCTTTTATCTGAAACAAAATCCCTGCGATCAGCACAAAGTACACGGTCGCGGACGCGATGAGCAAATAGATGGGGCCAAAGTGCAGCTGTGCAGGTCGAAGTGAGACAATGATAAATGCATGTCCGACGACGACGCAGATCGCCGCAAATCCACGTAGCCGGTTCAAGTTGGTGAGTTGCAGTTCTTTACTTTTAAGGGCCGGTAGCGCGATCATATAGTGCATTCTTGTGTTGATTGGTAAACCTATCAACTTGTCTACTTAGACGCGATCTTGAACACGAAATTTGATAGCCCAAAAAAACGGCCTCGAAAAGAGGCCGATTTCTAATGCGTGCTTTTTAACAAGCAGAGCGCTTTTCGTAACAGGGATTATCGGAGTGCGGCGCATCCCTTGATTGTGGGATGCGCCGGTTTCGTCAGGCGGCTTTTGCGTCCTGCCCGAAGCGGCCATAGAAGGTCTGGCCCTTTTCGGCCATCTCGCGCAGCAGTTCCGGTGTCTTGAACCGTTCGCCAAACTGTTCGGTCAGCTGATCACAACGCTCTGCTGCATAGGGCGCCCCGATGATGTCGAGCCAGCTGAAGGGACCGCCGGACCATGGGGCAAATCCCCAACCAAGGATCGCGCCGACGTCACCCTCGCGGATGTCTTCCAGTACGCCTTCTTCCAGCGCGCGGACGGCCTCGAGGACTTGTGCGAAGAGCAAACGATGCTGCACCGTCGTCAGGTCGGGTTGTTCATCGGCGACGGGGTACTTCGGTGCAAGACCGTCCCACAGTCCTTGCCGCTTTCCCTTGTCGTCATAGGCATAGAAGCCGCTTTTAGACTTGCGGCCCAACCGGTCCTGATCGAACATCCAGAATAACACCTCGTTCACGGCCTCATTCGGATAATCATCCCCCATCGCCGCCTTGGTCGCCTTGGCGATCTTGACGCCGAGATCGATCGAGGTCTCATCCGTTAGCTGCAGCGGACCCAACGGCATCCCAACCAGCTTGGCGGCGTTTTCGATCAGCGCAGGCTCAACACCTTCCTTCACCATTCGAATACCTTCGTTGATGTAAGGAATGATGCAGCGGTTGGCGTAGAAGAACCGTTCGTCATTGACGACAATCGGGGTCTTCTTGATCTGACGGACATAGTCGAGTGCCTTGGCCACGGCCACGGGACCCGTTTCCTTGCCCTTGATGATCTCGACCAGCAGCATCTTGTCCACTGGTGAGAAAAAGTGGATGCCGATGAATTTCTCTGGATCGGCAGATGCCTTTGCCAGCTCAGTGATCGGCAGGGTCGATGTATTGGTTGCAAAAACGCAGTCTGCGCCAGTCACAGCCTGCACATTTTTGGTGACCTCGGCCTTGACGCCCACATCTTCGAACACCGCCTCGACGATCAGATCGCAGCCTACGAGGGCCGCATAATCGGTCGTCGCGTTGATTAGCCCCAGCACGGCATCTTTCTTTTCTTCGGTTGCCTTCTTCCGTGCGATACCCTTGTCCATGTAGTCGGCGGTGTAGGATTTACCCTTGTCTGCCGCTTCCTGCTTGGCGTCGATCAGGACCACCTGAATACCTGCAAGTGCAGACACCAGCGCAATCCCCGCACCCATCATGCCAGCGCCGATGATGCCGACCTTGCTAACCTTCTGGTCCGGCGCGTCGGGACGGTTCGCGCCTTTTTCAAGGGCTTCCTTGTTGATGAATATGCTGCGGATCATCGCCGAGGATGATGGGTTCATCAGCACATTGGTGAACCAACGCGCCTCGATCTTCAGAGCTTGGTCAAAGGGTACCAAAGCACCTTCATAGACAGCCGAAAGCAGCGCTTTGGCAGCGGGATAGACACCTTGCGTCTTGCCATTCACCATGGCAGAGGCGCCGACAAAGGTCATGAAGCCTGCGGGGTGGTATGGCGCGCCGCCCGGCATTTTATAACCTTTTTCATCCCACGGTTTGACGATTTTGGGTTCTGACAGAACCCATTCCTTTGCCTTGGCCATCAGTTCATCTGCGGGTACGACCTCATCGATTACGCCAGCCGCCATCGCCTTCTTGGGATCGTTCAGCTTACCCTCTAGCAATAGCGGAGAGGCCGCCATCGCCCCCAGTTTGCGCACCAGCCGTGTGGTCCCGCCGCCACCAGGGAAGATACCGACCATGATCTCGGGCAGGCCGATCTTGGCCTTGGGGTTGTCGGCGGCAAAAATGCGGTGACAAGCCAGTGGCAATTCCAGACCGATTCCAAGGGCGGTGCCGGGCAGGGCGGCGGCAATCGGCTTGCCACCTTTGTTGGTTTTGGGATCCATGCCCGCGCGTTCCAGCTTGCGCAGCATGTGGTGGCCGTTCATCGTGAAATCGAACAGGCCCTGCGCAGGATTGTCGCCGCTTTCATCGCGGATGCTGGCCAGCACGTTCAGGTCCATGCCGCCAGCGAATGTGTCCTTGCCCGACGTAATTACAATGCCTTTCACGGCTTCGTCGGTCAAAGCATCGGATACCAAACCGTCCAGTTGCGCCATGGCATCACGGCTCATCACGTTCATGGATTTGCCGGGAGTGTCCCATGTGACGACCGCAACGCCATCGGCATCCTTGGTCATGGTGAAATCTGTCATTTTTTCTCTCCTATGTGGGAGTTGCATATCGTGCCGCGCAGGGGCGGCTTATCTATCGTCTTGTTTTTCCGTGGGAAAACGTGATCGCCTGCCATGACGTGTCGGAAAGCGCGTTCTGCGATCCCGTTACCTTCCACCGTCCATCAATCAGGTCCAGCGAAGACCAGACCTCGTATGGTTCGCGCGTGCGCGCGCCGTTGCGGATCAGGTCCGAAACATGGGCGCCCATGATCTTGTCCTCGCCAAGAAATGCAGCGCCAGTACAGGTGCGGATGAAATCTGTCACACCCAGACCGGCCAGATATTCCCGGAAATGATGGAACGAGGTTTCCAGATCTTCGGTGGTGTCGATCACAAAGTATTTTCCCTCGGTCGAGAAGTGGTGGGGTACATGGACCATCTGTCGAAAGCTGGCGAAATCATTGTCGAAATAGGAGGCACCGATCTTCTCCAGCAACCCCTGGTAAATGTCTTTCGCCGCGCTTTCCGTCAGTTGATCCAATGGCTCTTAAACCCTCTCGATGATCGTTGCCGCCCCCATACCGGATGCGATGCACAATGTTGCGAGGCCGGTACCCTTGCCAGTCCGTTCCAGTTCATCCAGCAGCGTGCCGATGATGATCGCGCCCGTTGCCCCCAGCGGGTGACCCATGGCGATCGAACCACCGTTCACATTGACCACGCTGTCATCGACATCAAACCGCTGCATAAAGCGTAGGACGACGGACGCAAACGCCTCGTTGACCTCAAACAGATCAATGTCACTGATGCTCATTCCGCTGTCGGCCATGATTTTTTCGGTCACGGGTACCGGGCCGGTCAGCATGATCGTCGGATCCGTACCGATTTTGGCGGTTGCCTTGATCCGTGCGCGTGGCTTGATCCCGTGTGCCTCGCCCCATTCCTTGTTGGCGATCAGGACGCCAGCTGCGCCGTCGACGATCCCCGAAGAGTTACCCGCATGGTGGATGTGATTGATCCGCTCCAGATGCGGATACTTCATCAGCGCGACCTTGTCGAAGCCAGGCATGACCTCACCCATTTGCTGGAACGACGCATTCAGTGCACCAAGACCCTGCATATCCGTGCCGGGGCGCATGTATTCGTCATTATCCAGGATGGTCAGTCCGTTGACGTCCTTGACCGGCACGATCGACTTGTCAAACCGCTTGTCCGCCCACGCCGCGGCGGCGCGTTTTTGGCTTTCGACAGCCAGCGCATCGGCATCGTCGCGGGTAAACCCGTACTCCGTGGCGATTATGTCGGCAGAAATCCCTTGCGGGACGAAATAGGTGTTCATGGCGATGGATGGATCAACCGCAATCGCCGCTCCGTCTGATCCCATGGCGACGCGACCCATCATTTCAACGCCACCGGCGATATAAGCCTGACCCGCTCCGCCTTTGACCTGATTGGCGGCCAGGTTCACGGCTTCCATGCCGGAGGCACAGAACCGGTTGATGGCAAGGCCGGGGATGCGTTCGTCAAGATCAGAGGCCAGCACGGCGGTCCGGGCAAGACACCCGCCCTGTTCGCCGACCTGCGTGACGTTTCCCCAGATCACGTCTTCCACGACATGACCTTCAAGATTATTGCGCGCTTTCAGCTCGTTCAGCACACCGGCGGACAGGCGTGCGGATGTCACCTCGTGCAGGCTGCCATCCTTGCGGCCCTTGCCACGCGGGGTACGCACGGCGTCGTAGATATAGGCTTCGGTCATTATTTCCTCCAATTAGGTCGCGTCACCCAAGGGCGCGCGGCATCAGTTCGTAAGGGTGTTTCCAGCCGGACTGCGCGGCGATGCCGCTAAGCCAGCGGTCGATATTTGGGTACTTGGCACGGTCAAAGGTGAAGTCTTCGTCATAGAAAAGGTAGCCGCAGCAAGCGATATCAGCGATTGTGATCTCCTCACCTGCCAACCAATCACGGCCGTCGAGATGAAATTCGATCACTTTCAGCGCAGAGGAAAGACGCATCGCCATAAAGGCATTTACGTCTGCATTGCGTTTCTCTTCAGGTAGGAAGTTCATGTTGAAACGCAATGGCCCGGCGACGCCCGACACTTTGTGATTGTCAAAGAACATCCAGCGCAGCACCTCGCGTCGTTCGGCGGCGGATTTCCCGCCGAGCTTGCCGGTCTTGGAACTGATGTAGTCCTGAATGACACCGGATTGGGTCAGCACCGTGTCGCCGTCTTCCAGCACAGGCACTTCGCCCATCACGTTCAAGGCGCGAAATTCGGGAGAGCGGGAGGCACCTTTGAAGAAGTCCACGAAAACGGGCTCCCACGCCTCACCAGCGAGGGTGAGCGTAAGCGCGGCTTTGTAAGCGTTTCCGCTTTCTCCAAAGCAATGCAATTTTATCATGATGCAGCTCCTCCCAGAGTGTCAGCCCGTGGTGGGCCTCATTTTACCTTTGCTGACGTACCAGCCAACAACACCAACCTCTGGCTGTCATTTTGTGGACTCATATCTATTGGCCTTAGCCACCCGGAGCCCCGCCCATGCTGCCGTACGTCGACGCCAGAGTCCAAAAGATAGCAAAACCTACGATTGCGATCACAACAAGTGTGATCGCAACCGCGACAGCTATTTTTGATTTGCGTGTATTCTTCAAAAGTTTGCCGCTTCCAGCGCCATCACAGTGTCGGCACCGGTATTGATCCGGGACAGATGCATGGATGTGGCTGGGAGTTGCCGGGCCATATAGTAGCGGCCGGTCGCAATCTTGGTCTCGTAAAATTCCTTGTCCGATGCACCGCCTTCAAGGGATTCCATCGCGGCCTTCGCCATCCGTGCCCACATCAGACCAAGGCAGACATGCCCCATCATGTGCATGAAATCGTAAGAGCCTGACAGCGCGTTGTTGGGATTCTTCATGCCGTTCTGCATGAAATACATGCCCGCGGCCTGAAGGTCCTTGGACGCGGCTTTCAGCGGGTCGAGGAAGTCAGCTTTCAGGGCTTCATTGCCTTCATTCTCTTTGATGAATGTTTTGATCATCTCGAAGAACGCCATGACGTGCTTGCCGCCATCCTGCGCCAGTTTCCGGCCCACAAGGTCAAGCGCCTGAATGCCGTTGGCGCCTTCGTAGATCATGGCGATCCGGGCGTCGCGGGCGTATTGGGACATGCCCCATTCTTCGATATAGCCGTGGCCGCCATAGACCTGCTGGGCGGCCGTCGCGTATTCAAAGCCCTTGTCGGTCAGGAAGCCTTTGATGACGGGTGTCATCAAAGAGATCAGGCCGTCCGCGTCTTTGTCTTCATTCTTATGCGCCCGGTCGATCAGCATCGCGCCCCAATAGGTAAACGCGCGCGCGCCTTCGACAAAGCTCTTCTGATCCATCAGGTTGCGACGGATGTCAGGGTGCACGATCAGAGGGTCTGCGGGGCCGTCGGGGTTCTTGGCCCCCGTCACATCACGCCCCTGCAGGCGATCGTTAGCATAAGCCACTGCGTTCTGATACGCGCTTTCGGCCTGGGCGTAGCCCTGCAGGCCGACCCCCAGACGCGCTTCGTTCATCATCGTGAACATGGCGCGCATGCCTTTGTGTTCTTCACCGATCAGGAAACCGGTGGCTTCGTCATAGTTCATCACACAGGTTGAGTTACCGTGAATGCCCATCTTTTCTTCGATCTTGCCGCAGGCGACGCTGTTGCGCTGACCAAGTGAACCATCATCGTTCACCATGAACTTCGGCACAATGAACAGCGACACGCCTTTGATCCCCTCGGGCCCGCCCTGAATCTTGGCAAGAACGAGGTGGATGATGTTGTCGGCCATGTCATGTTCACCAGCCGAGATGAAGATCTTTTGGCCAGAGATTTTATAGGAGCCGTCGCCGTTTGGCACCGCTTTCGTGCGCATCAGACCCAGATCGGTGCCACAATGCGGTTCGGTCAGGTTCATGGTGCCGGTCCATTCGCATGTGACCATCTTGGGCAGATATTTCTGTTTCTGCTCGTCCGATCCGTGGATATAGATCGCCGAATAGGCACCGTGGGTCAGGCCCTGATACATATTGAAGGCCATGTTGGCCGATACGAACGGCTCTTGCGCCGCGGTGTGCATGATGTAAGGCAGGCCTTGGCCGCCATATTCAGGATCGCAGTCCATGGCGGTCCAGCCGCCTTCCTTCATTTGCTCGAAGGCTTCTTTGAAACCGGTTGGCGTTCGAACGACACCGTTTTCCATAACACACCCTTCGGTATCACCGACGGCATTCAGCGGGTGAAGCACCTCAGTGGCGACTTTGCCGGCTTCTTCTACAACCGCATTGGTGAAATCAGGGTCCAGGTCTTCGAAACCCGGGATATTCTGTTCGCTGACTTTCAACAGGTCATGCAGAACGAATTGAATATCTTTGGTTGGTGCGTTGTAGATCGGCATGGACGTCTCTCCCTCAATCGTAGGTGGTGGTCGCGGCGGTTCAGGCCGCGACAGTTTTTCCGTTGGCCAATTCCTCGATGCGCTGTGCACCCCAGGCCATCTGTTCCTTCAACTCACCAATCGCGACTTCCAGTTCGGCCTTTTGAGCTTCCATATCAGCCAGATGTTTTTCGGCGAGTTCATATGTCTTTGCCAACTGCTCTTCCCGACCGTTATCCATGTGGTAAAGGTCCAGCAACTGGCGGATTTCTTCCAGACTGAAACCAAAACGCTTACCGCGCAGTATCAGTTTCAGCCGGGCGCGATCACGTTTCGTGAAAAGGCGCTTTTGCCCCTCGCGGATGGGGAACAGCAGTTCCTTTGCTTCGTAGAACCGAAGCGTACGAGGTGTAACATCAAAGGCGTCGCACATTTCACGGATAGTCATTGTATTCATCGTCATCAATCCACTCCTACAGTGCGTGTTTCGAATGCCATGCAGTTGCGGAGTCATTGTGCATCTTACAAGCAAAGCTGACGTTAACGTAAACGGAACGTCGCGTCATTTGAGGGGTGACGAAAGGTCAGCAAAAATTCGCGAAATTTCGAGCAATTAAAAAACGGGGAGAAATTTCAATATACTCCCCGTAAACGTTTAAAATAACGTTTCTCTGTCTTTGAATTCACTCTGGCTTGTTGCGCCTTTCGGTCTTTGAGCGCGGCTTCAGCCAGTACGCGGTGGCGTTTCAGTCAGCTTATCGCGGCTTTCCGTTACGACAAGCAGCGACGTTCAGTGGAAAATCCGTTGGGACCAAATGCTTTTGAGTGGGCTGAGCGCGATCAGCCAAGCGTCTCGGCCGTTTCGTCGCGCAACGCTCGAAGTTCTTCCATGGTTTCTTCCAACTGCGTCTTTTGCTCGGCCAATTCGGCCATTTGGGTATCCGCCAGCTTGATCCATTCGCGCATCTGCGCTTCTGTGCCTTCTTTTTCGTAGATCATCAACCATTGCCGGATGTCTTCCAGCGAAAAGCCGAACCGACGCCCGCGCAGGATCAAGGTCATCCTGGCCAGTTCCTTAGGGCCGTAGAAACGTGACCGGCCTTCTTTTTCAGGAGAGAGAAGTTCAATGTATTCGTAGTAGCGCAATGTGCGCGGGGTAACGTCGAATTCCGCGCACATCTCTTTGAATGACAGGCGTTTTTCTGACATAAGGATCCTCCGCCGTTTTACCGTAGCGTCAAGTCTGACGGTGGGCAACAGGTCGATCACAGACATATTAGCTTGCAGTTCGGGACCGACATGACAAGCATGTGTGCAAGATCCGAGTGCACGAGGGAAGCCATATGTCCGAAGCTCAAAAGACTCGTCGCGAGCTTTTGGCGCGCAAATTCATCGAGGCGATCCCACATGCAAGGGCGCTGGGCATGGAACTGACCGAGGTCGGGGATGGGCTCGCTGTTATCGGAATGTCATATGACGAGCGGTTGATAGGTGATCCGGAAACAGGGGTCATTCACGGGGGGGCGGTTTCGGCATTGATGGATACATGCGGCGGCGCTGCCGTCATGTCGCATCCTGCTGCGCCAATCGCCACAGCCACGCTGGATTTACGGATTGACTATATGCGCCCCGCCAAACCCGGTGACCGGATTACGGCCAAGGCTGAGTGTTATCATGTCACCCGATCCGTTGCTTTTGTCCGCGCGACCGCGCTGGATAGTGATGAAGACCGGCCTGTTGCTACCGCAACGGGCGCATTCACGATCGAGAGGCCCCCGACATGAACCGCAAGCCAGAACCGGTTCAGGCCGTCAAACAGCGCCGCGATGCCACGCTGGAAAAGCTGATTGCTGGGGTTCCTTATATTCAATTTCTTGGCATCCGATTTGACCGACGGGGCGATGAACTGACCGGCGTGCTGACCTATGACGACAAGTTGATCGGCAACCCCATGTTGCCCGCGCTGCATGGCGGTGTCACTGCTGCATTTCTCGAGGTGACCGCGATCATAGAGCTTAGCTGGTCGATGATCTGGGAAGATATGGAAAAGCAGCAGGTCGTCGGTGATTTGCCACGCCGCGCCTTGCCCAAGACGATCGACTTTACCGTGGATTACCTCCGCTCAGGTCTGCCGCGCGACGCTTACGCGCGGGCGCGGATCAATCGGTCGGGTCGCCGTTATGCATCTGTCCATGTCGAGGCGTGGCAGGACAATCGCAGTCGTCTTTTCGCGCAGGCTACGGGGCATTTCCTGATGCCTGCCCGCGATGGCTGAGACGCTGACCCACCGGCGGGTGCTGGCGATCGCACTGCCTATCGTGCTGTCCAATGCCACTGTCCCGATCCTTGGCGTTGTGGACACCGGCGTGGTTGGTCAGCTGGGCGAAGCGGCACCTATCGGTGCAGTCGGCATTGGTGCCGTCATTCTGTCGGCCATTTACTGGCTTTTCGGTTTTCTGCGGATGGGTACGACGGGATTGGCCGCGCAGGCAAGTGGTGCGGGCAATCGGGATGAAGTCAGTGCGCTTTTTGTTCGGGCTTTGCTGATCGGTGTGTCGGCTGGAGCCGTGATCATCTTTGCACAGGTCTTGATCTTTCGCGGTGCTTTCTGGGTATCACCGGCCAGCCCGGAGGTTGAAAACCTTGCCCGCGACTACATGACTATCCGAGTCTGGTCAGCCCCCGCGACAATCGCACTATACGGCATCACCGGTTGGCTCATCGCCTTGGAGCGGACGCGGTCCGTGCTGGTGGTTCAGGCTGGAATGAACGGGGCCAATATCCTGCTAAGCTATTATCTTGGGCTGACATTGGGGTGGGGTGTCGAAGGTGTGGCCTGGGCCACTTTTTTGGCGGAGTGGGGTGGATTGGTCTTGGGCCTTTGGCTGTGCCGCGATGCATTCAAGGGCGATGCGTGGCGCCGCGCCACACTGATCTTTGATTTTGTGCGCCTGCGGCATATGGCAATGGTCAATACCGACATCCTGATCCGGTCGGTACTTTTGCAGGCGATGTTCGTCAGCTTTTTGCTGTACAGTGCTGATTTCGGGGACGTGCCATTGGCTGCGAACCAGATCCTGATACAATTTCTGAACGTGACAGCCTTTGCGTTGGATGGTTTTGCGTTTTCGGCCGAGGCCTTGGTCGGGCGTGCGCTTGGTGCGCGAGATCGGGCAGCGTTGCGTCGGGCTGCGGTGTTGAGTAGCGTTTGGGGTCTGATCTCGTGTGCGCTGCTGGCGATGTCTTTCGCACTATTCGGGACAATGATCATCGCGATCTTGGCTAAATCAGTAGCTGTTCAAAGCGTGGCGGCAATCTACCTGCCTTATATGGTCGCTGCCCCATTGATCGGTTGTGCGGCCTGGATGCTTGACGGTATTTTCATCGGTGCGACCCGTACTGGTGACATGCGCAACATGATGATTATTTCGACTATCATCTACTTCGCGTCCGTCGTTCCGCTTATGGCGCAATTCGGGAATCACGGGCTGTGGTTGGGTCTATTGATCAGCTTTGTCGCGCGTGGTGTGACGCTGGCGCTGCGCTATCCAATGTTGGAGGCAGAAGCGGATCAATCAAAGCCAGTCACCGCGACCTGAACCGACTGCATCTGCGACGTTCTTAAAGCCGTCGCGCGCGAGCAATGTATCAAGACCTTGGGCGATCGTGGTGGCGAGCGACATTCCCTGAAACACCAGCGCTGTGTAAAGCTGGACTGCCGATGCACCGGCGCGAATTTTCTCGTAGGCTTGTTCGGCGCTGCCGACGCCGCCGACGCCGATAATCGGTTTATCAGTGAGCTGCGCCAACTGGGCCAAAACGCGCGTCGATTTCTCGAAAAGCGGTTGGCCCGACAGCCCGCCGGTCTCGTCCCGATGCGGCCCGCATAACATGTCGCGGTCCAATGTCGTATTTGTCGCGATGATCCCGTCGAGCGCGGGGAGGTCAGCGGCGACTGCCGCGATATCCAAAAGCTCTTGTGTCGACAAGTCAGGTGCGATTTTGACGAATATCGGGACGCTCAGGCGACATTCCTCTCGCTTGTCGACAACGGATTTGAGCAATGATTTCAGCGCATCTTTACCCTGCAGATCACGCAGCTTTTCAGTATTGGGGGAGGAAACATTCACCGTTGCAAAGTCGACATAAGTACCGCAATGGGCCAGCACCTTTGCGAAATCCGCCGCACGGTCCGTGCTGTCTTTGTTGGCTCCGAGGTTCAGCCCGATAACGCGGCCTTGAGGACGCTGGGACAGTCGCTGCGCAATCGCTTCCATCCCATTATTGTTGAAACCAAAGCGATTGATCACCGCCTGATCTTTCGTCAACCGAAACAAGCGCGGCTTTGGATTGCCCGGCTGCGCACGCGGCGTGGCCGCGCCGATCTCCAGAAAACCGAAAGCCGTCTTGCCAAGTGCGGTCAGTGCGGTCGCGTTCTTGTCAAAGCCTGCGGCGAGTCCGATCGGGTTGGGCAACTTCATCCCCGCGACTTCGGTTTGCAGTCTCGCGCTGCTCCATGCGCCGCCGCGCGGGCCAAGCCCGGCGTTCAATGCAGTCAGTGCCAGACCATGCGCGCGCTCTGGGTCGAGGACGCGCAGCGCGCGTAGACCGATCTGCTCCAACATGTTCAAGTTAGGTCCGGAAACTGGTGTGCCCCGCCTATCAGCGGCAGCGGAGCGTGCCACACGATATCCGACAGGCGTAGCTCACGATAAAGGTGCGGAAACAATACGCCGTTGCGTGATGGTTCCCATTTCAGCATGTCCAGCCCATCGGCCTGGACCGCCAGCAACAGCAGGTCTTCTTCATGCTTGAAATGAAGCGCAGCCGTTTCCTTTACCGTCTCGGCTGTCGAAAAGTGGACATAGCCATCCGCTACATCAATGGGCGCGCCGTTGGTTTGACCTGCGGCCCGAAGCTCTGCCCATTCATCGGTGCGAAAAATCTTGTAGATCAACATAGGTGCGTCATCGCGCGCGGATGCATCGAGGTCAAGGCATAGGCATCTCGCGAAACTGACGTAGGGTCCGCTTATCGCACTTGCAGCAAGCCGTTTGACTCTACCCAAGAGCACGGACAATCTGACGCCATAACAACAGGGGGAAATACGGAAATGCTTTCACGTATTCTGACAACAACATGCGCCTTGGCGCTTACAGCGGGGGCCGCGCAGGCGGAATACACGCTGCATATTATTCATATCAATGACCTGCACAGCAGAATCGAGCCGATCAACCGTTTCGATTCGACCTGCAATGCAGAGGACAATGCCGCTGGCGAGTGCTTTGGCGGCTATGCGCGTGTGATTACCAAGATCAATGAATTGCGCGCGGAATTGGCGGGCGAAAACGTCATCGTGCTGGATGCAGGCGATCAGTATCAGGGTAGCCTGATGTACACGACCTATAAGGGTGATGTCGAAGCCGAGTTCGCTGAGATCGTCGGATTTGACGCGATGGCGGTTGGCAACCACGAATTCGATGATGGCGACGAAGGGCTGCGCAAGCTGACCGATAACGTGTCGTTCCCGGTGATTTCGGGCAATATCGACGTATCGCAGTCAAATGTGCTGGCGGGTCAGGTTGAAAACCATACGGTGCTCGAAGTCGGTGGCGAAAAGATCGGGATCGTTTCTGCATTGGCCGTCGATACGGTCGAAACCTCCAGCCCGTCCGGTACGGTTGTGTTCACGGATGAGGCGGAAAGCCTTACCGCTGACGTCGCGACCCTCGAGGGAGAAGGCGTCAACAAGATCATCGCCTTGACCCATGTCGGTGTGAACCGAGATATGGCGATTGCGGAAAGTGTCGAGGGTCTTGACGCCGTTGTCGGTGGGCATTCGCATACACTGTTCTCGAACACCGAGGAAGGCGCGATGGCCTATCCAACCATGGTTGGTGATGTGCCTGTCGTTCAGGCTTATGCTTACTCGAAATATGTCGGTCACCTTGTTCTTGAGTTCGACGATGAAGGCAATGTGACCTCGGCCACGGGGGACACCATCCTGCTGGATGCCAGCGTGGCCGAAGACGAAGCCGCAGTCGCACGTATCGCCGAGTTGGCAGGTCCGATTGATGAAATGAAGAACCGCGTCGTGGCTGAGGCCGCTGAAGCGATCGAAGGCGACCGTTCTGTCTGTCGTGCGATGGAATGCCCCATGGGTAACCTTGTTGCCGATGCGATGCTGGACCGCGTAAAGGATCAAGGAATTCAGATCGCGATCCAGAATGGAGGCGGTCTGCGCGCTTCGATTGATTCCGGCGAAATCACCATGGGTGAAGTGCTGACGGTATTGCCATTCCAGAATACGCTTTCGACCTTTGAGGTCACCGGCGAGGCCATTGTCGCTGCGCTCGAAAACGGCGTGGGCCAGATCGAGGATGGCGCAGGGCGCTTTCCGCAAGTCGCTGGGATGAGCTTTACCGTTGATGCAGCGGCCGAGCCTGGTTCGCGTGTCTCGGATGTGATGGTCGGCGGTGAGCCTATTGATGTTGCCGCAACCTATGGCGTCGTGTCCAACAACTATGTGCGCAACGGTGGCGACGGCTATGCCATGTTCGAAGATGCGGCGAATGCCTACGACTTCGGGCCCGACCTTGCTGACGTAACGGCCGAGTATGTTGCGGCCAACGCGCCTTATCAGCCTTATACCGATGGGCGTATTACGATGAAGTAATGCATGGTAAAAATGTGATCAGGGCGCACGCAGGCAACTGCGGGCGCCTTTTTTGTTTGCCTGCATCGGTCTCAATCGCGCAGACTGGGTTGATAAAGAGGGAGGGCAAAAAGTGCCAAAATATCTGTTTGTCTATCATGGCGGTGGTGTACCCGAGACGCCTGAAGAGGGTGAAAAAGCGATGGCCGCGTGGGGTGCATGGTATGAAGGGATGGGTGCCGCGACGGTTGATCCCGGTGCCCCGGTTGGCCAGTCCCATACGGTGTCAAAAGACGGTCATATGGACAATGGTGGGTCAAATCCCGCTTCTGGCTATACGATCATCACCGCCGCCAATTATGAAGAAGCCTGCGCCCACGCGGCGAAGAACCCGATGGTCGTTGACGGTTCCGGGTCCGTTGAAGTTGCCGAGATGATGGAGATGTAGAAGGGCGCGGGTGGGGCGGAGTGCCTTGTCTTGGGTCCGACATAGCCTTGACCTTGCCTGCAACCTTCAATAGCTACCTCATCGTTGCGCGGGCGTTGTGTAATGGTAAGACCTCAGCCTTCCAAGCTGATGATACGGGTTCGATTCCCGTCGCCCGCTCCATAAATTATTGTATATTACCTGTGCACTTGGTCGCCTTGTCTTGGCGCGCGGGCCGTTTTATGTCCGACATTGCTGACAGGACGAGTGGCCAATGACCGATACATCCAACGCAACCGAAGAAGAGCGCGCACCGTCAAAGAAAATTGGCGCACTCAAGGCGCTATGGCCATTCCTGCAACCCTATTGGACGATGATGGCTGCTGCGCTATGTGCGTTGGTGTTGACGGCTCTTGTCTCATTGGCCTTACCACTCGCAGTGCGGCGCGTTATCGACAATTTCGACGCGGAAAGCGGAGAGATCCTGCAAAGTTACTTCCTCGCCGCCATTGGCATTGCCGCGCTGCTCGCGGTCGGTACTGCGATGCGCTATTATCTTGTGACACGCTTGGGTGAACGTGTTGTGGCCGACATCCGTAAGGCCGTCTTCGATAAGATGATCGGGATGAGCCCCGCTTTTTTCGAACGGATCATGACGGGTGAGGTGCTGAGCCGGATTACGACGGACACGACGCTGATCCTGTCGGTCATCGGCAGTTCGGTCTCAGTCGCTTTGCGCAATGTCCTGATCATGATCGGTGGTATCGCGCTGATGCTTTACACCTCTATCAAGATGTCGTTGCTGGTCCTGTGGCCGATCCCGGTCATTATACTGCCAATCATTTTGCTTGGCCGACGTGTGCGGAAACTTTCAAAGGAGAATCAGGATCTTATTGCGCAGTCGAGTGGTGACGCATCAGAACAGCTTTTGTCTGCGCAAACCGTGCAGGCCTTTTCCCACGAAATTCGCAGTCGCCTGAAATTCGGTGACGTGACCGAGCGGAGTTTCGAGGCCGCTCGAAAGCGCATACGGACTCGGGCTATTCTGACGGCAATCGTGATCTTCATCGCTTTTTCGGCCATTGTCGCGTTTCTTTGGATGGGGGCCAATGATGTCCGGTCGGGCGCGATCACCGAAGGTGAGTTGGTTCAGTTCTTGATCTACACGATCATGGTGGCCGGTTCGTTGGCGGCCCTGACTGAAATCTGGGGCGAGTTGCAGCGCGCTGCAGGCGCGACCGAGCGGTTGATCGAATTGCTGACCGCAGAGGACAGCGTGGCTGATCCCAAAGACGGCCTCTTGCCACCTGATCGCTTTACCGGTGCGATCAGCTTTGCCGATGTTGCGTTCAGCTACCCGTCGCGGCCCAATATCTCGGCCCTCGACAATGTCAGTCTGGATATCAAACCGGGTGAGACTGTGGCTCTTGTTGGTCCATCCGGCGCGGGGAAAACCACCGTGATCCAGCTTGTGCTGCGCTTCTATGATCCGCAAAGCGGTGCGATCCGGCTGGATGGTACGGATATCCGCGACTTCAATCGCAGTGCGTTTCGCGAGCAGATCGCACTCGTCCCTCAAGACCCGGTGATCTTTGCGGATACGGCTCGGGAAAACATCCGTTTCGGCAGGCCCGCTGCCACTGATGCAGAGGTCGAAGCGGCTGCCAAAGCCGCTGCGGCTCACGACTTCCTGACTGCCTTGCCTGATGGCTATGACAGCTATGTCGGTGAGCGTGGGGTGATGCTGTCTGGCGGTCAGAAACAGCGCATCGCCATCGCCCGCGCCATTCTGCGGGACGCACCCATCCTATTGCTGGACGAAGCGACGAGCGCATTGGATGCCGAAAGCGAAAACGCGGTGCAACAAGCGGTCGAGGCATTGGCAGAGGATCGCACGACGCTGATCGTCGCGCACAGGCTGGCCACGGTCAAAAAGGCCGATCGTATCGTCGTCTTTGATTCCGGACGCATTGTCGCCCAAGGCACCCATGATAGCCTGGTTGCACAGGGCGGCCTTTATGCGCGCCTTGCGCGGTTGCAATTCACGGCGGGTGTCGCTGCAGAATAAAACCGATTATCGTAGCGTTATACTTGCGCATTCTACACAGTTTGCTCAGGCTGCACGGCGGGAGAGCCGCCTAAGTCGGCAGGTGGCGGTTACAATAAGGGAGGTGACCTGCATGGTCTACGCAACGTTCGCGGATCGCAATGCTATCGAAAATGAAATGCCATGGGATGCGCGCAATCTGCCGCTGACGACCTATGCATTGCTGAGCGAGACAGCGCAGAAACATGGGTCACGTAACGCTGTATCCTATCGGTTGCTTTCCGATCCCAACAGCAAGTGCGAAACGCTGAGCTGGGACGCCCTGCGCGACAAGACCGGGCAGGCGGCTAACATGTTCCGGTCTCTTGGCGTCGGTGAAAACGACGTCGTTGCGTATCTTTTGCCAAACGCCACTGAAACCGTGCTGACCTATATCGGTGGTCAGGTCGCCGGCATCGTTAACCCGATCAACCCGTTGCTGGAGGCAGAGCAAATCTCGGCCATTCTGCGTGAAACGAATGCGAAGGTGCTTGTTACCCTCAAATCTTTTCCCAAGACTGACGTGGCCCAGAAGGCGGCAGAAGCGGTGCGCTTTGCCCCGAATGTAAAGACGGTTCTTGAGGTTGACTTGCACCGTTACCTCACCGGTCTGAAACGACTGATCGTTCCTTTGATCCGCCCCAAAAACCCTATCAATCATGATGCGCGGGTTCTCGACTTCAATACTGAGCTCAACAAGCAGCCCACGGAACTGGCCTTTGCCGACAGCACGGCTGATCGTGTTTGCGCCTATTTCCACACTGGTGGGACGACGGGCATGCCCAAGGTCGTCCAGCACCGCTATTCCGGCATCGTCTACAATGCATGGCTGGGCAGCCGACTATTGTTCACGGAAAAAGATGTTCAGATGTGCCCGCTGCCCCTGTTCCATGTCTTTGCAACGGTGGTGAGCCTTGGCGCTTCGCTTGGGTCGGGCGCCGAAATCGTCTTCCCCACACCGCAGGGCTATCGCGGTGACGGTGTTTTCGACAATTTCTGGAAGCTGATCGAAAAGCACAAAGTCACCTTCATGATTACGGTGCCCACGGCCATGTCCGCATTGATGCAGCGCAAGGTAGACGCCGACATCTCGACCTTGCGGCTGGCATTTTGCGGCTCAGCCCCCTTGCCGCTTGAGTTGTACAAACGGTTCGAGGCTGCGGCGGGCGTCACCATCTGCGAAGGTTATGGCCTGACCGAGGCAACTTGTCTGGTCTCGATCAACCCGCCGGATGGGGAAAAGCGTGTCGGATCAATCGGTATGCCGTTCCCTTACACAGATATCCGCATCATGTCGACGGCGGATGGGAAAGAGGTTGGCGTGGACGAGATCGGCGAAATCTGCGTGTCCAATCCCGGCGTTTATGGCGGCAAAACCTATACCGAGGCGGACAAGAACGTTGATCTTTTCTATCCGGGTACGATTTCGGATGCGCAATACTTGCGCACGGGTGATCTTGGTCGCAAGGACCCTGATGGCTATCTGTGGATCACGGGCCGCGCAAAAGACCTGATCATTCGCGGTGGTCACAACATCGACCCTGCCGAGATCGAAGAGGCGTTGGCTGGGCACGAAGCTGTAGCGTTTGCCGGTGCGATCGGGCAGCCTGACGCGCATGCGGGCGAGGTGCCGTGCGCCTATGTCGAACTGGTCGATGGCGCCACGATAGACCCCGAAGAACTGCGTGCCTATGCCAAGGAACACATCCACGAAAGGGCTGCCCACCCTAAACATCTGGAGATCCTGGATGAACTGCCCAAAACCGCAGTCGGCAAGATCTTCAAACCGGATTTGCGCAAGCGTGCCATTACCCGCATCTTCAATGGTGCCCTCGCCGATATCGGTGCCGAGGTGAGCGAAGTCACCGAAGACAAAAAACGCGGTCTTGTCGCGCATATCAAAAGTACCGGTGCCTCGGATGAGGACATCACCAAGGCGCTTGGGTCCTTCACAATTCCATGGGAGCCTGTCAAAGCTGAGGAGAAAGCATAGACAGGTAAGGGTAAATCACCATGGCAAAGCTGGCATTTCTCGGTCTGGGGGTTATGGGTTATCCCATGGCCGGGCATCTACAAAAAGCTGGTCATGACGTAACCGTCTACAACCGTACTGCTGAAAAAGCAGAGCGGTGGGTCTCTGAATTCGGCGGCACGATGGCGGATACACCTACCAAGGCCGTGGCCGGAGCAGACATTGTTATGGCCTGCGTCGGCAATGACGATGATCTGCGACAGGTCTGTCTTGGTGACGACGGTGCCTTTGCCGGAATGGTCGGTGATACGATCTTTGTCGACCATACCACTGTATCGGCTGCGGTGACGCATGAACTCTTTGCCGTTGCCCAAAGTAACGGGGTCGCATTTGTCGATGCGCCTGTTTCGGGCGGCCAGGCGGGCGCCGAAAATGGCGCGCTGTCCATTATGTGCGGTGGCCCGCAGGCAAGCTACGACGCTGCTGAAAAGGTATTGTCGGCTTATTCTCGCGTCTGTCGCCGCATCGGGGATAGCGGGGCGGGGCAGATCACCAAGATGTGCAACCAGATCGCGATCGCTGGTTTGGTGCAGGGTCTGTCAGAGGCACTGCATTTCGCCCAAAAGGCCGGCCTGGACGGACGTGATGTGGTTGAGGTGATCAGCCAGGGGGCGGCGGGCAGTTGGCAGATGTCCAATCGGTACAAGACGATGCTGGACGATCATTTCGATCATGGCTTTGCTGTTGACTGGATGCGGAAGGATCTCGGCATTTGCCTCGCAACGGCCAATGAAAACGGGGCGAGCCTGCCTGTCACGGCGTTGGTCGATCAGTTTTACAAAGATGTGCAAAAGATGGGCGGCGGTCGCTGGGATACGTCTTCCCTGCTCAAACGTCTTCAAGCGTTGGGATAAAGACAGGCCCCTCACATGGGGCCTGTCCATTTTTATCATACTTCTGCGAACAATTCTGCAGCGCCACGCTTGGCCAGATATTCTGCCTGACTCATCGGTTCGGCCTGGCCGACCAATGCCCGGTAGGCGTCATAGCTTTCGACGATACGACGTCCCATCTCATCATCATCGGCCACGCTGGCAGTTACCTCGAAAGACACGCGCGCCAACTCATTCCAGACATCATCTGGCAGGCGGGTCGGCTTGACACCGGCTTCGGTCAGCAGTTGCACCAAGGCCAAGCCGTTATTTCCGTAGTAATCTGCTGTATGGTTCGTCAGTTCTGCCTCTGTCACCGCGGTGATCAGGTTGCGGTCGACGTCTGACAGGTTGTTCCAGAAGTCGATGTTAAAGCCGCAGGAAGCCGTCGTGCCGGGTTCGTGAAAACCAGGGTAGATGTAGGTCGACAGCAGCTTCTGAAAGCCGAATTGCAGATCGTTGTAAGGGCCGACCCATTCGGTTGCGTCAATCGTGCCTTCGAACAAGGCTTCGACGATGCCGCCGCCGGGAAGAACGACGGCGTTCGCGCCCATCTTGCTGATCACCTGACCGCCAAGGCCGGGCATCCGCATGGTCAAACCAACGAAATCATCCTTGCTGGTGATTTCCTTGTTGAACCAGCCACCCATCTGGACGCCGGTGCCACCGACGGCCAGCGCCTTTACACCAAACCCAGCGTTCAGCTCGTCCCACAGCTCTTGCCCGCCTCCGAACTTCAGCCAGGCGGCCTGCTCCACGGATGTCAGGCCTAGCGGAACCGTAGTAAAAAAGTTCATCCCGCGATGCTTGCCTTGGAAATAGTACTCGGCCGAGTGATACATCTCGATCTCGCCTGTACTTGCAGCGTCATGGACCCCGAGCGGCGGCACTAATTGACCAGCAGGATAAAGCTCGACGTTCAGTCGTCCTTCGCTGCCGATGGTGATCCCTTCGGCGACGCGGGCCGCGCTATCGGCAAGGCCGCCCAGGCCCGACGGCCAAGAGGTTGCCATGCGGATGGTGATGGGCGCGCCCTGTGCGACGGCAGGTGCAGCCAGCGCTGCGGTTCCTGCCAGGGCTGCACTACCGCCCAGCATGACCCGACGGCGCGATAGTGTTTTCATCTTTGTGCGATCGTTCAACATGGGTTTGCTATCCAGTTCACTCATCATTGGGACAATGCCTGTTTGCGGCCCAGGAAGTAGGCGGTTTCGCCGATCTCGCTCCAACCAGCAACGTCACTAATGAAATAGAGGTAGGCGTCTGCCGTGTCGGCAGCGACGTCGCCAGCATCGAACATACCGGTCATCACTGCATTCGCAGCGGTGATTTGCGCATCCCAAATATCCTGCGGCATCGCTTGTGCTGTGACGGTGGCGTCTGCGATGGCGGTCACGTTCCTATGCAGAGCCAGTGCCCGCTGTGTGCTGTGCTCGGCCATGATACACCGCTCCAGGAGCATGCGATCGGACTCTGGCAGGTTTGACCATGTTGTGATGTTCACCCCAAGGTTCAGCATGGCCGACGGACGCCCTGCATTCGGCGTCGCCATGTGAGGGAAGGTTTCGAGCAGACCTGCAGCGGCCATTTGCGTGATGCTTAGCCCTTCGATTGCAGTCGCACCACCAAGGTCAGTGGCCGACATGACATCCACGGTGTTGCCGACACCCATCTCGGTCAGGACATTCAGGCCCAAACCAGCAGAGACCACGGTGCCGCCAATAAGATCGGACAAGCCCTGAAGTGGTGCGCGTGACCAAATAGGCATAGCGCCATCATCACCGGCGATAAAAGCCTTGATCCCAAATTCCTCGCCTAGAAGGTCCAGCATGAACCGGCCGTCGGCGACCAGAACCCAGCTTTCCAACTCGCTCGCGCTCATGCCGCCAGGCATTGCTGCAAACAGGCCGAAGGCCGGATTGCGTGCGACGAAAGCGTCAGAAGAGGTCAGGTACATGTCGGACCCACCGCCCGATACCCCATCGAGAAAGCCAGCGGCATCGGCAGCATCGGATGCCGCGACCTCGATCGTGATACGATCGCTGGATACTTTTGCAACGCGCTCGGCCAATGCATTGGCGGCGTCAGGGCGATCGGTTACCAGCGACAATGCTAGCCTGTTCTGTGCAGTCGCTGGTACGGCGAGTACTGATGCCGATGCAAGTCCCGCCCCCAGTAGTGTTCTGCGTTTCATATCAAACGTTTCCTTGTTTCAGGCAGGCTTCTGCCAAGAAATTGCGATCCGCAGGTATGACCAGTCTGCCATTTCTGGACTGACTATCATACCCTTTCGGTTGTTATTGCAGCCAGATTTCCACGCGCCGGTTGCTTTCGCGGCCATCGGCGGTGTCGTTACACCCTACGGGCGCAAGTGGACCGTAACTCGATACCGAAATCCTGCCGGCCAACGCATCGCCACCAAGGCTGCCAACAAGCGCGTCGCGGACGCTGGTTGCGCGCCGTAGCGCCAGCCTCTCGTTCAGGTCAAACCGGCCTACATCATCGGTAAAGCCGATGACGAGAATTTCACGATTGCGCGCCTCTTCGCCGCTCAGATAGGATACCATCCGTTGAACGTCGCCCTGCGATCTGCTGTCAAGACGGGCAGAGCCGGATGTGAAACGGAAAGTGGTCGACAGGCGATCTGCCGTGGCCAAATCCTGTGCAAAGCGCTGCACCAGATCAAGTGTGCCGCCGCTACCGGCGGACAGGATCGCAGACGTCATGCGTGTCCCTTGCAAGCTGATCGGCTGCGGTTCGATCGACAAATCGACATAACCCGCTTCTTCGATCAGCGGTTGTGCTGACGCAGATGCGACGAAGTCGAAGAAATTCGATTGCGGCGCGGTCATCTCAGCGTCGGCTGTATAGGCATATACCCGCTGGCTGAGAGGGTACTCTTCCGCTTTGATCGCAAAGTTGCTGGCATAGGCCAAGGGGCCGCAGGATTGACGAATAGGCAGAACATCGGCGTCACCACTTCCGGACAAAGATGTGACCGTTATCGCGGATTCATCCGCAGCGACAGTGGTCGCGGCTTGACTTTCGCTTTCCGCGCGCTCTGCGCTTCGGCGCAGGCGTACGCGGTTCGGGTCCAGAACCAATTCGGTGAATGCGTTGTCGAGCGCCGTGCCTTCAGCCGGGAGGAGCATTCTGATCGGCTCATTCTCGCCGCCGATTTCGGACCAGTTTCTGATCCGGCCAGCAGCGATTTGTGCAAGTTCCTCAAGCGAGACTGACCGTACCGGGTTGTCTGGATGGACGACCGGCACCAACGCATCCAGCGCAACAACACGTTCACGTTGCGGGTCGCGCAAGTCAACCTGCCCTGCCGATACGACCTGTTCGGCGACTGCGGCCGGAACAGCGGTGGTCGTCATGTTTACGTCAACCGTGCCGGCAACAAGTGTCTGGAATGCGGCGGCACCCGCCTGATAGGTCAGGGTGACCTCGCCTTCGACGTCGGTCATCGATGTGTCGCGCAATTCGACACGCGCGACGTTTCCCTGATCATCGGGGAAGGTCAGCCCTACCTGATTTTGTGTTTCGGCATAACCATTCGCCAGGCTGCGCAGCAGTGCACCTGTATCGGCATCGTTCACTGCAACCCGTATCTCAAGGCCTTCCAATCCACCAGGGCAAGCTTCACCCTCGCAAATGGTGGTTTGGCGCGATAGCTGAAGTTCGCCGATATCACTATTCAACACCAGCGTCGTTTCATCAAATGAAACCAGTTCTCCGGTGATGGTGATCGATCCATCAGGACTTGATACTGTGACCTGATCAGCGAATACATAAGCTGGCAAAGCGACCATGCAGGCAGACAAGGCCAAGTTTTTTCGAAAAGCATTCATGTGTGGTAACCCAATTCTAACTCCCATGACTCGAAAGAGGCAGTCATAAACTATAGGTTTTGATGCCGCGTCAGTTAGGCGACAATATGTTTGAATTAGGCCATATTATTGGTCGCATCTTTTTATGTCTCGTGCTTGACTGGTGTTTCATTTCACAATGAATGAACGCATAGTTTCCCGTCTAAGCCAGACAATTCTCAAAGCGAAATCAGCCCTGAACGAAATATGGAAACAACCCTGGTCTTTCACGACTGGAGAACTGGCAAAACATGTTGATCAAGGTTAACGCTTGTCTAGACTATCATGTCCCACAGGCTTGCAACATACTTCTGCAAATAACTGTCGCCGACTATCCCGGGCAAAGCGTCATTGCCCAGTCTTTGCTGATAAATGATGCCGCGGCGTCCCATCGGATTGCCGCAGAAGATGATGTCGGCCATCGCTATTGGACACTGCAAGTCGATGGCCTGCAGTGCGTCTATGACGCCCGCATTGAGATCTGGCGAGAGCGCATCGATCTGATGCTGCTTGAGGCTGTCCCGCTTCAGCGGATACCGGCCCCTGTCGTGAAGTATCTGATGCCCTCACGCTATTGCCACCCCGAGGTGTTTTTCGACTTTACGGCTCAGACCTTTGGCGCGCTTTCAGGCGGCGCGTTGATCCAAGCGATGAGTGACTGGATCGCCGGGAACTTCATCTACGATCCGCTGGCGACACATCCGACAACCACCGCAACGGATAGCTTTCGTGATCGCCGTGGTGTGTGTCGGGACTATGCGCAAACATTGATCGCGATGGTGCGTGCCGTCGGCATACCGGCACGGATCGTCAGCGCTTATGCACCCCACGCAGAGCCTCCGGACTTCCACGCGCTTGTCGAGGTCTATCTTGATGATACGTGGCACATGATCGACCCGACCGGCATGTCTCGACCCGATGAAGTTGCGCTGATCGGGGTTGGTCGCGACGCGGCTGATATCGCTTTCATGACGTCGTTCGGATTGGTCGAGATGAAAAATCAGGCGGTTTCGGTCGTTGAGCATCAGGGCAACTAAGCGTTTCGTCCAATAGCTTGCTCTTAGAGCAAGACTCGTTACGCTATCGAAATGACTGAGAATAAAAGCCATTTCGATGAAATGCATCAACCTGCCGATACTGTTCGGGAACCTTACAGCGAATACAAGCAGTGGTTCATGGGGCAAGACCCCGTCCGACTGACCAAGAAATCGAAGGAGGCCGAAGCGTTTTTTAGACGCACAGGCATCACCTTTAACGTCTACGGTCAATCGGAAGCGCAAGAGCGCCTGATCCCGTTTGATTTGATCCCACGGATCATATCCAACCGCGAATGGACACGTCTTTCTAGGGGGATTGAACAGCGCGTCAGGGCGATCAATGCCTTCCTGCATGATATCTATCACCGGCAGGAAATCTTGCGGGCGGGCGTCGTACCGCCGCACTTGATCGCGCAGAACGAGGCTTTTTTGCCGCAAATGATCGGTGTTTCTCCGCCCGGTAACGTTTATACCCATATTGTCGGTACTGACATTGTGCGCACGGGCGAAGATGACTTCTTTGTACTTGAGGATAATGCGCGGACGCCGTCGGGCGTATCCTACATGCTGGAAAACCGGGAAACGATGCTGCAGATGTTCCCCGAGCTGTTCAGCCAGGTCAAGGTTCAACCGGTCAGCGATTACCCCAAGAACCTGCGCCGGTCCCTCGCCGCCAGTGCGCCGCAGGGCTGCCACGGTAAACCCACAGTGGCCGTTCTGACGCCCGGTATTCATAACTCGGCCTATTTCGAGCATTCGTTCCTGGCAGACCAGATGGGTGTCGAACTGGTCGAAGGGCAGGATTTGCGCGTGGTCGATGGGCGTATCGCGATGCGCACCACCCAAGGATATCAGAATATCGATGTGATCTATCGTCGGGTCGATGACGAGTTCCTCGATCCGCTAAACTTCAAACCCGAATCCATGCTGGGTGTTCCGGGCATCATGGATGTCTATCGCGCCGGAAATATCACAATCGCAAATGCGCCAGGGACAGGTATCGCGGATGACAAGGCGATTTATTCCTACATGCCTGAAATCGTTGAGTTCTATACAGGTGAAAAAGCGATCCTCAAGAATGTGCAAACCTGGCGTTGTTCCGAGCCAGAGACGCTGAAATACGTTTTGGATAACCTTGCCGATCTGGTGGTGAAAGAGGTGCATGGTTCGGGCGGCTACGGGATGCTTGTCGGGCCTGCAGCCAGCAAGAAAGAGATTGCGACCTTTGCCACCAAGCTGAAGAAAAACCCGGCCAATTACATCGCTCAGCCCACGCTATCGCTCTCGACGGTTCCGATCTTCGTCAAAAAGGGCTTGGCACCGCGCCACGTGGATCTACGCCCCTTTGTTCTCGTCTCCCCCAATGGCGTGAATATCACACCCGGCGGCCTGACCCGGGTTGCGTTAAAAGCGGGGTCGCTTGTCGTTAATTCCAGTCAGGGCGGCGGCACCAAAGACACGTGGGTGCTGGAGGAGTAGGGCGATGCTGGGAAGAACTGCGGGCGGCGTCTACTGGATGTTTCGCTATCTCGAACGGGCCGAAAACACTGCACGTCTGGTCGAAGCGGGGTTTCGCATCGCGCTGACCCGATCGTCGGACAGCGCATCGGAATGGAAATCCGTCGTGACCACTGCTGGTGTACGACACAATTACATGGCCAAGCACGATGCCTTCACGGGACCGGACGTGATTGACTATCTTTTGCGGGATACCTCGAATCCGTCCAGCGTTCTGTCGGTGATAGACATGGCGCGGACCAACGCACGAATGGTCCGTACGGTTCTGACGACAGAGGTTTGGGAGGCCGTTAACGAAACTTGGATGGCGTTGAAGGACCTACTGAAGCGACCCATCCGAGAAACGGAATTGCCGACGATCCTAGGTATGATCCGGCGACAAAGCGCGCTGGTCCGCGGGGCGTTGCATGGCACGATGCTGCGGAACGATATCTTTGATTTCGCCCAGATCGGCACCGCGCTGGAACGCGCCGACAACACGGCGCGGATCATCGACGTTAAGTATTATACGCTGCTTCCCTCGGCGAGTTTTGTGGGCTCGCCGCTGGACAACGTCCAGTGGGAAACGATCTTGCGCTCCGTCTCGGCCCATCGGTCCTTCCGCTGGCTCAATCAGGACGATATGACATCATCAAACATCGCCGAATTCCTGATCCTTGACAGTCGTTTTCCCCGGTCGCTCTCTTTTTGTTGCCGGAATATCGATGAAAATCTGGGTTATCTGTCTAAGGATTATGGTGAGCCGCGTGATTGCAACGGCCTTGTGGAAAAGCTGCGTGACAAGTTGCGTGCCCACGACATTCACGCGATTTTCGAGGCTGGGCTTCACCAATTTATTGGCGACTTCATCCGCGACAGCAACGCGATCGGGCGGCAGATCGAACAAGACTACAGATTTAACGGATAGGCAGGTTGATGCGGCTGAAGATCAAACACACCACCAGCTATACTTACGATGCGCCGGTCTCGTATGGGCTTCAGCAGGTGCGGCTGACGCCCACTGACAATGCCATGCAGAGGGTGCTGAACTGGAAAGTCAGCATCACCGGCGGTCGCGAAGAACTTTCGTTTGCTGACCATTTCAAAAACCTGACTATCCTCCTGCAGGCTGACCCAGAGCAAACCGCTGTCGAAGTCACTGCCGAAGGCGAGATCGAAACGCGCGACACCAACGGTATTCTGGGCAAGGTCTACGACGCCGCGCCCCTTTGGCTGTTCCAGCAACCTACACCGCGGACAACTCCCGGTCGGGGTATTCGCAAGCTGACCAAGGTTGTGGGTGGCGGTGATGATCTGTTGTCCAGCCTGCATGATTTGTCCAAGGCAATCGTCGATGCGGTGCCTTACGGTCTTGGCGACACGGGCACCCGCACGACGGCGGAAGAGGCGTTGGGTGCTGGTCGTGGGGTCTGTCAAGATCACGCCCAAATCTTTATCACCGCTGCGCGCGAGGCGGGCGTGCCCGCGCGGTATGTCAGCGGTTACCTGATGTTGAACGACCGGGTGGATCAGGACGCGAGCCACGCCTGGGCCGAGGCGCATCTGGATGATTTGGGGTGGGTCGGTTTTGACGTTTCGAACGGAATATCACCGGATGAGCGCTACGTCAGGGTCGCCATTGGCCGCGACTCGCGCGATGCTGCGCCAATCTCGGGCATGCGACTGGGCAATGCGGATGAGGCGATGATTGTCGCCTTGCAAGTGCAACAGTAATATCGCCCGAACAATAATGATTCCGATTGGGCAGTTATATGACCTATTGCGTTGGCCTCCGCCTGAATAAGGGCCTTGTTTTCATGTCCGACACGCGGACCAATGCGGGCGTCGACAACTTTTCGGTTACGAAGAAGTTATTCAAGTGGGAAATTCCTGGCGACCGCGCGATCACCATTCTGACGGCAGGTAACCTGGCGACCAGCCAGGCGCTGATCAGCCTTTTGGAAGAAAGGTCCAAAACGGCATCCGAACGCAACCCGACGATCCTGGAACAGCCAACGATGTTTCAAGTCGCCCGCCTTGTCGGCGCGACATTGAAAGAGGTGATCGACGAAAGCGGGGTCGACGGACAGGAGTCCAGCGCAAAGTTCCGCGCTTCGGTCATCGTCGGTGGGCAGATCAAAGGCGGTGAGCCGACCTTGTTCCTTGTCTATCCTGAAGGCAATTTCATCGAGGTCACGGACGATTCCCCATTCTTCCAGATCGGTGAGACAAAGTACGGCAAACCCATCCTCGTCCGCGCCTACGACCCCGAGATGAGCTTTGAAGATGCGATCCGCCTATTGATGGTTTCGATGGACTCGACGATCAAGGCCAATCTGTCGGTAGGCCTGCCGCTGGACATGCAAGTTTATGAAAAGGGCAGCTTCCGGATTGGAGCACAAGCGCGTATTGCGGTGGATGATCCATATTTCGCAACTGTTTCAGAGGGTTGGGGCGATGCCCTGCGGGCAGCATTAGAGCACCTGCCCCAATTCTCATTCAACCAAAACTGATCGGTCATCCGGCCTGATCACCTCCGAACCGCTGCCGCCTAGCCCTGCAATGCTCTTACCCCGACATCTCCCTCATCCCGCGCTTGCATGGCGAGCACAGCGGCATGCGCTGCGGCGGCGGTCGTGAAGTAAGGTATTTTGTCGTAAAGGGCGACGGCGCGGATCGAACGGCTGTCTTCGACTGCGGCAGCGCCCTCGGTCGTGTTGAAGACCAGTGCGATGTGTCCGTCTTTCAGCCGGTCGACGATTGTCAGACCGCCCTCGTAGACTTTGTTCACCACTTCGCAATCAATTTTGTTTTCAGTGAGCCAGGCGGCGGTGCCGCGTGTGGCCACGATATTGAACCCTAGTTTCAGGAGTATTTGCGACGCTTCCAACATGTCCGCCGTCTTGTCCGCGTCCTTGATCGAGATAAAGACCGTGCCCGCGTCGGGCAGGTTGGTGCCTGCACCTAACTGTGCCTTGAGGAACGCGCGGGGGAAGGACCGGTCCCAGCCCATAACCTCTCCGGTGGAGCGCATTTCGGGGCCGAGGATCGTGTCGACGCCGGGGAAACGGGCGAAGGGCAAAACGGCCTCTTTCACGCTGAACCACGGGGTTTTCGGGTCGGCAAGGGTGAAGGCATCGCCCAGGGGCAAAATCTCCATCGGGTTGTCGGTGACCGGGTAGGGGTCGCGCAGCGGGAAGTTCGACAGTGGTTCACCTGCCATCAGCCGCGCGGCGATAGAGGCGATGGCGCTATCCGTCGCCTTTGCCACGAAGGGTACGGTGCGGGAGGCGCGGGGGTTGACCTCGATCAGGTAGACCTCTTCGTTTTTGACGGCGAACTGGATGTTCATCAGGCCGACGACGTTCAGCGCCTTGGCGAGTTTTTCGGTCTGCGCGCGGATTTCGGTGATCACTGCGTCGGACAGTGAATGCGGCGGGAGCGAGCATGCGCTGTCGCCGGAATGCACGCCGGCCTCTTCGATATGCTGCATGATGCCTGCGACATGGGTGTTTTCGCCGTCAGACAGGCAATCCACGTCAACCTCAACCGCGCCTGACAGGTAGCTGTCGAGCAGGACGGGGCTGTCGCCTGACACCACCACAGCGTCAGAAATGTAGCGGCGCAGCTGGTCCATATCGCGCACGATTTCCATTGCGCGCCCGCCCAGCACGAAGGACGGGCGGATGACAAGGGGGAAGCCGATGCCTTCGGCGATGTCGAGCGCTTCGGAGTCTGAATGGGCGATGCCATTGTGGGGCTGTTTGAGGTCGAGTTTCTGGACAAGCTGCTGGAAACGCTCACGATCTTCGGCCAGATCAATGCTGTCGGGCGAGGTGCCGAGGATCGGAACGCCCGCATCGTTCAGCGCATTCGCCAGCTTCAGCGGCGTCTGACCGCCGAATTGGACGATCACGCCGTGCAGCGTGCCGTTTTCCTGCTCGACCCGCAGGATTTCCATGACGTGCTCAAACGTCAGCGGTTCGAAGTACAGCCGGTCGGACGTGTCATAATCGGTACTGACTGTTTCGGGGTTGCAGTTGATCATGATGGTCTCGTAGCCCTGATCGGTCAGGGCAAAACAGGCGTGGCAGCAGCAATAATCGAACTCGATCCCTTGGCCGATCCGGTTGGGACCGCCGCCCAGGATGACGACCTTTTTGCGATCAGAGGGCCGCGCCTCGCATTCCGCGTCGCCCATGACGGGCGTTTCGTAAGTGGAATACATATAGGGCGTCTGCGCCTCGAATTCCGCGGCGCAGGTGTCGATCCGCTTGAAAACGGCGGTGACGCCGAGGTTATAGCGGGCCTGTCTGATCTCATCTTCGGTCTGGCCGGTGAGTTCGGCCAGGCGGGCGTCGGTGAAGCCGAGCATTTTTATGGTGCGCAGCGCGTCTTCGGTGACGGGCAGGCCGTTGACGGTGATTTCGGCCTCGGCCTGGATGATTTCGCGGATACGGGCGAGGAACCATGGGTCAAATTTGGTGACGGCAAAGATGTCGTCATCGGACAACCCGTGCCGCATGGCTTGCGCGATAACGCGCAGGCGATCGGGCGTCTGTTTCGCGAGCGCCTTGGTGATGGCCGCCTTGTCTGGCGCCCCGGGAATATCGATATCGTCAAAGCCGGTGAGGCCGGTTTCCATCGACGTGAGCGCCTTTTGCAGCGACTCGTGGATGGTGCGGCCGATGGCCATGGCCTCGCCCACAGATTTCATAGCGGTGGTGAGATAGGGTTCCGCGCCAGGGAATTTCTCGAAAGCGAACCGGGGGATTTTGGTGACGACATAGTCGATCGTCGGCTCGAACGAGGCGGGGGTGACGCCGGTGATGTCGTTGTCCAACTCATCCAGCGTGTAACCGACCGCCAGTTTCGCCGCGATCTTTGCGATCGGGAAACCGGTCGCCTTCGACGCCAGCGCCGATGACCGCGATACCCGCGGGTTCATTTCGATCACCACCATGCGTCCGTCATCGGGGTTGACCGCCCATTGCACGTTGGATCCGCCGGTTTCTACCCCAATCTCGCGCAGCACGTTGATGCTGTGCGTTCGCATGATCTGGTATTCCTTGTCGGTCAGCGTCAGGGCCGGGGCGACGGTGATGCTGTCGCCGGTATGGACGCCCATCGGGTCGACGTTTTCGATGGCGCAGACGATGATGGCGTTGTCGGCCTTGTCGCGGACAACCTCCATCTCGAATTCTTTCCAGCCCAACAGCGACTGGTCGACGAGGATCTGCCCGACGGGGGAGGCATCCATGCCGGAGCGACAGAAATGGATATATTCTTCGCGATTGTAGGCCACGCCGCCGCCGGTGCCGCCCAGGGTGAAGGCAGGGCGGATAATGGCGGGTAGGCCGATCTCCTCCAGTGCCTCAAGGGCGATTTTCACACCCGCGTCCAGGTCGCCATCGGGGGCAGTGACGATTGTGGCCTTGGGATTTTCAATGCCCAGCCGGTCCATCGCCTCGCGGAACAGCTTGCGGTCTTCGGCCATTTCGATTGCTTCGCGTTTGGCCCCGATCATTTCGACGTTGAACTTGTCCAGCACACCCATATCGGCCAGCGCCAATGACGTGTTCAGCCCGGTTTGTCCGCCCATGGTGGGCAGCAGCGCGTCGGGCCGTTCCTTTTCGATGATCTTGGCGACGACTTCGGGCGTGATCGGCTCGATATAGGTCGCATCCGCCAGCCCCGGATCGGTCATGATCGTCGCCGGGTTCGAGTTGACGAGGATGACGCGGTAGCCTTCTTCGCGCAGTGCCTTGCAGGCTTGCGCGCCAGAATAGTCAAATTCGCAGGCTTGTCCGATAATGATGGGCCCCGCGCCAATGATCATGATCGACTGGATGTCGGTGCGCTTTGGCATGGCAGTGCCCCTCAACGTGCAAATTGTTGGGGGTTATAGGCATGGGGCGGGCTTGTGCAAGACGGTTTCGGCGGTGCCGCGGAGGTTCTGCCCGAAAAACTGGAAACCATTTCGATTGTCTTACGTTGAGAAAGGTGATGCAGCAATGAGGAGGCTCCCAAAATGCAAAAGGCTATCTTTTTCGGTGCCATTGGGACGTTGGTCGAAACGTCCGACCTGCAAAGGCGAGCCTTTAACCAGTCTTTTATAGAGATGGGGCTTGATTGGTATTGGGATACCGCGACTTACGCTGATTTGTTGACACGATCCGGCGGTGCACGCCGCGTGGCCGATTTCGCCGCTAACCTGGGTGAGCAGGTGGATGCTGATACGGTCCACGCCCGTAAGGTTGCGATTTTCGATGAGATGCTGCGCCGAGAGGGTCTGCGCCTGCGCGAAGGTGTACGGGACGTAATTGACACCGTACATAATCGCGGCCTCGCATTGGGTTTTGTCAGCAGCACGAGCGAAGAGCAGATCGAAGCGATTTTCGCGGCGCTCGGTAATGAATTGGACAGCGCGGCATTCAATTTTATCGCTGATAAAAGCATGGTGTCACGTGTCAAACCCGACCCGGAGATTTATGAAATCGCCTTGGACCAACTGGGCATAGCCAAAGATGAGGTGATTGCGATCGAGGACTCGCCCGAGAGCGCAGAAGCCGCCTTGCGGGCGGGATTGATGACATATGTCACGCCCGGCGCGTTGCATGTCCGACATGACTTCCCGGCGGAAGCTGTCATTCTATCCACGCTCTCGACCGACATTTTGGAACAGCAGCGGATCGCGGCAGAGTAGCGCTGCTTGACTTCACTAGGTGAAACGGGTGTATCGGGCGAAATTGCTTTGCCCGAGGGACACCGATTATGCATGCCTACCGTTCGCACACCTGTGCTGACCTGACCGCCGCCCATGTGGGCGAAACCGTTCGTTTGTCGGGCTGGGTCAACAGAGTGCGCGACCACGGTGGCATTCTATTCATAGATTTGCGTGACCATTACGGGATCACACAAGTACTGTGCGACCCGGACTCGGCTGCGTTTTCTGCCGTAGAGGCGGTACGATCCGAGTGGTGCATCCGGATCGACGGTGAGGTGAAGGCGCGCGATCCTGAACTGGTGAACCCCAAGCTGCCGACTGGGGAAGTTGAGGTTTTTGTGCGCGAGATCGAGGTTTTGGGCCGTGCCGCCGAACTGCCGTTGATGGTATTCGGCGATCAGGAATATCCGGAAGAAACCCGTCTGAAATACCGCTACCTGGACCTGCGCCGTGAAGCGATGCAGGAGAATATGAAGCTGCGGTCGGATGTCGTCGCCTCGATGCGCAAGCGGATGTGGGATACCGGCTTCCGCGAGTACCAGACGCCGATTATCACGGCATCGTCGCCCGAGGGCGCGCGCGACTTTCTGGTGCCGTCACGTCTGCATCCCGGCAAATTTTATGCGCTGCCGCAGGCACCGCAGCAGTTCAAGCAGCTGATTATGGTGTCGGGCTATGACAAGTATTTCCAAATCGCGCCTTGCTTCCGCGATGAAGACCCGCGCGCGGACCGTTCGCCCACTGATTTCTATCAGCTGGATATGGAGATGTCGTTTGTCGAGCAGCAGGACGTGTTCGACACGATTGCGCCGGTGCTGGCAGGCGTGTTCGAGGAATTTGGCGGGGGTCGTAAAGTCGATGCGCCTGCTGAATGGCCGCAGATTTCCTATCGCGACGCCGCCCTATGGTACGGCACGGACAAGCCCGACCTGCGCAATCCTATTAAAATGCAAGTGGTCTCCGACCACTTTCGCGATTCAGGCTTTGCGATATTCGCAAAGCTGTTGGAGCAGGATGGCACCGAAATCCGCGCGATCCCCGCGCCGGGTGGCGGGTCGCGGAAGTTCTGTGACCGGATGAATGCCTTTGCCCAGAAAGAGGGGTTGCCGGGGATGGGGTATATCTTCTGGCGTGATCAGGGGCAGGGGATGGAAGCCGCTGGCCCGCTTGCGAAAAATATCGGACCGGAACGGACGGAGGCCATTCGTCAGCAACTCGGGCTTGAGGTCGGCGATGCTGCCTTCTTCCTCGGTGGCAAACCCAAGACGTTCGAAACCGTTGCGGGCAAAGCCCGCACGGTGATCGGCGATGAACTGGGTCTGACGAACACGAACCGTTTTGCCTTTGCGTGGATCGTGGATTTCCCGATCTACGAAAAGGATGATGAGACCGGCCGGATCGATTTTGAACACAACCCGTTCTCCATGCCGCAGGGCGGTATGGACGCGCTGACAGGCGACCCGCTGGACGTGCTGGGTTTCCAGTATGACCTCGCCTGCAACGGCTATGAACTCGTGTCGGGCGCAATCCGGAACCACCAGCCCGAGATCATGTTCAAGGCGTTCGAGATTGCCGGTTACGGCGAAGACGAAGTGCGCAAACGCTTCGGCGGGATGGTCAATGCATTCCAATATGGCGCCCCGCCGCATGGCGGTTGCGCGGCTGGGATCGACCGGATCGTGATGCTGCTGGCGGATGAGGCGAATATTCGTGAGGTCATCATGTTCCCGATGAACCAGCGGGCCGAAGACCTGATGATGGATGCACCGTCCGAGCCACAGAACGAACAGCTGCGCGAATTGCGGCTGCGTGTGCTGCCACCGGAAAGCTGATGTTTGCCGCGTCTGTTCCTGTCGCTTTGCAAGCGCTGGATCAGGCGCAGGTTTTGCTGGACAAGACTCCGCCCACGCTGATGTCGGCACGTTTGGCGCCGGGGATGTTCGATCTTTCAGAGCAGTTCGGGATTGTGGCCGGGTTTGCGCTGCGGGCGACATATCCGTTGGTGGGACGCGATGTGCCTAAGCTAGAGGGCGATCCGGCGACCCGACTCTTGCGAGTGCGGATATTGACGGATGATCTGGCAGAGGCGGATTTCATAGGGGCAGCGGAGCGGCAGATCACACACCGAGCGGGCTTTGCCGATCTGACCCAATCGGGCGAGGACTACCTGAAACATTTCGCCCTGCCGAACCTGTGGTTCCACCTATCGATGATCTACGCCATCTTGCGGGCAAATGGTGTGGATGTCGGTAAAGCCGATTTCGACGGATTACATTCCTACCCGGATGGATTTGTTTTTGAAGATTAGACTCGCCCGCCTGCAGTAAGCCTGGACTGAACCAAAGCCGACAATCGGCTGACTTCATGAATGGAATCCTGTCCGGCGCGTCGGCGTTGGACCAGAGCGCGAACGGCTTGATCGAGGTCGTGATCCTCGGCACTGCGCGCCACGCTGCCCAAAAACTGCGTCACGTAGCCGATATCGTGATCTGCATCATTATCGTTGAGAACCGCGGCGATATGGTTCAAGTCGTCTTGATAGGCGATCGGATCCGGGTGGACGCTTTCAGTGCTGACGGCGCGCGGGGCAGGTGGTTGCCGGTCAGCAGGTAGATGCTGCAAAATGGCCGACTGAAAAGCGGCGATGCTGGCAATGGGTTTCGAAAGGAAACCATCGGCACCAGCGGAAATAACTGCACCCTGCGCTGTCGGATCGCCGCTTGTGCCAAGAATAACATCAATCCGCGGCGACGCGGCAGCCAAGGTTTCGATCAAGGCGAGGCCCGATCCGTCGGGCAGACCCAAATCGACCATCAGGACAGAAGGCCTGTATATCGCCAAGTGTCGCTTCGCCGTCTCCAAACTATCCGCCCGCCGAATTCGGGCGCCGGAGCGCAGGCAAAGCAATCGCAACGACTCACTGGCAAAGCGGCTATCCTCGACCACCAACACAGTCAGACCCAAGAGCGGACGTCGGGCGGTGGGTGCGGGCGTCATCATCATATGTTCCAGAGGTTCCATCGCGATTCGCTCCTTCGGTTCCTAGCAGGTTCGTATTCTTTGCAGGACAAGGTGAATCGAATCTTAAAGTCATTCCCGTTGCACCGTTTGCTGCGCTGCGGCATAAGGTTGGAAAGAGGAGAAATTGTATGATCGGTCGTCTCAATCACGTTGCCATTGCCGTCCCTGATCTAGATGTGGCGAGCGCGCAATACCGCACGATGTTAGGGGCGGATGTCGGCGATCCGCAGAATGAACCGGATCATGGGGTGACCGTGGTTTTCATCAACCTACCCAACACGAAAATCGAGCTGCTGTACCCGTTCGGCGACGCCTCACCAATTCAGGGCTTTCTCGACAAAAACCCGTCCGGTGGGATTCACCATGTCTGTTATGAAGTGGACGACATCGTAGCCGCGCGTGATCATCTCCTGGCTGAAGGTGCGCGCGTATTGGGAAATGGCGAGCCGAAAATCGGTGCTCATGGCAAGCCGGTGCTTTTCTTGCATCCCAAAGATTTCAACGGGTGCTTGGTGGAGTTGGAACAAGTCTAAGGGGAAGGCCCCGGACCAAGTCCGGGGGGTGCATCAAGCATCTTCAAGGATCAAATCCGACGCCTTTTCCCCGATCATGATCGCGGGGGCGTTCGTGTTACCAGAAACGATTTCGGGCATTATAGCGCAATCGGCGACGCGCAGGCCTTCAATGCCGTGGACTTTTAGTTTTTCATCTACGACCGCCTCCCTACCTTGCCCCATTTTGCAGGTACCGGTCGGATGATAGATTGACGCCGTGTTGTTGCGTGCCCAATCCAAAGTCGCCTCATAGTCGTTAATGTCGAGGTCGGGGTGCGGGCGGAACTCGGTGCTGATCTTGGTTGTGAGCGGCGCATGGCGCGCGATGCTGCGTGCAATATTCACACCGGCGACGATGGTCTGGCAATCCGTTTCGGTCGACAGGTAATTCGGAATGATCTTGGGATATGTCTTGTGATCATTGCCTTGCAGCCTGATCTCGCCTTTGCTTTCGGGGCGGAGCTGACAAACCGACATGGTGAACGCCGAAAACTTGTCTGCACCCTTGCCCGGATTTTCGGCCGAAAGCGGTTGCACGTGGAACTGAATGTCGGGCGTTTCCACATCTTCGCGTGTTTTCATGAAACCCGTTGCAAGGCTTGCGGCCATTGTCATCGGCCCGGCACGGAACATCAGGTATTTCAGACCGATGCGTGCCTGACCCCAAAGCGTGCTGACCTCGTCATTCAGCGTGGGTTCGTTGCATTTATAGACAAGGCGGGCCTGTAAGTGGTCCTGGAGGTTTTTGCCAACGCCGGGCAGGTCGGCGACAACGTCTATCCCATGTTCAGAGAGTTGCGCCGCCTCACCCACACCCGACAGCATCAGGATCTGCGGGGAGTTGATGGCACCGCCAGATAGGACGACTTCCTTGCCCGCCTTGACGGTATGACGCCTGCCGCTGCGGTCGGTATAGACAACGCCGGTTGCGCGCTTGCCGTCGACAACGACTTTTTCGACCTGTGCATGTGTGATGATCTGCAGGTTGTCACGAGACTTTACAGGATTGAGATAGGCGACAGCCGCACTACAGCGCCGGCCGTTGCGTGAGGTCAGTTGAAAAAAGCCCACACCCTCCTGATCCGCCCCATTATAATCTGGATTGAATTTGTAGCCTGCAGCCTGTGCCGCGGCGACCCAGGCATCCGTGATCGGTCGCTGGATACGCATGTTCGATACGGAAAGCGGCCCTTGGTCACCGTGGAATTCATCGGCGCCGCGCTCGTTGTTTTCGGCCCTTTTGAACAGCGGGAGCACATCATCCCAGCCCCAACCTGCATTGCCCATCTGCCGCCAGCGGTCGTAATCCTGAGACTGACCGCGCACGTAAAGCAGACCGTTTAGCGACGATGAACCGCCAAGAACTTTGCCGCGTGGCCATTCGATTGACCGCCCGTTGAGGCCCGGATCAGGCTCTGTCTTATAACACCAATCGACTGAAGGGTTGTGGATCGTCTTGAAGTATCCAACCGGAATATGGATCCAAGGGTTAAGATCGCGCCCGCCGGCTTCGAGCAGTATAACCTTGTTTTTTGGGTCCGCGCTCAGCCGATTGGCCAGCACACATCCCGCCGATCCGGCCCCGACAACCACAAAATCCGCTTCCATGATCAGATTCTCCCCCTAATCTGGAAAATACTTCTATGCAGAACGGCCAGACTATACTAGGCTTTTTTGAAACCAATAGTCTCAATAATTGACATCTAGGGAGGAAGTCATGGGAGTGAGCAACAAACTAAGCCGCATTTCGCGGCGCGATTTGTTCAAAGTAGCAGGGACTTACGGGATGAGTTCGACGCTTCTGGCGGCGGGCACATTCGGTGGGGCGATGAGCCTTGGCAGTTTGGCCAAAGCGGCAGAATCGACTTATGAAAAGCGCTTTGCGAAAGAGGCCAAGCACACGTTGAAATTCGGCGCTGCCGGTTTCAACCAGCGCAACCTGCTGATCGAGCGGGCAGGGTGCCTTGAATTCGCCCGCGACCTCGAAAGCCGAACGGATGGTGAAATCCGCATTGAGTTCATTGGCGACAATCAAATCTGTAACCAGCTGTCCTGTGTCGAGAAAACACAGCAAGGTATCGTGGATATCTATGCAGCTTCAACGCAGAACTCGGCTGGTGGCGCGCCTTATCTGAACGTGCTGGACTATGCTTACATATTCCGTAGCCGGGCTGATCAGTACCATTTTATGTACAGCCCGAAGAGCCAAGAAGTTCTGCGTGATCCGTTCGAGCAGCGTCACGGCCTGAAATTCCTGTTCAGCCACGCTGAATTGCGCGGCATCCAGTTGGGCCTGTCCTGGCAGGATCGTGACACTGTCACCAGCATCGATCAGTTGAACGGCACTAAAAACCGCGTGACCGGCACCCAACTGGGCCGGATCGCGATGCAGGCACTGGGCCTGAATCCTGTGCCGATTGCTTGGGAAGAAACTCTTGATGGTCTCAAGCAGGGTTTGATTGATGGTGCCGAAACATGGGCATCGGCGGTGGCCTATGCCAACATGTCGCCTGTCGTCAGCCAGTGTGTGGATTTGAAATTCTTCTGCGGCACTGAACATACGGCGATGTCGGCATCTGTCTTTGACGGTATGGAAGGCTATCTGCAGGACGCGATTATGGAATCCGCATATCTGGCGCAGGTCCATGTGCAGGCCGCGAACGAGGCCGCCCTAGTCAATACCGTCGGTTTCTCGAACCCGCAGTTGCCTGGCACGATCTTTGCCCGCGATAACGTGCGTCTGGCCACGCTTTCGGATGAAGAGATCAAGAAGGCCGAGGAAATGTGTTCGCCCGAATTCCAGCCGCAACTGTGGGAACAGTGGCGCGAGCGGATTAACGGTTGGGCCGGTGGTATCGACACCTATCAAGAGATCTATGACGAGGTCCGCAAGATCCCTGCCGACACGTTGGCTGAAAATGTCGAGCCGCGCCGTTGGTGGAAAGCCTAAACTAAGCCTAAGATGGAAAGGGCCAGCGCGACTCAATGCGTTGGCCTTTTTTGACGGACGAGCCGGGCGAACCGGCCTGATGTGGAGGGGAGGCCATATCCATGTGGAGCGATTTTGTATCCATTTTCAGCGCGTTAGCTTCTCAGGATTCTTTCACGATCAGCTCGGCTTTGCGGAGTAATGCAGCCTGGCCTTTTGGAGTTCTGGTGACGCTGGTTGGCGGATTACTGGTCATGGCGTTGTACCGGGCGGTGCCACTTATTGACCGGCACCTCGAGAAAACCATCATGGTCTGGAGCTATCTGGCCATCGCCTTCATCATCTTCTGGGGCGTCGTTGACCGGTTTATCTTCAGCAATCAGCAGCCTTGGTCCACGACGATACCGCCCTTCCTTTTCATGATCATGGCATGGTTCGGGGCGGCGTATAACGTACGGCTGCGGACGCATTTGAGTTTTAGCGAATTTCGCACGCGGATGGGGCCAACAGGGCAGATAGCTTGTCTGATCCTTGATGCGATCCTCTGGTTCGGACTGGCTGTGATCGTGCTGACGACGACGTTGCGGCTGACCGCCAATTCGGCATCGAATTTTCAGATCGTGCTGGGCACCGACAATGTCATGCAGTGGTGGTTCATTGCGACTATTCCCGTGGCCTTCATCATGCTTGCCGCGCGGGTCTTTGAAAACCTTGGTGATGACATCGCGAACTATCGCAACGGCGAACCACTGATCAAACAAGCCGTCATCGGGGGGGATGCGTGATGGATACCGGAACATGGGTCACCATCATTTCGCTTGGGGTGACATTCTTTTTCATGCTGGGCGTGCCGGTTCTGCTGGTCATCGCTTACTGGGTCGTCGGGTGTTCATTCGTGTTGGGCCTGACACTGGACAATATGGGGTCGGAATTGTTGAACGTGTTCAACAAGGGATTTGCGCTGTTGGCGATGCCGCTGTTCATCCTGACAGGTGACCTGATCAACAAATCCGGGATCGCGCGAAGGCTGTCGGATTTCGCCTATTCCTGCCTGGGTTGGATCAGGGGCGGTCTGGCGATGGCGTCGCTCGGTGCCTGTGGTCTGTTTGCCGCGATTTCCGGGTCGAATTCGGCCACGACAGCGACAATCGGGTCCATGTTGCACCCAGAGATGGTCAAGGGCGGTTATGACGAACGCTTTTCTGCGGCCACGGCCGCGGCGGGCGGGACGGTCGGGATCATCATACCACCATCAATCATCTTCATCGTCTACGGATTCCTGATGAATCTGCCGATTTCCGATCTGTTCATCGCAGGGATTATTCCCGGTACGATGATGGTTGTCGGCATGCAGATTGCCTGCTTCCTGATCTGCTGGAAGAATGGCTGGGGCTATCTGATCCCGCTGCAGCTGCTGCGTGTTCTGAAAACAGCATTTGGTGCATGGCTTGGTTTCTTTGCCATCGGGCTGGTGTTGTGGGGGATCTACACCGGTAAGTTTTCACCCACCGAGGCCGCTGGCGTGACGGTAGGCTTTTGTATCATCGCAGGTCTGCTGAGCTATCCCGCCAACAAATTGATGGGGACCAAGGCAGATACACCAGTCGAGCAAAAAGGCTGGGCCGAGATGGCGACGGTCGAAGGGTTCAAGATCTGGGAAGTGCCGTCAATCGTTGTGCGTTCCGCCCAGATCTCGGGCATTCTTGCGCCGTTGATCGCCATTTCGGTCGTGATGCAGCAAATCCTGTCGCTGCTGGGGGCGCAGTCGGTTATCAGCGATTTCGTGACCTCTATGGGTGGACCCACGGCCGTGCTTTTGACCGCGATGGTGATTGTCTTCATTTCCGGTATGATCCTGGAGAGTTTGCCGGTGACGATCATTCTTGCCCCGATTTTGGCACCGATTGTGACGTCGACGGCATTGTTCGGGGCGGATGCGGTTGATCCAGTCCACTTCTCGGTGATCTTCCTCGTGGGGGCGTCCATCGGGTTCATCACCCCGCCATACGGGCTAAACCTTTATGTGGCGTCGGGGGTGACGGGCGTGCCGTATTTCCGTCTGCTGCGTTACACGTTCGCCTATCTGGCGGCGCTGATCAGCGTATGGTTCATCGTGGCATTTGTGCCGGAAACCGCCCTGTTACTGTTGCCTGACCGATAACGGATGAAATGACCGAACAGAGTGCTGCTGATACAACGGGCCAAATTCCCACCAATCTCCGGCTCCTGATGCTGCTGGAGGAGGTGGCCCGCGTCGGCGTACCTGTTACACCGTCCGCCGTGAACGAAACCCTTGGCTTGCCCAAGCCCACGATTCACCGGCTATTTGCCACGGCCGAGGCGGAAGGGTTCTTGCAGCGCGATATCGACGGGCGGTCCTATAGCCCCGGACGCCGGATGCGGTTATTGGCGACGAATACGCTGTCATCGGAACGGGTGCGCACCGTACGGCTGTCGATCCTCAAGGCCCTGGCGACAAAGATCGGTGAGACGTGCAATATCGCGATCCCAGAACGGGATGGCATGTATTATCTCGACCGGGTTGAAACACACTGGCCGCTGCGCATTCAGATGCCGATCGGAACACAAGTCCCGTTTCATTGCACCGCCAGCGGCAAGATGTATTTGTCGACACTACGCACTGACTACCTCGACCGACTTTTGCAGAATGGTAGTTTCGAGAAAAAGACCGATCGCACGATCACCGACTCAAAAGAGCTGCGTGAAGCTTTGGCCGTAACCCGCACGCAGGGCTATGCGACCGATGATGAGGAATTCATGCAAGGTATGAGCGCGGTTGCGGTACCGATTCTTGACGATCGGGGGCGTCTTTTGGCAACCCTATCTGTGCATGCTCCTAGACCAAGATCTAACCTTACAGATCTGATCGGACATCTGCATGATTTGCAACGGGCCGCACTTGAACTGGGGGCGATGGCAGGGCACTGATCCGATGCAAAACGCGCGGCATTTCCGCGCATGGTTGTCGCCGGCTATTTGCTAAATGATCCCGACAAGACCACCGGACAGGGAACTTGTGATGACACTTGCCGTACCAGAGCTGAAATCCTGCCAGAATTGCCCCATACGCTATAACGCTATTTGTTCAAAGTGCGAACCGGAAGAGTTGGTCACGCTGGAACAGGTGAAGTATTATCGCTCATTTACGGCTGGCCAGCCGATCTTTTTTTCGGGTGACCCGTTGGAATTCGTGGCCTCGGTCGTCAATGGTGTCGCCAGCTTGACCCGTACAATGCCGGATGGTCGTGTGCAGATGGTCGGCCTGCTCTTGCCTTCAGACTTTATCGGCCGTCCAATGCGCGAAACGATCAACTGCAATGTGCTGGCCGAAACCGATGTGACACTTTGCTGTTTTCGACGCAAACCGTTTGAACGTCTCATTAAGCAAACGCCGCATGTGGGTGAGCGCCTGTTGGAAATGACCTTGGATGAGTTGGACGCCGCCCGTGAATGGATGCTTGTGCTCGGCCGCAAGACAGCACGCGAAAAGATCGCGTCATTACTTTGCATGATCGCCAAGCGGATGGCGTCTTTGAGACCAGCTGACGGGCGCAAAGTCACTTTCACGTTGCCCATCACCCGCGAGACGATGGCCAACTACCTCGGTCTGACCATCGAAACCGTGAGCCGTCAAATGTCGGCGTTAAAGAAAGATGGGCTGATCGCATTTGATGAGCGGCGTGACATTACAGTGCCCGATCTTGATGTGCTCGAGGAAGAGACCGGAGAGATGGCCTGACGCCATTTGTCAGATATCTGGTCATCGTCTTTGAAATGCTTTGGGGCAGAAACCTGATTAAGCAGTCGCCGTTGCTGTGCTTCGAAACAGTTTAGACCAAACGCGAAACCTCAACAGCGGCCCGCACGAAATCTGCAAATAAGGGGTGCGGCGCAAAAGGTTTGGACTTTAGCTCTGGGTGAAACTGCACCCCGATGAACCAGGGATGATCTTTCCACTCTACGATCTCTGGCAGTTTCCCGTCGGGTGACATGCCGGAAAAACACAGACCGGCCTGTTCCAATGTCTCGCGGTATTTGATGTCGACCTCATAGCGGTGGCGGTGACGTTCTTCGATGGAAGTGCTGTTGTAGACATCTGCTACCTTCGACCCCTCATCCAGCGTTGCGCTATAGGCCCCTAGCCGCATCGTCCCGCCCTTGTCGTCATTGGCCTTGCGGGCAACCTTATGGTTGCCTTGCACCCATTCCTTCAGGTGATAGACGACCGGTTCGAACCGCTTTTTGCCCGCTTCGTGGTCGAATTCCTCTGACCCGGCTTTTTTCAATCCCGCCAAATTGCGGGCAGCCTCGATCACGGCCATCTGCATGCCGAGGCAAATACCCAGATAAGGGATCTTCTTCTCGCGCGCGAATTGCGCTGCCTTGATTTTACCCTCGGTTCCCCGTTCCCCGAATCCTCCCGGAACGAGGATCGCATGATAACCTTCCAGAAACGGTGCGGCATCCTCGCGGTCGAATAGTTCGGCATCGACCCATTCAATCTTCACCTTCACGCGGTTGGCCATCCCGCCATGGGTCAACGCCTCTGCAATAGATTTATAGGCGTCCTCCAACTGCGTGTATTTACCGACGATGGCAACTTTCACCTTACCCTCGGGATTATGAATACGGTCATGCACGTCATGCCAGACATCCAGCTTCGGCGCGGGGGCGGGTGAGATGTCGAAAGCATCCAGCACCGCCTGATCAAGGCCCTCGGCGTGGTAGGCAAGCGGTGCTTCGTAGATTGATTTAAGGTCATACGCTGCGACCACCGCCTCTTTCCGCACGTTGCAGAACAAAGCGATCTTTTCGCGTTCTTTCTCGGGGATCGGCTGTTCGGACCGGCAAACGAGGATATCGGGCGCGATCCCAATGGATTGCAATTCCTTCACGCTGTGCTGGGTCGGCTTGGTCTTCAATTCGCCCGAAGCGGCCAGATAGGGCAATAGGGTCAGGTGCATGAAAATGCACTGTCCACGTGGCTTGTCGTGGCTGAACTGACGGATGGCTTCGAAAAATGGAAGGCCTTCAATATCGCCGACTGTACCGCCGATCTCGCACAGCATGAAATCGACCTCATCCTCGCCGATGCTGATGAAATCCTTGATCTCGTTCGTGACGTGAGGAACGACCTGAATCGTCTTGCCCAGATAATCGCCGCGTCGTTCCTTCTCTAAAACGTTGGAATAAATGCGGCCCGAACTGACCGAGTCGGTTTTGCGCGCGGGTACGCCGGTGAAGCGTTCATAATGGCCAAGATCAAGATCGGTCTCGGCTCCGTCATCGGTGACGAAGACCTCACCGTGTTCAAACGGAGACATCGTCCCGGGGTCGACATTCAGGTAAGGGTCCAGCTTGCGCAGCCGAACCGAATAGCCACGCGCCTGCAAAAGCGAGCCCAAAGCGGCCGACGCCAGCCCCTTGCCTAGCGAAGACACAACGCCACCGGTAATGAAAATAAAGCGTGCCATCGGCTGGGAACTCCCGTGAAAACTTCCAAAATCTGTGGGAAAACGAACGCCAAAGTTCGCATCATCACGGGGTTCAAGCCCTAGCGGATTCGGCGTTTTTTTGCAACCGCTGACCCAAGATCATGTTGCTGAATCTTGCTGCTCAGCAACCCCTTGTGTCATTCGCCGGTTGGGACCAACGGTTCGTCAGACGGCGACGGAGGTAACAAGCTGTCGCCCAAATCGCCAGGGGTCGTCTCATCGTCGCTGCTTTCAATTCCCAAACGGTCCACGACGGATGCACCAGCGGTCTGATCTGCTGCGATCAGCGTCAAAGCGACTGATGTACAGATGAACGCGATCGCCAAAAGCCATGTGAATTTACCGATGGCTGTCGCCGGTGGCCGACTGCCCGTGGCGCCACCGCCGCCGCCACCAATGCCCAATCCCCCGCCCTCGGACCGCTGCAAAAGCACGGTTCCGATCAGGCTGAGCGCTAGGATCATGTGGATGGTTAAAACAACGTTTTCCATTTGGGGCCTTTCGGGTCGCAGTCGCGAACATGCGGTATCTAAAAGCTGTTAGGCGGTCCCGCAACCCCCGATCAGCCCTTATTCATCCACGTCATCCATATCCGCCTGCCCGGTCAAGCGTCGGCGCACAATGGACCAGCTCAGGCCAATCGCCAATACAAACGAAAGGGTGAAAACCGCGATCCAGGTATTCACCGTGGGGTTATCAAGACTGACGATGCCCTGATCGTAAAGCACCCACAAAAGCGTGCCCACTACAGCAAAAACCAGGATCATACCGAACACCCCAATCGACCGCAGCGTCGCCCGCAGATAGATGATGTACCCCACAAGCAGTATCAGCCCAAAGAGCACAGTAAGCGACAGGTTTGTTTCAAAGTTCGCCATGCTCCAGCGGACAAAGTTCCATTCGGTCGGATTATAGGTGGCCGCCAAAAGGACAAATGCAAAGACCCAGCGAATGACAAAACCCATGATCGTTCTCACTTCATATTCCGTTTTGGCAAAGAATGGCGGCGGTCTCCGACGCTGTCCACCCACTTTGCCGCTTTCAAGCGGGCGCCCGCACGGCTATAGGGTGCACGCGATTTTGCAACAGGAAAGCGGTAATCAATGGCAAATGTGGTGGTCGTCGGCGCGCAATGGGGAGATGAGGGCAAGGGCAAGATTGTCGATTGGCTCTCGGAGCGGGCTGATGTCATCGCGCGTTTTCAGGGCGGGCACAATGCAGGGCACACGCTCGTCATCGATCAACAGGTGTACAAACTACACGCCCTGCCATCGGGCGTCGTGCGCGGCGGCAAATTGTCGGTAATAGGCAATGGTGTCGTGTTGGACCCCTGGCACTTGATCAACGAGATTGAAACTTTGCGCGGGCAGGGGGTCGAAATATCTCCGCAGACGCTGATGATTGCTGAAAACACCCCGCTGATACTGCCATTTCATGGTGAACTTGACCGCGCGCGCGAAAGCCAGAACTCGGTGGCCAAGATCGGGACAACCGGGCGCGGCATCGGCCCTTGTTATGAGGACAAAGTTGGCCGTCGCGTAATCCGCGTTGCTGATCTGGCAGATGATGCGACGCTGGAATTGCGGTTGGACCGCGCTCTGATCCATCATGATGCGTTACGCCGTGGTCTGGGGCTGCAGCCGATTGATCGTGACGACGTTCTTGCCAAACTGCGCGAAGTTGCGCCCCAAATCCTCGAATACGCCGCACCCGTCTGGAAAGTGCTGAATGAAAAGCGGAAAGCGGGCAAGCGTATCCTGTTCGAAGGCGCGCAGGGTGCGTTACTGGATATCGACTTTGGTACCTATCCGTTTGTGACATCATCCAACGTCATCGCAGGCCAGGCCGCGACTGGTGTCGGCATGGGGCCTAGTGCGATTGACTTTGTACTGGGGATCGTAAAGGCCTACACAACTCGCGTCGGTGAGGGGCCATTCCCTACTGAATTGGATGATGCAGACGGTCAGCGTCTAGGGGAGCGTGGGCACGAGTTTGGAACCACGACAGGCCGCAAGCGTCGTTGCGGCTGGTTCGATGCTTGCCTGGTGCGTCAAACCTGTGCGACATCCGGTGTATCGGGAATTTCGTTGACTAAGCTGGATGTTTTGGATGGTTTTGAGACATTGCGCATATGTGTCGGCTACGAATTGGACGGTCAGCAACTGAATTATCTGCCTACTGCAGCTGATCAGCAGGCCCGATGCAAACCTGTCTATGAAGAGATTGAGGGATGGTCGGAGTCGACCGAAGGTGCACGTAGTTGGGCCGATTTGCCCGCGCAAGCGATAAAGTATGTACGGCGGATCGAAGAGTTGATCGAGTGCCCGGTCGCCCTAGTTTCCACATCACCAGAGCGCGAGGACACGATCCTCGTTACCGACCCATTCGCCGACTAGGGTGTCATGACCTACAAATCCCGCAAACGCCTTGCCCTCTTCGTTCTTGTCATCGGTCTGCCAGCCTATGTCGTGTTCGCTGTCACGGTCATGAGTGGTATGATGAACCGAGACATCCGGCTGCCGATGCCGGTCGAGCTGTTGGTTTACATCACGCTTGGCATTGCCTGGGCGTTGCCGGTCAAGTGGGTGTTCAAAGGAATCGGTCAGCCCGATCCCGATGCGCCGCCGCAGGATTGACAAAGGAAAAGGCGAGGTTTGCACCTCGCCCTCATTCAGTCTGGCGCATGCGAAACAATCAACCTTGGGCGACATTCCCATCCGGCCGGAAACGTGTATCTTCCGAGACCTGAAAACGACCATTGTTCAGCTTGATAATCCGGCTCTGACGCAACAATCGGCCAAACGACCTTAGCCCATCCTCACGACTGAATTCGTCATTTGCGGCCATCTGTACCTTTTTCATCACCTGTGGACGCGAAAAATCGGTATCGCCTTCGACAAACGAAATATAGGCTGCCGCCGCTTCCAGCAAATCACTTAGCTCGGTCGCACCCTTCTCAGCAGCGAACTCGGCAAAGCCGCCCTTCGCCTCACCGGTTTCTTTCACCGACGCAATCTGGCGCAACCGCTCCGCAGGATCGGCGGGAGGTGTTTCGATCAGTTGCTCTGCGACGAGCTTCAACGGGCGCGAGATGGGTCGGGAAATCGGACGGTCTTCGTTTTCTTTAGGTTTCGTGACTTCGGTCAAATCATCGCGGAAGGCATCCTTGGGGTCCGCGTCGGCATCGCGGTCGCCCAACTGGCGCGCTGCTTCCGTGGCGGCAACGGCCGCCTTAAGCTGGGCGAATGCGTCCCGGTGGCGGCGTCCCTCAGGTTCGTTCAGGCGCTCATCAGCCTGTGACATGATACGTGACATGGCGTCATCGTCGTTTTCAGGCAGGTTTTCGCGTCGCGAAAAGATCTCGCGACGTAAAGCGGGGGCGTCGTGGTCATCAGCCTCTTCATCCGCCTCGACGTCATCATCGTCCGACATCTCCGCTGGCGCAACTTCGTCCTCTACCGTGGGGTCGGACGCCTCATCGTCGTCGGGGTCAATATCCGATAGAATAAGTGGCGTATCTGCGACGTCTTCACCCGAGAAATCAAAATCGTCAACTGGCACATCTTCTTCTTCGTCGGTCGCCCCATCTGGGGTGCCGGTCAAGGCGGACAAGCGGTCAACGACACTCGCGGTTTCGCCCGGTTGTTCTTCATCTGAGCGCGATTCATGACCGCGAGGTGGCGTGCGTCCGACCAAAGCGCGGATGCGCTCCAGCTTGGCGGCGACGCTGTCACCAGCATCGGGCGCATCGTGTGTTGGGGCCGGATCGTAGAAGTTTTCGTCTTCGCCAGTGGCATCATCATCTTGGGCGGTATCATCCGGCGCGGCGACGTCTGCCGGTTCCTCATCTTCCGCAATCACAGCATCGTTTTCACCATCAAATGCCACAACAGAGTCTTCGATGTCGATCTGATCCGGCTCTGATGGATTTTCCGCATCTACGCCGTCATCAGCAGACAAAATTTCTTCCGATGATTGTTCTACGGCCGACAACTCTTCGGTTACGTCGTCATCGTCGGCGGTCGGCAATATGCGCAAAGAGGGGCGTAGCATATCCTCTTCATCAGCCGCACCGTTGGCAGCGGCAACACGCAGGCTGACGCCTTCATCCGTCATCTCAGCCTCTACCGGGCCTTCCTCGGTTTCTTGAACGAGGTCTTCCAATGCTTCAAGGTCAGGTGCCTGAGGCTCCATATCCATAAAACGCTCATGACCTGCCAATTCATGGAAATATGACACAACCGCCTTCATCGTCTCGACCGAGTCTTCAAAACCCTCGAGCCGACACGAGAATGTCCCGTAGGAAACACTCAGAATCTTACTATTTTCGCCCATATTGTCCGCTCTCTTCAACTTTTGGCCGCATGTTGCTGGACAGACATTCCCTCTTAACTCAGAACACCATGACGGTACATTCGGGATCATTTTGTGACCGTTTTGGGGAATGTTTGTGAATAGAGGTAAATAAAGTGCCCACGAATAAGATTGTTTCTGCCGACGGAATAGTCTGTTTGGTCGGCGGTGCGCCGATCGCGTCCACCATGTTGAAAGGTATTTCCGCCTTTGTTCACAAATACATAGCGGTTGACGCAGGGGCAGATCACCTCCTTCTTGCGGGGATCGACCCCGTCACAGTCATCGGCGATCTGGATTCACTATCCGACCACGCTCGTGCCACATTTGGGGACCGTCTTTGCCACATTTCAGAGCAATCGACGACTGATTTCGAAAAGGCCGTCAGCCGAGTCGCAGCACCTGCCATCATCGCCGTGGGCTTTACGGGTGGGCGGATCGATCACCTGTTGGCCGTCCTGAACGTCATCGCAAGACATTCGGCCGAAAGAATTCTTTTGCTGGATCAAGACGATGTCAGTTTTCTGGCTCTTGATCTCACCGCGTTATCGTTACCCAAAGGCTGTCGCGTGTCGTTTATGCCGCTCGGCCGGGCGCGCGTGACAGCGACCGGCGTGAAATGGCCGCTCAGTGACCGGATCATGGAACCGGTCGGGTTCATCAGTTCATCCAATGCGGCATCCGGCGGCCCGATCGCGGTCCAAACGGACGGTCCACTGCTCATCAGCCTGCCACAGGCGCATCTTGAGGACGCCTTGAAAGCTGTCGCTCGCGCAGAATGACATAAAGACCGGCCGCGACGGTGACAAAGATCCCCATCGCGGCAAGACCATTCGGAAGGTCCGAAAAGATCATCCACCCAATCGCCGTACCGAAAGGGATTTCCAGGTACTGCATCGGCGCAAGGGTGGAGGCGGGTGCAAACCTCAGGCTCCATGTCATGAACAAATGGGCCAGCGTACCGATGACACCAAGCGCCAGAAGCAGCCAGATCGTCGCTGCGTCCAACCCCGTCAAACCCGCGCCTTGCAGGTCGGGCCAAACCAGGATGATCGGCGTCAACATCATCGTGGCCTGAAGTCCGCTGACGGCTTGCAATTTGATCGGGTCCATTGCCCGAGCGATCTTGCGCGTCACCATCATGAACAAGGCAAAAACCATCGCGACGCCAAGAGGATAAAGCGCAGGATAACCGACTTCGATGAAGTTGGGCTGAATAACCAGCAACGTCCCAAAAAACCCCACCAGACAGGCGATCAGCCGGTTTAGGCCGACCTCTTCTCCCATCGCGAAATGACCCAGAAGCAACATGATGAAGGGCATGACAAAGGCGATCGCCAATGCATCCGCCAGAGGCAGATAGCGCAAGGCGGTGAACATCAGGCCGATACCGACGATATGAAGCCCCGTTCGCAGCAGTGTCAAAATCAGCATGCCGTTCGGCAGCCGCAGGTTCTGACCGCTGCGGAAAACAATCGGTATGAGGATCGCGGCCTGCAGCACAAATCGGACAAGCAAGAGCAACCCCAAAGCAACTGCGCCACCCAGCAGCTTCGCGATGCTATCCCCCAACGGGGCCAGCACGCAAAAGGCCAGCATCAAAAGCACACCAAGAAAAGGACGGTCAGCAGACATGATGTCAGCCTAGGCTGGCTTTGCCTCACTGACAATCAACGTGCATTACCAAGACGAATAGCGCTGACATGCAGGCTGGTCTCGAATAGATCGGTCATTGCGTTGATGTCTGAAATCGGGCGCAGTGCGACCTTGCGTGCTTTCAAAAGCGTGCGCAGGCTCGTGAGGCGATGTTTTTGGATTGGTTTGACGACTTCCTTGCTGACGGCCATTCCGACATCACCCAGCATTGTAAAACTATCGGCGGGTAGGGTGTATCTCCAAAGCGTCGCTCGTGAGATCGCACCCGCCCAATGGGTCTGAAAATAGGCGGCCCGATCGGCACGACCAAGCCATCTGCATCGATCATCTACATGTGTTCGCTCGGTAGCCCAAACAACGATGCGCGGGCAATCGCGGGGAAAGAGGTACAGGAAATCATAGGCTTCGTTGATCGCCCAGACCAACGGCCCATTTAGCCATTCCCGTCCGGGCGGACGGTCGCGGACGACCCGTCTCGGAACGAATTCGGTAATGTCGCCGACGTCGCTGAAGTGGTACAGGGTGGTCGTGTGTTTGTCAGAATACGTCATCGTTGGTTTCGCCAGGATTATTCGAAAGCCTCAGCCGCGAATGACACGGAAATTGCCAATATTACAACCGACGTCTTCTCGTGCAAAAACCTGCTCATGTTTCAAAACAAATTCCGTGCCATCGAAATGCCATGCACGCAGAACGCATTCGTCGACTTTGCCACCAAGGTGGGTGACATAGATCAGCTGGCTGTTCACGTTGAAATCGACATTGAGCTCCGTTGTCTCCTCACCGCCGAAAGGGGCGGTGATCCCCTCGCCGGTCCCGGTATCGGTGATATCGTAAAGGCGGCAGGACGTTCCGCAACTTAACGCCACAATCGAATATCGACCGGCAAAGTTGGGACCGCGCTCCAATCCGGCCTGAATTATGGGCAAAAAACGCTCGATTTCCCAATCGCTCATCCCTTGGCTATCGATCTCGATCACCGGGTGATCATCAGGGAGGTAATTGAGCGTCGGAAAATCCGCGTAGGATGGGCCTGTCGTGATGATGAATTTGGGCGCGTAACGGATCGTATCCCAATTCGCGCATATGCTGTTCCAAGTGTCCACCTTGTCGGAAAGGTTCTGCTTTGCATACCATTCGGCCTGACTGACCCATGCGGCATATGTGCGTCCGACACCATGTAAGCGCAGGATGTCTGCACCCCGCATCTCATTCGTAATGTCTGGTTCTTCGATCTTCTCGTAATCGGCAACTAGTTCCGGAACGCCAAGCATACGCCCCAGAATGCCACACTCGTGGCTGTCGCGATAAAAGGCATGCCACGTGATTTCATCGCGCATCCGAACCGAGATTCTTTCAAAACCGCGTCGGTGCGCCTCGGCGATCAAAAAATCCGCGCGTTCCGCGACTTTGGGTATGACTTCATGCCACGGGTCCGGGGCGGCGGGTGTTCCGACAAGCGCGAAGACCATAGCCAATTTTTCGAAATAACGCATACGCCAAGGCCTAGCAGTTGGGCACATTCACCGCCAGCCCGCCCAGGGCAGTTTCCTTATACTTCTCGCTCATGTCCGCGCCGGTCTGGCGCATCGTTTCGATAGCGACGTCAAGCGAAACAAGGTGCTTGCCATCCCCGCGCAAGGCGAGCGACGCCGCCGATACGGCCTTGATCGCCCCCAGTCCATTCCGTTCGATACAGGGGACTTGAACCAAACCCTTCACCGGGTCGCACGTCATGCCCAAATGATGCTCGAGCGCGATTTCGGCGGCGTTTTCGATCTGCTCCGGCGTGCCCCCAAGTACGGCCGCAAGGCCGGCGGCGGCCATGGCAGATGCGCTGCCCACCTCGGCCTGGCACCCACATTCCGCGCCCGAAATCGAGGCGTTGAACTTGATCAAGCCGCCAATAGCCGCGGCCGTCAGTAGAAATTCGGGGACCCGCGAAGTGGTGGCGCCCGGCACATGGTCCAGCCAATAACGGATCGTTGCCGGTACGACGCCTGCCGCGCCGTTCGTAGGGGCGGTGACGACTTGGCCACCAGCGGCATTTTCTTCGTTTACCGCCATTGCGTATGTCGACATGTAGTCGTTGATGGTATGTGGCGCGGTCAAGTTCATGCCCCGCTCGGCCAGCAGTGCATCATGAATGGCTTTGGCCCGCCGCCGTACCTTCAGACCACCGGGAAGGGTGCCTTCCCTTGTCAGCCCCCTGTCGATGCAATCGTTCATCACGTCCCAGATGCGGGAAAGGCCGCGATCCAGATCCGTGTCGGACCCACGGGATACTTCGTTCGCGCGTTTCATCTGGGCGATGCTCTTGCCCGAGGTTTCGGCCATCTGCAGCATTTCATCCGCCGTTTTGAACGGGTACGGGACGGCAGGACCACCATCGGCGTCCTTACCAGCCGCCAACTCTTGCGCGGTCAGGATAAAACCTCCACCAACTGAATAATAGGTAATCTCGATTATCACGTCGCCTTGCGCGTCCGTACCACGCAGGATCAATCCATTGGCATGACCTTGCAGCGGCGGGCCATAGTCGAAGATGAGATGTTGCTGTGGATCGAAGGCCAGTTGACCCAGACCATCGGGTTTCACGCAATGTTCGGCCTTGATACGGTTGAGTTCGGCTTCGGCGCGGTCGGCATCATAATCATCTGGTCGAAACCCGGCGAGCCCTAGAATGACGGCGCGATCGGTCGCATGACCAACCCCTGTAAACGCCAGACTGCCGTGCAGCGAAGCCCGCAGCCCATGCACTTTGAAAGGCTGCGCCTGCAGATGATCCAGAAAACGGGCCGCGGCCACCATGGGCCCCATGGTATGCGACGATGATGGGCCAACCCCAATCTTGAACATGTCGAATACGGATAGAAACATCAGAACGGTCGTCCTTCAGGCGATTTGCGCGATTGGTGATCGGGCCATCGGGGCTTAGCGCTAGATAAGCAGTTGGTCTTTTGTCCTTGCGCCGCGTGGTGAGCAAGCACGGTTTCGCAAGATAATTTCAGCGGCTCCGGTTCCAATCGCATGCAAAGCCATGCGTGGTCAGAGGCGGGGCGCATGAGAAAGTTAAATGCCATGGCAGTCACGCTACCGCAACAAGATGGCCGCGTCCGTTTAAATGCGACGCTTGTCATACGAAAGGTGCACGACGATCTCACATCCTTGTGGGCATTTGAGGTCTCGCACCTGCCGGGCAACTTGCCTATAAGACAACGAGTATTTTCGGAGCTGCCGCATGACCAGTGAACTGTCCCCCATCGACAAGGCGAAATTCGTCGCTGCAAAGCAGGCGACCGACTATGTGAAATCCGGTATGAAGGTAGGGCTCGGAACGGGATCGACTGCAGCGTGGCTTGTACAATGTCTAGGCGAGATGGTGCGCGAAGAAGGTCTTAAGATCAAAGGAGTACCGACCTCCAGTCGGACCGCCAAACTCGCGCAGGATGTAGGGATCGACGTGATCACACTCGATGAGGCCCGCTGGCTGGACGTGACCATCGACGGGACCGATGAATATGATGCCGATCTGAATCTCATCAAGGGTGGCGGTGGTGCGCATCTGCAGGAAAAGATCGTGGCGACGGCGAGTGACCGCATGATCGTGATCGCCGATGCCTCAAAAAAGGTCGACACACTTGGTGCGTTCCCATTGCCGGTTGAGATCATTCCGTTTGGTGCCCGCACGACGCAGGCCCTGGTCGAGGAAACGCTTGTCGGCATGGATGTTTTGGGCCGCGAAGTCACCCTGCGCAAAGCTGGCGATACACCCTTTGTGACAGATGAAGGAAACCATATTCTTGATCTGAACCTCAAACGGATCGGCAATCCGCGCCAGCTGAGCCTGATGCTGAACCAAATTCCGGGTGTGGTCGAAAACGGGCTGTTTCTGGATATCTGCGATACCGTCATCGTCGGACATGGCGATGGCCGCGTCACGGTGCGCGACATCGAAGACGACGGTGGGGCCGAGATTCACTTCAACGTGCTCGATGACACCAATATCTTTGCCGATCTCCAGGATTGAACGGCCAATGACCTCTTGGCGCGCCGCGTGACCCAGAACAACATCTCGACCAAAAAACGGAGCAGCAACATGACCTTCGACTACGACCTCTTTGTCATCGGTGGCGGCTCTGGCGGGGTTCGGGCGGCACGGGTGGCCGCGGCGACCGGCGCCAAGGTCGCGCTCGCTGAAGAGTACCGCATGGGCGGCACATGTGTGATCCGCGGTTGCGTCCCCAAGAAACTGATGGTCTATGCCAGCAGCTACCCTGATATCTTTGACGATGCGCGACAATATGGCTGGGACGTGCAGCATGGAGATTTCAACTGGGGCAATTTTCGCACCCGGCTGCATGCTGAACTGGACCGGCTGGAAGAGGTTTATCGCAACCTCCTGAATGGCTCTGACGTCGAAATTTTCGACGGGCGCGCCATCATGGATGACCCCCACACGGTCAGGATCAACGACAAGACGGTAACGGCAAAGCATGTCCTGATCGCGACAGGCGGTCATCCCGTCCGTCCTGACATGCCCAATGCCGATCTGGGGATCGTGTCCAATGACATATTCCTGATGGAGAAAATGCCCAAATCCGTGTTGATCATCGGCGGCGGCTATATCGCTTGTGAATTCGCCTGCATCCTGCATGGTCTGGGGGTCGAGGTGACACAATATTATCGCGGCGCGCAAATTCTGCGGGGCTTTGACGATGAGGCGCGTGGGCTTCTGGCGGACTCGATGATCCAGCGTGGGATCAACCTGCATGTCGGAACGAACATTGTCGAAATGGCCCCGGCGAGCGAGGATCACACCGGCGCGCAACCGACCAACTCCGACGCGGCGATGGGTGCACCGGCACAGGATATCGCAAGCAATCCGAAAAGCGATACAGCTAAAACGGCCAAAGAACCGATCTGGGTGAAGGCCACAAATGGTACCGAGAAGGTCTTTGATCACGTGCTGTTCGCCACGGGGCGGTCGCCAAACACCGATGGCATCGGTCTGGAAGAGGCGGGCGTAAAACTCGGTCGCCGCGGTGAGGTCGCGGTTGATGATTATTCTCAGACATCGGTTCCCTCGATCTACGCTATCGGAGACGTGACCAATCGTGTGCAACTGACGCCGGTGGCCATCCGTGAAGGCATGGCTTTTGTCGAAACGGTTTTCAAAGGCAATCCCACAAAACCTGACCACGACCTGATCCCTTCCGCTGTCTTTACCCAGCCCGAACTCGGCACAGTCGGCCTGACCGAGGAAGAGGCTCGCGAACAAGAGCCGATCGAGGTTTATTGCACCTCATTCCGCCCGATGCAGCAGGCTTTTGCAGGAAAGTCCGAGCGCGTGTTGATGAAACTGGTGGTGGCCAAGGAAAGCCGCAAGATCCTGGGTTGTCACATCGTCGCAGATCATGCCGGTGAAATGATCCAGATGGTCGGGATCGCCGTGAAGATGGGCGCAACAAAAGAGGATTTCGATCGAACCGTGGCCGTTCACCCGACCATGGCAGAGGAAATCGTGACCATGAAAGAGCCTATGCGCAGCGCTTGATTTTGACCGGGCAAGGCACACATGGCACAAGGACTGTCCAGAGCATGGGCATTGAATAAGGAAGCTGAGACACACGATGACAGGAAACACTGGGGGCCCATGGGGCGGCGGCGGGAACAAAGGATCGGGCGGCGGTGATGATGACCGTGGCAATGGCGGTCGCAAACCGGGCGACGACCGGCCCAACATCCCCGAAATCGACGATTTGGTAAACAAGGGCCGCGAGCAGTTGCGCGTTCTGATGGGCGGTGGCGGTCAGCGCGGCGCTAACGGCGGTGGCGGTGGCGGCGGTGCACCTCAGCTTAACCGTGGAACCGTCGGTATCGGACTGATCGTGTTGGCCGGGTTGTGGTTATTTTCCTCGCTTTATTCGGTGCGGCCCGAAGAACGCTCGGTTGAACTGTTTTTGGGTGAATTCCACCAAATAGGCGAACCTGGTCTGAACTTCGCGCCCTGGCCGCTGGTCACCTACGAAAAGGTCAGCGTGACTCAGGAACAGCGCATCGACATCGGCACGTCGACCTCTGGTGGCGATGCAGGTCTTATGCTGACGGGTGACGAAAACATCGTCGATATCGACTTTCAGGTAGTTTGGAACATCGCCGATCCGGCGCAATTCAAATTCACACTGTTTGATCCCGCCGCCACGATCGAGGCCGTATCTGAATCCGCCATGCGTGAAATCGTGGCCCAGTCGGAACTGACACCGATCCTGAACACGAACCGTGGTGCTATCGCGGAAGAACTGGAACGGCAGATTCAAAACACGCTTGATGAGTACGAAAGCGGCGTGAACATCGTCCGTGTGAACTTCAACAAAGCGGTCGCACCCGATATCGAGGTCGACGTGACCGATGCCGAGGGCAATGAGCAACGCAAATCGCCCTTCGACGCATTCCGTGACGTCCAGAACGCCGCACAGGAACGGTCGCGCCTGCAAAACCTGGCTGATGCTTATGCCAACCGCGTTGTTGCCGAAGCCCGCGGTGAAGCAGCGGCGACCCTTGAAATCGCCGAATCCTACCGCGCCGAGGTCGTGAACAACGCAATCGGTGAGGCGTCTCGCTTTGCCGCCGTCCTAAAACAATATCAGCTTGCCCCTGAAGTGACGCGCAAGCGGATTTACCTGGAAACGATGGAACAGGTGCTGGGTCGGGTCGATGTAATCCTGCTTGACGAAAATGGTAACGGCGGCAGCCAAGGGGTCGTTCCCTATCTGCCTCTCAATGAACTGCGCCGCCCGGGAGGGTCGAACTGATGCGGAAATCTGTCTATCTCATCCCCATTCTGGCGCTTGCCGTCATTATCGGTCTTTCATCGATCTTTATCGTGGATGAACGCGAAAAGGCGCTCGTGCTGCGATTTGGTCGTGTTGTACAAGTGCAGGAAACACCCGGTCTTGCGTTCAAGATGCCTCTGGTGGACGAGGTCGTGCGCTATAGCGACCTGATCCTGTCGCGTGACCTTGACCCGATCAGCGTCACACCTGAAGACCAGCGCATTCTGATCGTCGACGCCTTCGCGCGTTACCGGATCGAAGACGTGACCAAGTTCCGTCAGGCGGTCGGTGACGGCGGCGAAACTGCCGCGGGTCGGTCGCTTGATCGGATCCTTGATGACGGCATCCGCGAAGTGCTGGGTTCGGTCACATCGAACGACATTCTGTCGGTCGACCGGGCTGCGTTGATGCAACGGATCCGTGACCGGACGGACCTGCGGGCCGACAACCTTGGCCTGGCGATTATCGACGTGCGGCTGAAACGCACCGACCTGCCGCCGGAAAACCAGACGGCAACCTTTGCCCGGATGATCGCAGAACGGGATGAGGAAGCGGCTGACTTGCGGGCGCGTGGTAGCGAGGCACGGCAGCGGATCGAAGCCGCAGCAGACCGGACGTCGGCTGAATTGCTGGCCGATGCCAACCGCGATGCCCTGATCACCCGTGGTGAAGCCGACGGTGAACGTAACCGCATCTTCGCCGAGGCATTTGGGGCCGACCCGGAATTCTTCGAATTCTACCGGTCAATGACCGCCTACCAGAACTCATTGAACGCCGATAACTCCACGATGGTGCTGTCGCCGGATAATGAATTCTTCAATTATCTAAAGTCGGATACTGGGTTGGCACCACCTGCAGCGGCAGAGGAATAGCCGTCACCGCCAAGACGAATGAAAGGGGCCAGCTGTTACGCTGGTCTCTTTTTTGACGCCCTCCGGTATCGACCACGATGGAATGGTAACCGCTGGATCGTGATCCCCCCCCGTCAACTTTCTGCATGGCGCATCCAGAAACGGAAAATCGACCGTTGCGCCTGAATTGCAGGCGCGGATCAAACTACCGTTCCGGCCCATCTCATGGACGATCATACGATCGGGAAATCGACGCGACCAATCGCCTGGCACAGAATGTCACGACGATACGCGGTCACTGGCGGTCGATCCTCCGGCTTCGCGGGCTAGCGAGGCATTGATTTTCAATCGTATGCCAATCACAGCCTGGTGACGCGGTTTGTGTTGAATAATTCCCGCCCTACATAGATGATCAGTGAAGATGAGGTCGCCCAACCGGATTTGGGCAGTCAACGCAAAAGGAGATTTGCGCGTGAAGACGAAAGCAATCGCAATTCAAAAGGTTAGGGACCGCCGCCCACTCATGGCTCTGTTTACCGCGTTGATGCTGGCATTGGCGCTCGTGCTGGCTCAGGTAACGGCGTCAGAGGCGCAGGCGCGGCCGCAGACCTTCGCCGATCTGGCCGAACAGGTCAGTCCATCGGTCGTGAATATTACCACCAGTACGACCATCGCCGGGCGAACCGGGCCGCAGGGTCTTGTGCCCGAAGGCTCACCTTTCGAGGATTTTTTCAACGATCTTGATCGTGGTCCCGATGGCGGGCAGCGTCGTTCGTCGGCCCTTGGTTCGGGCTTTGTAATTTCGGCTGATGGTTTCATCGTGACAAATAATCACGTGATCGAGGGTGCCGATGAAATCCTGATCGAATTTTACCCCGGCGGTGAACCAGGCGTACCCGCCGAAATCGTGGGCACCGACCCCAATACCGATATCGCGCTCTTGAAGGTCGATCTGGACGGTCTCGAATTCGTCGAATTCGGCGACAGCAACGGCGATGGTAGTCGCGTGGGTGATTGGGTCATGGCCATGGGTAACCCGTTGGGCCAGGGTTTCTCGGTCAGTGCCGGGATCGTGTCGGCGCGCAATCGTGCGCTGTCGGGCACATATGATGACTACATTCAGACCGACGCAGCCATTAACCGGGGTAACTCCGGCGGTCCGCTTTTCAACATGGATGGTGAGGTGATTGGCGTGAATACGGCGATCCTGTCACCCAATGGGGGTTCAATCGGGATCGGTTTTGCGATGTCAGCGGCGGTCGTGACGAACGTGATCGATCAGCTGAAGGAATTCGGCGAAACCCGTCGCGGGTGGCTGGGTGTGCGCATTCAGGATGTTACGCCCGATATGGTTGATGCCATTGATGGTCTTGACCTGGCGCGTGGTGCTTTGGTCACCGATGTGCCTGCTGGCCCGGCCGAGGATGCGGGCATGTTGTCCGGCGACGTGATCCTGAATTTCGACGGAGTCGAGATCGAGGATACGCGCGAACTGGTCCGTATCGTGGGCAACTCGCCGGTGGGCAAAGAGGTGCCGGTCGAAGTCCTGCGTGAGGGCGATATGGAATCGCTGACCGTGACGCTGGGCCGTCGCGAAACGTCCGAGGCCGTGGCTTTCCCCGCATCTACCGAAGAAGATCCCGAAACCGGGTCAGAGGCTGATATTCTGGGTCTGACATTGTCGGAAATCACCGAAGAATTGAGCGATCAATATGGGCTGGACCTCGAAGAGGGGCTTGTGATTACCGGCATCAACCCGGACTCAGAGGCCGCTTCCAAAGGGCTTCTTGAGGGCGATGTAATTACCGAGGCCGGTCAGCAGGCGATCACGAGCATCACCGATCTGGAAGACCAGATCGAAGCCGCGACAGAGGCGGGGCGCAAATCGCTGTTGCTGCTGGTCCGCCGCGGTGGTGATCCACGTTTCGTGGCGCTGGTGCTCGAGGAAGAATAAGCGTTCAGAGCGAGAGAGTGGAACGGGCGAGCTGCCATGGCTCGCCCGTTTTTTTGTCGGGCATTTGTCAGCGACAAGGCCCATCGACGAAATATTGAGCGTCCGGAGCGGCCCGTCTTGCCTTGTCGAGCGGTCGTAAAATGAAAGAAAAACCGTCCGCGTGCAACGCACCGGCTTCACCCGGGCTTCCTAAATTCGTGTTGGAACGGCGCAAGCGACGACATCTTCGTCGGAGTTCCCGAAAGCCTTTCAATTCCTCGAAAATGCATCATAAGGTGCGCGAAACCGAGTTAAGGAATGTCATGGGCATCCCCGACACATTGGCGACCCGCCTGATCGAACTGACGAAACAGCAGAACCTGTCTGGCCATATGCTGATGCTGGGCCGACAGGTGTTTCACGGGACCCGCCGCGGCGCCTCGGCCAAGATGTTCGCGCAAGCGATCAAAGATCATCTTCCGGGCATGACCGAAGATGATCTTCGAAATCCAAATGACCAATACGCCGAGACGTTCTTTCGAAAACTTGGCTTCTCAGCGGTCGACTCCCTCGACATGTCGGATTTTGAGAATGCGTCCATCATCCGTGACCTTGGCAAACCCATCGAAAAAGACCTGCACGAGACCTTCGATGTCATCTATGACGGTGGCACCTGTGAACATATCTTCGACCTGCCGACAGCCTACCGCAATGTCGATAAAATGCTCAAACCCGGCGGAGTGTTTGTGGCCCATTCGCCTGGCAATAACTGGATTAACCATGGCTTTTACCAGATCTGCCCAGAGATCGTATTCGGTTTCTGGGCGCGGGCCATGGGCTATGAAATCATCACTTGCGAACTCCAGCCACTCCGTCCGCATGCCGCGGAAGGTGTGGTCCGGATGAGCAATCCCCTGGTAACGGGGCGGCGTCCTCGCCTGGACGCGGCACCGCCAGGTGGTCTACCGCTTTTGTTGAACTTTGCGGTGCGCAAGCCGATGGAAAGTCGGGCGAGATCCGAAACTGTGTCTCAATCCGACTACGCGGTCAGGTGGAACGAAGCCGCCGAAGCGGAGGATTGAGGCGCGATCAGATCAGCGCGCATTCTGCGGCAGCTCATCAGTGATCTCGTAGTAATCACCCTTCTCCGACACAAAGATATGCATCTTCAACCTTGCCCCGGTCGGTCCGTCGAACGCGCCCATCGCAACCGCTGTCCAATCTCGAAACACCGGGTCCCAGAACAGCGAAGATCCGCATATACGGCAAAAACCGCGCCGGACCTTGTCGGACGATTGATACCAGGTGATATTCTCTTGACCTGCCACCACAACGGCATCACGCGGTACATCGACCGAGGCCTCGAAGTGCCCCGAATGCTTGCGGCAGGCTGTGCAATGACACGCCGAAGGTTGGGGCAGGGGCCCCGTCATCGACAGCGTGACGGCACCACACAGACAGGATCCATGATGCACATCGTTCATGCCGCCACCGCCGATTTCCCGCGGACATTCAAAACCAGCAAGGCCGCGACGATCGCAGCAGCGCCCAGATGGACCCAATGGCTTGCGGGCCACAGGCAGGCCGCACCGGCGATACCCAGAACGATACGGACGGGCCAGCCAATCCGCGCTTCCATGCAGCCCTGCAACGTACCGGCCAGCGCATAGATACCCACGACGCCGAAGCCAAAGATGATGACCACTTCGGCCCATTCACCAGACAAAAGCGGCGAATACGCCATCATCAAAGGCACGATGTAGAGCCCCTTTGCCAGCTTCCAACTGGCTACCCCGGTGGCCATCGCTGGGGCTTTCGCAATCGCCGCCGCGGTAAACGCCGCCAAGGCGACAGGTGGCGTCACATTGCTGTCCTGGCTGAGCCAGAAGATGATCATATGGGACGACAGGATCGCGCCAACAGCGACTTCTGATGGGACGACCATATCGCGCAATGGCGCGGCGACCTCCAACGGCAAGTTGCGGACGATGGCGCTGGCCTCTTCAGACGGGATCGCACCGGTCAAAAGCGCCGGATCAACTCCGCCCAGCATCAGGATCGGCATCGCAGTGGGATCCAATGAGCCTGCGGCCAATGCGTCGATCACGAATCTGTCCTGGATCATCCCTGCCAAAGCCGGGGCGGACAGTGTCGCCAACACGATATAAGCCGCCGTCACCGGCAACCCCATGCCCAACACAAGGCTGGCGATGGCCACCATGATGATCGCAATCAACAGGTTGCCCCCGGCCCATTCGGCGATCATCAGGCTGAACGTGTTGCCGACCCCGGCCGTGGCGATGACGTTAACGATCAGGCCGACGGCGCATAACAGAACGGCGGTCATGATCATCCCCTTGGTGCCCATTACCAGTGCGTCGAACACCGCACGGGGACCCATCGGGTTCTTGGTCAGCCAGCTTGAGGCGACAACGGCGAGGATGCCAAAGACGGCGGCATAGGCGGGGGTGAAGCCCGACACCAGCATCGCGATCAACCCGGCGATGGGGATGATAAAGCTCGCGCCACCTTCGACGAACGCTGACTTCAACGTTTGCCCATCGCTTTCCATCGGGGGCAGGTCCAGCCGCCGGGCTTCGATCCGCACGAAGAAAACAACCGACAGGAAATAAAGAAGCGCAGGCAAGGCGGCGACCGCGACGATGGTTTCATATGGAATTTGCGTAAAGCTCGCCATCACGAAGGCCCCCGCGCCCATAATCGGCGGCATCAACTGACCACCGGTCGAGGATGCCGCCTCGACCCCGCCCGCGAATTTCGGGGGAAAGCCAGCCTTTTTCATCAGCGGGATCGTGATGACCCCGGTCGATGCGGTATTGGCCACCGCCGACCCGCTGATCGTACCAGTCAGGCCCGAGGCGATCACGGCGACGATCCCGGGCCCACCCACCATGCGGCCTGCGACGGCGCGGGCAAGGTTGATGACGAAATCCCCTGCGCCCGACCGGATCAGGAAAGCGCCGAAGATGATGAAGAGGAAAACGAAGGTCGACGAAATCCGGGCGATCGTCCCGAACATCGCGTCATCGCCAAAGATTGACCGGAACGCGATCGACTCCCAAGACAGGCCCGGAAACGAAAATACGCCCCCGATCAATCGGCCCCAATAGCCGACATAGGTCAGTGCCAGAATGATCAGGATCGGAATAACCCAGCCGGTCAGGCGACGGGTCAACTCGATGGCGCCGACGACGCATAGGACGGTCGCTAACCAATCCAGCGTGTTCAGCTTGACGCCGCGGTCATAAATGCCTTGCTCTGCATAAGGCATGTAAACGGCGGCGATCGCGACGGACACGCCCAAGCACAGATCAAAGATCAACATCGGCAGACTGCGCGTCGCCCCACGGATCACGGGAAACAGGACAGCAGCCAGAAACGCGAAACCGGCAAAGTGATAGGCGTTTCGCTGGAATTCCGAGATGATCGGGTCGAAGGCAACATAGATGTGACCGACCGCGATCAGAAAGCACAGGATCGACAGGACGATGCCTGGCACGCCACCAAACTCTCGCTGGGTCGCGCCCTCGGCAGAGCGTTCTTCGGACATCATGTCATCCTTTGAAAAAGGCCCGCGCAAATGCAGCGCGGGCCATGTGCTTTATTTAGCGATCAGACGCTCGGGAATTTCGATCCCCTGTTCCTGATAATACCGCGCCGCGCCGGGATGCAGCGGCACAGGCAGACCTGCAATCGCCTGTTCAATCGCCATCACCTTGGTCGCCGGATGAATGGCCTGCAGGAAGGGCAGGTTTTCATAGATCGTCTTGGTGATCAGATAGACGTTCTCTTCAGGGATATCGGCATGGGTCGCGAGGAAGTTCGGTTGCGCGATGGTGTTGATGTCCTCGGTCTGGCCAGGGTACGTGCCTGCGGGGATCACATAAGGCGTCCACAGACCGCGGTCTCCGTCAGCTTGGGCAACTTGCTCTTCGGTGAAATTCAGCATTTTCACGCTGTCCCCCGCCGCTGCCATCAACTGGCTGACGGCACCGGTGGGGACGCCGGCGGGCGTGCCAATGCCTTTGACCTGACCGTTCTGCAGCGCCTCGGCCGATGGGCCATAGCCCGCGAAGACCAGTTCATAATCGTTCTCGATGTCAACCCCGAACCCCGAAAGAATTGTAGCGTTCGATCCGATCGTGCCGGAGTTCTGGCGACCCAGCGCCATCGCCTCACCTTTCAGGGCAACAAGGTCTTCGATCGTGCCTGTTTCGGCGGCATCGGCGGCCACGACGAACTGTTCCACATTCTGCCACAGCATTGTGACCGAGCGTAGGTGTTCCTGCGGTCCTGCTTCCTCCACCGGGCCGGTGCCGGTGGCGGCGTAATAGCCGAAGAGACCCTGCAGAATGGCGAACTGCGCCTCGCCTTCGCGGATCAAACGCACGTTTTCGCCCGATCCGGCCGAGCTGATCGCCGACATCCCGATGTTTTCGCCCGGCTCCAGCTTGACCTTGACCAGCGTCGATAGGGCCACCCCGACTGGATAATAGGTGCCGCCGGTCGATGCGGTGGCAAGAATATAGCTCGCCTCTTCCGCCTGCGCGGCGGGTGTCACCAAAACCAGACTTGCCGCGACTGCGGCGGTGAACATTTTCATGATGTGTCCTCCCAGAAATTGCCCTTTGCGGGCATATGGGACAGAAAACCTGCTCTGCGATGCAAGGACAAGCAAGATCGCGGACTGCGGCTAAATAGCTGGTAAAAATGTATTTATTGCGGATTGAATGGCGCGCTTTGGTACGGATGTGCGACTTTCCGCACAGCTGATAGCGCCAACACCGACATTCCGTCCGATTCATCGCACAAGACCCCACGGGAATTTGCGCCGCGAACCGGGCATTTCCACTGGTCGAAACAGCCACTGTCCACTACATCTGGCGGGACGAAAACCAGATGGTGAAGGACGAGGGCGGGCAATGGCCAAGATTACTTATGTGGAACACGGCGGGAAAGAGCATGTGGTGGATGTCGCTAACGGGCTGACCGTAATGGAAGGCGCGCGCGACAACGGCATCCCCGGGATCGAGGCCGATTGCGGCGGCGCCTGTGCCTGTTCCACCTGCCATGTCTATGTGGACGACGCCTGGGTCGAGAAACTGCCCGCCAAGGACGCCATGGAAGAGGACATGCTCGACTTTGCCTATCAGCCCGACGCGACAAAGTCGCGGCTGACCTGCCAGTTGAAGGTGACGGATGAACTGGACGGGCTGCGTGTGCAGATGCCGGAAAAGCAGATTTGATGTGGCGCTGGGCGGCGGTTCTGGCGGTCATCGCTGCGCCGCTTTCGGCAGAAACGATTGTTTCGGCGGAATATGCTGGGCCGACGGATCGCTATGCCCATGGTGTGCTCGGCGACGCGATTGAGTGGTCGCGACTGATCATCAATGTGGACACCGAAAAAAATGGAACTCTGTTCACCGAACTTGTTGTCAGGGAAACAAGCTATACTTTCAGGCTTCCCCTCGATCGGGTCTTCGAAGATATCGCACCTCGCTTGGCAGATGTTGATGGCGACGGCGACGACGAAGTCATTGTGGTCGAAACCCAAGTCAGTTCTGGCGCTCAACTCGCCATATATGACGAGACTGGCAAGATCGCAGCAACACCTCACATCGGCACCCGCAACCGCTGGCTCGCACCAATAGGTGCGGCCGATCTTGATGGCGACGGCTATGTCGAGATCGCCTATATCGACCGCCCACATCTGGCCAAGACCCTGCGGGTCTGGCGCTTCAAGGATGGCGCTTTGAGCGAAGTGACCGCAGCCTCTGGCCTGACCAATCACCGCATCGGGGAGGACTTTATCGGCGGCGGCATCCGTGATTGCGGAGGGGGCCCCGAGATGATCACGGCGGATGCCGATTGGTTTAACATCATGGCGACCCGCATGGTTGATGGCATGCTTCAGGCGCGGATCATTGGCCAGTTTGACGGCCCGGCGTCATTCGACGCCGCCCTTAGCTGCTGATCAGGACAAGTAACGTCAGCAGCACCGCCATCTCGACCATCTGCTGTGTTGCCCCCAAAATATCTCCGGTCTGCCCGCCGATCTTCGCTTTTGCGATCAGTGCACAGACCAATGTTGTCAGTGCAACCACGCAGGCAATCATGATGATCCCGACATTCCAGAAGTAAACCGCTGGCACGGCAGCGATGAGTATCGCGATCAATGCTGTCGCGGGGCTTGGCCGCCCGACGGATCGGCTTAGCCCGTCATCCCGTGCATGCTGCAGCAACGCCATGACGCCTACCATCCCCGTGCGGCTGACCATGGCCACCGTCAGGATGACCGGCCAATGCAGACCTGCCGTCACGAAAGGCGCCAGCGCCAGCCAGCGGATCAGGAAAGACAGCATCAAAGCGGACACACCGTAGACGCCGATCCGGCTGTCTTTCATGATCTCCAATCGGCGGTCGCGGTCCCAACCGCCCCACAGCCCATCCGCGCTATCGGCCAGCCCGTCCTCATGCATGGCACCTGTGATGATCACGGATGTGGCAAGGGCCAGCGCCGCGGCGACGCCACCCGGCACGCCCATCCAGACGGCCAGCGATGCAACCGCCGCGACCATGACCCCGACGACCAGCCCGGCCAGCGGATAGGCCCAGCCCGCCGCTGCGCCGCGTGCTGCGACCCTCTCTCCATCTACCGGCACCGGCAGCCGGCTCAGCAAACCGATCGCGGCCACTATGTCCCCCGGTCTCATCATTTTTCCTGCATCCAATCCAGCCTTTTCATTGTGATCCCATTCGTTAGACATGTCCGAAGATTCACGCAACGAGGACCTGATGCCTGCACCGTTTTGCACCCTTTCCGATTTCCGCGCGTTACTGGCGCAGGCCCCGGCCCCCGATCCGTCCGCATTGCAGGGCGCGCAGGATCGTAATGGGCAACTCACCAAGCCGCCCGGCGCCTTGGGGCGGCTCGAAGACCTTGCCATCTGGTACGCAGGCTGGCGCGGCACCGCGCAGCCGACCCTCGAAAATCCGCAGGTGATCGTCTTCGCCGGCAACCATGGCGTCTGCGCGCAGGGCGTCTCGGCCTTTCCGGCGGAAGTGACGTCGCAGATGGTTGCGAATTTTGAGCATGGCGGGGCCGCGATCAACCAGCTGTCCAAGGCTTTTGGGGCCAAGATGGATGTGCATGCCCTGTCGCTTGACACACCGACGCAAGATTTCACGCAAGGGCCAGCGATGACCGGGGATGAGGTTGTCGCGGCCCTTCAAACCGGTTGGTCTGCTGTCGATCCGCAGTCTGATCTGCTGGTGACTGGCGAGATGGGGATCGGGAATACGACCTCTGCCGCAGCCATTGCCCATGCGCTTTTTGGTGGCGACGCCGCTGATTGGACAGGGCGCGGGACAGGCGTGGATGATGCGGGTCTGACCCGCAAGACTGAGGTTGTGGCCAAGGGTGTCGCGCTGCATGCTGCGGACGATCCGCTGGAGGTGCTGCGCTGCCTTGGCGGGCGAGAGCTTGCCGCGATGGCGGGGGCAATCGCTGCGGCACGGCATCACCGCATTCCGGTGATCCTGGACGGGTTCATTTGCACCGCTGCGGCCGCTGTGTTGGCCCGGGCGCAAGCGGGTGCGCTGGACCATACGGTCGCCGGGCATCTGAGCGCGGAGGGGGCACATCAAAGGTTGCTGGATGCGATCGACAAACAGCCGTTGCTGAATCTTGGTTTGCGGCTGGGCGAAGGGTCAGGCGCGGCGCTGGCGATTGGTGTTCTGAAAGGGGCGATTGCCTGTCATTCAGGCATGGCGACCTTTGCGGAGGCGGGGGTGAGTGACGCTTAAGTACAACTCAAGATTGAAAATTTGGCCCTTTGTTTGGTAATTTTGTCAAGTTGGTTACGGATCGATGTGTAACCCTTTGTTTTAAAGTCGCGATCTGGCGTTAGGCGCGATCGGAAAACCATCGGAAAACTATCGGAATTCCGTCGGACCTTCGCGCGCGGTCGGTGGCCGTTTCGTTAACCTTTGCGATCGTGCCTGTGTACCGGTGAAGGCAGCGTGAATGTATCGTTCGGTCGAGGCCCCGGATCAGGTCCGGGGCGGGTGGTCGTGGTCTGACCCCTAACTGGCCTTCCGTTCATTCTCTTGCTGGCGTGCGGCAAGGGCGGTTTCCAGATCGTTGTTCAACGCCTTGGCGCGGTCGACATAGTCGGGGTTCTTATCGACCGGTACACCCGGCTTCCACAGTTCGGCCAATTCGCGCAGGGCGGTTCGGTCGTGCTGGTAGAACGTCTGTTCCAGCTCGGACGCTTCGTAATCCGACAGCCCCAGATTCTCGAGTACGTAGCGCCCGGCGCGGAGTGAGCTGTCGAACATCTCGCGCACGATATCGTCGGCGCCTGCATCGAAAAGTTCATAGACATGGACGCGGTCGCGCGCGCGGGCGACGATGTGAAGGTCAGGGCGTTGCTTACGGGCGTAGGCGACCAGCGTGTTCGCGGATTTCTTGTCATCGACGGCGACCACCAGCACCTTGGCGTCTTCCAGCCCTGCGGCCTGCAACAGGTCGGGTCGGGTCGGATCGCCAAAAAAGCCACGGAACCCGAATTTGCGCATCATCTCGACGGCGGCCAGATTGCTGTCGATCACCACGGTGTCAAAGCCCGCACTTTGCACGAGCCGGTTGACGATCTGCCCAAACCGCCCGATCCCCGCGATGATGACGGGGCCCTGGAAATCGACCTTGTCCGGTTCCATGTCATCCTGATCGCCCCGGCGACTGCTGAGGAATTCGTAAAGGATGAACAGAAGCGGCGTGATCAGCATCGACAATGCGACAACCAACAAGAGCGTGTTTGATTCACCTTGGCTGACGACGCCCTGCTGAACAGAGAAGGAGATCAAGACAAAGCCGAATTCCCCAGCCTGCGCCAGACCGAGGGTGAAGAGCCATCGGTCGTTGCCACGTATTTTGAACAATAATGATAGCACAAAAAGGATTGCCCCTTTGATCAGCATCACGCCGAGGGTAAGGATCAGAATGTAGCCGGGCGCATCGAGGAGCAGGGTAAAGTTGATGCCCGCCCCGACGGTGATGAAGAACAGGCCCAAGAGCAGCCCCTTGAACGGTTCGAGGTCGCTTTCCAGTTCATGCCGGAATTCGGAGTTGGCGAGAACGACGCCTGCGAGGAATGTCCCCAAGGCGGGTGAGAGGCCCACCATGCTCATCAGTACCGCTGTGGCGACGACCATCAGGAGGGCGAGTGCTGTATACATCTCGCGCAGCCGCGCCTGATGGATGTAGCGGAAGACGGGCCGGGTCAGGAAGATCCCGGCAAGGATCACAGCGGCGACGGCGGCGATAGTTACGAGGGTAACACCCCAGCCCGGTAGTCCGTCCACGAGGCTCATCATCGCATGTTCGTCGTGATGGTCGTCGGTGGCGAGATGCACCGACCCATCCTCGCCCATGCGCATCATCGCGGGGGCGGCCAGCAATGGCAGAATGGCCAGAATCGGGATCACGGCGATGTCTTGTGTCAGCAGCACCGAAAAGGTTGATCGCCCACCGCCGGTTTGCATCAGCCCTTTTTCATTGAGCGTTTGCAGAACGATCGCGGTCGAGGACAGTGCCAGCGACATGCCCACAGCCAGCGCAAAGGGCCATTGATATCCCAAGGCCATGCAGGCGCCCATGATGGCGAGCGTTGTTAATGTCACTTGCAGCCCGCCCAAACCGATCAGCCGGTCGCGCATATCCCACAAGGCGCGTGGTTCCAGCTCTAGCCCGATCAGGAACAGCATCATCACGACGCCGAATTCGGCAAAGTGCTGCAGATCCTGCGTTTCGCTGCCGACGAGGCCGGTCAGCGGGCCGATCACGATCCCGGCGAGCAGGTAGCCAAGGACGGAACCCAGCCCCAGACGTGATGCCAGTGGCACCGCGATGACGGCGGCACCGAGATAGATCGTCGCTTGAAACAGAAAGGATTCCATAGTTGACGTATCGCAAGGGAAAGCACGTGGTGCAACGCGGCAGTTTGCGGGTGGCGCTTCGCTGCCCTGCCGCATAGCGTCCGGAAAGCATGGCTGAGAACAAACGCACAGAATTGCGGCGCTTGCTGATCGCGCAGGTGCCTGCGGATTTTTCCGATTGGCTGGATTTCGTCGCGATCGGTGCGCTGCTGGCCTATGTCTGGGTTGTCCCGACTTACGCCTATGCGGTGCTTGGCGTGGCGTTTGGTTTGCCATATCTGTTGGTTGGCCTCTTTGCCGGGGCGATCGTCGACCGGATGAGCCTCAATCGGGTGTTGGTGCTGAGCAATCTGGGCCGTGGGGTCTTTACCGGCGCCCTGTTTTTCGCACCGAACTGGCCGGTGTTGATGGTGTTGATTGCGCTGCGCACGGGTGTCGACACGTTCTTTACCCCTGCCAAGCAGGGCGCGATCCAGGCCCTGACCGATGAGACAACCCGCATGCGCGCAAACGGGCGCAGTCATGCGATCAACCAGGCGTCGAAGATCGTGGCACCGGCCTTGGGGGGTGGCTTGCTGATCATCATGGCGCCGGGGCAGATTTTTTTGCTGAATGCCCTCGTCTCGGTCATCGCCGCGATCATGGTCTGGCGCCTGCATCCGATTGCCCGCCCGCCGGCGGACGATGAGGATGAGCCGGGGATGATGCAAAGTATCCGCACCGGCCTGCGCGAGATCGGTGCAAAACCGATCCTCAAGGCGGCGCTGATCATGATGGGTGCCGGTTACTTTGCGATGTTCTTTTATGACATGCTGATCGTGCCGCTGACCCGCGATTTTGGGTTCTCCGAGACGATCCTTGGCGTGACGCTTGCCTTTGTCGGGGCAGGGGGTGTGCTGGGGTCGCTGATGCTCGGTGAGACGGAACGCCCTTTTCTTTGGATCGCGGCGGGGGCGGGGATTGGGGGGAGCCTGTCGATCGTGCTGGGGCTTTTTGAGGCGACAGGGACGTCGATGCCGCTGTTGCTATATCTCTCCATCTTTTTTGTGCTTGGCATCACCTCGGCCATGGGGCTGGTGCCTTATCGCACGCTGATCCAGAACCACGTGCCGTCAAACCGGATTGGCCGGGTGACCGCGATGAGCGAGGCGATCAATACGAGCGCGATCCTGGTTGCGCCGTTTCTTGGTGCGGCCCTGGCGTCGGTGACATCCTTCGGGGTGGCGTTTATGGGCGGTGGGCTGATGTTTCTGATGCTGGCGGGTCGCGCGCTGATGTTGCGCGATCAGCGTTAGACGGGCAGGGGCGCGTCGGGTTTGACCCGCTCCATCACGATCTGGCTTTGCACCCGGCTGACGGCGGGGTGAGGCAGCAGGACCTGCTGAACGAGCATGTTGAGTGCTGCGAGGTCGGCGCAATAGACCCGCAGCAGGTAGTCAGCTTCGCCAGTCAGCGTCCATGCGCCGACGATCTCGGCCTTGGTGCGGGTCATCCGAACGAAGTCGCGCGCGTTCTGTTCTGTATGGGTGGCCATGACGATCTGGATGAAGGCCTGCACACCAAGGCCGACCTTTTCGGGGTTCAGCGACGCGCGGTAGCCGGCGATGTAACCTTCCGCCTCAAGCCGCTGCCGCCTGCGCCCGGCCTGTGAGGTGGACATGTTCAATCGCTCGCCCAACGCCTGTGCCGTAAGGGTCGAGTCGGTCTGTAGTGCAGCCAGAAGCCTGCGATCACTTTCGTCGAGTGACATGCGCAAAATCCGCGTTCTATATTCCAAACGTGCGCAGAAAGCGCATGTTTTCATTAATATACTTATCATCTTGCTGAAAATACTCAAGAAACATGCGGTAAGATCAGAAAAGTTGCCAGCAGTAGGAGAACAGCCCATGGGTCCTTTCCCCCACGATGCCCCGAAATCGAAGATCACACCTGAAAATCCCGCGGGGACCGATGGTTTTGAATTCGTCGAATTCGCCCATCAGGAGCCCGACACGCTGCGCGATCTGTTCGCGAAAATGGGCTATGCCCATACCGCCACGCACAAGAGCAAGGATATCCAGCTGTGGCAGCAGGGCGATATCACCTACGTCATCAACAATGAGCCCGGCAGCCACGCGCGGGCCTTCGTGGAGGAACACGGGCCCTGTGCGCCTGCGATGGGCTGGCGGGTGGTCGACGCACAACACGCCTTTGACCACGCGGTCAAGAAGGGGGCTACGCCTTATGAAGGCGGCGGCAAAACCATGAACGTCCCAGCAATCGTCGGGATCGGCGGCAGCCTGATCTATTTCATAGATCAGTATTACGAGGCGAACCCCTATAACGATGAATTTGACTGGGTGTCGAATGCGCATCCGACCGGCGTCGGGTTCCATTATCTCGATCACCTGACCCACAACGTCCACAAGGGCAATATGGATACGTGGTTCAAGTTCTACGGTGATCTTTTCAATTTCAAGGAAATCCGGTTTTTCGACATCGAAGGCAAGTTTACCGGCCTTTTGTCACGTGCATTGACATCCCCCTGCGGACGCATTCGCATTCCGATCAACGAGGATCGGGGTGAGACAGGACAGATCGTCGAATATCTCAAGCGGTACAATGGCGAGGGTATTCAGCATATCGCCGTCGGGGCGCATGATCTTTACGACGCGACGGACGAGATCGCGGCGCGGGGTGTCAAATTCATGCCCAAACCGCCCAGCACCTATTACGATCTGAGTTATGACAGGGTCGAGGGCCATGATGAGCCACGCGACCGGATGGAAAAGCATGGCATCCTGATCGATGGCGAAGGGGTCGTGGATGGCGGTGAGACGCGCATCTTGTTGCAGATTTTCTCGAAGACGGTGATCGGCCCGATCTTTTTCGAATTCATCCAGCGCAAAGGCGATGACGGGTTTGGCGAAGGCAACTTCAAAGCGCTGTTCGAGAGTATCGAAGCCGATCAGATCGAACGCGGTGTATTGAAGGCGGGTTGATCGCCCATCGGTGCGCCTCGCCCCTGATGTGATCGGGGGAGTCCGTTCAAGCGGCCGCTTTGTCGAATTTTGATATTGTAAATGGTCCAGCTCAAAGCCACCGTGACCAGATGGGCTATGACATTAACGTTTTCGTATCGAGGTTGCCGCAAAACCCCATTCCGGCTTGGACCACGCGCCTAAATGCCCATGACAGTTTAAGGTTTGAAATACATCCGAGCATAAAGTTTGGACCTGGCCTTAGCGGCTTTTTTCCAATCAAGGTAACAGTACCCGGGCGATGGCCTTTTTCTTCGTCTGAGTCGTACATGTCGGGTTTTGAGATGTCCGTCCGCAGTTTTGATTTTGAGAGCCACTTTGGCCCAAAAAACGGCGACGTCGAGACAAAACGACAACAACTTAGGGCAGAAGAGCTGGACTTAGAGCTTTGGGAGGGTTTCACGTCTCAAATCCTTGTTTCATTCAAATCAAAAAACAGGTTCGAAGCACGGCTTTCCTTTCTTTCCGCAGCTATTTTGACCGAAGAAATGGGCGTAATATGTACTGATCCGCAAACGGGTGAAACGCTGGATCAAGACCGCCTGTTTTCTTGGGCGGCAGAGCGTGTGCGGCAATACGAGTTGGACACACACGGCCAGGACTTAATCTCCTACCCCTTTGATGACTGGAAGTAGCGTCTCTTGAAAAACTGCCATTGGATGCAGCAATTTGAAAGTCCGCTTAGCCCCTATCGGTCCGAAATACTATGCTTAGGGCAAACATCAGCTGAATGTTGCGTGCTTAGCCCTCTGGCACCTGCAACGCATAGGTCCGTCCGCGTTTGACGTAGTTCAGCGCATTGTCCCCGATGGCGGTCACCTGACCGCCATCCAGTGAACTACCGATTTCGACCCGGACATAACGCCCGCTTGACAAGCGAACCAATGCACGGCGTGCGTTCGGACGGCCATAGACCCCGATCAGGTTCATGTCACGCAAACGGATCGCGTCCTCTTGGGTCGCTGCCCTTGCCACACCCCCCGGTACGGGACCGGTCTGGCGCGGTGGTGCGACCACCGCAACACTGGCCTGTGGAACGGCCGTCGATCCTGCGGCGGTGTCACGTGGCTGTTCCCGCTGCGGGGTTGCTTGACGGGCGGCGGCAACGACCCGCGCGAAATTGTCCGGGCGGGTCCGGGGCCGACCTGATTGGGTCACGGCATTGGCGGTTGGATCGACAAATGCGTTTGCTGCCGCCTCTGCCTCTTCCTCAGCGATACCGGCAATGACCGACGTGATGTCCGGGTTCGTGGGCAAATCCTCGCGTATGAGCGGAACCAGATCACTTGGCCGTAATGAGGGGCGCGGTCCGGTCGGTACGGTCGAACCAAGCGCCGCCTCGACGGTCGCATCCGCCGGGTCATCGGCGTCGTCCTGAACAAGTCCGGCGAGCCCGACGCTGCCTGGCGAACGAGTTTCATCTTCCGCTGAAGCGCTATCCTGCGGCACCGCATCCGCGGCGCGCAGTGGCGGGGTCACAGGCGGCGACCCGGCGATCACGACCACACCTTCGGGGGCGGGAGCCAACAACGCCATCCGTTCAAGGTCTTCCGGTGTCAGTGTCGGACGTAGGCGCAGGGTCAAATCCTCGGGCAATCCCGAGAAAACAACAGCCCCTTCCGGGGTGATGGTGCCCTCTGGCGTCGCAGCGACAAAGCCGTCGTCATCCAATGTAAAGGTCGCTTCCGGCGGGGGAGGATCGGCGGGGGCGACAAAACTTAGCCCAGGTTCCAGGGTGCCGGCATCGGGTACGATCGGCTGGGCCACGGCATCGGGCGCGACGTCCGGATCAGGCCATGCCACGCCCGTATTCTCGGCGGTCCGTGGCACGCTCACGATCCGTGGGGCGCGCTGCCAGACCCCGGTCACGGCGTAGATTTGGGCCGCTTCGTCCGGGCTTAGTACCTGGCCGCGCAATACCGGCGCACCAAGACTGGCTTGCGCGGTGGGGGCTTCGGACTGTGGCACCGGCATCGGGTTCTGTGCAGGCAATTCCGCATCAGCCGCCGCTGCTGCGGCCAAGGCCGGAGTGGCGCGCGCCGATACGGCTGGCACCGGTTCCGGTGAAACAACAGATGCGGTCTGCGGCAATGGCGCACTTGGTGGAACGATGTCGAGCAAGGTCACGACAGGTGTATCCGACGATGTCGCCTCGTCAGGATCGGAGGGGATCGCTGCGGGCACGACATTGGCTGTATCCACGGTCTCGGCCTGCGCTGCAGGAACCGTTGGTGTCGTGTCTTCCGATGGGTCGGCCTGGGTTCCGCCGAATTGCATCCACGCCAGCAATCCGGCGAAAACAAAACTCGCTGCCAAGGCTGCGCCGACAAGCGCCTTTTTCGACATGGCCGGCCGTGCGGGCGCAGTATGGGCGCGTCGGGGCGGTGTCGGTGCCGCCGGGATGGCGGCGATTTCGGCAGCGCTTGGCAACCCTGGGGCCGGGGCTGGCGCGACTTGTGTCGTTCCCACGATCCGACGGCGCGCGCGACGCTTATATTTTGGGCGGGCCGTATGGTATTCTTCGATGATCGGGTCGACGGGCATGGCAAAAACCGGGACGGTTTTTGGGGCAGGTGCCGTCGCGATGATTTTCTCAGGCTCTTCCGGCGGCGTGACCGTCGACGCGAACAATTCAGGCTGCTCGGGTTCTTTTGTAACGGTGGGTTCGTCTTGGGCAACGTCATCGTGCCTGGCGGCGATCACTTCCGTCGCGGCAGGCTGATCTGGTCGCGCCTCTTCTTCAACCGACGTATCGTCTGCCACCAGCTCTTCAATGTCTGAAGGCGGCTCAACAGCTTCATCTTCGGGCGGCACGGCGTCAATCTCTGGCGCGTCGTCCGTATGCTGCGCGACCTCGATGTCGTCGGCGTGCTCGATCACTTCGGTCGGGTCGCCAGATGCATTTTCCTTCAAGGTCGCTTCGACTGTCTCGGCGTTCGTTTCATCTGTCACTTCTTCGCGTGCATCGGCAGGGGGTTCGATCGCGGTGTCCGTTTCATCCTGTGACGCCTCTGGAACACGGTCCCCATCATCCAGATGCGGCGCCAGAAGTGTCGCCAGATCGTTTTCTTCCGCCGGCGGCAATTCCTCTTCGGGAATGTCGAAGATCAACAGGCGGGATTTCACGCGGGTCCCGACAATCATGATCGGCAGCACATCGCGTTCGGCTGTCGCACCCATGCCCAGCACGTCGGTGATCGTTCGGGTGGGGCCGAAGAACACTTCGCTTTGGAAGGTGAACGGTTCGGGGATCGCGACAAAGCAAACCGGATTGAATTGGTGCGCGCGGGCGAATGCCTCGGCCTCGTCCAGTGTCTCGCGCGCGACGGCGGCGATATGGGTGCGGCCGCCGCGGCGTTCGCAATCAATGACCAATTCGCTCAGATCATAGGGCGTTTCGCCATCCAGAGCGGCCTGGATGTGTTCGTCGCTGGTTTGTGTCGTGTCCAGCGCCATGTACTTGATCTGATCCAGCGGGATCACGATCTTGCTGCGGATGCCGCCCGGTTCGAGCGCCAGCGCTTTCTTGCGCAGATCGGCCAGTTGCGCGTCCAGATCATCGGCTTCGACATCCGCCTCGCCCACGGGGCGCCAGCCACCGGTGACCCGGTGCAACAGCTGGATGCCTTCGAAAGACAGCGACAGTGCGAAGTTCGTGCTCATGCCAAGCGACTACCAAATTGTTTGTAATGGCAAAACATGTCCCACCATCATGCCGGAACAATAAAGCAGAATACCGCGCAGGAAAAGGGTGGGCCCCCGGGGCCTACCCTTTGGTCATCAGGCGGTCGCCTTGGCCAGGGCCTGATCCAGATCGGCGATCAGATCGTCAGCATCCTCGATGCCGATCGACAGGCGGACGATCCCCGGCCCCGCGCCCGCCGCTTCCTGCTGTTCGGCGGTCAGTTGACGGTGCGTGGTAGAGGCCGAGTGGATGATCAGACTGCGTGCATCCCCAAGGTTGGCGACATGGCTGAAAATCTCGAGACTATCGACCAGCTTGATACAGGCGTCATAGCCGCCTTTCACGGCGACGGTGAACAGGGCACCCGCACCTTTCGGGCAGATCTTGTCGACCAGTTTGAAATAAGGCGAGCTTTCGAGACCGGCATAGGTCACGTAGTCCGTGCGTGGATCATCTTCGAGCCATTTGGCGACTTTCCTGGCGTTCTCCACGTGACGGTCCATGCGTAATGACAGTGTTTCGATGCCCATCAGCGTGTAGTGTGCCGCCTGCGGGTTCATGGTCATTCCGAGGTCGCGCAAGCCGACGGCGATGCCATGGAAGGTGAAGGCGAGGGGGCCGAACGTCTCGGCGAATTTCAGGCCGTGATAGGCGGGTTCGGGTTCGCTGAGCGAGGGGAATTTGTCGTTGGCGGCCCAGTCGAACTTGCCGGAGTCCACCACGCAGCCGCCGGTGACCGTGCCGTTGCCGGTCAGGTATTTGGTGGTCGAATGCACCACCAGCGTGGCGCCATGTTCGATCGGTCGGCAAAGGTAGGGGGTGGCTGACGTGTTGTCGACGATGAGCGGAATACCGGCCTCATCCGCGATGGCCGAAACCGCATCAAGGTCTGTGATGTGCCCGCCGGGGTTGGCCACCGCCTCGCAAAAGATCGCGCGGGTGTCGTCGTCGATGGCCGCCTTCACCGCATCCATGTCGTCAAAATCGACGAACGTGGCCGCCCAGCCGAAACGTTTGATCGTCTGGCTGAACTGCGTGACGGTGCCGCCGTAGAGGCGGCTGGAGGCGACGATATTGCGCCCGGGCTGCATCAGCGGGAAGAGCGCCATGATCTGCGCCGCGTGGCCGGAGGAGCAGCAGACCGCACCTGCGCCGCCTTCCAATGTTGCGATCCGTTCCTGCAAGGCAGCCACGGTCGGGTTGGTCAGGCGTGAATAAATATACCCCACCTCTTGCAAATTGAACAAAGCGGCGGCGTGATCGGCATCGCGGAATACGTAGGCCGTCGTCTGGTAGATCGGCACTTGCCGTGCGCCCGTTGCCGGGTCGGGGCGGGCGCCTGCATGGATTTGCAGCGTATCGAAACCATAGATCGGATTGTCGGACATCGTCTTCTCCCTTTGAAACTGTTGGGCCACGGTGTAGGCCGAAATACACGCGCCCTCAACGACATAGGATCAGAACATGCCCGTCCCGTTTCATTTGGCCTTCAACGTCACCGATCTGGATGAGGCGCGCGCGTTTTACGGTGAGGCGCTTGGCGCGACCGAAGGGCGATCGACCGAAACATGGGTTGATTTCGATTTCTTCGGACATCAGCTGAGCCTGCATCTGGGCGAACCCTTTGCTAGCGCGCCGACCGGGAAAGTGGGGGATCACATTGTGCCGATGCCGCATTTCGGGGTTGTGTTGCCTTTGGTCGACTGGACCGCGCTGGCCGGACGTCTGGAAGAGCGGCAAACGAATTTCATCATCGCGCCGTCCGTTCGGTTCAAGGGTCAACCGGGCGAGCAATGGACGATGTTCTTCCGCGACCCGTCAGGTAATCCGATCGAGGTGAAGGGTTTTGCGAGTGAGAGCGGGGTGTTTGCGCATGACGGATGACATCGGGCCACTCCACCACGGGTGAAGCTGCCACCTGTGCATCGCTGCGCCGTTCGAGACCGGCGCCCCCTGTAATCCATCAGACGTGCATCCGAGGGCCGCGCCCTATCCACACGCGAAAGATGCTATTTTTTCATACCGAGCCTTCTGGCACTGGCGTCATTTCTTGACGTCGCGCGGCTTTGGCATTCATTTGCGATTGTTTGTGACTTTGAACCTGACATCACGCCGCATATACGCGCGCTGGTGTCGTGCTAATGCAAAGGTGTTTAAATGCCCCCATTCACCGGCCTCTGCGCTTTTCCGATTACGCCGACGGCGCCCAACGGCGCTACCGACCTCGACAATCTCGGCACGTTGCTCGACCGGATCGTCGCGGGCGGGGTCGATTCGATCGGTTTGCTTGGCAGTACAGGCACCTATGCCTACCTTACATACAGCGAACGCATGAGAGTGACGGCCTTCGCAGCGGAACGGTTGGCGCGCACATGTCAGTTTATCGTCAGCATCGGCGCAATCCGCACCGATGACGCGCAACGACTGGCCGAACAGGCCGCATCGGTTGGTGCGGCGGGCGTGTTGATGGCCCCGGTGTCCTACACCCCGCTGACGGATGACGAAGTATTCCAGCATTACAGGTCCGTGTCAGAGACCACCGACCTGCCGCTTTGTATCTACGACAATCCCAGCACCACCCATTTCACATTCAGTACCGAACTTCTGGCCCGTCTTGCGGTATTGCCCAACATCTGCGGCGTCAAAACGCTGGTCACGACGGATATGAACGCACATCTATCGTCGTTGCGCGGCGCGCTGCCGACCGGGTTCCAGATTGGCTATAGCGGCGATTGGGGTTGCGCTGATGCGCTCGCGAACGGTGCGGATGCATGGTTTAGCGTCATCGCGGGGGTGCTTCCCGAAGTCAGCGTGAAACTCGCCCATGCGGCGCGAAGCGGTGATAGGGCCGAAACCATCCGGATCAATGATGCGCTGCGGCCCTTGTGGGCGCTTTTCCAGAGTTACGGGAGCATCAGGGTGGTCTACGCGATCGCCCATCAAATGCAGTTGATACAACATGATTTGCCGCTTCCGATCAAACTATTGGACAAATCCACACAGGATCGGGTGAACGAGGCGCTTATCATCTTGAATGATGTCTAGGCCTGCCGGATCGATGTGGAACGGATGATTCCGTTCTTGCGTGATCTGTTTTCACGCCATGCACAGGGCGACTTGATGCCTTAACGCATCCAGAATCCGGCGGCCTTGATCTTGTTGCGTAGCGCCTTTTCCTTGCGGGGCAGGTTATTCTGGTCGAACAACGCCCGGACTTTCTGCCCCCGGCCTTGATAGATCATCCGCTTGAACGGATCGTATTGCTTGAGCCACTTCTTGATTTTGTTTGGCGCGGCCACGCTTTCCAGTGTTGCGACCACCTGATCGGCCTCTCGCGCATAAAGCAGGGGCAGGGTCCGGTAGTGGCAAGTGACATCGCCATCTAACCCTGACAGCTCGGGCCCGGGCCGGCCGCCACCGAAACTATGGATCACCAACGGTAGCACGACCTGATCAAGCCAGGGATCCAGCGGTTGGATCACCAATTCTTCGGGCGGATTGTCACGGATCGATACGGCGTAGTCCGTAAAGCGCTGTCCAAATGCCAGAGGATCCGACCCAAAGAACCAGCCCGCGTTGAAATAAAGATACCGCTCCCAATACTCATCGGGCTGCGACAGGTCGAGCGAACCATCGAAATCCAGCCCGAACCGATCGTAAAGCGATTTCCAGATCGCGGTGTAGCCCGGCCAATACAGCTCTTCGACGGGCCAAGTTCCTTCGCGGCGCATCGATGCAGCGGGGCGGCTGAAGTCGAACGGAACTGCCGCCAGATCACCGGTGACGAGCGTATCGGTGTCGAAAAACACAAAGGGTTGATCGGCGGGCAACGCGGCGAGTGCCTCGATCTTGTTTCCGTGTGGGTAGTTCTTGCCGAAGTGCCGGGATTCAAAGGGTACGATCACCGCACCCAAAGTCTCCAACACCTCCTTGATCGCGGCGGACATGCGCGGGTTCCGATCCCATCGCGGCCCTTCCTGTGGCTCGGCAACATATAGTGTTCCGGTAAAGTCCGGGCTGCCATGGCGCAGTGATGCCGCGAACAAGACGGCTTCGTATTGCAACCGCCCGGCCTGGCCGACGATCAGGATGTTGAATGGTTGAGCCATGTCGCCTTTGATCTTGTCTTTCCCGTCTTGCTCTAGCGTTGGTCCCGCTTAGTGACAACTGTGACGGTCACTGTGGACCCCGTATCAGGGAATATTGCGGCGGACGGCAACTTTGATTTTGAAGCGATTACTCGCGCGTTGTTGGCCCAGGCAGGCAGCGAGGGCATTATTACGGCAAAAATCTCGTTCTAAGCCAAAACAAAACCGATAAGGCTTTGGTCTTGCCCTGCACGGAAAACCTGAAACGCGCACTTTCTCTTGAGAAAAGGCGCCTTGCAGGAACGCCCCACCCGGCCCGCCATATCCTGACTAACCGCGATGGATCCGCGATGCAGTACCGGCGTGTGGCTACCTTTATGCGAGACGAGCGGAAACGGTTGGGCCTTACGGAGTACGATCAACAAGCGCTTCGACACCGTGGCGTGATGGCATTGGCGTGGGCAGGATGCACGGATGAAGAAATCGCTTCATACTCCGGTCACACGACGATGGCGATGATCCGAAAGTATGCAGGCCAGGCCAGACAGGTCATGCGCGCCCGTCAGTCAGCGAAAAAACGTCGGTGAACAGAACAGGACCAGAAAAGGAAACTGATACCTTTTTGGACCGTAAATCTGTAAACCATTGAAAAGATTGGAGGCGAGTACCGGAATCGAACCGGTGTACACGGATTTGCAATCCGCTGCGTCACCACTCCGCCAACTCGCCGCCATGCGTGCGGATATACCATGCCTCCATCTGGCGCAAGACATCTCGGATCCTGTCGATGCCCGTTGCTGACCGCGCGCTTCTGTGGCATGAACCGGCAACGCTTGTGAACGAAAGAGACCGTTTCCGTGAGTGATTTCATAGCCCGCCGCACCATCATGGTCGATACTCAGGTCAGACCTTCTGACGTGACCAAATTCCCGATCATCGACGCGATGCTCGATGTCCCGCGAGAGGCGTTCGTGCCTGCAAATCTGCGCGAGGCCGCGTATCTTGGCGAAAACCTCGAAATCGGCGGCGAGCGCGTGCTGCTGGAACCGCGGACGCTGGCCAAGATGCTGGATGCATTGAATATTCAGCCCGGATATGTCGCACTCGATATCGGTTGCGGGTTGGGTTATTCGACCGCGCTTCTGGCACATATGTGTGATTTCGTGGTGGGCCTTGAAGATGATGATGACCGTGCGGAAGAGGCGCAGTCGCTACTTTCGGAACATGGCATTGACAATGCCGCCGTGGTCCATGGACCGCTGGCGGAAGGCGCGGCGAAATCCGGTCCTTATGATGTCATCCTGATCCAGGGCGCGGTCGAGGCCGTGCCCGAAGCCTTGTTGGGCCAGCTTCGCGAAGGGGGCCGGATCGCCTGCGTATTCGCCGAAGGTGCACTGGGTGTCGTTCGGATCGGGCACAAAATCGACGGTCGCATGACTTGGCGCTTTTCATTCAATGCCGGGGCGCCTGTGTTGCCGGGCTTCCACAAACCTGCGGCCTTCACACTTTAGCATTGGTCCCAGCGCTCGCTTACTGTATCTAAAGGGAAAAATAGAACAAAGAGGCGCAGGACAATGATGAAGCGGGCGAAATGGGCGGCCGTCGCCGTCGCGTTATGTATGGGTTTCGGGGGCGTTGCGCGCGCCGAAACCCTTGCTGACGCGCTTACCTCGGCCTACAATAATTCCGGACTGTTGGACCAGAACCGCGCCTTGTTGCGCGCAGCCGACGAAGACCTCGCGCAGGCCGTATCAGCGACCTTGCCGGTTCTGTCATGGCTTTTCACCGCCAGTAATACGCGCCCAAACAACACACCGGGGGCCGAACTTCTACAGGCCAGTGCCCGGCTGAATGCATCGCTGACGATCTATGATGGCGGGGCCAACCGGCTGGGGATCGAGGCGCAAAAGGAAACGATCCTCGGCACCCGCCAATCACTGCGCTCGGTTGAGCAGGACGTTTTGCTACGTGCCGTTCAAGCGTATATGAACGTGCGCCGAGACAGCGAATTCGTCTCGCTTCGCCAGAACAACGTGCGCCTGATCACGCAAGAATTCCGTGCCGCCCAAGATCGATTCGAGGTGGGTGAGGTCACGCGCACCGACGTCGCCCTCGCCGAGGCCCGCCTTGCTGCTGCCCGCAGCCAGCTCGCCGCTGCAGAAGGTACCCTTGCCCGGTCGATCGAGGAATTCCGCGCCGCAGTCGGTCGCTCTCCGCAAAACCCGACCGAGGTGTCGCCCGCGCCGGTCTCGCGCAGCGAGGCGGACGCCAAGGGTTTCGCGGTCCGTAATCACCCCAATATCCTCGAAGCGCAGCACGCCGTCAGCGCGGCAGAGCTGAACATCGAACGGGCCGAGGCCGCGATCCGACCGAATGTCACGCTGGAAGGGTTCGTGGCGACGGATCCGGATTGGGATGAATCCCGCCAGCTGAGTCTTCAGGCGACGGGCCCGATCTATAGCGGCGGTCGCCTGTCCAGCCAGGTACGCCAGTTCATGTCGCGCCGCGATGCGGCCCGCGCCGGGTTACTTGTCACCGTCCAGGGGATCGAACAACAGGTCGGCAACGCCTATTCCTTTCTTTTGGTCGCCCGCGCCTCGCGTACGGCGTCCGACCAGCAGATCCGCGCCGCACGGGTGGCGTTCCAAGGCGTTCGTGAAGAGGCGACGCTGGGGTCCCGCACAACGCTTGACGTGCTGAATGCCGAACAGGAATTGCTGGACGCACAGGCCAACCTGATTTCCGCCCAGGCGGAAGAGGTTGTCGCCTCTTACCAGGTGCTTGCTGCAATGGGTCTTATGACCGCCGATCATCTGCGTTTGCCGGTCCAGCAATACGATCCGGCCCAATACTACAATCTCGCCAAACAGGCTCCGGTCACGGTGTCTCCCCAGGGCGAGGCATTGGACCGTATCTTGCGCGCGATTGGCGATTAACCGCTTGTTGTTTGAACCGTGTGATTGCGCTACGTTTTTTCGGGCGGGGGCGCAATCGCAGGATTCGGAATGTCTGACGAAGCGAAGTCCAATGAAATCGACGAGGTTATGTCGTCAGTCCGAAAGCTGGTCAGCAAGACCGAGCGTAACGCCGACAATGACGGCGGGCGTCTTCTTTTGACCCCGGCCCTGCGCGTCGAGGGCAATTCGTCCAACGCCGCGAACGGCTCCGCGCCGCAGAACAATGTGCTGCAACTCGATGCGTCCCGTGCGGTCGAGAGTAACGGTCTGGAAGACACGCTCGCCGAACTCGAAGCGGCGATGACCGACGCCCCGGAAGAGTGGGAGCCGGAGGAAACGGAAACCTTCGATGAAACGTCATGGGCCGTCAGTGCTATCGCGGCACAAGCGGAGCAGGGTGAGGAGGACGGCGTGGAAGAAGACGAACCAGTCCTTCCGGCCGAGGAGGAGCCCGATCCGGCCGCCGAACTCGCCGAATTTTTCCAACAGGATATGCCCAAAGACAAAGAGGCCTTGCGCGAAATGATCGTCCAGATCATGCGGGACGAACTGAGCGGCGAAACCGGCGAACGGATCACGCGGAACGTGCGCAAGCTGATCCGGCGCGAGGTGAACCAAATTCTCGCCATGCGTGACCTTTAGGGCGAAATCTTGGTGGCCAAGTCCAGCAGAGCGGTGACATCCAGATTGGTCTCCAGATGCGTCGCCAAATCATCCAGGGTTCTGTCCACCCCGTCTTGATAGGCATAATCGGTCGCCGGTTGGTCAAACCGCTGCAGAAAAGTATTCCGAAACCCGTCCGCCGAGAACAAGCCGTGCAGATAACATCCCAGAACCTTGCCATCCGGTGATGCCGCACCAACTGCGTGTCCGTTCATTTCAAGCCATGCATGCTTGCAATCCGGCCCATCGGTATCCCCGATATGGATTTCATAGCCCGCCACGGTATCGCCGCTTGGGCGATAAATGGCCGCTGTCCGGGCCAGCCGTTTCTCGGGCTTCATCACCGTCTGTATATCCAGCATGCCCAACCCGTCGACCACGCTCGGTGGGCCTTCGATCCCCTCGGGATCGGCAATGGTCCGTCCCAACATCTGATAGCCGCCGCATACCCCCAGAATCTGCCCACCGCGACGTCGATGCGCCTGCAGGTCGACGTCCCAGCCCTGAACACGAAAATCCGCAAGATCGGCGATGGTCGATTTCGAACCAGGAATGATCACAAGATCCGCGTCGCCGGGCAGGGGGCGTCCGGGCGGGATGATGTCGACACTGACGTCCGGCATCGCTGACAACGGATCAAGGTCATCGAAATTCGCGATCCGGTTCAGCCGCGGCACGGCGATTTTGATCGCCCCACCCGTGCGGCTGGCGATATCCATCACATCCTCTGCAGGCAATCGCCACGCATCCGCGAACCACGGTACGATCCCGAAGGGTGACCATCCCGTCCGCGCGGCGATGATATCCATACCGTCAGCAAACAGGGTAGGATCGCCGCGAAACTTGTTGATGACAAAGCCACGGATCAGCGCGCGATCCTCCTCCGACAAGACGGCATGCGTCCCCACCAACTGCGCAATCACGCCACCCCGGTCGATATCGCCCACCAGAACAACCGGCACATTCGTTGCCATCGCAAAGCCCATATTAGCGATATCGCCTGCGCGCAGGTTCACCTCTGCGGGACTGCCAGCGCCCTCGATGATGATCAGATCGCGACCGTTGGCCAGCCGATAGAAGCTCTCCAACACACGCGGCATCAACGCCGCTTTCTGTTTGCCGTAATCCCGCGCTTTCAACGTGGCAAAACGCTTGCCTTGGACAATGACTTGCGCACCGGTGTCGGTCTCGGGTTTCAGTAAAACGGGGTTCATGTCGATCAGCGGCTCAAGACCACAGGCCATCGCCTGCAAGGCCTGCGCCCGCCCGATCTCGCCCCCGTCGGATGTCACGGCGGCGTTATTCGACATATTCTGCGGCTTGAAGGGCGCCACCGACAAACCCCGGCGGGTCAGGGTCCGCGCCAGACCCGCGACCAGCATGGATTTTCCGACATTCGATCCGGCACCCTGGATCATGATTGCTCTGGTCATCGGGGCTCCTTTCCTTACGGTCATAAAAGGGCCCGCGATGAGGGGAAAGAGATGAACACACCGGCACATCTTATTTTCGGGATGACCGCCTTTGGCAGGTCGGGGCAGGTTAAGGTCACCGCAGCTGCCTTGTTCGGAGCGCTGTTGCCGGATCTGTCGCTTTACCTTCTTGCGGGCTGGCACCTCAACATCCTCGGGACATCGCCCTGATCGTCGGGCTGATGGCGCGATCACCCGTGATGATCGCACTTTGCGGTGCGGCGCTCCTGCATCTGTTTCTCGACTTCCCGCTCCACCATGACGACGGCAGGGCGCATTTCTGGCCGCTCACCAACTGGATATTTCAAAGCCCGGTCAGCTATTGGGACCGAAACCATTATGGCAATATCGCCGGCCCACTTGAAATAGTCCTGTCGTTGGGGTGTTGCGTGATCCTTTGGCGGCGGTTCCGGCATGTCGCCATGCGGGGGCTGATCGCCGTGCTGGGCGCGATGGAGTTCGCTCCGGTCATCTTGTGGACGCTTATGTTCGCAGGACCCTGAAACGAAAAATGCGGCCCCGCAGGACCGCATCTTCCAAACTATGAAACGTAAATCAGGCCGCTTGCGCCTCTTGCAATGCCGCATTGCGCCGTTCGCTTTCCTCGCGGGACAAAGCGACAGAGGTGCGCACACCCTTGCCGACGAATTCCATCAGGCCGGATACGACCCGTTCATTGGGATCGATCCCGGCGCAGGAAAGAACTTCGCGGCCATCACGAGAGCGCGCCCAGCGGGCAATCTGCTCGGGGCCGTTGCCATATTTCTTGTCATCTGCGATTGCGTCATCCAACGCAGCCAGGACAACAGCGGCGAACAGCTTCCGGGCACGGTTGCCTTGTTCGTTGTTGAACGCTGTACCGTCGACGAAGTCTTTCATCATGTTTCCCTATTTTTTGTTCTTGTCTTCCGCGTGACCGTCAATATGCCCTTTTGAGTCCGATTCGGGGGCTCAATTTTGGAATGGCAGCCATGCGTTTTTCGCATAGCTAACCAATGGTCTTTGGCATATTTCGTGATCTTGCAAGACACCCACCGGCTAGATATAGCGAGGCTCATGTATCAATCAACCTTTCGACACCATTCTGACACAAAGTGACGCATGCCCAAGATCAACGGTAATGAAATTCGCCCCGGCAACGTTCTCGAGCACGATAATGGCTTGTGGAGCGCCGTGAAGGTCGATCACGTAAAGCCTGGCAAAGGCGGTGCCTTTGCACAGGTCGAGCTGAAAAACCTGCGTGACGGGCGAAAACTGAATGAACGCTTCCGCTCTGCCGATAAAGTTGAACGGGTCAGGCTGGACCAGAAAGACCAGCAATTTCTGTTCGAGGCCGACGACATGCTGACATTTATGGACAGCGAAACCTACGATCAGATCGCTCTGCCTGCCGATATCCTCGGTGACCGGCGCCCGTTCCTGCAGGACGGGATGATCGTGCAAATCGAATATTATGGCGAAGAGGCGCTGAATGTGAGCCTGCCCCAGAAAGTGATCTGCAAAGTGGTCGAGACCGAGCCAGTGGTAAAAGGCCAGACGGCGGCGAACAGCTTCAAACCGGCAGTGTTGGATAACGGCGTGCGCGTAATGATCCCACCCTTTATCGGACCGGATGAGGATATCGTGGTGAATACTGAGGCGTTTGAGTATGTGGAGCGGGCGTAATTGCCGCGAATACCAGCTCAGAACAGTATATACCAAACAACCAGCGACGTACCGGCACGGAATTGGTTCCGGTAGAGTTGATGCAACGATAGGCAATGTTCAACTATGCCGACTGCATCGCCACGCGGGCGGTGCAGTCGGATCATGATATCAGGCCTTCTGCAGTTCGCTGGCAAGGCCGCGCCAAATGCACCAGCACATCAGCAGCAGGACAACGGTGAACAACAGCCCGGTCGAAATGACCATTGATTGCAATGCAGCCAAGCCGCCGCCGACCAAAAGCGCAATGGCGACTGCGCCTTCGAAGATGCACCAGAACACACGTTGGGGAATTGGTGCGTCAATCTTACCGCCAGCCGTGATCGTATCGATCACCAGCGAACCGGAATCCGATGACGTCACAAAAAAGACGATGACCAGCACGATCCCCACGAAAGAGGTGATCCCGGCCAATGGCATCGGTTCCAGCATCTTGAATAGCTGCAGCGGCAGGTCGGCATCCTGCGCAGCGGTGTAGCCGTCAGCCAGCACCTGATTGATCGCGGCGCCACCAAAGATCGCCATCCACGCGATACAAACGAATGATGGAATGATCAGTACACAGGTCACGAATTCGCGTACTGTGCGCCCGCGACTGACGCGCGCGATGAACATGCCGACGAAAGGCGACCAGCTGATCCACCAGGCCCAGTAGAAGGCCGTCCAGCCTTGGCTGAAGTTCACATCGGCCCGCCCGAACGGGTTCGACAAGGCGGGCAGGAAGGTGAAATAGGCTAGCAGGCTGTCCCAGAAGAAAGTCAGAAGGAACAAGGTCGGGCCGACAAGCAACACGAACACGGCCAGCAATGCGGCCAGCCCCATGTTGATCTCCGACAATATCTTGACACCACCATCAAGGCCGCGCATCACCGAAATCAGCGCGACTGCGGTGATCGCTGTGATCAAGACAACTTCCGACGTCGTGCCGATCGGCACACCGAACAGCGCATTCAGACCGGCATTCGCCTGTGTGGCCCCAAAACCCAGCGATGTGGCAAGGCCGAACAAGGTCGCGAAAACCGCGATGATGTCGATGATATGACCGGGCCAACCCCAGACACGCTCGCCCAAAATCGGATAAAAGGCCGAGCGGATCGTCAGTGGAAGGCCTTTGTTATATGTGAAAAGTGCCAGCGCCAGCGCAACTGTCGCGTAAATCGCCCACGGGTGCAGACCCCAGTGAAAGATGGTGGCGGCCATGCCCAGGCGAACCGAAGCCGCCTCGTCCCCGCTTGCCCCACCCAAAGGAGCCCAATCCGTGCGCAGATCGTTTTCGATCGCAGTTTCGCCGAATGCCGTCGAAAAATGAGTCAACGGCTCGGACACGCCGTAAAACATCAATCCAATCCCCATACCCGCTGCGAACAGCATCGCGAACCAGGCGGGATAACCGTAATCAGGTGTCGCATCCGTCCCGCCAAGGCGGACGGATCCGTATGGCGTGACAATCAGCAAAAGTGCAAAGATCACCACAAGGTTGGCCGATCCCAACAGGAACCAGTCAAAGTTCTTGGTCGTGAAATCGAACATGGCCGAGAAGATCGCAGCGGCCTGTTCGGGTAGCGCGAGGGTGAAGAACACAAAGGCCACAACGGCTAGCCCGGAAATCAGAAAGACAGGATTGTGAATATCCAGCCCAAATGGCCCTAAGCTGCCCTGAATATTGTCCTGACCGATTTCATAATCGGTTGTGATGACCTCGCTGTGACCTTCCGGTTCGGGAATGCCCGTATCAACGCTTGCATCTGTCATGAAGTGCTCCGCAAATATGCGACAAACAGCAAAATTGGGCAGACCTATGCCTGCTTAGGACGCTGTTCGCGACTGACGGCCACCCCAATCAGGGCCGCGCATCTGATTTAAGATTTGACCGGTTACTTAACAAAAATAACGATCGGACGCGACCCGGTTTTCCGATTTTCTTGCAAGTTATGGAACATTTTTGCGCATCGTAGGTTGAAACGTTACGCCCCAATGTTTTGTTTTAAAAGAATTATTCCGACTGCCTTTTCGGCAGAGATCTCAGATCACGAATCAGGGCGCGATCATTTTCAATGTCGCGTTTCCGGCTTGCATTTTTTTCTCCGCCCGATCGAACCGCAGATAGGCGATAGCTTTGTCGCCTGACATCGTGTGCAAAGTGCCCACGGATTTGTCGTTTGCGGTGATCGCGTCGCCCGACGTGGCAGATCCATCCACAGTGACCTGTGCCAGCCCTTTTTTCAGGATTGTCTTGTGCTTCATGCGGGCGACGATTTCCTGACCGACGAAACAGCCTTTCCTGAAATCGACGCCATTCAGGCGTTCAAACCCCGCCTCGAGAATGTAGGTCTCGGGTGTCAACTCAATACCCGTGGCGGGGATCACGTGCGCGACACGCAATGCATCCCAATCGATTTGCTGGCCGATATCGGTCGGACCATAGGCCCGCCATCCCATGGCAGTATGTCGCGGATCGGCCATTGCGCCCGCTGGTGCGTCACCGGTGCCGCGCGAGACGATCAAATCGGTTTCCGCCAGTGCCACATCGGCCCGCAGCTTGTACATCGACAGGCGTTGAAACAGCGTCTGCGCAGCGCTAGCCGACACATCGATCAGCAAACGGTCTTTTTCGACGACGACGAAAAAGTCGGCTATGAACTTGCCCTGCGGTGTCAGCAGGGCGGTATAGACGATCTCTCCAACCGGCTGGTCAACGTCGTTGGTCACCAGTCCCTGCAAGAATCCCACACGATCCGCGCCGCCAAGTGCAAGAACCGTCCTATCAGTCATTCGCGCCCTCATCCGATGTCTTGAATTGTATGTTATACAGATCGGCATAGATGCCGCCGCGATCAAGTAGCTCATCATGCGTCCCTTGATCGACGACACGGCCTTGATCCATCACCACGATGGAATGCGCGCTGCGGATGGTCGACAGGCGGTGCGCGATGACCAGCGTCGTGCGCCCGGTCGACAGCTTTTCCAGAGCTGCCTGCACGATCGCCTCGGATTTGGTATCGAGTGCGCTCGTAGCCTCGTCCAACAGCAGGATCGGTGTATCCCGCAACAACGCGCGCGCAATGGCGACCCGCTGCCGTTGACCGCCCGACAGGTTCGATCCGCGCGGTCCGGCGGGACTATCCAATCCATCTGGCAGTTGCGAAAGAAAATCACTGACATGGGCGGCATCGAGGACGTCGTTCAGCGTTGCCTCGTCCACATCGTCACGGCCCAGCAGGATATTGTCGCGCAAGGTTTCATCGAACAGCGTCGCATCTTGCGTGACGACCGAGAAAAGCCCGCGCAGTTCGTCCAACGCCATGGCATCGATCGGGGTCTCTGCGATACGAACGCTGCCGCTGGCCGGCTCTACAAGGCGGGTCAGCACGTTGAATACCGTGCTTTTTCCTGCGCCCGATGCCCCGACCAGCGCTGTCGTCTGGCCCGCCGCGGCCACAAAGCTCGCCCCACGCAGCACCGGCAGATCACCATAGTGCAGCGCGACATTCTTCAAAACGACCTCTGGCGCGCCCTCGGGTACGGCTGCGGGCGTCGGGGGGGATAGGATTGATGGCTTGATCTTCAGCACCGATTGAAGCCGCTCAGCGCTGGCTGCTGCCATCTGCCACTGCCCGCTGAGCGCACCAAGCCGTCGCAGCGGATCAAAGGCCAGACCGATCGCGGTGAAAAACCCCATGAATTGTTCGAGCGTTTTTTCGCCCGCGATGATTTCGGATCCGCCGTAAAGCAGGACGCCGAAAAATCCGATGCCCGTCATGACGTCGATCAGCGATGGCACCGCTGCGGTGCCTGCCGCGGCCTTGACGTTGACATCGATCGCCTGGCGCAGCAGCTCGTCGTAGCGCCGGGCCTGATATCGCTCGAGAGAATTCAGCTTGATCGGATTGATGCCGTGAAAAACTTCATCCAGCCGCGTCGATATCCGCCCTGCAATCACCCGCGCCTTGTGCGAGCGTCTGCGAATATATTGTTGCACCAAAAGCGACGGCAGCACGAGAAGGGGAATGCCGATGACCGCCATAAGCGTCCAGCGCCAGTCGATCCACAACGCCACGGCCATCAGGCTGACGAGCGCGATGAGATCGCGCCCGAACGCCGTCAGAATTTTCCCCCAGACCGAATTGATCGCATTCACATCGCCCTGCACCCGCTCGATCAACTGTCCCGGCGGGTTGGTTTGATAAAATGCGCTGTCCAGCGTCATCAGATGCCGCAACAGGTCCTTGCGCATGGCGGCAGAGGCAAGTTGACGTATGTAGGAAAGAAGGATTTTGTGGGCCGCCGAGGTGATTGCGCGCAGAATGAAAATTCCCATCACAATCAGGCCGACCAGATAAAGACCTTCCCAGTTCCCACCGGACGAAAACTCTTCGAACATCGGGACGACCATACGCGCCAGCAGACCAAGCGAGGCTCCTTCAAGGCTCATCAATATCAATGCGATGATCAGCTTGCCCTTGTGGAAGCGCAGATAGTCTTTCCACAGCCACCAGAACAGCTTGGTTGCCGATTGAGGGCGGGCGGATTTCTTTGATGTCTTGGCTTTTGCCATCCCGGGCCCTTTGCGGCATGAGGTCCGTTTCGTCTAATCGCAAATCGCGAGGCAGGGCAAGGTTGACGCGGGTCGGTGTGCCGATAGTGTCGGGCAGGCTGATCATTTGAAAGTCTTGCCCCATGTCCCTATCACAAGGTCGCGCCTACCTCGCCATTCCCGGTCCATCCGTCATTCCAGACGAGGTATTGCAGGCGATGCATCGCGCTTCGCCCAACATCTACGAGGGCGAGTTGCATGAGGTCACGCATAGTCTGATCCCCGATTTGAAGCGCGTGGCAATGACCGATGGTCAGGTTGCCATCTACATCGGTAATGGCCACGCCGCGTGGGAGGCGGCCTTGGCCAACGTGCTGAACCCCGGTGACACGGTGCTCGTCTTGGCGACAGGCCGCTTTTGCATCGGCTGGGGTGAGATGGCCGCTGATCTGGGGATGAAGGTCGAAACGCTGGATTTCGGGGCGCAGGCACCGATTGATCTGGCGCGGATCGAAGCGGCATTGGCCGCTGATACAGCCGGGCGGATCAAGGCTGTGCTGGCTGTCCACGTGGATACCTCGACCAGCGTCAAGAACGATATCCCGGGTCTGCGCGCGGTCATGGATGAGGTTGGTCATGATGCCTTGCTGATGGTGGATTGCATCGCCTCTCTGGGCTGCGACCGGTTCGAGATGGACGGTTGGGGCGTCGATGTGATGGTCGCCGCCTGTCAGAAAGGTTTGATGACGCCCGCCGGAATCGGTTTCGTCTGGTACAATGACGAAGCGGATGCGCGCCGCCCTGCGCTGGTCAGCCGCTACTGGGATTGGCGAACCCGGACAGAGCCCGAAGAGTACTATCGGTATTTCGACGGAACCGCGCCGACACATCATATTTATGGTTTGCGCAAAGCGCTGGACATGATTTTCGCCGAAGGGCTGGATCATGTTTTTAGTCGGCATGAGGTGTTGGCGCGCGCGATCTGGGCGGCCTTCGATCGCTGGGCGCATCCTGACGGGATGCGGTTGAATGTCGCTGACCCGGTCGCGCGATCGCACGCAGTGACATCCGTGGCCATGCGCTCACCCGATGGCGACCGGTTGCGTCGCTGGTGTGAAGCCGAATGCGGCCTGACCTTGGGGATCGGGCTTGGCCGTGATCCGGCGGATGCGTATTTTCGGATTGGCCATATGGGTCACGTGAACGGGCACATGATCATGGGTGTGCTTGGCACATTGCAGGCCGGGCTTGTTGCGCTGGATATTCCGCATGGGGTAGGGGCGCTGGATGCGGCTGCGGGGGTGATTGCGGGTGGGTTGTAACCCGCTCCGGCCTCCGTAGCCTTTCGCGACCGATCTATCGTTGCAATGCTCGCCCGACCCACCGAAACACGTGATCGAGGCCATAAGCCGTCAGCACCACCCAAGTATATCCCAAGGCCGCTGCGATCATCCAGAACACCATGAAGAGGAACACGCCAAGCGTGGCAAGAAACGCATCGGTGTAGTCTTCAACGCTTTGTCGCGGTTCATAGGCCATGGCGGTCAATTAACGTCGTGCGGCCAAAGTTCACCCCAATTCCGCGTGAGCATCGGCAAGCGCTTTGGGAAGCGCCGCGGCAAAGGCAGAAAGCTGCGCGTCGGTGCCACAACTGACCCGGATACAGCGATCCCCGGGCGCCACAAATGGCATCCGCACGAAAATGTGGCGGGCGATCAGACCTTGCAGCACGGCGCGGGCGAATGCGCCGTCCCGGCCACAATCCACGGTGACGAAGTTCGTGGCAGAGGGGAGGACGGTCAGGCCGTTCTCGGATGCAATAGCGGCGATCCTGTCGCGTGAATTCGCGACCTCTTGCCGGACATGGGTAAGCCAAGCCTGGTCCTGCAGTGCCACCAGCGCACCAGCCTGTCCAATCCGCGACATGCCGAAATGATTACGGACCTTGTTGAAGGCGTCGATGAGCACGGCATGGCCAATCGCATAGCCGACACGACAGCCTGCCAGCCCGTATGCCTTGGAAAAGGTACGCATGCGGACAAGGTTGGGCTGGTCGATATCAATCGCGGGCGCGGTGCCTTCGGGGGCAAGTTCGATATACGCCTCATCGAGGATCAGCAGGCAGTTTTCAGGCAGCGCGGCGATCATGGCATTGATTTTGGCCGCTGCATGCCAAGACCCCATGGGATTGTCAGGATTGGCGAGGTAGATGAGCTTGGCTTTGACCTCTTTCGCCGTTGCGATCAGCGCATGCAGGTCTTCATGGTCATCCTTGTAAGGGATCTTGTGCAAGTCGCCGCCGAACCCCGCCACGTGGTAATTGAAGGTCGGATAGGCACCGTCGGAGGTGACGACCGCGTCACCGGGGCTGATGAAAAGCCGAACCAGCAGGCCGAGTAAACTGTCGATCCCTTCGCCGATCATGATGTTTTCGGGCGGGATGCCGTGATGTGTAGCCACCGCGTGCCGCAGATCGTGGCTTTCGGGATCGGGGTACATCCAAGCCTCGGATGCTGCCTTTTGCATGGCTGCTATGGCTTTGGGGGACGGGCCGAACGTGGATTCGTTGGCGCCAAGCCGCGCGACAAAGGGTGCGCCCATGGTCCGTTCCTGCGCTTCGGGGCCGACGAAGGGGACGGAGGCAGGCAGGCTTTTGGCGAGCGGGGTCAATAAAGGTCTTTTCATGGCGTTACTATGCGGTCGGTTGAAAAAGGCGCAACCGTTCATATATGAGAATCGTTCGCAAACACGTGTTCCGTCCCCCCGGAACGCGAAATGGAGGCCCCATGAAGATCAGTCGACGCGGATTTTTAGTGAGTTCGGGCGCCGCCATGACCATCCGCTCCCTGCCCAAAGCGGGCGGGCGGCGGATATTGACGCTTGTGTATGATAAGGCGCTGGGCGGGTTGCGTGCTGTGGAGCGGGTTGTGTGGTGACCCCCCTACTCGCTTCTTTCCAAACGTAGATGAAAACACCGGAATTTTGCATCGGGAACTTTGTGGGCGAAATAGAAACGTGTTTCGCCGTTTCCACTATTGTCGAGCTGGCTCGAAAAAGTAGTAAGATTGCTGTTAGTCTTTGGGTCCATTCGCCAATGTGTCACATTCGGTAAGAGATCTCCCTCTCCGTCGTAGATATCGCAGCGGATCATGTGCCCGAAATCGGTGTTCGGGATGGTGATCTGATAAGGGTGGGCCATGACGAATGGGAAAGTTCTCACCTCAAAGTCATCAATCTCTTCGTAGATAACCTCGGTCAGGGCACTTGTCGTCCAGAGTGAACTCGCAGCAAGGGCAAGCACAAAAACTAGCGATGCGTTGCGTTTTCTGGTCATTGTGTTTCCGTTGAAACCCTTCGTAGCACAACTAATATATGTGAACTTCGTCAGCATTGAGGCCCCGGATTGAATCCGGGGCTGCGTTGGGCTTAGCCGATCTCTTGCAGCCGTGCGATGGCGGCTTTGATCTGGGTTTCCTCGTTTTCCCGCAGGCTCAGGTTTTCTCGGGCTTCGGCGACGACCTCATCCGGCGCGGACTCGACAAATTTGGGGTTGTTCAGACGCCCTCGCAATCCACCCAGTTCCTTGGCCAGCTTCTGCAGCGTTTTCTCCAACCGCGTGATTTCCTCGTCCACGTCAATCAGGTCGGCGAGGGGGATGCCGAAGGTGCCGCCTTCCATCGGGATCGTGACGCAGCCTTTGGGGAAGCTGTCCACATGGGTCAGGCTTTCGATCCGCGCAAGGCGCTGGATCAGCGTCTGGTTCTTGTCCCAGGCGGCCTGGCCCTTGGCGTCCAGCGCTGTGACCAGCAAGGGCACCTTGGCCCCGGCGGGCACGTGGCTTTGCGCGCGGGCAGAGCGGGTGTTTTCGATCAGGCCGATGACCCAGTTCATCTCCCGGTCGGCCTCGGCGTCCACCAGTTCGCTGCCATAGGTTGGCCAGTCGGCGTGGACGAGCATTTTGGACCGTGCCTCGGCCAGCCCCCACAGCTCTTCGGTGATGAAGGGCATGATCGGGTGCAAGAGGATCAGGCATTGGTCGAGGACCCAGCGCAGGGTCTGTTCCGTCTCGCTCTTGGCCGCCGCATCATCGCCCTGCAGGATGGGTTTGGAGAATTCCAGATACCAGTCGCAGACCTTGCCCCAGGTGAAGGCGTAAAGCGCGTCGGCGGCGTCGTTGAAGCGGTATGCCTCGAGCGCCGCATCGACCGTTTCGCGGACCTTGCCGGTCTCGCCGATGATCCATTTGTTCAGCGTTTGTGTGGCTTCAGGCCGGACGGTGTTGCCGGGATAGACGATCTCGTAATGCTCGGCGAAGCTGAAGGCGTTCCAGAGTTTTGTGCCGAAATTCCGGTAGCCTTTGATCCGGTCTTCGCTGATTTTCAGCACGCCCCCGATGGCTGCCATGGCCGCGTTGGACATGCGCAGCGCATCAGCGCCGTAGCTATCAATCATGTCGAGCGGGTCGATGACGTTGCCGCGGGTCTTGGACATTTTCTCGCCCTTGGCGTCGCGTAGGAGTTGGTGGAGGTAGACGGTATGGAACGGGTCATCCTTGAGAATGGCCCGCGACATCATCATCATGCGCGCGACCCAGAAGAACAGGATATCCTGCCCGGTGATCAAGACGTCACCGGGGAAGTATTTCATCGCCGGGTCGTCGTTTGGCCAGCCGAGGGTGCCGAAGGGCCAGAGGCCGGATGAGAACCAGGTGTCGAGAACGTCCGGGTCGCGGTAGATTGGTAAGACATACTCGTCATCTCCAATTCCATCGCGATACTGATCCATCGCTGTACGCTCGTCTTCTGTAACAACCACTCGGATCGGCGGCGATGACCTTTTTTGCGCTGCATCATTGTAAGCCTTTGTGGCCATCTCGGTTGCTAGTTCTTGGGTTGGCGCGCAAAAAGCCTGCCATGTGACGCCTCGGTCAGTATCTCCCGGGGAGTTGTCGGTCACAGAAAGGAAGTATTTTCCTTCAAGTATTTTAGGCCCATACCAAACCGGGATCTGGTGGCCCCACCAGAGTTGGCGCGAGATGCACCAGGGTTCGATGTTTTCCAGCCAGTGGTAGAAGACCTTTTCGCCGCTTTCGGGCATGATCTTGACCCGGCCTTCGCGGACGGCGTCGAGCGCGGGGCCAACGATTTTGGTGCTGTCGACGAACCATTGGTCGGTCAGCATCGGCTCGATCACGACCTTGGAGCGGTCGCCGAAAGGCTGCATGATTTTTTTGGCTTCGACGTAGGGGATGGTTTCCGGCACCTCCGTCTGGTCGCCGTCCCGATCAAACGCGGCATCGTAGGCTGGGTTCGCAATCATGACCGCGTTGCCCTCTGCCGTGATGTCGGCGACGACGCGTTTGCGGGCTTCGAACCGGTCGAGGCCGCGATATTCATCTGGGACCAGATTCATGGCGGCGATCATGTTTTCGTCGAAATCCTGTTCGCCGTTGGCGATGGCCAGCGCAGTGGCCGCCTCTTCCGCGTAAGGCTTCCCGTCCGCCCGCATGGCACCCTTCGTATCCATCAGGTTGTACATCGGGATGTTGCCGCGCTTGGCAACTTCATAGTCGTTGAAGTCATGCGCGCCGGTGATCTTGACGGCACCAGAGCCGAAATCGGGGTCTGGGTAAGGGTCAGTGATGATCGGGATCAGGCGGCGGTGTTCTTTTGGGCCAACCGGAATTTCGCAAAGCTTGCCGACGATAGGGGCGTAGCGGTCATCTTTTGGGTTCACCGCAACGGCACCGTCGCCCAGCATCGTCTCAGGCCGGGTCGTGGCGATGGAGATGTAATCGCGCGTTTCGCGCAGGGTGACGTTTCCGTCTTCGTCCTTCTCGACATATTCATAGGTCTCGCCACCGGCGAGCGGGTATTTGAAGTGCCACATGTGACCGTCAACCTCGATATTCTCGACTTCGAGGTCGGATATCGCGGTTTCAAAATGCGGGTCCCAGTTGACGAGGTATTTTCCACGATAGATCAGGCCCTTGTTATACATTTCGACAAAGACTTTGAGGACGGCGTCGTGGAAATTGCCGGGCTTTTCGGTCGCGGGGGCGCTTTCGGCGCCGGACATGGTGAAGGCGGAGCGTTCCCAATCCATCGAGTCGCCCAAACGCCGCGCCTGCTGTTCGATGACGCCGCCATTGTCGGCCTTCCAGTCCCAGACCTTGGCGAGGAATTCGTCGCGTGGCATTTCGGACCGTTTCCGGTTCTCGCCCTTTTCGGCCATGTCCTTTTCGACCATCAGCTGGGTCGCGATCCCCGCATGATCGAGCCCCGGCTGCCAGAGCGTGTCATAGCCCTGCATCCGCTTCCAACGGGTCAGGATATCCATCAGCGTGTGGTTGAAGGCGTGGCCGACATGGAGGTGGCCGGTGACGTTTGGGGGCGGGAGCTGGATGCAGAATGTCTCGTCCCGTGACGCATTGGCGCCGGCTTTGAAGGCACCGGACTCTTCCCACATCTTGTAGAGGCGCGGTTCGGCCTCGGCGGCGTTGAATGTCTTTTCCATCGGCATGATCGGATGTCCCGTTTCGGTTTCGGGTCAGATAGCCGAGGGGGCGGGGGAGGGAAAGGGTTTGTGGGTCCCGGATTATGTCCGGGCGTGCGTCGTAAGTGCTGAAGGAATGCTGGTGTCAAAAAAGCGACCTGCCGTTGGGACAAACGACAGGCCGCGCACTTGATAACAATTCACGTCTTGGAAATGCTTGTGAGGGAAAATTCGGTTTATGGCCGCGCGAGGTGCCAGTTGCCGCCAACACCGTCACCGGTGATATCGCCAGGGCGACGATCGTTCACCCACAGATACAGCGGCTGGCCTTTATAGGCCCATTGCTTGGTGCCGTCATCGCGGGTGATCGCCGTGAACCCATTGGCCTCGTCGGCATCTGCAGGGGCGGCGAGTGGTGGCCAGTTGACGGCGCAGCCGCCATTGCAGGCCGACGAGGTCGCTGTGTCGGGGTCGAATGTGTAAAGGCTCATGCCGCTTTCATCGACCAGCACGCCGTTGGCCTGGCCAACCGGTGCCGTGGCGTGGCCAGCGGCATAGGATTCACAAGCCGACAGGCCGACGACAAGGGATAGTGCAATCAGGGACATTTTCATGGTTTCTCTCCGTCTCTCTTTGGTTTTTCTGTACCGGCTCATCTGCCGGTCATGAGGGTTACGCGAGGACGCGGAGGTTTATTCTGAGATTATGCGATTTTTTTTGCAGTGGTCGTTTTGCGGCAATCGCTGGACAACGGATATAGGCGATCTAGGGTGGGCCGCATGCAAAGATTGAAAGGCCATTCCATGGAAAAGTTCGGCAAAAGCCAGTCGGTCAAGCGGGTAGAAGATGTGCGGCTTTTGACGGGCCACGGTCGCTATGTGGATGATATCGCCCCGACGGATGCGTTGGTGGCCTATTTCCTGCGTTCGTCCGTCGCACATGGTGAGATTGCCGCACTGGATATCGACGACGCGCGGCAAATGCCCGGGGTGCATCTGATATTGACGGTGGCCGACCTTGAGGAGGCCGGTGTCGACATCGCGTTGGCCGGAACGACGGTCAAAAACCGCGACGGATCGCGCGGTGCGGCGCCACTACGCCCGCTGCTGGCCAAGGATCGCGTGCGCCATGTGGGCGAGGCGGTCGCCATGATTGTCGCCGATGACATGGCCGCGGCAAAGGACGCTGCCGAGGCGATAGGTTTGGATATCGACGATCTGCCGGTTCATATGGATCTGGCCGTCGGCGGCAATGCGATTCACCCCGAAGCGCCCGAGAATCTGGCCTTTGACTGGGGCCTTGGCGATGAGCCAGCGACCAAGGCCGCGATCGCGGATGCAGCGCATGTGGTGACGGTCGATGTGTTCGATAACCGCGTGATCGTGAACGCGATGGAGGCACGCGGATGCTTTGCCGAGATCACTGATGGCCGCCTGCACTTTGCCTTCGGTGGCCAGGGTGTCTGGGGCATGAAGTCCGATCTGGCCAAGCATCTGGGGATGGAGGCCGAGGATATCCGCGTGACCAACCCCGATGTCGGTGGTGGCTTTGGCATGAAGGCGATGCGCTATCCCGAATATATCTGTGTCGCCCACGCAGCGCGGGCACTGGGCCGTCCAGTGCGCTGGTTCTCGGAGCGGACCGAGGCGATGCTGTCCGACAATGCAGGTCGTGATCTGACCAGCACGGCAACACTTTCCTTTGATGCTAACTATAAGATCACGGCCTATCACCTTGATACCATGGCGAATATGGGCGCTTATAATTCGCAATTCGCGCAGGCGATCCAGACCGATCTGTTCGCCAAGGTGTTGATGGGCACCTATGACGTGCAGACCGCCTACATGCGGACACGTGGCGTGTTTACCAATACAACACCAGTCGATGCCTATCGTGGGGCGGGACGGCCAGAGGCGATTTTTGTGTTGGAACGGGTGATGGACGAAGCGGCGCGTAAGCTGGGCGTAGACCCTTGGACGCTGCGCGAAAAGAACTTCATCCTGCCTGCGCAGTTTCCCTATACGACCGTATCAGGGGTTACCTACGATGTGGGTGATTTCATGCAGGTGCTGAATGCGGTTGCGCGTGACGCGGATCGTGACGGTTTGGCTGGACGCAAGGCTGCGTCTGCCGCTGCGGGCAAGCTGCGCGGGCAGGGGCTCTGCTACTACATCGAAAGCATTCTGGGTGATCCTGCCGAGACGACGACAGTGGAGTTTGTAGACAGCGGCGCCAAGATTTTCGTTGGCACCCAGTCGAACGGGCAGGGGCATGAGACGGTCTATGCGCAATTCCTGTCGGATCAGACCGGTATTCCCGCGGATCAGATTACCGTTGTACAAGGTGACAGCGATCAGATCGCCACAGGCGGTGGTACGGGTGGATCGCGGTCCGTTACAGTGCAGAATACGGCAACACTGGCGACGGTCGAGATCATTCTGGCCGAATTCAGCGCATTCTTGGCCGAACAGGAAGGCGTCGACGTCGGCAAGGTCAGCTTTGACGATGAACGCTTCCGCATCGCCGGGTCGAACCTGACGCCGACGATGCTGGAGGTCGCCGATATGGCGCGCGACGCCGGTCGTGATGACCTTCTGACCCAATCGGCGCGGATCAAACTGGATAACCGCAGCTTTCCCAATGGTGCCCATGTGGCCGAGGTCGAAATCGATCCCGAAACCGGTGTTGTCACCGTCGACCGCTATACGGTCGTCGATGATTTCGGTAACCTCATCAATCCGATGCTGGCCGAAGGACAGGTGCATGGCGGCGTGGCCCAAGGGATCGGGCAGGCCCTGACCGAAAGGGTGGTGTTCGATGAAGACGGCCAACTGCTCACCGCAAGTTTTATGGACTATGGGATGCCGCGGGCGGATGATATACCAGTGATCGGGTTTTCGACCGAATGTACGCCGTCGCTTTACAATCCGATGGGGATGAAAGGCTGCGGCGAAGCGGGGACCGTGGGGGCGTTGGCCGCTGTGAGTAATGCGGTGATTGACGCCCTGGAAGGAACGGGCGTGAAGCGGATTGACATGCCGTTCACCCCGCACCGAATTTGGGAAGCGTTACAAGAAGCGAAGGGTAACAGTGCCGCTGCGTGATTGGTTCTTTGGGTTATTCGGCCGCGAGGCGCGGACCGAAGAAAGCGGGGTCAGGCACCGCGGCAAGGCCACGCATGTTGTTATCCTCGACGGTACGATGTCGTCGCTTGAGACGGGGCTTGAAACAAATGCCGGGATCACTTTCAAGCTGTTGACCGAGGCGTCACGCACCGCCAACCTGACCGTCTATTACGAGGCGGGCATTCAATGGCGCGACTGGTCGGGCACGTGGAGCGTGATGACCGGGAAGGGCATCAACCGGCAGATCAAGCGGGCCTATGGCGTGCTGGCGTCACGCTATCGACCGGGGGATGAGATCATCCTGATCGGCTATTCGCGCGGCGCTTATGCGGTGCGTTCGCTGGCGGGGGTGATCGACATTATCGGGCTGGTGAAGGCTGATTGCGCAACGGTCCGCGCCGTGCGGCAGGCCTATCGGCATTACCGCACGGGCGCACGCAGCCCTGTCGCGCGGACGTTTCGGGAACTCTACTGTCACCCTGACGTCCAGATCGAGGCCGTCGCCATCTGGGACACGGTCAAGGCACTGGGCCTGCGCCTGCCGATTCTGTGGCGCTGGGCCGAGGCTGATCACCATTTTCACAACCATGCGCTGGGTGGCCATGTGCGCAACGGTTTTCACGCGCTCGCCATCGACGAACGGCGCGAGGCTTATGCACCCGTCCTCTGGACCTGCCCACCCGGGTGGAACGGCCACGTGGAACAAGTCTGGTTCAAGGGCAACCATGCCGATGTGGGCGGGCAGTTGAACAACCGGATACGCTGTCGACCGCTGTCGAACATCCCGCTTGTGTGGGTCCTCGAACGGCTTGAGATGTGCCAGCTGCCGCTGCCAGCGGACTGGCGCGCCCGGTTCCCGCAGGACGCTGCCGCGCCATCGGTCGGGAATTGGGCAGGTTGGTCAAAGATATTCCTGTCGCGCCGCAAACGGATCATCGGGCGCGACCGATCAGAAAGCGTGCATGAAAGTGTCCGCGGCGCACAGGCACCGCCCCAGGAAATATTGTTGGAAGCGGAGAAAACGTGAATGTTGCGCGTCCACTGTGCGATGTTCAGATCAGCGTCTTATTTATGGGTTAATTTCCAACAGCCATAATCAAACACGTCGTCGACCCCGTTGCGTAGACCTTTCCATCCTTAGCCCCCCGAATCTGTCCATGTGCCACGCCGGTTCGCCGGCCCGCGTGGTCGACTTCGCCCACGGCGATTATCTCGGTCCCCAAAGGAATCGCGCGGGTCAGGTTCACCTTGTATTCCAGCGTGGTGTAAATTGATCCTTTCGGCACCGTCGTCATTACGGCGCATGCCATGCAGCTGTCCAGCAACGTGCCATACCAGCCGCCATGCACCCCACCCATCGGGTTCGTGTGGTCGAATTCGGGGGTGCCGCGAAACGTGACGCGGCCGTCGGTGACCTCATCCAAAGAATAATTCAACAGGGCCGAAATAGGCGGGCGTGCAATCTCGCCCCGCAGGATCGCTTGCATGAATTCAAGGCCTGACAGTGACAGGATCGTCGCCTGATCAGGCAGGTCGTCGGGGATTTTGGCAGTGAACATGAAGCCTCTGACATTATTTGCAGCAGGCTTGCCGTTTATGCGACGTTTTGCAACCGCACTTTGGGTGTCATGCCAAGCGCGTGGCACACATCGCGGGTCAATTCCGGCCGGTTGAGCGTGTAGAAGTGCAGGTGCTCGACGCCACCCTGGATCAGATCATCGCAAAGCTCGGTCGCGATGGCGGTCGCCAGAAGGTCGGTGGTCCCATCCCGGGTCGCATGGGCAAAGCCATCAAGGATAACTTGTGGAATATGCGTTCCGCAACTCGCGGTGAATTTCTGGGTGCCGTTCCAGTTTTCGATCGGCAGGATGCCCGGAATGATCGGGGCGTCGATCCCCGCCTTTACACAGGCATCTCGGAAACGAAAGAATGTGTCAGCCTCAAAGAAAAACTGTGTGATCGCAGAGGCAGCACCTGCGTCAATCTTGCGCTTCAGAAACGCGATATCGGCGGCCTGATCAGCGGCCTCGGGGTGCTTTTCTGGATACGCGCCCACGCGGATCGTAAACTTGCCCGTTTCTGCCAACGCGGCGATCAGATCGACCGAATTCGCGAACCCATCGGGATGGGGCGTAAACGTTGCCTCACCTTTCGGCGCATCTCCGCGCAGGGCCACGATCTCGTGCACGCCTTCCTGAGCATAGCTTTCGGCGATCTCCAGCGTTTCCGCCTTCGTCGCGTTCACGCAGGTCAGATGCGCTGCGACGTTCAGACCGCTGGTGCGGTGGATAGTTCCGACGGCTTCGTGCGTCAGCTTCCGCGTGGTACCGCCCGCACCATAGGTGACGGACACGAATGTTGGGTCCAACGGCGCCAGCGTGTTCACACAATCCCAAAGCCGGAACGATCCTTCGAGCGATTTAGGGGGAAAAAATTCGAAAGACACGGATGGGGTGGACATGGGGCAACCTCTCTTGCTTTGCCCTTGTCCCATCTCTATTGCAATGAGACAAATTCATAAACTTCACCACGATCATGAAGGTGGCTCACATATGCATATCGAGTTCCGGCATCTGCGCACCATCAAGGCGATCCATGATACAGGCGGGTTGGCCCGGGCGGCGGATCAGCTGCATATCACGCAAAGCGCGCTCAGCCATCAGATCAAGGGGATCGAGGATCAGGCCGGGGTTGAATTGTTCGTGCGCCGGTCCAAGCCTTTGAAACTGTCGGCGGCTGGGATGAAGATGCTCGCGGCTGCTGAACAAATCCTGCCCCAGGTCGCCGCGCTTGAGGCTGAATTCAGCGGCCTGATCGCAGGAAGCGCGGGCCGCCTGCATATCGCCATTGAATGCCACGCCTGTTTCGAATGGCTGTTCCCGGTGCTGGAACAGTTCCGCAAGGCCTGGCCCGAGGTCGATGTCGATATACGCCCCGGTCTTGCCTTCGACGCCATGCCTGCCTTGCGCAAGGAAGAGGTCGATCTGGTCGTCTCGTCCGACCCAGAGGACCTGCCCGAAACCGACTTTACCCCGCTTTTCGACTATGAACCGGTCTTTGTTGCTTCTGCCAGCCATCCGCTGGCGCAGAAAGATGTGATCGAGGCCGCTGATTTTCGGGGCGAAACGTTGATCACCTACCCGGTGGATCGCGCGCGGCTGGACGTGTTTTCGCAGCTTCTGACCCCAGCCAAGGTCGAACCGGCAGAGGTGCGGCAGGTCGAATTGACTGCGGTGATCCTGCTTCTTGTCGCATCGAACCGAGGTGTCGCCGTGCTGCCCGATTGGGTCGTCCGGCAAGTACGCTATAACTCTGACTACGTCACCAGACCGCTGACCCAAGGGGGCATTACCCGCCGTCTTTATGCGGCAACCCGCAGTGACGATACGGCGCGCCCTTTCATGGCGCATCTGATCCGGCTCGCCCGGCAAGAGGCCGTCAAATTACAGCGCGCGTAGGAAGCTAAGCGAAAAACCCGCGTCATTTGACGCGAGCCAAAGCCAGCAGCACCACGCACTACAGGATTCGCGTCTTTTCACGCATTTGGTTCACCGCTTTGAGGTTGCTGCGCGCCGGTGGTAGCGACATCCTATAGCCCTCGGCCTCCAGCCGCAGTGCCGTTTCACCGAATGGTGCGGCTTTCCCATAGTAAAAGCCCTGCACGACCTCGCAGCCCATATCCACCAACATATCGCGCTGATGGGCGGTTTCGACACCTTCGGCGACGACCTGCACGCCCAGACCCCGGCCCATCGTCAACAGGCCAGCCACCAGAACATGCGTGGCCGGGTCGATGCCCAGATCGCGGACGAACCCGGTATCCAGCTTAAGCTCATCGAATTCCAGGTCCTTGAGGTGCTGGAACGATGCGAAACCGGTGCCGAAATCATCCAAGGAGATCCGTACACCCGCATCCCGAAAATTCGCAATCGACCGCTGGATCATATCGGCGGAGCGGGCGATGAAAATATCTTCGGTGATTTCGAAGGTCAGGTATTTGCGCAGATGCCGGTAGCGGTCGATCAGCGCCAACAGATCATCATGGCCCGACACGGTGGCCAGCGTCGTTTCGGCGATATTGATCGAGATTTGCCCGGGGTCGAGCCCCTCTGCCGCCCAATCCTGTATGTCGCGCAGCACATGTTCGGCGGTGTGAAGCGTGAATTCACCCTGCAAACCCAATTCGTTGATCATCGGCAGGAACGATGCGGGCGACAGCAATCCACGGGTCGGATGATGCCACCGCGACAGCGCCTCGAACCCGACGATGCGGTGGGTGCCGAGCGATACCTTGGGTTGATAGAACGGCACGATCTCACTGTTGCGTATCGCGGCGAGAAGGACATGTCGATCCTCGAGGCTCGCACGGACCGGAAATGCCGCCTTGTCGAAAATGAGCGGTACATTGTCGGGATCCTGCTTGGACAGGAACATCGCCTGATCCGCACCTGACATCAGCGCCGCCAGATCGGCTGTGTCGGGCCCCTGCCGCGCGATGCCGATACTGGCCCCGACCTGAAGTTTCTTTTGCTCGAAAGGGATCGGCGTGGCGATCGCCATCGCGATGTCCTGACCGAATTGGTATGCGGCGTCCGGCGAAACGATCATCGTTTTCGCGATCGCGAATTCATCACCACCCAACCGCGCGACGATCCCGCCTTTGCCCGCAAGCATGCGCAAACGTTGGGCCAACGCCAACAGAACGGCATCCCCGGCCTCATGGCTGTAGCTGTCATTGATCGGTTTGAAACCGTCAAGGTCGAGCACGAAGACCGTGACGCCCTGCTTGTTTGCGTGCTGACGCATCAGGCTTTGCACGGTCTCGTCAAAGGCGCGCCTGTTCATCAGGCCGGTCAGCGGATCGTGTCGGGACAGCCGTTCCAGCTCCATCAGCCGCGCATTCGCCTCTTCGCGCGCGCGGCGCAGGGCGCGGTGCGTGTCTTTTTGACGAGTCATCGTGTCGAACGTATTGACGATATAGACAATCATCATGGCCGCCGTGACGATCCAGCCTATCGGCGTCGCATCATGGGTCGGGTTTTGCGACAGGTTCCACAACATCCAAAAGATCGTCGCAAAGGCCGGTGTCATCTGTGACCAGTTGTAGAACGGCAGCAAACCGAACGTATTGGTCACATGCACGAAAATACCGAAAGCCCACAGATATCCGCCGATCACGAAAGGCAGTTCGTCGCTGTACGACAGGATCAGCGCGAACGACAGAAACGGCAGCATCGCGGCCCAATTCACGACAAAGACGGCGATCGCCGCAGGCACACCGAGCGGCGTTTCAAGCCTGCTGGCCCATTTGTTAAGTGGGTAGGCGATCGCCTCCAGGATCAGCACGCAAGCCCATGCGGTCAGCGCCGCCAACCAAAATCCCGCATATATGCAGGTGCATGTGATCATGCTGGCGGTCATGACACGCTTGGGCACATCCCGGCCCGAGATATGACCAGCGATCCGCGTTTGATGCACGAAATGATCCATCAGCTTCGCAAGTATGACACACCGAAACCTCCTGCATCATCTATGACCGCCCGCCGCAAAGAACCGGTTAAAATCCATCGAAAAGTGACATCGCGGTTAAGCGGGCGTTACCTCTTGTTCCGCCTTACGCTTCGGCCTATACGCCGCGCTTGATCCCAAGGACCCAAGGACGCCCTCATGGCCGGCAGCGCAAATCTGAACGTGATGATGAAAACCGCCCGCAAGGCCGGACGGATGCTGCTGAAAGACTTTGGTGAGGTCGAGAACCTGCAGGTCAGCGCCAAGGGTCCGGGCGATTTCGTCAGCCGTGCCGACAAAGCGGCAGAGGCTGCGATCCGCGAGGATCTGATGCATGCGCGTCCGTCCTATGGGTTCCTGGGGGAAGAGGGCGCCGAGATCGAAGGCGAAGATCCGACACGCCGCTGGATCGTCGATCCCTTGGATGGTACTACGAATTTCTTGCACGGCCTGCCGCATTGGGCCGTGTCCATCGCGCTCGAACATAAGGGGCAGATCGTCGCCGGTGTGATCTACGACCCCTCCAAGGACGAGACGTTCTATGCCGAAAAGGGCACGGGCGCCTGGATGAACGAAAGCCGACTGCGCGTGTCGGCCCGGCACCGGATGATCGAAGCGATCTTCGCCACAGGTTTGCCTTTTGCGGGGCGTCCCGATCTGCCCGAGACGATCCAGGATTTGGCACGCCTTTTGCCTGCGACCGCTGGGGTGCGTCGTTTCGGGGCGGCGGCACTGGACTTGGCTTATGTCGCCGCGGGTCGGTATGATGGGTTCTGGGAACGGAACCTGCATGCCTGGGATATCGCCGCCGGGATCGTGATCGTGCGCGAGGCTGGGGGGATCATCGAACCGCTCACAAAGGATACCGACCTGTTGGAAACCGGATCGCTGATCTGCGCTAATGAGCCGATCTTCAATGCATTCGCCAAAGTCATCCGGAACGGCTGAACTTCAGCGCTTGACCACCGGGACGCTACTCCGCCCATAGGTCGCTTCAGGATGATCCGGATGCCCATCCGTCCGATCCCAAAACCGGGTGCCACCCAGCCGCAGCCACAGAGGCACTGCTACGATAAAACCAATCACGAACCCACCCGCATGGGCCCAATAGGCGACGCCGCCGCCGATCATGCTGCTATTGACCCCGTTGAACAGCTGCAGTCCGAACCACAGCCCCAGCATGATCCAGGCCGGGATCGGGAAGATGCGAAAGAAGACGACGAAAAAGATGAAGATATCGACGCGGGCCTTGGGGAAAAGCAAAAGATACCCACCCATCACCCCCGCAATGGCCCCTGACGCGCCGACCATCGGGACGACCGACAAAGGTTCGGTCGCGAATTGCGCGAGGCTCGCGCCGATGCCGCAGAACAGATAGAAGGCAAGGAAGGGCAGGTGGCCCATCTTGTCCTCCAGATTATCCCCGAAAATCCACAGAAACAGCATGTTACCGGCCAGATGCATGAACCCGGCATGTAGAAAGATCGACGTGATCAGCGACGGGTAATTCTCGCCCGCGCTGACCCGTGCGGGGATCATGGCGTAGTCATAGTAAAACCGCGACAGCGCCTGTTCGGTTTGCAAAGCAACCATATCGAACCCGAAAACCAGCACATTCAGTGCGATCAGCGTCAGCGTGACATACGGCACCCGTTCAGAAGGGTTGTGGTCGCGGATGGGTAACATAGCGCGACCGTTCCCGATGTTCCGCCCGTGGTCAAGCCTTGGCCACCGCCGCCAACAGCGCCGCATTGCCGCCTGCCGCAGTAGTATCGATGCAGACATGGCGTTCCATCAGGGCGTACGCGGTATCCGGCTGACCGGTGATCAATGGGATGATCGGACCGTCGCGTTCGCTAAGCGCCTTTTCAAGGCTGCGTCCTGTAGTGGGATCGCCCCACCACAGGACGCCGGCGAGTGGCGTTAGTGTTCGCAGGATATCGGGGCGCAGTACGCCCCCGGCATCGATGCCGATCCCGCCCAGGGCCGTAACGGCGTCCGCTTGTCGCCGCGCCGCTTGCGGCCCGGGCCCAAGGCAAAGAATGGGTCCGCGCGGATGCAGGCTATGCCGGTTGGATTCACCGGTCGGGCCGGGCAGGTCGGTGATGCGGTCATCGGGTGCGACGGTCGCGTTTTCAAGGCGTTTTCGAAGTTCCTTCGGATTGGCGTCTTGGTCCCATGCGGCGTCGATCTGCGGGACCAGATGCGCGGTAAAGCGCGGCAGATAATGCGGCCCGCCCGCCTTTGGCCCGGTGCCCGACAGACCTTCGCCGCCGAATGGCTGGCTGCCCACAACGGCACCGATCTGGTCGCGATTGACGTATATGTTGCCCGCGTCGATCCGCTCGACAATCGTCTGCACCCGGTCGTCGATCCGTGTGTGAAGACCGAAGGTCAGGCCGTAGCCGGTGGCGTTGATCGCGTCGATCACCTTGTCCAGCTCATGCGCCTTGAATGTCGCGACGTGCAGGACCGGGCCAAAGATTTCGCGGGTCATGTCTGCGATCCCGCTCACGCGGATGGCCGTCGGCGGAATGAAATGGCCCTCGGGCGGCGCCGTGATCTGGTGGATGATCTGACTGTCGGACGCCGCTGCCGCGATGTGATCGGCAATGCCCTGATAGGCGGTTTGATCGATGACCGGGCCGATATCGGTCGACAGGTGCCACGGATCGCCCATGGTCAGCGCGTCCATCGCGCCTTTGAGCATCTTCAAAAGGTTGTCGGCGATGTCTTCCTGCACGTAAAGGCAGCGCAGGGCCGAACACCTCTGACCCGCAGACCGGAACGCGCCGTTGATGATATCGCGGACTGCGTGTTCAGGCAGGGCGGTGCTATCGACGATCATCGCGTTCAGCCCACCCGTTTCCGCAATCAACGGCGTGCCTGGGTTCGCATGCTGCGCCATTGCGGTGCGGATCCTCAAAGCGGTCGCAGTCGAGCCGGTGAACGCCACGCCATTCACGCGCGGATCGCTCGTCAGCGCCGCGCCGATATCGCCGCCGCCCGGAAGCAGTTGCAGCGCCGTCTTCGGCACCCCCGCCTCATGCAACAGCTGCACGGCACGGGTCGCGATCAGCGGCGTTTGCTCAGCGGGCTTCGCCAATACGGCATTCCCGGAAGCCAGCGCCGCCGCGATCTGACCGGTGAAAATGGCCAGCGGAAAGTTCCACGGACTGATGCAGGTCCAGATGCCGCGCGGCTTCATCTGGGCCGTCGCCTCGCCCGCATAATAGCGCAGGAAATCCACCGCCTCGCGCAGTTCGGCAACCACATCCGGCATGGCCTTGCCCGCCTCACGCGCGAGGATTGCGAAAAGCTCATCGGCATGCGCCTCATAAGCGTCCGCAGCGGCGTGCAAAGTCTCGGCGCGGGCGTGATAATCGGCGTCCCATGTCTGTGCCACCGCATAGGCCGTCGCTACGTCTTTCGCAGTGGCATTACGGACGTGCCCCACGATATCGGCGTGCCGCGCCGGGTTGATGACATCCTTTGCAGCGGCACCTTCAGGATCACCCGCAAGTAACGGCGCCCCCTGCCATTGCGCCTGGGCAAACGGGGCGCGGCCTTCGTCGATCGCGGCCAAGGTGGGCGCATGGGTCAAATCCCACCCGCGGGAATTGACCCGCGACGGCAAGAATATCGCGGGGCCTTTCGGCAGGTCAGGTGCGTCGCCCACCGCGTCGAACGGGCAGTCCGCGACGACCTCCGGCGGCACGTCCTCATCCACGATCTGGTTGACGAAACTGGAATTTGCCCCGTTTTCCAACAGTCTCCGCACGAGATAGGCCAGCAAATCCTCATGCGCACCGACGGGCGCATAGATGCGGCAATGGGTGCCCTCCGACTTCAACACCATCGTATGCAGCGTTTCACCCATGCCATGGAGGCGCTGGAATTCGTAATCCGCGGGCGTCTTGCCCATGTTACGGGCCATATCCAGCACCGCAGCGACCGTATGCGCGTTGTGTGTTGCGAATTGCGGATAGATACGGTCGGTCAGGTCCAGCAGCTTCCGGGCATTGGCGATATAGCTGATATCCGTGTGGTGCTTGGCGGTGAAAACCGGGAAGCCGTCGATGCCCTGCACCTGCGCGCGCTTGATCTCGGCATCCCAATAGGCGCCTTTGACCAGACGGACCATGATCTTGCGATCCAACCGGATGGCCAGGTCATGCAGATGGTCGATAACCAGCGGCGCGCGTTGGCCGTAGGCCTGGACAACGACACCAAAACCGTCCCACCCGGCGAGGGCGGGTTCGGACAAGACCGCGTCGATAACGTCCAGAGACAACGACAAACGGTCCGCCTCTTCCGCATCAATGTTGAACCCCATGCCAGCGGATTTCGCCAGTACGGCCAGCGACCGCACACGCGGCACCAATTCCTCCATTACGCGCCCCTCTTGGGCGACCTCATAGCGGGGATGCAGGGCGGATAACTTGACAGAAATGCCGGGATTTTCGGCAACGGTGTCAGCCGTGCAATGTTCGGCAATCGCGCTGATCGCGCGGGAATAGGCCAAATGATAACCTTTGGCATCGGCTTCTGTCCGGGCCGCTTCACCCAGCATGTCATAGCTGTAGGTAAAGCCATTCGCCTGCATGCCTTCAGCGCGCGCCATGGCCTTCTGGATGGTCTCCCCCAACACGAACTGCCGCCCCATTTCGCGCATGGCGCGCGCGACGGCGGTGCGGATGACGGGCTCGCCCAGACGTTTCACAGCGCTGCGCAAATGGCGGGTGATGCCTGGCTTGTCGTCGTCCAGCACACGACCCGTCAGCATCAACGCCCAGGTCGAGGCATTCACCAAGGACGAGGCCGAGTGCCCTAGATGCTTGCCCCAATCAGATGGTGCGATCTTGTCTTCGATCAGGTCATCCATCGTCTCGGCATCGGGCACGCGCAGCAACGCCTCGGCCAGGCACATCAGTGCGATCCCTTCATCGGTGGACAGGCCATATTCAGCGAGAAATACCTCCATCAGACCCGGATCAGAGCTCGCCCGGATATCACGCACCAGATCGACCGCCCGCGCACTGATCCGCCTGCGGTCCTCTACCGTCAGCGCCGTATCGGCAACCAATGCAGCAACAGCGGCATGCTCATCGGCATACATGGCCCGATCAATCTGATGGCGGGTCTGGTTGGCGTCGTCCCGGGGCATGGCATCCTCCACATGCTGATAGCCTATCATATCGTATTTAGACTGGTCGTTTCGCCTTGTGTTCTGCTAAATGACAGTCGGATAAATTGTTTGCAGGTAAAATCATGGGCGAAAAGATTGGCGATCTGGACCAATTCGATCACAAGATTCTCAACGTGCTAGCGGTCGAGGGGCGGATCAGCGTCACCGCGCTCGCGCAACGCATCGGATTGTCGAAATCCCCCACGCAGGCGCGGCTGAAACGGCTTGAGGAATCGGGCGTGATCCGCGGCTATCGCGCGCTTTACGATCATATTCGGTTGGGTCAGGACCATATCAGTTTCGTGGAGGTCAAATTGTCCGACACCCGCGAGGCCGCGCTGGCCGCCTTCGCCGCCGCCGTGATGAAAGTGCCCGAGGTCGAACAATGCCATCTGATCGCCGGCGCGTTCGACTATTTGCTCAAGGTGCGTACATCCGGCATGACGGGTTATCGGGCCGTTCTGGCCGAAAAAATATCGACCCTTCCGCATGTCGCCAATACCTCGACCTACGTTGCGATGCAGGCGATCAAGGAAGAGGGGACGTCGCCATCCCTTGACGGATAAGCCGCGCGATGCATGTCTGGGGTCATGAAATGGTTATTGCCAATCTTTTTCTGCGCCAATGCCGCCTTTGCAGAAACCTGCCCACCCGTCCCCGATCACAGTGTGCGGTTGGGCGAAATCATCACTGCGCTCGGTCGCGCCAACGGTGAAGCGGATGCCCGTGTTCTGACGCAAGAACTCTGGTCACTCTGGACCGATGCGCCAGACGAACGGGCGCAGGCGCTACTGGATGAAGGCATGCGCAAGCGATCGAATTTCGATTTCCTCGGCGCCCGCGACACGCTGGACCGATTGGTCGAATACTGCCCCGAATTTGCCGAAGGATATAATCAACGCGCCTTCGCAAGCTACCTGCGGCAAGACTACGACGCGGCCCTGATCGATCTGGATGTCACTTTGTCAATCATGCCCAACCACGTCGCGGCGCTGTCCGGCAAGGCCCTGACCTTGATGGGTCTGGGGCGCAACGACCAAGCGCAAGAGGTCCTGCGGCAGGCCGTCCGCATGAACCCGTGGCTCGGCGAAAGGGCACTGCTGACCGAACCGCTCGGCACCGAACTCTGATCTTGCCGTCCCGCGCGGCGCGCCCTAACAAGGCAACGTGCCCGCGTGGTGGAATGGTAGACACTGGAGACTTAAAATCTCTTGGCCGTATGGCCGTGCCGGTTCGAGTCCGGCCGCGGGCACCAAAACTTTCAAACATAGCGTCGGAAGGGATGGGCATCTTCGGACTCAGCACGTTTTCTTTGCAGGGATGCGGTGCGTTCTGGAATGCCACAATTCAGACCGTGCCAACCCATGGCATCAGTCGCACGATTGAGTCGGCGCCGCCCAAAGACAAGTGCGCAAGCAGCGATGCATTCACTCGTTCATGACCGCGTAGGCCAGTAACACATCCCGGACGGCTTGTTTGTCCCCTTCTGAAAGAGTGACGTCGCGACGATACTGACTGCCTTCAAATCGCAGTATCGCTTCGTCCGTATTTGCGAGGGATCGCATCACCTCGATTTGATAACTGTCCGGCGTCACATCCCTCCACTCCCAGATATCTGTATTGTTGTCGCGATCGAAGCGTCCTGAAATAAGTGGTTCGCGAATACCGTCATGCCACGCCACGGCATTTTTGACGAAAAGCCAGCTATTCGCGGTGTACTGAACCCCTCAGCCGCAGCCAGGCGCGGCGGTCGCTGTTCCGGCGACCGATGTAGAGGAACGCGGTCGAGCGGCTGTTCACATAGCGCGGTTGGTTGGGGTGCTTGTACTATGTGATGCCTTGGACACGATCTTCGTTTTGCCGCAAAGCACCCACAGCCACAAGGCGCGTGCGTTCGATCCTGTTTTCATATTCTGGGATCTTCTGCCGATACCGTGGGTTCTCGGGCCGGATCGCAGCCAGCAATCGATAGCCGTCCAAGTTCGCATGGTGCTGCGACACTGGCAACGGGCGAACGATAGCAAGGGTGCGTTCTTCGATTTCGGACGCAATTGGCTGATAGTCATATCCCGCTTCTTGAAATGCACGAAACTGCGCGGCGGTTTCGGCCCAGCGCCTCGCCTCGAACGACGTCATTACCGCGCATATATCCCGTTCACTTGGTACGGTTTGCGCAGCTTCGTCATCCCTTGCAGTCGGCGCTCGGGCCGCCTCGGGGTCGGCAGCGTCATTCTCGGCTGGTGAGATGGGATCCGGTCGCGTGTCGCCGAGCGCCAATTCGGTCGCGTTTCGATCTGACGCTGCATCTTCGACATTCCTGATCGCTGCCGGGTTGAGGTCGACGGCAGCCAAGCAGGCGAACGCCACCAGCATCGCATTCCGGCGGCTCTGGAATGGTTTGAAAGGGTAGATGATCGCGACTATCGCGACACAAAAGATCAGTGACCCTACGGTCAGGCCGAATTCGGGCAAAAAGCTCTCCTGCATCGCTGTCGTTTGCGGATGATTATGATTTTGCCCGGCACGGATTAAGAAACTGCAAATGATGAAAGAAAGACCTGTTGTCAGCACAATGTCTACTTGACTGCGGTTGAAGTATGAACATATGTTTCTGTCATGACAGAAACAGCACAAATATCGAAATCCCCCGCCGTCGAACAATTCATCCTCTACTGGGGTGACATGGGCGGGCAGTGGGGCGTCAACCGATCGGTCGCGCAGATCCATGCACTATTGTATCTGTCCACCAGTCCGATGAATGCCGAACAGATTTCAGAGTCGCTTGGCATTGCTCGGTCGAACGTGTCGAACTCGCTCAAGGAACTCGTCGGATGGAAGCTGATCCGCCGCGTCCCCATCGCCGGTGACCGGCGCGAACATTTCGAGGCCGAAGTGGACGTCTGGGAAATGGCGATGCGCATCGCACAGGGTCGCAAGGAACGCGAGATTGACCCTGCGGCCACCGCCTTGCGCGAATGCGTGGCCAGGGCCGAGGGCGAAAAGGGGCTGAACCCCGAGGTCCTGAACCGGCTGCGCGAGATGCAGGATTTCCTGAATACGACGACCCGCTGGTATGATCAGATGCTGGGCGTGCCCAAGGCGCAGCTGACCCGCCTGATCGCAATGGGGGACAAGGTCCTGAAGGTGTTGAAACTGACATCACGCAAGTAGAAAATTTTTTACCATGTAATTTCTGTTCATACAGAAATTACATACTGAACGGAGGGACATTATGAACGCCTTGAAGCTAAGCCATATCATCCCGTTTCATCCGCCACCGCGCACCGACACACGCTTTCGCGACCTGCTCGGTCCTGACTGGCACAGACTCCCCGCCGCGATCCGCAAACGGTTCGGTAAGCGCCTTCAGGGTGGCAGCAGCGTCACCTATCAGGGCATCGTCACCAAAATGCGGATGAACCGGGCAGGGTGGTGCCTTGCCCAACTTGCCCGTCTTGTCGGGGCACCGCTGCCTTACGACATGTCATCGGTGAACCGCCCTGCCGTGGTTGTCGTGACCGAAGATGCCGCGACCAATGGCCAGTTCTGGATCAGGCAATATGGGCGGGCCAAGGGTTTTCCGCAAACCGTGCACAGCTCCAAACGCTTCAGCGGGCCCACCGGGCTTGAGGAATACATCGGCCACGGCATCGGCATGGCCCTGCGGGTCGAGGCGGCCGATGACGCGCTGCTGTTCAAAAGCGATCAATTCTTCCTGCAGATCGCAGGCCGCCGGTTCCGGCTGCCCCGCATCCTGTCGCCCGGCAAACTCGTCATCGGTCACCACGACCTTGGCGATGGGGCCTTCGTCTTCACCCTCTCACTCAAGCACCGGCTGTTCGGCGAACTGATCGCGCAAGACGCCGTGTTCCAAGACGCAAAGGAATAACGTCATGGACAACCCCGTCCTTTGGGCCCTGATCGGCCTGCAAGTCGTCATGGGCGCGTTCGACACGCTCTTCCACCACGAAGGCACCGAGCGCCTTGCCTGGCGGCCATCGCAGCGGCAAGAATTGCGGCTGCATGGCGTGCGCAATTTCTTCTATATGATCATCTTCATCTTCATCTTCATCTTCATCTGCTTCGCGTGGACCGAACCGCGCGGCGTCTTCACCATGATCCTCGCCACGATCCTCGTGGTCGAGGTCCTCATCACACTCTGGGATTTCGTCGAAGAGGACCTGACCCGCAGACTCCCCGCAACCGAACGGGTGACCCATACACTCCTTGCCCTGAACTATGGCGCAATCCTCGCACTGGCCGCCCCCCACCTGATCGCTTGGGCCCAAATGGACAGCGCGATCATCCCGACCCATTACGGCTGGTGGAGCATCTTCGCCACCCTCTCGGCCGTCGGCGTTGGCCTGTTCAGCGCCCGTGACCTGCTGGCCGCGAACCGCAGCGACAGGCTCGCCCGGCCTGATCCGGCGTTGCTACTGCCCGACCTGCCCGCAGGGCAACGTGTGCTGATCACCGGTGGCACCGGGTTCATCGGCACACGGCTGGTCGCAGCATTGGTTGCTGGTGGCCACGACGTGACCGTCCTGACGCGGCGCAAGGACAGCGCCGACCACTTGGCCCATCCGATCCGAAGCATCACCGATCTGCGGCAGATTCCGGACACGGCGCAATTCGACAGCATCATCAACCTTGCCGGCGACGCCGTGGCGGGCGGCCTGTGGACCAAAGCCAAACGCGGGCGGATCATCGGATCGCGGGTCGATGTAACCGAACAGATTATCGCCCTGATTGATCGGCTACACCTCAAACCACAAAGCCTGATCAACGGCTCTGCCATCGGATGGTACGGCCTGCGGGATGACACGATGCTTGACGAAACCGCCGCTTCAACTGACTGCTTCACCCACCATGTTTGCGCGGCATGGGAAAAGGCCGCCGATGCCGCGAGCGACCGGGGCCTGCGCGTCGTCAAACTGCGGATCGGTCTTGTGCTGGGCGTCGAGGGCGGGATGCTGGGCAAGCTCTTGACCCCGTTCGAATTCGGTCTGGGCGGGCGAATGGGCGATGGCAGACAATGGATGTCATGGATCGACCTCGACGACATGGTACGGCTCATCGGCTTTGTCATGGCGCATGACATTGATGGACCGATCAACGCAACGGCACCCAATCCAGTGACCAACGCCGATCTCACCATAGCCTTGGCAAACGCGCTTGGTCGCCCTGCGTGGCTGCGATTTCCCGGATGGCTCTTGCGTTTCGCGTTAGGCGATCTGGCACATGAAACCATGCTGTCGGGTCAGCGGATTATTCCAGCCAAAGCCCAAGATGCCGGGTTCACCTTCTGGCATTCCGATCTGAACAGCGCCCTGCGGAAAATGACAGGCGCGAGGGCAACCGACATCCGTGCCTTACGACGCAGGCTCAGTTAGCTCTCGATCCTCTTCCGGCGCATCCAGCGTCGCCCAGGTTTCATCCTGTGGCGGCGCTGGCGGCGTTTCGCAAGACCGTTGGTGAATGTTCACCTTGGCGATGAAATTGGCCGAGATCGGGGCGGTCACGAACAGGAATGCCATGATCAACGTTTGGTGGATCGAACCTTCGCCAGTGGTCCACGAATGGATAATCGACGCCAACAGCAGCGCGCCCACACCGACGGTCCCCACCTTGGTCGGGGCATGCATCCGCGTCAGTGAGTCGTTGAACTTGATCAACCCAATCGCCCCGACCGAAACGAAGATCGCCCCGACGATCAGCGCGACGGCGGTCACATACATCCCGATGACGGTCATCATTCGATGATATCCCCCCGCAACACGAACCGCGCATAGGCCACGGTCGATACGAAACCCAGCATCGCGATGATCATCGATGCCTCGAAATAGATGGTGAACCCTTGGGCGATGCCCAGCAATACGATCAAGCCGATCGCGTTGATCACCATCGTGTCCAGCGCCAGTATACGGTCACCCGTCGATGGCCCGATCCACAGCCGGATCATGCACATGATCTGGGCCACGACCACCACCACAAATGCGACGATCAGCGCAATGTTCATCAGGCTTTCGGCATTGCTCATGCGAAAATCTCCTTCAATCGCGCCTCATAGCGGGATTTGATCTGATCACGCACGGCGTCGGGGTCATCGGTATCCAGCGCGTGGACAAGAAGGCTGTGCCCTTCGTTCGACAAATCAGCCGTGACAGTGCCGGGTGTCAGCGTAATCGTTCCGGCAAGGATCGTGATCGCCTCCGGCTGGCGCAGATCAAGCGGCACGACGACCCAGCACGACCGCAGCGAAGCGTTCGAACGGGTCAACACGATCCAGGCCACCTGCACATTCGCGACAAGAATGTCCCACAAAACGATCAGGCAATATTCCAGCATGCGCCCAAGGAGGAACCCGCGCGGGGTATCGGGCCACCAGATCGACGTCATCCACGGAATGATGATGCCGAGGATCACGCCAAAGACGGTCATGCCCGCCGTGACCTCGTTCTGCAAAATGACCCAGACGACCGCCAGGAGAAGCGTGAGAAACGGATGCGGCAGAAGCCAACGGAATGCCTTGCGCATATCAATAGCCCTCCTTTGGTTCACTCAGTTTCCCCGGCGTGTCGAGGACGGTGCTGATGTAAGGTTCGGGCGCGAACAATTCGGCCGCCATTTCCTGGGTGTATTCGTGGACCTGTCCTGCAAAGACCGTCAATGCGATCAGCATCGCGACAAGGCCACCGACCGCCACGAAGGAAAGAACCGAAGGGGCTGGCACAGGCTCTGAGTCTTCTGCGGGTGCGATGCTCTGCGCCTTCCAGAATATGGTGCTGCCCGCGCGGGCGAAACCGACCACGCTTATCAGGCTCGCGCTCAGGATCACCGCAAACGCCCAGACGACCAGCGGGCTTTCAAAGGCCGCATGCAGGATCAGCAACTTGCCGACAAAGCCTGAAAGGGGCGGCAACCCTGTCATCGCGATGGCCGCGACGAAGAACAGTCCGGCGACCAATGCCGCCCCGGCGATGGGCGGTGCATCCTGCAATTCCAGATGTCCCCGGCTGGACCGGACCAGATCGGTGATCAGGAACAAAGCAGCGGCCGCGAATGTCGAATGCAGGATATAATAAAGTGCCGCCGCGATGCTGACGGGCGTGAACATCGCAATCGCGATCATCACCATTCCCATGGACCCGATCACGGCAAAGGCGACCAGCCGATCCAGCTTTTTCGCCGCCAGCACCCCGACCATGCCCAGACCCAGCGAAATCAGCGCCGCTGGCAGCAGCCACAACCCGTGCAAACCCGCAGTGACATCGACGTCCGGCGGAAAGACCAGTGTGTATACCCGGATGATCGCATAGGCGCCCACTTTGGTCATGATCGCGAACAGGGCCGCCACCGGGGCAGGGGCCTCGGCATAGCTTGACGGTAGCCAGAAATGCAGCGGGACGACAGCCGCCTTGATGGCGAAAACCAACAGCAGCAGTACGGCGGCAACCCGGATACCAACCGTTTCCTCTGGTCCGATGAGCTGCACCCGCTCTGCCAGATCGGCCATGTTCAGCGTGCCGGTTTCGGCATAGATCGCCCCCAGCGCAAACAGAAACAGGGTCGATCCCAGCAGATTGAACATCACATACTGCACACCCGCCCGCAGCCGCGCGTTGCCACCCGCATGGATCATCAGGCCGTAAGAGGCGATCAGAAGGACCTCGAAGAAGACGAACAGGTTGAACAGGTCACCCGTCAGAAACGCGCCCATGATCCCCATCAACTGAAACTGATAGAGCGCGTGGAAATGCCTGCCGCGTTCGTCCCAACCGGACCCGATGGCATACAGCAACACAAATAAGGCCAGAACCGCCGTCAACAGAATCATCATCGTGGACAGCCTGTCTCCGACCACCACGATCCCAAACGGCGCGGCCCAGTCGCCAAGCTGATACAGCGCGATAGAGCCGTCAGACGCCTGCCACGCGAGTGCCAAGTTCAGCACGACCAGCGCAAGCACACCAGCAACCGACAGGACCCGCTGAATGCCGATGTGATACCGCGCGGCCAGCACGATGAACGGCGCCAGGATCGCGGGCATGATCACGGGCAGGATGATCCAATGGCTCATGTCACATCCTCCTCGACCTGATCATCCACGTGATCGTCGTTGGACCCCAGATAGGCACCAAGGCCCACCATCACGACAACCGCCGTCATCCCAAAGGAAATCACGATCGCCGTCAGCACAAGCGCCTGCGGCAACGGATCGGTATATGTCTCCACATCCCGCAGGATCGGCGGCGCACCGATCGTCAGACGGCCCGAGGCGAAAAGAAACACGTTCACCGCATAGGTCAGCAGCGAAATGCCGAGGATCACCGGAAATGTCCGCAAGCGCAGTACCAGATAGATACCCCCGACGGTCAGGATGCCAATGGCAGAGGCGACCAGATACTCCATCTCACGCCCCCCCTTTCATCATCGCGGGATCATCACGTGACGGGTCGATATCCATCGGATGTTCGCTGTCCTTCACATGCGCCCGGCGGGCAAGGCGCGAGAAGCTCTCGAGCGACAGCATCACCGCGCCGACGACAGCAAGAAACACCCCAAGGTCGAACAGGGCCGCCGTCGCCAATTCGAATTCCTGGAATGGCGGGATACGCACATAGGTGAAATCCGAGGTCAGGAAAGGCTTCGCTACGAACCATGACCCGATCCCAGTCAGCCCCGCGATCAACACACCCGCCCCGATCACGCCGTGATACGGATAGCGCAACCTGTCAGATGTCCAGTTAAACCCGCTCGCCATGTACTGCATCACCACGCCGATCGATACGACAAGCCCTGCGATGAACCCGCCGCCGGGCTCATTGTGACCGCGCAGGAAGATATAGAACCCGACCATGATCACCACGGGCAGGATCACCCGGGTCAGCACGACCATCATCATCGGATGCATGTCACCTGCCCGGGGTTGATCCGGGGTGCGGTTCAGCAAGCGCGCACGTACGGGGCCGTTCAGCAATGTCTCGGTCAGGGCATAAATCAGCAGGGCGGCGATCCCCAACACGATGATCTCGCCATAGGTATCAAAGCCCCGGAAATCCACGAGGATCACGTTGACGACGTTCGTACCTCCACCGCCCTTGTACGAATTGGCCAGATGGAATTCCGAAATCGACGGCGCGACTGTATCCCGCAGCAGATAATGCAGGGACAAAAGGCCGATGGCCACACCGCCGACAACCGCGATCACACCGTCTCGGGTCCGGCGCACCGGGCTGCTTTCCACCGGCGTCCGGTTGGGGAGGAAGTTCAGTGCCAGCAACAGCAGGATGATGGTCACCACCTCGACCGTGATCTGCGTCATGGCCAAATCAGGGGCGCTGAGGAAGACAAACGCGACAGAAACCATCAGCCCTACGATCCCGATCAGGATCAGCGACAGCAGACGATTGCGATGCAGGAACACCATGCCCAGCGTCGCCGCAACCAGCATCAGCCAGCCACCGATCGGCACTGGCCCGGCCTCTTGCACCGCGCGGGTCGCCGCGCTGACGGCACCGGTGGACCAGGCATGGTATCCTGCCGCGATCACAGTAACAATCATAATGGCCGCATAGCGCGAGAACGCCCCATTATGCAGCGGATGCGTCAGACCGCGGGCCAACGAGACAGCGCCCGCGATGATCGCCTCGAAAATCACCTTGGCCTCGGGGCGCGGGGTGGCCTCCCATGCGCGCAAGAGAGGCTTGAACAGCGCCAGCACGATCAAGCCGCCCACTACCGCCGCGATCGACATGTAAAGGGCGGGCACCAGACCATGCCAGATCTTGATATACTTGTCCGGCACCTCGGCGGCGTTCCCCAGAACGGCCCCCGTGACCAGTTTGACGAAAGGTTCGACCAGAAAGGGTGCCGACCCGATGACCACCACCAGCACCACCAGAAAGCCAGGCGGTCCCCACATCCCGAAGCCGGGATCATGCGGCTTGGCTGGATAGCTTTCGGGCTCTCGCCGCGGACCCAGGAACGTGTGGCTGATGAAACGAAAACAATAGGCCGCGGAAAAGAGCGACCCGAACGTCGCCAAGGCGGGCACCAGCCATGTCGGGCCGAACAGATACGTATGCTCCATCTCTTCCAGCATCATCTCCTTCGACAGGAAGCCGTTCAGGAACGGAATGCCCGCCATCGACAGTGCAGCGATCGTGGCGATCACAAAGGTGATGGGCATCAAAAACCGCAAACCACCAAGGCTCGGGATGTCGCGCGTTTTCGTCTCATGATCAATGATCCCGGCGGACATAAACAGCGCGCATTTGAACGTGGCGTGGTTCATGATGTGGAACGTCGCGGCCATCGCACCAAATGCGGTGCCGGTGCCCAAAAGCATCGTGATCAGGCCCAGATGACTGACGGTCGAAAACGCCAAGAGCGCCTTCAGGTCATGCTTGAACAGCGCGATCACCGCACCCAGCACCATCGTGATCAGCCCCGCAGTGGTCACGATATAGAACCATTCCGGCGTGCCCGACAAAACCGGCCACATCCGGGCCATCAGGAAAATCCCCGCCTTCACCATGGTGGCTGAATGCAGATAGGCCGACACCGGCGTCGGTGCGGCCATCGCATGCGGTAGCCAGAAATGGAACGGGAATTGGGCCGATTTCGTGAAGCAACCCAGCAGGATCAGGATCAGGGCCGTGGTATAAAGCGGACTGTCCTGAATAAGCTCACGGTTCTGCAGGATGACGCTCAGATCGTAACTGCCCGCAATATTGCCCAGGATCAGCATCCCCCCGATCAGAGCCAAACCACCCATACCCGTCACGGCCAAGGCCATCCGCGCGCCCTGACGCCCCGCGGGCAGATGTTTCCAATAGCCGATCAGCAGGAAGGACGACAGCGACGTCAGTTCCCAAAAAATCAGCAAAAGCAGGATGTTGTCCGACAGGACGATGCCCACCATCGCCCCCTGAAATAGCAGCAGATAGGTGAAAAACTCGCCCATATTGTCATCGCGCGACAGGTAGTACCGGGCATAAATGATGATCAGCATCCCGATGCCGAGGATCAGACCGGCAAAGAAAAACCCAAGCGGATCGAGGAACAGGTTGAAGTTCAGGCCCAATGCGGGCAGCCATTCGGCCCCTGTCTGCACCACCCCGCCGCTCAACACGGTCGGCGCATGGCTCAAAAGGCCGACAAATGCAGCAAGCGTGAAGGTAAACGTCACTCCGGCACAGGCCTGCCGCCCTGCGGAATTCATGATACCCGGCAACAACGCCCCAAGAAACGGCAAGGCGACGATAAGGAAGAGGGACACGCGAACTCCTGATCTTAAGGCCTGATAGTGCGCACCTATCTGGGCTAAATTTCCCCGGGCCTCAAGCGAAACCGGTTATTGGTCAGTTACGTAGGATGAAGGCGAGATTTTGCCAGAGCGTCCGCATACGGTTTTGGCCGAGATGCGAATTCGGCGCTGACAATGACGACGCAGTCGTTCTATGTAACGGAAGAATTCCGAAGGAGCCGACAATGCGCCTGCACCATCTCGCCTGTCTTCCGGCATTTGCACTATCTGCGACCGCAGCACAGGCGGGCTGCTTCAATTACGAAGAAAGCCCCTCAACACCCGCGCCACTATTCGAGATATGTTATGGCGACGTATGCGATGTGACACCGATCACCTACGAATGCGCCAATCAGTACAATGTCCACATCGGTTTTGAGATCGGTTGGTCCAAGACCTGCGACGTCCAAGCGCGTTCTTGCGATATCTTTTGGCAGGGTCGCCCGATCGACCCAGAAAAGGTGCCCAACATCACCTGTCGCCCATTGGATGCAGAGGATTTCTGCGACTTTCCCTGACCCTACGCATTCTCGTCTGTGCGGGCGATCCAAAGACCTGCAAAGATCAATGCAACACCCGCCGCGCGGGCTATCCCGCTCCCCGGCGCACCCATGACCAGGTCCAATACGACCCCCGACACCATCTGACCCGCGATAATCAGCATCGCCGTCCGGGCCGCTCCGATGCGTGGGATCAGCCAACTGCCTGCCGCGATGAAGATCACCCCGATCGGTCCACCCAGCCACGCCCACCACGGCGCAGCCCAAGGATCACCGGCGAAAAGACCGCCGGTCATCAGCGCGACCGCGGTGATGAAGACAAGCCCGACGATATGATTCCAGAACGACGACTCCATGGCAGAGGTCGATAGCGCCAGCCGTCCGTTGATCTGGCGCGACAGGCCCACCAGCATCCCCGCGATCACGGCCATTGCGATGAACCCCAGCATCAGGTCACCCCGCCGTAAAAAATGATGATCAAACTCCCCGCCATGATCAGCAGGATCGAGATGAAATCTCGCCGGGTCGGATTGCGTTGCGGTAGCCCCAAAAAGCCGCGCATATCCGCAAACAGACTGAACAAAACCTGCCCAGCCAACCCCAGCGCGATGGTCCCGGACAGGGCCAGGGCGGTGTTCATCGCCGCCGATGTCAGCATCACGGTCACCGCGCCCGACACGCCCCCCAGATAGGCCCATAAAGGTGGGCGCACCGATGCCGCACGTGGGGGGCGCAGAACCAACAGCAGCCCCAGCGCCGCGAACGTGCCCGTCAAATGCGGCACCCAAGATGAAAAGAACAACGACCCATGCATGGCCAACGTCCCGTTGAACAGGATCATCAGGGTCAGCAGGCCGCCCGCACCGAACGCGGCCAGAAAGGAAATCCATGATGATGAAGGCGCACCCGGCATGCGCGCATCGTTCTAGGTTTTGCGCGCCGCCCGCAACTGCAATTCCGCGTGGATCGCGCCGAAATGACGCTCGCGCTTTGCGGGCCGCGAGGTCTGGACATCCTGCAAGGTCGTGACCAATCGACGATCCGCAACCGACAGCCGTTGCTTGGTCAAATTCACCATCCATCGGGGGCGTTCCTCGATGGCAAGGGCCAAAAGGGCGATATGACGCTCCGCCGGACGCAGCGCCGTGAAAGGGACTGCTGTCTCTTCCTTGCGCAACAGATCGATCGCCAGGGGGATCAGGCGACCCGTTGCGGCACTGTCGGGTGGGGCAACGATGGCGGCTTGGTAAATGTCAGGCAGATTTTCGTCCAAAGCATGCAGACGACGCTGCACATAATGGCGCATCAAAAGCCATGCCGCGGTCAAACCGATCAACAACACACTGACAAACCCGGGCATTACCATTCCTTATCGTTGCCCCAAAGCGGTTTTACTAAGTCGTTATGGTTACAATTTGACCTAAACGGCACCTTATCTCGGCAACTTATGGCCGACATGCCTTCTTTATTGACAGGATGTGAATCCTCTCTATAAGCCGCGCATTCATTGGTGTTGGTGGCCCCCGCGAGGGGAAACCTGTCGCCCCGGCAAAATCCGGGGAGGAGGACAACGCCCTTCGTTGCAAACAGAAGGAGAACAGCCGTGACCAAACGCACGTCTGCCAAGTACAAAATTGATCGCCGCATGGGCGAAAACATCTGGGGTCGCCCCAAATCACCTGTCAACCGCCGCGAATACGGCCCCGGCCAGCACGGTCAGCGCCGCAAAGGCAAACTGTCCGATTTCGGCATCCAGCTGCGCGCCAAGCAGAAGCTGAAAGGCTACTACGGCGACCTGACAGAAAAGCAGTTCCGCCGGATTTATGCCGAGGCCGAGCGGGTCAAAGGTGACACCGGTGAAAATCTCATTGGCCTGCTGGAACGCCGCCTCGACGCTATCGTCTACCGCGCCAAATTCGTTCCCACGATCTTCGCCGCCCGCCAGTTCGTGAACCACGGCCACGTGACGGTGAACGGCAAAAAGGTGAACATCCCCTCCTACCGCGTGAAAGAAGGCGACGTGATCGCTGTTCGCGACAAGTCCAAGCAACTCGAGCTGGTCCTGGTCGCCGCCCAACTGCCCGAGCGGGACGTGCCCGACTACATGGACGTCGACCACTCCAAGATGAGCGCGACATTCGTCCGAACACCGGGCCTTGGCGATGTGCCATACCCGGTCGCGATGGAACCCAACCTCGTCGTCGAATTCTACGCCAAGAACTGATTTTCGCCATTCTGCGAAAATTGTCCCGGACCCGGTCCGGGATCTCTGACAAAGGCCGCGCCATTTGGTGCGGCCTTTTTGCTTTATGCCTCGGTGACCCCGGCACCACCTCAAAGCGACCAGATCGCGGACATCCACCAGCACTCGTGATCGAGTGACGTTCCAACACATATCGTAACGGTTCTTCGCGCTACCGCCCCAAGATGACGGTGACAGTAGCGAAGCGGCGTTTCTAACCCTTCCCGTGGATCAGCCTCAGTCGATTGGCCAGGGTCACAAAATCGATGATCCGACTTCCCAGACTGATCGCGAGTGATACGGGAATGCAGCCATCCGAACGACATGCATAAATCGACAGTTTGAGCCCATACCTCCAGATCGCTGCGGTTTAGCGAATGGCCGGTTGTTGAAATTTGTGGTTGCTCTCCCCAAGTGGAGAACGCAGGTAAAGTCGCGTCTTCGGACCGCAACTTATCTGAGAAAGGCATGATGCTTCACCGCAACCCGGGCCGCTGCTGCAAAATCCGTCTGTAACTGTTTAAGCGCTGCTCTTGCACTCTTTTTGTCTTCCGCTGATGCCAGCAACTGTTTACTTGGTGCCTTCGGCAAGAGACCAAGACCGTCAAGAACGGGCGTGTAGAGCTGTTCTTCCACATGTGGCAGAGCTTGAGGAAGCATGTGGAAGTCCGCACGCATTATCGCCGTTCCTTGCCAATGCTCGATCCTGTCGCGTTGCGCGGGCGGAACGCCAGCGTTGGTCATGTCTTTCCAAAACGGCGTATCAGTCCGGCCTCCGGCATAGTGAAGATTGATGAACTGTGCGAATTCGTCCACCTGGCGTGCAACAGTTCCGTTGTAGTCGGCGACTACGGAGGGCTTAATGCCGCTCACCAAGTGCTCCGGCGTTTGCCGCAGCAACAAAAGCATCTGAACGAGCGTGCCATGGATCGACGTGGCTTCAAGCGGTTCCAGAAAACTTTGGGCCAATCCGACAGCGACACAATTGCCGATCCATGCGTCGCGCAACCGGCCCGGGTTGATGTCGATCACGCGGCGGATTTCGACGGGGCGGCGCAGCTTTGTTTCCACCTCGGCCTGCGCCTGTTCTGGCGTGATATGCGCATCCGAAAAGACATAGCCACATCCGATCCTGTCCTGCACCGGGATGCCCCACATCCACCCGGATCCAAGCGCTTGTGCCAAAGTGAATGGCGCGATGTCTGCCTTTGGGTCATGATCCAGCCAGAACGGCATGGCTTTGTTCAGTGGCAGCATATTGGCGTAAGAAACCCAATCACTGCCCATTTGCCCGACGATGGCGCGGCGGAAACCGGTACAGTCGATCACGAAATCAACGGGGATGGTTCTAGCATCACTGCATTCAAGGGCGGTGATATGTCCGCTGTCCGTGTCGCGGGTGATGGCATTGACCTCTGTTTTGATGTGGTCAATGCCCGTTGCTCTGCTTGCCAGAAATCGGCCCAGGCGAGCCTGGTCGAAGTGATAGGCGTGGTGAAAAGGACTGAGTGGGACAAGCTGATCCCCCTTACGCGCATAGGCCGATTTGCTGCCTCGCATCAGGCGGGTGAACAGGTGCAGATCAGCAACCTTTTTACCTGCAGCGATTTGCGCATGGTGCAGCCAGTTCGTGGGCAAGCCAGCGGGCGCGGACGCTAAAGCATTGGGGTCGTCGATGGGGCCGAAATAGTCTTTGCCGTCCTTCCGCCACCCAGCGTGTTTGATCCCGAATTTCAAAGTCGCTCCGGTTTCACGGAGGAACTCCATTTCATCAATGCCGAGGTCTAGCAGGATCTGTCGAAAGACCGAGGTAGAACCTTCACCCACACCCACTGTGGGGATATTCGGGCTTTCGATAACCGAAATACGCGGCGCATCCGGTCCAGTGGCTGCCTTTTGCAGCATCAGGGCGGCGAGCCATCCCGCTGTGCCGCCACCAACAATCGCGATGTGCTTTTGATCTGAGCCCATTAAGCCACTTTGGCAGCTTCCGATGGTCTTGCCCACAGCGGCAACCAGTCACCATGTGCGACGCGGAGATCGTCGACAAGTGCCCAGATTTGGTCCAACTCCAGTTCTGCTGCGGTATGTGGGTCCATCATCGCGGCGTGGTAGATGTATTGCGGGTCTTCGGTCATCAACGCCTCAACCACCAGCCCCTGCACTGTCACGCTGGACTGCATGATCGCGGCAAGTTGGGGTGGCAGAGCGCCAAAGGCGGTGGGCTGCACGCCGTTGCCATCAACCAGGCACGCGACCTCGACCGCGCAGCCAGTGGGCAGGTTGTCGATCAGCCCATGATTGGGGACGTTGCCGTGGATGACAAACGGTGTCCCCGTCCAGATCGAATTGATGATCTCGGAGGCGTACTCGTGGCTTTCGGCCAGTTCCATTTCATCGTGATTGGCCAGATGCTCACGTTCTTCCGCCCAATTGGCGATCTGCTCGACGCAGCGCTTGGGATATTCGTCAAGCTGCACCTGATACTTGTCGATGATGTCCTCGCGCCCATCCTTGATGAACCACGGCACATATTCCGCGAAATGTTCAGAACTTTCGGTGACGAAGTAGCCCAGTTTCGTCATCATCTCATACCGGATCAGGTTGGGGCAGCGCGGATTGTGCATGTTTTCTTTGGGCGCGCGGCCGGAATGGTAGGCGGCATGTAGGTCTGGATAAAGGTCGCGCCGCGTGCCGTCGGGCATTTGCTGCTCTAACTTCGTGTAAAAGGCGATGTGGTTGATCCCTGCGCATTCATAGCGAATTGACTTTGGGTCAATCTCAAGATCGCGGGCCAGTTCTTGCGCCGTTCCTTGTACCGAATGGCAAAGCCCCACCTGTTTGATCTGCGGATATTTTCGCGCAATGGCCCAAGTATTCATCGCCATCGGATTCACATATTGCAGCATCGTTGCATCCGGGCAGACGTTCAACATATCCTCACAGATTGACCAAAGATGTGGGATCGTCCGCAGGCCGCGCATGATCCCCCCGATGCCAAGCGTGTCAGCGATAGTTTGCCGCAGGCCGAATTTCTTGGGGATTTCAAAATCTGTGATCGTACAGGGATCGTACCCGCCGATCTGAAAGGCGACGACAACGAAATGCGCACCAGTCAATGCCTCTCGCTGGTTCGTATGGCTGGTGATCTGCGCTCCGCACCCCAGCGTTTCGACCATGCGTTGCGCAATCGCCTTGGACTCCGCCAGACGTTCGGCGTTGATATCCATGAGCGCAACATGCGCATCACTCAGGTCCGGGCGTTGCAGGATGTCGCCCACGATATTGCGCATGAACACGGAAGAACCAGCGCCGATAAAGGTGATCTTAGGTGTCTGCGGCATGATATGGCCTCTTTGTTCTCTCTGGACCCTATGTCTCTGAAAAAAGGCCAAAGGTCTTGTCGCTCTGGCGCGATGTCTTCCGGAAAATCATGCCACCACCTTGAAGGCGGCATCAACAAGTCGGCGGGTGTAGTCGGTAGACGGGTTGATCAACACCTGATCGGTTGGTCCGGCTTCCATCACCTTGCCGTGCTGCATGACAATGACGTTGTGACACAGTGCTTGTACGACCTTCAGGTCATGGCTGATGAACATGTAACTAAGCCCGTGCTTGCGGCGCAGGTCGCGCAGCAATTCGATGATTTGCGCCTGAATGGACAAATCTAGCGCCGAGGTCGGTTCATCCAGAAGGATGAATTCCGGGTCGAGTGCGATGGCGCGTGCAATGGCCAGACGCTGCCGTTGTCCGCCGGAAAATTCGTGGGGAAAGCGGTCAAGCGCGCTATGTGGCATCTGCACGTCATCGAGGGCTTGCCGGATGATCTGATCCCTGTCCTTGGCATTGCTGTTGCCATTGACAATTAGCCCCTCTTCCAGGATTTGCCGGATGATCATGCGCGGGTTGAGCGACGAGAACGGGTCCTGAAAAACGACCTGCATTCGTGTGCGGTAGGGTTGCAGTTGTTTGCGGCTCAGCCCTTCGATCCGATCGCCCCGAAATGTGATCTCGCCCTTTTGGAATACGCCGAGCCGGATCAGGGACATCGCAAACGTCGTTTTACCCGATCCGCTTTCGCCGACAACGCCGACCGTTTCGCCCCTGCGCACAAGGGCGGAGACGTTATCGACGGCTTTGAGATCAACCGTTGTAGGGTTGAAGAAACCGCCGGATTTCAGGTTGAACGTGACGCAAACATTGCGCCCTTCCATCACAGGGGGGGCATCGGGGTCCAGCGGGTCAGGCAACCCCTTGGGTTCGCTTTCGATCAAGTGCTTGGTATAGGGGTGCTGCGGGTTCTGGAATACCTCTGCTGTCACTCCCCGCTCTACTACCTCACCATGGCGCATCACTACCACGTTGTCGGATACCCGGCTGACAACGGTCAGGTCATGAGTGATCAGGACCACCGCCATGTTGTGTTTTTGCTGCAAGGATTTCAGCAGTGATAGAATTTCGGCTTGAACGGTGACGTCCAGTGCGGTGGTTGGTTCGTCGGCGATCAGCAGATCGGGATTGTTGGCCAACGCCATGGCAATCATCACCCGTTGCCGCTGACCGCCGGACATCTCGTGCGGATATTGGCTGTATCGTTGTTCGGGGTTGGGCAGTTGCACCTCGGTCAGCAGGCGGATGACCTCGGCCTTGAGGTCCTTTTTGCTGATAGCGCGGTGAACGCGGATGATCTCGCCCACCTGGTCGCCGATTTTGTAGATAGGATTCAGGCTGGTCAGCGGTTCCTGAAAGATCATCGAAATTCGGCTGCCCCGGATGCGCTGCAATTCCAGTTCCGACCAGGTGGCCAGATCGTCGCCGTCAAAAATCACGCGGGTGTCTTTGCCGACGATGGCATTAGGCGCCAGCATCCCCATGATCGCGCGGGCGGTGACGGACTTGCCCGATCCACTTTCGCCAACCACGGCCAGCGTTTCACCGCGGTTCACGGCATAGCTGACATCTTTTACCGCTTCGGTCGTGCCCACGGCAGTGCGGAACGACACGGCGACATTTTCAACGGAAAGAAGCGGATCAGTCATTGGCATAAGGGTCCATTGCGTCGCGCATACCGTCGCCAAGCGCGTTGAAGGCCAGTACCGACAGAATGATCATGGCGACCGGTGATAACAGCCACGGCGCAGCGGCCAGCGATTGGAAGTCGCGCACGGCGTTCAGCATCACGCCCCAACTGACCAGCGGTTGCTGGATGCCCACGCCAAGAAACGACAGGAAACTTTCCAGCAGGATCACCTCGGGCAGCACATAAGTGGCCCAGACAATGATGTGGGACGACATGTTGGGAATGATATGGCGCAGGATGATACGTTTGTCGCTGGCCCCCACGGCCACGGCAGAGCGAACAAATTCCACTGACCGGATGGCAATGACCTTGCCCCGCAATTCGCGCGCGAGGTTGGCCCATTGCAACAGCACCAGAATGCCCGCGAACATGATGAAGGTCGTTATCGGGTCAGCGTTGCGGGGCAACACTGCGACAAGCGCGAGGTAAAGCGGCAGGTCGGGGAAAGACTTCACGAATTCGATTATGCGTTGGATGACGGTATCTGTCCGCCCGCCGAAATAGCCCGACGTGACCCCGATCAGCGTGCCGATCACGCAGGCCAGCCCCATGACCATGAAACCCATCATCAATGTGATACGCGACCCATATACCATACGGCTGAAGACATCGCGCCCAAGCCCATCAGTTCCCAGAAGATGCACGAATTCACCGTTTTCGCCGCCAAATAGGTGCGTCGTGAATTCCATACCAAGGAATTCGTAGGCCGGGCCTTGGGTGAAGAATTGCAGCTTCACCGTCTTATCATAGGACGGCGCGAAGGTGATCTCGAAGGTGTTGGGGTCCATGACCTCTTCGAAACCAAGTACGAAGGGCGTGGTCAGGCTACCATCCTCAGAAAGGATGCGGATGGTTTGCGGCGGGCTGTAGATTGCGGTGCGGTCTTTGGTATCAACTGCATAGGGGGCGATGAAACCTGCAAAGATCGCCGTGAAGACGATCAACAAGGACATGATCAGCCCGGCCATGCCGTAGCGGTTGCGGCGGAACCGGCGACGTACCAACTGCCAGTAGGACAGCGAAAGGCCGGTTGCGGCCTCTGCATTCATGTCGATATCAAGGGTTGGGGTTGTATCGGTCATAGCCTCACCCCGATACCGTGGCGCGACGGACGCGCGGATCGATGAGGGCCAGGATTATGTCGGCAATCAGGTTCCCGATGACCAGCAAAACTGCCACCAACAGAAAGATCGCGGCAATCACATACATGTCCCGGTCTGTGACAGATGAGATGATCAGTGGCCCCAGCGTCGGAATGCCCAGCACCAGCGCGATCTCAATCTCGCCCTTGATCATATAGTCAAAGCGGTTGCCGATGTTCATGACCACCGGATGCAGGGCGTTGGGCACGGCATGGCGGAATAGAACCTTGCGCCGGCTCAACCCTTTGGCCCGCGCGGTTTCGATATATTGCGCATTCATCACATCCAAAAGGTTCCCGCGCATCATGCGGGTGGTATAGGCTTGGCCCGCCCAGATCGACACCAGCAGGATCGGCCAGACATGCAGGAACAGGTTCCAGAGCTTGGCGAAAGACATGCCGTCCTGCACCTGAAATTCGGGCGAATAAAGCGCGCCGATATAGGGCGAGTGCCAGACAAAGGCGAGGAAATAGAGCAGGATCAGCGCGATCACGAATTTCGGGATAACAATACCAAGGAAAGCCACCAGCGTGGCAAGCGTATCGCCCCAGCGGTACTGGTTCGTGGCCGCGTAAATGCCAAGAAAAACACCTATGATCTGGCCCACAACAAGCGTTACCAACGCGATCCCGATCGTGCGCCACAGACGCAGGTCGATCACCTCCGTCACCGGGCGGTTTTGGGCGAAGGACATGCCAAAATCGCCTGCAAAGACGATGTTTTTAATCCAGACCCAGTACTGCACATAAAGCGGTTGATCGAGGCCAAGGCGCTCGCGCATCATTTCGGCCTGCGGCACCAGCGCCTCGCGGCTCTGGCCGGTTTGGGCCATCGTGCGGCCAAGCCATCCATCGACAAAATCACCCGGAACAGCGGTGATGATCAGAAAGGTCGCGATGGAAATCCCGATCAAGAGCGGAATAGTGACGAGCACCCGCTTGAGGATGAATTGCAAAAAAGCCATGCGCGGCCTCCCCCGACGCTAAGTGCGCGGCCATCATCCCTGACGGCCGCGCGTTCCACTATACACGGGGTCGCTTAGTATTCAGCGATCGTGTCAGGGAGGACCTCGTCTTCCTGATCTGCGGCCGGCGTCCAGAGCCGTTCGCGGACTACCCCATCCTCGGCCCACTCATACATGAAGACGGGTGTGCCGGGATGGGCGTTCTTGATGCGCTTGTTGACCAACAAGGCAGCAGGCACCTGAACCGTGCCGATCGTGTAGGCATTTGCAGTGACAAGCTGCTGCATCTCACGGGCCAGCTGCGCCTGTTCGACCGCATCGTCCGAGCTTTGCAAAGCGGCAAGTTTGGCTTCCAAATCCGCCTCAAACGGCAGGCGATCGCCACCGGCGTTGAAATGTGGACAGCTTGCACCGGCTGGCCATGACCGGCAGGTTTCGCGCGTTGGCAGGATGACGTTGTCGCGCATCATCATCGCCGTGAACTGACCGCCGGTAAAGTTGGTGTCAGCCGCTGTCTGGTCGATGGCGCGGGTTTGGACCCGAATGCCGACTTCTTCAAGTTGGGACGCAACCGCCTCCAGCTGCTTCACGCTGGCATTGCCCGATGAACTGACCTGCACGTCGATGACCACGTTGTCGCCGCCTCCGGGCATGTTGCGCACCCCGTCTCCATCGGTGTCAACGACATCAAGACCGTCCAGCAGGGATTTGGCCCCGTCCTGATCGAACGGATGGTAGTCACTGGACGCCGCGTCGTAATAGGGTGAACCCGTCGTAAAGCCTGAGATGTAGGGATATGCAAATGGCCCGCGTGCCAATGCCTGACCGATCGCATCGCGATCCAGTGCATGGCTGAGCGCCAGACGGAAATCGGTTTCGCGGAAGAGTTCCCGCATCGCTTTTTCGCCATCATCAGCGGCACCGCCAGCGTCCATGTTCAGAACCAACCGCCATGCCAGCACCCGTGGGCCAAAGTTGGCACGCACTGGGCTTGCGTCGTCCTGCGACTGTTTGAGCGCCTCAACATAGTTGCCCGGATCTTCCATATTGGAAAAGTCACCCGTACCGGCAACGGCCTGCGCGGTCCGATCGCCCCATGTGGACAGGCGGAAGTGCATTTCATTGTAGTATGGGAGCTGGTTTCCGGCCTCATCCACTTTGAAATAATACGGATTGCGGCGCATGATCACCAATTCATCGGGACGGTGCACAACCGGGACCCAAGCCCCCAACACGACAGGCGGGGTGACATCATTGGGAAGCGCCTGCGTGTAACTGTCGTAGGTCGCATCAGCATTGTAGGTCGGCTGCTGATCTTTCAGCACGTGACTTGGTCCGGGACAGCCTTGGATGTAGGCCAGATTTTCGACAATCGTTTCGGCCTGAGGATCGGCGAAGACAAACTTGAACGTGTAATCGTCGATGATCTCCATTGTGGCGCCACCGCCAAAGCTATCCTTGGCCATGCGGCTGGCGACATTTTCGTCCTGCACGTTATCTTCGTACCAGAACCGCACGTCCTCCACGTCAAAAGCATCACCATCCGACCATTTCACGCCCTGCATCAGGTTGATGGTCAGTTCGGTCTTGGCGTCGTTGAATGACCAGCTTTGCGCCAGATTTGGCAGGGGACCGGTCTGATCCTCAGCCTTGACCTGCCAGCGTGGCCCTTGACGAACCAGGCATTCCTGCATCGCCATATTGATGCCGCCCCAGCCCTGATGCTGACCAGCCATCCAGTTCCAGCCCTCTGGTCGGCCACCGATAACATGCCGGAAAACACCACCATATTCGCCGATGCCGTCAACCATCGCGCCGGCCTTGAAGATGATCGGTGCCGCAGGGAGTCGTTCTGCGACAGGCGGCAACTTTCCGTCAGCGACCATTGCATCCAGCATGGGGGCCTGCGCATAGCTGTCCAACGTGCCATGCGCATAGATATCATCGCGGCCGATCAATTCGTAATCGAGGCCAGAGAGGCTTGTTTCCGGCGGCATTTCGTCCGCAGTCGCAAGCGTGCCAACAGCCATCAAAGCCGTCGTCACACAAAGCGCACCCTTTAGCTTTTTGTGGATCATCACCAGTTTCCTCCCAATGGTGTATTGTGCCCGATATAAGACGCCGAAGGGTTAGGCCTGTCTTTCACGCTTTGACGAAAGGCTTCCGGAAAATCACACACTGGTTGCTTGTGCGGGGGCCGCGCTGCTACGTTTGCTGTAAGAAAACAGGTTGGAGCGTTACGTGAGACGGGATCTTGACGCCCAGAATGCAATTGATGACTACCATCTGATCACGCAGGGCCGTGGCATTTTTTTGCAGCACCATGTGCCGAATGCGATGGAGGAACCCTACCACGCGCATCCGTCGATCGAGGTAAATTTCCTGCAAGACTGTGATATGGACTACTCCTTTGGCGGGCGCACAATTAGCTTGCAACGTGACAGATTTTGCATCTTCTGGGCGGCCCAACCACACCGTGTTCTCAACGTATGTGGCGTCGGCAAGATCACTAATGCCTATGTTTCACTTGAAGAGTTTTGGTCTTGGCCTCTGCCCAAGGACTTTGTCGATGCGATCATTGCTGGTGGTGTGGCTGTGGGAACAAAGACGTTGCCCGATGACGCCTTGCTTGCGGAACGGTTCGCCCTCGAGGTCGATGTGAACACCGACCAGATGAGCCGCCTTCACTGTCTGGAATTGCAATCCCGGATCACGCGCCTCGCGCTGACTGGCTGGGAACTGATCGCGCCGCCGCGTCCCGACACTGAAGCCGTCCGCATTGGTGGCAACGCCATTGTACATTTTGAGAAAATTCTGCGGTTTATCGCCACGCACTACACCGAGGCGATAACGCTTGGCGACGTTGCCAAAGCCGCTGGCGTGTCCGAGAATTACGCTAACACCTTGTCCAAAAAGATCATCGGAACGACGGTCAAAGCCCACATCACCAATGTCCGTGTCTTTCGCGCCCGAATGCTTTTAGCAGAGACTGATGACAAGATCATCAGCATAGCGTTGGATAGCGGGTTTCGGTCGTTGTCATCGTTCTACGACGCCTTCCATCGGCTTGTCGGTACAAGTCCGGCAGATTTCAGGTTGCAGGTTCAACAGCGCAGCTGATACACGAGCACATTCAAAATCACTGAAAACAGACACTCACCCTTTCCAGTCAAAGGTCTGGTTTATCCCGCCATACCGCTCATCGGCCATTGCTCCATCGAAAGTCCGCTACGAGGGCTGATCGATTTCTTGACCTCACCCGACCAAAAGCTTCGCCGTCGCTGCAGGATTTCACCTCTCACCCTGGCGGCCATTTCATTACCGCCTACTCGGCCGAAGCCAACGCTACGGCTTCGACTGCGGGGAAGGCGAACTCCGCCCCGGTTCTGCGTCCGGGTCGGTCTCGGCATCGATGCCAGAGGGTACGGCCAGCGACGGATCGCTGTCGGCCGTCTCGCTCAGGTCGAATGGTCTGGGTGCGGCAACAGCACTCTCGTTGGCGACCTCGGGGCATCGGCACCCAAAAACAGCGCTCCAAGGTTTTCGAATGCGAAAAGCGCGGCGGCGGGCATTGCGGCTTTGACGCCAAGGGCAATCGTGGAATGGCGAGCGATCGCAGATCGCGGTGCCAGCGCGCGTTGCGTTAACCGCGCGCGGACCGTGCGCAAAGGTCCGATGGAATTCCGATAGAATTCCGATGGTTTTCCGATCGCCAAAAAACGCCGTTAACACATCGGATCGTCACCCCCGATAACCGTTTGCATCCGACCGCCGCGACGGTCAATCTGGGCGCGTCATCAGCAAGGGGGTCACATGTCCAACTATCCAGTTTACGGGCGCATCGAAGGTCACATGGTCATGATCGGTTTCGGTTCGATCGGCAAAGGCACCTTGCCCCTGATCCAGCGTCATTTCGACTATGACGCGGACAAATTCAGCGTGATCGACCCAAATCCGGACAGCAAGGAATTCCTTTTAGAACAGGGGATTACGCATCACCAGGTGGCCTTGACGCCAGACAATTATCGCCAGGTGTTGGGTGACCTGTTCCCCGATGGGAAAGGCTTCTGCGTGAACCTGTCGGTCGATACATCATCGCTGGACCTGATGAAATTCTGCCGTGAAATCGGGGTGCTGTATATCGACACCGTGGTCGAACCTTGGGCTGGTTTCTATTTCGACACGACCGATAATGCCGACCGCACCAATTACGCTCTACGCCAGGCCGTACGCGATGAAAAAACCAATAATCCCAATGGTGTAACAGCGGTCAGCTGCTGCGGCGCGAACCCCGGCATGGTCAGCTGGTTCGTGAAGGAAGGGCTGATGATCCTGTCCCGCGACCTAGGGCGGAATGACCCCGTTCCGACGACCCGCGAGGGGTGGGGAAAACTCATGCAAAATCTGGGGGTTAAGGGCGTCCACATCGCCGAACGTGACACGCAGGCGCGTGAACTTCCCCGCCCGCGGGACGTGTTCGTGAACACGTGGTCGGTCGAGGGTTTCATCGCTGAGGGTTTTCAGCCCGCCGAACTCGGCTGGGGCACCCATGAAACATGGATGCCCGAGGGCGCAAACACTTATGACAAGGGCTGTCAGGCCGCCATATGGCTCGACCGTCCGGGCGCGGCAACCCGGGTCCACACCTGGTGCCCGACGCCCGGCCCGCAATTCGGATTTCTGGTGACACATAACGAAGCCATTTCCATCGCCGATTACTTCACCGTGGGCGATCCCGCCGCGCCGGATTTCCGCCCGACCTGCCACTACGCCTACCATCCCTGCGATGATGCAGTGCTGTCCCTGCACGAAATGTTCGGGTCAGGTGAGCAGCAAAAAACCCATGAAATTCTTGATGTTGACGAGATCGTAGAGGGAGTCGACGAACTCGGCGTCCTGCTTTACGGCCACGACAAAAACGCGATGTGGTATGGCTCGCGGCTATCGAACGAAGAGACGAAAGCGCTCGCGCCCTATCAAAACGCGACGGGCCTTCAGGTCACATCCGCTGTGCTGGCCGGGATGGTCTGGGCTTTGGAAAACCCCGAGGCGGGAATCGTGGAGACCGACGAAATGGACCACGCCCGCTGCCTCGAGGTGCAAAAACCCTATCTCGGCCCGGTCGAGGCGCACTATACCGACTGGACCCCGCTGCAGGACCGGTGGGAGCACTTCCCCGAAAACCTGGACGAAAGTGATCCTTGGCAATTCCGGAACGTTTTGGCGACGTAAGGCAAAGGTCCGCACGTTGGCATTAACACATCTTAAGGCCGTTGCGCTTGTATACGGACCCGCTAAGGTATGTTTCGATCACGCCGTTCAAGTGATACATGCTGACATTCTCACGCAAGCAATTCGCAGCTTTCGAAAGCGCCGCAGCCGGTCAATGGGATCGTGAAACAGCCTTGACGCTGCTGGAGCTGTATCCGGCACACATGAAGGCGCTGGGCGCATCCACCGACGAGGTCGCGAAATTCGTGCGCGCGGTCCGCGATTATGCGTTAGCCTACGGGATCACGGCAAAGAGCGAGACGTTCAAGATGGTCGTCGTCGGGGTTTCTCTTGGGGCGCATTTTCCTCATGATCCCCGATTTCATCAGCTAATCACCAAAACGCTGGCGCAGACCGCGTTCCCACAGGATGAACGCCTGACATGGTTTACGCGCGGAATTGAGCGATGGCTGGGTGCAACGTGGACAGGCGAAGGCCTGGATGTGAAGGGCGCACGGCTGGTCGCACGGGTTCAGGCGCGGCAACCAGCGCATGCGACCTTCGACAAACTCGTAACGCAAAGCCCGACCATCGCGACACCAGCCCGCCGACAGGCGTTTCTGCAAGCCTGCAACGCGCATGCCGAGGGCTATGGCTTGCATGATCTGCAACGCCGCATCGCCTATACCGGCGCCGCGCTGATACACGGCATCTATTGGTACGACGACCCGCTGCTACACAGGCTCCGACACGCCTTCGAAAGGTCAGCGGATCCGGACGATCTTTGCGCCGGTATGACCACCTTCTACGAAGGTTTCGACTGATGGAGCAGGACGATCCCAACAACCCGGCAGGCCTGCAGCAAGGGCTGGCAGCCGCCGACGCACAGCCCAGCGGCGATGTGGGGCAGGTCTGTGAAGCCTGTCCGAACAACTGGGTCGAGGCGGGCGCGATTGATGAAACGACCGGGGAGCCTCTGCCCGGGCTCGGCTATCGCATCTATGACATGGCGTCGGGTGATCAGGTCGCCTCGGGCATCCTCGACGAAAAGGGCGAATCGCCCCGGCACCAGATCGACATGCCGATCACCCAGCTTTACGTCATCTTCGGCACCGAAGAAGCGATGGATGCCGCTGAAGACCAGATCGGCGAAAAGCAACGCGAACATGCATTGGAGCAAAACGCGGTGTCGGAATGGCGCGGCATTCCCGCCGGTCTGGACGAGGGGGAGTTCAATCAGGCCTATGACCGGATCGCCTACGAGGCCGGTCGTTATGAAAAACCCAGCGTGGGCTTATTCGAAGGCATAGGCTATGGCTATAAATTCATATGGGACTATGTCTCGTCGGGGTTCGATTCCAGTCACGCTCAGCATGAAATCTACCTCGACGACCGTCGCCGCAATTTCGAAGAGTATCAGCTGGCCACCAATGCGCGCGAGGCGTCGGACGCCGAAAGTTTCTTTGGCGGCGGCGGCCAGGGCCTGACCTTCGGCTTCGGCGAAGAAGGCATGGCACGGCTCGATTCGTTGTTCTCCGACCGGTCCTACGACGAACTGGTCGCCGAGCGCCGGCAACTGAACCGCGCACAGCAGATCGCCAACCCCAACTGGTACATTGGCGGTGAGATCGCCGGGGCCGTGCCCACCATCTTTGTCCCCGTTGGCGGCGCGGCGGCCAACGCGGCGCGGGCGGGGCAAGGGATACGCGGGGCTGTGGTTGCCGGCGCTAAGACAGGTGCTGCGACCGGTGCGCTGTCTGGGGCCGGGCACGACGAGGGCGGTGTACTGGACCGGCTGGACGGGGCTGCGTTAGGTGCGGCGACGGGCGGGCTGGCCGGAGCGGTGCTGTCTGGTGCGGGCGTACTGATCGCACGCGGAGTGTCGCGGACGCGGATTTGGGGGAGGATTGTAGGAAGGGTATCGCCCAAGCGGGCACCATTCCACCGACGGGACCTCAGCGACGAATGGTACGACGCCGAAACCGGCTTGTTGCGGTGGCCACCGAATGACGGTTTCGATGGGACTGTCAGCAGAACAACTTTGCCGGCTGGTGCTCGCATCGACAGATATTCACGCGAGACCGGCCTTGACGACACCGGGTCCTTTCTTTCGCCTCAAGGCGCAAACTGGACTTCTAGAGCACTACCCTACGAAAAAAGCACGCAACAATACGCTGTTTATGAGGTATTGCGTCCTTTAGAAGTTAGTTCCGGTCGTGCAGCCGCGTGGTTCGACGAAGCTGGTGGCGCAACACAATATCTTACCGACCGAAGTGTAGGTGATCTAATTAGAGAAGGTTACTTAAGGCAGGTGATCCAATGAATATCAATGAAATGATAGCCTATTTGGCTCTTCACGGCGTGAAGGAAGATGAATTCTATACGATTGGAGGGCTTGGTGCTGGTGAGATCGACGGGATCGAAATGATCGATGGCGTTTGGTTCACTTACTACAGCGAACGCGGCGCCAAACGAAACTATGTTCAGCGAAAAAACGAAGAGGAGGCTTGCGCATATGTCGCTGAACGTGCCGAGAGATATGCCAAGCGACTTGGTGTTTGGACAGAGTGAACTGACTGGCGCAGTTGGACGCTAGTGCTCTGATACCCAACCTTCTGCCGCTGAGGGCAAGAGTTTTTCGTCTTTTTGCTGTGCTGATCGCGCGGGGTATCGCGGACGCGGATTTGGGGGCGGGTTACAGGTCGGGCTTCGCCGAACCGTATGCAGTTCCATCGAAGAGACCTCGCGGACAAATGGTATAGAGCTGACAATAGTGAACTTGATTGGCCACCAAATGATGGATTTTCGGCACCTCCCCAATCTCAGACCCTGGCACCCGGTACGCGAATAGATCGCTATGCCGGTCAACCGCCCGGTCAAGATGGAGGAAGGTACTTTTCTCCTGCTGGAGCTAGCTTTGAATCTCGCGCCTTGCCCTATGACCCAGCTTCGCAGAGATTATCCACGTTCGAAGTACTTCGCCCATTTGAAGTAAAAAGTGGAACAGCGGCACCTTGGTTTGACCAAGCAGGAGGTGCGACACAATATATGACCGATATGTCAACCAAGGATTTAATTCGTAATGGGTTTATACGACCTATTCCATAGGAAAGAAATCACTATGAACCTAAAAGAAACTCTAGTCGCGATAAAGCGCCATGGTATACCGGACGACTACTACACGGTTGGCGGTGTTGACGGGGGTGAGTTCGGCGGCGGGATCGAGTGCATTGATGGAACTTGGGTTACGTATCAAACAGAAAGAGGAAGAAAGATCGACCGACAAACATGGTACGATGAACATGAGGCATGCGCTTACTTTTTCGCTGGCGTTATTAAGTCTGCGAAGTGGTCGAACGTGTGGCATACACGACCAAAGAAATTGCAAGAAGAGTGATGTATGAGATTGCTTATGATGTGAACCGCGAGGTTGATTTGCGAATGCCGGTAGTTCAAGTCGAAAAGTTACCATCATTGGACGAATTGCTGATACCTTTGCATGGAGACCAAGCAAACAATTTGACTATTGCTGACTTGTCAAAGGATGGTTGAGGTGCCCCTAGTTTCCTAGACACCCGCCTGTTTTAGTTTGAGCTGTCTTTCTTCGAAGTCAACGGGCGACAGCATGCCGTTGTTTGTGTGCTTGCGTTTCGGATTGTAGAACATCTCGA
>NZ_JBBIFZ010000003.1:0-367167 GCF_037572755.1 Yoonia sp. 2307UL14-13 | reverse complement strand
ACATTAGAACCGTTCTAAACCTTGACTTGGCGCAGGCCGAGGCGCATATCAGAAGCCTAACGAAAAAGGGGCCTCACCATGTTCATTCAGACGGAATCGACACCAAACCCGGCCACCCTGAAATTCCTGCCCGGTCAAAGCGTGCTTGATGCGGGCACGGCAGATTTTCCGAATGCCGAAGCAGCAAGCACCTCGCCCCTTGCCCAGCGCATCTTTGCGGCGGGCGGTGTGACCGGCGTATTTTTCGGGATCGATTTCGTCACCGTGACCAAGGCGGATGACGTCGAGTGGGATCATATCAAACCCGGCATCCTTGGCGCGATCATGGAGCATTATCAATCAGGCCAACCGGTAATGACCGGTGACGCCCAACCCGCCAGCGGCCATGCCGAACATACTGGTGAGGATGGCGAAATCGTCAATCAAATCAAGGAATTGCTTGATACGCGGGTGCGCCCCGCTGTCGCACAGGATGGCGGCGATATCACATTCCACGGCTTCGATCGCGGCATCGTCTACCTCCACATGCAGGGCGCCTGCGCCGGCTGTCCGTCGTCAACATTGACCCTGAAGATGGGGATCGAAAACCTGCTGCGCCACTACATTCCCGAGGTGGTCGAGGTCCGGCCCGTTGCAGCCTGACCAGAAACTCATTGCATTCGACACATCGGCGGCGCATTGCGCCGCCGCTTTGCTGTTGGGGGATCAGATCACGACCCGCGTGGATGAGATGGCGAAAGGTCAAGCCGAACATCTGATGCCCATGCTGGAAGAGATGTTGCGCGATGCGGGGATCGGTTGGCATGATCTGTATGGTATTGGTGTCGGCACGGGACCGGGTAACTTTACGGGGATCCGCATCGCCGTATCCGCTGCGCGGGGGCTAGCGCTTGGGCTGGGAAAACAGGCGATTGGTGTGGATGGCTTTGCAGCCCGCGCCCATGGCCTACAGCGGCCGACCACAGTGACAATCCCCGCGCCGCGCGGGCAGGCTTACGTTCAATCGCTGCACGCGGATGGCGGTGCGGCAGCGCCCAAAATCGTTCCGCAAGCGACTTTGCCGGCGCCCATTCCTGCAGCAACCTTGATCACCGCGGTGGCCCGCATCGCCGCATCGCGCATTGGTAAAGACAATCCGCGCCCTGCACCCCTTTACATCCGCAGCGCTGATGCTGCCCCGCCGCGCGACCCCGCGCCGATCATCGTGCCATGACACCGGCCGGGTTGGCACGGGTTCACAAGGCGGCCTTTGCCAAGCATGGTGCCTGGGACGAGGCTGCCTTTGCCAGCCTTTTGGACCAACCGGGTGTTAATTTGATCGGCAACACGCGCAGCTTCGCGCTCATCCGGGTCACGCTTGATGAAGCCGAGTTGTTGACCATTACCACATCGCCAGATTACCAGCGCGCCGGGCGTGGGGCAAAGACCCTTGCTGCGGCAGAACAGGCTGCAAGGCGACTTGGCGCGCTGAATATGTTTCTCGAGGTCGCCGAGGATAACACGCCAGCCCGCGCCCTCTATCACCGCACGGGTTATGCTCAGGTGGGCCGTCGCCCAGGTTACTATCGCCGCAGTCCTGAAAAGGCAGTCGCCGCGATTATCTTGCGTAAAGCGCTTTCGACGTCAATTTAGGCGGCAATCCCGGCGTCTTCACGTCACAACACGTAAAAACCGGTTGATCTTCACCCCATTGACGGGCCTTATCTTGTGATGAACCGGCAACGACCGGTTTGGGTATCAAGGGGGTGGTCAGATAGGTCACAGATCACCCCGAGTTCAACGACCTGGGAGACGACAATGACCCTCATGCACAAATTCCTCGGCGCTTCCGCCGCGCTGGCACTGACTGCCGGTGCCGCTGCTGCCGACCCTGCCATTCTGTTCGATCTGGGCGGGAAATTCGACAAATCCTTCAACGAAAGCGCCTATAACGGGGCTGAACGCTGGGCCGAAGAGACCGGTGGATCGTATGCCGAGGTGGAAATCCAGTCTGATGCGCAGCGCGAACAAGCGATCCGCCGTTTTGCCGAATCCGGCGCGAATCCCATCGTGATGGCAGGTTTTTCATGGGCAACACCGCTGGCCGAAGTCGCGGCTGACTATCCTGATACGAAGTTTACGATCATCGATATGGTGGTCGAGGCCCCCAACGTGCGGTCTGTCGTGTTCAACGAACACGAAGGATCGTACCTTGTCGGCATGATGGCTGCGATGGCATCCGAGTCCGGGACCGTATCCTTTATCGGTGGGATGGACATTCCCCTCATCCGCAAATTCGCCTGCGGCTATGCGCAGGGTGCGAAGGCGGTGAACCCTGATGCGACCGTCATTGCCAACATGACCGGAACGACGCCTGCCGCTTGGAACGACCCTGTGAAGGGTTCCGAGTTGACGCTGGCGCAAATCAGCCAAGGCTCTGACGTTGTCTTTGCCGCGGCTGGTGGGACTGGTGTTGGTGTGCTGCAGACAGCTGCGGACGAAGACATCCTGTCCATCGGTGTGGACGCCAACCAGAACTACCTGCATCCGGGTGAGGTGCTGACATCCATGCTGAAGCGCGTCGACAATGCCGTTTACGAGGCGATGTCGCAGGGCGAGGATCTTGAGGTCGGCTTCAACGTCATGGGTGTGGCGAATGAAGGCGTGGGTTACGCGCTTGATGAACACAACGCAGAATTGGTCAGCGAAGAAATGAAGGCAGCTGTTGATGCAGCCGCCGCTGAGATGGCCGATGGCACGCTCGCGGTCCACGACTATACCAGCGACGAAAGCTGCCCGGCGCTGAGCTTCTAAATCAGCCCAACGGCCAAAACGATCCAAGGCCGCGCAGAGCAATCCGCGCGGCCTTTTGCACATCTGACAGGGTTCCGCCATGACCGATCAAGCCCCCGCCATCGAACTCAAAGGGATTTCCAAAGCGTTCGGCCCGGTGCAAGCCAACAAGGATATCTCGATCCGTGTCATGCCCGGCACGATCCACGGGATCATCGGCGAGAACGGGGCGGGCAAATCGACGCTGATGTCGATTTTGTACGGGTTTTATAAGGCGGATAAGGGTGAAATCTTTATCCAAGGTCGCAAAACTGCAATCCCCGATAGCCAAGCTGCCATCGCGGCTGGCATCGGAATGGTATTCCAGCACTTCAAACTGGTCGAGAATTTCACGGTGCTCGAGAATGTCGTTCTCGGGGCCGAGGACAGCGGTCTATTGCGCCCGTCGCTCGCCCGTGCGCGACGCGAACTCAAAAGCCTTGCCGAAGAATATGAACTGAACGTCGATCCCGACGCCCTCATCGAAGAGGTCGGCGTTGGGATGCAGCAGCGCGTCGAAATCCTCAAGGCGCTCTATCGCAAGGCCGATATCCTGATCCTGGACGAACCCACCGGCGTGCTGACCCCGGCAGAGGCCGATCACCTCTTCCGCATTCTTGAAAACCTGCGGCGCGAAGGCAAAACGATCATCCTGATCACGCACAAACTGCGCGAAATCATGGAGATTACGGACACCGTCAGCGTCATGCGACGCGGTGAGATGACCGCGACGGTGAAGACGTCCGACACCAGCCCAGCGGAACTCGCCGAACTGATGGTTGGCCGCAAAGTCTTGCTACGGGTTGATAAAGCCCCCGCGCAACCGGGCCGCAAAATCCTTGAAGTCCGCGACCTCAACGTAACGGACAGCAAGGGCGTGCATCGGCTGAAAGGTATCAGTTTCGACGTCCATGCCGGCGAAATCCTCGGGATCGCAGGCGTAGCGGGTAACGGGCAATCGGAATTGCTAGAGGTGCTTGGCGGGTATCAGACCGCCACGGGATCAGTGAAGGTGAACGGTGAAGATATCGACCTGACCGGCGCCAAATCGGATGGCCAATCCCGCCGCCTGCGCGGCATCGCCCACGTGCCCGAGGACCGGCAGCGCGAAGGGCTGATCATGGACTTCCACGCATGGGAAAACACGGCCTTTGGCTACCACCATGCCGACGAGTACCAGCGCTCAAGTCTCTTCATGGACAATGCGGCGATCCGTAAGGACACCGAAGAAAAGATGGCGCGCTTCGACGTGCGCCCGCCTGATCCGAAACTCGCGGCCAAGAATTTCTCGGGCGGAAACCAGCAGAAAATCGTGCTCGCGCGCGAGATTGAGCGGAACCCTGACCTGCTTCTTATCGGTCAACCAACACGCGGTGTGGACATCGGCGCCATCGAATTTATCCACCAGCAGATTGTTGCACTTAGGGATCAGGGCAAGGCAATCTTGTTAGTTTCTGTGGAGTTAGAGGAAATTTTGTCGCTCTCGGACCGCATCGCCGTTATGTTCGACGGAAAAATGATGGGCGAACGAATGCCTGAACAAACGGACGAAAAAGAGCTTGGGTTGCTGATGGCAGGCATGACAACCGAGCCGAAAGGTCCACTGCACGAAGCGGTGGAGGCCAATCTGGCCCATGCTCACGGCGACGCGAGCAAGGAGGTCTGAGGCATGGATGTGATGCCAAAATGGGCCGATGTCGTCCTGATACCCCTGATTTCGATCCTGTTGGCCGCGATCCTGTCCGCACTTGTGATCCTGGCCATTGGTGAAAATCCATGGGAAGCGCTGAAACTGATGGTATCGGGCGCACTGGGGTCGACCTATGGCTGGGGCTACACGCTTTACTATGCCACCAACTTCATCTTTACCGGCCTGGCCGTGTCCATCGCCTTTCACGCGCGGTTGTTCAATATCGGCGGCGAAGGTCAAGCTCTACTAGGTGGCTTGGGCGTGGCGTTTATTTGTTTGGGCAATTTCTATTTTTGTTTGGACTGGCTTCCCAGAGTGTCAGACACTGGTGTTTGCTACGGTTTCTCTATTGCATGGCCACACTGGACCATTGCTTTGGTCGCAGCAACGCTGGGTGCCGCATTGTTTGGCGCTGCATGGGCGGCGATCCCCGCATACCTTCAGGCCAAGCGGGGCAGCCACATCGTGATCACCACGATCATGTTCAACTTCATCGCTGCCGCACTTCTCAACTACTTTCTGATCGGGGCGCTGAAGGTCCCCGGCTCGATGGAGCCTGCCTCAGCCAAGTTCCCCGAAGCGACGCATCTGCCGTCGTTTCAGGACATGTTCAGCTTTGGCGAAGCCGCGCTGTTCCGCGGCGCACCCGCCAACATCACCTTTTTCGTGGCCGTCGCCGCCTGCCTTGCCCTTTGGGCATTGATCTGGCGCACGCGGCTGGGTTTTGAAATTCGGTCATTCGGCCAGTCGGAATCGGCGGCCAAATATGCTGGCATCAACAGCACCAAGATCATCATGATTGCCATGCTGATCTCGGGTGCGTTGGCCGGCATGATGGCCATCAATAACGTCCAGGGCGAGGCCGAACGGCTGGTCCTGAACGCAGTGGAGGGGGCGGGCTTTATCGGCATCGCCGTCGCACTGATGGGGCGCAGCCATCCCTTTGGGGTGTTTCTCGCGGCCCTTCTTTTCGGCTTTCTATATCAAGGCGGCGCAGAACTCGCCCTATGGACGTCGATCCCCCGGGAACTGATCATCGTAATACAGGCATTGGTGATCCTGTTCACGGGCGCACTGGATAACATGGTGCGCATGCCGCTCGAGCGGCTTTTCCTGAAAATGAGGAGAGCATAATAATGAAAATGGCAGGACAATACAAAATCGGTGTCGAGGATGACACCGGTGCCGATCTGGGCTTTGTGCTCAGTTGTTTGGCACTGGGCATGATCTCGATGGAAGAGTTTCACCAGTGGATCCACCATGTGATCGACCAGACCCCGGGCGGCGACGTGCCGCCACATCTGGTTGCGCTGTTGGCGCTGCAGAAACCGGCCAGCGTGTTCAGGCCCAATCAGGCCGTGATGAAGCGCATCCCACATGATCCGTTTATCACCGATGACCGGTTTGATGCGATGCTGGGCTTGCAATTCTTCCTGCGCAAAGACCGGACGCAAGCAGTCGAGATTTCGCAGGCCGAGGCGGAAAACGCCCTGCGGCGTCACCCCGAAGTGGCCGACCGGTTTTTCAACTTGTTCCCGTTCTTGATGGAGAAAGTCGCCTAGATGGATTTCGCCACCCTTCTGCAAATGCTGGACGCCACAGTGCGTCTGGCGACCCCGCTTTTGCTGGCTTGCCTTGCAGGTCTGTATTCCGAGCGGGCCGGTATCTTTGATATCGGGCTGGAGGGGAAGATGCTGGCGGCGGCGTTCCTGTCGGCAGCAATCGCTGCCGTTTCGGGCAGCGTATGGCTGGGCCTAATGGCGGGGATCGGCGCGTCAATGCTCCTATCCATCGTACATGGGCTGGCGTCGATCACGTTCCGGGGCAATCAACTGATATCCGGCGTGGCGATCAACTTTCTCGCTGCGGGGCTGACGGTCGTCATTGCCCAAAGCTGGTTCCGCCAAGGTGGGCGGACCCCGCAGCTATCGGGAGGTGGACGGTTCAATCCGATTACCCTGCCGTTCGCGGAAACCCTGCGCGATGTGCCGTTCATCGGCCCCATCTACTACGAACTGATTTCCGGTCACACACCATTGGTCTACGTGGCCCTGCTCATGGTCCCACTGACATGGTGGGTACTGTTCCGCACACGTTTTGGCCTCCGGCTACGTGCCGTCGGCGAAAACCCGGCGGCGGTGGACACGGCGGGCGTGTCGGTCGTCTTTCTGCGTTATACCGCCGTCGCCATCTGTGGTGTGCTGTGCGGTATCGCAGGCGCGTATCTGTCCACCGCATTACAAGCGGGCTTCGTCAAGGACATGAGTGCCGGGCGCGGCTTTATCGCACTGGCGGCCCTGATCTTCGCCAAGTGGCGGCCTTGGTATGCACTTTACGCCTGCCTGCTGTTCGGCTTCCTGCAGGCGATGTCACTCCGCCCCGACGTGATCGAGGGCGTGCTCAATTTCCGGGTCAACGGTCAGTTACTGGACGTATTGCCGTACATCCTGACCGTCGTGATCCTCGCCGGTTTCGTGGGCAAGGCGATCCCCCCAAGGGCGGGTGGCGAACCATATGTCAAAGAACGCTGAAACGCTTGCCGCCCAGATCCAGGGCGCCGCGGGCAAGGACCCGGTCAAGGTCGGGCTGATCCTCGGCTCTGGCCTTGGCCACATCGCCGATACGGTGGATGGGGTCGCGATCCCCTACGACGACCTCCCCGGTTTCCCGCATGCGGGGGTCTCGGGGCATAATCCGAAACTCGTCGTCGGTGATCTCGAAGGCGTCCGCGTGGCGGTCTTTGGCGGACGTTCACACTACTACGAGAATGGCAAGGCCGAGGCGATGCGGCTGCCGCTGGAAGTGCTAAAGGAACTTGGCGCCGACACCATGATCGCCACCAATGCCGCCGGTTCGCTACGCCCCGATATGCCAACCGGGTCGATCATGTGCCTGTCGGACCATATCAACTTTTCCGGTCTCAACCCATTGATCGGCGAACCGACCGACGCAAGGTTTGTCCCAATGACTGATGCCTACGACACTGACCTGCGCGCGGCACTTCACAAGGCCGCCAAAGCGACCGACACCAACATGGCCGACGGTGTCTACGCTTGGTACTCTGGCCCCTCGTTCGAAACCCCTGCGGAAATCAAAGCCATCGCGACGCTGGGTGCGGATGCGGTCGGCATGTCCACCGTTCCCGAGGTCATTCTGGCCCGGTTCTTGGGGCTGAAAGCCGCCGCAATTTCGACGATCACCAACATGGCCGCGGGGATGAGCGATGAGTCGATCAGCCACAGCCATACCAAAGCTATGGCACCGATTGGCGCGGCCAAGCTGGAAAAGGTATTGCGGGGCTTTTTGAAGGCGCAGACATAAGGCCAATTTTACGACACCGATAAGACCAACGGGCTGAAATGCTGCGTATGCAGCATGAATCGGCAGCGATCATTTGACAGAACCACCCGAAAGGTTTTTTGTGCCGCCACTGGCACAAGCGCCACGGATCAGTTCATGCAGATTTACCTCCCCATCGCCGAAGTTTCGGTGAATGCTTTCCTGTTACTCGGACTTGGCGGAATCGTGGGTGTTCTTTCGGGCATGTTCGGCGTGGGTGGTGGTTTCTTGATGACGCCGCTTCTGTTCTTTATCGGCATCCCACCAGCAGTGGCCGTGGCGACCGAAGCGAACCAGATCGTCGCCTCGTCTTTTTCCGGCGTGCTCGCGCACCTCAAACGAAAGACCGTCGACCTCAAGATGGGGACGGTCCTGTTGATTGGCGGCCTGATCGGCTCTGCGCTTGGCATCATACTTTTCAACTACCTCAAATCGCTGGGCCAGGTCGAATTGCTGGTGCAGCTTTGCTATGTGGTCTTCCTTGGGATCATTGGTGGTCTGATGTTCCTCGAAAGCCTCAGGGCGATCCGCAATTCAAGGAAAAATGGCGGTAAGGTGCCCACACGGCGCAAGCATAATTGGGTCCACAACCTGCCGTTCAAAGTGAAATTCCGGGTCTCGGGCCTTTACATCTCGGTCATCCCACCGCTGCTCGTCGGCGTTCTCGTCGGTGTCCTCGCCGCGATCATGGGGGTCGGCGGTGGTTTCATCATGGTGCCCGCGATGATCTATCTTCTGGGCATGCCGACCAAGGTTGTCGTCGGCACATCGCTGTTCCAGATCATTTTCGTGACCGCGTTCACGACGATGCTGCACGCGACAACCAATTACACCGTGGATGTCGTCCTCGCCGTTCTTCTCCTTGTCGGCGGCGTCATCGGCGCACAGATCGGGACGCGCATCGGCGTCAAGATGAAGGCCGAGCAACTCCGGATTCTACTTGCGCTCATGGTTCTCGCGGTCTGTGGCAAGCTGGCCTTCGACCTGCTGGTCGAACCCTCCGAACTTTACACACTCGGCACTGGTGGCCATACATGATCCGCCTTCTTGTCCTGTTCCTGCTACTCGCAGTCCCGGCGAACGCCGAAGAAATTGTTCTGGGCCTTAGTCGCGATCGCGTGGCCATCACAGCGACATTCGAAGGCTCCGAAATCCTGATCTTCGGCGCGATCCGACGCGAAGAACCGATCCCCGACAATAGCGAACTGGGCGTGATCGTCACCGTCGCCGGACCCGACACACCGGTCACAGTGCGACGCAAGGATCGACGCGCCGGCATCTGGGTCAATACAGACAGCATCGAGGTCGATGCGGCCCCATCGTTCTATGCGGTCGCGACAACGGCGCAGATAGAAGACGTGCTGCGCGATGTCGAAGATTTGCGCTATCGTATCACGACCCGCCGCGCCATCCGGGCTGTCGGCACCGGCGTCAATGACAGTCTGGTCTTTACCCGCGCCCTGATCCGCATCCGGGCAGGGCAGGACCTTTACCAAGTGCTGGAAGGCGCCGTTGATCTGGAAGAAGAGACTCTTTTTCGTACCGCCATCACGCTTCCGGCCAACCTGACCGAAGGCGAATACAAGGCGCGTATTTTTTTGACCCGTAACGGACGGGTCATCGACGAATACCTCACCACGATCCCCGTGCAGAAAGTCGGGCTAGAGCGGTGGCTGTATAATCTGGCCCACGAAAGCGCATTTCTGTATGGGCTTATGTCGATCGCGATCGCGATCAGCGCCGGTTGGATCGCCTCTGCCGCATTCAGCTTATTGCGCCGCTAGCCTCGTCCGATATGCGGCATCGTCGTCGCCATCACCATCATCGACTGTACATTCGCCTCGGCCGGCAATGATGCCATGTGATAGACGGACTGCGCCACATCTTCGACCGCCATCGTCGGCAACGGTTCAAGTCCATGTGCCGCCCGCGCTTTCTCAAGATCAACCACCATATCCGTCCGTGCATTCCCGATATCGATCTGACCACAGGCGATATTGAAGGCACGGCCATCCAGTGACAACGTCTTGGTCAGCCCCGAAACCGCATGTTTGGTCGTCGTATAGCAGGTCGATCCTTCGCGCGGGGTATGCGCGGAAATCGAACCATTGTTGATGATCCGTCCACCTTGCGGATCCTGCGCGCGCATCTGGCGGAACGCGGCGCGGGCACATAGGAACATACCGGTCAGATTCACGTCGACGACTTGCTGCCAATCGCCCAAAGCGATTTGGTCGATCGTCGTCTGCGGACCGAACATCCCCGCATTGTTGAACAGCACATCCAGATGGCCAAAGGCATCAAAGGCCGCGCCAACAGCCGCTTCATCGGTCACGTCGCAGGGAAGGGCCTGCGCATTTTCGTGTTCGATCTTCGCCAAATCATCCGCCCGTCGTGCGATCAGACCCACACGCCAACCCTGTGCCAGAAAATGCTCTACCGTAATCCGCCCGATCCCGCTGCTGGCGCCAGTGATCATGATGCTTTTCATATCTCTTCGCTTTCCAACGTCAGCGGTGCGGCAGGTACATCCAGATCATCCACCCGCAACGCCGTCTGTGGCTTGGCCAACCGGTTCCGCACGACCCAACGCAGCTGCGTTTCCGCCCGTGTGATGGCAACATACGCCAGCCGCTTCCACAGCGGCTGACCTGCCTCGACCCGCCCCATGCGCGAGGCTGCGTAGATATCGGGCGCAAAGACCTGCACCGTATCCCATTGCGATCCCTGCGCCTTGTGGATCGTCACAGCCGCCCCATGCAGAAAGGTCGCGCCCATGCGGGCGGCGAAGGGGATGAAAGGCTCTGCCTCGCCCTCCTGTTCGATCTTGACGATGCTCGCCACACCGACGCGCGGGTCCTCTGCGCCCATGACATGTAGCTTAGAGAATCCGGGGCGCTTGCCCGGCCCCAAATAGATCACCTGCGCGCCCTTGATCAGGCCCTTCGCCTCAAGATCAAGCCGCCGCTTGCGATGCTTTAGTGGCAATTCGATCCCGTCGCAAATCAGCGGCTCACCCGACAACAATTCGTCCGGCGGCGCGCCAAAGGCGGCACGAAAGGCATGAATCAGACGGATGCGCGTCGCGTTGCGCCAGACGAGACAGGGGGAGCGGGCCATCAAATCCGCCTCGACCCGCTGCGCCATAACAACACGATCATCGTTGCGGGCCGCATCCTCGACCATCCGTTCGAACCCGTAGAAATCCAACTGTGGATCAGCCAGCGCATGGGCCAGATCAAGGATCGGGTTGTCGGCATCCTGCCGGTGGATGCGCTGTAACTCCAACACGCGTGGGGCGGGCAGGCTTTCGAACACCATCCCGCCGGTCGATTGCACCGGCGGCAACTGGGCCGGGTCGCCGAACAGCAAAAGCGTCGGAAAAATCTCTTGCAGGTCCTCGAACTGCTTCTCATCCAGCATGGAGCTTTCATCGACAAAGCCGATATCCAACGGCTCTTCCCGTCGTTTCCAACCGGTGATGAAATCACTACCGCGCAGACCAGCCGCCGCCAAAGCCGCGGGAACCGACTTGTTCGCCTGATACGACGCATGCGCGCGATCCAGCGCCAGATCGGTCAGCCCTTCAATCTCGGGCCGGTCGCCTTGTCCGGCGAGCCATTCGGCGACCTTTTCGTATTCGGGGTCATAAACCGGCGTGTAAAGAATGCGATGGATCGTCGTGGCGGGCACGCCCCGATTTCGCAAAACACTGGCCGCCTTATTCGTCGGGGCCAGAATAGCCAATGTCCGGCGATCCTTCCGTTTGCGCCCCTCCCAATCGCCCGAAATCACGTCGACACCAGCCTCATCCAGCGCTTCGTACAGTTTGGCCAGCAGCATCGTCTTGCCCGATCCTGCCTTGCCGATCACGGCCATGACCGATGTCGCCTCGCTCTGCGGCGGTTGCAGCAGGCTATCATCCAGATCAACGCCGGATTGGCGCAAAGCAACGGCGACATTATCCCATGCCGCCGCCTGATCTTCGGAAAATGTAATGGTGGGCGCGTTCATGGGGCGACACTATCCGCACCGCCCCGGCACGACCAGCGGGTTTAGGCCACTTGCTGTAGTTCTTGTACGGTCTGACCGAAAGACCGATTGAACCAGTGCTCCGAAATCTCGGACGACAAACCGGCCTTGCGCAGCACCCGAATACGATCCTCCGGGCGGTACGGCCACAAACCCACGCTGATCTTGTCACGCCCCTCACCCGCGCTGCCCAACACCTCGGGCGACGCGCCGATCATGGAATAAATGCGCACCATGCGCGGGTCGAACACACCCAGCAAATGGGTCAACGAAAAGGCGCGCATCAACTCACCCCCCGCCAGCATCATCGCCGCGGCAACGCGCGGGCTGGACTTCTGGCCCAGACAGAACCGTGTACATTCCCAGATGAACGGGCTGCGAATATCCTGCCCATTTAGCAATTCCGAGAAATGATCATTGACCATCGTCCGCTCGGTCGTGGGCAGGAACCGCATCGACCCGCCATGGGTGCCGTCGGCATTTCCCCAAATGACATAAAGCGGGTTCATCGCGTCATATTCATCCTTTTCCCAGCCGTTTTCGTCGACCGTCACGGCCCACTTCAAACGTTCGGAAAACTGCACCGCACGATCGCGATGCATGCTGTCCTGCAGGACAGGATAGTCAGACAGTTGATTGGCATAGATATATCGCAGCATGGTTGCACCCTTTCGTACCGATTACCGACGAAAGGAAAACTACGGCGGGCGGACGCTTCATTGGTTAATACAGCGCTCGGGGTGTTAGCCAAATCTTAAGGTTCTTAACGCGCGGCTGATTTGGTGATGATATCGCCCGTATCACGGCCTGGCCAGCCACCCGCGGCGGCCCGGGCTGCGCCACCGACAACGATCAACCCCTCACTGACGGCCCGCGCGACGGCGTGTGTTGTATTCATTGCGCCCAGTTTGAACCGGGCGCTTTCGATGTAGGCGCGCAGGGTATGTTCCGAAATGCTCAGCAGATCGGCGACCTGTCCACGGCCATAACCCATGGCGAGATATGTCAACGCATCCACCTCACGCGGGGAAAGTGACCGAACCAGCGGTTCGGGTCTGCGATCGTTCTCGATATCCAGCGCCTTCTGGTTCAGATAATGGGCGATCAGGATCCAGTCTCGTTGATGCTCTGTCGTGATCTTGGTCCAGGTGTCGTCATCAGTGGAATGCGATGCGGTGAACAGCGCCAACTGACCGTTCGGCCCCCGGATCGGGATTGAATACCCCTGATTTCCGACCCCATAGGCAATCGCATCCTCACGAAACAGCGCAGCCGCTTTCGATGACCAATCCAGCCTCCGCCAATCGGTGGGGTGGAATCGTTGGAAACATCCGGTGATCACCGGATCGACACGCAGATAATCCTTGTCGCTATAGTGCTGCGCCCAAGCCGGATCATAGGTGCCAAATCCATATTGCTCCCCGTCGGCGCTGATCCAGTGATAGACCACATGGTCGATCTCATAATGATCACGCAGCCCGACGATCAGGCCTTGGATTTGTTCAAGCGCGTCTGCTTGCTCCAGCGCTTGTAAGAATTGGTCGAGCTCCAATATGCGTACTCCGGGTCATTTGACACGGACTATCACCCACGGCCCTAACCTCTGCCGACGCGACAAGTGCCGCATCGTCCAGCTGAGCTGCCAAAAGTGGCAGATCATTCTGTTTCGCAAAGGATTTCAGATCGGCAAGAACGTCGATGATCCATTCATGTCCCATTACTAGTCTCTCTATTTACGATTAACGAAGTGTTAACAACCCATAGTGGCATTTCGATGATGAAATACTTCGCAAGGTGCGCAAACTCCCCAATTCTGGGGAGGCAAAAACAAAAGGCCCGGCGCATGCCAGGCCCCTTGTATGTCATGGATTAATCAGGCTCACCGTGACAGCGACGCCTCCAAAGTATCCTCGAACGTGCGCAGCCCAAGTTTGGGCGCCTGCACCAAAACCGACATGTTCCCCGGCTTGTGCTCGTTCTTACGCATCTTGGTGTGGGCATCCGGAATCTCGGCCCAGGTCAGGCATTCCGACATGCAAGGGTCCAGCCGCTGCTCCAACATCAGGTCATTGGCAGCACTCGCCTGACGCAGGTTGGCGAAATGGCTGCCCTGCAAACGCTTTTGGTGCATCCACATGTAACGAGCGTCCATGGTCAGATTATAACCGGTCGTACCCGCACAGATTACGACCATCCCGCCACGCTTCACCACAAAGGTCGACACCGGGAACGTCGCCTCACCAGGATGTTCGAACACCATATCGACATTGTTGCCCTTGCCGGTGATATCCCAGATCGCCTTGCCGAACTTGCGGACCTCGCCGAACCATTCCTTGTATTCGGGCGTGTTTACCGTTGGCATCTGTCCCCAGCAGTTGAAATCCTTCCGGTTCAGCACGCCCTTGGCACCCAGGCTCATGACAAACTCGCGCTTGTCCTCGTCCGAGATCACGCCAATGGCATTGGCACCTGCCGTATTGATCAACTGGATCGCATAGGACCCCAGACCGCCCGAAGCGCCCCAGACCAGCACATTCTGGCCCGGCTTCAATTCATGCGGGTGATGGCCAAACAGCATCCGGTAGGCCGTGGCAAGCGTCAGCGTATAGCATGCCGCCTCTTCCCACGCTAGGTGCTGCGGGCGCGGCATCAGCTGCTGGGACTGCACGCAAGTGAACTGCGCGAAGGAACCATCGGGCGTTTCATACCCCCAGATCCGCTGGCTTGGCGAATACATCGGATCACCGCCATTGCAGTGCTCATCATCGCCGTCATCCTGGTTGCAGTGAATGACAACCTCATCGCCGACCTTCCAGCGCTTGACCTTGTCGCCCACGGCCCAGACGATGCCGGACGCATCGGAACCAGCAATATGATAGTCGGCGCCATGCACGTCAAACGGGCTGATCGGCACGCCAAGGCCCGCCCAGACGCCGTTGTAATTCACACCGGCGGCCATGACCAAAACCAGCACTTCATTGCTGTCGGGCTTGGGGCAATCCACGACCTCTTGCGCGAATGCCTGATCAGGCTCACCGTGACGCTCGCGCCGGATCGTCCAGGCGTGCATTTGCGCAGGCACATGGCCCAAGGGCGGCATTTCGCCCACATCATACAGGTCTTTTTGCGGGGCGTTATAGCTTGCCGCGGGGGAGGATTGGTCAAGGGCCATTGCAGTCTCCATCGCTTGAGTTCCCATCATTTGCCGCACCGCAGAATCGGGCGATTGGCAAATGGATACAAGACGGCAAGGTAATTATGCAACCCAACTGATACCTTTTTTGTAATTAAATTACCTCGCAAGCGCAGCGTCAGGTGCCGGTTTTTGCTGCAACTGCATCGAAATGATGCACGATCGAGTTCGCATAATAGCGTAAAACGTCCTCACCGCCCGAACCGGGGCAAAGGCCGTGATCATCGGTGATCAGTCCGCGCACCGTCAGGTCGGCCACTGCTTCGTTCACCACATCCTTCGCATCACGACGCGGGACAGGTAGGCCCCGTGCGCGCAGGTCGGCGATGTCCTCTGCCACCGCCGCATTCAAATCATCAAACGAAACAGGGCCATTCTCCAGCACATGTTTCGCCACCAGCGGCACACCCAGAACCGGAACGACCCCACGAATACGCTCCATCAGCACCGCAGCCACACGATCGGTCATGTCCTCACCCGGAGCGAACCAGGATAACTCCACCGGCGACCCAAAACTGACCGAGGCCGTCCCGAACCCCTTGAACCGCCGCGTAATCCGGTCCCAAAGATGCCCCCCAAGACCGCGCAATACCGTCCAAAGCGGCGGGCGGAACCGACGTCGGCCCGATTTATCTGCCGCGATGAGAAACCGATCCTCCAGCACACGATCGTAATTCAACGCGACAGGGACAAAGATCACCTCGCGCTTTTCCGGGTCGTAATCGTCGATGATATAACTCAGCAAACCCAGCTTGGGCGGCGCGGTCGCCCCGGTCAGGCTCAGCCCGCCCTCGGGGAACATCGCCTGTGTCACGCCACCGCGCGTGGCCATCTGTACATAACGGGCCAATACCTTGCGATACAGCGCGCCCCGCGACCGTCGCCGTATAAAGTACGCGCCCATCGCCCGAATAATGCTCGACAGCGGCCAAACCCGCGCCCATTCACCCACGGCATAGGACAAGGTACTCGCATTCGCGGCCAGATAGGTGACCAGCACATAATCCATATTGCTGCGATGGTTCATTACGAACACGACCGTCGCATCCGGGTCGATCTCGGCCAATCGCCCCCGATCGAACGTGCCGACCCGGACCCGGTACAATGATTTCGAAAGCCACCGGGCAAACCGAATGCCGACGCTGAAATAGGCCGTCGCCGAAAACGAAGGCACGATTTCACGGGCATAACGCTGCGCCATCTCGAATGCTACGTTTTCGGGCACGCCCTCCTTCTTCGCATGATCTACGATCGCCTGCGTCACCTCGGGATCATAGATCAGCCGCTGAATCATGTCGTAACGACGCGCCAGCTTGAACGGCTCGACCGGGCGCTGCAGGCGTTCGTTCATCTGCGCGATCACCCGCTCGGCCCGTTTGCGAAAAAACCAGCGGACCGACGGGAACAAGAAATGCGACGCAAAGGTCACGGCAGCGAACAGGACAATCAAAACAAATGCCCAAAGCGGCATGGAAACAGTCTGCGTCATGCATGAACCGTGACAGGGAACCGCAAAATGGTAAATCCCGTCATGCCGCAACGCAGCGAATTGACAGCGCCACAAAGTGTCCGATAGAAACCAACAAACGAAATTTAATTTCGCATCGTGATTCCGGAGGCCCGACATGTCGCACCCGCAGAAAGATCGCCCTTGGCTGTTCCGCACCTACGCGGGCCATTCGACCGCGGCGGCGTCCAACGCGCTTTATCGGGGCAACCTCGCCAAAGGGCAGACCGGGCTCTCCGTCGCCTTCGACCTGCCGACGCAAACCGGATATGACAGCGACCATGTGCTGGCCAAGGGTGAGGTCGGCAAGGTCGGCGTACCCGTCAGCCATCTGGGTGACATGCGGACGCTGTTCGACGATATCCCGCTCGACCAGATGAACACGTCGATGACGATCAACGCGACAGCCCCATGGCTCCTATCGCTCTATATCGCAGTGGCCGAGGAGCAGGGCGCCGATATCAGCGCCCTGCAAGGGACAGTGCAAAACGACATCATCAAGGAATACCTGTCGCGCGGCACCTATATTTGCCCGCCTGAACCGTCCCTGCGGATGATCACCGATGTCGCGGCCTATACCCGCGAACATCTCCCTAAATGGAACCCGATGAATGTGTGTTCCTATCACCTGCAAGAGGCCGGGGCGACACCCGAGGAGGAATTGGCATTCGCATTGGCGACAGCAACCGCAGTGCTGGACGACCTCAAAAACAAAGTCCCAGCCGACAATTTCCCCGCGATGGTCGGGCGCATCTCTTTCTTCGTAAATGCCGGTATTCGCTTTGTCACCGAGCTTTGCAAAATGCGGGCATTCGTCGAATTATGGGACGAGATTTGCGAAAAACGCTACGGCGTCCAAGACCCCAAATACCGCCGTTTTAGGTACGGCGTGCAGGTCAATTCGCTGGGATTGACCGAACAACAACCCGAAAACAACGTCTATCGCATTCTTCTGGAAACACTTGCAGTAACGCTTTCCAAAAAGGCCCGCGCGCGCGCCGTGCAATTACCGGCCTGGAACGAAGCACTAGGATTGCCGCGCCCGTGGGATCAGCAATGGTCGCTTCGGATGCAACAAATACTGGCTTACGAAACCGACCTTCTCGAATACGAAGACCTGTTTGACGGAAATCCTGCCGTCGAACGAAAAGTCAGCGCGCTGAAAGAAGGCGCGCGTGCCGAATTGGCACAAATCGACGATATGGGTGGGGCTGTCGGCGCGATCGCCTACATGAAATCGCGATTGGTCGAAAGCAACGCAGATCGTATCCGCAATATCGAAAGCGGCGATACGACGGTCGTCGGCGTGAACAAATGGCAAGCGGGCGAGGCATCACCGCTCACCTCAGGTGACGACGCGATCATGGTCGCGGACCCCAAGGCCGAGGCCGATCAACTCCGCCGCCTGCACGAATGGAAGGCCGGACGCGATGATGCAGCCGTCAAACAAGCACTCGCCGATTTACGCACCGCCGCCAAAGACGGAACAAACATCATGCCCGCCTCGATCGCTTGTGCCCGCGCGGGTGTGACGACAGGCGAATGGGCCGACGTGATCCGTGCCGTCTTCGGCCAATATCGCGCACCGACAGGGGTCAGCAGCAACCCGTCGAACCGGACCGAAGGTCTCGATGATCTGCGCGAACAGGTCGATCTTGTCAGTACCGCACTTGGCCGCCGTCTCAAATTCCTTGTCGGCAAACCCGGACTCGACGGACATTCCAACGGTGCCGAACAGATCGCGGCGCGCGCGCGCGATTGCGGCATCGATATCTCATACGAAGGAATTCGTCTTACTCCCGACGAAATCGTCGAAGCAGCGCGAAATGACCAAGCTCATGTGATCGGGCTTTCCATTCTTTCGGGTTCACATATCCCGCTATTGCGCGACGTCATGACCAAATTGAAAGCGGCGGGCCTCGATCATATTCCGGTAATTGCCGGCGGTATCATCCCCGAAGATGATGCGGCGGAATTACGCGCAATAGGCGTTGCCAAGGTCTATACGCCCAAGGATTTCGAGCTGAATAAAATCATGGGCGATATCATTACTTTGGTCGATCCGCGTTCTGTCGCAGCGGAATAGTTGTACATTCCCCCGTTTCTTGTACTTTAAGGCAGCTTAGCAGGCTTTTTGACTGCGCATCCTTGCGATTACTGCTATTTCGCCCCCACCTTTTGAAACGGAGATACAAATGAAACCCGACCTCAAATCCATGACGCGCAAAGAGCTGGAAAAGCTGCGCGCGGATGTGGACAAGGCCCTGTCAAAAGTGGCCAATAAGGAAAAGAAAGCAGCACTCGCCGCAGCGCAAAAGGCCGCTGCAGCGCATGGTTTCGATCTGACTGAAATCCTGGGCGAAGACAGCGCTCCGAAGAAAACCCGCAAGAAAAGTGTCGGACCCAAAAAGCCCGGCGTGCCGAAATACCGTAACCCCGATGACAATGACCAAACGTGGACCGGCAAGGGCCGCCAGCCAGACTGGTTCAAAAAAGCGCTGGCAGCAGGCAAAACGCCCGAAGCGATGGAAATCCCAAGCTAAGGTTAAGCCCCCTTTCGGTTTGTGGCCGCAACGCTAAACTGCGGACAAATCGAAAGGGCCTCTTATGACAATCCACATCGGCGCCAAAAAAGGTGATATCGCCCCGACCGTCCTGATGCCGGGCGATCCCTATCGCGCCAAATGGGCCGCCGAGACGTTCCTAACCGACACACACTGCATCAACGAGGTGCGCGGCATGCTCGGCTTTACCGGCACCTGGAACGGCCATCCGGTCACGATCCAGGGCTCCGGCATGGGGATGCCGTCCCTGTCGATCTACGCCAATGAATTGATCAAGGACTACAACGCACAGACCCTCATCCGCATCGGGTCCTGCGGCGGCATGCAAGACCATGTCAAAATCCGCGATGTGATCCTAGCCATGACCGCCTCGACCCTCTCGACCCCATCACGCGGCATTTTCAAGGAACTCAACTTCGCCCCCTGCGCCGATTACGGTCTGCTCTCAGCCGCCCATGCAGCAGCCGAAGCAAAGAACGTGCCCACCCATGTCGGCGGCATCTATTCATCGGACGTCTTCTATGACGAACGGCCCGACCTGAACGAACAGATGGTCCGGCACGGCATTCTGGGGGTCGAGATGGAGGCGGCAGAACTCTACAACCTCGCCGCCCGGCACAAGCGACGCGCCCTGGCGGTGCTGACGGTCAGCGACCACCTGTTAACGCACGAGGCGCTGCCATCCGAAGACCGGGAACGGTCCTTCGGAGACATGGTCGAAATCGCCCTGCAGGCGGCTTTCGCATGAAACAACGGCAACTCGGTGCCGGTGGCCCACAGGTTGGGGCCATCGGTTTCGGCTGCATGTCGCTCAGCGGTTTTTCCGGCGCCACGACCGAAGCGGAAAGTTTCGCCGCCCTCGATCAGGCATGGGATCAAGGCATCACCCACATGGACGCCGCCAATGTCTATGGCCCCCACATCGCCGAACAGGTGCTGGGCCGCTGGATCACCGACCGCAAGCTGACGCCAAGCATCGCCACCAAGGCCGGCATCCAGCGCAATCCCGACCACCCCGTGAACAACGATCCTGATTATCTTGAGGCCGAACTCGACGGCTCCTTCAAACGGCTTGGTGTGGACCATGTTGACCTGTTCTATATCCATCGCCGCGAACAGGCCGTCCCGATCGCCGACGTCGCCGGACGCATGGGTGACCTGATCGCCAAAGGCAAAATCGGCGGCTGGGGCCTGTCCGAGGTCTCACCAACTACCCTCCGCAAAGCCCATGCGGAAACCCCGGTCCGCGCCGTCCAAAACGAATACTCGCTCTGGACCCGGCAACCCGAACTTGGGCTTTTGCAAGAATGCAAACGGCTCGGCAGCACCTTCGTCGCCTTCTCCCCCCTCGCACGCGGGGTCTTTGGCCGATACATCATCGACCCAGCCAGCCCTGATTTCGGCGGCTTCCGCGAACAGATGCCTCGGTTCCAAGGAGACAACTGGACCCATAACCGCCAGACAGCCACCCAATTCCAATCACTGGCCCAGGCGCACAACGTCAGCACCCCGGCGCTCGCGCTCGCATGGGTGCTCGCCCAAGGCGACCACATCATCCCCATCCCCGGCAGCCGCACGGCCGATCACGTCCGCGATTGGGCGCAGGCCGACAGCATCGCGATGACCGATGAGCTAAAGGCAGCCATCGATGCAATCCTCCCCGTCGGCTGGGCGTGGGGCGATCGCTATAGCGAGGCGCAGTCGCAAGCGCCCGAGCGTTATTGCTAGATGCAGGGTGACGGCTTTTTCGACGCAGATGTCTCCAAGACCTACGACCGCGACCATGGCGATCAGCCGCCCGAGCAAATCGCAAAAACGGTTGATCTGCTAAGCGAGCTCGCAGGTGATGGCCCCATCCTCGAATTCGCGATCGGCACAGGCCGCATTGCCCTTCCTCTCGCCGCGCGCGGTCATCTCGTCAAGGGGATCGAAATGTCAAACGCGATGGTGAGTGAGTTGCGGAAAAAGGAAACTGGTCTGCCGCTTGATATCGCAATCGGTGACATGACGACCACGCGAGTCGATGGCACTTTTGCGCTGGTCTACTTGATCTTCAACACAATCGATAATCTGACCATGCAAGAGGCGCAGATCGCATGCTTCGAAAACGCCGCCCGGCATCTCACTCCGGGCGGGCGGTTCCTGATCGAAACGCAGGTTCCGTTGATCCAAAAGGTCCCTTTTGGTCAAACCAGACACGCCTTTGCGTGCGACGCAGACCATTTCGGCGTGGATGACATCGACATCGTCACACAAAACTACACGTCCAACCACGTCTGGATGGATGGGGACACGCACACATATTTCAGCCTACCGCTTCGCTACGCTTGGCCGTCTGAAATGGACCTGATGGCGCGCATCGCAGGCATAGAGTTTGAAAACCGATGGGGCGACTGGGACAAAACGCCCTTCACCCGGCGCAGCACCTCTCACATCTCAGTCTGGCGCAAGCCTTAGACGACCCGCTCGACCATCATCTTCTTGATATGCGCAATCGCTTTGGCCGGGTTAAGCCCCTTCGGGCAAGTCTTCGCGCAGTTCATGATCGTGTGGCAGCGATACAGTTTGAACGGATCTTCCAGATCATCCAACCGCTCCCCGGTCGCCTCATCACGCGAGTCGATGATCCAGCGATAGGCATGCAGCAGCGCGGCAGGCCCCAAATAGCGATCACCATTCCACCAGTAAGACGGACACGACGTCGAACAGGACGCGCACATCACGCATTCGTACAGACCATCCAGCTTCTTACGATCCTCGATCGACTGCTTCCACTCTTTCGCCGGGCGGTTCGTCTTGGTTTCAAGCCACGGCATGATGCTGGCATGCTGGGCATAGAAATGGGTCAGGTCCGGGATGAGGTCCTTGACCACCGGCATATGCGGCAAGGGATAGATTTTGATATCGCCCTTGATCTCGTCCAGCCCATAAATGCAGGCCAGCGTATTGATCCCGTCGATATTCATCGCGCACGATCCGCAAATCCCCTCACGGCACGATCGGCGGAAGGTGAGGGTCGGGTCGATCTCGTTCTTGATCTTGATCAGCGCATCCAGAACCATCGGGCCGCAGGTATCCATATCGACGAAATAAGTATCCAGCGACGGGTTCTTTCCATCATCCGGGTTCCACCGATAGATCTGCACCTTGCGCAGGTTTGTGGCACCCTCCGGCTTGGGCCAGGTCTTGCCCACCGTCATGCGGGAATTTTTGGGGAGGGTGAGTTGTACCATCTTCGCTTCCTCGATTAACTGCGGAGCCGCGCCGGCCGGATCGGCGGCTGCCCCGTCAATTCAAATACACAGCTTTCGTAAACTTCCAATGGGTCACGACCGCGCAGAAAGTCGCCGCTGACACCAATGCTGGCGCTGGCGAAAGGGCCGCCATCGCTGCTGGCCCCAAGGGTGATCCCGACATTCGGGGCCTGCGCAGCCTGCGCGCGCTCCTCGCAACGTTGCGCGGCCTGTTCAGGCGTCGGCGGACCGCAACTGGCCAACAACAGCATAAAAGGCAGCGCCAGATAACGCATCATCAAATCCCCAACACCAACCCGTTCAGCGTTTCATCCGCTGCGCATTGCACGGTCGCGGGGCGGCGGGCGATATCCAGGATCAGGCGGGTCGTCTCCGGGCCGGGCCCGACAACAGCCGCCTCGGCAATCTTGTACACTTCGGTGATCTCGGCATTGTCGATGATGCAATCGGTGATCGGTGCGGCATTCATGCCCGGAAACCGGCTGGATACCACCGTATTCACGACGCCTTTCGCCGTCTCGCGCGCGATCTGGTCAGCGCTCCCGCCATCCGCGCATCCAACCAGCGTCATCAATCCAACCACCAAGGCCACGAAACGCATCAGAAGGTCCTTTCTTTCGGTGCGATCTTGGCTTCACTGATACCACCATCCGCCTCGCCCGTCAGCGGCGCCGTGATGACCGGGCGATAGGTCAGCTTGACCTTGCCACCATCCACATGCGCGATGGTATGAACCCGCCACTTGTCATCGTCGCGTTCGGCGTAATCCTCATGCGCATGGGCACCGCGGCTTTCCTTGCGGGCCTCGGCACTAACGATCGTCGACAGCGCGTTGGGCATCAGGTTCGTCAGTTCCAGCGTCTCCATCAGGTCGCTGTTCCAGACAAGGCTGCGATCGGTAACCTTCAGATCGTCCATCTTATCGGCGATGGCGGTCATCTTCTTGACACCCTCACCCAGCGTCTTGTCGGTGCGGAACACCGCCGCATCTTCCTGCATCGCCTTCTGCATCTCCAACCGCAGCTCAGCCGTGCCAGTCGTGCCATCGGCATGGCGCAACCCGTCAAAGCGATCAAAACACGCATCAACGGACGCCTGATTGAGCGTCGGGTTCGCACCGTCCCGATCCACAACCTCACCGGCCCGAATGGCCGCAGCCCGTCCAAACACCACAAGGTCAATCAGCGAATTCGACCCAAGCCGGTTCGCCCCATGAACCGAGGCACAGCCGGCCTCACCCACAGCCATCAGACCCGGCACAACAGCATTCGGGTCCTTCTTGGTTGGGTTCAGCACCTCACCCATGTAATTCGTCGGGATGCCACCCATGTTGTAATGCACCGTTGGCAACACGGGAATCGGCTCTTTGGTGACATCAACACCAGCAAAGATACGCGCGCTTTCCGAAATCCCCGGCAGACGCTCGGCGAGGGCCTCTTTCGGCAGGTGGTTCAGGTTCAGGTGAATGTGATCACTGTTCGACCCCACACCGCGCCCTTCGCGGATTTCCATCGTCATACAGCGGCTGACATAATCGCGCGGGGCAAGGTCCTTATAGTTGGGCGCATAACGCTCCATGAACCGCTCGCCTTCGGCATTGGTCAGATAGCCACCCTCACCCCGAGCACCTTCGGTGATCAGACAGCCCGCACCGTAAATTCCCGTCGGGTGAAACTGCACGAACTCCATATCCTGCAGCGGCAACCCTTGCCGGGCGACCATACCACCGCCGTCACCGGTGCATGTATGGGCCGACGTGGCCGAGAAATAGGCACGGCCATAGCCACCCGTGGCCAGCACCACCATCTTCGCATTGAAGACATGCATCGTGCCATCATCCAGCTTCCACGCGATCACGCCCTGACAGATGCCGTCATCCGACATGATCAGGTCGAGCGCTAAATACTCGATATAGAACTCCGCCTGCTGTTTCAGCGACTGGCCGTAAAGCGTATGCAAGATCGCATGCCCGGTCCGGTCGGCCGCCGCACAGGTGCGCTGCACCGGCGGGCCCTCACCAAACTCGGTCGTATGGCCACCAAACGGGCGCTGGTAAATCTTGCCTTCTTCAGTCCGCGAAAACGGCACCCCATAATGCTCAAGCTCATAAACCGCCTTGGGCGCCTCGCGCGCCAGATACTCCATCGCATCCGTATCGCCCAACCAATCCGAGCCCTTCACCGTGTCATACATATGCCACTGCCAGTGATCCGGACCCATATTGGACAAGGACGCCGCAATCCCCCCCTGCGCCGCCACCGTATGCGACCGGGTTGGAAAAACCTTGGAAATGCAGGCCGTGCGCAATCCCTGCTCGGCCAGACCCAGCGTTGCGCGCAGGCCTGCACCACCCGCCCCCACGACAATCGCGTCATAGGTATGCGTTTCATATTCGTATGCTGCCATATTCAGGTTGCTCCGACGAATTAAAGGGCGATGCGGATGATCGCGAACACCGCGATCGCCGCCGCGGCGTAGGACAGGCAGATCATCCCGATGATCAGGGCCTTGCGGGCAAAGCCGTGCACATAATCCTCGATAAGGGTCTGCACGCCTTTGCGGAAATGAAGAAAGCCGACCAGAAGGGTCAAGGCGGCGATAATTGCCGGAAGGGGGCGCCGGTAATAGGCAATCACGTCTTCATAAGGCGATCCCAGAATTGCGCCGAAGGTAAAGATGAACAGCGGCACAAGACCCACCAACGCCACCGATGTCACCATCATATGCCAGTGATGATCCGTCCCCGTCTTGGCGGAGCCCAACCCGTCTGCACGCTTGCGATCTGTCAGAAATCTCATGATCCAACCCCTACAACACGATCGCGGTGAATATCGTAAACAGAACCGACGCGATGATCATCACCAGCCCCGCCGTCTCGGATTGTTCCACTTCCAGCATATGGCCGCTGTCCCAGATCAGGTGACGGATACCACCGAACATATGATACCAGGCGGCCCAGACCGATAGAAACAAGACCAGATCACCGAACCAACTGGTCACAAAACCGTTCGCGCGAGCAAACGCCTCTGGCCCGGTCGCGGCAGCAATGAACCACCAGACGATCATCAGCGCCGCGACGATCAGCGCGTTGCCCGTGATACGGACGAAAATCGAGGTCATCGAGGTGAGTTGCGGACGATAGATCGTCAAATGCGGAGACAGCGGGCGATCGCCCCGGTTCACATCGGCCATACACATTCCCTTCACTGGCATCCGTCGCGCGGCTCAGCGACGTCTTTTGACGTGTTGTGCACCATTCAGATGGCAGAGTCACGTAACGGGACGCGGTTGTGATGTGAAAAAATGCCGCGATCTTAAGGTTTTCGAACGGTTGTGATCACAGGAATTTTTCTTGTGATCACAAAAAGGCGTCAGCTTCCGATCAATCCCGCTGGCACGAAATCCGGCCGCTCGAAATCAGCCGCCGGGCCCTTGGCCACGGGGGTCAGCCATTTGAACTCGAACACCCGCTCATCCCCGTCAGCGACCGATGACACGACAAGGCACTGATACAGTTGTTTTGGCCCATCATAGATGTCCACATGCCCGCGCAAACGGTCCGATCCCTCCAGATCAAGGGCGAATCCCCCATCCCAGAACCTGCGAATGCGATAGGTATCATCCCCATCGTGAACGACCAGTCGGTCCTTGCGTTTCAATGCGGCTTTCCGCGCTTCTTCCAGACCCTGACGCACGGCTTCAGGCAAAAAAGTATACATCGTTAACCCCTCCAGATGAATCGAAGGATGACTCGAAAAGTGTAAATATCAAGTGACAAAATCCGCCGCAGCGCGGCGTTAAGCTTTGATACGAGGTCGCAAAACATGCGGCTTTGCGGCATCATACAAGGCCGAGTCAGGGAAACCATGCTGATCAGCCAAAGCAGGTCCCACGAGAATCAGTGCTGTCCGCGTGATCTTGGCCGCCCGTACCTTCTCGCGTACATCGGTCAACGTCCCGCGAATGATCATCTGATCCGGCCAGCCGACGCGATAAATCACCGCAACCGGGCAATCGGCCCCGTAGTACGGCACCAACTGCCGTTCAATCTCGCGCAAGGCCCGTATACCCAGATGAATGGCCAGCGTCGCACCTGACCGGGCAAAATTCTCCAGCGTCTCCCCGGCAGGCATTCCGGTCGATTTCATCGACATCCGCGTCAGCACAATCGACTGCGCCACCTCTGGCACGGTCAGCTCGGTGCCCAAAGCCGCCGCAGCAGCAGCATAGGCTGGCACACCCGGAATGATCTCGTAACCAATCTCATCCGCCTTCAGCCGCCGGATCTGCTCGGCAATCGCGCCATAAAGCGACGGATCGCCCGAATGCACCCGCGCGATATCCTGCCCTTTCGCATGGGCATCAGTGATCACGGCATGGGTCTCATCCAAGGTCATCGGCGCGGTATCCATCACGAGCGCCCCATCCGGTGCGCAGCCTACGACGTCCACTGGCACCAACGATCCAGCATACAAACACACCGGGCAGGCGCCAATCACCCGTGCCGCCTTCAGCGTCAAAAGCTCCGGATCGCCCGGCCCCGCACCAATAAAATAAACCGTCATACGTCCATCATCATCTTGCCAAAAATACTCCCGCCGGAGGCACCGGGACGGCGGGCGGGGCGATGCCGCAGGCGAGCGCCGACAGACGTCATCCCGCCAAATCCCCATCAATCTTCCGCGCATAACCACGCGGCGTATACATCCGCGGCCCATCGCCCAAACGCGCCAACCGCGAATGGGACGACCCGACCAGCACGACGGTCAGCATATCCACCTCATCCACCTCCAGCTCATCCAACCGGCGATACCGGACCTGCTCCTCCGGCCGACCCAATGACGAGGCCAACAACACCGGCGTCGCCTCCGGACGATGCTTCAACAAAATCTCGCGCGCCTCCGCCAACAATGTCCGGCGGCGCATCGAAACCGGATTATAGAACGCAATCACGAAATCCCCTTCCGCAGCCGCCCGCAACCGCTTCAAGATATCCTCCCGCGGCGTGAGCAAATCCGACAGCGATATGGCACAAAAATCATGCCCCAACGGCGCCCCAGCCCGTGCCGCGGCCCCCTGCAAGGCACTCACCCCCGGTGAGCACACCACCTCCACCCGGCGGGCCGCATCCGACACGCCCATCTCATCCGGCCGACGATCAAGCAACTCGAACACCAGCGCCCCCATCGCATAAATCCCGGCATCACCCGAACAAACCAGCGCAACGTTCTTGCCCTCACCCGCACGCTCCAGCGCATAGCGACAGCGATCCTCCTCCCCACCCAGCGGAAAATCGGCACGCGCCTTCCCCGCAGCCAAAGGGCCCAGCAAATCTATGTAAAGCCCATAGCCCACCAGCTCATCCGCCTCGGCAATCAGCCGGGACACCTCCGGCGTCCGCCACGCAGCCTGCCCCGGACCAATCCCAACAACCGACAAACGCCCCCGCGCCCGTCCGGGCATCTCGGTAATCAGGTCCGGCGACATCGCCAACGCGCATGTGGCATTCGCAGTTTTCCGTTTCTCGACAATCAAGCGCCCAGCATCACCGAAAGCAGCCAAAGCCGCACCCTCCGACACCCCGTGGCACCCAACCTCGGCAAAAACGACATCCGACGGATTGGCCAAACGGGACGTCTGCGCCTCCAATTCCTCGGCAGAAAACACCCGCAAAGGCACGCCCAACCGGCGGGCCACGACCTGCATCGCAGGCTCATCCGCCTTCAGATCCAGTGTGACGACGCAAGCCACCGACTCCCTTGCAGCATCAGCTTTGCGCAGGGTCGTCAGCACAAGGTTCCAAAGCTCCTCCGGGTCCGTATCGCGGGCACACCCCACGCCCACCGCAACCTCCTGACGATGGTAACTAATCCCAGAGGCTTCATCGCCGACCGGAGCTAGCGAAACACCCAAATGTGTATGCGGCAAACGACGCAAGCGCGTCGGCGGCGCTTGCTCGACATTGTCCAGCGCCATCACACCGGACAAGAAATCGAATTCCCCGCTGATCTGATACGGCGCGCCACTCAGCAGACCAGCCATGACCGCCTTCGCGTTCTCAGGATTGCGCACCCTGTATCCCGGCGGTGGCGCATCCAGCGCCACACCCTGCGCCACATCGCCCGCCGTCGTCACCGCAGCGACAGCCCCTAACGCCTCGGATATCTGCGCCGCCAACCGATTCGCCCCGCGATGTCCACCCAGCAATGGCACGACAACCGCACCATCATCCGACACCGACACCACAGGCGGTTCAACGGTCTTATCCGACAAAAGCGGCGCAACAGCCCGGATCAAAATCCCCGAGGCACACACCCCCACAATCGGTACACCCGCGGCGAACAAATCCCGCGCATGATCCAACGCATTGGGAAAGAACGCATCCGCCTGATCGACCCGGCCTTCGCGGCCATGGACAGCGGCAGTCAAAACCGCAGCCACCCGATGCGCTACAGGCTCACCCGAACGGGACAAGGCCAAAACAACAGGTTTCACAGCCACGGATCGGCCCCCTTCGTCAACAAAATCATCGAAAAATACGGGGCCGTCTGCGGCGCCTTTGCCAAAGGCAAAACCACCTCTTCCGGCAGGCTCGCCCGTTCCACGTAAACGGCCCTTTCTGTCAGCCCGAGCGCGTCGATCACCGCCCTGATCTTCGGCAAATGGCGCCCCACCTTCATGATGGCCACGCTCTCTGCCCCATCGATCCGGGCGCGCAACTCACCCTCTGGCAGCGGCCCCGGCAACACCGTCAGCCGTTCGTTCCGCGCCGCCAGTGGCATCCCCGCCCGCGCCGCACAGGCCGTGACCGAGCTCACACCGGGCACAACCTCAACCCGATACCGATCCGACAAACGGGCAAACAAATACATGAACGAACCGTAGAAAAACGGATCCCCCTCGCACAGACAAACAACATCGCGCCCTGCGTCCAACGCCTCTGCAATCCGCGCAGCACCCGCATCATAGGCTACCTGCGCTGGAGCGCGTTCAACGCTCATCGGCACAGCCATGACGATCTCTTCCGCATCCGGTGCGATCAAATCAGCCGCGATCCCGCGCGCAAAACTCTCGGCCCCCGCCAAGGTCGGATAGGCCACGACCGAGGCCCCCTCGATCAACCGCGCCGCCCTCAACGTGATCAAATCCGGCGCGCCCGGGCCGACACCGACGCCGTACAACACACCCGTCACCGCGCCCAAACCTCTTTTGGCCAAAAATATCCCCGCCGGAGGCATCCAATCATCGCTTCACGAGGCTCCATTGGGTCACTGGCATCAACGGTCGCCACCCCGTCAACCGACCAACGGGTTCCGCGCGATGAACGGACAATTTCACCAGATCACCACCATATTCCTTATACAGGGCGATCAGCTCCGCCTCGCTTTCCAACGTTACCGCGTTGGCCACCATCCGACCCAAAGGGCGCAACGCATCCCATGCCGCCTCAAACGTCTCACGGCTTAGCCCACCGCCGATGAAAATCGCATCCGGCGCATCCAGACCGTCCAGCGCGACAGGCACCTCACCATCCACCAATTCCAGCTTCGGCACGCCCAGCGCCAAGGCATTCGCCGCCGCCATCGCGCGCCTGTCCGCCCGCGGCTCGATCCCCACGGCACGGGCATAGCGCGCCGCGCGCATCCACTCGATCGCGACCGAACCACAGCCACAGCCGATATCCCACAAAAGCGCGCCGCGCATCGGCATCAGCTTGGCGACCGTTGCAGCGCGCACTTCTTGCTTGGTCATCGTGCCATCGGATTGAAACAGATTGTCCGCCAGCCCCGGCACGCGCGGCAAAAGGGCGGCATCGGGGGCGGCGATGCATTCCACCGCCAGCGTATTGAACGCAGGCACCACATGGTCCCAGCTTTCAGCCACCCCATCAAACCGGGCCTCATCCTTGCCGCCCATCGCGGCAAGCACCGTCATGTGCGACCCGCCAAAACCGCGTTCCGTCAGGAACCGCGCGATCTGCGCAGGTGTCTCTTCCCCGGTCGTCAACACCAGCAGCCTTGCATCGGGTTGGATAAAGGCGATCATCTGTTGAACCGGACGACCATGCACAGTAAGCGTCTCGACATCCGGCAGTGACCAGCCCATGCGCGCCGCCGCCAACTGAAACGCACTTAATTGCGGATGATAGACAATCTCGCCCGGATCAATGGCCCGCCCGATCCGCGCCCCGACCGAGTACCAAAGTGGATCGCCAGTAGCGAGCACGACAACCCGCCGCCCGCGCATCCCGTCAATCGTATCAATCAACGCATCAAACGGATGCGGCCAGGCCAACCGCTCAGCCGCCAGATCATCGGTCAACACGTGATGACGATCACCGCCGATAATGACGTCTGCAGCCTCAACAACAGCACGGGTCGCAGGCAACAGGCCCGCCATCCCATCCTCACCGATGCCGACGATATGCAGCCAGGGTTCAGACATCTTCGGGCAATCCTGCCGCCAAGGCATTCACTGCGGCCGAGGCCATCGCCGATCCACCACGTCGACCGCGCAGCGCGACAAACGCGCACCCTCTCGAATCGCGCGCCAATTCGGCCTTGCTTTCCGCCGCACCGACGAAACCCACCGGAAACCCCAGAATAACGGCTGGGCGCGGCCAACCCTGATCCAGCAATTCCAACAGATGAAACAGGGCTGTCGGCGCATTCCCAATCGCGACGACAGCACCGTCGATCCGGTCGCGCCACAACTCTACAGCCGCCGCTGACCGCGTGTTTGCAATGTCTTTCGCGCGTTCCGGCACGCCTTCATCATTCAAGGTCACAACAACCTCATTCTGCGCAGGCAGATACCGTCGGACAATCCCCGCCCCGACCATTTCGCAATCACACAGAACCGGTGCGCCAGCTTTCAACGCAGCATGGCCGACCATTGCCGCGCTTTCCGAAAACGCCAGCCGATCCGCGATCTCGACCATACCACAGGCATGGATCAACCGGGTCATCACCGGATGCATCACAGACGGAAACCGCTCCAACCGCGCCTCGGCCCGGACGGTGGCAAAGCTCTGCGCATAAATGGCTGCAGGGTCGGTCTCGTAAGGTCTCACGCCTTCGTCTTCCGCGCGCTTTCGGGACCATTGGGATGATCGGCATGAGGGTAGACCGCGTGATGGTGGTGGTGATCATGGTCGTGGTCATGCCCATGGTGATGATGATGGTGATCATGCTGCGCCTCCAACCGGCACATCCCGGTACAGAACGTATCGCATAACGCACAATCCGCCACATTCGATCCCGGCGCATGGGCGCCTTGGCCTTCGACATGGTGATGATGGCTTTCCTGCACCGCCCCAACCTCGGCCTCGAACCCCAGCACCTGCACGCGATACTTGCACAGCACACAGGTCGGCGGCGGGACCGCACCAAAGGCCGGATGCTTGCGATCCTCCACGCTGATATGGTGATGACCACCATCCTCCAACGCGAGAACCTGCTCACGATAGCCGCAAATCCCGCAATTCGGCGGCGGGCTGTCGCTATCCTGCTCCATGATCCGCTCGGCAAAGGTTTCCAGCACCTTGGGATGGTCCCCCAGATACCCCGCCTTCACGAACTGAATACCAGGATATTCAGCCGCAACCTGATCGGTAAACCCATAAATCCGGTCGATCAGAATACCCGAAAACAGGAAATACGGGAACACGATGACGCGCTTGTAAGGCAACCGCGCCACGTGCTGCAGACAAGGCTCGACAAGCGGGAAGGTCACGCCGGAATAACCTACCTCGCACCAGCCAAAGCCCATGCCTTCCTGCAGCATCCGGGCAATCTTGGACACATTGCCATTCGCATCCGGGTCAGAGGCACCGCGCCCGATGACCACCAGACAAGTCTCAACCAACGGCATCTCACCCAACTCAGCATTGGCCTGATCCACGGCTCCCTGAATACGGCCCGCGGCAGCGGCGATCATCTTGGGATCGACCCCTAATTCCCGGCCATAAGACACCTGCATCCCATGTTTCGCCGCATAGCTGTTCAGCACCGTCGGAATGTCGTTCTTCGCGTGCATGGCCGCGAACAACATCCCCGGTACCGCAAAAATCCTGTCACACCCGGCGTCCCTCAGCCGGTCCAAGCCATCCCGGATCACCGGGTTGGCGAATTCCAGATAGCCATAATCCGTCACCCAATCAGGCGGCAAATACTCGGGCAGCTTCTCGGCCAGCACGGCAAACTCATCCACCGCCGACTGACTGCGCGAACCGTGGCCGCAGATCATCACACCCGTTTTCATGCAGCCTCCTCCTCAAGCTCTTCCTCTTCCAGCTCGGGATCCCTCTGCTTGCCCTTCAAGGCACCCCAGATCGCGGCCAGCCCGGCAAGGCCGATCGCGGCTCCCGCGACCCAATGGTCATGTCCGGCCAGCTCACCCCAATGGCCCGGATGCGCCACAGCAGCCGAGCCCGCAAAAACCATCATCAAGGAAAGCAAAACACGCATCGGGTCCTCCGTTTCAAAACACGACCAGAGGCCCGGGTGATCCGGGGTCACGACGACATGATGCTCAGGCCCCCTGCTTGGGTCGACCGCCGCACCACCAACCGCTCTGGCCACATGGGCTTCGTCCCGATGGGGTATAGGCGGCAACGGGATGGGGGGCAATCGGATATGACGTGAAGGCACGGATCGCAATCCGCTACAACACAGTCAAACTCTCTGAACGATCACCCAAGCGACGACGCAAAGCCGCGACATAATCGTTCAAAAGACGCACGCGCCGGGGGCGAAAGCTCTCGTTCAACGAACGCACGTCGTGGATATGCGTCACATGAAAAGACCGATAATCATCCCTCAACCGGCAATGCGCCAACAGCATCACCGAATGTTCAAAGTACAAAACAGCCAGAGGAAATATCCGGCGCCTCGTCACCACCCCTTTGCGATCCTCATAAGTGATGCGCAGCGCCCTTTCCTCCCAACACGCGGCACGAATGACGGACATATCGACGGTAGAGGCTTCATGTATCGTGAATCGGTAAACCTGGCTCACGGCGTGTAGCACGTCGCGCTGTTGGTTTTCCCGCAATGTCGCGGTGATTTTCGCCATCGCATCGCGGGCGGCACCGGCCAGCTGCGCGTCACCGCGATACTGCACGTCGGCCAAACCGATCGACAACGCTTCAGTTTCAAGCCGGGTGAGGGTCTGCGGGGGCAACGCGATGTCTTCGACCAACGTATAACCAACCCCTGGCTCCCCCTCGATCCGGGCTCCCACAACCCTAAGCGAGTCGATATCCCGATAGAGCGTCCGACAAGAGACCTCCAATCGCTCCGCCAAATCGGCCGCCTTCACCGGCTGCGGCATGGTTCGGAAAAGCTGCATGAGGCTGAAAAGGCGATCCGATTTGGCCATAAGTCACGTTAGCAGAAGACTACTGACAGGAAATGGCAACAGGGGTCGGCGATGATGTCGGCAATCGCAATGAAAGGACAAACCGATGATAACGCTCTACTATTCCCCAAATTCCCGCGCGACTGGAATCCTGAGCCTTTTGCGCCTCATGGGCAAGGAAACCGAGGTGGATATCGAAACGGTACACATCAAACGTCAGGGCGGTTTGGGGCAGGCCGACCCGAAAAACCCGCATCCCGAAGGGAAAGTGCCAACATTAAAGGTCGATGGCCGCCTCATCCGGGAACGCGGCGCGATCATGCTTTGGCTGACCGATCATTTCGACAGCCCCTTGGGGCGCGGTCCCGATGACCCCGCACGGGGCGCATACCTCAGCTGGTTGTTCTACTACGGCAACGTCGTGGAACCGATCCTCTACCTGACCTATCTGGACATCGCAGACAACGCGATGATCCATGATTGGTGCCGTGATCAGGCAACGATGTTCAGTGCGATCGAATCCGCACTTTCCGAATATGCGTTTCTGGTCGATGACACCTTCTCGGCAGCGGACCTGTTGGTCAGCGCACCATTCCAATGGTTTCCCGATCTCATCCCGGAAAATGGTCCGGTCCGTGAATGGTTCGAACGCTGCATGGCCGCCCAGGATACCGCATTCATCGAAGCCTACGATGCAGGCGCGATGAAACGGCTGGGGCTGCCAAGTCTCGCGGAAATTTATGAGGGCGCATGAATTCGGCAACGGTCGTCACCGACGGCGGGCCCTTCGACGTATCAAGAATATGACCAAAGCGGACTTTAAGCCGTGGGATTCACGCCCTTTAACTGTATGCCCAAGAATTTTTCCACCTTAGCGAGAATAAACGCCACCGCTGCTGCGTAACTCCACCACAAGGCGAGACAATGATGCCTTGGTTAAATTCAACGCATAGATAAATGGAGTTAAAGTAATGTCTATTGTAACCAAACCAATCGGTGGCGACGGCGGAAAATCTTTTGAGATCGAAGCCGTGCGTACGATCGGCTTCCGCTCGGGCAACCGGGTAGATGCGATCCTTTTGAACGGGTCGCGCAAAGGCGGCGGCGGCGGACGGGAGAGCCAGGTCCTCGAGCTTCAAGGCGATGAATATATCGAGCATATGGAAATCTGGTCCAACAAACACCGGAACAAGTCCACGCGCATCCACAAGATCTTCTTGCGCACCAGCCGCGGCCGCACGCTGTCGGTTGGCAAGGCGTCCGGCAGAAAGACGACGCTGTCCGGCGTGCGGGTTCTTGGACTTGGCGGCAAGAGCGGTTCAGAGCTCGACAAACTGCGTGTGCGCTACATCGAAAACTACACACCGTCCGACGTGCTCGAACAAGGCGCGTTGGCCGTCATCGGCGTGATCCCCCAAGGTCAGACGACGGAAACCTTCGTCTCCAGCCGGGTGGCCAAACTATCGGCATCAAGCCTGTTCCTCGAGATTGTCTCGAGCGTTGAAACGACAACTGAAACCGGCGGTGCCGTTGGCGAATTCACCGCCAAGGCCAGCACAACCTTCGGGTTGTCGGTCACCACATCAAGCGAGTTCCGCGAAGAGATCGAGACTGAAACCTTTGAAAGCGAAAAAATCACTTACGCACCGCCGGCAGGCCATGTCGGGCTCGAGGTTGTTCAGATCGACGTCTTCAAGGCAAGCGATGGCACAATCTGGCAGTTCCCCGTGTCGGAACCGTCGATCGTCTCGACACCGGTGGCCAGCACGCCGGCCCTGTTTGCCAACATCTACGACATGACCGGAACGCTCAGCCTGAACTTCCCGGCTTTGGCCCAGGATCGCGTCGAAAAGAACGGTCAGGACTATTACGTGCTACGCACGGTGAGCGCTGCGGCCTGATCGAACCCAACCTCGCCGAGGGGGCAGATGTCCCGTCAGCCCCTGAACTAACAACAGCTTCCGCAGACAGGCTCCCAACAAAAGGAACCCGCTGCGGAAGCCTCGCTTTGTCCAAATACAACAATGATCTGCCCTTCAATGACACGAAGGTCACCAGCATACTTTGGGGTCAGCACATGCGCCGACAGACCAGATCTTGGCCGCCCACGTTCCGCACGATGCGACGGTAGTGGCGACAGGACAATGATGTCAAAGTCTGATCAGGCTTTGCTACGGCAGACATTCTCTTCTCGGTTTTCTTCTTGACCTTGAGTAACTCTAGGCGGGTACCTCCAAGGTCACTGGAGTATTTTTTCATGCGCATATCTGAGGCTGCGTCCCGGTCGGGGCTCAAAGTTGATACAATCCGCTTCTACGAGGCCGAGGGTCTCATTCCCAATGTCACACGTGGCCCGGATGGGCAGAGGCGCTTTTCTTCGGAGAATGTCGATTGGCTGACGCTGCTGTACTGGCTGCGCAAAACAGGCATGCCGATGAAAGTGATGCAGCGGTTCGCGGCGCTTTATGCACAAGGGGATGAGACGATCCCGGATCGAAAGGACATATTGCTCGACCACTCCCGACTGCTGGCCAAGCGTCGGGAAGCTCTCGATCGATGTGAGGAAATTCTCGCCAGAAAGCTCAAAATTTACGAAAAGTATCTGCGATGAGGATCATTCTTGTTGGCGCGTCCGGTGATGTAGGGCAGGCGGCATATGCAGAGCTGTCGCAGCACCATGATGTCGTCCGCGCAGGTCGCACCACGGGCGACATCATGATCGATATTGCTGACCGCGGATCGGTTGACGCGATGTATGACAAGGTGGGCGTATTCGATGCGTTGATCTCTACCGCGGGCAGCGTGCACTTTGCGCCTCTCGCAGACCAGACCGACAAGACACTCAAGATCGGGCTCGAGAACAAGGTGATGGGCCAGATCAATCTTGTCCTATCTGGCATGGCAAAGATTTCCCGCAACGGGTCGTTCACGTTGACCAGTGGTGTACTGGATCGAGACCCGGTTATCTCAGGCATGGGTGCCGCCCTGGCAAACGGTGCCTTAGCCGGTTTCGTCACAGGTGCCGCCATGGAGATGCCGCGCGGTCAGCGGATCAACGTGGTCAGCCCCGGATTGCTCGATGTTTCGGAACACCGCTATGGTGCCTTGTTTCCCGGCCATGACCGCGTGTGTTCCAAGAGCGTCGGACGTGCATTTGCCAAATGCGTCGAGGGCACGATCTCGGGCCAGGTGGTAATCGTCAAATGAGGGCTGCAAAGTGAAAGTCGCTTATCTCATCGAACCACCATTCAATTTTCTGGATGCATCCGGTGCGGTCACCGGATGCGATATCGAGCTTGCGCGGTATGTATTCAATCAACTTGGCATAGAAGACGTTACGTTTGTCGAGACTGAATTCGCTCAACTTATGCCCGGCCTCGCATGCGATGACTGGCAAATGACTACTGGTCTTTTCGCTTCTCCCGAACGGCAGCAACATGCTTTGTTCAGCAGACCGATCTGGGCCTTGCCTGATGGTTTGCTTATCCGGACGGCAGATGGGGATCGGATAATGGGGTATCGAAGCCTTGGCACCAGCGCCGATCTGCAGGTCGCCGTCATTCGGGACCAGCTTCAGCATCCCACGGCCCTCGCACTCGGCGTTCCACCGGATCGGTTTCTTGTATTTGATACCTATGCAAATGCTGCTCACGCTGTTCAAATTGGTAAGGCCCACGCCTTTGCCAGCGTGGCGCGGGCCCACTTGGGCTTTCTTCAGCAAAGCGATGCCCACGACTTTGCCATCGTTGAAATCCCGCCCGATGAGAAGCCCGCAGCATTTGGCTGCTTTGGTTTCGCACACCCTGCGACCAAACTCAGAGACCGGGTCGATCGGGCCCTTGACCAGTTTATCGGCGGATCACAGCATCGACAGTTAATGAAGAGGTTCGGGTTTGAAGAAGAAGAGGTCGATCTTCTCGGGACTTTTGGCCGTTGAAGCAAATGTCTCTTTTGACGGGCCGTACCGCATTTGCGATGCTTGTCTATCAACGGTAAATTGGAGCCGTCATAGGCCAACCACCGGCCGTTGCGTTCACCCGCCCGGCACTGCGCGCGAGAGTCATATGGAAATCATATGCAATTCATATGGAATTCCGATAGCGATTTTCGGCGTTAACTAACGCAGCCCCTCAAGCACCGCACCCACGGATGAGTTGTACGTGAACTCCAAAACCCGCACCGTCCCACCGATCTCGGCCCCGACCAGATGCAGGGCGATCGGCCCATCGACCCCACGCGGAAAGAACAGGATAACTTCTTGATAAAAAGAAGGATTTTCACGCCGCTGCAGGATCGTCTGGCAGCTTTCGTACCCCCGGGGCTCGAACATATCCAGCGGCCCGAACAACGCTTCGAACCGCGCGTCCATATCCGGAATGTAATCACCCACCAAATTGGCGAAGGCCCTGTAATCAGTACGAAAAAACGCCGTCTTCGCATCCTCGAAAACAGAAACATCCACCCCCGTCGACGGCGGACACGTTTGGGCATGTGCCGAAAAAGGCATTAGAAACAAAAGGGTTAGCGCAATTCTCTTCATAGCGGCATCAACGCCCAATAGTCGAGATCGAGCAGCACCTCAGGCAGGTACTTGCCATCCTCACCCCTCAGCTGTCCGGCAAACCCTTTCGTCGCCACGAGCCGCAGCCGCGCGGCCCCGACACCGGGCGCTAATTCCCCCGTCTTATCAAGCACTTCCGACCATGCACGTACCGTATCGCCCGCAAAGCAAGGGTTCGCATGCGCACCCCCATTTAGCGCGACGATCATTTGCGCATTGGCCAATCCATTGAACGACAAGGCCCGCGCGAGAGAGATCACATGCCCACCATAAATCAACTGTCTTCCATCGGGTCGATTGGTGGCATCGAAATGCACCTTGGCGGTGTTCTGCCACAGGCGCGTGGCCATCATGTGCTCGGCTTCTTCGATCGTGATTCCATCAACGTGATCAATGACTTCACCGATATCATAGTCACTCAAACGATGCGGCTCTCCAGCCAAGGCAAAGTTGTATTCGGCAAAGCTCAGCCCCCCGGGCACCACCAGATTTTTCGCCGCAACAGCATCGGGCAAGTCAGGGATCACCGTCTTGGGCGCGGGCCCGGCACCGCGCTTGCGGACCATGACCCAACGCACATAGGTCAGCACGTCCTCTTCGCGCTGGTTTCGGCCCGTTGTGCGGACCCAGACGACGCCAGATGTTCCATTAGAATTTTGTTTGATTCCAATGACTTCCGAAACCGAGGTCAGTGTATCCCCCGCATAGACCGGCGCCAGAAAACGGCCATCCGCATATCCCAGATTGGCCACCGCATTCAGCGACACATCAGGGACAGTCTTTCCAAAGACGGTGTGAAACGCGATCAGGTCGTCCAGCGGCGATGCGGGCAAGCCGCAGGCCTGTGCGAAAGCATCCGACGAATAAAGCGCTGATCTGGCAGGATAAAGCGCGTGGTACAGCGCCCTTTCACCCCCCGACAACGTGCGCGGAACGGCATGGGTGATCAGGTCACCCACCGCGTAGTCCTCAAAAAAGCGGCCCGGATTGGTCTTGGTCATTGTTTGCCCAATTTCATGTCGGGATGGTAGGCGCCGTCAATCTCTTTCGTCACAGCCTGCCCGCAGCGCATGACGCCATTGGCGTGGTCGAACGCATAGGTCGGATCACCGTACAGTTCCCACCCCTTCGACAGCGCGTCGGATACTTTGTGGCAGAACGTGGCGGTGTCATCCTCGGTCAGTAATCTGTAAATCTTCATCTTCTATCCAAACGGGTTATAGCCCAGCCAATAATGGATACCGGCCACGACAGAGAAAACGACAAGTGTCGCGATGATGGCGGTGAATTCCTTCCTGATCGGTACATCATGCGCAGGTGTCCAATCCGGAACAGCACGGTTGATGATGACGATCTCGGCAATCGCCCACGCCAAGAGCCCGCCAAACAGCACGAACGACTCCGTATCGCCATTGACCAACAAGTGGGCAACCGACCAGACGATGACGGCGGTTAGTTGCGGGTGCCGGATGAACCGGGTGATGCGTGTTTTGGCGCCGCTGGACGCAAACAGGTAAAAGGCGAACAGCATCAGCAGGTTGTTGATCACTACCATGGCCGAGTTGCGGCCCCAGTAGACGGCGCCATCGGCCATGCGATAGCCAAAGATCATCAGCACGATCGCAGCGACTAAAACCGCAGTGACGATACCCTTCCCGGCCTCGCCAAATCCGGCCCGATGATTTGGTGCGGCCCGTTTCCAGAAATGCGCGGCGGACCACAGGATCAGCCCGAGAATCAGAAGAATCATGTACTCTCCAATGCGGCGATGGCGTCAGCTTTGGCCAAGGTCGCGCGGGCGGTCACGATATGCAAGTTTTCCACGATGCGGCCATCCACGACGGCAACGCCCTGACCGTCGGCCTCTGCTGCCTCAAAGGCGGCGATCTGACGTTGGGCGAGGTCGATTTCATCAGCCGTGGGGCCGAACACCTCATTGGTGATCGCCACTTGCGCAGGGTGGATCAGCGTCTTGCCATCAAAGCCCATATCGCGGCCCTCAACGCATTCCGCGCGCAATCCGTCCTCATCCTTGAAAGCGTTATAGACCCCATCCAGCGCGACGATGCCCGCAGCTTTCGCGGCCAGCAGGCACAGTTGCAGTGACGTCGCCAAAGCCGGTCGCCCGCGCGAATTCAAATCCTTCGCCAGATCATTGGTCCCGAGCACAAACCCGGCCATCCGCGGATGGGCCGCGATGTCGGCGGCGTTCAGCACGCCCTGCGGCGTTTCCATCATCGCCCAGATCGGCAGATCAGGGATCAACGCGGCAAGCGCATCGACATCATCGGTGCTGTTCACCTTGGGCAATAGGACCGCGTCGCAATCCATTGCGGCGACGGCTGCTGTATCCGCCTTGCCCCATTCGGTATCCAGACCATTGATCCGCACGATCCGCTGGCGTTGACCATAGCCGCCCGTCGTCAGCGCCGCGTTCAGCGTATCGCGCGCCGCGACCTTCGCGTCCGGCGCCACCGCATCCTCGAGATCGAACAGGATCGCATCCACGGGCAGGCCGCGCGCCTTGTCCAAGGCGCGGTCCTTTGAGCCAGGAATGTAGAGGGCGGAGCGGTAGGGGCGGGTCTGCATCGAATCTTTCTCGCAATAATCTTGCGCGAACATGGTCAGAACTTGCCAGTTCATTCAAGCCCAAACATGCCGCGGCGCAGCAATATCCCCGCGTCACGGTGCATTAACCAATTTGCGTCAGGTTGTTCCCAGACTGCCCGCATGAACCGACTGCGACAAAAGATCAGCCGCGGTCATCTTTTGCAGAAAGGCGAAATTGATGAAGCGTAACTTATTTCTGATGTCCTTTGGGATCGGGGCAATGATGCTGGCGGCGAACCATGCGACCGCACAGGGTCGGGCCTGCGCGCCACATGCGGCCATCGTGGAGCGGCTGGCAGAGCGGTATGGCGAAAGTCGTCAATCGATCGGGCTGGGCAGTGACAACTCGGTGGTCGAGGTGTTCGCCTCGGATCAGACGGGTAGCTGGACGATCGTCGTGACACGCCCCGGTGGACCTGCATGCCTCATCGCGGCGGGCCAGTCTTTCCAATCGCTCGATGAGGACTTGCAAAACACCGACCAGGGCGCCTAAGCGACAGCGACCCAGATCAACCGAATACCTGTGGCCACCAGCAACACATAGGTCAGCGCAAAGAACGCACGCTCGGGGACAAGGTGATGCGCCTTGACCCCGATCCACGCGCCCAGCAGCGCGAAAGGAGCAAGCATCAGGCTGCCCAGCAGCGTCTGGTAGGAGAATATCCCAAGAAAGACATAGGGCACCGCCTTCATCCAGTTGATCGCCCAGAATGCGATGACGGTCGTCGCCTGATACGCCGTCTTGCTCAACCCTTGTGACAGCAGGAAAACAGCTGTCGGTGGCCCGCCTGCATGGCTGACAAAGCTGGTGAAACCGCCGACGAGTCCGGCGATCCATGCCAAGGGCCGCGAAAACGCCAGATGCGGAACGTTGATCCAGCGACGTCCGCGCCCGACCTGAAAAGCAACGAAAACCAAGCAGATGACACCGATCAGCAGCCGAAATACATCGGCGTCGACGACAGTGTATAGCCACGCCGCGATGATACAGCCGGGCACCGCACCCTGCATGATCCCCTTGGCCGATGGCCAATGCCATTTACCCCAATAAGGTTTCAACGTTGCCGCATCCACAAGCATAAAAAGCGGCAAGACGATCCCCAGCGCCACCCCGGGCGGGACGACCAAGGCAAGAATCGCACCTGCAACAAAGGCGGCACCGGACCCGAAACCGCCCTTTGATATGCCGCCGAAAATGATCGCGGGTATGCCCAAGGCAAAGAATTCCCAGCCAAATTCCGTCATCCTTGCCCTCGGATACACCACCAAACGCGCCTTGATTAACGCGGCGTTAGCCGCTTGGCTATCACAAGCCTGCGTGATGCTGCGCCGCCGCGCCCTTGCGCGCCGCCAATCAAACCCTTACCCAATGCGCCAAATTCAAACCCTCATCGAAGGATTTATGCACATGGCCAGACCCAAGATCGCCCTTATCGGCGCAGGACAGATCGGCGGCACGCTCGCCCATCTTGCCGCTGTGAAAGAGCTTGGCGACGTGATTCTGTTCGACATCGCCGAAGGCATCCCGCAGGGCAAAGCATTGGATATTGCCGAATCCGGGCCAGCCGCGAAATTTGACGGCAGCTTTAAGGGCACCAACGACTACGCCGATATCGCGGGCGCGGATGTCTGCATCGTTACAGCCGGTGTACCCCGCAAGCCGGGCATGTCGCGCGACGATCTTTTGGGCATCAACCTCAAGGTCATGAAATCCGTCGGCGAAGGGATCGCCGCCCATGCGCCTGACGCATTCGTCATCTGCATTACCAACCCGCTTGATGCGATGGTCTGGGCCCTGCGCGAATTCAGTGGCCTGCCACATGAAAAAGTCTGCGGCATGGCCGGTGTGCTCGACAGCGCCCGCTTCCGTCACTTTCTGGCCGAAGAATTCGACGTTTCCATGCGCGACGTCACGGCATTTGTTCTGGGCGGCCACGGGGACACGATGGTGCCATTGACGCGGTACTCCACCGTCGCAGGCATCCCGCTTCCCGATCTGGTCGACATGGGCTGGACGACACAGGAAAAACTTGACGCGATCGTCCAGCGGACCCGTGACGGTGGCGCTGAAATCGTCGGCCTCCTCAAGACTGGCTCTGCATTCTATGCCCCCGCGACATCAGCCATTGAAATGGCCGAATCCTATCTGAAAGACCAGAAACGCCTGTTGCCGTGTGCCGCACATGTGGACGGCGCCTATGGCCTCGACGGATTCTATGTCGGTGTACCGACCATCATCGGCGCGGGCGGGATCGAGCGCGTGGTCGAAATCAAGATGAACAAATCCGAACAGGCCATGTTCGATAAATCCGTCGATGCGGTTAAAGGTCTGGTCGAGGCCTGCAAAGGGATCGACAGTAGCCTCTAGAGCTGTAACCCATTGATTTTCAAAGGGCGTCCCTCATGGGCGCCCTTTTCTTTTGCCTACCCTCTTCACAAACTCAAATTCATGAACTATGTTCACGTTTGTGATTTAGAAAAGGACTCAAACATGCTCCGCCTCGCCCCAACCCTCACTTTGACCGCCACTTTGGCGCTGTCAGCCCATTCCGCAAGCGCGCAGGACTACAGTAGCCAATTCGCCGATCTTGGCATTTCCGGCACTGTTGATGCCCTCTCTACCTTGGAAAATCCTACGCCCTCCGACCGCTTCGCCCTTGGTGGCGCGCTATTCCTGCGCGGGATCGAAGCGACGTTTCAGGAACGTTATCGCACTGGCCTGAACGATCTTGATCTGGGTATTCCGGGGCTTGTCACCGACCTGAATGCCAACCCGACGCCAGACCCGTTCATCCCAGACGTCATCGCCAACCTTTTCACCGAAATCGGCACCCACATGGACCTGGCGCAAGAGGCAATGGCGCCAGTCACCGATACGGATGACGTGTCCGTCACGCTCGATCTCAATCAGGTCTGGTTCGACATCAACGCCAATGGCGCGCGCGATGCGGACGAAGACCTTTTACCGATCATGGTCCCGCTTTTCGTCAACCGTTGGCAGGTGCAAGAAACGCTCGAACAGCTTGAGACAGCAGGCGGTGCCCCAACGATCACCTTCGACACCTCTGACGTGGCGTGGCTACAGGCCTATACGCATATCTTCGCCGGGACGGCGGAAATGATGATGGCGTTCGATCCGACCGAGATCATCGCCAAGGTCCAGGGCAACGCCACAACCATTGCCGAGCTGCGCAACGGCCCAGCGCCAATGATGTTCATGTCACCCGAGGATGAGAAACTTGCCGATCTGGTCACTATCGTTCTCGGTGTCCTTGAACAGCAACCCGACCCAGCGCGCACCCAAGCCGCTCTCGCCGATTTCCAGGCAGTCATCGCGCATAACCTGGTTTTCTGGGATCGGGTCCGGGCAGAGACCGACAATGAAAACGAATTCATCCCCAATGCTGCGCAAGACAGCGCTTTGGGCCTGCTTTTCCCCGACAATATCGACACGGCATGGCAAGCCGTCCTGCAAGAGGCGGCCATGGTGCTTGAAGGCGACCTGCTGATCCCGCATTGGCGGACGGGCGATCAGGTGGGGATCAATCTTAACAAATGGCTCAACGACCCCGCACCGCTGGATGTGATCGGGGTTCTCGCCGGATCCGACCTCGCCCCTTATATGGAGCGTGGGCGGGTCGCGACCGGTGATACGATCGATCAGTTCGATGCGGCCACGGGCGGAAACTTTGCCTTATTCGCCTTTACGCTCAACTAGGCGCGGCGCCCACTGACGCAAAAGATCACCTCGTTCGGCCCAAAGCCATGCATCGAAAGCAACAGGCGAAAGATCATGGCTTTGGGTCGGAAAGAACCGCCGCAAAGCGGGCACAGGGTCAAACTGCGCGGTCAACAATAGCCCATACCGTGACAGCGCCCGCTGCTTGGTCATGTCGGCCACCTTCAACAAGTCATGTAGATCGCGCGCCTCGTCCGGCGCCTCTTGCGCCGCCGCCCTCAGCTTTTGGCGGTGGCGTCTTGTATGCTTTGGGTTCGGCGGGTGGGTGGCCCCGGCGCGCATCAGCTTGGCCATCCAGTGCAACGGTGTCAGCCCTTCGAAATGCAACAACACCGCGCCTTTCATTCGCCCGATTTGCAGCGGACCTGCGACACCGTGCGGCAGTTTCGGCCGATGGATCGCGACCCGCAGATCGCGCCCGGCCCGTACGAACGACTTGCCGATCGTATGACCGGTCAATCCCCGGGACAGTACACCGTGACCGGTATCGAAGATCGGGTGGTTATCCCTGATGTCCGAGGTGAAGGGACGGCGGAAGACGCCGGCAAAGATCGTTTCGTTATCCGCAGTGCAGTCATAAATCCGCTCGGCCACGGGGACAGTCAGCGCATCGACAGGCGGGGCTGCGGCCAGGTCGTCGCCGACGGCGCTGGTCGGCCACAAGAACTCGTCAGCATCGATATGCAGCAACCAATCGCATTGCGTCCGACCATAGGCTTGGGTGGCATTCTGCGTTTGTCTGACCTGATGCCGCCCCGGGCGACGACCCAATGCCTGCCAATGGGCCTCATCGCAGCGGATGACATGGACCTGCGGCAGCCTGGTAAACATGTCAGCCGCAGGGTCGTCAGGGCGGTCAAAATAGAGGAATATCTCGGCCGCCCCAAGTGACAGGTGCCACGCCACAAAGGATTGAACCAGAACCGGCGGTTCGTCGACCGTCGCCACGACGGCCCAACTTGGGGCGGTGTCATTCATCCGTTACGAGCTATCATGATCGGCGATTCCTTTGGAAGACGCAGGCAGAGATGTAATTTGTGATCACACGATTTTCGACTGTGATCACAAATGTCGGATATTCAGCCAAAGGTCCGATTTTCAGTTAGAAACTCTTCATGCCTTATGGTCTAACGTCCCGTAACCGAAGCTATATTGGACCCAGCCATGAACATCCACGAGTACCAGGCCAAAGCGCTCCTTGCCAGTTTTGGGGCGCCCGTTTCCGATGGACGCGCCGTAATGCGCGCCGAAGAAGCCAAAACCGCGGCGGGTGAGCTTGATGGCCCGCTTTGGGTGGTCAAGGCGCAGATCCACGCCGGTGGACGCGGCAAGGGTAAATTCAAAGAGGCTGATGCCGGTGAGGCAGGCGGCGTGCGCCTTGCAAAATCGGCAACCGAGGCCGCCGAGGAAGCGAAAAAGATGCTGGGCCGTACCCTCGTCACCCATCAGACCGGCCCTGCAGGCAAGCAAGTCAACCGCATCTACATCGAAGATGGCTCGGGGATCGAGACCGAGATGTATCTCGCCCTCCTCGTCGACCGCCAGACCAGCCGCATCGGCTTTGTCTGCTCCACCGAAGGCGGGATGGATATTGAGGAAGTCGCTGCCGAAACGCCCGAGAAAATCCTGAACTTCACCGTCGACCCCGCCACCGGCTACCAGCCCTATCACGGGCGCCGCGTGGCCTTTGCGCTGGGTCTGACCGGCAATCAGGTCAAGCAATGCGTCAAACTGATGGGCCAGCTTTACAAAGCCTTCGTTGAGAAGGACATGGAGATGCTGGAAATCAACCCGCTGATCATCACCGATGGCGGCGATCTGAAAGTGCTGGACGCCAAGGTCGCCTTCGACGGCAACGCAGTCTACCGCCACGCCGATGTGGCCGCCCTGCGGGACGAGACGGAGGAAGACCCCAAGGAACTCGCCGCATCGAAATACGACCTCAACTACATCGCGCTTGACGGTGAAATCGGCTGCATGGTCAACGGCGCAGGGCTAGCGATGGCGACGATGGACATCATCAAACTCTACGGGGCCGAGCCTGCCAACTTCCTCGACGTGGGCGGGGGTGCCACCAAGGAAAAGGTAACCGAGGCGTTCAAGATCATCACGTCAGACCACAATGTCAAAGGCATCCTGGTCAACATTTTCGGCGGCATCATGCGCTGCGACGTCATCGCCGAAGGCGTGGTGGCCGCGGTGAAAGAGGTCGGCCTGCAAGTCCCCCTCGTCGTGCGTCTGGAAGGGACGAACGTCCAGCAGGGTAAGGACATCATCAACAATTCCGACGTGGACGTGATTGCCGCAGATGATTTGAAGGATGGGGCGCAGAAGATCGTGAAGGCGGTGAAGGGGTGAGGACCGGTTTCGCGCAGCGAATGAACGCTCCGGGGGAGCGTTCAAGGTCCGAACGGGCGGGGCCCCGGAGAGTGCTTAACTTTGCTTGTGCGGCATTGATCGGTTCCGTTCTTTTATCGTCTTGCACCGTAACCCGATCCGACCCAACCGCATTGCCAAGCGCTTCATCAAACACGCGAAGCGCGGTTAGCCCGTCTCGCGCATTCGATATGTTTGAGTCGATCTGCCTTCAAACCGGTCCTCGATATGCTGCAGCCGAACGCGTCGCAGCAAACCAAGGTATATCGGACCTAGCCTCAAACAACGGATTAGATGGAATTGAGCGCTACGTGTCTCCCACAGAGATCGTGGCGTTGGAGCTATACCGCCAGCGAGTGGAAAGCCGACTGCAAGTCTGCAAAGTAACTTTTGCGGCACCGGATGCACAAAAGGATAAGATCGCAGCCGCTTTCGAACAGAGATTTTATCTCGATTTGACAAGCAACCCCGTGGAACCGGCTCAAGTCGGTTTTGGAATACCCTTTGGCGAGGATTTTGTGGTTAGCGCAACTGACTCGCGGCTCCCGCCGAACCTCCTCACGCTAGAAGCACAGTCCTACCATTTCTTAAGTGATGAAGAGAGCTAACTAATGGCAATCCTCTTAAACTAAAACACCAAAGTCATCTGCCCGCGCCTCGGCAGACAATCCTGAAAGTCTCTTCAAAAAATGAAATTTACCTACCCACGATCTGTCTTTCTCGTTCTCGCCTGCGTCGGCCTCATTTCGGCCTGTGATGAGACGACGAGTTCAGGTATTGCCGAAACAAACGTCGGGACCAGCAGCACATCGGCAACAAGTATTCAAAACCCGCTTGATCGAAGCGGCAATCGCAAGCTGCTGCAAGCGATGGATATATGTATCGAAAATTATCCTGATATGCTGGCTGTCCGCACAGAAATGCGGCGTTCTAACTTTGCGACTGAAGGTCGTTTTGGCGGCAATGAGTTCTTTTCTGCGTTCAATCGCAACATCGTCGTGCTCGCTAGCACCGGGACCGAAAAACCAACCTGCGGCTTCGGTCGTAACACCGTGCGGGACGATGAAGCCGTTTTGCTGGCCAGCGCTCTGGTGGCCGCCAAATTCGGCGACACGCCACTGGTGGCCGACTTCTCCGACGAGCCCCGCTTTCTTGCGGGCTGGTTGATCGAAACCGACGCAGGCGAACAGTTTACCCTGACCGTCACACGCCAACTCAATATCTCAAGCATCTTCCGCGGATCACTGTTCATCCTGCAGGAATATGACGAATCCGAAACATAGAAAGTAGCAGCGCATGGCCATTCTCGTAAACGAAAACACCAAAGTCATCTGCCAGGGCCTCACCGGCTCGCAGGGCACGTTCCACTCTGAACAGGCTATCGCCTATGGCACCAAGATGGTCGGCGGCGTGACCCCCGGCAAGGGCGGCACGACCCACCTGGACTTGCCCGTCTACAACTCTGTGCACGAGGCGAAAGCCAAGACCGAGGCGAACGCATCTGTCATCTACGTCCCCCCTCCCTTCGCGGCAGACAGTATCCTTGAGGCCATCGACGCCGAGATGGAGCTGATCATCTGCATCACCGAAGGCATCCCGGTCCTCGACATGATGCGGGTCAAACGGGCGCTGGAAGGCTCCGCCTCCCGCCTGATCGGCCCCAACTGCCCCGGCATCATCACCCCCGACGCCTGCAAGATCGGCATCATGCCCGGCCATATCCACAAACGCGGTTCGGTCGGCGTCGTGTCCCGCTCTGGCACACTGACCTATGAGGCGGTCAAACAGACCTCTGACAGCGGTCTTGGCCAATCCACCGCCGTGGGCATCGGCGGCGACCCGATCAAGGGGACCGAACATATCGACGTGCTCGACATGTTCCTTGATGATGACGAGACGCATTCGATGATCATGATCGGCGAAATCGGCGGGACGGCGGAGGAAGAAGCCGCCGAATTCCTGACCGAACAGAAAAAGAAAGGCCGCTGGAAACCCACAGCCGGTTTCATCGCGGGCCGCACCGCCCCTCCCGGTCGCCGTATGGGGCATGCCGGTGCCATCGTGGCAGGCGGCAAGGGCGACGCCGAAAGCAAGATCGAAGCTATGAAATCCGCCGGGATCGTGGTGGCCGACAGCCCCGCAACACTGGGCGAGGCCGTGCTGGAAGCGATCGGGTAAATGCGCGTATCACTACCCATCCTCGGTATTGTCGACATCGACCATTTCGGTCGAGCGGCCCGTTCGACGCGACAATCGATGGGATCGGACTGATGCAGGATGGGGCCTTTCCGGATGGCGCAAATGGCAGACAAGAGCTGACCATGACCCGGCCGCTCAAATCGATCATAGTGGTGCCTCACAGTATCCCCGATGATCGCGCCGGAGGTCGCCAGCGCAGTTTGCTGTTTATTCACGCGCTGTGTGCGCTTGGGCCCGTGACGCTTGTGCTTTCTGACCGCGCCTCGCAGGCGCCACCGACGGACCTGTTGCCCGGGGATGCGAATGTGGAAATCGTCTATCTTTCGCCGGATTCGCGATCACTTTACCAGATAAAGCCCAAAGCGCTTCGGCGGACGATGATCTCGATCAATCGGGCGCTGGATTGGCTTTTGCCCTGGTGGCGGTATCGCTATGACAAAGTGAGCGATGAGACGCTCAACCATCTGATTTCAGAGAACAATCCAGACGTCGTTCTGTTTCGGTATGTCGATGGCATGCTGCGATGCGACTATCGCGCGTCGGGCGACCATCTGACCGTTGTCGATATCGACGACCGGCCCGATCTGCGCATTCTCAGCGGATACCAACGCATTTTTGGATCGTGGATCACCGGATCGCTTCTGAAACGGTATGTCGACAGATCCGTGATGCGGCATGTAAGACGGTACCTGACAAAGGCACAGCTGGTCTATTTCAGCAAACAGCCCGACATATTGCCGGTGTCATCCGCAGTGACAAAAGTGCAACCGAATGTTCCTTACTTCCCGGCAGAACCGGTCGAAAACACGTCGACGCCGACCCTTCTTTTCGTGGGTAGCCAGAACTATGCACCCAATACGCGCGGTGTCGCGTGGTTCCTGACCCATTGCTGGCCCGAGATCAGCAAGGCGGCACCGACGGCCGAATTGCGCATCGTTGGTTCGGGTAATTGGAACAAGTTCGCCGAAAAGTATCGACACCTCGATCGGGTCGCATTCATCGGATCGGCGCCGGATATTGCGGCGGAATACGGGCAGGCGACGGCGACGATCAGCCCGATATTCGAAGGGGCGGGATCGCAGATCAAAGTGATCGAAAGCTGCGCATTCGGCCGTGTGGTCGTGTGCAGCCGCTTTTCCGCCGTGGGGTTCACGTCTGAGATCGACTCAAAGTTGATGGTGGCGCAGGACAGCGGGGAATTTATCGCCAAATGCCTCGCGCTTTTGGAAGACACCAAGCGATCACATGAAATGGGCCATGAGCTGCGGCAGTTGCAGCAAAAGCACTTTACACCCGCGATTTTCAAATCACGGCTGCGCGACGATCTTCTCAAATACCTTGCACCGTTGAGGCCCGAGGTGGTGAGCTTATCATGATGAAATCAGATGATACTGCGCATCCCGGTGCCACAGCGCCGAACCGGATATTCACCACGAAGCCCCAAATCGTGTCGGGTGCGCAGAACCAAGATCAACCCGTCCCGGGCCTGACCCGGGACCTGAAACAGGACCCCACAATGGCACCGCTTGACGCCATCAAGACTTGCCTCGCCAAGTCGTTTCAGTTCAAAGGCCGCGCCTCGCGGTCTGAGTTTTGGTGGTTTGCGCTAATGTTCATCGGCGGCGGATTTATCAGTTTTTGGGCAATCGAAGTGTTTCTTCCTCTCGAAATTGGCATGCTCCAAAACCCCGCCCTTGCTGTCATGCTTACGTTTCTGGCAATAACCCTATCCCCATTTCTGGCTGTCGGAATGCGCCGATTTCGCGATGCTGGCGTAAGCAGTGTTTTGTTCCTTGTGCCTATGATCATTTTGGCAATCGGAATGAGCCTCAGCTTCTACGACACCTTCATCGCAAATCCACTCAGAGAGTATTCTGGCATTGTCGGAGCCATCATTGGCTATGTTGGCTTTTTGGTGACCGCACCCTTCGTCTTGATCGCTTGCTTCCTGAAACCCCGACACACCAGGCCTCAGGCCGACCCCAACCCCAACGAGGTCCCCCAATGACCGAACAATCCCCTAATGACGTCTTCCATGCCTCTTCCTTCCTGCAGGGGCACAATGCTGAATATGTCGAACAGCTTTACGCCCGCTATGCCGACAATCCCGGAGCGGTGGATGAACAATGGCAGGCCTTCTTCCGCTCGCTCGGCGACACACCGAATGATGCCAAGGCCGAGGCGGCGGGGCCGTCATGGGCGCGGATGGATTGGCCACCCCAGCCTGCGGATGATCTGACTGCTGCTCTTGATGGCCAATGGCCTGCGGAACCCGAAGCCGCAGGCAAAAAGATCAAGGACAAGGCCGCCGAAAAGGGCGTCACCCTCTCCGAAGAACAGGTGCGCGCAGCCGTGCTCGACTCGATCCGCGCGCTGATGATCATCCGCGCCTACCGGATCCGGGGGCACCTGATTGCCGATCTGGATCCGCTGGGCATGCGCGACGGCACGCCGCATCCAGAGCTCGACCCCGCCTCTTACGGCTTTACCGCGGCGGACATGGATAGGCCGATCTTCATCGACCAGGTGCTTGGCCTTGAAATGGCGACGATGAACGAGATCATCGCCATCGTGAAACGCACATATTGCGGCACATTCGCCCTGCAATACATGCATATCTCGAACCCCGAAGAGGCTGGTTGGCTGAAGGAACGGATTGAGGGCTACGGCAAGGAAATCACCTTTACCCAGAACGGGCGCAAGGCGATCCTGAACAGCTTGGTCGAGGCCGAGGGTTTCGAAAAGTTCCTGCACGTCAAATACACCGGCACCAAACGTTTCGGCCTCGACGGCGGCGAAAGCCTGATCCCCGCGATGGAGCAGATCATCAAGCGCGGCGGGCAGCTTGGGCTTGAGGACATCGTCATCGGCATGCCCCACCGGGGGCGCCTATCCGTGCTTGCTAACGTGATGGAGAAGCCTTATCGCGCGATCTTCAACGAATTTCAGGGCGGCAGCTTCAAACCCGAAGACGTGGACGGTTCGGGCGATGTGAAATACCACCTTGGCGCGTCTTCCGATCGGACATTCGACGACAACACCGTTCACCTGTCGCTGACGGCGAACCCATCGCACCTCGAGGCTGTGAACCCCGTTGTCCTCGGGAAAGTCCGTGCCAAGCAGGACCAGCTCAACGACACCGACCGGATCAAGGTCATGGGCATCCTGCTGCACGGTGACGCGGCCTTTGCGGGCCAAGGCGTTGTGGCCGAGGGTTTCGGCCTGTCCGGCCTGCGCGGGCACAAGACGGGCGGGACGATGCATATCGTCGTGAACAACCAGATCGGGTTTACCACGGCCCCGCATTTCAGCCGCTCCAGCCCCTACCCGACCGATATTGCCCTGATGGTCGAAGCCCCGATCTTCCACGTGAACGGCGACGATCCAGAGGCCGTGGTGCATGCCGCCCGCGTGGCCACCGAATTCCGTCAGAAATTCCACAAGGACGTGGTGCTGGATATCATCTGCTATCGCCGGTTCGGGCACAACGAAGGCGACGAGCCGATGTTCACCAACCCGATCATGTACAAGAAGATCAAGACGCAGAAGACCACGCTGACCTTGTATACCGAACGACTGGTCAAGGACGGGTTGATCCCGGAAGGCGAGATCGAGGATATGAAGGCCGCCTTCCAGGCGCACCTGAACGAGGAATTCGAGGCCGGCAAATCCTACAAACCGAACAAGGCCGATTGGCTGGACGGCAAGTGGTCGCATCTGGATCGCAAGGAAGAGGATTACCAGCGCGGCGTGACCGCCATCGAAGAGGCGACGTTCAACGCCGTCGGCGAGGCGCTCACCACAGCGCCCGACGGCTTTCCGCTGCATCGCACGGTCAAACGCCTGCTGGATGCGAAAACCAAGATGTTCGACACCGGCGAAGGGATCGACTGGGCGACCGGTGAGGCACTGGCCTTTGGTTCGCTGCTGACCGAAGGCTACCGGGTCCGGCTCGCCGGGCAGGATTCCACCCGCGGCACGTTCAGCCAACGGCATTCGGCCCTGATCGATCAGGACACCGAAGAACGGTATTATCCTCTCAACAACATCCGCGAAGGTCAGGCGCATTACGAAGTCATCGATTCGATGCTGTCGGAATACGCGGTGCTGGGGTTCGAATATGGATACTCACTGGCAGAACCCAACGCGCTGACGCTGTGGGAAGCCCAGTTCGGCGATTTCGCAAATGGTGCGCAGATCATGTTCGACCAGTTCATCAGCTCGGGCGAATCCAAATGGCTCCGCATGTCCGGCCTCGTCTGCCTGCTACCGCACGGCTATGAAGGGCAAGGGCCCGAACACTCCTCGGCCCGTCTGGAACGTTTCTTGACCATGTGCGGCGGCGATAACTGGATCGTGGCGAATTGCACGACACCGGCAAACTATTTTCACCTGCTGCGGCGCCAGCTGCACCGGACCTTCCGCAAGCCGTTGATCCTGATGACGCCGAAATCGCTACTACGGCATAAAATGGCGGTATCGAAAAAGGATGAATTCACCACAGGCTCCAGCTTTCACCGCGTTCTGTGGGACGATGCGCAACACGGTAATTCCGATACCAAGCTAGTGTCCGATAGCAAGATCAAGCGCGTCGTGATGTGTTCCGGCAAGGTCTATTTCGACCTGCTGGAAGAACGCGACAAGCGCGGGATTACAGACATCTACATCCTGCGGTTCGAACAATTCTATCCATTCCCGGCGCAATCGGCGGTCAACGAACTGGAACGGTTCAAGAATGCCCAGATGGTCTGGTGCCAGGAAGAACCCAAGAACCAGGGACCCTGGGCGTTCATGGAGCCGAATATCGAATGGGTCCTGACCCGCATCAATGCCAAACACACACGGCCCGTCTATGCCGGGCGGGCAGCTGCGGCATCACCCGCGACCGGCCTTGCCAGCCAGCACAAAGCACAACAAGAGGCGCTGATCGACGACGCGCTGACCATCGAAGGATCAAAGTAATGAGCACCGAAGTTCGCGTCCCCACTCTGGGCGAATCCGTGACCGAGGCCACGGTCGCCACCTGGTTCAAACAGCCCGGCGATGCGGTCGCCGTGGATGAAATGCTTTGCGAGCTGGAAACCGACAAGGTCACGGTCGAGGTGCCCAGCCCGGTTGCAGGCACATTGTCCGAAATCGTCGCCCCCGAGGGCGAGACGGTGGGCGTTGACGCGCTGCTCGCGCAAATCGCCGAAGGTGATGCGCCCGCAAAGGGTGCGGAAGCTCCGAAGGCAGATGCCAAGCCAGAACCGGCCACCGAAGAAGGCGAAAGCACCGCCGCTCCCAGCGCAGGGGACGCGCCCGCAAAGGATGTCGAAGATGCCCCATCAGCCAAGAAACTGATGGCCGAGAACAACCTGACGGACGTGGAAGGCACCGGCAAGGATGGCCGCGTGATGAAAGAGGATGTATTGAACGCGCTGGCCGGTAAGACCGAAGCCCCCGCATCGGCGCCTGCCCCCCGCGCACCCGTGCCAGCCGAACAGGCCGACCGGGAAGAGCGGGTCAAGATGACGCGCCTGCGCCAGACCATCGCCAAACGCCTGAAAGACAGCCAGAACACGGCCGCCATGCTGACCACCTATAACGAGGTCGACATGACCGAGGTCATGGCTTTGCGCAACGAATACAAGGACCTGTTCCTGAAGAAACACGGCGTGAAACTCGGCTTCATGTCCTTCTTCACCAAGGCCTGCTGCCACGCGCTGAAAGAAGTCCCCGAGGTCAACGCCGAAATCGACGGCACCGATATTGTTTACAAGAGCTATGTCAACATGGGCATCGCCGCAGGCACGCCCACTGGCCTTGTGGTGCCGGTGATCAACGACGCCGACGCCATGTCCTTCGCTGACATCGAAAAAGCCATCGCCGAAAAGGGCGCCAAAGCCCGCGACGGCAAGCTGAGCATGGCCGAAATGCAAGGCGGCACCTTCACGATCTCCAACGGCGGGGTCTACGGGTCGCTCATGTCCTCCCCCATCCTGAACCCGCCGCAATCGGGGATTTTGGGGATGCACAAAATCCAGGACCGGCCCATGGCGATTGGGGGAGAGGTTGTGATCAGGCCAATGATGTATCTGGCCCTGTCCTATGACCACCGGATTGTAGATGGCAAAGGGGCGGTCACGTTCCTCGTGCGGGTGAAGGAAGCGCTGGAGGATCCGCGGCGGTTGTTGATGGATTTGTAACACTTTCAGCCGTAAGTTTAGCCAAGCAACGAATAGGTCACACATGTCAATTACCGCATACGGGCGGTTCTTTTCTTGGGAAGATTCAATCTATTTCCCAGACTGGAAAAAGGATGCAGAACAAAAATACATCCGAATTCTCGGTCACAAAATGCCTCAAAGGCTTGGGTACAAAGATCCGGAAACCGAACCGGAGGATGAGTTTACGACCTGCTCGGGTGTTTATCTTCTTCACGACGAAAACCGTGAAATTGTATATGTCGGGCAAGCAAAGTCTTTTGCGGCAAGACTAGTCGCTCATACTGGGGATCATCTTCGTGGAAGATGGGTGTCTTATTCTTGGTTCGCGACGACAGAGCCTACCAATCCAAAAACCATGAAAACAGTATCAAAGAACGATGTCGACGATAATGAAGATCAACATGTTCCGGGAGAACTATCGCTCGACATGCTCGAAGCTGTTTTGAGAACCGCAATCGAACCTAAGCTAAATCTTCAAGGTGGCAGATGGGGAAATGTTCCACTTTATGCGCAGAGCGTTGAATATGAGTTTATGTACTTACGTGAGGTCTTCGAAGAAACTCGGAAGTTAAAAAGACAACTAAAGAAATTACGCAAGAATGAATAGAATGGGTGCTCGCACCCACCTCATTTGACGACTCAACATAGCGCCCACCCCGGACCTCGGGGTGGGCGCAGCTACGGTTCTGTATTGCGCATCAGCGCCACGAACTAAACGCCAGCGCCAATCGAAACGCCGCAAAAGCGCCCTCCCCGTGGGGGAGGTCCGGGCGCTGCCCGGCGATGCCGGGCGGAAGGTCGGAGATACGGCGCCATATCTGGCCGAGTATGCTTCATCGATATCCGAGTAACCCGCTCCGGACTTGATCCGAGACCTCGCCACCGGCAAGAGGTCCCGAATCAAACCTGGGACTTATATACCGACGGCACCTTCACGATTTCGAACGGGGCGTCTACGGCAGTCTGATGTCCTCCCCCATTCTGAACCCGCCGCAATCGGGGATTTTGGGGATGCATAAAAATCCAGGACCGGCCAATGGCGATTGGAGGAGAGGTCGTGATCCGTCCTATGATGTATTTGGCTTTGTCCTACGATCATCGAATCGTGGACGGGAAAGGGGCGGTGACATTCCTTGTAAGGGTGAAAGAGGCTCTGGAGGATCCGCGGCGATTGTTGATGGATTTGTAACCACCGATCTGGCTGGCACATGGTGTGCAGAAGCTGTGCACACAGCGTACACACGCCGTACACACACTCTGCGGTCGGGCGGGTAAGGCGATGTTAAGGTCCTGAGGTTGCCACAAAGAAGGATTGCCTGGCGTCAGCTGGTCACGAATTCCGACCGGCCTGAACTGCGGGAGATAGATGGACGTAGCGTAGATATAGCGAGGACCCATGCCCTGGCTGATCGCCTATCAACCCCCGCCAGTTCCGGCCCCCAGGCCGCCGCTGTCGATGCGCCTGAGCGACATCTGCAGGCGCTCCTCGGCGGCTGCAATTTCGGCGAGGGCCGATTTGGTATAAGTCATGTGGGCCGCTGCCGCCTCACCAGCCTTTGCTGGATCCCGCGAGAGAATGGTTTCTATGATTTTGAGGTGCTGATCACGCAATATCGCCCGCACTTCGGGCAGGGCATAAAGCTGTAGCCGATTGAGGAAGACACCTTTGCGCAGCATCTTAGACAAGGCGCGCATCATATGCAGCAGCACGATATTGTGGCTCGCCTCGTAAACGATCATGTGCAGGTTCAGATCGGCCTCGGCCTCTTGTGTGGCATCCCCTGTCGCGTGGGCTGCGTCGATTTCCCTGGCGCAATCCTCGAGTGCTCGACGATCGACGTCGGTCGCACGTTTGGCGGCGAGGCTTGCCGCCATTTGTTCAAGTACGCCACGCAGTTCGAGATAGTCCTTGGCCATGTCTTTGCGTTCTTCCAGCAAGTCCATCAACGGGTCTGTGACGCTTGTCGCGAGTTCCGCGACGACACGGCCGCCAGCCGCGGGTTTCAATAACCCCTTTTGTTCGAGCGTCTTGAGCGCTTCGCGCAGGACCGGCCGCGACACGTCCAGATGTGCGGCCATATCACGCTCTGACAAAAGTGAGTCGCCCGAGCGAAGCGAACCTTCCAGAATGAGGTCTTCCAAATGACGGGCCGTCGCGTCGGCGGCGGATGCGCCTTTGATTTTTCTGGTCACTGGTCGCTCACACTTAATCGTTGAAATTCAGATTGTTACAATCTGGCCGGGTTGCGGGATTAGACCTAACAGAAAACAGCTTTTTGGTAAAGATTAATCCATCTTGAAATACAATGGTAAAAAAAGTATACCAACGCTACGTCACTGGTAAATAACTTGTGAAAACTTACCGGACGGAAGGGGCTTGGGAGGATCTAGGCTCACAACCCGCAACAGCATGCTTGCTGAACGGCGTTTGGCCGCAAGTGACCTGTTGCCTGCACCGAGGAGGAAACAGATGTCACCAGCCTTTAGTTTCATTCTCGCGCTTTTGCCGATTGCAACGGTTTTCCTGTTGCTTGTCGTGCTTGCGCGATCCGCCAAGTTTTCAATGGCGGTGGCCTATGGCGTCACCGCTTTGACCGCCCTCGTCTTTTGGGGCACCGCGCCAGAGGTCGTCGCAGGCGCGACGGTGAATGGCCTTGTCACCGCAATCAGCCTTCTGTTCATCGTGTTCGGTGCGATCCTGCTGCTTTATACGCTTGAGGAAAGCGGCGGCATTCGGTCGATCCGATTGGGCTTTTCCCGGATTTCACCGGACCGCCGCGTGCAGGCGATTATCATTGCCTGGCTTTTCGGCGCCTTGATCGAAGGGGCGTCCGGCTTTGGCACGCCTGCGGCGATTGCGGCACCATTGCTTGTCGCGATTGGTTTTCCGGCCATGGCGGCTGTGATCATAACCTTGATCATCCAGTCCACGCCGGTATCTTTCGGGGCCGTCGGAACGCCGATCCTTGTGGGGGTCAAGACGGGCCTGTCAGATCAGGCCATCGTCGACAGCACCATCGCGCCGATGGGTTTTACCGAATACCTGTTCGACATCGCCACGAATGTCGCGATGATCCATGCCCTTGTGGGTGTGCTGATCCCGCTGTTGATGGTGGGGATGCTGACCCGTTTTTTCGGGGCCAACAGGTCATTCACCGAGGGTCTGAAGGCCTGGAAATTCGCGCTGTTCGCCGGTGTGGCCTTTACGGTGCCTTACTACCTGATCGCGTCGCTACTCGGGCCTGAATTCCCATCGCTGCTGGGTGGTATCGTTGCGTTGCTGATCGTCGTGCCTGCCGCCCGTCGCGGTTGGTTCCTGCCCAAAGACACGTTCGACTTTCCGCCGCGCGCGGCCTGGGAAGAAAGCTGGAAAGGCGATCATCATCGTGAAATCCACGAAGACCCGCCGGTTCACGGCAAGGTCATGCACACCATGCGCGCATGGTTGCCTTACGGTATTGTCGTTGCCCTGTTGGTCGTCACACGCACGATCCCAGAGGTGAAGGCGCTGATCACATCACCAGCCGTGACGCTTGGCGCAGAGGATATGTTCGGATCGGGCATCGGGGTGGCGGTCCAACCGCTATACCTGCCGGGCGCGATCCTGATTGCGGTATCGCTGCTGACGATCGTGATCCACCGGATGCCGGTCAAGACCTATGGCCATGCCTTCGGCGCCTCGGTCCGGACGATGGTCAAGGCTGCACCTGCGCTGTTGCTGGCCGTGCCGATGGTCAAGGTGTTCCTGAATTCGGCCTCTGACAGTATGGCGTCCATGCCGATCGTACTGGCCGAGCACATGGCCACGGTCGCCGGTGATGCCTGGGCGATGGTCGCCCCATCCATCGGGGCGATGGGGGCCTTTGTCGCCGGATCGAACACGATCAGCAACATGATGTTCTCTCTCTTCCAGTTTTCGACGGCTGAACAGATCGGCCTTGGCGCCGGAGGTGCCGCCATCGTGGTCGCCTTGCAGGCGGTCGGCGGCGCGGCAGGCAACATGATCTGCGTGCACAACGTGGTCGCTGCTTCTGCCACTGTGGGTCTGATCAACCGCGAGGGTGAGATCATCCGCAAGGTGCTTGTGCCACTCGGCTATTATGTGGTGCAGGCTGGGTTGATCGGGACGGCCCTGCTGGCCGGTGGCCTGAACCTGTGGTGGTTGGCAGCCGTGATCTGGCCGGTTGCGGTGCTGACGGTCATGTCGCTCAAGCGCGGAAAGGTTGCCGACACATCACAGCCACCGGGGGCTGTTCCCGCCAAATGACAAAATGGCCCATCTCGGATCACCGGGGTGGGCCCCTCGGTTTGTTGTCGATTTGAAATTGTTTGAAGTCGGAATCGCATCGGTCGGCTTAAATCCTTGGATTATGTCAATCCTTGCTTCCTTTGACCACGATCAGACACACCCTAGAGGAGATGACAAAATGGACAATGCGAACCTGATCCAAACGCTGCAAAGCGCCGTCGGACCCAAATATGTCCTGACAGGTGCAGCACGAACCGAGCGGTATCGCAAAGGTTTCCGGTCGGGGAGCGGTGACGCGATCGCCGTCGTCGTCCCCGGTTCTTTGGTTGAGATGTGGCGTGTTCTGCGGGCATGTGTTGCCGCCGACAAGATCGTCATCATGCAGGCCGCCAATACTGGATTGACCGAAGGGTCCACCCCAAAAGGGACGTATGACCGTGATGTCGTGATCCTGTCGACCAAGCGGATGAACCGTATCGATGTGCTGGATGAGGGGCGGCAGGTTGTCAGCCATCCCGGTGGTACATTGTTCCAACTGGAAAAACTGCTGGCACCGTTTGGCCGTCAGCCACATTCGGTGATCGGGTCGTCCTGTATCGGGGCGTCGATCCTGGGGGGTGTGTGCAACAATTCCGGTGGTTCGCTGGTCAAACGCGGGCCGTCCTATACCGAACTGTCCTGCTATGCCGAGGTCACCGCCGATGGCGCATTGCGGCTGGTCAACCATCTTGGGATTGATCTGGGGACCGACCCGGAAGAGATATTGGGCCGTCTGGACCGGGGTGAAATCGATCCAGCCACGGTGCATGCAGATGCCGGTGCGGCCAGTGCCACCGGCTATGCCAAGAAGGTGTCAGACGTCGATGCCGACAGCCCAGCGCGCTATAACGCCGACCCTGCGGGCCTTTATGAGGCGTCGGGTTGTGCGGGCAAGCTCGCGGTGTTTGCGGTGCGTGTCGATACGTTCCCGGTCGAGGCCGGTGAGAAGGTGTATTACATCGGCACCAATGATCCCGCCGCGCTGACGACGCTGCGCCGCCGGTTGCTGACCGAGTTGGATGATCTTCCCATCAGCGGCGAATACCTGCACCGCGAATGTTTCGACATTGCGCGCCGATATGGCAAAGACACCTTGCTGATGATCCACTGGTTCGGCACCGACAGGCTGCCGCTGTTTTTTGCGCTGAAAGGGGCCATGGATGCCCGGCTGAACAAGCTACCATTCCTGCCCAAGAATATGGTCGACCGGGTCATGCAGGGCCTGTCGCGGCTGGTGCCGGAAGCGCTGCCCAGGCGGATGCTGGCCTTTCGCGACCGGTTCGAACATCACCTGATCCTGAAAGTGTCGGGTGCGACCGCGCCTGCGACCGAGGCCATCCTGAACGATATTGTCGGTCCCGAAGGCTGGTTCCTTTGTGATCCGTCCGAGACCAAGAAGGCCATGCTGCACCGTTTCGCCGCCGCAGGGGCCGCCATTCGGATGCAGGCGGTGCGCGCGAATGAGATCGAGGATATCATCGCCCTTGATATCGCGCTGAAACGCAATGATCGCGATTGGCTGGAAACCCTGCCTGCCGATATTGCGGACAAACTGGTGGCAAAGCTCTATTACGGGCACTTCCTGTGCCACATTTTCCATCAGGATTACGCGGTCAAGAAAGGTGTCGATGTCAAGGCGCTGAAGGCACAGATGCTGGAGCTGCTGAACAAGCGCGGCGCGGAGTATCCGGCCGAACACAATGTGGGCCATCTGTACGAGGCCAAACCGGCCCTTGCCGCGCATTACCATGCGCTTGACCCGACCAATTCCTTCAATCCCGGGATCGGCAAGACATCCCGCGACAAACATTACGGTGCCCCTTGCGGATGCGCCGCCCACAAAACCGCCGCTGAATAAGAGGTTTTATCTTTAGCGGCCATGACGGGTTAGGGTGTTGGGAGGTGGGCAAAATCCGGGTGCTAGCCATCACATCCGGCGACGTTTGCCCATGCGGGGTTGTTTCCGACCTCAAACAGGCGCCGTCAGGCAAATCAAGATGGCGGATCAACGGTTCGCGCAGCAATATATCGGCGATGGCACGCAACACGTCTGTCTCTCTGGGGGAGCACTTTACCGGGTTCATCGACGCGAAGGTGAAGGAGGGGCGCTATAGCGCGGCCAGCGACGTGGTGCGGGCGGGGTTGCGGCTCTTGGAAGAGAAAGAGGCCAAGCTGGAGCGATTGCGGGCGGAGATTGGTAAGGGGTTGGCGTCTGGCATTGCGGAAGAGTTCGACTGGTACGGGCTCCGGGCCGAACGATACGCGGCACATGAAACTGGAACAAAGACCGTTTGGTGAAGCGGATTAGGTACGTTGGGCGTTGTCCCGATGCGGCAACGCAGACTTAACCGGCTAGACCAATACACCGATTGAAAACAATTTATGGGAAAATCTTCCCATGGTTGTGTCTATCGGGTACACTTCGTCAAGGTTGTGTGTTGGATCAGCTAATTGCCAGTTAAAAAAAGTTACACGTTCTATATCGCCAAAGAGCATAATTTGGGTTTTCGGGATTACCTGTCCGAGAATGCGCGTGCCAATTTAGCTAACCCAACGACACAAAGTTTAGGTATAAGTGATTTCGGCGACCGGGCGGCTCTTTACATTTTTCGCGGACCCCCAAACCCCCCTAAGTGGCTTCGGCAGGTATCTTCTGCAATTAACGGCGTCGAGTTATTTTCGACTTTTTCAGGCGCAGGTGTAATGTTATTCGAGTCACATGAAAGAGTCTTGGCCGTTACGTTCGCACATGGTTGGATGTACTTAAATCAAGACAGATTTGAAGCGGATTTTGGACTAAAGGTAGCAGTCAACGCACTCGACGTTGGAAAGCTGAGAAGGCTTGAAAAGTCGAACCTTGGTGATGCTTTACAAGGGGTGTCACAATCACCTTTTCAAAGAGAGTTTAGGTCGCTTTGGACATCGGACGCTTTGGACGTAGTCTCTAGGTTAAGCGGGACTACAAGAGAGGAAGTACAATCAGACTCGATGACAGGTTCGAAGTCTCTAAAGATAACTGGTGAGTATGAGATTGCAGACCTTCCAGACCTCTCAACGGAACTTGTGGAACTTTATTCGTCAGAAAGATATCGTGAAACTGACTTCTCAATAATCGATTTCGTCAGACCTGAGTTGGACCGGGAAGTCATTTCTGAGTTAGATGCAATTGCGGCCTCCAATATTGCCGCTGCTGAACAGAATTTCGAATTAGCATTACCACTAGATGTGACGTCAGATGCTTGTGCATTTGTCTTTAAAGGTACGGGTATGAGACGAACATATCCCGATTTGATGTTAAGGCACTATCAAAATAGCTTGGGCAGCAAGTTGGGCGAAGTTACTTCAAGGAGTTTGAAGTCCCATAAAATCATAGCGAGTTTTGATGATGGTCGACCACCAATCGATACTTCAATAAAGAAGTCGCTTGTCGGTTCAGTCCAACTTAGAGATCAGCGTTATGCTGCCAACGAAGGTAACTGGTTCAAAATAGATGATATTTTTCGTCAGTCGATTGAGCAACGTTTCCAGCAACTTACGAATGAATGGACAGAAGCTGAAGCACCAAGGATACGTTATCAATATGATGTTGATGGTAATGGTAGGCTTGAACGTGAAGAACATTACAATCAAAGACTTGCCGAGTATTTCAACTTCGCTCTGCTAGATCAAACAGAGATCAGGATACCGAATGTGCCACGATCAGGGTTTGAAGCCTGCGATATGCTTGATGCTTTGGGTAAACGCTTCATACATGTAAAGAAGTCGTCTCGCCGTTCTCCAATACTGAGCCATTTCTTCAAACAGGGGTCAAATTCGGCTCGTCAGTTTGCTGGTGTTCCATCGTGCTGGACGCAGCTTGCGGAGGTATTGAGGTCAAAAGGTAGATCGGTTGATGCGGATTTGATCGATAATGAAGAAGAAAGACGGAGAGACCAGTGGACGGTCGAATACTGGATAATTGATACGCCTCGGCAAACAGGTGAATTCAACATTCCATTCTTCAGCAAAATCTCATTGCATGATGAGGCACAAGACATTGAGTCTAGAAGTTTTCGAGTTGTTTTACGTTTCTTACCAAGAGCAGAAATCAATCTCTAAACCACAACCTCCATCCCGACCTGCTCACCCACCCCAAACACCCTCTTATACCGTGCGATCTCGTCCTCGGGTCCCATCGCCTTGTTCGGGTTGTCGCTCAGTTTGACGGTGGGGCGTCCGTTGGCTGCGACCGCTTTGCAGACCAGTGAGAAGGGCGCCAGGGCGTCGTCTGCGACCAATCCTTTGAAGTCGTTCGTCAGCATTGTCCCCCAGCCGAAGGATACCCGGCACCGTCCGGCGAATTGTTTGTGCAGCTCGCCGATCTTGTCCACGTCCAGCCCGTCGGAAAAGATCACCAGTTTCTCGCGGGGGTCTTCGCCCTGCGCTTTCCACCACTTGATTGCCCGCTCTGCCCCCTCTGCCGGGTCGCCGCTGTCGACCCTGATCCCGGTCCAGCCCGCCAGCCATTCGGGCGCACCTTTCAGGAACCCTTCGGTCCCGTAGGTGTCGGGCAGGATGATCCGCAGGTTGCCGTCATGTTCCTCGTGCCAGTCGGCCAGCACATCGTAAGGCGCCTGCCGCAGCGCGTCGTCGCTGTCGGCCAAGGCCGCATAGACCATGGGGAGTTCGTGGGCGTTGGTGCCGATCGCCTCGAGGTCCCGGTTTTTGGCGATCAGGCAGTTGGAGGTGCCGGTGAAGCGGCTGCCCAGCCCCTCGGTCATCGCCTGCACGCACCAATCCTGCCAGAGGAATGAATGCCGCCGCCGTGTCCCGAAATCGGCGAGCCGCAGGTTGTCGATGGGCCGCAGCTTTTCGACCTTTTCCCAGAGTTTCGTCATGGCGCGAGCATAGAGCACCTGCAGTTCGAATTTGCCCATGTCGCGCAGGACGGCGCGGCTGCGCAGTTCCATGATCACGGCGAGGGCGGGGATTTCCCACAGCATGACCTCGGGCCAAGTGCCTTCGAAGGTCAGTTCGTATTGTCCGTCGCGTTTTTCGAGGTGGTAGGGGGGCAGTTTCAGGTTCTCGAACCATTCCATGAAGGCGGGCGTGAACATCTGCCGTTTGCCGTAGAAGGTGTTACCGCGGAGCCATGTGCTTTCGCCGCGCGTCAAGCGGAGGGAGCGGATGTGGTCAAGCTGTTCGCGCAACTCGCCTTCGTCCACCAATTCGGCGAGCCGGATGGATTTGGTCCGGTTGATGAGCGAGAAGGTGACCTGCGCGTCCTGCCGGTTGCGGAAGATCGACTGGCACATGAGCAGTTTGTAGAAATCGGTGTCGATCAGCGACCGGATGATCGGGTCGATCTTCCATTTGTGGTTCCAGACGCGGGTGGCGATGTCGACCATGGTGGCTCCTCCGATTGCATGCGTTAGAGCAAGGGGCGCGGGGGCGTGCAAGGCTCTTGTTTGGGGGTCGGGGTCGTGCCAGCCTATGCGCATATTTGATGCAGGAGTCTTAGGATGCTTCGTTTTCTGATCCCGTTTGTTTTGGTGATTATGGCAGGTGCCGCCCGTGCTGATAGCCCCGTTCCCGAAAGTCGCACGATTTATGAGCGCGGGATCGATCTGGTGGGGACCGATCTGGCGCAGATTTTTGATACGACGCTGCAGGCCTGTGAGGCGGCGTGTCAGAACACCGCCGGATGCCAGGCGTTTACGTTCAACCAAGTGTCGAATGCGTGTTTTCCGAAGCGGGATGTGACCAATATCTCGGTCTTTGAGGGCGCGATTTCTGGGCGGATTTATCCGACGGATCAGGCTGTTCTGGCGGCGGCAGAGGATCGTGCGGCAGAGCTTTCTTTCTTGAACAGCTACGATTTCATCAATGCCGCGACATTTATGGAGTTGGATAGCTGGCCGGAATATCGGATCACCCCATCCTTGCGGAATGCGTCGATCCGGGCGCTTGAGACGGATTTGGCGGCTGATTGGTTGGCATATGCCAGGGTACGAACCAACAACGCGACCGGTTTTCATACGCGCGCTGTCACGGCGTCGGTCATGGCCTATCTGCGCAGTAAGGACGATGAGACCCGCCGTGCCGCTGCCGTGTTCCTTGCCGAGGCGCTCGAGGCTGATGGCCGTGGTCGCGATATGATCCCGGCATTGCGGCTAGCCCAGGACATCCGGTTTGACCGCGAGACCGAGGCGGCGTTGAACGAAGCCATCGGCAAGTATGGGTTCCGCGTTGTCGATACGCTGGTCGAAGCCGATACGGCCACACCCCGTATCTGTGCAACATTCAATGAGGACCTGATCAAGGCAGGCACGGACTATACGCCGTTCGTGCAGCTGTCCGACACGCAGCTGGTGGTCGCGGCGGATGGTGCACAGCTGTGCATCGAGGGCGTACAGCATGGTGAGCGTCATCGCATTGTTCTGCGCGAGGGTCTGCCTGCTGCGTCGGGCGAGGAACTGGTGCGCCCTGTCGAATTGACGCTGTATGTGCGCGATCGGTCCCCGGCTGTTCGCTTTGTCAGCCGCGCTTATGTGCTGCCCCGCTTGGGCGACGTGGGTGTTCCGCTGGAAACGGTCAATATGAATGAGGTCGATCTGAAGCTGAGCCGCATTGACGACCGCAACCTGACGCGCACGATGCAGTCGGGGCTGATGGACCGGGCGATTTCGCGTTATACGAGCGGGTTTGTGTCAGACGAGATCGGGGTAGATGTCTGGGAAGGTACAGCAGAAGTCGTTTATGACCTCAATCAGGACAGTCTGACCCGTATTCCCCTGGGCGATGTGTTGCGGGACGAACCTGCGGGCCTTTATGCCCTGACCGCTGCCAGTACAGATGGCAACCGCGATATCCCGTCGGCGACCCAATGGTTTGTCTTGTCCGACATCGGTGTGGCCACCTATCTGGGCAATGATGGGTTGACGGTCGCGGTGCGGTCTTTGGCGGATGCAACGCCCCTCGCCGACGCTGAGGTGACGCTGATTTCGCAGGCCAATGCTGTACTGGGTGAAGTTGAGGCTGATGTCGATGGTGTCGCCCGCTTCGATAGCGGCCTGACCCGCGGTGTCGGTGGCAACCGCCCGGCGCTGGTGACGGTTGCCGTTGGTGATGACATGACGTTTCTGTCGCTCACCGATCCGGCCTTTGATCTATCCGACCGTGGTGTGGAGGGGCGCGAGCCGAGCCCGCCGATGGATGTGTTTGTCGCAACCGATCGCGGGGCCTATCGCGCGGGCGAGACGATCCATTTGACCGCACTGATGCGGGATGCGGCCGCGTTGGGTCTGCCGGATGTACCGCTGACGGCGATCCTGACCCGGCCTGATGGTGTTGAATATAGTCGCGAGACCTCGGCCAGCGGTCAGGCGGGTGGGCATGTGTTTGCGATGCCTGTTGCGTCGACCGCGCCGCGCGGGACATGGCGTGTTGATCTGAAGGCCGATGTGGATGCACCAGCCTTGGCCAGTACGACTGTGTTGGTCGAGGATTTCCTGCCGGAGCGGATTGATTTTGATCTGTCCTTGCCCGACCGCATCGCGCTGGGTGATGTGCCGCAACTGAATGTCGATGCGCGCTATCTGTTTGGGGCGGTTGGTGTCGGCCTGGATGTCGAAGGCGAGGCGCTGTTGCGCGCGGCCAATGAACTCGACGGCTTTCCCGGCTATCGCTTTGGCCAATATGACGCGCAGTTCGATGCGCGGCAGCGTTTCCTGGAGGGCGACGTGACCGGGGATGACGGGATCGCAAACCTGTTCATCGATCTGCCGGTGCAAGAAGCATCGCAACCGCTGGAGTTGCGGGTGACCGCGCGTGTGAAAGAAGGCTCCGGCCGACCGGTGGAGCGTCAGTTGACCGCGCCGGTTTTGCCGAATGGTCCGATGATCGGGATCAAGCCGCTGTTCGACGGTGTGATTTCGGAAGACAGCAACGCACCGTTCGAATTGATTGCTTTGACCCCCGATCTGGGCGCTGCTGACTTGCCGGTCCAGTGGACGATCAACAAGGTGACGACCCGTTATAAATGGTATCGCCTGAATAATCGCTGGGACTGGGAGCCAATTACGACGCGGACCCGTGTCGCATCGGGCAAGACGACGCTGGGGGATGTGCCGACGCGGGTGGACGGGATTGTCAGCTGGGGTCAGCATGAGATTATCGTTGAGGCGACGGGCGCAGATTACTTTGCTGCCTCGACCGATTTCTATGCCGGTTGGTATGCGCCTGCGAGCGTGGATGACACACCGGATTTGCTTGAGGCGTCGCTGAATGCCGACAGCTATGCCGTGGGTGATACGGCGACCTTCCGCATCGTGCCGCGTCATGCGGGGACCGCCGTGGTGACGGTGATGTCGGATGGCCTGATCTCCATGACGTCGGTTCCGGTGAGCGAGGGCGAGAACCTGATCGACCTGACCGTGACCGAAGAATGGGGGGCAGGTGCCTATGTCAGCGCGTCGGTGATCCGTCCGATGGATGTCGATGCGGGCCAGAACCCGGCCCGCGCCTTGGGTCTGGGCTATGCGCAGGTCGATCCAGGTGAGAAGGCCTTGACGGTCACGCTGGATGCGCCTGAGATCATGGAACCGCGCGGGGCGTTGGATATCGGTATTCAGGTGGATGGCGTGCAGCCAGGTGAGACGGCGTATGTCACGCTGGCGGCGGTTGATCTGGGCATTCTCAATCTGACCGGTTTTGAACCGCCTGATCCGCAGGGTCATTACTTTGGCCAGCGCAAGCTGGGTGTGGAAGTCCGCGATGTCTATGGCCGATTGATTGATGGGTTGAACGGTGCGATGGGCACGGTCCGCTCGGGCGGTGATGCGACGGCGAATGCAGGCGTACAAAGCCCGCCGCCGACCGAGGAACTGGTGACGTTCTTCACCGGCCCGGTGCAGGTCGGTTCCGATGGCCGCGCGCAGGTGCAGTTTGACCTGCCGGGGTTCAACGGCACGCTGCGCCTGATGGCGATTGCTTGGTCAGAGACCGGCGTTGGGCAGGCCGATCACGATGTGATCGTGCGCGACCCGGTGGTTGTGACGGCGAGCGTGCCGCGTTTCCTCGCCCCCGGGGATCAGAGCCGGTTACTGTTGGAGATTGTCCATGCCGATGGCCCGGCTGGGCAGATGGGGCTGAATGTCAGCGCACAGGGCTTGGGTCTGGTGTCGCAGGTGCCGAACAGCTTTGATTTGGCGGAGGGCGGCAAGCAGGTGTTCGAAGTGCCGTTTGCGGCCTTTGATGTAGGCACGCATAGCATTGATGTGGCGCTGACCACACCGGATGGGCGGGTGCTGGACAAGTCGCTGACCATCCCGGTGGTGGTGAACGACCCTGAGGTCAGCCGCATCAGTCGGTTCAGCCTTGATCCGGGGGCGACGTTCACATTTGACGATAATGTCTTTGCCGGGTTCCAGACGGGGACGGGCAAGGCGACCTTGTCAGCCGGGCCACTGGCCCGGTTCGATGCGCCGGGCCTGCTGAACGCGCTCGATCGGTATCCATATGGCTGTACGGAGCAGCTGACGTCGCGCGCTATGCCGCTGTTGTATCTGGATGGTGTGGCGACGGCGATGGGTCTGGCGACCCGTGACCAGATTGGTGAGCGGATCACCCAGGCGATTGCCGAGATCACGTCGAACCAGGCGGCGAACGGGTCATTCGGGTTGTGGCGTCCGAGTTCGGGTGATTTGTGGCTGGATGCCTATGTGACCGATTTCCTGACCCGTGCGCGGGCCGCGGGCTATGACGTGCCAGATGTGGCCTATGACAATGCAGTGCTGAACCTGCGCAATGCGGTCAATTACTATCCCGACTTCGATGAGGGTGGTCGCGATCTGGCTTATGCGCTGTTCGTGCTTGCGCGCGAGGGCGAGGCGGCGGTGGGTGATCTGCGGTATTACGCGGATCAGAAGACCGGTGCGTTCAAGGCGCCGATGGCCTTGGCGCAGCTAGGGGCCGCCTTGGCGCAATATGGGGATCAGCCGCGTGCGGATGCGTTGTTTGCCCGGTCGGGGCAGGTTTTGCGGGATCAGATCGCGCGGTCAGAGCGGCTGTATTGGCGCAGCGACTATGGCACCCATCGGCGGGATACGGCGGCGGTGCTGGCCTTGGCCGTTGAGTCCGGCAGCGATGTGCTGGACCGCGATGCGTTGCTGGCGCGGATTGGCGGGAATACGTCGCGCGCCTCGACTCAGGAAGCGGCATGGACGTTGCTGGCGGCGAATGCGCTGGTGAATGATCTGCGCAGTACAGGACTGAAGATTGATGGCTTGCTGCCCGACGGGCCTGTGGTGCAGTTGCGGGATGCGCAGGCCGCCGAGGCGCCAGTGGAGATCGTGAATACCGGCAGCAGCCCGACCGAGATCACGGTGACGACCTTTGGCGTGCCTGACACACCGCCGCCTGCGGGTGGCAATGGTTACGCGATTGAACGAACCTATGCGACGCTGGATGGCCGACAGGTTGATCTGGGGAATGTGCCGGTGGGTATGCGGTTGGTAGCGGTGCTGACGGTCCGTCCGTTTGGGCGGCAGGAGGCCCGGTTGATGGTCGATGATCCGCTGCCAGCGGGGTTCGAGATCGACAACCCGAACCTGCTCAAAGGTGGCGACATTCGCGAGTTGAACTGGGTGGAATCGGTTAGCACCGAGAATGCAGAGTTCCGGTCGGATCGGTTCCTTGCTGCCGTCGATTGGCGGTCTGACGATCCGTTCCAGCTCGCCTACATCGTCCGTGCGGTGTCGCCCGGGCAGTTCCATCATCCGGCTGCGTCGCTCGAGGATATGTATCGCCCGCAGATGCGGGCGAATACGACGGCGGGTCGTGTCACGATTACCGAATGACACGGTGGATTTTCACCCTTGCACTCGCCCTTTGGGCCGGTGCTATCGCACGCGATGCAGCGAATGATTGGATCGATGCAACGGTGCTGCCAACCTTGGTGTCCGAGGTCAGTACAGAGGTGCGCGACCGTCATGGTCATCTGCTGCGCGCCTATACGGTGGCCGATGGACGTTGGCGATTGCCTGTCACGCTAGGGGAAGTTGACCCGACTTATCTGCGGATGCTGATCCGGTACGAGGACAAACGCTTTGCCGATCATCACGGGGTCGATCCTTTGGCGATGGTCAGGGCTGCATGGCAGGCGGCCTGGCATGGTGGGGTCGTGTCGGGCGGGTCGACGCTGACGATGCAGGTCTCCCGATTGCTCGAGGATGGAAGCACCGGGCGATGGGCCGGGAAGTTGCGGCAGATCCGCGTTGCGCTGGCTTTGGAGCGGCGGTTGACGAAGGATGAGATCCTGACGCTGTATCTGAACCATGCGCCGTTTGGTGGAAATATCGAAGGGGTCAGGGCGGCGTCTTATGCCTATTTTGACCGCCCGCCACGCCGGTTGACACCTGCGCAGGCGGCTTTGCTGGTCGCCTTGCCGCAATCGCCAGAGACGCGCAGGCCGGATCGGGCAGCTTCGCAAGCCGCAGCGGCGCGGGATATGGTTCTCAGGCGGCTGACCGACGCTGATGTGATCGATGCAGCGGCGCAAGAGGCTGCCGTTCGCCACCCCGTGACAGCGATGCGGCATGTCTTGCCTGCCTTTGCACCGCATCTGGCGGATCGGGCCATCAATGCTGCACCTGACCAGAATCGCCATGACCTGACGATTGACCGCCCGCTACAAATCGGGTTGGAGCGGTTGGCCGCAGACGCTGTGCGCGGCCGGAGCGATGGCATGCAAGTCGCGATCATGGTGGCGGATCACCAGACCGGGCATGTCCTTGGTCATGTCGGATCAGCCCGGTATCGCGCAGATATGCGCGGGGGGTTCATTGACCTGACGCAGGCCGTGCGGTCGCCGGGATCGACGTTGAAGCCGTTGGTCTATGGGCTTGGGTTCGATCAAGGTCTGATCCATCCCGAAACGATGATCGCTGACCGTCCGACAGATTTCGAAGGTTATGCGCCCCAGAACTTTGACGGCTTGTATCGTGGTGAGCTGCGTGTGCGGCTGGCCTTGCAACATTCGTTGAATATCCCCGCCGTTGCTGTGACAAAGGCGCTGGGTCCGCACCATTTGCTTGCCGGTTTGCGACGGGCCGGGGCCGAACCGACATTGCCCGGAGGCGCGCCGGGTCTGGCGGTTGCCTTGGGTGGCGTTGGTTTGCGGTTGGAAGATCTGGTGCGTTTGTACGGAGCGATCGGCAATGGCGGGATGGCGATCGATCTGCGATGGCGGGACGCGCCAACGGATGATTTTCAGCCGCGTCGCGTGATCCAACCGGCCGCGGCCTGGCATATCGCGGACATCCTGCGCGATGTGCCACGGCCGACAGGGGTTCAGGGGACGGGCATCGCGTTCAAGACCGGAACGTCTTACGGACATCGCGATGCATGGGCTATCGGGTTCGACGGCCGGCATGTCGTCGGCGTTTGGATGGGGCGACCGGACGGGACCCCTGTACCCGGCGCCTTTGGTGGCGATCTTTCGGCGCCGGTCATGTTCGCCGCTTTCGCGCGCGCCGCGTCAGAGGTCACACCCATTGCATCGCCACCGCCCGAAACCCTGCTTTTGCCAAATGCACAGCTGCCGCAGCATCTGCAGCGGTTTGGGTCAGACCCTGCGTTGCAGGCGCACCGTCCTGAAATCGCCTTTCCACCCGACGGTGCGATCATGACACCGGGACCTATGGTCGTCAAAGTGCGCGATGGGCGTGCACCTTATGTCTGGCTAGCCAATGGACAGCCTGTCGCGCGCACCCATAGGCCGCAGGTTGATATCGGTGACCTTGGCCCAGGATTTTCGCAGCTGACGGTCATCGACGCAGATGGACGTTCAGACCAGGCGCGGATCGAAATCCAGTGAAGCGGAAACGCGCCCGTTTTGTCGCGCGGCCTTGTCATTTACCCGAAAATCGGGACAACGAAGGCAACAGGCGGCCAAAGCCGTGAGTATGGAGAATGACATGAAAAAGCTGATCTTTGCGGCGATGCTCGCGTTGCCGACGCTGACGTTTGCGCATGAATACAAGGCCGGTGATCTGATGATCGATCATCCGGTATCATTTGAAACAGCCGCGACGGCACGCGCCGGTGCAGGTTACATGACCATCACCAATAACGGTGACGCTGACGATGTCTTATTGCGGGCCGAGGCCGACTTTCCGCGCGTGGAGCTGCATGAAACAGTGACCGAAGACGGTGTCGCAACGATGCAGAAGCAGGAAAACGTCGTGCTGCCGGCCGGCGAAAGCGTGCGTTTTGAACCAGGCGGAAAACACGTGATGTTCATGGGGCTCAGCGATCCGTTCGAAGCGGGCCAAGAGATCAACGTGAAGCTGGTGTTCGAGAATGCGGGTGAGGTCGACGTAATCTTCAACGTCGAGGCCCGCGACGGCGAAAAGGTGGATCACAGCGGTCACTAAGACCCGCCGCGATCCTCTTCATTGTCGCGGCTGAGAAGGTCGAATTTACGCAGTTTGACATAAAGCGATTGCCGCGACAGGCCCAGCATTTCGGCGGCGGCGACGCGGTTGTTCATCGTCAATTCGACCGCCGTTTCGATGCACATCTTTTCGACCACGTTGGTGGTTTCGGCCACAATATCCTTGAGTGTCGCACTGCCGACAAGCTCGACTACCGAACGCATGCTTTCATCGGACGTTGGCCGTGCGAGGTTGCGGCTGGTGTCAGCGTGATTGGTGTTGCGAATGACGAATGCAAAGACGGTCTTGGTTCCGGCATGCAGCCGCGTGACGGAAACTTCGACCGGGCGGGGGCTGCCGTATTCACCGGCGATCTTGGTGGCGTAGATACGCATGCGGCCCGCACGGCTTGCGTTCTCCATCATCACTTTCAGGTCCACGCTGCCGCGCTGCAGGTAGTCGGATAGGCTGCGGCCACGCACATTGGCGTCGTGGGCGATGTCGACAAGGCCAAGGAAGGCATCATTGGTCGACAGCACGTCACCTGCATCAGAGGTAAACACGATTGCCTCGGGTCCGCCCAGGTAGAGCGCACGCAGGTTTCGAGACAGATCATCCTGCTGGCTATCAGTGTCGTCACTGGCAGCGATACGGCAAAGAATCACACGTTCACCCGCGGCACGGAATAGCGTGGGTGAGACCGTCACCTGCCGACCGGAGCCACGTTGGCGCACGGTTTCGACGCTGTCATGGTGCGACATGGCCTGGCTGGCCAGCGCATCGATCAGATCGCCACGCTTGCGGGTCTCGAAACAGCCGGAAAACTGTTCGCCGATCAGTCGTTCGCGCGGTTGATCGAGCAGGGCGGCAGCGGCCGGGTTCACCTCGGTCATCTGACCGGTTTGCACAGAGACGAAAACCACCGCCTCCGACATGCTGTCCATCAATACCCGAAAGCGCGTATCGTATTCGCGCTGGACCTCGTAATCGCGTTCCAGTGCCATTTGCGCCTTGACCAGCTGTTGCTGCATCTCGGCCACCGGGCGCAGATCGCGACCAAGCATGAGGATGGCACCGTCCGGGCCGATCCGGTGAAAGCTGTAGCGCACCGGAAATTCCCAGTTTTTGCTGTCATCGGTGTGGTTGAGCTCGACCGGGCGTGCGGCGCTTGGCGTGTCCAGGAAAGTTTCGAGCCGACTGTCGAATTTTGAAACGCTTTCGATCGTCAGCACATGGCGGATATCACGCTTTTCCCAATGTTCCAGCTTTTGAAAGGCGCTGTTGGTCGGGCTGACGAGAATGGACAAGATTTTGCCCGTCTCGTCGATGACGATGGCCAGATCGGCGACTTCGGCGATGATATCGCCAAGGATCTCCGGGGCGATCAGCGGGATGGCCCCGCTGTTCCAGTATTTTGTCCCACGGGAAGTCACGGCCAAACTGCCTGTGCTGGGACCGATTCCATCGGTCAAGTCCTGTTCAGGGCGGTGGCGCTGTTGCGAGGCTTTGTCGTCAGATCGCAAAACTCGATCGCCTCGTCCAAATGTCCTGTCGCATAGTCAGCGCCTGTCAATCGCATCACATCATTAACCGCATGAACATCCAACACAGTTCCGCCGATAACAACAGGTGGTGGCCGATCCATTACAGTCTTTACAGCATCTGCGATCAGTCGCAGCGATTCAAGGGCCTCGCCCCGTGAGGCAGACACAAATACGGCATCGTAACGGGTTCGATGGACACGATCGGCGACCTCTTTCGGGTGCGCATTCAGCATCAAACGTACCGACAAGCCACGGCGGCGCAACTGCCCTGCAAGGACAACCGCGCCAAGCGTATGATGCACGTCGCGAGGTACCACCAAAAGAATAGATGCAGCGCACGGGTCGGCAGAGCGATCACTGGCCCATTCCGGCCCAAGCTGGCGCAACATGGCCTGCAGGCGTGAGACGCCGATCGTCACCTGCGCAAAGCCCAATTCATCGGCGCACCACTGATCACCCATACGCCGCGCCAATGCCGGGATATAGTAGTCGGCCATATCTTCGCGCGACAGACCACCGTTCAGAGCGTTGATCAAGTATGCGATACACTCCTCCCGGTCGGCGCTTAGCGCGGCTCGGTGCAATTCCTCGAACAGGGTCGGGTCCACGCGATCACGATCAGGGTCATCCACGATCCTGGTCGCAGATTGCACCGCTTTTTCCCGTAGCGCGCCTTGCGGCGCTTGGGCATCTATGATCCGCCGGTCCGGCATCTCGTATCCCTTCGCTGAATTCGCGCGTGAACACCAGAGAATACAGCCTGATAACACATTGTCTGCTGCGAGGCCCTGAATGTCAAAGTAAATTGACATATTGACCCGATACATCAAGTTCAAATTGATTAAATATCTGTTTTTTATGTATTTATATCAAGATTGACCCAGGGCATGCCTTGCGCATCCACGAGATATCAAAGTGTAAGTTAAAGTTGACACACCCCCTAAATGACACCTAGTCTGGACATGTGGGACTGTCAGGGGTCATTTACATGTCGATGATGCAGACGGAGTCGGCCACCGCAACGGTGGTCAATCGACCGACCGTAAGACGGCTGTATTCCGATGCCGAGCGTGCCCGGCGTGACGCCACCAAATGGACCGTCGTACAGGGCATCCTTGCCCCTCTTCAATTCGCTGTTTTCCTGATCTCTTTGGCGCTGGTCTTGCGTTATCTTTGGACCGGCCTTGGGTACGACGCTGCAACGGCGTCGATCGTGGTGAAAACGGCCATTCTGCTGGTCATCATGGTCACCGGGGCGATCTGGGAAAAAGTGGTCTTTGGACAATATCTTTTTGCACCGGCCTTCTTTTGGGAAGACGTGTTCAGCTTTGCGGTTATCGCATTGCATTTATTGTATGTTTTCGCCCTACTGACAGATGCGTTACAGCCAGCCGGGCTAATGTATTTGGCGCTGGCCGCCTACGCCGCCTACGTCGTCAACGCCGCCCAATTCGTGTGGAAATTACGCATGGCCCGACTGGATGCGGAGGGTCGCACATGAACGCCCCGCTACCCCCCACAAATGGCGGCTGCCGCAGTGCGCCGGTTCTGAAAGAACGGGGCCAGCGCGAGGTGTTTTGTGGCCTGACCGGGATCATCTGGTTGCACCGCAAAATGCAGGACGCATTTTTCCTTGTCGTCGGGTCCCGCACATGTGCCCATCTGCTGCAATCGGCAGCTGGCGTCATGATCTTTGCCGAACCGCGATTCGGGACTGCGATTCTGGAAGAATCAGATTTGGCCGGTTTGGCTGATGCCCATGAAGAATTGGACCGTGAGGTTGCCCGGCTGTTGGAGCGACGCCCAGACATTCGGCAGCTATTCCTTGTGGGGTCGTGTCCTTCCGAGGTGATCAAGATCGATCTGGCGCGCGCGGCGAAGCGTTTGTCACAGGTCCACGCCCCGCATGTGCGCGTCCTGAATTATTCCGGTTCCGGGATCGAAACGACCTTTACCCAAGGCGAGGATGCCTGCCTCGCGTCGATGGTGCCGGTATTGAAGGACACGACCGCGCGCGAATTGCTGGTCGTCGGTGCCCTGCCGGATGTGGTCGAGGATCAGATGCTTGGGCTGTTGGAAGAGCTTGGCGTCGGTCCCGTGCGCCTGCTGCCCGCCCGGCGTATCGATGAGACGACCGCCGTTGGGCCGAACACGGTGTTTGCGCTGACCCAGCCATTTCTGGGCGATACCCATGCGGCGCTGGAACGGCGCGGTGCCCGACACCTGCCAGCACCATTCCCGTTTGGCGACGAGGGGACGACGGCGTGGTTGCGGGCGATTGCAGCTGAATTTGGCGTGAGCGAAGAGCGGTTCGAAGCTGTAACCGCCGCGCCCCGTGCCCGTGCGCGAAAGGCGATCGCGCAGGCGGCTGAGGCGCTGAACGGCAAGTCGGTATTCTTTTTCCCCGATAGCCAGTTGGAGATTCCGCTGGCCCGGTTCCTGACGCGGGAATGTGGGATGAGCGCAGTGGAGGTGGGTAGCCCCTATATACATGACGCCTTGCACGGCCCTGATCTGGACCTGCTGCCCGCCGGACCGCAGATTTCCGAAGGGCAGGATGTAGACAAACAGCTTGCCCGCGCCCGGGCTGCGCGCGCTGACCTGACGGTTTGCGGTCTTGGTCTGGCCAATCCTTTAGAGGCTGAGGGTCTGTCGACCAAGTGGGCCATCGAGTTGGTTTTCACACCTGTGCATTTCTACGAACAGGCGGGTGACTTGGCCGGGCTGTTCTCGCGTCCGTTGCGGCGGAAGGCGGTGCTGCAGATGGAGGCCGCTGAATGAAGCTGACGGTGTGGACATATGAAGGCCCACCGCATGTCGGCGCTATGCGCGTTGCGACGGCCATGAAGGGTTTGCATTACGTGCTGCACGCGCCGCAAGGCGACACTTACGCGGACCTTCTGTTCACGATGATCGAACGCCGCGATCATCGCCCGCCCGTCACCTACACGACGTTTCAGGCACGCGATCTGGGGTCGGATACAGCAACGTTGTTCAAGGATGCCTGCCGCGATGCGGTGGAGCGGTTCGACCCGCAGGCGATCATCGTCGGCGCGTCCTGTACCGCAGAGTTGATCCAGGATGATCCGGCAGGTCTGGCCGAAACGATGGGCCTTGATATCCCCGTCATCCCGCTGGAATTGCCCAGCTATCAGCGCAAAGAGAATTTCGGCGCCGACGAGACGTTTTACCAGATCGTGAAGCATCTCGCCCGGCCGCAGGAACGGACGGCGCGGGTGACCTGTAATATTCTCGGGCCGACAGCTTTGGGCTTTCGTGCGCGCGATGATGTGGAAGAGATCACCGGGTTGTTGTCCGAGATGGGGATCGACGTGAATGTCGTGGCGCCCCTGAACGCCACGCCCGCCGACATTGCCCGCCTGCCCGCTGCGCATTTCAACGTGCTTTTGTCGCCCGAGACGGGCGAGACCGCCGCGCGTTGGCTGGAGCGGACATATGACCAGCCGTTCACCAAGGTGGTCCCGATTGGTGTTGGCGCGACCCGCGATTTCATTGCCGAGGTCGCCAAGATCACCGGTCTGGCGGGCCGTCCGGACGAAAGCCGGTTGCGCCTTCCGTGGTGGTCGCGGTCGGTCGACAGTACCTACCTGACGGGCAAGCGTGTGTTCATCTTTGGCGACGGCACCCATGTCGCTGCCCATGCCCGCATCGCGCGGGACGAGATGGGGTTCGAGGTGGTGGGCCTCGGCTGCTACAACCGCGAGATGGCGCGGCCTATCAGGGCGCTGGCCAAGGAATACGGCGTCGAGGCGCTGATCACGGACGATTACCTCGAGGTCGAGGCGGCGATTGAGCGGCTGTCGCCCGAGATGATCCTCGGCACGCAGATGGAGCGCCATATCGGCAAGCGGTTGGGCATTCCTTGCGCCGTGATCTCGGCGCCGGTGCATGTGCAGGATTATCCAGCACGCTATTCGCCGCAGGTCGGGTTTGAGGGTGCGAATGTCATCTTTGACACGCTGATCCATCCGCTTGTCATGGGGTTGGAAGAACATCTGCTGACGATGTTCCGCGATGATTTTGAGTTTCATGATGCAGCTGGTCCAAGCCATCACGGCGGGCATAGCCCGTTGCCGGCCGAGGATGCCTCCGGCGGGAGTATTTCTGGCAAGATGATAGAGCCGGTGCCGGACAATGTGATCTGGCTGTCGGATGCGGAGCGGGAGTTGAAAAAGATTCCGTTCTTCGTGCGCGGCAAGGCGCGGCGGAATACCGAGACGTTTGCGGTCGAACGCGGGCTGCACGAGATCAGCCTGGACACCCTCTATGAGGCAAAGGCCCATTATGCGCGATGAGGTGATCCATAGACCTTACCGCGTGGTAATCGTCACGCTGGATGCCCATGCGGCAGGACCGTGCATGCGGGTGACGGATCGGCTGACCGCTGACTTTCCGGGGTTGGAGGTGCAGGTGCTCTCCTCCGCCGAATGGGGCGAGTGCCCGGATGCCTTGGCCGCGGCGAAGGATGCGATTTCCGAGGGCGATATCGTCATCGCGAACCTGTTGTTCCTCGAGGAGCATATCCGCGCGATCATGCCCGCGCTTGAGGCCCGCCGCGATCACTGCGATGCGATGATCGGGATCATCGCCGATGCCGCTGTCGTCAAGCTGACCCGTATGGGCGATCTGGACATGGGCAAGCCCGCCAGCGGCGCCATGGCCTTGCTGAAAAAGCTGCGCGGGTCGTCCAAGCCGTCGACCGAGAACGGTGCGAAGAAGATGCGCATGCTGCGTCGGTTGCCGAAGATCCTCAAGCTGATCCCCGGCAAGGCGCAGGATCTGCGCGCCTGGTTCCTGTCGATGCAATATTGGCTGGGCGGGTCGGACGACAATGTCGAACAGATGATCCGGTTCCTGATCGGGCGCTATGCCAACCGCCCTGATTGGCGCGGGGCAAAGGCAGACGCGCCGATCGAATATCCGGATGTGGGACTTTATCATCCTGATTTACCCGGACACCGTATCACGACGGATCTGGCGGATTTGCCTGCGCCTGACGCACCGGTGGCGACGGTGGGCGTGCTGATGCTGCGGTCTTACGTTCTCGCGTCGGATTGCGCCCATTACGATGCAGTCATCCGCGCGTTCGAGGCGAAGGGTATGCGCGTCATCCCGGCCTTTGCGGGTGGTCTTGATGGCCAGCCTGCGGTTGAGGCCTATTTCCAGGATCAGGTCGATGCGATGGTGTCGCTGACCGGGTTTTCGCTGATCGGCGGCCCGGCCTATAATGACAGCGACAAAGCGATTGCGCTGCTGGAGCGGTTGGATGTGCCTTACATCGCCGCGCAGCCACTGGAATTTCAGACGATTGAACAATGGGAGGCCAGCGCGCAGGGGCTTGGTCCGATCGAGACGACGATGCTGGTCGCTTTGCCTGAGTTGGATGGCGCGACGAACCCGACTGTGTTTGCCGGGCGGCATGGGCAGGACTCGGCCATGGCGTCGAACTGCAAGGCGATGGCGCCTTGTGAGGAACGGGTGGCGGTGCTGGCGGAGAAGACGCTGCGCCTCGCCACGCTGCGTCGGAAGCGGAATATCGAGAAGAAGGTGGGGATCGTTCTATTTGGCTTTCCCCCAAATGCGGGGGCAGTGGGCACTGCAGCTTATCTGAGTGTCTTCGAGAGCTTGCATAACACGCTGACGCGCATGAAGGCGGATGGCTATACGCTGGATGTGCCCGAGACGGTCGATGATTTGCGCGCGATGATCCTGCAGGGCAATGCCGCGCAATATGGTCAGCAAGCCAATGTCGCCGCACATGTGGATGCCGATACGATTGTACGCACTTCCAAGCATCTGGCGGAGGTTGAGGCCGTTTGGGGGCCTGCACCCGGTAAGCACCAGACGGACGGGCGCGGTGTTTATGTGCTGGGGCACCAGTTCGGGAATGTGTTCGTTGGGGTCCAACCGGCCTTTGGCTATGAAGGCGATCCTATGCGGTTGCTGTTCGAGCGTGGCTTTGCGCCGACCCATGCTTTTGTCACCTTCTATGATTGGCTGCGCGATACCTATCAGGCTGATGTGCTGCTGCATTTCGGGATGCATGGCGCGCTGGAATTCATGCCCGGGAAACAGGCCGGGTTGGGGGCAAAGGATTGGCCCGATCGGCTGATTGGCGAGATGCCCAACGTGTATCTGTATGCCGCCAATAACCCGTCCGAAGCGACATTGGCGAAGCGTCGTGCGAACGCTGTGACCGTGACGCATCTGACGCCGCCGTTGACGACGGCCGGTTTGTATAAGGGGCTGGCCGAGTTGAAGGACAGTCTGACCCGCTGGAGAGAGACACCGGAGGGTGACGATCAGCGGGCTGATCTGGAACAGTTGATCCGCGATCAGGCGAACGCGGTTGATATGAACGCCCGCGATATCGATGCGCTATGGCTGAAGCTGGCCGAGACCGAAGGCGCGCTGATTACCGAAGGGCTTCACGTGGTTGGACAACCGCTATCGGCGGCGGCGCGGGCGGATATGCTGCGGTTGATGCCGGAAGGTGAGGCGCGGGATCGCGCGGCGAAACTACTGTGCAAGGATCACGAATTGCCTGCGCTGATGCGGGCGCTTTCGGGGCATTATATCGCACCAGTCCCCGGCGGCGATCTGATCCGATCGCCCGAGATTGTGCCGACGGGCCGTAATATCCATGCCTTTGATCCATTCCGGATGCCGACAGCCTTTGCGATGGCAGAGGGGGCGAAGCAGGCCGATTTGCTGCTGGAAACGCACAAGGCGCTGCCGCGCACCGTGGCTTTGGTGTTGTGGGGATCGGACAACATCAAATCGGATGGTGGACCCATTGGGCAGGCTTTGGCGCTGATGGGCGCCGTGCCGCGCTTTGACAGTTTTGGGCGGTTGTCAGGGGCTGATCTGATCCCGCTGTCGCGGCTGGGACGGCCCCGGATTGATGTGGTGATGACCTTGTCCGGCATTTTCCGCGATTTATTGCCCCTGCAGACTCGCATGCTGGCCGAGGCCGCATTGAAATGTGCGCAGGCTGATGAGCCGCTGGAGCAGAATTTCGTTCGCGCGCATGCGTTGGCCTATGCCGATGACATGGGCTGTGATCTGGAGACGGCGGCCTTGCGGGTGTTTTCGAATGCCGAAGGTGCCTATGGGTCGAACGTGAACCAGCTGGTCGATAGCTCGGCCTTTGGTGACGAGGATGAACTGGCCGATGCCTATGAGGCACGGAAGTCGTTTGCTTATGGGGTAAACGGCAAAGCAGCGCAGAACCCGGCATTGCTGCAGAAGGCGCTGAAGGATGTCGATCTGGCCTATCAGAATTTGGAATCTGTCGAATTGGGGGTCACGACGGTGGACCACTATTTTGACACGCTGGGCGGGATTTCGCGGGCGGTGAAACGGGCCAAGGGATCGGCGGCGCCGGTCTATATCGGGGATCAGACACGGGGGTCGGCGAAGGTGCGGACCTTGCAGGATCAGGTGGCGTTGGAGACCCGGTCGCGGAGTTTGAACCCCAAGTTTTACGAGGCGTTGCTGAACCACGGCCATGAGGGCGTGCGCCAGATTGAGGCGCATGTGACCAATACGATGGGCTGGTCGGCGACGACTGGTGAGGTGGAGCCGTGGGTGTATCAACGCCTGTCCGAAACGTTCGTGCTGGATGATGCGATGCGCGAGCGGTTGGCAGCGTTGAACCCGAAGGCGTCGATGCGGATGGCGAACCGTCTGCTGGAAGCGTCGGATCGTGACTATTGGGCGCCGGATGAGGCGACGTTGGCGGCGCTGCAGGATGCGGCGGATGCGCTCGAAGATCGGATGGAAGGAGTGGCTGCGGAATGACGTGTTTTGCAAACACTTGCGCCTGCGGTGGGCGTCGGCTTGGGGGCCAGCCCCCAAACCCCCGCGGTATTTTTGAACAAAAGAAGATAAAGCAGGAAGGAGGCTCGGTATGAGCCCCAAGGATAATGTGCCTGATCTCAAAGGGTTGGATGGTGAAGGATCGGTTCAGGTCCATCAGCCAGATGATGCCAAGATTGAAGGGGCGAAGGTTTTTTCCGTTTATGGCAAGGGTGGGATCGGGAAATCGACGACCTCTTCCAACCTGTCGGCGGCGTTTTCGATGCTCGGAAAACGTGTGTTGCAGATCGGGTGTGACCCTAAGCATGACTCGACGTTTACGCTGACTGGGAGCCTTGTGCCGACCGTGATTGATATCTTGAAGGAGGTTGATTTTCACGCTGAAGAGTTGCGGCCTGAGGACTTTATATTTGAAGGCTTCAATGGCGTGAAATGTGTGGAGGCGGGTGGACCGCCTGCCGGCACCGGTTGTGGTGGTTATGTCGTTGGCCAGACAGTCAAATTGCTCAAGCAGCATCACCTGCTGGAAGACACGGATGTGGTGATTTTTGATGTGCTGGGCGATGTCGTTTGCGGTGGGTTTGCGGCCCCTTTGCAACATGCGGATCGGGCGTTGATCGTCACTGCAAATGACTTTGACAGCATCTATGCGATGAACCGGATTATTGCGGCGGTTCAGGCGAAATCGAACAACTATAAGGTGCGCTTGGCGGGTTGTGTGGCGAACCGCAGCCGCGAGACGGATGAAGTGGATCGGTATTGCAAGACGGTCGGGTTCAACCGCATTGCGCATATGCCTGATCTGGATGCGATCCGCCGTAGTCGTTTGAAAAAGAAGACTCTTTTCGAGATGGATGATGAAGAGGACATCGTTCAGGTCCGCAAGGAATATATCCGGCTGGCCGAGACACTTTGGAACGGGACGGAACCGTTGGCGCCTGCGCCGCTGCCGGATCGTGAGATCTTTGAATTGTTGGGGTTTGACTGATGCACCAGGTGTACACACAGCGTACACACACTGTGCGCACGTTTGTGCAGGAGGTCCCGGATCAGGTCCGGGACTGCGGTGGTTCGTGATGAGCAGCTACGCCGCCACACGTGACCGGGTCGAGGAATATTTCGACCGCTCTGCGACCAGAGTTTGGGAGCGCCTGACGTCGGATGCGCCCGTTTCGGGCATCCGTGCAACGGTGCGTGCGGGTCGGGATCGGATGCGTGATTTGATGCTGGCGCAACTGCCGTCTGATCTGCGCGGGGCGCGGGTGTTGGATGCGGGTTGCGGCACCGGAGCGATGGCGGTGGAACTGGCCATACGCGGGGCGGATGTCGTCGCTGTCGATATCTCGCCTGCCTTGATCGGGATTGCGCGGGAACGGATGCCAACGGACCTGGCCGGTCGGATCGACTGGGTTGCGGGCGATATGCTCGACGCCACGTCGGGCGGGTTTGACCATGCGGTCGCGATGGATTCATTGATTTATTACAGCGCGCCGGATGTCGCCGCGTTGCTTGGTCGTGCGGCTGAACGGGTGAACGGCAAGTTTGTCTTTACCTTGCCCCCGCGCACACCGGCGCTGATGGCGATGTGGCGGATGGGCAAGATGTTCCCGCGCAGCGATCGCAGCCCGATCATGGTGCCGCAGAACGCGCTGGATGTGGCCCATTCCTTGCGGGCGGCGAATATCCCGGGTGCGTTGTCCGAGATCGAGCGGGTGAAGTCGGGTTTCTATATCTCGACCGCGATGGTGTTCGAAGGAGGGGTGGCATGATCTTCCGCGCCTCGTCCTTGAAAAGCGTTTCGGTTCGGCTGCTGCCCTTTGGCGATGCGGTGAGTGATCAGCTGCCATTGGGGCAGCTTTTGCGCCTGTCGCTGTTTCAGGTCTCGGTCGGTATGGCGGCGGTGATGCTGCTGGGGACGCTCAACCGCGTGATGATCGTGGAACTGAATATCGGCGCGATGCTGGTCGCGGCGATGATCGCCATTCCGGTGTTGGTGGCGCCGTTCCGGGCCTTGGTCGGCTTCAAATCGGACAATTACAAATCGGCGATTGGCTGGAAACGCATTCCGTATCTGTGGTTCGGGACGATGTGGCAGTTTGGTGGCTTGGCGATCATGCCGATGGCTTTGCTCGTGTTGTCCGGTGACCGGACGATCGATGCGCCTTGGGCAGGGTATCTGGGCGCCGGGCTGGCGTTTCTGATGACCGGGATCGGGATGCATATGACCCAGACAGCCGGTCTGGCGCTGGCTGCTGATCGCGCAACCGATGAGACACGGCCGAAGGTCGTGGCCCTTCTGTATGTGATGCATCTGGTCGGGATGGCGGTTGCGGCGTTGATCATTGGCGCGCTATTGCGCGACTACTCGGCGCTGCGGTTGGTGCAGGTGGTGCAGGGCACGGCTGTTGTGACGCTGCTGCTGAACCTGATCGCGCTGTGGAAACAGGAAAAGGTCCGTCCGATGTCGAGGGCGGAGCGCGCAGCGGCGAGCCCCACCTTCCGCGACGCCTGGAACGATCTGGCGAGCGGCGGCGATGCGGGCCGTTTGCTTGCGGTAGTCTTTATCGGGACCATGGCGTTCAACATGCAGGACGTGTTGCTGGAGCCTTATGGCGGCGAAATCCTAGGCCTTTCCGTGTCGGCCACAACCCTGCTGACGGCCATGTGGGCGGTCGGTGCACTGGTAGGCTTTGCCATGGCCGCGCGCTGGCTGGCGAAGGGGATCGACCCTTACCGCATGTGCGCCCGGGGTATTCTGGCCGGGGTTGCGGCATTTTGCGCCGTGATCTTTTCCGCGCCGATGGCGTCGCCTGTCTTGTTCTATATCGGTGCCGCACTGATCGGCTTTGGCGGTGGTCTGTTCGGGGTGGGGACCCTGACGGCGGCCATGACCATGCCGACGCTGGGTGCAGCCGGTCGCGGCCTTGCGCTGGGCGCGTGGGGTGCGGCCCAAGCGACGGGCGCGGGCCTGTCTATCTTTATCGGGGGCACGATCCGTGACCTTGTGAACCATGCCGCTGGGAACGGCACTTTGGGAGAGGCGCTCGCCACGCCTGCCACCGGCTATTCGGTTGTTTATCACACCGAAATTGGCCTTCTTTTCATCACGCTGGTTGTCCTTGGTCCGCTTGTGCGGGCCATGGCCGTGCCAGACAGGAATGCCGGCAGGCTGGGATTGCCGGACTTCCCGACCTAACCACTGAAAGGACAACACAATGGTTGGTGTAGAATTTTTTGGAAACTTCGATCTGGCGAGCGCGGCGATCTGGCTTTTCTGGATCTTTTTCGCAGGCCTCGTCTACTACCTGCAGACCGAGAATATGCGCGAGGGCTATCCCCTGCGCGATGACAAGGATGATGTTCCCGCGAATGAAAGCCTGTGGCCATTGCCGAAGGAAAAGACGTTCAAGCTGCGCGATGGACGCGGTGAGTTGACCGTTCCGTCCAAAGACTATGAAGACAGCAAGATGCGCAAGGATCTGGCGCTGGCGCCGTCGGGTGCCGCGACCGGTTCGCCCTGGGTGCCGACGGGTGATCCGATGAAGGATGGTGTTGGCCCCGCGTCATGGGCGCCGCGCAAGGATCATCCTGAACTGGATGCGCATGGTCATGCCAAAATCAAACCGATGTCGTCCTTGGAGGATTTCAAGGTGTCGGCGGGCCGTGATCCGCGCGGCAAGGCCGTTGTCGGCGGTGATGGTGAGGTTGTGGGCCGTTGCACCGATATGTGGGTCGATGTGCCGGAACAGCTGGTGCGGTTTCTGACGGTCGATCTGAACCCGGAAGGGACCGGCAAGACCCGCCTGATCCCCATGAACATGGCCAAGATCGGCACGGACCGTGTGACCGTCAGGTCGCTTTACGCCCATAATTGGGACGGTGTGCCGACGATCAAGAAAACGGATGAGGTCACGCTTCTCGAGGAAGAGAAGATCATGGCCTACTACGCCGGCGGCACCATGTACGCCACACCCGAGCGGGAAGGCACCGTTCTTTGATATCGCCGCGGTCCCGGCTCGCCACCGGGGCTGCAACATCAGCAGAGGGAAGCTGCCATGAGCCACGATGATTTCAAGTTCGAACCGGTCCGGGGATTGCCCGAGGCCTTGCCCAAGGATGAGCATATTCTGTGGCAGGGTTCGCCCGATCCGCGCCGTCTGGCGCGCGACGCGTTGGGGCTGCGGTGGGTCGCCGGTTACTTTGCCTTGTTGTTCATGTGGCGCGTCGGTGCGTCGGCGGCGGATTATCCGTTCGGTGAGGCACTGCTGCATGGCTTGCCGTTTGTGGTATCGGGGCTTTTGGCCTGCGGGATCCTGTATGGGATTGCCTATGTGCAGGCCCGATCGACCGTTTACACACTGACCAATAAGCGTGTCGCGATGCGGATTGGGGCGGCGCTGACCATGACGTTGAACCTGCCTTATGTCTGCATCGGGACGGCCAAGCTGGACCTGAAACCTTCGGGTCACGGCACGCTGGCGTTTGAGCTGATCGGCGAAACCCGCCTGTCCTATCTGATGTCCTGGCCGCATGTGCGGCCCTGGCGCATGGCGCGGACCCAGCCCGCCCTGCGCTGCATCCCGGACGCCCAGACCGTCGCGCAGATTTTCGCAGAGGCCGCCGAAACCCGAATTTCCCAGCCCCAGGTCACGCGCGTCGATCATCATGACGGCGGTGCCGTCGCAGCGGAGTAAGCCCATGTCACTCGCAAAACAGATGCGGCATCGGGACAAGGAGATGGTTCCACGGATATTGGTGCAGGCGATGTTTGCGCTGATGCTTTCGACACTGGGTATCGTCGCCTATGCACAGTGGTTCGACGTGCCGAACCGGGGTGTACTGGTCGAGGCGCCTATCGTGCAATCGCGTGACATCGTGATGACCGGCAATCGTGAAGGGACCTACCAGGTGTTCGATACGGATGGCACGCTGATCGCGTCATCCTCGGACGCTTTGAACGGGTTTATCGGGGTGTTGGGCCGGTCCATCGCGCGGCAACGCGATATGCGCGGCCTGCCGCTGGATGCGCCGCTGCAGGTGGTGCGCCGCGACAACGATCATGTCGCGGTCATCGATCCAAGTACCGAAAAGGTATTCGAGTTGATTGGTTACGGAAAAGACAACGTGGCCGCATTCGCGCGGCTTTTGGACTGAAACCGCGCAGGGTTAGCCACCTTGCGCCTGAAATGTGAGAGGGAACGCACATGGGTTTATTGTTTCGAGAAAAGGAAACCGCGCCGTGTACGGTGACGATTTCCCACAGGTTCGAAGAATTGTCGGCGCATGTCCGGTTGGACAATGGCGCCGTCATCTACCCAGGAGACACCGTGCAGGTGCAGGGGCCAGAGATCATGGCGGCGTTCGGTGAGCTTGTCGAAGAAAAGCGTACCGCTGTGATCACGCGCGCAAGCAAGCTGGAACAGATGTGGACCCGTGCGACGGGTGATCTGGAATTCATGGAATTGTGTGAATTCTCATTCAGCGAAGAGGTGATGTCATGAACGTTCAGAACCCCACACATTCCGCCGATGCCAGCACGGTCGAAGAGGCGCTTACCGCTGGCAATTATGATCCGGTGATCGACAGCAAGATGGCCACTGATGTCGCCTTGCAGAACACGCTGCTGACGCCGCGGTTCTACACCACTGACTTTGACGAGATGGATGCGATCGACGTGACCCCCGTCAGAGAGGAATGGGACAAGCTGATCGCGGCGATGAAGGCCGACCCGAACAAGGGCCATTTCAAGAAGAACGAGGACTGGGACCACATCGACTGGGACGGGATGGAGCCGAAGCTGAAGGCGGAGTTCATCGACTTTCTGATCTCAAGCTGTACCGCCGAGTTTTCGGGTTGCGTTCTGTATAAGGAAATGAAGCGCCGTGGGTCCAATGCAGACATCACGACCCTGTTTCAGTTGATGGCGCGGGATGAGGCGCGGCATGCCGGGTTCATCAATGATGCGCTGCGTGAGGCGGGGATTGCGGTGAACCTTGGCTTTTTGACGCAAGCCAAAAAGTATACCTATTTCCGACCAAAGTTCATCTATTACGCCACCTACCTGTCGGAAAAGATCGGATATGCGCGTTACATCACGATCTATCGCCACCTGGAGAAGCACCCGGAGAAGCGGTTCCACCCGATTTTCAAGTGGTTCTGCGAATGGTGCAATGACGAGTTTTCGCATGGCGAGGCCTTTGCCCTGTTGATGAAGACCGATCCGAAACTGACCGAAACGCGGGTGAACAAGATGTGGATCAAGTTCTTCCTGACAGCGGTGTTTTCGACCATGTGGGTGCGGGATCATCAGCGCCCTGCCTTCCACGAGGCGCTGGGCGTTGATCCGGCATGGTATGGCCAGGAAGTGTTCCGCAAGACGTCGGACATTTCGCGTCAGGTCTTTCCGATGGTGCTGGATATCGATCACCCAAGGTGGGAGTCGACGCTGAACCGGATGGGTGCCGCCAATGTGCAGATTGCCGAGGGCAAGAAGCAGGGCGGTGTTGGTGGTTTCTTCAAGCGGATGGCGGGGTCGGCCAAGGCCGGGTTTGCGTTTATCTCGCTGATGACCATTCCGGTGAAGGGCAACGAAGTGCCTGACAGCCCGCGGCTGGAGCCCGCTTACTGATGGGGGTGTCGGTTTTCATAGCGAAAACCGGTGGAGGCGCTGCCTCCACACCTCCGGGATATTTTTGGCCAAAAGAGGAAGCATGACGTCACCCTGGATCGCAGCCTTGTTCGCCCTGTTCGTCTGGTGGTTTTCCACCGGGATGATCATGCTGGCCGTACGACGGGCGGACAGGCGCGGGGCGCATGGGACGACCTTGTTTGCAGGTGTGCCGATGCTGGTTCTGGGGGTATGGGCTGTTGCCGTGTCGCTGGCCGATACATCAGTGCTGGGCGTCTATCTGGGCTTTCTTGGTGCTTTGGCCATTTGGGGCTGGGTCGAACTGGCATTTCTGGCAGGGATTGTGACCGGGCCGATGCGCGAGGATTGCCCGCCCGGTCTGGCAGGCCACGCGCGGTTTTTCCGCGCCTTTGCGACGGTCGCCTATCATGAGCTGTTCCTCACGCTTGGGCTGTTGGGTCTGGTTCTGGCCTCGCAGGGGATGCCGAACCGCATGGCGGTGTCCACCTATCTGGTTCTGTTCCTGGCCCGTATCTTTGCAAAGCTGAACCTTTATTTCGGCGTGCCGCGTATCAATACCGAATTTGTCCCCGCACCGCTCACCCATCTGAAATCGTATTTTCGTCGTGGTCCGGTCACGCTGGCCTTTCCGATCGCGATTACGTTGCTGACCGCGATGCTGGCCGTTTGCGCCGAACGTTTGTGGTCGGCTGAGGCTGCAGCGACATCCGTCGGCTTTGCCTTGCTGACTGCACTGGCCGCGCTGGCCCTGCTTGAACACTGGCTGATGGTGGTGCCACTGCCTGATGCGAAACTCTGGCGCTGGATGCTTCCTGCGCCCAATACACTGCCCAACAAGGACGGACGACATGGACTTTGACATCCTCTTCAATGATCAGCTTGAGACCCTCAAGAGCGAAGGCAATTACCGATATTTTGCCGAGCTGGAGCGTAAATGCGGAAAGTTTCCGCGGGCGGCCAATCATGATGAACATGGGGTGCGCGATGTCACCGTATGGTGTTCGAACGATTATCTGGGGATGGGGCAGCATCCGAAGGTGATCGAAGCCATGTGCGAGGCGGTCGAGCGGACGGGGACAGGTGCAGGCGGGACCCGGAATATCTCGGGAACGAACCACGATCATTTGCTGCTGGAACGGGAATTGGCGGATTTGCACGGCAAGGAGGCCGCTCTCTTGTTCACCTCCGGTTACGTTTCCAACTGGGCCGCGTTGTCGACGCTGGGGTCACGCCTGAAAGATTGCGTGATCCTGTCGGACGCAGGCAATCATGCCAGCATGATCGAGGGCATTCGCCATTCCAAGGCGCAGAAGGTGATCTGGAAGCACAATGATGTGCATGATCTGGAAATGAAGCTGCGCGCCTTGCCTGCCGATGTGCCCAAGATCGTCGCGTTTGAGAGCGTCTATTCCATGGATGGCGATATCTGTCCCATGCGCGAGATCGTCGAGGTGGCCGAGAAATATGGTGCAATGACCTATCTGGATGAGGTCCATGCTGTCGGCATGTACGGCCCGCGTGGCGGAGGCGTGAGCGAGCGCGAAGGGCTGGCGGACCGGATCACGCTGATCGAGGGCACCTTGGGCAAGGCCTTTGGCGTCGTTGGCGGATACATTACCGGATCGGTCGCCTTGTGCGATTTCATCCGCAGCTTTGCTTCCGGGTTCATCTTTACGACGGCGTTGCCCCCGGCAGTGGCTGCGGCGGCGCGGACATCCATCGCTTATCTCAAGGAATCCGAGATGGAGCGTGCGCGCCAGCGGCGGCAGGTTGCCCGCCTGCGCGACGCGCTGGACCGCGAAGGCATTCCGCATATGCGCAATGACAGCCATATCGTGCCTGTTCTGATCAAGGACCCCGTCAAGACCCGCATGCTAGCCGATTATCTGATGCGCGAATGGGACATCTATGTGCAGCCGATCAATTACCCGACCGTGCCGAAGGGGACGGAGCGACTGCGGTTTACCCCGTCGCCGTTACATACGGATGCGGATATTGACCATCTTGTCAGTGCCTTAAGCGTGTTGTGGCGTCAATGCGCGCTGGCGCATGCAGTTGCATAATGCCGATCATGATGATTTTGAATCGAGGGGTGGACCCGGCCTGTGGGTGCATTATGTTGAGCATCGACTGGGGCAAACGGTCACCGGAAAAGGATCGAAAAGGAACACGATCATGAAAAAGTTTAATATCGCAGCGGCCTTCGCCGTGCTTGCCGCACCGGCTTTTGCAGATGGACATGTCTCGAGCCAGGGTGATGCTGCAGCTGGCGAAGAACAATTCAACCGTCAATGCGTGGCGTGTCACGTGGTGGCCGACGCCTCTGGTGAGGTCCTGGCCGGCCGTAATGCAAAGACCGGACCCAACCTTTATGGGATAGCCGGTCGTACGATCGGATCTGTGGAAGGGTTCCGCTATAGCGACTCTCTGACGGCGCTTGGTGAGGCCGAGACGCCTTGGACCGAGGAAGCGTTCGTGGGCTACGTACAGGACCCGACCGGTTGGTTGCGTGAGACGCTGGATGATCGCCGCGCCCGTGGCAAGATGGCCTATCAGGTACGTGAAGAGGCGCAAGCCTATGATCTGTACGCCTATCTTTCGACGTTTGCCGAAGAATAGTTTTGCATCGATTTTGATGAAAGGCCGCGGGTGATGACACCGGCGGCCTTTTTCATGTGGCGATCAGGTCGGCGATGGTGGCCGCGTCTTCCTCGTGTGCGAGATGGCCGAGGTTGGCCAATTCCGTCAACCGTGCATTCGGCAGTTTTTGCGCCGCATCCCGACTGACCTGCGGCGGCACGGCCATGTCATTCGCGCCGGTGATCAAATGTGTCGGGGCGTCGATTTCAGGCAGTCGCGTCAACAGCCCATCAAGTGACCATTGCGCCATCATCGACAATGTTGCGTCCACGTGGCCCTTGTCAGTAGCCAGTTGGTAGTAAAGCTCTAACCCGGCGCGATCCAGCGTCGATCCGGTGCCTTGGATCAGTGTGCGCACGCTGCTGCGTGTCGTGGTTGCGGCGAACATCGTGGCACTGAAGGGTGTGACCGCAAGCGCCTTGGCCATCATGGGGAAAAGCCAGCCTGCGACACCTTTGAAATTGCCGAGGGCGGCGTTGACGCCAAAGACCCCTTTGGCGGGCCGCAGCCCGAGTTCCCAAAGCCGCAATGCAATGGCTGTTCCGGCAGAGTGGCAGATGAGTTGCGTAGGTTTCCAGCCCTCGTGCCGGATCAGGCTGAGGATGTCTTCGGCCATGTGGTCGAGCCCGCACCGCTGTTGGGCGCCAAGCTGGGTAAAGCCCTGACCGGGGAGGTCGAAGGTGACCACGTGGTGAGTCTTGGTCAGGATTGGAAAGAGGTGCCGAAAACTCTGGGTTGCGCCGCCTGCGCCGTGGATCAGGATGATCGTATCGCCGCTGCCGTCTTCCTGGATATGCCAGCGGTGGGGCCGGTGCAGAACCTGCCGCGAATGGGCGGCCATCGGCCATGTCGCGGGGTCGGGTGGCCACCGCATCTAGTCGCCGAGCGCAGTGGCGACGGATTGCGACAGACGTTGGGCATCCGCGCGGGGGAGTGGCAGATATGCTGCATCAAGCGTTTGCGCGAGATTGCGCAAGGCGAGTTCGGGTCGATTGCCGGTATCGATAACCAGCGCACCCACGCCATTGCTGCGTAGCACTTTGGCCATCTGTTGTGCATCCGACGCGGCCTTTTTCCGGTCGGCGCTGCCATCGAGTGCGATATTGGCGCGACCGTCGGTCAGAATTGCGACCGTCGGCGTCAGCCCTTTGCGTGTGGCTTGCAAGGCTTGATCAAACGCGGTGCGCATTCCGGCGGCGAGCGGTGTACCTCCACCCCCCGGCAATCCAGCAAGCCGACGTTTGGTTTGTACGAGTGAGCGGGTAGGCGGCAAGAGGAGTTCGGCGTCGCTGCCGCGGAACGCCACCAGCGCCACATGATCGCGCCTTGCATAGGCTTGCGACAGGAGGAGTTCGACAGCGCCTTTTGCCTCGGCGAGGCGGGTGAGCGCGGCGGAGCCCGACGCATCGACGGTAAAGATGAGCAGCCGGTCGGACTTTTCCTCGTACCGTTTGATACGGAAATCGCTGGGTCGGATGTGCAGGCCTTCGCGACCGGTTGCATTGCACCGGATGGTTTGCCAGGGGGCGGCGGCGCGGAGGGTGCCGATCAGGTCGAGCCGCGCGCCGTCGGTCAGGCGACCGGGGCGCGATGGCAGTGGTCTGCCGCGCCGGTTGCCTTTGCGCGCCGCGCCCGAACCGTTGCCACGGCCTTGTCGTGCCTTTTGCGCGGCGAGCCGGTCGAGCAGGTTGTCGGGGAGGAGCGCGCGGACGGCGTCGAGGATCAGTTCGTTGGGGATATCGAGGGGGTTTTCCTGAGTGTCGGTGGATTGGTCGGGCGGCGGTGCCTCGGGTTCTTTTGGTTCCGGCTCGGGAATGCGTGTCGCGCGATGGGCGAGCGTCAGGGCGCAGGCGGTTTCGATGTCCTTTGCAGTGATTTCATCGCGGTTGTGAAGGGCTGCATGCGCCTTTGCGGCGCGGAGGGCGAAGAGGGGTGCGCGAAGGCTATCGATGCCGAGTTGGGCGGCGATTTGGGTGATTTGTTCTAGGGCCTTTTGCGGAACAGAGGGTAGTTCCCGACCGCGGGTGGGGGTGAAGCCCCCGCCCGAGGGGGCGGTCGGGGGCTGCCCGGCGATGCCGGGCGGTATGGTGGCGATGTCGCGCAACGACACGTCAGATAGGTCTATGTGGAACGCGAGACGTTCGGAGAGTTTGGGATCAACCGCCTCGTCTGGTTCCGCCCCTTCGTCCAATGCGATGAGCGTGAGTCCTTCGCCCCGGTCCAGTGCCATTGCCAAGTGCGCGGCGAACCGGACGGGCGCGCGTTCGGCCATGGTTAGAACTAGTGGCCCCGGTTTGGAGAGAAGGCCTGCTTTCTTGACGACGTGTCCGGCGCTGAGTGTTGCGGCCAGGTCTAATCCACCAAAAAGCGCTTCGTCGCTGATCGCCGGATGAATTTTTCGGGCATAGGGATCAATGCGCTTTAACAGCTGATCCCGCACCGGGCCTGATCGCGCGCGGATCATGATCCCACCCAAGCCGGGATCAATGGCCAAGAGTTGCAAGGCCAAGGTGGCCCGCTGCCAGTTATCCAAGAACTTCGTCCACGGTCCGTGCGACACGTGTGCCACTGCCCGCCTCATCCAGTGGATCACGTCGCAGTCGATGCCGCAATGCCATCGGCGCCACGTCCCGGAGATGGGCGCGTGTAAGCGCAGTGTCGTCCCGCCACGCGGCATAGGCGCGGGCGGCTTTGAGCAGGGTCAGTTCGCCGCGCAGCCCGTCGGAGCCAAGTGCGAGGCACAGTTCGGCAACATCCTTGAGGACCTTGTCAGAGGTCTTCAGCTTGCCCAGCGCCTTGCGCGCGGTCAGGATACGGTCGCGGATCGCCGCGTCTTCGGCCTGCCAGCGCAGCATGAAGGCGGTGTTGTCGTTCTCGAACGCATCGCGGCGTTTGATGACCTCGACCCGTTCGTCAATGTCGGTGGGCGACGTGACCTCGACCGACAGCCCGAACCGGTCGAGCAGTTGGGGGCGCAATTCGCCCTCTTCCGGGTTGCCGGAGCCGACGAGCACGAAGCGGGCGGGGTGACGGATGGATAGCCCTTCGCGTTCCACGACGTTCTCGCCGGATTGGGCAACATCAAGGAGGAGGTCGACGATGTGGTCTTCGAGCAGGTTGACCTCGTCGATGTAGAGGTAGCCCCGGTTGGCCTTGGCCAGAAGACCCGGCTGGAACGCCTTTTCGCCTTTGGTCAGCGCCTTTTCGATGTCGAGCGCGCCGGTCACGCGGTCTTCGGTCGCGCCCAAGGGTAGGTCGACCACGGGGGTAGGCATTTCATGCGCGCGCTTGGTTTTGAGGTTGGCCCATGACGGAACCTGCGCGGCTTTCGCGCTGTTCACGGGGCAGTTCTTGATGGCTTTGATGGGCGGCAGCAGCGCGGCCAACGCACGGACGGCGGTCGATTTGCCGGTGCCCCGGTCGCCGAACACCAGCACGCCACCGATGCTGGCATCGATGGCCGTCAGGATCATCGCGCGCTTCATCTCGTCCTGTCCGACGATGGCGGAGAAGGGGAAAGGGGTCATGCGGCCTCCAATCGTTTGAGGGGCGAGATGCCGTTCCATGTGCCGCGGTCCGAATGGACGGCGAAGCGGGCGAAGAGTTCCTCGGAGAACCAGTTGCCGGCGCGCACCGCCTTGATGGCCGCGCCATGGGGGCCGGTTCTGGCAAAACCGTCCATCGTTGCCTTGTCCGGCCAGATGGAAAACGTGATCTGATCCAGCATCGGTAATTCGCCAATTCCCGCCTTGAACATCACGTTCGGGTCCGCGCCGATATTGGCCGAGATATCGGGGACCTGTTTCCAGAATTGCAGGATCGCCGACTTGCGGATCGATGCGCGGGTCAAGGCGGCCATGGGGCCGTCATCTTGCGTCTCACCCGTTGTGAAGGGTGTTTTGCCGTCCCATGCGCCGCGGACGGATCGCGCTTGCAGGAAAACGGTCCAGTTTTCCGCGCTGCGTTTGGCGTAGCGCCGGAATATCGGAGCGTTGGCGGTTCGATCCTGTGCGATGTCAGCATCGTTCCACGTGGCGAGGATCGCGATGGTGAATGGGGTGACGGTGGGATTGAAACCTTCGCCCTTGCCCGCGCCGCACAGTTTCCAAAAGCCGATGTCGGGTGTTTTGGCCAGGCTAGGCCGTGCCGCCCCCATCATCATCAACGCCCAAGCCCGTGCGCGCAGGCCGGAAAAGCGGAAAAATGAAAGAGTGACGGTTTGAGTCACGGCGTGAACCTCACGTGGTGTCAACTAATCCTGACACAGGTCCCATCACTTTGGAAGATCATGCGATAACATTTGTCAACTTTAGCTGACACTACTAGTGTTGTCTTAGGATGACATCAAACGACTCGAATACGGCCATCGTGATTGGCGCCGGTCTTGGCGGGCTTGCCGCCGCGATGCGGTTGGGCGCGAAGGGTTATGCCGTCACCGTTCTGGATCGCCTTGATCGGCCGGGCGGACGCGGGTCGTCTGTCATGCAGGACGGCCATCGCTTTGATCTGGGGCCGACGATTATCACCGTACCGCAGGTTTATGAGGATTTGTGGGCCGCCTGCGGGCGCGATTTTCACCGTGATGTGGACTTGCGGCCGATGGACCCGTTTTACGAGGTGCGTTGGCCGGATGGATCGAAGTTTGTGGCGCGTCAGGATACCGATGCGATGCTGGCCGAGGTTGCGCGGTTGTCGCCGGGTGATGTGAAGGGTTATCAGTGCTTTCTGAAAGATAGTGAGCGCCGTTATGTCCTTGGTTTCGAGGGCATGGTCGCCAAGCCGATGCACCGGTTATGGGAGACGATCAAGGTACTGCCGGAATTTGCGATGCTGCGGGCGGATCGGTCTATTCTTGGGCTGGCGAAGGCCCGTGTGAAAGACCCGCGTTTACGCATGGCGCTGTCGTTTCACCCGCTGTTTATCGGGGGTGATCCGCGCCATGTGACATCGATGTACGCGCTTGTCGCTTATCTTGAGAAGCAGTTCGGCGTCCATTACGCGATGGGCGGTGTGCAGGCGATTGCCGACGCGATGGTGAACGTGATCCGGTCTCAGGGCGGGCAGGTGCGGCTGGGCGTCGAGGTGGATGAGATCGTTGTCGATAGTGATACTGCCAAGGGTGTCCGGCTGAGCGATGGGCAGGTGCTGGATGCGCCGCTGGTCGTCAGCAATGCGGACGCGGGACATACGTATCAGCGGCTGTTGCGCTGGAAACAACGGAAACGCTGGACGGATCGCAAGCTAAAGTCGCGCCGGTGGTCGATGGGGCTGTTTGTCTGGTATTTCGGGACCAAGGGCACAGCGGAGATGTGGTCTGATGTCGGCCACCACACGATCACCAATGCGCCGCGTTATGAGGGCCTGCTGAAGGATATCTTCATGAAGGGCAAGCTGGCCGATGACATGAGTCTGTATATACACCGGCCCTCCAAGACCGACCCGTCGGTCGCGCCGCAGGGGGATGATACGTTCTATGTTCTGTCGCCCGTTCCGCATCTGGGCTTTGACAAGCCGGTGGACTGGGCGGTCGAACGGGATGTCTACAAGGCCAAGGTGCAGGCCGAGGTCGAAAAATATCTGCCCGGTTTTGCGGAGCGGATCGTCACCGAGATGACCCTGACCCCAGAGGATTTCCGTGACCGGTATCTGTCGCCCAACGGCTCTGGGTTTTCGATCGAGCCGCGCATTCTGCAATCGGCCTGGTTCCGCCCGCATAATGTCAGTGAAGAGGCCAAGGGTCTTTATCTGGTCGGTGCAGGTACCCATCCCGGTGCGGGCGTGCCGGGGGTGATTTCCAGCGCGGAAGTGCTTGGCAAACTGGTGCCGGACGCCCCGGCGCAACCTGAATTGAAGATGGCCGCTGAATGATCCAACCGGGAGACCTTAACCATTGTCGCAACGCGATCCGCCATGGGTCGTTGTCGTTTCATGCGGCCTCAAAGCTGCTGCCTGCCAAGGTGCGTGATCCGGCGCTGGCGCTGTATGCGTTTTGCAGGCTGGCGGATGATGAGGTGGACGAGGGCGAATATCAGACTGGCGCTGTCTTGCGCCTGCAAGAGCGTTTGGATGCTGCTTATGCGGGTCGGCCGAAGAACGCACCCGAAGATCGCGCCTTTGCCGCGATAGTCGAGGATTTCGAGATGCCGCGCGCCTTGCCGGAAGCCCTGTTGGAGGGCTTGGCATGGGATGCGGCAGAGCATCGGTATGAGACGTTAAGCGGCGTGCGTGACTATTCCGCCCGTGTCGCCGCCGCCGTTGGCGCGATGATGTGCGTGCTGATGCGTGTGCGTGATCCTGATGCGCTGGCCCGTGCCTGTGATCTGGGTGTTGCGATGCAGTTGACGAATATCGCCCGTGATGTGGGCGAGGATGCGCGGATGGGGCGGATTTACCTGCCGCTTGATTGGTTGGCAGAGGCCAGAGTTGATCCGGTGAATTTCGTTCGCGAGCCGCTGCCGACGGATGCCGTACGTCGGATGGTCAAGCGGTTACTGGCCGAGGCGGACAGGCTTTATCGCCGGTCAGAGGCCGGAATCAATGTGCTGCCTATGCAGGCGCGGACAGGGATTTGGGCGGCTCGGCTGATTTATGCGGGGATCGGGCGGCAGGTCAGGCGACATGGTTATGACAGTATTTCGATGCGGGCGCGTACCTCGGGTCCGCAAAAGCTGGGATGGCTGATGCAATCGGGGTTACGTTGTGCCGGATCGGTGCTGATGCCGCAATCCGCGGTGGTTTATGCGCGACCATTGGACGAAGTCGCCTTTCTGGTCGATGCCGCCAGCCGTGCGCGGCAGGATCCGGGGCGGTCAGCCTCTGTCCTGCAGGTGCTGGCCGAGTTGAAGGCGCGCGAAAGCGGGATTGGAACCGACCGTCCGATGGCCTAGTTGATGGACGGAAAGGAGCCTGTCCATGGATATCTGGCTATTCCTGATGTTTCTGACCGCCTGTTTCGGGGCGGGCGCCACCGGCGCGGCCTTTCCGCCGGGGGAGTGGTATGAGAAGCTGAACAAGCCGTCGTGGGTGCCTCCGAACTGGCTGTTTCCGGTGGCGTGGACGACGATTTATCTGCTGATGTCCTTTGCCGGGGCGCGGGTCGCCGTGCTGGAGGGGAGCGCCTATGCGATGGCTTTCTGGGCGATGCAGATCGCGTTTAATGCGTTATGGACGCCGGTGTTTTTCGGGCTGCGGCGGCTGAAAGGCGCGTTGCCGGTGATGGCGGTGCTGTGGCTGTCCGTGCTGGGCTGCACGGTGACGCATTGGCAGCTGGACATGTGGGCCGGGCTGGCGTTTGTGCCGTATCTGGTGTGGGTGACGGTGGCTGGGGCGCTGAACGTGGCGATGGTGCGGCTGAACCCGGATGTGGAGGCTTTGGAGGTGGGGAAGGTATAGGGGGTTGCCGCTATGTCGGCGTGTCCGCGAACGGTTCGGCAATGATCTGAACATCGTCTTCGTAGACGAAGTAGCCTATTCGGTCGCTGATGATCTCCTGCACATCGATGCCGCAGCATCTGATGAGTTCTGAAAGCGCGTATGCCCGTTCTAACGCTTCGCTGTCATTGTTGCGAAACCATGCGATGCCTTTGGTGTTCCTTCTATAGGCGCCCTTTGATTTTGTTTTGTTGAAGCGATTGGGAATGCGCAGGTGTTCTTCGAACCAATCCAATTCCGATTTTATCTGCTGGGCAATGTATTGATCAGTCTCGGGACTTTTGAGAAGGCTGTATGCCATCCCGAAAATCCCGCTTCGCGCTGCCATGTCAGGCAATCTTGTGTTGATGACAAACCGTATGAACATTATGGCCCAGTGTTTAGCCATTTGCATCCAAAGGTCTAATCCATAGCGTCGAGGGCATTGCCCGACCTGGAGGGCGTTGCAACACTTCTGCACTATACGACATAGCCAAACGACCTGACCTTATGCTTCTTGAAACGCTGCAAAATCGCTCTCCGGGGGGAGGTCGGGCGATGCCCGGTGGTGCCCACCGGGCGGGACATTTGCCGGTGTTTGCGCATCAATTCGTAACCATGCGCGCGCCGAAACTGTGCCTCTTGCACCTCTCCCCAAACGGTGAAACCATTGGGGATGGAACTTCACTTCAAATCATGGGCTGAGTCGGCCTCCCGCTTGGTCTCGGTCGCCGCGGGGCGGGAACCGGCTGATCTGGGTATTCGCGGTGGGAAGCTCGTGAATGTGCAGACCCGTGAGGTGCTGGAGTGGCAGGTGGCTGTGGCGGATGGCCGTTTTGCTTATGTTGGTCCGGATGCGAGCCATTGCATTGGCCCTGAGACGCGGGTGACTGAAGCGGAGGGTCGCTATCTGATCCCCGGTTTGTGCGACGGCCATATGCATATCGAAAGCGGGATGCTGACGCCCGCCGAATTTGCCGCCGCTGTCATCCCGCATGGCACGACGACCATGTTTACCGACCCGCATGAGATTGCAAATGTGCTGGGCCTCAAAGGCGTGCGGATGATGCATGATGAGGCGCTGATGCAGCCGATCAACATCTATACGCAGATGCCCTCTTGCGCGCCCTCGGCGCCGGGATTGGAGACGACCGGGTTTGAGATCAGCGCCGAGGATGTGGCCGAGGCGATGGCCTGGCCGGGCATCATCGGGCTGGGCGAGATGATGAACTTTCCCGGTGTCATCAATGGTGATCCGCAGATGCTGGCCGAGATGGCGGCGACGATGCATGCGGGTAAGACGGTGGGTGGGCATTATGCCTCGCCCGATAAGGGCGTTGCGTTTTCGGCTTATGTCGCAGGTGGTGCATCGGACGATCATGAAGGCACGGCGGAAGCCGACGCGATTGCGCGTGTGCGCAATGGGATGCGGTCGATGATGCGGCTGGGCTCGGCCTGGTATGATGTGGAAAGCCAAATCACGGCGGTGACGGAAAAGGGGCTCGATCCGCGGAATTTCATTCTGTGTACGGATGATTGCATGGCGGGCACACTGGTGAATGACGGGCATATGAACCGGGTGGTGCGCCATGCGATTGCGTGTGGATGTGATCCGCTGATCGCGTTGCAGATGGCGACGATCAACACGGCGACGCATTTCGGGTTAGAGCGCGAACTGGGCTCAATCGCGCCGGGGCGGCGGGCGGATGTGATCCTGACGTCTGATCTGACAACTTTGCCGATCGAGGAAGTGATCGCGCGGGGGCAGACCGTCGCGCGGGATGGGAAGATCACCGTTGATTGCCCGCATTACGACTGGCCCGCGGATGCGCGGCAGACCGTGCGGATGAAGTCGCTTGATGCGTCGCGCTTTGACATCCTGGCACCCGACGGCGCGAACAAGGTAAGGGCCAAGGTCATTGGTGTGGTTGAAAACCAGGCGCCGACGCAGGCTTTGACTGCGGAATTGCCGGTCGTTGATGGCCGCGTGGAGGGTGAGGGCGACACCTATCAGATCGCCCTTGTCGAGCGGCACCGTGCCACGGGTCAGGTCACGAACGGCTTCGTGTCGGGGTTTGGATACAAGGGCCGCATGGCAATGGCCTCGACCGTGGCGCATGACAGTCATCATATGATCGTTGTGGGCACAGATCGTGATATGATGGCCGCTGCGGCCAATCGGCTGGGCGAGGTTGGTGGCGGTGTGACGGTCTGGAAGGACGGTCAGGAACTGGCGCTGGTGGAACTCCCCATCGCGGGCCTGATGTCTGACAGCCCAGCGGCAGAGGTCGCGGCGAAGGCCGACCAGATGGTGCGGGCGATGGCGACATGCGGCTGCACGCTGAACAACGCCTATATGCAGCATTCGCTGCTGGCATTGGTTGTCATTCCGTCGTTGCGCATTTCTGATTTGGGTCTGGTGGACGTGGATAAATTCGAGATTACGGAACTGTTTGAGGAAAACGCATGAACCTTGCGCATAAGATCGCGATCCGCACACCCGATGTCCCCAAGGCAGAGGCCTTTACCGATGCGGGCAAGGCGGTGGAGCGGTTGATCGCGCTTTATGACGCGGCGGTAAAGTTTTTGTCCGAAAACTTTGCTGCGGCCCTGCGAGAGGGTCAGCCCGAGACGCGGGTGCGCGCCTACTATCCGGAAATCCGGCTGACCACGACGACCTATGCCAAGACCGATACCCGTCTATCTTTTGGACACGTGGCCGAGCCTGGGACATATGCCACGACCGTGACCCGCCCCGACCTGTTCGCCGAATATCTGCGCCAGCAGATTGGGCTGCTGATCAAAAGCCATGGCATGCCGGTTATTATCGGCGTATCCGACACCGTGATGCCAGTCCATTTCGCGGCTGCGCACGATCCGGCGCTGACGGTCCCGCAGGACGGATCGATGGAGTTCAACCTGCGCGATGCGTTTGACGTGCCGGATCTGAGCACGACACACGATGCAATCGTGAATGGCGAAGGTTTCACGTATCCCGACGGTGCGCGGCCATTGGCGCCGTTCACGGCGCAGCGGGTGGACTATTCATTGGCCCGTCTACAGCACTACACGGCCACGGCGGCAGAGCATTTTCAGAACCACGTGCTGTTCACCAACTATCAGTTTTATGTGGACGAGTTTGAGGCCTATGCCCGCCACATGATCGCCGACCCCGACAGCGGCTACACCAGTTTCGTCAGCACCGGGAATGTCGAGATCACGGAAGCGGATGCGCCCCTGCCGCAGCCAGCGAAGATGCCGCAGATGCCGACATACCATCTGAAGCGTGCCAATGGCAGTGGCATCACGTTGGTGAATATCGGGGTGGGGCCATCGAATGCGAAGACGGCGACGGACCATATCGCGGTGCTGCGTCCGCATGCCTGGCTGATGGTTGGGCACTGTGCCGGCCTGCGAAATTCGCAGCGCCTTGGCGATTTTGTTTTGGCCCATGCCTATCTGCGCGAAGATCACGTGCTTGATGATGATCTGCCCGTTTGGGTGCCGATCCCGGCGTTGGCGGAAATCCAGATCGCACTGGAAGGGGCGGTTGCGGATGTGACCGAGTTGGAAGGTTACGAGTTGAAGCGCATCATGCGCACCGGTACGGTGGCCACCATCGACAACCGCAACTGGGAACTGCGCGAGCAGGCGGGGCCGGTGCAGCGGCTATCGCAATCACGGGCGATTGCGCTGGACATGGAAAGCGCCACGATCGCGGCCAACGGGTTCCGGTTCCGGGTGCCTTACGGGACGCTTCTTTGCGTGTCTGATAAGCCGCTTCACGGGGAGTTGAAACTGCCCGGCATGGCCTCCGAATTCTATAAAACACAGGTGGCTGCGCATCTGATGATCGGGATCCGGGCCATGGAACGGCTGCGCGAAATGCCGCTGGAACGCATCCACAGCCGCAAATTGCGTAGCTTTGAGGAAACAGCTTTCCTCTAACGTGGCGGAAAACACCCCAAAAGGCACGATTTTCCCTTGTAAACTTGCACTAACCATTGTGGGGTGCCACAACATACCGTTATATAGCGGGGTAATTGGCCCTACAGGTTGGGCGAACGAGGGAGACCAGTAAAATGGCGACAAAACCAATGACAAAAGCGCAGCTGGTGGCTGCATTGGCCGACGAAACAGGCATGGACAAGAAAGCAGCAGGGTCTGCTTTGGACGCTGTGACCGGCATCATCACCAAAGAAGTATCCGGTGGTGGCGCCGTCACACTACCCGGTGTCGGCAAGATCTACTGCCGCGAGCGCCCCGAGCGTATGGTCCGCAACCCGGCCACGGGTGAGCAGATCAAGAAAGACGCGGACAAGGTTGTGAAGATGACGATCGCAAAGGCGCTGAAGGACAGCGTGAACGGCTAATATCAGATCGCATATGCGGATGCAGGGCTGCCTTCGGGCGGCCCTTTTTCGTTAGAGCGTGATGCCGACCTGATCCAAGATCTCAAGGATGTCGTCGACTTTGATGTCTTGCTTGTGCGTCAGCTTTTGAACTGGCGTTGCGCCGATCATAGCGCGGATGCGCGCGGTATCGTCAATCGTTCCACTGAGAAGTCGTTTCAGCTGATGTACCGGCACCGCGCTGATCTTGGGTGCATGTGACCAGCGCGCACGGACGTCGCGGTTGTCCTGAACCAGATGTTCGAACAGGTAGTGGAACCAGAAATAGGGTGGCTTACCCGCGTGATGCGGTCCCCATTTCCAGTACGCGCCGAAGATCGCGTGCATCTCTTCCACGACAACGCTGTTCTTGGCGGCGGCGAGGAACCAGCTTGAGATCAGCCGGTCCGGTCCCGGCTTGTGGAACGCGAAAAAGCCGCACTGGTTGAAGATGTTGGGAAGCCAGCCATCAAGCGGCTTGAGGCACAGGCAAGTGGCATCGGCCCATACACCACCATGTTTCAGCAAAAGCGCCGTACGCAGCATGTCGGCGTAGTGCGAAATGATCATTTCCGCCGGGAAACCGTCGCGTGGCAGGATTTCGTCGGCCTGCGTTTGGTCGAGCAGAACAACATCCCAATCCGGATGAAAACGCAGCCAGCTTTGGGCACATAGCTTGACAATATCTGGTGCCGTTTCAAATCCCGTATCCCAAAAAAATGTGGATACGGCGCGGCAGGTCGGCGGCACTGTGTCGTCGTTTGAGCGCCTTGCCAGTTTGGGCCGATGGGCGAGGGACGTAACCCTGCTCAAGGAAGGCTGTCAGCGTATGTTCCGGCAAAGCAATGTCCTTATGATGATGGCGGTGCCGTTGTTGTACGTGGGGTGATCGGGCGATACCACTCTGCGCTTTCGACACCGATCGAAACAGGCTAGGCCCGGTCAGATGGATATCAAAGCGATCATCATGGGCCTCGCCTTTGCGTGTATGTGGTCATCGGCATTTACGTCGGCGAGCGTGATCGTGACCTATGCGCCACCGCTGACGGCGCTGGCGCTGCGGTTTCTGATCTCTGGTCTGATAGGCATCGGAATTGCGGCGGCGCTAGGCCAATCCGCGCGGCTAAGCCGGGGGCAGTGGCTTGGTGTGCTGGTCTTTGGTATTTGCCAGAACGCACTGTATCTGGGCCTGAACTTCGTGGCGATGCAGACGGTTGCCGCATCGCTGGCCGCCATCATCGCGTCGACCATGCCCCTGTTGGTCGCTTTGGCCGGGTGGTTGGTTTTCGGGACACGGGTCCGGCCGTTGGGCGTTGCTGGTTTGGTCGCGGGCTTTGCGGGGGTGGCGCTGATCATGGGCGCGCGGATCGAAGGCGGCGTCGATCTTTACGGCCTCGCGTTGTGCGTCATCGGGGTGATCTCGCTGACCGTGGCGACCATGGCGGTACTGGGTGCCTCATCGGGGGGCAATGTGCTGATGATCGTTGGTCTTCAGATGCTTGTGGGTAGCCTTGTGTTATGGGTGCCCGCGCTGGCGTTGGAGAGTTTTGTCGTGACGTGGACGTGGCAGCTGATCGTTGCCTTCATCTACACTACGCTGGTGCCGGGATTGGCCGCGACGCTGGTCTGGTTCCTGCTGGTGCGGCGGATCGGAACGGTGCGGGCATCGACATTCCACTTTCTCAACCCGTTTCTGGGCGTCGCCATTGCGGCTGCTTTGCTGGGTGAGCGGGTCGGGTTTCTGGACATCCTTGGCGTTGCGATCATCGCAGGTGGGATTCTGGCAGTGCAACTGTCAAAACAGACTTAGCCAAGTCCCTTGGTGCCATATTTCAGGATGATCGGTACGATCAGGTCTTCCTCGTCCAGCAGGTGCCGGTTGAGGTTGCGTTCGAGGCTGATGAGTTGATCGCGAAATGCCCCCGCCGCATTCTGCAGCGCATCGCGATCTTCCGCTTGCATCATGACTGCATTGGCGCCGGCCACAAACGCATTCAGATCAGCGTCAATCGCGTGATGATCACGGTCGAGGATGTCAAAGCCGCGTGCGACCCGCGTGTCGCGTTGGGCGAGCCTGGGAAAGTAGTGCGTGTCTTCGATCGTATGATGTTCGTGCAGGCCGTTGACGAACATACCGCCATAGCGCGAGACCAAAATACGATACCTTTCAGGGCTATCGTCTTTATCTATCAGTGCCTCGGTCCCTTGCCGTAAGGTATCCAGAATCCGTCGAAACATGACATGGCGATCCAGCCAGAAACGGATCAGACCGTCGAATCCCGGGTCGCGTTCCCAACCGATCCGCGGATACTCGGCCAGCAAAACGCGCAGCGCGTCGGGCAGGCCTTGGCGGGTTTCAAGCGTCAGATCTGGAATGTCGTCATTGGCCATGTTCCGATCAGATAGGCGGAAAATCATCAGGCTGTCACCACCCGGCGAATCAACAGGTGCTGTGCAAATTCGCGCGCAGTCAGAAAATGTTGCAGCCCCGCCAAAAACTATCCACATCTTGCGCATGTTCCGGGTTCACCCCCGCAACGTAGAAATGTCCCGACATTCCGCACCGATTGCCCTTGCCATTTCTGTTAACAACTCAAAAAATACGGCATCCGCGCAACCAGCGCGCGACAAACGCAAGATTGTGTCGGCCAACGATACAACAACAAGGGAGTTTTTCATGACATTGAAGACAAAACTGATGGCGACCACCGCCGCATTTCTGATCGCCACCACTGGTGCGGTCTATGCCGACGGTCACGCGACACATCCCGAAACGGGCGAACCGCTCGCCTCTGACCAGACATTCACCTATCGCGATCTCGACGAAAGTCCGTCGATCGATCCGGGTGTGGCCGAAGACAGCGCGGGTGGGGATATTCTGCGGGACCTGTTCGAGGGGCTGTATAACCAAGATGCAACCGGCGCTCTGGTTCCCGGCGTAGCGCTGAGCCATGATGTCAGCGACGATAACCTTGTTTATACCTTCACCCTCCGTGACAACGCCAAGTGGTCGAACGGCGATCCCGTTGTCGCCGGTGATTTTGAGTATGCGTGGAAGCGTGCGGCCTCGCCCGAACTTGCCTCGCCATATTCATGGTTCATCGAACTGATGTCGCTAGAAAATGCGTCTGAAGTGATCGCCGGCGATGTCGAGCCATCCGAACTTGGTGTGACTGCCATTGATGACACGACCCTTGAGGTCCGCCTGACGCAGCCGCTGCCTTACTTCCCGCAGATGCTGACCCATTTTACCACTTTCCCTGTCCATCAGGCGACGATCGAAGAGCATGGCGATGACTGGACCAAGCCCGGTAACATGGTGTCAAACGGCGCCTACAAGCTGACCGAGCACGTTCCGCAGGAAAAACTGGTCCGTTCGCGCAACGAAATGTACTGGGACAATGACAACACAATCATCGAAACGGTGACTTCGCTGGTCATTCCCGATGAAAACGTAGCGCTGACCCGTTATCTGGCTGGTGAATTGGACCGAACCGATGTACCGGCAGGTCAATTCCCGGCGCTTTCCGAAGAATACCCAGATCAGGCCGTTTCAGTGCCGATGGCCTGTTCGTACTATTACACTATCAACCTGACAGATGAAAATTCGAACCCTGCTCTTCTGGATGACAAGGTCCGTCAGGCGCTGTCGCTGGCAGTCAACCGTGACGTCATTGTAAAAAACGTGCTGGCCGGTGGTCAAAAGCCTGCCTACACGTTCACGCACTGGGCGACAGCCGGGTTCGAAACACCCGATACACCCATCGCCACGATGGATCAGGCAGCTCGTGACGAAAAGGCGAAGGAGTTGATGGCCGAGGCTGGGTATGGTCCTGACAATCCGATCACCCTGAACCTGATCTATAATACGTCGGATTCGCACAAGTCGGTTGCTATCGCCATTAGCCAGATGTGGAAGCAGACGCTGGGTGTCGAAACCGAATTGGCCAACCAGGAATGGCAGACATTCCTCGAAACGCGCGGCAATCAGGACTATGAAGTTGCACGTGCCGGTTGGTGTGCCGACTACAATGAGGCGTCCACATTTCTTGACCTTATGCAGTCCGAGTCCGGCTATAACGATGCCAAGTACACCAACGAAGAAGTTGATGCGCTGTTGGCCGAAGCCAAGACATCTGACAATCCGCAGCCACTTTACGAGCAGGTAGAGCAGATCGTCAGTCAGGAAGTGCCGATCATTCCGATCTATCACTACGCATCTGTGAAAATGTTCGCTGAAAATCTGGAAGGCTGGCCCTTCGAAAACTTCCAGCAGAACTGGTATTCCAAAGACCTGTACAAAATCGCTGAATAACGCGATTTGGTTTGGCCGCGCCCCCGCTGGGGCGCGGCAACTTTTCTTCACAAGCTCTGAATTTGTGGACCCCTGACATATGCTGAATTTCCTGATCCGCCGCCTTGCCGTGGCCATCCCGACATTGTTGGTGCTGGTCGTCATTTCGTTCATTCTGATGTACGCGGCCCCGGGTGGGCCGTTCAATTCAGAACGACCGCTGCCGCCCGAGGTTCTGCGGAATATCGAGGCGAAGTACGGGCTGGATCAGCCGTTTTGGGCACAGATCGTCAATTACGTCTGGGGCGTCGTGACCCAATTCGATTTCGGCCCGTCCTTTCAGTATAAGGACCGCAGCGTGAACGACATCATCGCGCAAGGCTTTCCGGTCACGCTGACCTACGGGTTCTGGTCATTTGTCGTCGCCGTCAGTGTTGGCGTGTCGCTGGGGATCGCTGCGGCGATCAAGCAGAATTCGTGGTTGGATTATCTGGCCGTCGGTATCTCGGTCGGCGCGCAGGTGTTGCCGAATTTCGTCATGGCGCCGATCCTTGTGCTGACCTTCACGCTTTGGCTTGGCTGGCTGCCGGGTGGCGGCTGGAATGGCGGACAGTGGGAAAACATGGTGATGCCGGTCATTGCGTTGTCTACATCTTACATGGCATCCATCGCACGGATCACACGATCTTCGATGTTGGAAGTCTTAAACACCAATTTTGTCCGAACGGCGCGCGCGAAGGGGCTGCCGAACCGGACGGTCATCTGGCGGCATGCGATGAAGCCGACGATGCTACCGGTGTTATCCTATCTCGGACCTGCTTTCGTTGGGATGATTACAGGGTCCGTCATAATTGATCAGTTCTTTTCCACCGGTGGCATTGGGCAGTTCTTTGTAAACTCTGCCTTCAACCGGGACTATGCCGTGATTATGGGCATCACCATCCTGGTGGGCGCGCTGACCATCACGTTCAATCTTGTGGTCGACGTGCTTTACGCATGGCTCGACCCGAAAATCCGCTATTAAGGGGGCTATCCGATGTTTCCCAACAAAGCTGCCGTCGAAGGTGTGGGCGATGCGATGGACATGGCCGAAGTACAGGGCCGATCGCTTTGGGCTGATGCACGTGCCCGGTTCTTTCGAAACAAGGCCGCTGTCGTCTCTTTGATTCTGCTGGGTTTGGTGGCTGCGTTCGCGCTGTTCGGTCAGTATTTCGCCCAATGGGAGCGGGACTTTGTCGATTTCTCGCTGATCGGTAACAATGCCAGCAAAGGTGTGCCTTCGTTTGAGACGGGACACTATTTCGGGACCGACAGTAACGGGCGCGATCTTTATGCGCGGACGGTGCAGGGCACCGGGATTTCGTTGATGGTCGGGGTCGTGGGCGCCCTTGTCGCGGTCACGGTCGGCACCCTTTATGGCGCGACCGCCGGTTACTTTGGCGGTCGTATCGATGGGATCATGATGCGGATCGTGGATGTCCTGATGTCGATCCCGTTCATGTTTGTTCTGATCCTGCTGCTCGTCATCTTTGGGCGCTCGATCTTCATGCTGTTTCTGGGGATTGGCTTGATCTCGTGGCTCGACATGGCCCGGATCGCGCGAGGACAAACCCTGACGATCAAGAACAAGGAATTCGTCGAGGTCGCCCATGCGATCGGCGTGCATCCTTTGAAGATCATCCTGCGCCACATCGTGCCGAACCTGCTGGGCATCGTGATCGTCTACGCGACGCTTCTTGTGCCGGGCATGATCATCTTCGAGAGCTTCATCAGCTTCCTCGGCCTTGGCGTGCAGGAACCCAACACGTCGCTCGGTGCGCTGATCAACGAAGGCTCGCGCACGATGCAGTTCGGCTATTACTGGCAGATTGCCTATCCTCTTTTCTTCTTTGTCATCACCATCTTCGCCTTTTTCTTTGTGGGCGACGGTTTGCGTGACGCACTCGATCCCAAGGACCGCTGATCATGAGCTTGCTGCAAGTCGATAACCTGCGCGTGAATTTCGAAACCGGCGATGGCTTGGTCGAGGCGGTGAAAGGCATCAATCTGTCGATCAAGACGGGTGAATGCCTGGGTATCGTGGGCGAAAGCGGGTCGGGCAAAAGCCAGACGTTCATGGCGATGATGGGGCTGTTGACCCGGAATGGGCATGCGACCGGATCCGCAAAATTCAACGGGCAGGAAATGCTGAATATCCCGGCCAGCAAGGCGAACAAGATCAGGGGCGCCAATGTATCAATGATTTTCCAGGACCCGCTGACTGCCCTGACACCGCATCTGACAGTTGGCCAACAGATGATGGAGGTTCTGGACGCACACACAGATATGCGCGGATCGGCAGCCAAGGCCCTGTGTCTGGATTGGCTGGAACGGGTGCGGATCCCCGAAGCAAAGCATCGGATCAATCAATATCCGCACCAACTGTCCGGCGGCATGCGCCAGCGTGTGATGATCGCGATGGCAATGCTGTGCCAACCCAAGCTGCTGATCGCGGATGAGCCGACGACCGCACTGGATGTGACCGTGCAGGCGGAAATCCTTGATCTGATGGCAAAGCTGCAAAAAGAAGAGCAGACGGCGATTGCGCTGATTACCCATGACATGGGCGTCGTTGCCCGCATGTGCGACCGGGTCGCGGTGATGCGCCACGGCGAATATGTCGAGGAAGGGAGTGTGGAGGAGATTTTCCACAATCCGCAACACGATTATACGCGGATGCTGCTGGATGCGATGCCGCGGATCGACCAACCGACCGAAACGGCGCATGTCGAGGTCGCGAAGGGCGAGGATCTGTTGAAGGTCAAGGATATCGCCGTGAACTTTGACATCCGCGTGAACAAAGGCCTGTTCGGAAAAACCATCCCCCTGCGCGCTGTCGATGGGATCAGCTTTGATCTGGCCCGCAAGGAAACACTGGGTATCGTGGGCGAGTCCGGTTGCGGGAAATCCACGCTGGCACGCGCCGTACTGCAACTGATCCCGCCCAGCGCCGGGTCAGTGACGTGGATGGGGCAGGAATTGCGTGGGCTTAGCCGCAAGGAACTGGTTCCGCATCGCAAGAACCTGCAGATCGTGTTTCAGGATCCACTCGCCAGCCTTGATCCGCGCATGACGATCTCGGCTTCGATTGCAGAGCCACTGCTGACATTTCAGCCCAAGCTGACGTCCAAAGAACGCCGTGCGAAAGTGGCAGAAATGATGGAGCGGGTAGGTTTGGATCGCCGCATGATCAACCGCTACCCGCATGAACTGTCTGGTGGCCAGAACCAGCGGGTCGGGATCGCGCGGGCGATGATCAACCGCCCCGAGCTGGTGATCTGTGACGAGGCCGTCAGCGCGCTGGATGTGTCGATTCAGGCCCAGATCATCGCGCTGCTCAAAGAGCTGCAGGCGGATATGGGCCTTTCGATGATCTTCATATCGCACGATTTGTCGGTTGTACGCGATATCTCGCACCGGATCATGGTACTGTATCTGGGCCGCGTCGTAGAATTGGCAGACCGTGATGCGATCTATGAGGACCCGATCCATCCTTACACGAAATCACTGATCTCCGCAGTGCCGATCCCCGATCCGCGGGTCGAGCGCACGCGCGAACGGGTGCGGCTGCCGGGTGAACTTCCCTCACCGCTGGATCCCGGGGCTGGTCTGCGTTTTCTGCCGTCACGCCGCGACAGCGACCCAAGCTATCGTCCCAACGTGACCGAGGTATCGCCAGGTCATTGGGTGGCCGAGCATGACAGCATGGAAGAGATCATGCAGGCCGAACGGATGCGGTTGGCGGGATAGCCCGCCGCTCGATCATACGGCCCTTGAATAGACGGGTTTGTCGTTCTTGACGTGCCGGTTCACCAGATGCCTAACCCGTTTGCCTTTGGGTGTGAGCCGGGCCAGCGGACGGTTGATGTAAGGGACTTCGCCGAACACCGCCTCGATCTCCTCGATGGCTTCGGGATTCATTGCCTTCATCGCTTCGGTACCGGTGTAAAGCGTTTCGGCCAATGCGCCTTCGGCTTCGATAATTTCATGATCGTCGCACATGACGTGATGATAGCTGATCCGGCTGATATCGGTGGCGATTTCGACACCTTTCAAACCAACCAGGTGTTTTGCAGGCACCAGAATTTCGGCCGTATCGAACATGCGGATCGCGATTTTCGATTTCAGCAACATCCGGTGCTGGGGTGAAACGATCAGGTCGCGTGACGGCGTGTTGGCCCCAAGCGCACCGGCCTTTATCCGGATTGGCCGCAACTTGGGTTTCAGGGCGAAGTCGGTATCTGTCAGGGTTTGGTGACCAACCCAACGGATCGTTTGCTGCCCATTGTCCAGTGTGTCGAGCACATCGCCGACTTTCAGGTCTTCAACCGGGCGCATGTCTTGGGCAGTCTTGATCAACGTGCCATCGGCAAAGCAAACGACCGAGAAATCGATGTTTTCAAAGTTCTCAAAGGCAATGTCGCCGACCTGCCCGCTCTCATCCCCGCCGGTGATCTGATAATCACCTTTGACTGGCACCTCGGATCCGTCAGGTCTGACATAGGTTCCGGCTAGAAGCACGCTGATTGAAGGCTGCCCGGGGCCGCCAAAAGACACCGGCGCACTGCCGTCGCCGGGCGTGAAAATACCCGTCGCCATGTCATCGAGACCAGAGACCTCAGCCGGAGTCAGGCCAGCCTCTGTCAGGCTGATGCTGTCGTCTTCGGCCGCGGCCTCATCCGCGATGAATGTTTCGATGCTGGTGGCGTTATCGGTTGTGCCATCACCAGACTTGGCGATTGTGCCGTCACCATTGTCGTCAACGGTAACGGTGATCGTCTCATCCGAGAGTGATTCACCACCGATGGCGGTGAATGTATCGTTGCCGGCACCGCCGTCGATGGTATCGGTGCCTGCACTGATCCTGATTTCATCGTCGTCATCGCCGGCCTGAATGTCATCGTCACCTATGCCGCCGTCAATCGTATCGTCACCGGTGCCACCTTCGATCTGGTCATCACCTTCCTGACCAAGGATCGTATCATCGCCCGCGCCACCATCGATAATGTCGCTATTCCCGCTGGGATCGACGACGATGGGGGTCGATTCAAAGAAAATCTCGGTCAGGTCGATCCGCTGACCGCCTGTTTCGAGGTTGCCGTAGTCGATCTCGATCCGGGCGACAGGACCTGGAATCTCGACCAACAAGGACGAGGCGGGCGTGCCGGGGCTGGCATTTCCGGTGCCATCAATCGCGGTCGCCGTATCGTTGCCAGCCACGCCATCGGTATCGCTAAGCACCATATTGGCGCCACCGGTCAGGTTGACCGTGATCGCATTGCCATCCGCGTCGAATGCGCGAACGGTGACGACATCGCGCCAGGTTGCATCATCGATATCGTTGATGCGGAAATTGACGTTGATCACCTCGTCATTGATGGCCGGATCGGTGGATGTGAACTCGATCAAGGTTGTGGACGTATCACCATCCGTCCCGGCACCTGTCAGCAACAAGGTATCGTTAGACGTACCGCCCGGGCCGTTATTCAGCCCGGTCGTAACCTGCGTCTCACTGTTGTTGAACGACATTGTCGGGTTGTTGTCACCATCACTGAAAGAAGTGATGTCGACCCGGGTCGTCCCACTGTTTACCGAAACGGATTGGCCAAGATCATCCCCGTCATCGATCGACGTGCCTGATCCGTCTGGATCGGGGATAGTGCTGTAATCAATCCCCTGAAAGCTCTGAACGCCGGGTGCTACGCCACTGTCGCCGCTGATCGTATCGTTGCCCGACCCACCGTCGATCGTGTCCTGCCCCGCACCGCCGGTGATCGTATCATTTCCGCCGCCGGACGAAATTTCATCGTCACCCGAACCGCCATCGATCGTGTCGGCACCGCCAAAGGACGTAATGTCGTCATCGCCGGCTCCACCATCGACGGTATTGTTGCCGCCACCGGCATTGATGGTGTCGTCACCACCGCCGCCATCAACAACATCTGCACCACCACCAGAATTAACGGTGTCATTGCCGCGGCCCGCATCAATCGTATCAGCGCCGCCGCGCGACGTGATCGTGTCGTCGCCGTCACCAGCAATGATGTCATCCGCGCCGCTGAAATCCAGATTCGCGTAAGGTGCGTCGTCGATCACTTCGTCCCCGGAACTGAGCGCCGCGTAAGGCACGGAATCGGGGTTCGGTCTGAAATTGACCGAGATGATCGTCGCCTCTCCGGCGGGCAGATTGGGCGGCAGGATGGTGAAATCGACGCTGCCGCCGCCGCTGTCTTCCTCAAACGAGTAGCCGGTAAAGCGCTGGCCGTCGATTTCGAAAACGAAGGTGGACTCCAGGTAGAAGGTTTCGCCGTCGAACAGGACGGTCCCGTCGGCCTCTTGCGCAAAGATGAACTGATCGCCTTGTGGGTCTTCCGAGTCTTCAGTGCTGTTCGAAGCGTTATTGCCGGTCCGGCTGTCACCCTCGACCACAAGGTCGCCGGCACCATCCTGCATCAGAATATCGAGCTGATCGACACCACTGATGTTGAAGGTACCGTCAACCGTTGGGTTTTCCGTGCCCAAGAGTTCGGAGTTGAGATACCCCGTATAGGATCTGATCGGCATTGGGAGGCGTCCTGGAATTACTGCTCGTCTTTTTCAATGACACGTAAGACCAAAAAAACTGGGCGAAATCTTGGCCTTACCGCGGCGTCACCTTACTTTTAGACAGGCAAAAATTAGAAAAACGTGAAGTTTTTTCCAAGACTCACGCTTAGATTGATCCTTGGATTACCGAATCAATAATCGCGTTCAAAGAAGATCCCGATGCTGGTTTCACCATCCTGATCGACACTGCCCTTCGCCGTAATCTCATTCGTGACATCGAGGTTCAGGTTGATTTCCGTATCACCTTCGCTGTTCACGACCACGTCCGTATAGACGTTTTCAGACAAGTAACGACCTGCACGCACGGCTGTCTGACCCTCTTCGTCGGTTGTGATGTCGAAGTCATCAAGGCCGATGTTACGCCGCAAACGATCAACTGCCCCACCACCTTGCCCGGCAAGTGTGCTGATGGCCGAGGCAAGTTGGACGGCTTGCAAGGGGCTGATGCTTTCCAGATCACGCCCGAAAATTAGCTGCGACAGGACCTCATCCTGCGGCAATTCTGGAACGGACTCGAACCGTACTTCGGGTTCACCCGCTGGTCCTTCGACGATGATGTTGACGGTCGTTCCGTTATCCGTCTGGGTCGTCGCCACAAGGCGGATATAGGGATCAAAGTCGCCCTGAAGGGTCGCGCTGCCTTCGGTCAGGTCGAACCGCTGCTGCAATATGTCGATGCGGCCGCGTATCAATTCGAAACGACCGACCGGTACGACATCGTTCGTCGTGCCACCGATGCTTAATCGCCCGCCAAGTTCTGCATCCAGACCCCGCCCCCGGACAAAGATGCGGGACGGCGCGTTGATGACCACATCCAGCGGAAAGCCGGGTGTTGCCGGGCCCGCGCTATCACCATCGCCGCTTTCCGGCGTCGCCGAAAGCCCGGCCCTTTGCAGCGTCCGTGTAACGTCGGAACCGGCGCCGATATGGCGCACCTCGGGCAGGTCGCCCAGGGTACTGACGCTGGACGATGGCACCCGAATATCGGTCCGACCAAGTTCCAGCCGCCCGACGATCCGCGCACCGTTCTGCAACGGGCCGGTCACGCTGACCGTGCCTGCGATAGACGACGAATAAAGCTCGGGGTCGCGCAATCTGACGTCACGGACATTGGCCGTAATGTCGGCGTTGTTCGGCCCTTCAAGATCGACCGGGCCTATGATCGTCAGCCCACCACCAGCTTCGACATTGGCGCGCAGGTCAAGCCGGGCGCGCCCGTTGCTGAAACCGATCTGTCCGCCGATATCCGTCAGCGCCTGTGCCAATGTCGGCGCGGCGAGGCGCCCATTGGCGATCGTAATCCGGCCGCCAAGGGCGTCGAGGCCCGGTAGACCGTTAACCGACATATCGAAATTGGCCGTGCCGCTCAGACGGCGCGGTTCGATAGCCGTGTTCGCCAATGCAAGAGGCGCGCTGCCGGTGACATCCAAGTCAAGCTGTCCGCCGCTGCCGACCTGCCCGTTCACCTGTGCGTTCAGTCCGCCGGGACCTGTGCCGCTGGCATCGATGCGCCAGTTGCCCGTCGCATCCAGCTGCGCCGTGCCCGAGGCGCGGGCGGGTCCGCTGACCTGATCCGTCAGGATACCGACATCGCGAAGTGTCGCGTCGAACCAGCCTTCACCGGTACCTTCAGCTCCGTTCAGCGCGCCTGTGACCGAGAATTGCGGCGTTGTAGCCTCAAAATTACTGACCGTCAGCGTGCCATCGCTCTGATTTGCGGCGATGTCCACTTGACCGGCACCGCGTAGAAGCACATCGACCGTCGGATTGCCAATGCGCAGGTCCCGGGTTTGCAGATTGATCTGGGCGTCAAAGCGGCTCAGATCAGGAAGAATCGATCCGCTGGCCGTCAGATCGACCCGCCCCCCGAGTGGCTGACCGACAATGGGACGGAACGTGGCGAGATCAGCGATATTCGCCGAGACATCGCCGCTGATTTCGTTGCTGGGGCGATCCAGCAGGGTGTCGGCAGCAATCACCGCACCGATCCCGTTCGCGTTAAGTCTGATCCGTAGATCGTCACCGCCCGCCGGGGCTGCCGTAAAGTCTGCCGAAACGGGCCCGCTAAGGTTTGGGTCAATGGCGCTTGCATCTGTGATGCGCAGGTTCAAATCGCTTTCAAGCGGCCCATCAGGGCCAAAGCCCGCGTTACCCGTGGCGCGTAGCAAAGGTGTCGCGATGGTAAGGTCCGACAGGGTAAATGTACCGTCAGATGGGCTGGCCACATTGCCGGACAGCGTGCCTGTGCCCACGAGGAACGGATCGACACGAGCGATTCCAGTTGTTACGTCCTGTGTTTCCGCCTGCAGATCGAAATCAAAGCGCGGAATTTCACCATCCTGCGGTATCGTGCCAGCGCCGCTGACATTCAGACTGACCTGCCCGCTGATTGGTTGACCGACCAATGACTGATATGCAGCAAGCTCGGCGAGGTCAGCCGAAACATCGCCACTGATTTCGTTGGTAGCTTTATTCAGAACCGTATCAGCGGCAATCGTCACATCAGGGCCGTTCGCGCGCAGGCGCATACGCAGGCTTTCATCACCTTCCGGCGTTGCCGTGAATGCAGCGGTGACCGGGCCGCTCAGGTTCGGATCGATCGCGCTGGCGTCGGTGATCCGCAGGTTCAGATCACTTTCAAGCGGACCCTGTGCATCAATCCCGACATTGCCCGTTGCCCGCAGAATGGGGGTGGAAACATCCAGATCGGATAAAAGGAAGGTCTCTTGCGTCGGGCGGGCAATGGCGGCGGACAATGTGCCCGCGCCGTCAAGAAACGGGTCAAGACGTGCGATCCCTGTCGTCACATCCTGCGTTTCGGCCTGCACGTCGACATCAAAGCGCAGACCATCGCTAAGCAGCACACCGTCGATCGCAAGGTTCGCCGCACCGCTGAGCGGGCGATCCGCCAACGCGGCATAGGTTGTCAGGTCGGCAATATCAGCTGTGACCGCGGCGTTGATGGTCTGACCGTTTTCGGCTGGGTTCACCGTGCCGTTCGCTGACAGCTGTGCCGAGGGGCCAGTCCCTGCGACCGAGAAATCGATGACGCCATCGGCGGCCAGACGGGCGTTACCCCGTAGAAACGCCGCGCCGTTCAGGTCGGGCAGAACGAGGCTCACTTCGTTCAGGCGCGCGGTAAAACTGGCATCACTACCATCGCTGGTCAGATCGGCCTGTGCCGTGACCTCTGCCGCTGATGTGGTCACGCGCAGGCTTTCCAGGCGCGTGCCCGTCGTGTCGCGTACGGCCTGTGCAGTCAGTGTACCGGCGCCCGCCAGAACCGCATCGGCCTCGGGGATGCCCACTGCAAGATCGTCGGTCGTGCCGTTCAGTGTTACGTCGAACAGCCCATCAAGAGGTGTCAGCACGGCCTCGACCGCGACCTCGGCGGCACCACCAAGGTCACGCCCGACGAGGCTTGAAAAACGGCCAAGCCCGGCCACGCTCAGATTTGCGGTCGCGTCGGTTTCCAGGCCTTCTTCCACGCCAAGAACCGTTGCCTCAGCCTCTACATTGATGCCGGCACCGCTGAGCGTTAATTGAGAGATTTCCGTCGGCTCACCCTCGGTCCGGCTGGCCGAAAAACGACCTGTCACCGCGTCGCCCAGCGCTTGTGCGGCACCGGCGTCGTCAAGGCGCAGACCTTCGGCACCATAGTTCAGATTGGCGGTGATCAGGCCCGTCTCGGCCCCTTCGCCGTTTCGCAAAATGCCGCCGCCCGTCAGGCCCAGTTCATCGATGAACAAGCCGGGGCGGTCAAAGTCGTCAATGGTGATTTCAGCGGTCCAATCGTCGGACAGCTGATTGTCATAATTGATCGCGATACGGGCACCGGCAACGTATGTTTCAGGTCCGGCGACCGGCAACAGCACGGGTTGGCTGCCCCGCACGATACCACCGGAAAGACGGATCCGTTCGGGCCAGCCCTGCGCGCCGATCAGCAGAGCCCCGGCAAGGTTCAGTCGTTGTGATTCGAGATTGAGTGACGACACCTCGATACGCCCATCATTGGTCTGGCGTGCATCGACGAATAACTGCGAATCCGTGCCGAAAAAGCTGCGATAGGCCGGGTCGAACAGGGGTGAGACGTCGCCGCCGACATCGAGACGTACCAAACGCCCCGCCGGGTCCTCGGTCAGGCGAAATGTGCCGTTCAGGCGGTCCTCACCATCGGTTGCGATGGCAAGTGTCGCTTCGTAATCGTTGACGGGCGCCTCGCCCTCGACCCGCAATCCGATTGCGGGCCGTCCGGGCAGATCAAGGATGCGCGCAGCGATCCCGTCTTCCCCTTCCTCAAGGTTCAACAGCAGGCCAAGCACGCCGGTTTCGTTGGCGTAGCTGCCGTCGATTTCGAATATCCCGCGCTTGTCACCCAGCCGTTCGGCGACGACGTTCGCCACACCTTCGCCGCCGCTCAGTGACGCCGATCCCTGCAGGCTGATCGCGATCGGTTCGCCCAAAAATACCTCGCCCAGTTCGAGGCGCCCGATGGCCAGCTGTTCCAGATCGATGCTCACCGGAAGCTCTGGCAGCGAAAATGGCTGCGCTTCGGGCGATGGGCCCGTCTCTTCGGAAATCGGCGGGCGTGAGACGACAATTTTCTCAGCGCTGATTTCCTGAATATCGATTGCACCGCGCAACAGGGCCGATCGGGTCCAGCTAAGGGTGATATTCTCAAGCGATAGCCAAACGCCCTCTTCATCGGCGATGGTGAGCACCTCGATCGTCGCTTCGGAGCTTAGCGCACCTTGAAAACCGAGGATATTCACCTCGCGGCTGACGCCCGAGAGGTTCTCTTCGATCAGGGAGGTGATGTAACCCTTGTCTTCGTCCTCCTGACTCTGCGCGGTGGCCCAGAGCGGGGCGCAAAGGAAGATGATAGTGCAGATGAGATGTTTCAAAACGCCTGTCCAATCCCGATATAGACTTGCAGGTTTTGTGCCGTTTCGCCGCTGGCCTCGGTGCCGAGATCAAGGCGGATAGGGCCGATCCCGGTCTCGTAACGAATGCCGATGCCAGCACCGGCATGCCATTCCGCATCTTCCAGCGGCACCGATGTTTCACCAACATAGCCGATGTCGTAGAACCCGACGAGCGACAGGCTATCGGTGATTTCGGTCCGCAGTTCGACCTGCGCGCCAGCGAACGACGCACCGCCGGTCGAGACGATCTGACCGTCGACCGCCCGATCTATGCCCAAGGACTGATAGGGCTGCCCCCGTACCGTGCCGCCACCACCGGAATAGAATAGGAAGTCCGCCGGTGCTTCTTCCAATCCGGCGCCCAAAACGCTGCCGACCTGCGTGCGGGCAGCAAAGGTAAAGCGATCCGCAATGGTATAGTATCCGCGCCCGTCGGCGAACAGCCGGGCGCCGGTCAGGTCACCGTCGGTGCTGACGAAGGGCGTTGTCGAAAGGTCGATATAGTAACCGTCTGTCGCGTTGCTCGGTGCATCACGACGATCAAGCGTCGCTTTCAAGGGCAGCGTCAGCAGCGTGTATTGACGATCACCGACTTCACTTTCTTCCTTCGCCCGCAGCAGGCCGACACCGTATTCGACGGTCAGATCATCCGTGACGATCCGGGTGAACCCGGTTTCGACCGCAATCTTGTCGAGCAGATAGTCAGGCTCATCTTCGCGCGAAATCTCACCGCGCAGAAAGTAATCCGTGTCCGGACCGAATGTTGCAGGACGGCTAAATTTGCCGCGCAGCGCATAGTCGATACCGCCGGTTTCGCCCCCGATGCCGGAAACTTCACCATCCACACGCAAACGCTCCGCCCCGCCAAGCAGGTTGCGATGCAACCAAAAAGCGGATGTGGTAATGCCGTCGACCGACGATAGTTCCAGACCGACGCCGATCCGGCGTGGTTTGCTTTCCAGTATCTGCGCGTTGATGGGCAGCGTGTTATTCGGGCCGTTTCGATCCGCAATCGTGAACGCCACACTGTCGAACGCCCCTGTACGGCGCAGCCTGCTTTCGGCCTTGTCCAGCGCATCAGGTGAATAGACTTCACCCGTCGGCAGACCGGCGATCGCCCTGATACGCTCGGTGCGAACGTCTTCATTCCCGCTGACATTCAGCGCGCCGAACGTCAGTTGGGGACCAGGGGCCAGCGCGACCTCGACATCCAGTCGGTTTTCCTGATGTCGTGCGATCACCGCCTGATCGGCGACGCGCACGCGCGGATGACCGATATCCCGCCAGGCATTCAGGCCAGCAGATACGGCACGTTCGATTTGATCGGCCCGCGCCCTTTCACCGCTTTGGAAATCCTCGGGCGACGCAGTTGCCGGTGGTAGAGGCGCGATGCGGGTTTGACCAAAGCGAAACTGCGGCCCGGCGTCGACTGTGATCACGACATCTTCGATGACCGACGGTGCCGCCAAAGGTGAAATATCTGCCGCCTCGATCCCGTTGATCGTGATCGAGACCGTCCCGCCATAGTAGCCACGCCCGTAAAGCGCCGTCAGCAGCCGACGGTAATCGGCACGGGCCGCAGCGACATAATCCTGTGGTACGGCGTCGTCGTCAATTTGGCGCAACAAAGATGCCTCATTCAGCGACTCCACTGCCCTGTCGGAAACCAGCCGCACGTCTTGCGCCTCGGCAAAGCTGGCTCCGACCATCGCGCAGGTTACCAACAGCACTTTTCTGAACAAAACTTGGCCCCTCTGCCTGATGCACCCACGCTTACATCCTACGATAACGACCTGAAATGCAAATGGTTCAACGATCTCATGTCACGGTGGTCGTTTTTGTGTAGGTGCTCGTTCACACTGACGTTAGTCTGCTGTCCATGAAAGATCAGCTTTCGTCTATCGGGACCCATCTGCGCCCACCGGAAACAGTCATGCGTCTACGACGCATGGGCGCAGCTTTTCCGACGCGGTTGTCGTTCATGCGCACGCTTTTGCGGCGCCTGTCCCGCGACGGGTCGATCGTGAAAAGACATGCGTGGCAGATCGACCGCGATGGTTTCGGCCACGCAGTTTATACGTTGCACCTGGATGGCTTTGACTACGCATTGATCGCCGTCGCCAATCCGCTGCAGGACGACATGCGCACCGACCGGGTGATCGCCACGGCCTGGGATGCGTCGTTTGTCCTTTACGACGGCATCCCCGATGCGGATGAGATTGCGCGGATCGTCGCGACCGCCCCCTTGCAAGAAGCGGCGCGGTTCACACATCGTGATCTGGTGCTGAGCCGCGCGAACAAGTCGGTGCGCCTATTCAATCATGTCGTGGCACGGTTACGGGCTGGACAGCAGCCCGATGCCGCCTTGATCCGGCAAACGGGCTATCTGATGCGCACGACTGCCGTCTATGGAAACGGCAAATTCGGCATCGCCGATCGCGCGCATATTGCCGACAGGTCCGGGTTGAACGGGCCCTTTGTGGCCGAGATGCTGACCGTCTGGCTGATCCGTGGTTTTACCCATGATCTGGTCGAGCATTTGGGTGGCAATCCGCTAAGCCGCGACCTCAAACGTCATCTGGGCATCGGCAATGCAACCGGGTTGGGTATGGCACCGTTCCTGGTCAATCATCCCCTGCTTTTGAACGCATGGATGAATGCCCGCGAGACTGCGCTGGCACGGGTGCGATGCGTGGCCGAACTGGACGAGGACCAAATCACCCGGCTTTATGACCTTGTCGGCCGGGCTGCCGCGCATGTTGGGCAATGGCAGGTCGCGGATCGGGTCGCAGAGGAAAGGCTATCGGTGCTGCGGCAGGAATGGCTGGCCTTCGCAGACACGCTGACACCGGATCTGATGACCGGCGCATACCCGATCGATCGCATCCTCCAAAGCAGCACGCAATTTTCGATCGACACCCAAGAGCTGATCGTTGCGTTGGTTCTGGAACCTTTCGGCACCCTGATCGACGATCTTGCCGACAAGATGACGACAACACAAACACCCTGTATCGATCCCGGTATGCCTTGCGAGCAACTGTGTGATTTGATCGGGCGTGATTGGGCCTGGACCCTAGAGGTCGACTACACCGATCCCAGCGCTTGCGCGCAATTCTGGTACGTCTCCGCCGCCAAGATGGAGCCGCGGTTAGGACTGCGGCACAGCGAAAAGGGGGCGGAACAAGAGACGCCGCTGGATATCGGGCGGCAGGTGAAACGTGCTGCATCTGATCTGAAAAATCATGACGGCACGACCGCAGAATTTCTAAGTGACTTCCCCCATCACCGGGGCGCGGTACGCAGGATACAAATGCTTGATCTATATCCCTACGCCGAAATACGGGACAACTTGATCAGCGCCGATTGTCTGCCGATCGACCTTTTGCGTTGCAAGCTGGCCTTTTTCGGCGCGACCAGATTCGACCCGAAATCGGATCGCTGGACACGGATCGCATTGGCGCAAGGTGCGCCGCTTTTTGACGAACTGGACGAGGCCGATGATTGGTGGCTGCCGGTCGGTCCGCAATGAAACGGTCCCTGAACGAGATCGGGGCGCTTGTCTATAAGGCCGCGCTTGGCGTTGGTATCCCGGTTGGTCAGGCTGAGGATTTGTCACGGACGGCACTGTACCTCGCAAGCCAAGACACATCGTTGAGCCCGATCCTTGATGCGTTGCGCGAACCATCCGAACCCATCGATGTCGCAATGGGTGGCGATCAACTGGTGATCAAGTCCGGTACTGCCGCGATGACCGCGCCGATGGTGCAAGATTGCTTTTGCAGCGGCACCTGCACGGCGCGTCTGGCCAAAGCGAGCCATAGTCCCCTGGTGGCCGCCATGTTGGCCCAAGGTGGGATGGCATGCCGTATCGACGGTGCCATTGTCCATCGAACCGGGCGCGTCACGACCGCCGCGCGCACCGGGCCGGTGGATGTTCCCGATGATGTCTGGTTGGCCTTGTCTGGTTTGGCGGCCAGAATTCTGGTGCCCGACAGCGCGGTATCACGCGCCGGCGCCGGACCGACTGGCGATGGCTAGGCACCGCGCGAAACGTCGTTGCTTGCCAAAGGGAATGACCATTGCGGAATCGGGCCCGAAGCCACCCGTGGTACTGTCGCTGTTCGTAAAGAACTAATATGTGACACCCCGAAGAGCGCACTCACGAAATAATTTCATTATTTGATTTCAAGCCCTTAATGGCAATATCGATTTTTTTATGCAACCGGTTGCAAAATAATCCGGAACGCCTAGACTTTGCATGTGGAGAAAACAAGGACGGGCAAAGCCGCAGCGGTGTCGTCCGTTTCCCCGGTCCATAATTCGCGTGACCCGGGCACGCACTTTGGGAGGAACCATGAAAAAGCTAATGATGACTGCCGCCTTGACGTGCGGGCTGGCCACAACCGCGATGGCCGAAACGATCGGCGCGTCGATCGCGCGGTTCGATGACAACTTTCTGACAGTGATGCGCAACGGCATGACCGACTATGCGGCAACACTGGACGGTGTCGACCTGCAGGTCGAAGATGCGACCGACGACGTGGCCAAGCAGTTGGACCAGATCAACAACTTCATCGCCTCGGGCGTGGATGCGATCATCGTAAACGCGGTCGATACATCGGCCACACAAGCCATGACCAATGCCGCAAACGAGGCAGGCGTGCCGCTGGTCTATGTAAACCGCGAGCCGGTCAACGTGAATGAATTGCCTGAAGGGCAGGCCTTTGTGGCGTCGAACGAAATTGAATCCGGTACGCTGGAAGCATTTCAGATTTGTCGCAATCTGCGCGCCGAGGGCAAGGCAGGCGGTGCCAATGGCTATATCCTGATGGGACAACTGTCCAACCAGGCCGCCGTGCAGCGCACCAAGGACGTCGATGACGTGATCGGCATGGATATGTGCAACTTCATGAACATCATCGACCGGCAAACGGCAGAATGGTCACGCGACAAGGCGCAGGATTTGATGACCAACTGGCTATCGTCGGGTGAGGATTTTGATTTCGTGATCGCCAATAACGACGAAATGGCGATCGGTGCGATTCAGGCGATGAAGGCCTCGGGGATCGACATGGCCGAGGTCCAGGTCGGTGGTGTCGATGCCACGCAAGATGCCTTGGTTGCGATGCAGGCCGGTGATCTGGACGTGACGGTGTTTCAGGATGCAAACGGCCAAGGTGCCGGATCGGTGGAAACCGCGCTGAAACTCGCCCGTGGCGAAGAGGTGGATCAAAAGGTCTATATCCCGTTCAAGCTCGTGACGCCTGACAACGTCGCTGAATTCCTCGAACGGAACTAGGCGCACATCATTGGCGGGCTGACGTGGATTGGCCCGCCAATCACAAAAGATCACGCGATCCAAGGGGGCAATCATGGCGGATCAAACCGCAGGTATCGGCGGGCTGAAATACGACAAGTCCAAGCGCGCCTGGCCCAGTGAATTCAACGTCTTCATCGCGCTGATCATCATCATCCTGATCTTCGAAGCGCTGGGGCAGTTGCTGCCTTACATGAACGGTCAAAGCATGCTCTTTGACTTCAACACCAATCGCGACGGCACCATCCTGAACATGGCGCGGATCAAGATCATGATCCTTCAGGTGGCGATTATCGGGATCATCTCACTGGGTGTGACGCAGGTGATCATCTCGGGCGGGATCGATCTCAGTTCCGGGCCGCTGGTCGGGGCGGCTGCGATGATCGTCATGTCCTTCGCGCAGACGGAATTGGTCAACGGCCAGCTAAATCCCAAGGCGGTGTTCGGCGACTGGGCGTTCGATCTGCCCCTTCTTGTCCCTATTGTCGTCGGACTGATGTTCGGGGCGTTTATCGGCTTTATCAATGGATCGTTGATCGCCTTTACCGGCATCCCGCCTTTTATCGCAACGCTGGGCATGTTCCTGATCTGCCGTGGTATCGCGCAGTGGTGGACACGCGGCCAACCCGTGTCATTCCCCACCGAAAGCTATGCATTCATCGGATCAGGCATGATGCCGGTTGTCTGGTTCGTCCTGCTCGCGCTCCTGTTTCACCTGATCCTGAAATACACCGTCTACGGCAAACACACCTACGCCATCGGATCGAACGAAGAGGCCGCGCGGATGTCCGGCATCAACGTACGGCGGCACAAGATCATGGTCTACATGATCGCAGGTATGCTGGCCGCCTTTGCCGCGATCATCCTGAGTTCGAAAAACCTGACTGCCCAAACCGGCATGGGCCTGTTCTATGAATTGTTCGCCATCGCGATGGCTGTCATCGGCGGCGTCAGCCTGCGGGGCGGGCGCGGGTCTATCATCGGCACGGTGCTGGGGGCCTGCGTGTTCGGGGTGATCCAATCGGGGTTCATCTACATCAAGCTTGATGCGTTCTATCAGCTGATGGCCATGGGCTCGATCATCATCTGCGCGGTTGTGTTGGACCAATGGCGCCAGCAACGCGGCGCGTCGCGGGCGTAGGAGGTCACCATGCACGACGATATCATTCTGGAGACGCGAGGGCTGACCAAACATTACGGTGGGGTCCATGCACTGAACGACGCGGATTTCACTCTGCACAAGGGTGAACATGTCGCGATCATGGGGGATAACGGTGCGGGCAAATCGACCTTTGTCCGTCAGATCACAGGGGTCGAACAGCGGACAAGCGGCACCATCATTTTTGACGGGAAAGAGGTGCATTTCGCCGGACCCTTGGACGCGCGTGAGGCCGGGATCGAAACCGTGTTTCAAACACTCGCCCTTGCCGATGATCTGGACGTACCCGACAACCTGTTCCTCGGGCGGGAAAAGACCAAGCTGAACTGGCTCGGCCCGTTTCGTATTCTCGACTACAAGGGCATGCGCGCCGATACACTCGCCGGTCTTGAAAAAACCGCCGTCAAAATCCCCAATATCCGCAATACGATCCGCAACATGTCGGGCGGGCAACGGCAATGTGTCGCGATCGCCCGGACGGCGACCTTTCATTCAAAGCTGACCATCATGGACGAACCCACAGCGGCGCTTGGGGTGCAAGAAACCGCGCAGGTCGAAAACATCATCCGCACGTTGAAAGAGGCGGGCGAACCGCTGATACTGATCAGCCACAACATGCGGCAGGTGATGGATCTTGTGGACCGGATCGTCGTGTTCCGCCGCGGGCGCATTGTGGCCAACTTGCGGAAAGAGGAAACCGACGGGCAGGACGTCGTCGCCTACATCACTGGCGCGAAAACGCAACCGGAATATGATGTGGAAGAGGCCTAAGGTTTTCTTTGCGACAGCCGCGCGATAGTGAGGGCGAAACCCAACCAAAGGTGCATGACACGTAAATGGCCGTCACGCTGAAAGAAGTTGCCGCATTGGCCGGTGTTTCGCGCTCGGCTGTGTCGCGCTGCTTTACCGAAGGGGCCTCGGTCAGCCCCAAGACCCGGGCCAAGATCGAACGCGCGGCGAATGAACTGGGCTATCACCCGAACGCCTTGGCCTCGTCCCTGACGACGGGGCGGACCAAGCTGATCGGGCTGGTCAGCAACAACTTTCACAACCCGATTTTCCTTGAGGTGTTCGACCTATTCACCCGCAGCCTGCAGGAACGCGGTTTGCGGCCATTGCTGGTCAACCTCAGCGACGAAACCGATCCCGAAAACTCTGTCCGCATGTTGCGGCAATATTCCGTGGACGGGGTTATCGTCGCATCCTCGACCCTGCCGGTCAGCTTTGCCGAAAGTTTCCACGCGGCGGGCGTACCGGTGGTGCATTCCTTTGGTCGATATGCCGAAAAACCACGGGTCAACGTGGTGGGGATCGACAACAAAGAGGCCGGGCGCATGGCCGCGAAGGCGCTGATCGATCGCGGCTACAATCGGATCGCGATGCTCGCCGGACCGGAAACCGCCACCTCGACCGAGGATCGTCTGGCCGGGTTTCTTGAGGCCGCGCAGGGTGTCGAGGTTTCCACGTCCTTCGCCGCCAGCTACTCCTTCGACGCCGGCTGGGACGAGATGAACCGCCTTATCGCCGCCGGTAATCTGGCCGAGGCGTATTTCTGCGGCGACGACGTGCTGTCCATCGGCGCACTATCCGGGCTACAGGCGGCAGGCTATCGGGTGCCCGACGATATCGGGTTGATCGGGTTGAATGACATGGAAATGGCCCGCTGGAACAACATTGATCTAACGACGATCCGACAGCCGATCCACGATGTGGTGCGCCTGTCGGTCAGCATGATCTGCGACATGCTGGATGACAGCCACGCCAGCCCGGACGCGCACCTGCTACGGTGCGAGATTATCGAACGCGGAACGCTGCGCCCCCTCTAACGCAGTGATGGCGGCCGCGCATCGACCCAAGCCCCGGCTTGCCGGGCAGAGGCGACCGCCTGATGGACCGCCGCCATCGATCGCAGCCCATCCTCTGCCGTCGGAAACGCGCCATGCGGCTCACCCCGGATCGCGGCGGCAAGGTCGACATAGATGTTGGCCACCGCCATCGGAAAACCTTCGGGATGGGCGATGGCGACGCGGCTCAGCCGTGCGGCTTCACCCGACAGCCCACCCTCACCCTTTTCGATGATCTGCGTCCGGCCCCCGACAGGGGTGTAGTAGACTTGGTTCGGCTGCTCTGCCCACCATTTCAGCCCGCCGGTTTCACCAAAGACCTGAATATCAAACCCATGCTGACGCCCAATAGCCACGGATGAAGTCCACAAGCGCCCAACCGTGCCACCCTCCATCCGGAAATTGACCATCGCGTCATCCTCCAACGCCCGGCTTGGGATGGCTGACGCGAAATCGGCGGACAATTCGCGCACCTGATCGCCGCTGACAAAACTCGCCAAATGCATGGCGTGGATACCGCAATCCGCGAATTGGCCCGACACGCCAGCGATCTGTGGATCATACCGCCACCGGACACGCGGATTATCAGCATCCGCCGCGTCCCCATGGTGCCCATGACTGAAATTCACGACGATCACGCGGACCTTACCGATATCCCCCCGCGCCACCATCTGCCGCATCTCGCGCACCATCGGGTAGGCGGAATAGCAATAGTTCACCGCACAGATCTTGCCCGTGCTGCTGGCAATAGCGACAATCTCTTCCGCCTCATCAACCTGCATGGTCATCGGCTTTTCGCACAAGACGTTGAACCCGGCTTGCAGAAAGGCCTTCGTGATCTCGAAATGGGTCGAATTGGGTGTGGCGACAGTCACCAGATCGACGCGATTCTCGCGCGCCTGCTCTTTCTCAAGCATTTCCCGCCAGTCGCCATAGGCCCGGTCGGGCGCGACGCCCAGCTCAGCCGCATAGGCCTTCCCCCGTTCCGCATCGTGATCCAAGGCGCCAGCCGCCAGCGCAAAGTTCCCGTCCGCCTGCGCGCCCATCCGGTGGGCTGGCCCGATCTGGCTGCCCTTGCCGCCACCGATCATGCCCCAGTTCAGTCTTTTCATGCCGGGTCCCCTCAAAAACCGATAGACTGCAGATAAGCACGGTTCGCGCGCGCATCTTCCATCGGCGTCCCCGGCAAGGTCGGGTCACAATCCTGTTCGACCGTGCACCAACCGTCGAAACCGGCATCCAGCAGAACCTGACGCACGGCTGGAAAATCCACATCACCCTCGCCCAATTTGCAGAAAATACCCTGCCCGCAAGCGTCGTAAAAATCCGTCCGGTTCGCCACGACCTGCGCCTTTACCGCCGGGTCGATATCCTTGAAATGCATATAGCTGATCCGCCCGATATGCCGCTGCATAAAGGCGACCGGATCAAAACCGGCATAGGAATGATGGCCGGTGTCAAAACAGATTTTCAACAGATCCTCATCCACCTCGTCCAGCAGGCGCTCCAGCTCCGGCTCGTAATCCATAAACCCTGCTGCATGGGCGTGAATGCCCACTGTCAGGCCGTGATCAACACCGATCCGCGCAGCCTCGGCGATGCGGTCGCGAAAGGCGGTCCATTCGGCCTTATCCATCTGCGCGGCCTCGTCCACACGCCCGGCTGAAGGCGCACGGCGGGGTGAGATTGAATCGATCAGCACCAGATGCTTCGCCCCATGCGCCGTCAGGGCGGCGCATGTGCGCCTGGTCCCGTCCAGCACGTCATCCCACTGCGCGGGGTCATGGAAGGCCCGAAAAACCACGCCGCCGATCAGTGTCAGATCGAATTCCGACAATGCCTCGGCCAAGACCACCGGATCCTCGGGCATAAAGCCCACCGGCCCCAGTTCGATCCCCTTGTATCCGGCCTGTGCGCATTGGCGCAAAACCTCGCGCCATGTCGGGTTACGCGCATCATCCGCGAATTCCACACCCCAGGAACAGGGGGCATTGCCGATCTGAATACTCATGGACTGATCCTTTGGTTCAATTCACGTCTTGCCACGTGCCGGATTGCGACGACCGCAGGGCGGCATCGACCACCCGCGCCACGGCCAGACCATCGGCAAAGGTGGGCCAGACAGGTTGGCCGGTTTCGATAGCGGTCAGGAAATCCTTGGCCTCGATGATGATCTGGTCCTGATAGCCCGTGCCATGGCCAGGACCCTGGCAGAACGGTTCAAAATCAGGGTGGGCCGGGCCGGTCAGGATTTTGGTAAAGCCTTGCGTCGCCTCCGGCCCCTCGCGCCGATACAGCCAGATCGCATTCTGATCTTCCTGATCAAACCGGATCGCGCCCTTGGTCCCCGCGATTTCATAGGCATAGCCCATCTTGCGCCCGGTGCAGACGCGCGACGAATAGATGTGGCCCATCACACCGCTTTCAAAGCGACACATCATCTGGACGTGGTCGTCGTTGGTCACCTTCCCGCCGGGGCGGTCGTGATGCACCGTTTCGACCTCGGCCATGACCTTGCTGATCGGGCCCATCAGGGCGAGCGCGGCGTTAAAGATATGCGGGGCCAGATCTCCGATGCAGCCATTGGCCATACCTTCCGTCCGCCATGTGGCGGGGGCATCGGGGTCGGCCAGAAAATCCTCGGTATTCTCGGCGCGAAACCATGTAATGTCGCCAATGGCCCCTTCCGCCAGCAGTTGACGGGCGAATTGGGTGGCAGGGGTGCGGACGTAGTTATAGCCGACCATGTTCACGTGGCCTTCCGCCGCCTTCACCATCGCCTCTGCATCAGCGAGAGACGCGCCCATCGGCTTTTCACACATGACGGGTTTGCCCAGCGCAAACGCAGCCTCGGCAATCTCGCGGTGCAGCTTTTGCGGGGTGGCGATGATCACGGCCCCGACCCGATCATCCGCGACCAACGCCCGCCAATCCGACGTCGCGCGGGCGAAACCGAAACTCTGGCGATAGCGTTCGGCGGAGGCATCAGAGGACGCGCAGATCATCTCAAGCCGGGGACGCAGGGCGGTATCGAACACCGCACCGACGGCGGCCATGGCCACCGAATGCGCCTTTCCCATATAGCCGCCACCGACGATCCCTATCCCGATTTCTGTCACCAGACGCCCCTCCCAAGAAAAAACTTGCAACCGGTTGCAAAACTAGTACCGTCAGATTCGACGGCGCACAAGCTGCAATCTGACAGCGGCCCAAAATCGCGCGTCCGGGGAGGATCACATGAGCGACAAGACCGTGCGCCTGACGACGGCGCAGGCCATCATTCGATATCTCACCAACCAGTTTATCCTGATCGACGGGCAGGAATGGCGGGTGTGCGGCGGTGGTTTCGGGATTTTCGGCCATGGCAACGTGACCTGCCTGGGCGAGGCGCTGTATCCGGCACGGGCCGAGCTGCCGCTATACCGTGGTCAGAATGAACAAAGCATGGGTTTCGCCGCTGCGGGTTATGCGAAGCAATGGCTGCGGCAGCGCTTCATGTTCTGCACCGCCTCTGCCGGGCCGGGCACGACCAACCTTCTGACAGCCTCGGCCCTCGCCCATGCGAACAGATTGCCGATGCTGATGCTATGTGGCGACACGTTCATCACCCGGCTGCCAGACCCGGTGCTGCAACAGTTGGAGCATTTCGGCGATCCGACATTCGGCGTGAACGATGCCTTCAAGGCCGTCACCAGCTACTGGGATCGGATCACGCATCCGGCGCAGATCATTCAATCGCTGCCGACCGCCTTGGCGACAATGCTGGACCCGGCAGATTGCGGACCTGCCTTTATCGGCCTGCCGCAAGACGTGCAGGGGTGGACCTATGATTACCCGGTCGAAATGTTCGAGAAGAAAGTGCACCGCATCCGGCGCGTTACGCCCGACGCGGATGAGGTCTCGGCTGCAGCGGCAGCCCTGAAATCCGCCAAGCGTCCGATGATCATTGCGGGCGGTGGGGTGCAGTATTCTCGCGCTGTCGCTGAACTCACCAACTTCGCCGAACAGCGCCAAATCCCCGTCGTCGAAACCATCGCAGGCCGGGCCAACATGGTCGCAACCCACGACCTGAATATCGGCCCCATCGGCGTGACTGGCTCGGACAGCGCCAATGCCATTGCAGAACAGGCTGATGTGATCCTATCAGTCGGCTGCCGCCTGCAAGACTTCACCACGGGGTCATGGACCGCCTTCGCCAAGGATGCCCAGATCATCGGCCTGAATGCCGGGCGGCATGACGCGGGCAAGCATCGATCTTTGCCGGTCGTCGGTGACGCCAAGCTGGGGTTGAATGCGCTGGCCTCCGAGATGGGCGACTATCGCGCGCCGTCCGATTGGACGGCCAAGGCACAGGCAGAGCGGGCCAAGTGGGACGCCTACGTTGCCGACAACGTCGCACACGGCAACCGCCCTAATTCCTACGCGCAGGCCATTGGCGTTGTGAATGACCTATGCGACAAACGCGATCGGGTGGTCGCCGCCGCCGGGGGTCTACCGGCAGAGGTCACGGCAAATTGGCGAACCCTTGATGCCAGCACCGTGGATGTCGAATTCGGCTTTTCCTGCATGGGGTACGAAATCGCAGGTGCATGGGGCGCGCGCATCGCCCAGTCTGAGCGGGAACCGGATCAGGACACGATCAGCTTTTGCGGGGATGGGTCCTATCTGATGCTGAATTCGGACATCTACTCCTCTGTCCTGACAACGAAAAAGCTGATCATCCTCGTCCTCGACAACGGCGGTTTCGCCGTCATCAACAAGCTGCAGAACAACACCGGCAATGAAAGCTACAACAACCTGATCGCCGATACACCTACGGCAACGCATCAATTCACCGTCGATTTCGAAGCGCATGCCGCCGCGATGGGGGCCACCGCGGAAACCGTCGCCAACCCTTCAGAACTGGGTGAGGCCTTCAAACGTGCCAAGGCGGCGGACAAAACCTATGTCATCGTGATGAAGGTCGATGCCTATGAAGGCTGGACAACCGAGGGTCACGCCTGGTGGGAGGTCGGCACGCCGCATATCACCGACAGCGACAAAGTGCGCGCGGCCCATGTTGATCAGGAAAGCACCCGGCCCAAACAACGGCGTGGGGTGTAAGCGATGCTGACACTAGCCGCCGAAAACGCCAATCCCGAAATCATCTGTCATGAGATGATGTCCGGCGGCGGTGCCGTGAAACTGACGGGCCTGTTCAGCCCCGATCAGATCGCCACAGCCCGCGATATCATCATGACGGAAAGCGATGCCGCCGCTGAAAAGGTCACGCATTTCCAAGGCACTGCCGTGGAAGAGGGGCGCGCCAACCTGCAGCGCCGCGTCTGGAACCTGCTCGCCAAAGGGGCCGTCTTTTCCAAGATGGCGGCGCATCCCGTCATCATGGGGATCATGCGACAATGGCTGGGGTCTGAATTCATCATGGGCTCAATCGCTGCCAACCGCCTTCTACCCGGCGGGCCGGGGCAGGAACCGCATATCGATTATCCCTATTGGGATTTCCACGCGGCGGATACACATCCAATGGGGCTGAATGCCAGTTTTCCGATGAACGCGCAGGTCACGATTGTGCTGGATCCTTTCACCGAGGAATCCGGCGCAACGGCCTATATGCCCGGTACCCAAAAGGAACTGCGCTACCCCGATGAGGCCGAGCAAAAGGCGTTCTACGATGGCTGTGCACGCATGCTGGCCGATCCGGGTGATACTGTCGTTTTCTTCGGGGCCGCATGGCATTGCGCGATGCCCAATAAATCAGATCACGACCGGAACGCGGTGCTGATCAACTATCTGCCGAAATGGGTGAAACCGCTTGAGGATATGCCGGGTGCCATGCCCCCCGATTTCATCGATGCGGCAAGCGACGACATCAAACAGTTGTTGGGTCTGAACTATCCGTACCCCGAGGTGCTGGATCAGGCCGCGGCCGTCAACGCAGCGGGCCGCAAATGACCAACGTTTTTGCAGGCATCGCGCAGAACAATTTTCTGGTGATCGGGCGGGCGGGCATCGATTTTTTCACTGACGCCGGCGTCGCGGCTGAGGATGCCGAACGTGTGTCCGTCGGGCTTGGCGGGTCGTCCGCCAATATTGCGGCAGGCATCTGCAAGCTGGGCGGGCGCGCGGCATTGGTGACGCGAGTGTCGGATGATTCCGTGGGCAGTTATTGTATCGGTCAGTTGCGCCGATATGGCGTCGACACGGAATATGTCACGCCCATTGGCGGAGAATACCGCAATTCCTTGGCGTTCTACGAAAGCCGCGTCGAAGGCCATCGCAATGTCATTTACCGCAACGGCGCGGCGGATTTTCAGATGGATGAGGCGGATGTCGCTGCTGTGAACTATGCCAAATTCGGCGCACTGATCACTGCAGGCACGGTCTTCGCGGCAGAGCCTTCGCGCAGCGCGACTTTCAAGGCGTTCGAGTTGGCCAAGGCGGCGGGCCTACCGATCATCTTCGACGTGGATTACCGCCCCTATTCATGGCCTTCGCCACAGGTCGCCGAAGAGGTTCTATCGAAGGCGGCTGACATGTGTGACGTGATTGTCGGCAACGACGAAGAGTTCGGGTTCATGGCGGGCGGCATCGACAAGGGCCTTGATAAGGCCCGCGCACTGGCCAGCCAAGCCGCTGTTGTTGTTTACAAAATGGGTGAAAAAGGCGCGATCACATTCGCCGATGACACCGAAATCAGAACAGGTATCTACCCTGTCGATGCCCTGAAACCGACGGGGGCGGGCGACAGTTTCATGGCCGGTCTGATGACCTCGCTCGCCAATGGGTATGACCTCAAACAATCGCTTTTGCGCGGCTCTGCCTGCGCGTCGATTACTGTGTCCAAACCCGGCTGTGCGCCTGCCATGGCCAACATCGCCACACTCGACGATTTTCTGAAACACCACCCCGGACCGACATCCGCGTAGAAGGAGCCTGCGATGCATATTGCCCCTTATGACAACCAGAACAAACCGATCGTGGATGCGGATGACGCCACCGTGCCGCTGAACTATTTCAACATCGTTAAGCTGAAGGCCGGGCAGGCGTTCGACTATCAGGTGCCGGGATATGAGACCTGCATCGTTCCGGCGACAGGCATGGTGGATGTTGAGGTTGAAGGGTTCAAGGCGGATGACCTTGGCGGTCGGGGTGAAGACGTTTGGGATGGAGAGCCGGAAGGGGTTTACGTCCCCGTCGGCGCCAAGGCGACGATGGTCGCCAAGGACAGTTGCGAGGTCTTTGTCGCCGGTGCGAAATTCGATCAGGAGTTCGAACCCTTCGCCGTGCGGTCCGATGAGCTGGACCTTGTGCAATACGGATCGGACGACACAAAAACGCATCGTAAAATCAAACACATCCTTGGCCAAAAGCAGCATGGAAAGGTGGGGCGTTTACTGGTGTCGGAGCTGTTCACCGTCGGTCAGGGCGGCTGGTCGGGCTTTCCCAGCCACAAGCACGACACCGACCGCCTGCCGGATGAAACCCGGCATGATGAGACCTATAATTTCCGCTTCCGGCCCAATCATGGGTCAGGTGTGCAGATGCTGCAGCGCGAGGATGGGAAACCGGGCGATGCCTATCATATCGTTGATGGTTCGACGATTTGCCTGGATCGCGGGTATCACCCCTGCGCCGTGCTGCCGGGGTACGAGATGTATTATTTCACGATCCTTGGCGGCCTGTCGCAGCGGTCGCTGGTCCAGTATTTCCAACCCACGCATGCCTACCAGATCGAAACGATTCCCGGCATCAAGGACATGATCGCCAAATTCAAATGACCCTCGCCACGCTGTCAGATGTGCTGCAACCCGCGCTGAAGGGCGGGTATGCGGTGGCGGGTCTGGTGACGCTGGGGTGGGAAGATATGCGCGCCTTTGTCGCCGCAGCCGAGGCTGAGGAATGCCCGGTGATCCTGCAAGCAGGGCCAAGTTGCCGGGCGCATACGCCGTTGCCGGTGCTGGGCAAGATGCTTCGGCATCTGGCGGAAGGGGCAGCGGTGCCTGTCGTCGCGCATCTGGATCATGCGTATACGTTCGGGGAATGTCAGGCGGCGCTGGATGCCGGTTTCACCTCGCTGATGTTTGACGGTTCGCGCAAACCGCTGGCGCAGAACATTGATGAAACCGCGAAAATCGCCGAGATGGCGCATGGGGCCGGTATCTCTTGCGAAGGTGAGATTGGCTTTGTCGGTTATGCCGATGGTGAGCGTTCTGCAGGGACGGACCCTGCTGAGGCGGCGGCGTTCGCGACCCAGACCGGCGTTGATGCGATGGCCGTCTCAGTCGGCAATGTTCATCTGCAACAGGATCAGAGCGGCGGTCTGCATGAGGACCGGATTGCGGCGATTCAGGCGGTGACGGATGTTCCCCTTGTGATCCATGGTGGCTCTGGCGTGCCAGCGGCGCAGCGGCAGCGGCTGGCCCGGACGACCAACATCTGCAAATTCAACATCGGCACCGAATTGCGGATGGCGTTTGGTAAAGCATTACGCGATGCAGTCACGTCTGACCCGGCGCGTTTCGATCGGGTGCAGATCCTGCAGGATACACATGAACCAATGGTTAAGGCCGCGCGCAATGTGCTGCGCACGATGAGGGGATAGGGTTTTGCTGAGGATAGGATTACTGGGCTGCGGCCGGATTGGACAGGTACATGCAAAGGCGATCAATGGGCGGTCAGATGCCACCGTTGTCGCTGTGGCAGATGCGATCCCTGAGGCGGCTGCGGCGCTGGCCGAACAGACGGGCGGGCGTACCGCCGAAACGGATGCGATCATCGCTGATCCGGCCATCGATGCGGTCGTCATCGGCACGCCGACCACGACGCATTACGACCTGATTCATCAGACCGCGAAGGCGGGCAAGGCGATCTTCTGTGAGAAACCCGTCGATCTGTCCTCGGCCCGCATCCGCGATTGCATAGATGTGGTTGAACAGCACCAAGTGCCTTTTTTCGTTGCCTTCAACCGTCGTTTCGATCCGAACTTTGCCACCGTCGAAAGGCGGATCAGGGGTGGCGATATCGGGCAGGTCGAGCTGATCACCATCCTGTCCCGCGACCCTTCGCCGCCGCCGATTGGGTATGTGAAAACGTCGGGTGGGTTGTTTCGGGATATGATGATCCATGACTTTGACATGGCCCGGTTTTTGCTGGGGGAAGAGCCAGTGCGGGTCTTTGCGACCGGTTCGGTCATGGTCGATCCGGCGATCGGGGATGCGGGGGATGTGGATACGGCGGCTGTCATCCTGACGACGAAAAGCGGCGCGATTTGCCAGATTTCGAATTCGCGCAGGGCCACGTACGGCTATGATCAGCGGGTTGAGGTGCATGGGTCAAAGGGGATGTTACTCGCTGATAACATGTTGGAAAATAACGTAGAATTTGCAGGAAATGCAGGATTTCAGACGGCACCGACGATGAATTTTTTCCTTGAGCGATATGAACGCGCCTATGCGCTGGAGATGGCGCATTTCGTTGAGGCGGTGACGACGGGCACGCCGCCAAGTCCGGGGATTGAAGATGGCTACAGGGCCCAGCTGATCGCGGATGCGGCGGCGAAGAGCCTTGCCGCTGGACGGCCGGTGGAGATTGGTTAACGGCGGCGGGAATGGCCGAAATCGGTGTCAGAAAATCATCGGAATTTTATCGGAATTCCATCGGACCCCTGCGCACGGTGGGTTGGTTAACGCAACGGGCGGTGAGGGTGTTTTAACCGTCAGATAATCTCGTCCTCGTCAAACATGGGATCGTCGGTCAGTTGGGCTGAGTGATCATCCAGCGCGTCTTCTGCCTTTTTGAACGACCCAATCCGGCCAAGATGGAAAACCGCATCCCCTTCGTTGACGACGGGCATGACGGCGCGTCCGACGATGATGCCGTCGAAAGGGGCTGCGACCTCGACCTCGTCTTCGCCGAACGGGTCAGAGACCGTGCCCAGAACCTCGCCTTTGCGGACGGCGTCGCCGCCGGATCGGAAGCTGCGGAACAGGCCACCAATCGGGGCGCGCAGCCATTTGCTGGAGGAACAGAATTGCGGCGGCGACTTCGCGGCGGCAATGCCGCGACCTGCCACCATGTCGAGTGAATGCAGAACCCTAAGGATTCCGGCCAGGCCCGCCCGCACCGAGACTTCGTCAAACCGCAGCCCTTCACCGGCTTCGTAGAGGAGGACCCGTTTTCCAAGATCAGCCGCCGCCTGACGCAACGATCCTTCGCGGATGGGCGATTGCATCATGATGGGCGCACCAAAGGTTTCGGCCAAGCGTCGCGTTTCCGGGTCGTCGGGTGACACCCGGGTTTGCGGATAGTTCTCGCGGTGTATGGCCGCAGAGTGCAGGTCGATCCCGATATCTGCGCGCGCCACGATTTCGGTCAGGAACATGTTGGCCAGACGCGCGGCCAATGAACCGCCTTCGCTGCCCGGGAAAGAGCGGTTGAGATCGCGCCGATCGGGCAGATAGCGTGATTTGTTGATGAACCCGAAGGAATTCACGATCGGAACGACAATCAGCGTGCCCTTCATCTTGTTCAGCGCATGCGATTTCAGAAGACGGCGGATAATCTCGATCCCGATGACTTCGTCGCCATGAATGCCAGCGCTGACAAAGACCGTCGGCCCGGTGACTTTACCATGGATCACATGCGCGGACATGGTTACCGGCGTATGGTCGGACAGGATGCTGACCGGGATATCGATCGTCTGCCGCTTGCCGGGCGGAACGACCTGTTCACCGATGGCAAAGCCCGTGCGATCCAGCATCAGCCCTTGCCCTTGGTCCGTGTCGACCCTTTCTCAGCGTTCTTTTCGATGAATTCGATCATCTTGCCCGCGATATCGAGACCTGTTGCCTTTTCGACGCCTTCGAGCCCGGGGGAGGAATTGACCTCCATCACGACCGCACCGTGATTGGCGCGCAGCATGTCGACGCCGCAGGCATTGAGGCCCATGGATTTGGCGGCACGCACGGCGGTGGCGCGTTCTTCGGGCGACAATTTAATCACCTTCGCCGAGCCGCCGCGGTGCAGGTTCGACCGAAATTCGCCCTCGGCCCCGCTGCGTTTCATCGCGGCGATGACCTTGCCACCGACGACGATGGCACGGATATCGGTGCCGCCGGCCTCTTTGATGAATTCCTGGATCAGGATGTTGGTGCCGGTGGCGCGAAATGCCTCGACCACGGATTTGGCAGATCGGTCGGTATCGGCGAGCACCACGCCAAGGCCCTGCGTGCCCTCGAGCAGCTTGATGACCAGCGGCGCGTTGCCTGCCAACTGCAGCACCTCTTCCGTCTGTTTCGGATCATGCGCAAATGTCGTCACCGGTAGCCCAACCCCATCGCGCGCCAAGAGCTGCATCGAGCGTAGTTTGTCCCGCGACCGTCCGATCGCCACGCTTTCGTTCAGGGGATAGACACCCATCATTTCAAACTGGCGCAGCACGGCAGTGCCGTAAAACGTGACCGAGGCACCGATGCGCGGGATCACCGCGTCGAACCCTTCCAGTTTTTCGCCATTATAGTAGATTTCCGGCCGTCGCGAGGCGATGTTCATGTAACAGCGCAGCGTATTGATCACCCTGATCTCGTGCCCGCGTTCTTCGGCTGCTTCGACAAGGCGCTTGTGGGAATAAAGATTGGCATTCCGGGCCATCAGGGCGATTTTCATGGTGCTTCCTTTTGTGAAACTTTCGGGCGTTGGTTCGACGTCAGATGCCGCTTACCCGGATCGACGACGATCTTGTGGCCGCGCAATGCGGTGCGCCCGACGATCATCCGAAACTGCATTTCGGTCCGTTCGGTCAGGGACAGATCGATCTGCCACTGCCGCGCAGCGATACGGAACCGCGTTCGGATGATGATCCGGCTTTCGGGCACCCCGCTGGTATTTGTGATGTCTCGGCGATCATGGATCGGGGTTTCGACATCCTTGTCATGCGTATCGTCGTCAAAGCGTGAATGGAAGCGCACCCACGGAATGCCGTCCCGTTCGAATTCGACGATATCGGTCGCATGAAGCGCGGATGTGCGTGCGCCAGTATCGATCTTGGCCATCAGGTTCGTCAGGCCCAAAAGTGGCAAATCGACCCGTTCCTGCCAGCCGATCACGAGCATAGTGGATGTCCCCCGTGGTGTGTCTACCACGACTATGCGCATTATGTCGGGGGGTCTTCAACGCATTCTTGGGTTAAGCCGAAGCGGGCCAAAACCGCGTCCGCCACTGGCATGTGTTCCAAAATACAATAACCTGTCAGGCGGGCACTTGGCACATGTCATGCGCCGAATACGAAAGGAATTGCCGTGAAACGCCTGCTCAGTTTTCTCATATCCTGGCTGCTGGCATGGCCTGTCGGCGCCACGGCGCAGGAAGTCGAGGTGTTAACTGACATAACGCAGCAGCGAATTGAGAACTTTGAACGGCGGATGAAAGACTGGGGTACCTATTACGAGGAAATGGCAGGTGCCGGGAATCTCTGGCTGGAAGGTGATGAAGAGGTCATCGGTGGCGGTCTGCTGGTTTATGGGGGTGATTGGGCAGTTTTCGATCGGCGCATGTGCAGCGGCGCGTATGGTGTCAGCCACGAAAGCGGAGAGATCTGGCCGATCGAACTGGTAAATCCGACAAAGTACGACACGACATGCCTTGAGCCCGCGATCATGTCCGATGTGAGTACCCTGACGCTCATGCGTCGTTACCAGTGGTTCAGCAGCCTTTTCATAAATTGGTCACATGTGCTGACGCCAAGCCCCCTTGGTATCGAGGGTTGGGAGACGCCCGGCGATATCGATGCCGATTATGAAAAAGAAATCGCCGCGCTAAGCGACGACCCCTATCTGGCGCTGTACTGGTTGATGCATTTCGGCTTTACCATGGATGTCCGGTACGATGACGTGAAGAAGATCATCGCGCAAAATCAGCTGTCGGGTCGCTTTGAATTCATTGATGATGCAATGGCGTTTTTCGATCATCAAACGATCGACACGAATGTTCCGATCGAGAATTCCTATGATCCGCCGGAAGAGTTCACCGATATCTTTCTTAAGCGCCGTGCTTATCTGGTTTGGTTGACCCGCAGCTATGATTATGCGGCCGGCGCCGATGGTGTCGCGGCATGGTGGCATTCGATCGCGATTTATCCGCATGCGGAGCCGTATATGATTAGGCGGATGCGGTGGCTGGGAAATAACCTCGAAAAGTTCGATCAGTGGTCGGTGTTTTCGGGTATTCTTGACGATTACGACAAACCGGGTGAAGTGAGTCTGCTGTCATACGTTCAGGCGCAAAACCCCACACTTGGCGATGGGGACCGTCAACGTCATGCCAACCGATTCATCGCCGAGCTGGTGAATGGCGAGCAGATTTGGAAAGACCCGACCGATCGTCTGTTCGGGCAGGCGATGATATATGCATTGCGTGACCAGATCACCGACAGAGCATTGTTTCAGGAAGTGACCGATATCTATTTCGCGGACGACACAATCGGCGAGAAATTTCAGGATATCAATGCGATTTTGAATGGTCCCGAGGCCAATGCCGGTTTAGACGCCGTGCGCGAGGTCGTTGAGCGATTGGCGGAGGCGATCAAAGATTACGATCGCTGGGAAGCGACGGATGATGAACGTGCGGCGCTGTTTGAAACCATCGATGATGCGTTATCGGATGCGCGGGATGTGTCGCCTGATCTGTTGTTTAACGTCGTGGCCAATCTGAATCAGCAGGTCCTGCAGGAACGCGCCCTGTATTTTCTTTACACGCAGGACATTCCGGGCAAAGCGGATACGCTGACTGCCTTGTTCGCCCGTCTGGAACCAAGCCCGCACGATATCCCGGACATCTTCGCCGATCGATTTCCTGATATGTTCGACGGCCCGGATGATCCGAATGTGGAATGGGCGCGCCAGATGATTTTGCACCCCGACAGGACCTTCAGAAACACATATGCCGCCGAGAGCAGTCGTGAGGCGGCCATGATGTTTTTCCTGAAATCCGTCCATTGGGATGAGAATTTCGCGTTCTTCATCGACGTTTTGCGTGATGACCAGTTCAACGATGTCGAGGACCTGAAATACGATATCTTCGCGACCCTCATGTCACGGGAATACGATACGGAAATCAATCCGACGGACCAGATGAGCCGGGTGCAGCTTGAGACCCTATTCGAGACGGTGACCGATCTGGTACGCCGCCCGGAATTGTATCAGTACGGGTTCATCGATGAAGCGATCAGGACGTTTTCCATCGAAAACCCGAAAGCCAAGGATTGGTTAGAGCGCCATTACAACAACAGGAAATGGCTAAATACCTTTCCGGCGCGTGTTCCTGGTCACTTTGGAGATGTCCGCGAGGACGTGACCTGGAGCATCGAGTTTGGTTTGGAGTATATCGCAGAGCGTGAGAAAAAGTAGGGTTACAAGTAGATGATCATTTGCCGCGATCGCCCAAAAACCGACCAAAAAGGCCGCGTTTCTTAAACCGCTCGGAAGGCATGCCTCCACAGTAACCTACAAGCTCCGTCAGGGAATACATTCGGCAAGGAAATTCACTTTGCTCGATAGCGATGTCGAGTCGATTGTCTTCGACCCGGTGGCCCGCATAGAACCAGCAGCGCTCGGTCAGCGCGAAGTCGGACATGAACATTGCCAGCGTATCTTTAGCGACCCCGCCCGCCTTTTCGAGACGCTTCAGGCGCCGTTCGATTTCTTTCCCGGAGAGACCTTCAAGCTCGAAACCCAGGCCGGGAGGCTGTTTATCGACCTCGAACTGCTGGGTGAACCATTTCGGTAAGTGTATTCGCAAAAGCTCGTCAATTTTTGCGATTTGCGCTTCGTCCGGAAATCTATTTTCCGTGAGAGGAATTAGGTCAACGGCTTTGTTAATCTCATACATAACCTCGAGAAACCGTGCCACAAGAAGGGAAACATCACCGCTGGAGGGTGAAAATGAAACGATGTCTGCCGCGGCGGACGGCTCTATCCAACCCTCGCGGAGCCTCTCGTTTTCACGATCAAGAAAGGTACGCTGATGTCTGTCGAACGACATTACTCTAAGCGCCCTGTGCCCTGAACGATAAGCCTTCACAGCGCTTCGACTTGTGCAGGACGTAACCCGAATTGCAGCGCGGCCCGCGTTCGATCAACCCGCAAAGGCAGGTTCATCGCGGCGGCGATTTGAGATGGCGTTCCCTGCCGCCTAATCAATGCCAGTGCTTCTTCGGTGATAGCGGTTCTATCCAATTCACGTAAGAAACTGCGCGGAATTTCAAAGCTGACAAGACGGCTGTCCGCAAAGCGCACATCGCCTTGGCGGCGCGCAAGATAAGAGAGGGCCCGGTCCCGCATACCACCGTTGAGGAACAGTATTCCATTACGGCCACACGCCCGTCAGCGGTCACACGAAAAAACGCATTGCCGCCGCCTTCTACCCGATAAACCCGGATCGTCCGGCGGAAAGGCAAAAGGGCCAGTTGGCGCTGGGCCAACATTTGCAGACGCCTGAGCTGATTTCGACCAAAGCGAAGTGCACCAGGTACACCGCTGCGAAAAAGGCGCCGCGCAATCGAACTTGCACCACGAACCAGTGACACACCACCGGTGGCCACCGCCATCGCCAACGCTGCGCGAAACTCAAAATCGGCAAGGGCTTCGAAAGACGCTTCTTCCCATGTGGCGTAGTCGATCAGGCCCATGTGGTACAAGGCGTTCCAAACACCTTGGGTAATAAGTTCGGGGTCCTTACTGCACAAGTAAGCAAAAAGCTGAACGGAGCCTGATCCGCCTTCGGTCCCATAAAAGTCGGGTCGACCTTCGGCGTATTCGATGGCTTGCGCCGCAACCAAGCGGGAGTTATGCGCCTTGTTTCGAATAGTTTCGACAATAACCGACCGTGTCTCTGCAATCCCAAAATCGAGAAAATAACGAGACAGATCGTCCGCGAAGAAGTTTTCGGGCAGCTCTCCCTCGAGATGCTGCTGCATCGCTGCCGCATTTGCAGAAGGCCGACCAGGATCGCGATAATCGTGAATACCAACCCTTGCTATTTCAGAGTTGTATCCTTCCATAATGATATCGGCTACGGCGTCCGCCCATGCCAAATCGTCTGTCTCAAGTTGAACAGCAAGCCGTTCAAGATAATCGGACCAGTCCAGTATTTCTTGGTAGCGGGGCGGACATGGGCCGCGACAGCGTTCGCAGTAGTCGTCTGGCCCAGCCTGACCGCCATCGGCGGCTTGATCCAAGGCGTCATCAAGCGCAGAACCAGATAGAATGGTTTCTTCGGTCATCCTTTTAAAACATCCATCCTGCGCCGTATTTCCTTGATTGCTGCTTTTCGAACGTCCGCTGTGGAACCAGCGTTTTGAACAATTCGCTGGAACTCGGCATGTGTCGGATCAGCCATGGCCGTCGGGCCAAGCATCTTGATGAGTGGCTGAAGCACTACTACACGGCTGTAACCATTCGCCGGCAGGTTCTCCGTATCATAATTCCACGGTTCCTTTCCAAGAAAGGCAAGATTAGTGATGAGGGTCTCATCTTCTTGCTGAAGTGCGGCTATCATTTCTTCCAGGCGCGAGGCGATCCGGCCTGAAGGCCATAGGCTTTCCGAGACTTTTCCAACCTCAAAGCGAAGATATGCGATACGCGCTCCGGCGGCATCTCCCGGGTCGAAAAATCGACCAAAACCGGAAACCTGGGGTCCTCGTAAAACCGCCCACCAACTGCGAGTCCTATCACGCAAAGCTGCATCATATCAGAACGACGCTTTATTCCGCGTTGTGAGAAGTATCGCCAAGTTTGTTTGATCAACTCACGGACATCCGAGCTTGTCGTACCAAGAAACCCAATGTGGCCAGAATGACTTCCCTCTATGTAGCGCGCAAGATCTTCAAACCAGTTGTTTCGATATGCGTTTTCCATATCGAGCATCTGTTTTCGAGAAAACCGGACCACCAATTTCAACCTTTTTGGCAACAAGCTGTGCCCAGTTAAACCAGCTAACAAGACTTTATAAAGACGCTACATCAATCCTGACGTTTATAGCAGTGGCGCAATCACTTCGCTCATTCTACCGCGGGCTGCGTTTGGCCAAGATCCGCTGCAATGTCCGCCGGTGCATCGACAGCCGCCGCGCTGTCTCGGACACGTTGCGGTCGCACAGTTCATAGACCCGCTGGATATGTTCCCAGCGCACGCGGTCCGCGCTCATTGGATTTTCGGGTGGTGGGGGCAATTCGTCTTTGCGCGCCAGCAGCGCGTTTGTCACGTCGGTCGCGTCAGCAGGTTTGGACAGGTAATCGGTCGCCCCGATCTTGACGGCCGCGACGGCGGTTGCGATGGCACCGTAACCGGTCAGAACCACAATCCGGCTTTCCGGGCGGCGCGTGCGCAGCGTTTCAACCACGTCGAGCCCGTTACCGTCTTCGAGCCGCAGATCGACCACCGCATAGGCCGGAGGCCGCGCCGTTGCGATCGCCTGGCCCGCCGCGACCGACCCCGCAGTCTCGACCGCAAAGCCCCGTTTTTCCATCGCCTTGGCCAGGCGCCGCAAGAACGCTTCGTCGTCGTCAACCAGTAGAAGGCTTTTGTCTTCGCCCAGCTCCAGCGATTCGATATTCATCTTCGGTCCTTCGATATTGTCCCAAGACAGGTAGGTCTGTCAGTTGAGGGGTCAATATGATCAGGATGCCGCGATGTAGCAGGCCGTTTTCTCGGCCATTTCCTCGGCAGAAGTGGGCTGTTTGAAGAATTCCACGAAACCCTGGTCGGGCATTACCAGATAGGTAAAGGTCGAGTGCGCGACGAGGTAGAATTCAGGATCGTCGTCAGCCTTGTTGTAATATGTCTTGTATGCCTTGGACGCTGCGGCGACCTGTTCTTCGGACCCGGTGAGCCCGATCATTTTAGGGTGGAAGTTGTCCGCATAGTCGCGCACCACATCGACCGTATCGCGCGCCGGGTCGATCGAGATAAAGACCGGTGTGACGCTCATCCCCTGTTCGGCAAGGATATCGACAGCGGCGGCATTTCGTGCGGAATCGAGCGGGCACACATCCGGGCAGAAGGTGTAGCCGAAATAGACCAGCGTAGGTTCGGTGATAACATCTTGGTCCGTGACGGTTTCGCCGGTTTCGCTGACCAGCTCGAACGGTCCACCGATATCGCCACCGGCGATTGCCGTCGCGCCGCAAGGGTGATCCCCGCCGCCCAGTTGCGTCATGGCGTAAGTGGCGCCCAATCCGCCGACAACGGCGACTGTCGCGGCGATGGCGATGTATTTCGACATATCGGTCCCCTTTTCGATCCTCTACATCAGCGATTCAGCCGGTAACTGCAATCATCCAACTTGCCGCATGTTCGCAGCCTTGCCGATGCCGCTTTGCTTTCGGGTCATATGCGATAGGTTTTGACGCACAAAGGGCCAAAAAGGGCGGGCGAAATCACATGTCTGTGTCCGAATTCGATATGTTCCGGGACCAGCAGCGCAGCAACTGGGTGCGTCTACGGACCCTTGTCACGCTGCGCTGGTTTGCGGCGGTCGGGCAGGCGGTCGCGATTTTTGTGGCCGTGCAGGTCTATGGTTTGCAGTTGCAGGTCGGATTGGCCGCGATGGTCATCGGCGCGTCGATCGTCGCCAACGTTGTGTCGAGTTTCGTCTATCCCGAAAACAAGCGCCTGTCCGAACGTGCCGCGTCGTTGTGGCTGGTTTTTGATATCGTGCAGTTGAGCCTTTTGTTGTTCCTGACCGGTGGTCTGAACAACCCTTTCGCGATGCTGGTGCTGGCGCCCGTCACCATCGCCGCGACCGTTCTGCATTTGCGCAGCACCGTTTTTCTGGGCCTGACCGCAATTATCCTGATTACGGCGATCAGTCGCTATAGCCTGCCTATCGAAACGTCACAGGGCGCTGTGTTGTCGCTCCCTCTTCTGTTTCAGTTCGGGTTCTGGGTCGCCCTGTTGATCGGCGTCGTCTTTCTGGCCATCTATGCCCGCCAGGTCACCACCGAGATGCATGCGATGGGTGAAGCGTTGCTGGCTACCCAGTTGGCCCTGGCCCGCGAACAGAAGCTGACCGATCTGGGGGGTGTCGTGGCGGCGACCGCGCATGAGCTGGGCACGCCCCTGGCCACGATCAAGCTGGTCGGCAGCGAATTGATGGAGGAATTGGAGAACCACCCTGAACTGCGCGAAGATGCAGCCCTGATCCGCGACCAGGCAGATCGCTGCCGCGATATCCTGCATTCGATGGGCCGGGTCGGCAAGGACGATGTGCATCTGCGCCACGCACCGTTCGAGACCGTGGTGAAAGAAGCGGCCGAACCACATATGGATCGTGGCAAGGTTGTTATTTTCGACATCGCCCCTGAAGAGGGCACCGATATGGCACAGCCGACCATCGCCAGGCGTCCGGAGATCATTCATGGCTTGCGGAACCTGATCCAAAACGCCGTCGATTTCTCGGTCAGCCGGGTGCAGATCGATGTGCGTTGGTCGTCGGACGCCATCACCGTCCGCATCGCCGATGATGGACCAGGCTTTCCCCCATCGGTCATCGGCCGGATCGGTGATCCTTATGTGCGCAGGCGGCGGCTGAACGAGGACGGCGTCAGGCGGCCGGGATATCAGGGGATGGGGTTGGGCCTGTTCATCGCCAAGACATTGCTGGAGCGGTCGGGGGCGAAATTGACCTTTGGCAATAGCCGCCGCCATGGCCATGCCAGCTGGTCCGGCCAGGCGACGGGCGGTGCCATCGTCACCGTGCGGTGGCCGAAATCGGCCTTTCCTATTCCAAGGGAAACGCAGACGGGCGCACTGGGCGACAATGTCCCGCACGATCCATGGCCGAGGGCCTGATCGCGGCTTAACCCGAGATTAACCTAGCTAGGCGATGGTGACCCCCGAGTCGTATGGGGCAACAAGATGGGCACCGATTGGATTGATTATGCGCTGTTCGCCGTGGTCGCGGCCCTTGCTGCATGTCTGATATCGATGAAAACGCGCCGCCGTTTTGGGGTCGACACATCTGTTTCCGTGGATGGCGAACATACTGACCCGGTTTTCCTGTTCGCTGGAAAGACCCTGCGTGATGCGACGCAAGATGCCATGACCCTGATCGCGCCGCATATAGATCACATGGGTGCCTATGAGGCGATGATACATGTCTTTGGCCGCTACTTCGTGGACCTGCACGATGTTCTGGATCATCCATTCGATGGTACCCGGCGATTGACGGGTCCTGACGGGCTGTCGATGGAGATCAACCGCGACAAGGATCAACTGCGCATCGTGATCCACGGTGCGCAATCGCCAGACGTCACCCATCCCGCCGATTTGGCCGCGCACGATCTGCGCCTGTCGGAACTGACGATGCTGCGTGATCTGACGCAGCATACGCCACAACTGATCTGGCAAGAGGATCTGAGCGGGCGTCTGATCTGGGCCAATCATGCCTATCTGGCGTTTTGCGACACCCTGCGCGAGGAAAGGCCCGATCAGGCCGCGACCTGGCCCAATCGGCCGATTTTGCCTGACCTGCACGAGGCCTCGTTCGGGGCGAAACCGACGACACGGCGCGTTTCGGTCCCCCTGCCTGACAAACAGGCCGAACAATGGTTCGACGTGACCAGCATGCGCCGGGGTGATCACCTGCTGCATTTCGCCAACGACGCCAATACGATCGTGCGTGCGGATCAGGAACGGCACAAATTCGTCCAGACGATGACGATGACATTTGCGCAGCTATCGATCGGCCTGGCCATCTTTGACAGGCGGCGGCAGCTGACGACGTTCAATCCGGCCCTGCTGGACATGACGAACCTGCCCATCGACTTTCTAAGCGCGCGGCCGACGGTGGATGCGGTTCTGGATCGCTTGCGCGAATCCCGGATGCTGCCCGAACCCAAGAATTATACGACCTGGCGCGAACAGTTCACGGCGCTGGAGCGCGCGGCGAAAAACGGCAATTATTCCGAGACCTGGAATTTACCGGATGGACAGACCTATCGCGTCACCGGTCGCCCCCATCCAGACGGTGCCATCGCGTTCCTGTTCGAGGATATCAGCGCCGAGATGTCGCTGACCCGCCGCTTTCGATCCGATATCGAAACGGCGCAGGCGGTCTTCGACACGCTGCCCGAACCGATTGCCGTCTTTTCAAGCGCCGGCACCATGGTGATGTCGAACAAGGCCTATGCCGATACATGGGGTCCAGTGGCCGAGGACAGCATTGCGCCGCACGAATTGCAAAGCGCCATTCACATTTGGCAGGATCGTTGCACGCCGACGCCGATGTGGGCCGATCTGCGGGCGTTCGTGCATATGGTCGGTCCGCGCAAGCCCTGGTCGGACAGCGCGATCATGGATAACGGTCGCCGGATCGATTGTGCCGCTCATCCGATCACGGGCGGTATGACGATGGTGAAATTCACCTTGGCGGCGCAGTCCAGCCCAGTCATCCGCAAACTGACGCGCCCCGATCAAAGCATGGCCATCGCCAAGCGCTGATTGCCCTTGCAAGTGGGCCAAGGGCCGGGTGATAGTCTTTGACCATGCCGACCCGCACGCATCATTTTCACCTGCAGACCGAAGCGGATACCCAGGAACTCGCCGCACGGATTGCACCCCTGTTGGCACCGGGCGACACACTGTTGTTGGAGGGCGATATCGGGGCGGGGAAATCCGCCTTTGCCCGCGCATTGATCCGTGCCCGTTTGGGCCGGGTGGAGGATGTTCCGTCGCCCACGTTCACGATTGTGCAGACTTATGAGGCGCCGGATGGCGATATCTGGCATTGTGACCTTTATCGTCTGACGCATCCTGATGAGGCGTTGGAACTGGGGTTGGATGAGGCATTCGAGACTGCGATCTGCCTGATCGAGTGGCCGGACCGGTTGGATGATGCCGTACCGGACGGCGCGCTGATGCTGAAATTCCGGGCTGACGAAACTGCACATGAAATGACCATAGTGATGGATGACGTCTGGGATGCGAGACTGGAGTCTGTTCGTGTCTGACCGTGCAGCCGAGATCGGACGGTTTCTGGCCCCGACTGTCTGGGCAGAGTGGGAGAACGTGCCGATTGCAGGCGATGCCTCGGCCCGCCGGTACGGGCGACTTTGCCACGCGGGCCAAAGCGTCATCCTGATGGATGATCCGTCGGCGCCGCAGTCGACTGTGCCTTTTGTTAACGTAGCCCGGTATCTGCAGCGTGAGGGCCTTTGCCCGCCACATATTCTGGCGCATGATCCGGATGCCGGGCTGATGGTGATTTCGGACCTCGGCGATTGGGATTTCGCACGTTGGCTCCGGCGGTCGCCCGACGACGCCGAAATGCTTTATCGGGCAGCAATCGATGTGTTGCTGCACCTGTCAGGCAAAGTGCCGGATATGGATCTGCCGTGCCTGACGCCCGCACAGGGCGGCGCGATGATGGCACCTTTGTCGCATTATGCGGATGGGTCGATCGACGATCTGGCTGCGGCGGTCACCGCGGCGATGGTAGCCCTGCTACCGCCGCCCGACACCATCGCCCTGCGCGATTTTCACGCGGAGAACCTGATCTGGCGGCCCGATCACGTGGGGACGGATCGTGTGGGCCTGCTGGATTTTCAGGATGCTTTCATCACGCCGCCGGGTTATGATCTGGTATCGCTTTTGCGCGATGTGCGGCGGGATGTTTCGGTGGATTTGGTTGACAGGATGACACAATATTTTGCGGATCGCGCGGGTATCGGACACGAGATCGGCCCGCAACTGGCCTGTCTGGGCGTGCAACGTAATTTGCGTATCCTCGGTGTTTTCGCCCGGCTGGCGCGCGTGGATGGCAAACGCCGTTATATCGAACTGATCCCGCGCGTTTGGCGCAATCTGCTGGCCGATCTTGCCCATCCGGCGCTGGGGGGTGTCAAGGCGCAGGTGGACCGGGTTTTACCCGCACCCGAACCTTCGTTTCTGGACACGCTGCGCGCATGACCGTCCCGATCCTGCTATTTGCCGCGGGTCTGGGCACGCGGATGGGTGCGCTGACTGCGGATCGACCAAAGCCGCTGATACAGGCCGCTGGACAGCCATTGATCGATCACGCGCTGGCTTTGACCGATCTGCCTGATATTGGACCGCGCGTGGTCAATGTGCATGCCAAGGCGCAGATGATCCGGGATCATCTTGCGGGCACCGATGCTCTGATCTCGGACGAAACCGACTTGTTGCTGGAAACCGGCGGTGGGCTGCGCAAAGCGATGCCTTTGCTGGGCGGCAGCCCGGTGATCACGATGAATACCGATGCGGTCTGGCGTGGGCCGAACCCCATTTCGATGCTGGTCGCACATTGGCGGGACGACATGGAGGCGCTGCTGTTGGTCGTGCCGCAAACCCGCGTGCGCGGCCATCCGGGCAAGGGCGATTTTCAGGTCGGACCGGATGGGCGGCTGGAACGCGCGCCGGGTGACATCTATTCCGGTGTGCAGATGATCCGGACCGATGCTTTGGTCGCTGTGCCCGATGAAAAGTTTTCAATGAATGTGATCTGGGATCAAATCGCCGCCCGCGGTCGCCTTTATGGTGTCCGTTACACGGGCGAGTGGTGCGATGTCGGGCAACCATCGAGCATTCCGCTCGCCGAGGCGATGTTGGATGTTTGAGCCCAAGGACGGGCCCCGCGTCTTTGGCTTGCCGCCGGGGGCGGACTATGCTCCGGCGCTGGTCGATGGGATCATCACACGGATTGCCGGACAGCCCCCCGAGATATTGGCGCGGACTGAAATTTACGTGAACACAGCCCGGATGCAGCGCCGCGTGCGTGCGGTGTTCGATGCCGGTCCGGCCCGGTTGCTACCACGTGTGCGACTTGTCACCGATCTGGCCCGTGATCCGGTCGCCACGCATATTCCGCCGCCCGTTTCCCCTTTGCGACGCCGATTGGAGATCTCGCAATTCGTGGCAAAGCTGCTTGAGCGAGAGCCCGATCTGGCCCCACGTGCAGCGCTTTATGATCTGTCGGACAGTCTGGCAACCCTGATGGACGAGATGCAGGGCGAAGGCGTATCGCCCGATGTGATTGCCGGATTGGATGTGACCGATCAGTCGGGGCATTGGGATCGGGCATTGAGGTTCCTCAATATCATCGCGCGCTATTTCGGCGATGATGTCGAACCCGATCAGGAGGCGCGGCAACGGGCCGTTGTCTTAGCTAAGGCTAACGCATGGGCCGAGAACCCCCCGAGACATCCGGTGATTGTCGCGGGCTCCACCGGATCACGGGGCGCGACGGCATTGTTCATGCAGGCTGTCGCAGGGTTGCCGCAAGGTGCCGTGGTTTTGCCGGGTTTCGATTTCGACCTGCCAAGCGCGGTTTGGCATGCGATGGAGGATGAGGATCATCCGCAATTCCGGTTCCGGCGGCTGATGGCATTGATGGGATTTGACAGTGGCGACGTGATGCCGTGGGCCGATGCGGCGCCTGTGGCCCCGGCCCGCAATCGTTTGATCTCGCTTTCGCTGCGCCCCGCGCCGGTGACCAGCCAATGGCTGGATGAAGGGCCCGATCTGGGCGATCTGGTGGACGCGACCGCGGATATGACGCTGGTCGAAGCGGCGTCGCCCCGGGCCGAGGCGGAAACGATCGCGTTGCGCATGCGGCAAGCGGTCGATGACGGGATCACGGTGGCGCTGATTTCGCCCGATCGGATGCTAACCCGGCAGGTGACGGCGGCGCTGGACCGGTGGGGGATCACTCCGGATGACAGCGCAGGCGTGCCGCTGGCCTTGTCTCCGCCGGGTCGCTTGCTGCGCCATGTGGCGAGTCTGATAGATGCGCCTTTGACGGGTGAGGCGCTGTTGACCGTGTTGAAGCATCCGCTGTGTCATTCGGGTGGTGAGGATCGCGGGCCGCATCTGCGCCATACGCGAGAATTGGAGTTGTATCTGCGCCGCAAGGGGGCTGCATTTCCGGATGCCGATCTGCTGCGGGTATGGGCTGAGAAGGAGGAGGGCCGTGAGCGTTGGGTTAATTGGGTGGTGGCGACCTTTTTTGGGAATGAGCAATCCGGTGATCGGTCTTTGGCGGAACATTTGCAAGCGCATCTGGCCCTTGCAGAAAGGATAGGTGCAAGGCCTGGTGGACACGAGTCGGGCGGCCTTTGGGACGCCGCTGCCGGTCGTGAGGCACGCCGGATTTGCGACGGCTTGACCGAACACGCGGATGCTGGCGGTGTGCTGTCGCCCCATGATTATGCAGCCTTGTTCGGCGCCGTTTTGGCGGACGGGACAGTGCGCGACCGCGACAAGGGCCATCCACAAGTCCTGATCTGGGGGACGCTCGAGGCGCGGGTGCAGGGTGCCGACCTGACCATTCTTGGCGGTATGAATGACGGTGTCTGGCCCGAGGCCGCCCCGCCTGATCCCTGGCTGAACCGTAAGATGCGGGCGGAGGCCGGGCTGCTCCTGCCCGAGCGACGGATCGGACTGTCGGCGCATGATTATCAGCAGGCTATCGCTGGCCAGAAAGTGTGGATCACACGGTCGAAACGCTCGGCCGATGCGGAAACGGTACCATCCCGTTGGGTGAACCGGCTGACCAATCTGCTGAGCGGGCTGCCTGCCCAGCGCGGGCCAGAGGCTTTGGCGGCGATGCGCGAAAGAGGCGCGCGGTGGGAAGCGATGGCGGCAGGATTGGCGCGACCCGTAGCCCCGGTATCGTCGGCACAGCGCCCGTCACCCTGTCCGCCGACTGGGGCCCGACCAACGCAGCTGTCCGTCACGCAAATCAAGACATTGATCCGCGATCCGTTCGCGATCTATGCCCGAAAGGTGCTGCGTCTCGATCCGCTTGATCCGCTGGTGCCCCACGCCGATGCACCGCTGCGCGGAATCATCGTGCATGCCGTGTTGGAGCAGTTCATCAAAGAAGGTCACGATCCGACAGATCGCGCCGCGTTCATGCGGATCGTGCGGGAACGGTTCACGGCGGATTGCCCATGGCCCGCGATCCGGGCGCAATGGATCGCGCGGATGGAGGCGATCGCCGATCCGTTCCTGACGGCAGAGGCAGCGCGGCAGGCGAAGGCCCCGGTGCGTCGCGTGGAGCTGAAGGGTGAGATCGACGTGGTGCCGACAGGGGTGACGTTGACCTGCAAGGCGGACCGGATCGATCTGACGCCCGGAGATACGGCGCTGATCTATGATTACAAGTCGGGCGGCGTACCAAGCGGACCACAGCAGGAGAATTTCGATAAGCAGCTCCTGCTCGAGGCGGCGATGGTCGTACGCGGCGGCTTTCCCGATCTGGGCCCGCGTTCCGTGGATGGGGCGGCGTTTCTGGGGATCAACAAGGAAATGAAGGTGTCAGAGGCGCCGCTGCAAAAGCAGCCGCCGGATGAGGTTTGGGCACGATTGATCGAACTGTTCCGGATCTGGCAACGGGTCGATCGGGGATACACGGCGCGGTTGGCCCCATTCATGACCGATTATGCCAGCCCGTATGACCATCTGTCCCGCTATGGTGAGTGGGAGACGAGCGATCGGGCGGTGCCCCAGGTGCTGCGGTGATCCGCGATGCGGCCTCGCAGCGGCAGGTCGATGCTGCTGATCCGGGTACGTCCACGTGGCTGTCGGCGAATGCCGGGTCGGGTAAGACTCGGGTTTTGACCGATCGGGTGGCGCGGTTATTGTTGGAAGGCGTGTCACCGCAGAATATCCTGTGCCTGACCTATACCAAGGCCGCGGCGGCAGAGATGCAGAACCGTTTGTTCAAGCGGTTGGGTGCGTGGGCGATGATGGAAGATGCGCCGCTGCGCGAGGACCTGCGCAAGCTGGGCGTTGATCGGGCGATTGATGCGGTGCAACTGCGCGAGGCCCGGACGTTGTTTGCCCGCGCGATCGAGACGCCGGGTGGGTTGAAGATCCAGACCATCCATTCGTTTTGCGCGGCGGTCCTGCGTCGCTTTCCGCTAGAGGCCGGGGTCAGCCCGCAATTCCGCGAGATGGAAGATCGCGAAGCGGAATTCTTGCGGGCCGACGTGATGGATGCGTTGGTGGAGGGGGCAGATACGGAGGCCGTTCATGAGGTCATGGCGCGGTTTACCGGGGCAGATTTTGGCACTCTGACGGCTGAGGTGGCGCAGAAGCGGGCGGCGCTGTCGCAGGACGTGGACCGCGCTGCGGTATGTGCATTGGTCGATGTGGACCCGGCGCTGACAATGGCGGGGTTGGTGGCTGATGTCTTTGATGCGGATGCGATGACGCAGATCGTCGCGCTGCGCCACGCATGTGCAGCGGGTAGCAAAAACGATGCCAAAGCCGCCGCAACGTTGCTGCAAATCATTTCAGACCGACCGCCCAGCGCCGACGACCTCATCATTCTGGAAAATGTCTTTTTGACGGGCGAGGGCGCGAAAGAACCGTTCACGGCGAAAATCGGGACGTTCCCGACCAAATCCACCCGCGAAAAGCACCCTGATCTGATAGAGGCCATCGCACCGCTGATGATGAAGGTGCAGGAGGCGCGCGATGACAGGCTGGCGTTGGAGGCGGTTGATCGGACGATGGCCATTTACCATTTTGGTCGAGCATTCAACCGGGCCTATGAGGCGGCCAAGCTGGCGCGAGGATTGCTGGATTACGATGACCTGATCCTCAAGACCAAGGCCCTTTTGACCGATCGGGCGGTTGCTGCTTGGGTGCTGTTCCGCCTCGATGGCGGGATCGACCATATGCTGGTGGACGAGGCGCAGGACACCAGTCCGACGCAGTGGGCAGTAATCCGGCAGCTGGCGGCGGAATTCGCGGCTGGGGAAGGGGCGCGGGCCGATAAGGACCGCACGATTTTTGTGGTCGGTGACAAGAAGCAGTCGATTTATTCGTTTCAGGGCGCGGACCCCGCTGCGTTCGATGACATGCATGAACACTTCAAAGATTCGCACAAGGCCATTGGCAAGGCGTTCGAGACGACATCGCTGGATTACTCTTTTCGGTCGTCGCAGGCGATCCTGTCGGTCGTCGATGCGACCTTTGTGGGCGACCGCGGCGCAGGGATGGATGATGACCTGACCCATATCGCCTTTTACGACACGATGCCCGGGCGAGTCGATTTGTGGCCTGTGATCGAAAAACCCGCGGCAGAGGAAAAACCACCGTGGTATGCGCCGGTCGATACCCCAAGCCCGACCAATCACAACGTGCTGATGGCGGAACGGGTCGCGGCGCAGATCGGACATATCATCACGCATGAAAAGCTACCGGTCGAAAAGGACGGTGCATGGGTCGGGCGTCCGACTACCGAAGGTGACATTCTGATTCTTGTCCAGCGCCGGTCGGAATTGTTCGCTGAAATCATTCGCGCATGCAAGGCGGCAGGGCTGAACATCGCTGGGGCCGACCGGCTGCGCGTCGGAGCGGAACTGGCGGTGAAAGACCTCGCCGCGCTGCTGCGGTTTCTGGCTTTGCCCGAAGATGATCTGTCGCTTGCCGCCGTGTTGCGGTCGCCGTTGTTCGGATGGTCACAGCAGGACCTGTTCACTTTGGCCCATCACCGGCCCGAGAAGGGTTATCTCTGGCCCGCCTTGCGCGATGGCGACTATCCCGACACCCGCGCTGTCCTTGATGATCTGCGGCGCCAGGCGGACTTTCTGCGCCCCTATGACCTGATCGAGCGTATCCTGACCCGCCATGATGGACGCCGTAAGTTATTGGCCCGACTTGGACCCGAGGCAGAGGATGGCATCGATGCATTGCTGACGCAGGCGCTGGCGTATGAAAGCAGTGATGTACCCAGCCTGACCGGCTTTCTGACATGGATGGAAACCGATGATCTGGAAATCAAGCGCCAGATGGACAATCAGGGCGACCGGATCCGGGTGATGACCGTACACGGGGCCAAGGGTCTGGAAGCGCCGATCGTCATTCTACCGGACGCGGCCAAGCGCGATATCCGGGTCCGGCAGGAATTGCTGCCTGCCGGGAAGCATGTGATCTGGAAAACCCCGGCGAAGGAGTCGGCCCCGGCGGTATCGGCCTTGCGTGATCAGGTGATCGCCGCTGAGGCGCGTGAACGGATGCGCTTGTTATATGTTGCCATGACCCGCGCCGAGAAATGGCTTATCGTGGGCGCAGCGGGTGATGTGGGGGACGGTAACGATAGTTGGTACAATATCATCGCTGACGGGATGCGGCAGCGCGGGGATTTCGATGCAAAGGTGGGTGATCTGCCAATGCGGCGTGTGGCACATCTGGGATGGGATGATTTGCCGGTTCTGGAAACGGTGGACACGTCTGTGCCGGTTGCGCCTTCCCCTGACTTTGGCCCGTTGCCCGCAGTGACCAGGACCGGCACCATCGCGCCATCAGAGTTACCCGGGCCCAAGGTTCTGCCGGGCGATCCGGCGGGCGAGGATTTAGAGGCCGCGCTGACGCGGGGGGCGTTGATCCATCGGCTGTTAGAGCATTTGCCCGGCGTGCCCTTTGACCGTCGCGCCGAACTGGGGCGCCGGCTGGAGGCGGATGAAGAATTGGTGGCCGAGGTTATGGCTCTGATCGATACACGGGCATTGGCAGCGCTATGGGACAACGCCGCCTTGACCGAGGTGGATATTACAGCGGATATCATGGGTTTGGGTCGCATTCATGGTGCGATCGATCGTCTGATCATTACCGATGATCGGGTTCTGGCCATCGACTACAAATCAAACCGTCTTGTGCCCCCCAACGCCAATGCGACCCCTCTTGGCGTTTTACGCCAGATGGCCGTCTATCAGGCTGCGTTGGCCGATATTTACCCCGATCGTGAAGTCGAGATCGCGATCTTGTGGACCCATGACGGGACGCTGATGCCGATCCCGCGGGAGGTGCTTCACGAAGCACTGAACTCTGTTACGCATCCTTGACCCGGGCGCTTGCCGCACATACTTTCGGCATCCAACCGATTTGCCAAGGAGCTGCCATATGGCCACCGTCGCCGTTACCGATGAAACCTTTGACGCCGAAGTGCGCCAATCCGACATCCCCGTCGTCGTTGACTTCTGGGCCGAGTGGTGTGGCCCCTGCAAACAGATCGGCCCGGCATTGGAAGAACTGTCGGAAGAAATGGCGGGCAAGGTGAAGATCGTCAAAGTCAACGTTGACGAGAACCCGAATTCACCCGCGCAGATGGGTGTGCGCGGCATTCCGGCGCTGTTCATGTTCAAGGACGGTCAGGTCGTGTCGAACAAGACCGGTGCTGCACCCAAGGCTGCATTGCAGGGTTGGATCGAAGAAGCCGTCTGATCAAGGCGAAACTTCCGAACAAGGGCGTCCAGACGGACGCCCTTTTCATATGGGCCAGCCGTGGCTGCGCAACGTCGTGGCGATCCTGTCCGTTGCTTCGGGACGCCCCGCATTGATGGCCTGCATCTGCAGGAACCAGAACAGGTAGGCCGCGTAGTCCGGCTGGTGATCCGCAATCATGTCGAAGGCCCGTTGCGCGCCGACCGTTTCCACGCTCAACGCGATGTGGTGAAAGTCCGTTTTCCCAAACAGGATCAGCGGTTTATCCAGAAAAAACCCCATGAACCCGACGCTGGAATTCTGCGTCACGATGTAGTCGCAATGGGCAAGCAAGTATTCCGACCCGCTGCTTTCCAGCCGCAGGCGCGGATGTTGATCAAGCAGGTCCTGCAGCGCCTGCTGTTCGGTCGCGCTGTAAGTTTCGGACGGGTGCAGGGTGGCAATCACCCGGCGGGTCGGATCACAGCGCAGGACAGTTTCGATCATCTTGATCGGGCTACAGATTTGGAAGGACCGATGCGTCAGCAATCGCCCCTGTAACGGCACATGGATAAATCCGCCTTCGTGGGTGTTGACCGGTCCTCTGAACAATCGATTCCGCCAGAATCGCTGAAAATTCGCCGATTTACGCAGGTTTTGTTCGGTCGGGTCAAAGGTCGCTTTCGCAACTGGCCATTCCCAGCGCTTGCCTTGTTTTTCGATCCGCCAGAACGGATAGATATAGGTCTTGCGAAAAGTCAGGCAGCGGTCGTTGACCGGTTCTTGCATCAGGAACAGGCCGTATCCTGGGCGTGCCATGGCCCGCAGCCGGGCCGCCGTGTCATCATCGTCGAAGGCGATGTGCAGATCGGCGTTATGCACGACGTCGCTGATCTTGCTGATGAAATTGTGGTTTCCCGCTTCGGCCTGCTTGCGCAGTTTGGAATGAAGATAGAATGTGACGGTTTGGTCGTCGCGCATACGGGCGACGCTAGCCATGGCACCGCGATGCAGCAAGCCGAGTGGGGTTGTTTGCCGTTGCGGCCCCCGCCATATAGGCGGGAACAAAGCAGGAGCGGATCATGGCAAACGAAGACTTTCCCGGTTGGCACGGCACGACGATCATCGGTGTGCGCAAGGGTGGCAAGGTCGTCATCGCCGGGGATGGACAGGTAAGCCTGGGCCAGACCGTGATCAAGGGGACCGCGCGCAAGGTGCGGCGTTTGTCACCGGGTGGGCAAGACGTGATCGCCGGGTTTGCCGGCTCGACCGCCGATGCGTTTACGCTGTTGGAGCGGCTGGAGAAAAAGCTGGAGGCAACGCCCGGCCAGCTGGCACGTGCATCGGTCGAACTGGCGAAAGACTGGCGCACGGATAAGTACCTGCAAAAGCTGGAGGCGATGTTGATCGTCAGTGACGGGAAAGACCTGCTGGTTATCACCGGTGCGGGGGATGTGCTGGAGCCCGAGCATGATGTGACGGCGATCGGTTCGGGCGGGAATTATGCACTGGCTGCCGGGCGCGCAATGATGGACAGCGACCGTGATGCCGAGGCTGTTGCCCGCGAGGCCATGGCGATCGCCGCCGATATCTGTGTGTACACCAACGGCAATCTGACGGTTGAATCTTTGGGTTAACCGATCGGGGCGACCCCAAGACCGACGTTGAACCGTTCGCACCAGATCCAGACTTCGTTGTAGTCGTCGGTGTCGATGCCATCGGGCACGGTAAAACTGGACGCGCCGTTGTAGTTTTCCAACAGGCCGGACAATGTCGCTGGATCATAAGTACCATCTTTGCCCAGCGCGACCTTGGGGTCAGGTGCACCGTCGAAGGTGAAATCGTCCAGCAGGTTGATCTGGTTGCCCGCGATTTCCGCTGTGCCGGTGACCACGTGGTTATTCACCCCGGTGAACGTCCCTAGACGGCCATGGCCACCCGCGAAAACCGGAGTTGCGGTGATAGCGGCGGCAGCGGCCAGGAATGTGCGTCTGTCCATGATCGGACCTCCTATGGTTGCTGGCGATACACTACGCCGGTGCGACATTCTGGCAATCGGCTGCACGCATTTGTGAACCTGTGCGATTTGGGGCAAAAGGCGGATGCGCCCCTTGGCGCGCCGACACGCCGACCATAGGTACTGGCGAAACCAGAGGAACATCATGATCGAACGTGACGATCTGCGCGCCGCCGTCAGCAGCGGCCTTTTGACGGAAAAGCAGGCAGCGACGCTGATCAGCTTTGCCGATAGCCGCCGGGGTGCGCGCGAAAATCTGGCCGCCGGGGATGAGCCGTTTGAGTTGTTCAAAGGCTTCAACGAAATTTTCATTGTCGTTGGCCTGATAATCTTGGCATCGGGTTGGTATGGCGTCACCGGTCTGGCCGTCGGGACCGAGATCATCAACATCCAGCAATATGCGACGACCGTGTCCGTGATCAGCGCCGTCGTGCTTTGGTTGTTGTCCGAATATTTCATCCGCCACCGTCGCATGGTCGCCCCTGCGATCGCTTTGTCGATCATGTTCGCGGCCAATGCCGGGTTCGGGTTCATCGCCTACATGTTGGAACCGTTCATGATTGCGCAGGACGATTACAGCAGCATCCCGTTGCCGCTTATGCTCGCCACGATCGCATTGCTGGTTTATTGGTGGCGCTTCCGGGTGCCGTTCGCCATGGCGATGATCGCGATCGGGCTATTCGTGACGGCCACGGTCTTTACCGCCACACGCGGCGGACGGATAGAAAGTATCAGCGAATTCTTTCTGTTGTCAGCCGATGGCCCCTTTGCGTGGATCACCCTCGCGCTGGGCGTGCTGGTCTTCGCCGTGGCGATGGCGTTTGACATGAGCGACCCGCATCGCGTGACCCGTAGGTCGGCCAACGGGTTTTGGCTGCATATCGTAGCGGCGCCTGCGCTGATGAATACGATTGCGCTTTCGCTGATGGAATCCGAGGCGAATGCGCTGTTGCTCGCTGTTCTTACCGTATTCGCCATTGTGGCGATCATCATCGACCGCCGGTCTTTCCTGATCACCGCCATCGGTTATCTTGTCGCGCTGACGAATACGGTGTTCGACAATGACAGCACTGCGATGACCGTGCTGATCCTTGGAATCGTCCTGCTTTTGCTTGGTGCGTTCTGGGAACGCATCCGCGCCTTTATCCTGCGGCTGTTCGGTGGTGTTCTTCCGCTGAACCGTCTGCCACCGTCTCATGCTTAGGGAAGAATATGACTGACCTCACCCCTCGTGAAATCGTCTCGGAACTCGATCGGTTCATCATTGGCCAGAAGGATGCGAAACGCGCTGTCGCCGTCGCCCTCCGCAACCGCTGGCGGCGCAAGCAACTGGGTGATGATCTGCGGGACGAGGTGTATCCGAAGAACATCCTGATGATCGGGCCCACCGGTGTGGGCAAGACCGAGATTTCGCGGCGCCTGGCCAAGCTGGCGCGCGCACCTTTCATCAAGGTCGAGGCGACGAAGTTTACAGAGGTCGGTTATGTCGGACGTGACGTGGAACAGATCATCCGCGATCTGGTCGATACCGCGATTATCGATACACGCGAACACATGCGCGAAGACGTAAAGGCCAAGGCGCGCGAGGCCGCTGAGGACCGCGTGATCACCGCCGTTGCGGGGACCGATGCCCGCGATGCCACCCGCGAGATGTTTCGCAAGAAACTGAAAGCGGGGGAGCTGGATGACACGGTGATCGAACTGGAACTTGCCGACCATTCCAATCCGATGAGCGCCTTTGAAATCCCCGGTCAGCCCGGCGGTATGGGCGGGATGATGAACCTGGGCGATCTGTTTGGGAAAGCGATGGGCGGCAGGAAGACCAAGAAGAAAATGACTGTTGCCGACAGTTATGATGCGCTGATCGCGGATGAGGCGGACAAGCTGCTGGATGATGAGACGGTGACGAAGGCGGCAATGGAAGCGGTCGAACAGAACGGCATCGTCTTTCTGGATGAGATCGACAAGGTCTGCGCCAGCGCCGACCGGCGCGGTGCGGATGTATCACGCGAGGGGGTACAGCGCGATTTGCTGCCATTGATCGAGGGCACGACCGTGTCCACGAAGCATGGGCCGATCAAGACGGACCATATCCTGTTCATTGCGTCGGGCGCGTTTCATGTGGCGAAACCGTCGGATCTGCTGCCCGAATTGCAGGGGCGTTTGCCGATCCGCGTCGAATTGCGGGCACTGACCGAGGACGATTTCGTACGCATCCTGACCGAGACGGATAATGCGCTGACCTTGCAATATTCCGCGCTGATGAAGACCGAAGAGGTGACGGTGACCTTCGCCGAGGACGGGATCAAGTCGCTCGCCAAGATCGCGGCGGAGGTCAACGAAAGTGTCGAGAATATCGGCGCAAGGCGGCTTTACACCGTGATCGAACGGGTGTTCGAGGATCTGTCTTTCAACGCACCGGATCGGGTTGGTGACGAAATCACCATCAACGCGGATTTCGTCGAGGAACATCTGGGTGAGCTGGCGCGGTCAACGGATGTGAGCCGGTACGTGCTTTAGGGGTTTTCCATTTCTTCCGCCCAGATCATCAAGGGCGGATGAACGCCTACCTATCATTCATCCGGGACAACGCCCCCTTCCTCGCCGTCGGTGGTCTGCTGCTTTTTCTGTCCAGTTTCGGCCAAACCTTCCTGATCGCCGTCTTCGCGGGTGAAATTCGCGCAGAGTTCAACCTCAGCAATGGCGATTGGGGGCTGCTTTACATGGTGGCCACGATGGCCTCTGCCGCTGTGATGGTCTTTGCGGGCGGGCTGACGGACAGGTTTCGCGTCCGGTCGTTGGGGATCGTCGTTCTGTTGCTGCTCGCCCTGTCTTGTCTGGGGATGGCATTCAATCACAGTGTCGTTGGTCTTGTCATCATCATCTTTTGCCTGCGCCTTTTCGGGCAGGGAATGACCAGCCACACCGCCGCGACCGCCATCGCCCGATGGTTCATCGCCACACGCGGGCGGGCGCTGGCGATCGTGACCGTCGGGTTTGTGATTGCCGAGGCTGGGCTGCCGATATTGAGTGCCTGGATCAAGACCTTTGTTCCGTGGCGGCATGTTTGGGTCGGGTTTGCCTGCTTTATCCTGCTGATGCTGCCCTTGTTGTGGCGGCTCCTCCGCCTTGAACGCACGCCCCAATCGGTCGCGAAAACCGATAGCAGTCCGGGGATGGATGGGCGGCATTGGACAAGGTCACAAGCGATCCGACATCCGCTGTTCTGGACGGTTCTGCCTGCGATGACCCTCTTCCCGATGTTCGCGACGGCGTTTTGGTTTCATCAGGTCCACTTTGCAGAGATCAAGGGGTGGAGCCATGTGGCTTTGGTCGCTGTCTTCCCGCTGGGGACTTTCACCTTCATGGCTTCGACGTTTGTCTTTGGCTGGGCGATTGACCGGTTTGGGGTCAGTCGGTTGTTGCTGATTTACCTGCTGCCCTACAGCATCGCGTTCATCATCCACGCTTATGCGCCGACGATTGCGTGGGCGGCTTTGGGCGTGATCCTGATGGGGCTTGCTGGTGGTGGGCAATCGACCTTGCCGGTCACGACGTGGTCCACTTATTTCGGGACGGCGCATATCGGGTCGATCAAAGCGGTCGCGACAGCGGTGATGGTTTTAGGCTCTGCCATCGGGCCGGGTTTGTCCGGCTGGCTGATCGATGTGGGCGTGGGCTGGGAAACGCAGATGTTGATCTATGCGGCGACCTTTGTGATCGCGACGGCTGGGATGATCGTTCCCCTGCGCCGTGCTGACGCCCGGTTAGCGGCTACGGCGTAGATAGACGTAGTAAGCCCCATGCCCGCCGTGTTTCAGATGGGCGGGTGTGACCTGCAAAATGGCCTGAGATAACGGCGGCAGGGCGAGCCATTGCGGCACCTGATGCCTTAGAACGCCGTGCCGCGTGGGGATCGGACCGCCGTCATCGCGGTCTTTTCCTTTACCGGTAATCACCAAGACCAGCCGCCGCCCCACCGATTGTGACCCAAGGATAAACGCCACCAATTCCGGGTGCGCCTCGGCCAGTGTCATGCCGTGCAGATCCAGACGTGCCTCGGGCTTCAGTTTGCCGCGGGTCATCTTGCCATAGAATTTGCGATCCATATTCACCGGTGCGCGCGATAAGCGGTCCGAGATACCGGGCAGGATGTCATGGGGTTTGCGATGATCGACCGTCTGGCCAACCTTGAAGGTTGGTATCGGCTCCTTGGACGGTCTCTTTTGCTGCGGTTGCGGTAGTGGTGTGTTCACCTTCGCCGGCTCCATGGGTATGGTGCGTTCCGCCACTTTGTCCCACAACGCCCGTTCTTCCGCCGATAAATGACGCGGTTTCCGCATTACCTGCCCGTCACCAAGGTATGCGCGATCGTCTTGGGCAGCAGCACGACCATGCGACCGGAATCTTTTATTTTCCCGGCCTCGCGCCCTGCTTCGGCACCGGTGCCAAAGAAGATGTCGGCCCGCTGCGCACCCTTGATCGCCGATCCGGTATCCTGCGCGATCATCAGGCGGTTCATCGGTTCAGCCCCCTCTTTCTCAATCCAGACAGGAGCGCCAAGCGTCACGAATGCGGGGTCGACAGCGATTGTGCGGCCTTCGGTGATCGACCGGTTCATTGCCCCAAGCGGGCCGCGGTCGGCGGGTACCTCGCTGACTTCGCGAAAGAAAACATAGCTTTCATTTTCCCAAAGCAGGGCGCGGCCTTCCTTTCGGTTTTGACGCACCCAGTTGCGGATGACGGGGGCAGAGACCTGATGTGGTTCAAACTCACCCCGATCGACCAGTGCCATGCCAATGGACGAATATTCGCGACCGTTTTTCCCACCGTATCCGACCCGCATCATGGAACCATCAGGCAGACGGATGCGGCCAGACCCCTGGACCTGCAGGAAAAACAGATCGACCGGATCGGTCAGCCACGCCAGTTCGAGGTCGCGGTTGGCAAGCGGTCGATCCTCGTCGATCTCGCGGCGGGTAAAGTAGGGTTCGCCGCGCACCAGATCGTCAGGCACCGCATAGATGGGATGCTGGTAGTCATCGCCACGCACACGGGATCCCGGCAATTCCGGTTCGAAATAACCGGTGAACAGCATCGGTTCGCCGTCTTCGATCAAAACCGGAGTGAAGAACTTTTCAAAGAAATCGCGTGGGTCCGGGTCAGTTCGCAGGTAGTCGCACGTAACTTCCCACCGAATATCTCGCAAGTCTCGGCATGTGTTCTGAAAAACCTCGAGGGCGGTCTGATGATCATCAGCCGCCCAACCCTGTAGATCATCGAAAGACAATCTGGTGTAGGTCGTAGGGTTCTCTTCGGCCATCACACTGCCTGCAATCATCAAAGACAGGCCAAAGCCCGCAACCCACGCCTGGATCATTCGCCCGTGGCAACAAGCCGCCAGTTCGGATCGTCCGAGTCCATCTTGCGCGAGAAAGTCCATACATCTTTCTGGCGCTTGATCTCGGTATCGCTGCCTTCAATCACATCACCCGCATTGTCGCGAACAATCGATGTCATCTCGCTTTTAAAACGGACGGTGATGTCGGCGTCTTTGGTCTGATCGTCAAATTCGGCCGTGACGATATTGATGTCGCTGATGCCGATAAAGTTCGCCTCGATCGTCAGGCCATTGCGCTGGCGTTCATCAACGACGGTTGCAAAGGCTTCGTACACATCTTCCGAGATAAAAGGCACGATTTCGTCCAGCTCGCCTTTTTCAAAGGCCATCAGGATCATCTCATACGCGCCCCGTGCACCACCAAGAAATTCGCCGACGCTGAACGACGGATCAATGCGCTTCATCTCTGCAAAGGCCTTGGCAGCCGGTGAGTCTTCGGCCACGTGATCGGTGATGTCGAGATCCGGCCCACCTTCGATCACATCGAATTCCGGCTTGGCCCGCCGTGCGGGATCGGGCCGCGTGACGGCGGGTTTTTCATATCCTTCGCGCGTTCCCAATACGCCGCGAAGGCGCAAAATCAGGAAGACGGCGATGCCAGCAAGAACCAAAAGCTGGATAATCGGAGAGTTCATCAGGACCTCATCAAGGGGGTGGCATGGTATTTCACCAGTCGCACCTTATGTAGGTCAGGGGGTGGGGCGAGTCCACCTTGCCACTGCTATTGAGACGAAAGGTGCCAATCATGTGGTTGTTACTGGCGTTTATCGCCGTTCCAATGATCGAAATCGCGCTGTTCATTCAGGTCGGCGGACTGATCGGCGTGTGGTGGACGTTGCTCATCGTTTTGGTGACCGCCGTCGCCGGATCATATCTGGTGCGTGCCCAAGGGTTGCGCGAACTCGGCAATCTGCAGAAATCGTTTTCGGATCTGAAAGATCCAACCGAACCATTGGCCAATGGGGCAATGATCCTGTTCGCGGGTGCGCTTTTGCTGACGCCGGGCTTTTTCACCGATATCGTCGGCCTCTCGCTTCTTGTGCCTTCTGTCCGGCGTGCCGCATTTGTATGGGCACGTTCGAAGATCAAGGTGAAGCGGTTCCAGATGGGGCCGCAGCCGACGCATGATCCGGGCGGCCCCCGCGACCGCGTGATCGATGCGGAATTCGAGGATGTAACGCCGGGGAAAAAGCCGACCCATCCGACATCCGGATGGACACGGCATTGAGCCTTTAGACACGGGCTGTTAGGAACGCGCGAACCAATTTCAACTGGAGCGAATTCCAATGTCCGATACACCCGAAAACGGGGCCGCACCGGCGCAAGCCGCACAAGCACAACAAGTCAAAAGCCGCGTTCTTGCGCAATATATCCGAGATATGTCTTTCGAGAATATCCTGGCTCAGAAGGGCGTGCAGGGCGATGCACAGCCGGAAATCCAGGTGCAGGTGAACCTGGACGCACGCAAGCGGACAGCGGAAAACCAGTTTGAGATCATCACCAAGCTGAACATCACCAGCAAGACCAAGGAGAAGGGCGAACCTCTATTCGTGCTGGAGATCGAATATGCGGGCGTGTTTCAGGTCGAGGGCGTACCGGATGAGCAGATGCATCCTTATCTGTTGATCGAATGCCCGCGCATCACGTTCCCATTCCTGCGTCGAATCGTCAGCGACGTGACACGTGACGGTGGTTTCCCACCACTGAATCTGGAAACGATTGATTTCCTTGCGCTTTATCGCACTGAACTGGCCCGCCGGGCCGAGTCCGAAAAAGCCAAAGCGCCCGAGCAATAGACGTTAGCCAAGTTTTTTCCAGACAGCGCCATCGCCTAGACCGTCGACAAAGGCGGCATGGGCGGCGGCTTCTTCGTTTGTGAGCCGCGGGTTCAGTGCTGTCGGGCGAGGCATCGGACGCCAATCTTCCTGACCTTTGGAATCGCCTGTTTGGCGCGCATCTGCGGAAAGCGCAAAATCCGGCTGCCGCCCGCCAATCAGTTCCAGATAGACATCAGCGAGTATCTCGCTGTCGAGCAAAGCGCCGTGCAGTGTTCGTGACGAATTGTCGATCCCGAACCGACGGCACAGCGCGTCGAGCGATGCCGGAGAGCCGGGAAATTTTCGCCGCGCGATGGCGAGCGTGTCGATCGCCTGATCCATAGGCAAAAGCGGACGGTTGACCCAGCCTAGTTCGGCATTCAGAAACTTCATATCGAATGCCGCGTTATGGATGACCAGTTTAGCGTCACCCACGAAATCGACGAAATCCTGTGCGATGTCTTTGAAAACAGGCTTGTCGCGCAGCGTTTCCTGGCCGGGCTTTGGATTTTCCGGCGGGTCGAGCAAGTCCGGGCCGATCCCATGCACTGCGAAAGCATCGGCAGGCATCGACCGTTGGGGATTGATGTATTGATGATATGTGCGGCCCGTCGGGACATGACCGATCAGTTCGACGGCGCCGATTTCAACGATGCGATCACCTTCATCCGGTTCAAAGCCGGTGGTTTCGGTATCGAGGACGATTTCACGCATCGGATACACCCTTAAGTTCACTGATCAATTTTCGCACGGCCGCGTGGGTATCGTCCAGCGTCAGCGTCTCGATGATATAGTCCGCCCGAGCGCGTTTTTCGACATCCGGAACCTGCCGTTCGAGAAGCGCGTTGAACTGCGCTTTGGTCATGCCGGGACGTTGCATCACGCGGTCCCTTTGCACGTCCGGCGGCGCAGTGACCACAAGGATCGCATCCAGCCAATGGTTGGCATCGGTTTCGAACAAAAGTGGAATATCGAAAACCAGTAACTGGTCGTCATGAGAATCGATGAAATTTTGTCGATGCTCCGCAACAAGAGGATGTACGACGCTTTCAATTTTATTCAGTGCTTCGGAATCTTCGGCGATAATGCCTTTCACAGCCGCACGACTAACCTGCCCATCCTGAATCACCGCCGGAAAAAGATTCTGAATCGGTTCTACCGCATCACCACCCGCGCGGTAAAGCTGGTGTACGGCGGCGTCAGCATCCCAAACCGGGATCCCTTCGTCGCGAAACATCTGCGCCGTCGTCGACTTGCCCATGCCGATCGACCCGGTGAGACCCAGAAAAAAGCTCATCCAAGGACTGCTTTCCGGGTGTCATCATCGACGGCAGGGCGGACGCCGAACCATCGTTCGAATCCGGGAACGCCCTGATGAAGCAGCATGCCAAGGCCGTCGACGACCGTGCATCCTATCGTCCGAGCTGATTCGAGGAAGGCCGTATCTAGGGGCGTGTAAACGATGTCCGTCACGACGGCTGCAGGATTGAGGTTGTCGAGGGGAACCTTGAACGGTTGTGCGCCCTTCATGCCAAGAGATGTCGTGTTGATCACTGTCGTCGCATCGTCCAGCATCGTATCGGCCTGCACCCAGTCGACGACGCGGATACGCGTACCGAATTCATCACGCAACGCCTCTGCCTTGGGGCGGGTGCGATTGGATAACAGGATTTCGGGGACGCCCGCATCGGCAAGCGCGACAATGATCGCGCGGGACGCGCCGCCAGCACCGAATATCGCCGCTGGCCCCGATTTCGCATCCCAGTCCGGCGCACCCTGTCGCAGATTGGCCATGAAACCATAGCCGTCTGTATTGTCGGCCAGGATTCGGCCGTCGTCTTTGAATGTCAGCGTATTGGCTGCGCCGATCAGGGTTGCGCGATCGCTGATATGATCCGCGAATTTCAACACGGCGACTTTGTGCGGCAAGGTAACGTTGACCCCGACATAACCTTTGGCTGGCAGGTTTTTCAGAATGGCTTCGATCCCGCTTTCCGGGACGTCGATTGCGTCATAACTGCCTGTAAGACCATAGCGCTGCAGCCAGTGCCCATGCAGCCTGGGAGATAGAGAATGATCGATAGGATGTCCGATGACGCCGGCGCGCGGTATCTGGGTCATGCGGGAAGTGTTCCGCGAAGCGTCAGGTAAGACAAGAGCTCCAGAAGCGGAAGACCCAGAACGTTGAAGTAATCTCCGTCGATGCGACTGAAAAGACGCACACCTTCTTCCTCCAGCTTATAGGCGCCGACAGCGTGTTGGATGCTGTGCCAATTTCGGGCGACATAATCGGCGAGGTACGTGTCGGTGGCGTCACGCATATGCAAACGCACCGTGCCGACATGCCGCCAGACTGGTCGGTCATTTTCGTAGATGACCGCCGCAGAAAGTAATTGATGCTTGCCGCCACGAAGCGATTTCAGTTGTGCCAATGCATCATCTGGCGTGGTCGGTTTCGTAAAAAGGTCACCACCATGCGCAAGGACCTGGTCACACCCGATGACGAGTGCACCGGGATTGTTCGCAGCGACCTTTTGTGCCTTGAGCTCGGCAAGTGTGTCGGCAATGTCGCGGGGTGACGCATCCTCAGCTACCAGAGATCGTTTGACGGCATTCTCATCGATCTTCGCGGCCCGCACATCAAATGTCAGGCCCGCATTGCGCAGCAATGTGGCGCGGATTTCAGAACCGGAGGCAAGAATGATCTGGATAGACATGTGGATAACGAGCGGGAGAACCGATGTGTCGGACGGAGGAAAAACGTGGGCTTTTCCTGCCTGTCCACCGTTCAGTATTCAAGTCATGTTTTGTCCCGAAGGCATCAAATCGTTTTCCACACGGTAAAAGGATAAAGTGACGTTGTGGAGGAATCGCCATGCGGTCAAATGTCAAGAGGTCGAAGGAGCAACGTGGAAAGAAACATGCTCAAGATAATTAAATTAAATCAATATGTTAATTCTTTCTTTGGGTAGATTTGGGATGTAGGATCATCCCCGTGTGCGGGGGATAAGTCTGCGGATGAACGAAGAAACCACAGATTTCAGGCTTACAAACAACAACATCATCTTTTCTTTCTTTTATATTTAATTCAGGAAGATCGTCAGGAGCGTAGAACAATGATCGATCTCTTGAATGGCATTTATCCCTGGATCAAAGCCTTGCATGTCATGGCAGTGATCGCATGGATGGCCGGGATGTTCTATCTTCCGAGATTGTTCGTCTATCATGCAGAGCGGGCCAGTATCGGATCCGAGCTTGATCGGACGTTTCAGATCATGGAAATGAAGCTTCTGAAGATCATCATGAACCCGGCAATGATCGTCGTGTGGATTACCGGGCTCATGATGATCGGGTTGGGTGCTTTCGATTGGGGTGCCGGTTGGGCCTGGATCAAGATCATATCGGTACTTTTGATGTCGGGGGCGCATGGTTGGATGGCGGCACGCCGCAAGGAGTTTGCGGCTGGAACGAACACGCGGTCTGGTCGTACCTACCGGCTGTTCAACGAGATGCCGACCGTGTTGATGGTGTTCATCGTCGTCGCTGTCGTGGTCCGTCCGTTTTAGGGTCCATTGACTCGTCGTGGCGTGATCCTTATTTGTTTCGCAGCGGACCGTCCGGTCCAGCACTTCCACCTTGAATAGATGATATGTCGGCCACGATGCCGCATCAGGGATATGTGATGTCACAACACCGTTTGAATTTGGCCGATCTAAAGGCGCAAAGCCCCACCGACCTTTTGTCGATGGCCGAAGAATTGGAGATCGAAAACGCCTCGACCATGCGGAAGGGCGATATGATGTTCGCCATTCTAAAAGAACGGGCCGATGAGGAATGGATCATCGGTGGTGATGGCGTGCTGGAAGTCTTGCAGGATGGGTTTGGGTTCCTGCGGTCGCCCGAGGCGAACTATCTGCCGGGTCCCGATGATATCTATGTGTCGCCGGATATGATCCGGATCCATTCACTTCGCACAGGTGACACAGTTGAAGGCGTGATCAAGGAGCCGAATGACAACGAGCGTTACTTTGCGCTGACATCTGTCGAAACGATCAATTTCGAAGAACCGCACAAGGCGAAGCACAAGGTCGCTTTCGATAACCTTACGCCGCTTTACCCGGACGAACGGCTGACGATGGAAGTCGAGGATCCGACGATCAAGGATCGCTCGGCCCGGGTGATCGATCTGGTCGCACCGATCGGGAAGGGGCAGCGATCACTGATCGTGGCGCCGCCGCGGACCGGCAAGACAGTGCTGCTGCAGAACATCGCCAATTCGATCGAGAAGAATCATCCCGAGTGCTATCTGATCGTTTTGCTGATCGATGAGCGGCCGGAAGAGGTGACGGATATGCAGCGGTCCGTTAAGGGTGAGGTTGTGTCCTCGACCTTTGACGAACCTGCAGCACGGCACGTGGCCGTATCGGAAATGGTCATCGAGAAGGCGAAGCGGTTGGTGGAGCATAAGCGGGATGTCGTGATCCTGCTGGATTCGATCACCAGGTTGGGACGTGCGTTCAATACGACCGTCCCGTCGTCTGGGAAAGTGTTGACGGGTGGTGTTGACGCGAATGCGTTGCAAAGGCCCAAGCGGTTCTTTGGTGCGGCCCGGAATATCGAGGAGGGCGGGTCGCTGACGATCATCGCGACGGCACTGATCGATACCGGATCGAAGATGGATGAAGTGATCTTTGAGGAATTCAAAGGGACAGGTAACAGCGAGATCGTGCTGGATCGGAAAGTGGCGGACAAGCGAGTCTTCCCCGCGATGGATATTCTGAAATCCGGGACGCGGAAGGAAGACCTTTTGGTGGACAAGACCGATCTGGCCAAGACGTTTGTTTTGCGGCGTATCCTGAACCCGATGGGGACAACCGATGCGATCGAATTCCTGCTTGGGAAGTTGAAGCAAACGAAGACCAATTCCGATTTCTTCGATTCAATGAATACCTGAATTATTGTTTTAAAACAATAAGCTAGTGAAATGAAAACGATCTTTGCCCTCGCGACGGCCCAAGGGTGTGCGGGCGTCGCTATCGTGCGACTGTCTGGCCCGGATGCTGCACGAGCTGCCGGAAGGCTAATGACGGACGTGCCTGCGATGCGCGGTGTCCGTCGGTTGACGGACACCAATGGGGATCTTTTGGATGAGGCGCTGGTTCTGCGGTTTGCGGAAGGTCGGAGTTTTACCGGAGAGGAGGTTGTCGAGCTGCATTTGCATGGCGGTCCGGCGATCGTATCGGCCGTCTTGCATGAGCTGGGAAAACAGCCGGAGCTGTCACCGGCAGAACCTGGTGCGTTTACGCGGCGAGCGTTGGAAAACGGTCGCTTGGATTTGGCGCAGGTCGAGGGCCTTGCCGATTTGATCGACGCGGAAACCGATCGTCAGCGTCAGCAAGCCATCAGGGTTTTTTCCGGGGCGCTGGGGGATTTGGTTGATGGGTGGCGCGCTGACCTCGTACGTGCCGTGGCCTTGTTGGAAGCGACCATCGATTTCGCTGACGAAGACGTACCGGTTGATGTCAACCCGGAGGTCATTGAACTGATGGATGGTGTCATGGCCGCGATGGCGCGTGAGTCTGCGGGCGTCGTCGCGGCCGAACGGATTCGTGACGGGTTCGAGGTGGCGATCGTGGGGGCGCCGAATGTCGGAAAGTCGACCTTGCTCAATCGTTTGGCCGGACGGGATGTGGCGATTACGTCCGAGGTCGCCGGCACGACCCGTGATGTCATCGAGGTACGGATGGACATTGCGGGCTTTCCGGTCACCATGTTGGATACCGCCGGAATTCGTGAGACGGATGATATCGTGGAAGGGTTGGGTGTTGATCGGGCGCGTCACCGCGCCAGTGAAGCAGACATTAGAGTACATATGTTGTTATCAAGCGATGATGATACACCAGATATCGGAAAGTTTGACATTATTGTGTGGGCTAAAGCCGATCTTGGATCAGAGACCGGAAGTGCTGTTTCCGGTTTGACCGGGAAGGGTGTGGACTGGTTATTGAGCGAGATTGCGACTCGCTTGCAGGACCGCGTCGCCTCTGTCGGGGTCGCGATGCGGGCGCGGCACAGGCACGCGATGACACGTGCTGTTGAAGAGATAGAGATGGCGCGACGTTTGCTTGATGACGGTGAAGGAACAGAGTTTGCTGCCGAACACTTATGGTCGGCGGTTCGGGCGGTGGATAGCCTTGTGGGGCGTGTTGATGTAGAAGATATTCTCGGAGAGATTTTCGCCAGCTTCTGTATCGGCAAGTAGGAGTGTTTCACGTGAAACATCAGGACTTTGACGTTTTGGTTATCGGTGGCGGCCATGCGGGGGCTGAGGCCGCTCATGCCGCAGCGCGAATTGGGGCGCGGACGGCCTTAATCACACTGACCAAGGGGTCAATCGGGGTCATGTCCTGCAATCCGGCAATAGGTGGGTTGGGAAAGGGGCATCTGGTCCGGGAAATCGATGCGCTGGATGGTGTGATGGGCCGTGTCGCAGATCGGGCCGGTATTCAATTTCGACTGTTGAATCGCAAGAAGGGCCCGGCTGTCCAAGGACCCCGTGCGCAGGCAGATCGGCAAATTTATCGCACGGCAATGCAGACGGAGCTGGCGGCGTGTCAGAACCTACAGGTGATCGAAGGTGAGGCTGTTGATTTGATGATGAGCGACGAAACCGTCGCTGGTGTCATTCTGGCGGACGGAAGCGCGATTTCTGGATCACAGGTCGTTTTGACGACAGGTACTTTTCTACGTGGCGTCATACATATCGGCGACGTCTCGCGCCCTGGTGGACGAATGGGAGATGCACCATCTGTCGCTATGGCGGAAAGGTTGGATGGCTTTGGTTTACCTTTGGGCCGATTGAAGACTGGAACGCCGCCGCGGTTAAATGGGCGAACCATTCGCTGGGACGCACTGGAAATGCAGCCAAGCGACGACGCGCCGACCATGTTTTCCTTTTTGTCGAAAAGCCCGTCCGCAGCACAGATCGAATGTGGAATTACACATACTAATGCGCGGACCCACGATATCATCCGGGCAAACCTTGATCGTTCGGCGATGTATGGTGGCCACATTTCCGGCGTCGGGCCCCGTTACTGCCCATCGATCGAAGATAAGATCGTCAGGTTTGCAGAGAAGACATCGCATCAGATATTCTTGGAACCCGAAAGCCTGAGCGATGATACCATTTACCCGAACGGCATTTCGACGTCTTTACCCGCCGAGGTTCAAGAGGATTATGTCAGATCCATCTACGGTCTTGAAAATGCAGAGATTTTGCAGCCGGGTTATGCGATTGAATATGACTATGTTGACCCGCGATCGCTTGGACAGACGCTAGAATTGCGTGATGTGCAGGGGCTTTTCCTTGCGGGGCAGATCAACGGAACAACTGGATACGAAGAAGCGGCGGCGCAGGGTCTGGTCGCCGGTGTGAATGCGGCGGCGAAAGCACTTGATCGTGATCCCATCCATTTCAGTCGGCGAGATTCCTATATCGGGGTCATGATTGATGATCTCATTACACGCGGTGTTTCCGAACCATATCGGATGTTTACATCCCGGGCGGAGTTTCGATTGTCTCTGCGTGCCGACAATGCCGATCAAAGGCTCACGGCAATGGGGCACGCTGTGGGTGTCGTGGGCGATGAACGATGGCGTGTGTTCTTGGAAAAGCGGGAAGCGCTTGAAAAAGCGACCACATCATTATCCTCAGTCAGCTTTTCAGCACGCGAAATTGCTGCACTGGGGACCAAACTGAATCCTGATGGTGCTCGCCGCTCCGCACTTGACGCCTTGTCTTTGGCTGATTTTGGTTTTGATCAGCTGGATCAGTTGACGGATCGCGCATTCACGATCCCAAATGACATCCGGGAGCAGCTAAAGCGCGATGCGCTATATTCACATTATGTGGCGCGGCAGGAACGGGAAATCGAAAACCTGGCCAAAGATGAGAAAGCGCTGATACCCGAATACTTGAATTACGCTGAAATCAACGGACTTTCGGCAGAGCTTCGGGCGAAATTAGAGGCAATCAGACCCTCAAATGTCGCGCAAGCGAATAAAATCGATGGTATGACACCGTCCGCAATGATTTTAATCTTAGCGGCGTTGAAGCGGCAACAGGCGCCGTTGACTGGTACCTGATATGCCGCAGGAGGTCGGTGGTGTCGATGTTTCACGTGAAACACTTGACCGGTTGATACATTTCTCAAACGCTGTCGAAAAGTGGACAAAAAAGATCAATCTAATTGCTCCGGGTACGATCCATACGCTTTGGGAGCGTCATGTCATTGATTCTGCACAGATATTTGCAATTATTCCCAATAAACCACGCCAGTGGCTCGACATTGGCAGTGGTGGTGGTTTCCCCGGACTCGTTATCGCCATTCTGGCCAAGCAACACATGCCAAGCATGAAGATCACATTGATCGAGAGCGATCAGCGCAAGACCGTTTTCCTACGATCTGTCGCCCGCGATCTTGACTTGCCTTGCAGTGTCATTGCGCAACGCATCGAAAAGGTTCCGGCCATTAACGCAGACATAGTATCGGCCCGCGCGCTGACATCACTATTGACGATCATGCCGCTGCTTCATCGACATCTTGAGCCGGATGGTACCGCTCTTCTTCACAAAGGTAAGCGCTACCGCGATGAAATCGCCGTCGCATCAAAAAGCTGGTCCTTTGACCTTGAAGACCACCCCAGTTTGACCGATCCTGACGCCCGACTTCTGGCCATTCATGGCATATCTCCAATCGGGTGACGGCGTGCAAAAAACTCCGAAAATTATCGCGATCGCGAACCAGAAAGGCGGCGTTGGTAAGACGACGACAACCATCAATCTGGGTGCCGCTTTTGCTGAAAAGCGTAAGAAAGTCTTGCTGATTGATCTTGACCCGCAGGGCAATGCATCGACCGGTCTTGGCGTAAACCAGGATCAGCGCAAAGTTACGTCGTTCGATATTCTTCTGGGCGACAACGATCTTGCATCGGCCATACAGCCCACATCCGTCAAAAATCTGTCGATCATTCCAGCGACAACTGATCTGGCGTCGGCCGATATTCTGCTTACCGACAAAGCCGAGCGCAGCTCGCTATTACGCAAGGCATTGCTGGATGGCAGTAATGACATTGCAGTTTATGACTACATATTGATTGATTGCCCGCCATCTCTCAATATATTGACAGTGAATGCGATGGTGGCTGCGCATTCACTTGTCGTTCCCTTGCAAAGTGAATTTTTCGCGCTGGAAGGATTGTCGCAGCTCATCCTGTCTGTGCGTGATATTCGGCGTAGTGCGAATCCGGATTTGCGTATCGAAGGTATTGCTTTGACGATGTATGACCGACGAAACAATCTATCGCTTCAGGTCGAAGACGATGCCCGCGAAAATATGGGTGACATGGTGTTCAAAACAGTGATCCCCCGCAACGTCCGTTTAAGCGAGGCACCGTCATTCGCGATTCCCGTCCTGGCCTACGACACTCATTCAAAGGGTAGCGAAGCATACCGATCGCTGGCAAAGGAAATCCTGAATCGCACCAAAGCAAAAGGAAATATCGCTCATGGCGCGTAACACGAAAAAAACCCGCGGTCTTGGCCGCGGTTTGTCTGCTTTGATGTCGGATGTCGCGCAGGATGACACAACGACAGCGACGTCAGCCCGCGCCGATCTGCATGTGCCGGTCGAACGGGTCCACCCAAACCCCGATCAGCCGCGTCGCACCTTCGCGCCCGACGCATTGGAAGAATTGTCGGCATCCATCGCTGAAAAAGGCATCATTCAGCCTTTGATCGTTCGACCGGCACCGCATCACGATGGCCACTACGAGATCGTGGCGGGCGAACGCCGTTGGCGTGCAGCGCAAATGGCCAAACTTCATGAAGTTCCCATCATTTTGCGCGAATATGATGATACCGAAGTCCTTGAAATCGCGATCATCGAGAACATTCAGCGGGCTGATCTGAATCCGATTGATGAGGCTATGGGATACCGCCAACTGATGGACCGTTTCGGCCACACCCAGGAACAGATGGCGACCGCACTTGGCAAAAGCCGTAGCCACATCGCCAATCTTCTCCGTCTTTTGACATTGCCAAAAGAACTACACGGTTACCTCGTCAGCGGCGCCCTGACCGCCGGTCATGCACGGGCGCTGGTTGGGCACGATCTGGCGACAGAACTGGCCCGCGAAGTCATTCAGCGGAAATTGTCGGTGCGCGAGACTGAAAAGCTCGCGAAAAAGGGTCCGGCTATCAAGAAACGCGCCGTACCGGGGGCACCTGTGCCGAAAGATGCCGATACCGTGCAGTTGGAAAATGAACTGGCGGCGGCACTTGGCATGAAAGTCACGATCGATCACAAACCAAAGGCGGAAGGCGGTAAGTTGACCATCGGCTACCGCACGCTTGAACAACTCGACGATCTGATGCGCGTTTTGTCTGGTCAATGATCCGGCAAAAGTTCACGTAAGATCGCGTTCAAGATCGGTCGACCAGCCTGCGTTAATGTCAACCTGTCATGGTCAAAAGAAACCATATCGATTTCTGTCAAATAACTGATTTTATTGAATAAAGATTCATCTCCTTTCAATTCTAACCGCGACAAATCCACACCCCGAAACAGCCGCAACCCCATTAACAACAATTCGCTGCGTTGCGTTGCCAAATCCAGCGCTTCCCGCACACCCTCGCCACGTCCCGTCCGACGGACCTGGCTGAGCCATTCCATTGGTGCCAAAGGCGTCTCGATCGCATAACGCTGTCCAGCCAGCGTCAACCGTCCATGCGCTCCCGGTCCGATTCCTGCATAATCGCCGTAACGCCAATAGATCATGTTATGTACGCTCTCGGCACCACATCGGGCATGGTTCGAAATTTCATATCCTGCCATTCCCGCCGCCGTGCACATGTCCTGGGTCAACAGGTACATATCGGCGGTCAGGTCGTCCTCCGGCAAATCCCGCAATCTCCCCCGCGCGTATAGATCACCAAAGGCTGTCCCATCCTCGATCGTGAGCTGATAAAGCGACAGGTGATCGACGGCGAAGTCCAACGCCTGTTGCAGCTCCGACCGCCAATCCTCCAATGACTGCCCCTGCCGTGCATAGATCAGATCAAAACTGACCCGATCAAAAATGCCTCGCGCGACATCAAAGGCGGTCATCGCTTCGGCGACGGAATGCAATCGGCCCAATCGTTTCAAATCAGCGTCGTTCAACGCCTGAATACCCATCGATACCCGGTTCACCCCCGCATCCCGATACCCAGCAAAGCGGCCCGCCTCTACCGATGTCGGATTGGCCTCCAGTGTCACTTCCAGATTATTTGCAATCGGCCACGTGCGCCGCACGGCTTCCAAAACGGACGCAACCACATCCGGGTCCATCAGGCTTGGCGTGCCACCTCCAAAAAAAACCGACCGCAATACACGGCCTCGGGTCTCTTCACCGATACGCGCAATCTCACTCAGATAAGCCTTCTCCCACGCCTTTTGATCGATTTGGGCGACAACATGAGAGTTGAAATCACAGTAAGGACATTTCGCCTGACAAAACGGCCAATGGATATACAGACCAAAGCCGCCATGCTCCCAGTCTTCAGTCAAAGCACGCCTTCAACTTCGCGATAGCATCGGCGCGATGGCTGATCTTGTTCTTTTCCCAACGATCCATCTCACCAAAGGTCTGATCATAGCCATCCGGTTGAAAAATCGGATCATAACCATGTCCTTGATCCCCTCGCATCGGCCAAACGACTTGACCTTCCATGACACCGGGAAACACCTCATCATGCCCATCCGGCCAAGCAAGCACCAAGGTACAGTTAAACTGTGCTCTGCGCGGGGCGGGGGCACCGACAGCGTCCAATTCCCGATGTGTCCGCTCCATCGCCATCACAAAGTCACGGCCATTCGGTGTCTCCGCCCAATCAGCGGTATAGACCCCCGGCGCACCATCCAACGCATCAATCGTAATCCCGCTATCATCCGCTAAGGCCGGCAACCCCGTCGCCTTGGCTGCAGCATGGGCTTTAATGCGGGCATTCCCGGCAAAGGTCGTCTCGGTCTCTTCCGGTTCCGGCAGATCATGATCAGCATTCGAGGTCAGCGTAATGCCATACGGCTCCAACAAATGCCGCATCTCCTCCAGCTTCCCCTGATTGTGGGTCGCAATGACCAGCCGATCACCGTCAAATTTCCGCATTAGCCCACCGCAGCCATCTGAGCCGCTGTCAGCTCTGAAATCCCTTTCTCGGCCAGATCCAGCAGCCCATCCATCTGCGCACGGCTATAGGTTGACCCCTCGGCGGACATCTGCACCTCGATCAGCTTACCGCCCGTCATGACAAAATTACCATCGACTCCGGCCTCACTATCCTCTGGATAATCAAGATCCAACACTTCCTGCCCCGCATAGATACCACACGACACAGCGGCGACTGGCTCCATCAACGGATCAGAAATCACATCCCCGGCCTTCATCAACTTCTGCACCGCCAGCTTCAACGCCACCCATCCGCCGGTGATCGATGCGCAGCGCGTCCCGCCATCCGCCTGGATTACATCGCAATCCACAACAATCTGCCGCTCACCCAAGGCAACCCGATCCACACCTGCGCGCAGCGACCGGCCAATCAGCCGCTGAATCTCCTGCGTCCGCCCGGATTGTCCATTCTTCGCCTCCCGCCGCATCCGCGTATTCGTCGCGCGCGGCAGCATGCCGTACTCGGCCGTCACCCATCCAAGGCCGGAGTTTTTCAGAAACGGCGGCACCTTTTCATCAACCGTCGCCGTACATAGCACATGCGTGTTCCCGCACTTGATCAGGCAGGACCCTTCCGCATGCATCGTCACCCCTGTCTCGATCTCAATCGAGCGCATTTCATTCGTCTGCCGTCCAGATGGGCGCATGGGAAAACCTCCTTGTTGATGACGTCCCGGGCATACGCCGCACGCAAATGAAATCCAACCCCGATTGACGGCCCGACCATCTTCGTTTTAATTGCCCAGCCTCCCAAGGGAACCGCAATGAACGATCAGACGCCCAACCTGCAGGATATGAACGACCGCTCGCGCGAGGTTTTCCGGCGCGTGGTCGAAGGCTACCTTGAATCCGGGCTGCCTGTCGGTTCCCGGACGCTCACCCGTGATTTCTCGGAAAAGGTCAGCGCAGCCACGATTCGTAACGTGATGCAAGATCTCGAATACCTCGGCCTCCTCGACAGCCCCCATGTCAGTGCGGGCAGGGTACCCACGCAACTCGGCCTGCGCATGTTCGTTGACGGCCTGCTCGAAGTCGGCGACCTCGACGGCGACGACCGTGAAAAGATCGACCGCACGCTTGGCACCAATGACCAGGATGTCGCGACGGTGCTCAACGAAGTTGGCCAGGCCCTCTCCGGTGTGACCCATGGCGCGAGCCTGGTGCTGACCCCGAAACACGAAGCGCCCGTGAAACACATCGAATTCGTCTCACTCTCGCAGGACCGTGCGCTTGTCGTGCTGGTCTTCGCCGACGGGCAGGTCGAAAACCGCATATTCACGCCGCCGCCGGGTCAAACGCCATCCTCCATGCGCGAGGCCGCCAATTTCCTTAACGCTATTGCTGCGGGTCACACGCTGTCTGACCTCAGCAACGTCATCACCCGCGAAATCACGCAACGGCGGCAGGAAATCGACGCACTCGCCGCAGAACTGGTCGAAAGCGGTCAGGCGCTTTGGGAAAACGAAGGTGAACCGACCGAACGGCTGATCGTGCGGGGCAGGGGCAACCTCCTCTCAGACAGCGAATCCGAGGTCGACCTCGACCTGATCCGCACCCTCTTCGATGACCTCGAACGCAAGCGCGACATCGCCCGTTTCCTTGATCTGACCGACGACGCGGACGGCGTGCGCATTTTTATCGGGTCCGAGAACAAATTGTTCTCACTTTCGGGTTCCTCTCTCGTCGTTTCCCCTTATATGAACGCCGACCGAAAGATCATCGGCGCCGTTGGCGTCATCGGGCCCACGCGGCTCAATTACGGGCGCATCGTGCCCATCGTGAATTACACTGCACAGCTGGTCGGCAAACTGATCGCCGACCGCTCTTGATAGGAAGACCGCATGTCCGAGAAAGAAGAAGAACTGCAAAGCCTGGATGAACTCGCCGCTGAAGGCAACGAGGCCGATTTCGAAGCCGCCGCTGCGAGTTTCGACGAGATCGAGGCGCTGCGGGCCGAACGCGATGATTTCCGGGACAAGTTCATGCGGGCGCTGGCCGACGCGGAAAACACGCGCAAACGGGCCGACCGCGACCGGCGCGAGGCGGAAAACTATGGCGGCTCCAAACTCGCCCGCGACCTGCTGCCCGTCTACGACAACATGAGCCGCGCCTTGAACGCGGCGAATGAAGGCGAGGAAAAGGTGCCCGAGGCGCTCTTGGAAGGTGTTGAACTGACGATGCGGGAACTCTTGAACGTGTTCAAGAAACACGGGATCGAACCGATTGAGCCGCAAGTGGGCGACAAATTCGACCCCAAACAGCACGAAGCGATGTTCGAGGCACCGTTGCCGGGAACAAAGGCTGGCGAGATCATTCAGGTGTCGGCAAGCGGGTTCATGCTGCACGACCGGCTACTACGGCCCGCGCAGGTCGGGGTTTCGTCGACGCCAGCAAGTTGAGGGATTGATAAGGCCGTCACGCACGAAGTATCCGAGATGAAATACATCGTCAGGTCTCGCTACACATTGGAGTTTTCGACCCAACACGAAAGCGAGCAAAATCTGTTTGCGGAGATCGCGGAGAATGTATCCTACCTAACTGAAGAAAGAGGGGTACACGACAGGGTGATACCGCCAGCCTTGATGGCGACAAAGAACTTCGCGGTTTACGCTCGCGGGATGGTGGACTCAGGTCACAATCATGTTCTCGAATTAATAGAACTGAAGTCTCTGCATGTTCGAGCGGTTCTTTGTGATGCGATTTATCTTTTTGAAGTGGCTGGGCTCGAAGAATACGCCCAGCTCGTCCATGATTTCCAACGTATTTTAAACGAGAATAATGGTCTTGATAGAACTGCATTTCTTAGATCAGGAATGGAAGAGCTCGATAAGCGCTTTGATCGTCTCTATGATAATTACTATATGCCGTGGTATCTTGTCACCAAGGTCCTCTTGAAAAGACCGGAAATTGAATACTTTGACAGCTTGGACGAGGGTGAAATTGCTGAAAGACGAGTAGCATTGGCTACCGAATGGATCGAAAAGTATCCTGATGTCCTCGCTCATCCTCGCAACTGATGTTTCCTATCCGTCGGCCGGTGGGGCGATTGTTGCGGGTGGTTTGTTCAAAGACTGGTCATCTTTGTCCTTTGAAAAGAGCCTGATCCACAAAGTTAGCGCAGTCCTTCCATATGAACCTGGCGCTTTCTATAAACGCGAAATGCCGTTGATATTGGGTCTTGTCTCAATGCTAGATGAAAAACTTAGGGCTATCGTGATAGATGGATACTGTACTCTCGGTAGAAACGCCGCGAATGGTATGGGCGGCCATCTCTTCGACGCGCTTGATGGATTGATCCCCGTTGTTGGCGTGGCAAAGACAAAATACAAAGATACGCCAACTGATCGCGAGCTATATCGTGGCAACAGTTCAAGACCATTATTCATCACGGCTAAAGGAATTGGCCAAACGACTGCAATGAATGCTATTGCCTCGATGAGTGGTAATTATCGCATGCCGAAATTATTACAAGAAATAGACCGTATAAGCCGTGAGTGATGCTACAATGACGCCTGTCTTATTTGTCGTCGTTTTGTCTCACCCATCCCCCACCAACCCCCGCAGCTCATAAACCAACTCCAGCGCCTCCCGCGGCGTCAGCTCATCCGGCAACACATCCTTCAACCGACCCTCAACCGCCGACTCCTTTGGCGGGGCCACCACGGGCGCTGCCACCGCCGAAAACAACGGCAGATCATCGATGATCGCCTTCTGCGCTCCGCCGCCCTCGCGTTCGCCTTTTTCCAGCGCCTCCAGCACCACTTTCGCCCGCTCCACCACGACCGGCGGCAGCCCGGCCAGTCGCGCGACCTGAACGCCATAGGACCGGTCCGCCGTACCCCGCCGCACCTCGTGTAGGAAGATCACGTCGCCTTCCCACTCCTTCACCGCGACGGTCGCGTTTTCGACCCCGTCCAGCTTGCCCGCGAGCGCCGCCATCTCGTGGTAATGCGTGGCGAAGAGGGCTCGGCAGCGGTTCACGTCGTGCAGATGCTCCAACGTCGCCCAGGCGATTGAGAGGCCATCATAGGTCGCCGTCCCGCGCCCGATTTCGTCGAGGATCACCAGCGCCCGGTCATCCGCCTGGTTGAGGATTGCCGCTGTCTCAACCATCTCGACCATGAAGGTCGACCGCCCTCGGGCGAGGTCGTCCGATGCACCAACCCTGCTGAAAATCTGACTGACGACCCCGATATGCGCCTCCGCCGCAGGCACAAAACTCCCCATCTGTGCGAGGATCGCGAGAAGTGCATTCTGCCGCAGGAACGTCGACTTACCCGCCATGTTCGGCCCGGTCAGCAGCCAGATATGCGCGTCGCTTAGCGTGCAATCATTGGCGACAAACGGCGCGCCGTCCTTCTGCAAAGCGGCTTCGACCACCGGATGCCGCCCGCCCGTGATCTCAAACGCGCGGCTGTCATCCACCTTGGGCCGCACCCAGCCATCCGCGGCGAGATTTGCAAGCCCCGCCGCCAGATCAATCTCGGCCAATGCGCGCGCCAATGCTCCCAAAGGCCCCGCCTGATCGATGATCGCCTGCCGGAGCGACTGATACAGCCGCTTCTCAATCTCCAGCGCGCGACCACCCGCGTTCAAAATCTTGGTTTCGGTCTCAGACAACTCCACCGTCGTAAATCGCACCTGATTGGCGGTCGTCTGGCGATGGATGAACCGGTCATCGGCCATCATCTTGTCGGCATGAGTCGCGGTCGTCTCGATAAAGTACCCCAGCACGTTGTTATGCTTGATCTTCAGCGACCCAACGCCGGTCTGTTCCACATACTGCGCCTGCATTCCAGCAATGACCGACCGGCCCTCATCCCGTAGGGTCCGCACTTCGTCCAGTTCGGCATCATAGTCTGGTGCGATAAAGCCACCGTCGCGCGACAACAAAGGCGGCTCGGCAATCAGCGCTTCATGCAGTATCGCCAGCAGTTCATCATGCCCGGTTAGGTCCCGCGTTGCGTCCGCGAGTGGTATGTCATGCGGCAACAGTTCAGCCAGCGCCAAAGCCTGCCCCAACGTATTCCGCACCGCCGCCATATCTCGCGGGCCACCACGATCCAGCGCCAGCCGCGACAAGGCCCGGTCCAGATCATGCACGCCGCGCAAGGCCTCGCGCACATCCGCCGCGAGCCGCGACTGTTCCACAAAAAACGCCACCGCCTCTAGCCGTGCATTGATCGTCGTCAAGTCGCACGAGGGCGATGCCAACCGTCGTTCCAGCAACCGCGCCCCGCCAGCCGTAACGGTCCGATCAATGCAATGCAGCAACGACCCCTGCCGCCCGCCCGCCATCGCATGGGTCAATTCCAGCGATCGGCGCGTCGCCGCATCGATCTGCATCGCCGCCGCTTGCACCTCTTTCGATGGCGGGCGCAGGAGAGGCAAATTCCCACGCTGGGTGATGTTCAGATACTCCGCCACTGCGGACATCACCGCAATCTCGGCCCGTGAAAACGCGCCAAACGCATCGAGCGATCCGACCTTGTAAAGATCGCACAGCCGCTTCTCACCCGCGGTCGAGTCAAAAGCCGCCGCACCCAGAGTCGTCAATGTCGCGCTAGCCTCGGACACAACGCCGGACCAATCCGCCTCTGACCCATCAACAACGATCACTTCGCGGGGAGTCAGTCGCGCCAATTCCGGCCCCAAAGCTACTCCCGCACAAGGCATCACATGAAACGCCCCTGTCGAGATATCGACCCAGGCAAGCGCGCCCTCATCCCGCACGACATGATAGGCGGCCAGAAAGTTATGGCGCCGCGCGTCTAGCAGTGAATCCTCGGTCAGCGTCCCGGGTGTGACGAGCCGGACCACTTCACGCTTCACAACCGCCTTGTAGCCACGTTTTTTCGCCTCCGCCGGGCTTTCCATCTGTTCGCAGACCGCCACGCGAAAACCCTTGCGGATCAGCGTCAGAAAATACCCCTCCGCCGCATGGTGCGGCACGCCACACATCGGGATGTCCTCGTCGCCGTGCTTCCCCCGCTTGGTCAATGCGATGTCCAAAGCCTCTGCCGCAGCGACAGCATCGTCAAAGAACATCTCGTAGAAATCGCCCATCCGGTAGAAAAGCAGCGCGTCGGGATGCTGGGCCTTGATCTCAAGATACTGCGCCATCATCGGCGTCGTCGTGGCTTTGCTCATGCGTCCCCCGGATCGTTCGGGGCACAATATCGGCGGCATGTTAGCGACGAAACCCCGAAATCAGCCCATTGCAGGGGCAATCCCGAACCCGCTATGTCTGGCGGACGATAATGGGGGGACAGCATGGCCAAGACGAAAGTGACCCGCGAGGATGCGCTGCAATTCCACATGCAGCCCACACCGGGCAAGTGGGAAATTCAGGCGACCGTGCCGATGACCACGCAGCAGGATCTGTCGCTCGCCTATTCCCCCGGTGTGGCGATCCCTTGCGAGGAAATCGCCGCCGATCCGGCCACCGCTTATGATTATACGAACAAGGGGAACCTTGTCGCCGTGATTTCGAACGGGACGGCGGTTCTTGGTTTGGGCAATCTTGGTGCGCTGGGCAGTAAACCGGTGATGGAGGGGAAATCTGTCCTGTTCAAACGTTTCGCGGACGTGAATTCCATCGACCTCGAACTCGACACCGAAGACCCTGACAAATTCATCGAGGCTTGCAAACTGCTGGGGCCTACCTTCGGCGGCATCAACCTCGAAGATATCAAAGCGCCCGAATGCTTTATCATCGAACAGACGCTGAAAGAGCAGATGGACATCCCCGTGTTCCACGACGACCAGCACGGGACGGCGGTGATCTGCGCCGCTGGCTTGCTTAATGCACTGCACCTGTCGGGGAAGAAGATCGAAGATGTAAAGATCGTCCTGAACGGGGCCGGGGCTGCGGGCATCGCTTGCATCGAACTTCTGAAATTCATGGGCGCGCGGCACGATAACTGCATCGTCTGCGACACGAAGGGCGTCATTTACCAAGGCCGCACCGAGGGCATGAACCAATGGAAGTCGGCGCATGCCGTCAAAACCGATCTGCGCAGTCTGGAAGAGGCGATGAAGGGCTGCGACGTTTTCCTTGGCGTGTCGGTCAAAGGGGCGGTGACCCAAGCCATGGTCGAAAGCATGGCTGATAACCCGGTCATCTTCGCCATGGCCAACCCCGACCCCGAGATTACGCCCGAAGACGCCCACGCCGTCCGACCCGATGCGATCGTCGCCACCGGGCGCAGCGACTACCCCAACCAGGTGAACAACGTCCTTGGATTTCCTTACCTCTTCCGCGGTGCGCTCGATATTCACGCCCGCGCGATCAACGACGAGATGAAGATCGCTTGCGCCGAAGCGCTCGCCGCGCTCGCCCGCGAAGACGTCCCGGATGAGGTCGCGATGGCCTACGGCAAGAAACTGACCTTTGGGCGCGATTACATCATTCCCACGCCGTTCGACCCGCGCCTGATCCATCGCATACCTACGGCCGTCGCGCAGGCGGGGATGAAAACCGGTGTCGCCCGCCGACCGATCGTGGATATGGACACCTACGAACAGGTGCTCCAATCCCGCATGGACCCGACCCAATCCATCCTGCGTAACCTCAACACGCGGGCGCGCGCGAACCAATCGACCGTCGTCTTCGCCGAGGGCGACGATCCCCGCGTCCTTCGCGCAGCCGTGCAATACCAGCGGTCTGGCATGGGTAAGGCACTTGTGGTGGGGCGCGAAGATGACGTCGGTGAAAAGCTGACAGCCGAAGGCCTGTCCGAAGCGGTCGATGAACTTGAAATCGTCAATGCGGCCAACACTGACCATTTGGAAACCTACAAAGACTTCCTTTACCAGCGGCTCCAGCGCAAAGGCTTCGACGCGCAAGATGTCCATCGGCTCGCCGCCCGCGATAGGCACGTCTTTGCAACGCTGATGCTCGCCCATGGACATGCCGACGGAATGGTCACCGGGGCGACCCGTAAATCCGCGCATATCCTCGAATTGATCAACTATGTCTTCGATGCACAGCCGCACGACGGGGCGGTTGGCGTGACGGCGGTGCTCAACAAGGGCCGGATCGTCCTGATCGCCGACACACTGGTCCACGAATGGCCCGACGAGAATGATCTCGCCGATATTGCGGAACGGGGCGCTGCCGTCGCGCGCGAACTGGGACTCGACCCGCGGGTCGCGTTCCTGTCTTTCTCAACCTTCGGCTATCCAGTGTCAGAGCGAGCGGAAAAGATGCACCGCGCCCCATTGGTGCTTGATCAGCGCAAGGTTGATTTTGAATACGAGGGCGAAATGACCGTCGACGTGGCCCTCAACCCGCAGGCACAGGAAAACTATCCCTTCCAACGGCTCACCGGCCCCGCCAATGTGCTGGTCGTACCGGCGCGCCACTCTGCCTCGATCTCGGTCAAACTGATGCAGGAAATGGCCGGAGCCACTGTCATCGGCCCGATCCTGTCCGGCATCGGCAAGCCGATCCAGATCTGCTCGACCGTGTCCACAGTAAACGATATCCTCAACATGGCCGTGATCGCAGCCTGCCGGGTGGACTGATGACCATCTGGAACCTCGGCTCGATCAATGCGGATGTTGTCTATGCCGTCCCGCATATTCCGGCACCTGGTGAGACGTTGTCATCGACAAATCGTCAAACTTTCCTTGGCGGCAAGGGCACCAATATGTCCGTCGCCGCGGCGCGCGCCGCCGCACAAGTCAAACATATCGGGGCGGTCGGGCCTGATGGGCGCTGGGCGGTCGAGCGTCTGCTGGAATACGGCGTCGATACACGCAACATCACCGAAATAGACACAGAGACAGCGCAGGCGATCATCATGGTCGACCCTCAAGGTGAAAACGCCATCATCCTGCATCCCGGTGCGAACGGCGAAATCCCGCAAACGACGCTTCAGACGGCCATGGCCGAGGCCGAAACAGGCGATTGGCTGGTCATCCAGAACGAAACCAATCTGCAGCGGACAGCGGCGGCTTTGGGAAAGAAGATGGGGCTGAAGGTCGCTTACGCCGCCGCCCCGTTCGATCCGGATCGGGTGCAGGCCGTCCTGCCCCATCTTGATGTCCTGATCCTCAATGCGGTGGAGGCTGAGCAACTGGAAAAGGCCACCGGCCAATCCGCCGCTGGCCTGCCCGTCAAAGACGTGATCGTCACGCTTGGCGGCGATGGTGCCGACTGGCATAGCCGCGATGGCAAGCAACATTTCGAGGCGATCAAGGTCGATCCCGTCGATACCACAGGCGCGGGGGATACATTCACGGGCTATGTACTGGCCGGTTTGGACCGCGGGATGCCCATGGCGCAAGCGGTTGGGCAGGCGATGAAGGCAGCGGCGCTCATGGTCACGCGACACGGCACCGCAGATGTGATCCCCGACCTATCAGAGGTGCAGGCGTTTCAGCCGTGACTACCGACAAAAGGCGCGGCATCGCCCCATAATTCCCGTACCCGCGCATCGCGTCCGCAGCCTGTGCGATAGAACTTGTAGGCTTCGCTCTGCCGTTTTGGCCCGCCACGGGTCAGGATGATGCTGTCGCCCAGATAGTAATCCTGATGATACGCTTCGGCTTCATAGAACGCGGCAGCGTCCAGGACCGGCGTAACAATCGGTTGACCCAATTCCGCCCGAGCCTCCGTTTTCGCCGCCTCTGCAGCAATACGCTCCGCGTCATTCGCTACGAACACAGCCGTGCGATACACATCACCCCGATCACAGAATTGCCCACCATCGTCGGTGGGATCAATCGACCGGAAAAAGGCATGGAGCAACTGGTCATAGCTGATCACATCCGCGTCATAGATGATCTGCGCAGCCTCGTAGTGTCCTGATCCCTTCAGCGTGCGATAGGTCGGGTCATCGGTCGTCCCGCCGGTATAGCCAGAAATGACTTCTTGCACGCCTTCGACAGATTCGAAATCGCTCTCGACGCACCAGAAACACCCACCGGCGACGACGGCGGTCTGAACATCTTCGGCCATCCCGGCGCCGGGCAATGCAGCAAAAAGCGCGATCCTGATCAACCGAAACATGGCAACCTCCTTAGATACGTGGACGCGGCCCATTGAATATACATCACCGCATCACAAATCCGTCTTGCGTCAGCGTCATCAGCGACAGATCGATGCCGGTGTTCATTGCGCCGCGACTGGCTGCTTGCGCAAGCTGTTGTAGGGCGGCCGGATCATTCTTCGATTGTTCGAATGCACCGTCAAGGATCGCGGCGTTCAACAACAACGCCTCGGCGAATGCTTGACGCTCTGAATCGCTGGTCTGTGAAAAGCCCGGGATGTCAGCCAACGCTGCGCGGGCTTGGTCGCGGACAGCCTGCACCGTCGCCCGGCCTACATCATCACCACGCATTTGTGAAACCAGCCAGCTATTGATCCACCATACCGAATAGGCGTCCGCCACGTTATGCGGATCCAACCCATAGGACCGAATGGCATTGCCGATCAGATCGATGATGTCGGGTTGTGCCGCGACCAACTGCTGCAAATCGGCCTTGGCCGCCGGGTCTGGCGTGCGCGCGATAAAGTCCTGCAGGTTCTGTTGCGTGCGCGCTGCGCTGGACGAAAAGGTCAAATCAACCGCAGCGGTGTCGGCCTGCGCGCGGTTTTCTTCGGATCGTTGAATATGGCTTTGCGCTGCCAGACCCACCGCGACATCACCGCCCATCAACGGAGGCATGTAAAAATCCTGCGCCGATGCAAGGGTCGACATGCAGAATGCACAAACCGCGATAAGGGCCTTCTTCATCTTTCGTCTCCTACCGGACATGACCAACTACATCAGCTTAACACCGAAACCGCTTTCGCGACCATAGCGGGCGGAATGTCTTGCGACCGGCAACATCGAGGATAGGATTGCAGAAATCCGGATATATCGCCGTCACCTGCATCAGTCAGAAAGACCCGCATGACCAAGGTCACCACCCATCAAGCCGAGGAGGACGCCCGTAACGAAGACATCCTGATCTATGTCGATGGCCGTATCGTCCCCAAGGCGCAAGCAATGGTGAGCGTCTATGACAGCGGCTTCCTGCTGGGCGACGGTGTGTGGGAGGGGTTGCGGCTTTACGATGGCAGATGGGCGTTTCTCGACGAACATCTCGACCGCTTGTTCGAGGCAGCAAAGGCGATTGACCTGGATATCGGAATGGAGCAGGCCGGGGTGATCACCGCGCTGCACGACACCCAACGCGCCAACGGCATGTCGACCGACGCTCATGCCCGTCTCATGATCACACGCGGGGTCAAAACCCGCCCCTTCCAGCACCCCAGCCTGTCCCAACAAGGGCCGACATTCGTGATCATCGTGGAGCATTCCACGCCGTCCATTGCTCGCCCGATCACCCTCGCCACTGTCCCGCATCAACGGGGCCTGCCCATGACGCAGGATCCGAAACTGAACAGCCATTCCAAGCTGAATTGCATCCTAGCTTGCATCGCGGCGCAAAAGGCTGGGGCGGACGAGGCGCTGATGCTTGATGTGCATGGCTTCGTGAACACGACGAACGCTTGCAACTTCTTCATCGTGAAGAAAGGGGCGGTTTGGACCAGTACCGGTGACTACTGCATGAATGGTATCACGCGGCAAAAGGTCATCGACCTTTGCCGGGCAAATGACATCCCGATCCATGAACGCAATTTCAGCCTCGTCGATACGTACTCGGCGGATGAGGCGTTCCTGACCGGTACGTTCGGGGCACAGACACCTGTGGGCAACATCGATGGGCGGGTGATCGGAACCGGCGAACTCGGGCCAATGACAGAGCGGCTACGTGGCCTCTACAAAGAGCTTATCGCCAATGCGTAGCTGCACACCGTGCGCACGCTGTGTGTACACCGTGTGTACGGGCGGTGCACAATGAAAATCGCCATGTGGTCCGGCCCCCGGAACCTGTCCACCGCGATGATGTACGCTTTCGGCAATCGCCCCGATTTCGCGATCTGGGATGAGCCATTTTACGCCTCCTACCTCGCCGCCACTGGCGCTGATCACCCGATGCGGGATCAGGTTCTGGAGGCTCACGAAACCGATCCCGCCGCGGTCGCCCAGCGCTGTGTCGGACCGATCCCCGACAGCAAAGCGCATTTCTACATGAAGCACATGCCGCACCACATGATCGACGGCTTCCCCCTTGATTGGGCAACAGAGTGCGTGAACATCCATCTCATCCGACATCCAGCCCGGGTCATCGCCAGTTATGGTGCGAAACGAAACACCATGACCGCCGACGATATCGGCTTTGCCGCTCAGACGCGGATTTACGACCAACTTGGCGGGATCGTTGTCGACAGCGCGGATATTCGGGCGGACCCAAAAGGCATACTGCAAAAACTCTGCGATGTCATCGACTTACCATTCGACAATGCGATGCTGTCATGGCCCGCCGGTCCACGGAAAGAGGACGGTATCTGGGCTAAACACTGGTATAATGAGGTACACAAAAGCACAGGCTTCGCCGGCGTCGAGGGGCCGTTGCCGGAAGTCGGCTCAGCGGACCAAGACCTTTTGAACCACGCCCTGCCACACTACGAGGCCATGGTCGCGCGAAAGATCTAGGCTTTCAGCAACTCACCCAATTTCATGGCGACCTTGGCATCACCGGATACTTTCAGCTTACCCATCATTACGCCCGTCATCGGGTTCAGCTTGCCGGTGATCAGCTTGGCCAGATTGGATTCCGTGATCTTGATCGTGCAATCGGTTTCCTGATCGTCCCGGCTGACCGCATTGTCGGCCAGAACGATCACACCATCCGGCCCGCAATCAAACTTCAGGCTGCCGTCAAACTGACGTTTCGACAGACCCTGCTGCATGCGACCTGCGATCTCTGAAATGTCCAAAACAACCTCCCTCGTGACTAACGCCATGGTTAGTGAGGCAAGGCATATCCGGCAACAGTGACGCTGGGTGACGACCTAAAGCAGCTTTTCCAACTGCATCTCGCTACCCGCTCTCTTGCCCGTCAGCACATATCCCAGCGACTGATACATCCCGATGGCGGGCGTGTTTTCCTCAACGGCCTGAATCTGTATACAGCGGCGCCCGCGCTGTCGGCCCCAATCCTCCGCGAACGCCATCGCCGCCTTGCCATAACCCTGCCGCTGAAAATCTGTCCCAATCAGCAGACGCCAGACATAAACTGCATCCGGCGCGTCGATCTCGCTCCGGTCGTCGTGTTCGGCCATGTCGATCAGCGCCATCAGGCCGACGCGGGTATCGCCGTCCCATAGGCAGAAGTCATAAGCCCCGGTCTCGAACCGCGCTTGTGCGATGGTCACGATGTTGGCAGCGATAAAGCGGTCCTGATCCGGGCGCACGGTGACGTTTTCCAAAGGAACAACATCGTCGCCAGTGATCGGACGCGCCTCGAATGCCATTTCTATCCTTTCGAACGCCTGTTGCGCGCCGCCAGCAGCTTCAGCCGCAAGGCATTCAACTGGATGAACCCCTGCGCGTCTGACTGATCATAGGCACCCATATCATCCTCGAACGTCACATGTTCTTCGGAATAGAGCGTCTGATCCGACCAGCGGGCCACCGTGTTGCAGGACCCTTTGTAGAGCTTCACGCGCACAGTCCCGGAAACATGTTCTTGCGACTTGTCGATCAGCGCCTGCAGCATCTCCCGCTCGGGCGAGAACCAGAAGCCGTTATAGATCAATTCCGCGTAGCGGGGCATGATGCTGTCTTTCAGATGACCCGCGCCCGCATCCAGCGTGATCTGCTCGATCCCGCGATGCGCCTCGAGTAACACGGTCCCGCCCGGCGTCTCATAAATCCCCCGCGACTTCATCCCGATGAATCGGTTTTCCACCAGATCAAGGCGGCCCACGCCATGCTTGCCACCCAATTCGTTCAGCTTGGTCAGGATCGTCGCAGGCGACATCGTCTCGCCGTTGATCGCGACCGCATCACCTTTTTCAAACGTGATCTCGACCATCTCGGGCGTATCCGGGGCATCTTCTGGCGCCACGGTTCGCTGATAAACATAGTCCGGTGCTTCCTTGGCGGGGTCTTCCAGCACCTTCCCCTCGGATGATGTATGCAGCAGGTTCGCATCGACGCTAAATGGTGCCTCGCCCCGCTTGTCCTTGGCAATCGGGATCTGATGCTTCTCGGCAAAGTCGATCAGCTTGGTCCGGCTCCCCAGATCCCATTCACGCCACGGGGCGACGACCTTGATTTCAGGGTTCAGCGCATAAGCGGCCAGTTCAAAGCGGATCTGATCGTTGCCTTTGCCGGTGGCCCCGTGGGACACGGCATCAGCGCCTTCAGCGGCGGCAATCTCAACCAGACGCTTCGAAATCAGGGGCCGTGCAATGGACGTACCCAGCAGGTACAGCCCCTCATAAAGCGCATTCGCCCGGAACATCGGGAACACGAAATCGCGGACGAATTCTTCGCGCAGGTCCTCGATATAGATGCCCGTGGCGCCCATCATCTCGGCCTTTTTGCGCGCTGGTTCCAGCTCCTCGCCCTGACCCAGATCGGCGGTAAATGTGACCACCTCACAGCCATATTGGGTCTGCAACCACTTGAGGATAATTGAGGTATCCAGCCCGCCAGAATAGGCGAGAACCACTTTCTTCGGAGCCGTCATGCGCGTGCCTTTGCGTCAGATATGTCTAACGCGGCGCGATAAAGGGTTTCGGGGTGAGGGGCAAGGATTGGCGAAATTCAGAAAGCCAGGCTAGTGTCAGAATTTAAGGGAGTGCGCTTATCATGCTGAAACAGGTGTTTTGTCTCGGACTGCTTTGTACTCCTGTTGGTGCTCTGGCGGAGCAACAGCTGACGGACACATATTTGACCCTGATCAGCGCCAAGGACATGGCAACCTCAAGCGGCGCCATTCTGACGAATCCGTCGACCATGATCCAACAAGACCGGGCAAATTTTCATCGTTTCAATCGCCGCGACGAGTTGGATGATGTTGATGCGTTGTACGGCGATCCAGCCAATCGTGCTCAAATCCCGCAACTTATCGCGAATGGTGGTGGCGTGCCGCAATATATCGCCGATGTAATTAATGCGAATGGCGCGGCGTTACTTGTGGTTTACACCTATTCAAATGGCGAACGCCTGACGTCCATCCGAATGGAAATACCGGGCTAGCCAAACAGCCGCCGCACAAAATCCACATCCCCCGCATTATACAATTCCCCCATCGCATCCTGCGGGGTCAGCCATATTGCCATATGCCCTTCTTCCGTCGGCGCGCCATGCGCGCGCACCGGGTGCGCCGCATAGATGTGGCAGACCTTTTCCGCATTGATCCCGTATTCCGGCATATAGACAAACCGCCGAAACACACCCACGCGGCGCGGCGCAGCTATCCGCCAGCCCGTTTCCTCGAACACTTCTCGATGCAGCGCCTGCACCGGGCTTTCGCCCGGATCAATCCCGCCGCCGGGCAGTTGCACCTCGCAATGCGGTTCGGCTTGATAGGTCAACAACAGCCGCCCATCCCGCGGCAGGATCGCATAGGCGCCGGGTCGCAACACATAACGGTGCCCGTTTTGCGGCGCATCTCCATACCGTCTGATCATAGCTTAACCCCTTGCAGCGATGGTTGCCCCGCCTATATCGGCGCGGTATGCCAGCCCCTGACATGTTAGGAAAGCCTATGAGCCTCGGCCAGCAGATTGCCTGGGACGATACCGTCCTGCCGTTTCAACTTGACGCCTCCGACATCCGCGGACGGGTGGCCCGTTTGGATGGCGTGCTGGAACAGGTGTTGTCGCAGCACGATTATCCGCCCCTGATCGAGGGGCTCGTGGCCGAGATGGCCTTGCTGACCGCGCTCATCGGGCAAACGGTGAAACTACGCTGGAAGCTGTCATTGCAAGTGCGTGGCTCTGGCGCCGTGCGCCTGATTGCGACCGACTACTATGGCCCGACGAAAGACGGTCAGCCGGCGCGCATTCGCGCCTATGCGTCTTATGATGCCGAGAAACTGGATGAAACCGCCGACCCGTTCAGCCAGATCGGCCAAGGGTATTTCGCGATCCTGATCGACCAAGGCAAGGGCATGACCCCTTATCAGGGGATCACGCCCATCGCCGGGGGCTCGCTCGCGGCCTGTGCGCAGACCTATTTCGCGCAGTCCGAACAGTTGCCAACCCGGTTCGCGCTAACCTACGGCCAGTCACAGCTGCCGGGGCAGGACACGCATTGGCGCGCCGGTGGCGTGATGTTGCAGCACATGCCCGAAGCCTCGCCGCATGTGACCGGCGAAGGCGGCTCGGGCGAGGATGGCCTGCTCGAAGCCGAAGATATCCTGAACGACGACGAAGGCGAAAACTGGACCCGTGCCAATACGTTGCTGGATACGGTCGAGGATATCGAACTGATCGGCCCAAGTATCGCGCCGACCGATCTGCTCGTGCGTCTGTTCCATGACGAGCAACCGCGCGTCTTTGATCCGCAACCGGTGAAATTCGGCTGCAGCTGTTCTGCGGACAAGGTCAAGCAAAGTCTGTCGATCTATTCGGCCAAGGACATCGCGACGATGACAACGCCCGAAGGCACCGTCACTGCCGATTGTCAGTTCTGCGGGGCACATTATAGCTTTGACCCGTCCGTGCTCGGTTTCGAAGCCAAGGATGCCTGATCTTCAGACGCGATTGATGGCGGCACTGTCTGCAGAGGGCAGCGCCTCATCCGATTTCGACCTGAACAAGGACGTGAAAGCGCCCGATATCCCGCTGACCAAGGCGTCGGTGCTGGTCGCTGTGCGGGAAGAGACGGAAAAGCTGATCCTCACCAAACGGTCAGCCCGGTTGAAACACCACCCGGGCCAGATCGCCTTTCCAGGCGGGAAACAGGACCCGGGTGATCCAACACCCGAGGCCGCGGCATTGCGTGAGGCGGAAGAGGAGATTGGCCTTTCGCGTGACCGTGCCCAAATCCTCGGTACCTTACCGGCTCACCAGACAGTGACCGGTTACAGCGTCACACCTGTCCTCGCCATCCTGCGCGGCGACCTGCAGTTTGTTCCCGAGGCGGGCGAAGTCAGCGAGGTTTTCGAGGTCCCGCTCGCCCATGTCATGAACCCTGACAACTTCCTGATCGAAGGGCGCCGCTGGCAAGGCCGCAAACGCTACTACTACACCGTCCCCTACGGCCCGTATTACATCTGGGGCGCGACTGCGCGTATCCTGCGCGCGCTCGCGGCACGCATGTCATGAAGATCACGGATGCATGGCTGACGCAAAAGCCGTCCCAGCAAGTCTGCGCGATGCTGACCGATACGGGGCATCAGGCGTGGTTCGTCGGCGGCTGCGTCCGCAACGCGCTGCTCGGTGAACTCGTCGCCGATCTCGACCTTTCGACAGACGCACATCCCGAAACGGTGATGGAGCTCGCCAAAGCGGCAGGCCTCAAAGTCATCCCCACCGGCATCGAACATGGAACTGTCACCGTCGTTGCAGACGATATCCCGTTCGAGATCACGACCTTCCGCCGCGACGTCGCCACCGACGGCAGACGGGCCACCGTCGCTTTCGCGGACAACATGACCGACGACGCCCGCAGGCGCGATTTCACGATGAACGCGCTCTATGCGGATGCAGACGGCAACATCGCCGACCCGCTCGGCGGTCTGCCCGACCTCCAAGCCCGGCGGATCAGGTTCATCGAAGACCCGGAACAGCGGATCAAGGAAGACTACCTGCGCATCCTCCGCTTCTTCCGCTTCCATGCATGGTATGGCCAAGACGGCCCCGACCCCGACGGGCTTGCCGCCTGCGCCGCCCATGTGGAAGGGCTGCAAACCCTATCGGTGGAGCGGGTCACAAGCGAGTTGCTCAAACTGCTGAGCGCGCCCAATCCTGCCCCGGCAGTCGCGTCCATGGCCGCCACCGGTGCGCTCGGCCAAATCCTACCGGGCAGCACGGCCAAAACGCTCCCTGTCCTGATCCACCTCGAATCCCAAGCCAACCTCGCGCCGGACCCGATCCGGCGCCTCGCAGCTTTGGGCGGTACGCCAGTGGAAAACCTACGGCTGTCGAAAGAAGAAGCCAAAAGGCTCGCGCTGATCCAGTCCGAAACACCCCTCCCCGAACTTGCTTACCGCGAAGGCGCCGCCATTGGCACCGACGCGCTCGCCGTCCGAAGCGCAGCACTATCGCAAGACATCGACCAAACGTTGCTCAAACAAATCCAACACGCCGCCCAACAGGTCTTTCCCCTCAAAGCCGCTGATCTGATGCCAGCACTCAGGGGCCCAGCGCTGGGCCAAGCACTGAAAGAGGCCGAGGCCAAATGGATCGCTTCAGCCTTCACCCTCACCAAGGACGACCTGCTTGGCTGAACTGCTTCCGCTCTTTGGTTTCGTCTTTTTCGGGCTGTTCTCACCCGGCCCCAACGTGATCCTTCTCACCACGTCCGGTGCCCGTTTCGGGTTCAGTCCTACGATCCCCCACATCCTAGGCGTCGCCGTCGGGGTCGGGATCACCGCGGGGATCACTGGGTTTGGCATCGGCGCGATCCTGAACGCGCAACCGGCCCTTACGCTGGTCCTGAAAATCATCGCCAGCCTCTGGATCCTCTACATGGCCTACATGCTCTGGCAGGCGAACCCGGCCAAGCAATCCACCAAGGACCGACCCTTCACATTTATCGAGGCGGTGCTGTTCCAGTGGGTCAACCCCAAGGTCTGGGCCGTCGCCCTCAGCGCTACGGCCTATGTCGCCACCCTCACCCCGACTCAGCAAGCCACGGCACTCGCCGGGACCTTCTCGGGCATCAATCTTGGCGTCTGCCTGTTCTGGACGGCGGCAGGATCGCTCCTGTCATATTTACTCGCCAACCCAACGGCTTGGCGTGTCTTCATGCGGATCATGGCGCTCGCTCTTGGATTGTTTTCCCTTCTGGTTTTCCTCTGACGTAAACCTTGTTATGTGTCCTTGGGTAACCCCATTAAGGCTGACCAATGTTTCGGTTTTTCGAAGAACTGGTCGATCCCTATACCGCGTATGAGGAGACCGACACGCCGCCCAAGCGGCTCTACCCGTTTCTGCGGATCTACGCGGAACCGTTCAAAAGGGTATTGATCGTCACGGCCTTGGGGTCGATCGTCATTGCGGCGATTGAAATCTGGCTTCTGGGTTATGTCGGGCGGCTGGTTGACACGCTATCTGGCGGCGCACCGACCGAGGTGTGGGCGAGCCATGGGTTTGAATTCATCCTCGTCGCCATCTTCATCCTGACCCTGCGGCCCGCGATGCATGTTCTGCAGGTATTGCTGCTGCATCAGACGATCCTGCCGAACTTTGCCACGCTGGTGCGTTGGCGCGCCCACCGGCACGTGCTGCGGCAATCAGTGGGGTGGTTCGAGGATGACTTCGCCGGACGCATCGCCAACCGGATCATGCAAACGCCGTCTGCGGCGGGTGAGGTCATGTTCCAACTGTTCGACGCGCTCACCTTCGCGGCGGCTTACGTCGTGGCAGCGGCAATTCTGCTCGGTCAGGCCGACCCCCGCCTCATCATCCCGCTGCTGTTCTGGCTGATCCCCTACCTTCTGCTGCTGCGCTGGGTCGTCAAACGGATCGGCCCCGCGTCAGAGGCCGCGTCCAACGCGCGCAGCAAGGTGACCGGCCGGATCGTGGACAGTTATACCAATATCCATTCGGTCAAGATGTTCGCCCATCACGACCGCGAAATCGCCTATGTAAAAGAGGCAATGGATGAAGGGCGGCGCACCTTCCATGCGGAGATGCGGCTGTATACGATCATGGATGTCGGCCTGATGATCCTGAACGGTCTGCTGATTGTCGGTGTCGTGGGCTGGGCCATGTGGCTGTGGGGCATGGGGACAGCGACCGTGGGTGTCGTGGCTGTTGCGACGACGCTCGCGCTGCGCCTGAACTCCATGTCCGGCTGGATCATGTGGGCGACCAGCAATTTCTTTCGCGAACTTGGTGTCGTGTCTGAGGGGATGGAGACGATTGCACAGCCCGTCACACTGGTCGACCAGACGAAAAAACCGCTTGAAATCGGCCCCGGCAAGATCGAGATCGAAAACCTGTCCCACCATTATGGCAAGGAAAAGGGCGGGCTCGACCGGATCAACCTGACGATCAAGCCCGGCGAAAAGGTCGGCCTTGTCGGGCAGTCCGGCGCAGGGAAATCGACGCTCGTCAAGCTGCTCTTGCGGTTCTACGACGCCGAAAGTGGTGTGATCCGTATCGACGGGCAGGACATCATGCAGGTCACCCAAGATAGCCTGCGGCGCACCATTGGTATGGTGCAACAGGACAGTGCGCTGCTGCACCGGTCGGTCCGCGACAATATCCTCTACGGCAACCCCGATGCTACCGAGGAGGACATGATCGCTGCCGCCCACAAGGCCGAGGCGCACGACTTCATCTTGACGCTCGAAGATAATGACAAAGACAAGGGCTACGATGCCAAAGTTGGTGAACGCGGCGTGAAGCTGTCCGGCGGGCAGCGGCAACGGATCGCACTGGCCCGCGTGATCCTCAAAGATGCGCCGATCCTTCTATTGGATGAGGCGACAAGCGCGCTCGACTCCGAGGTCGAGGCCGCCATCCAAAGCACGCTTTATGGCATGATGGAGGGTAAGACTGTTATCGCCATCGCCCACCGCCTGTCGACGATCGCGCAGATGGACCGCATCATCGTCATGGATCAGGGACGGATCATCGAAGACGGCACGCATGACGAACTGCTGGCTGCCAACGGGCAATACGCGAAATTCTGGGCGCGGCAATCGGGCGGGTTTCTGGGACAAGACCTTCAGGTCGCGGAATGAAGCCGGAAACCTGGATCGACCCGCTGCAAGAGGCAGACGGCCCACCGCCGCGTACCCTGATGGCCTACATGCATTGGTGCCTCAAGGGCAGCTATAAGATCACTGGTTTGGCCGGCATCATATCTGCCATGGCTGGTCTTCTCGAGGCCCTCACCGCCCTCATGCTGGGCCTCGTCATCGACGCCGCCTTGGCCGGATCGCCCGAAGGTTTCTTTTCCAGCAACCTGTTGCTTCTTGGTGGGGTACTTTTGTTCTTCCTCGTCTTGCGCCCTGTGATCCTTGGTGTTTCTGGTATGATGCAGGCCGTCGTTGTCGGCCCGTCTTTGATCAACCTCACGCTCACCCGTGTGTTTCGGCACTCATTGGGCCATTCCGTCAGCTTCTTCGATGACGATTTCGCCGGGCGGATCGCACAGAAACAAGGGCAGGTGGCGCGCGCCGTCACCGATGTGATGGTCGATATGATCCACACGGTTGCCTTCGCGCTCGCCTCGCTGGTCGGCTCGGTGATCCTGCTGTTCACGATCGACGCGCGATCTGCCGCTTTGCTGGCGCTTTGGGTCGTCGCCTATATCTGGATGATTCGCCATTTCATGCCGCGCATCCGCGCGCGGTCCAAGGCGCGGGCGGCGGGGCGCGCAATGGTCACCGGCCAGATCGTAGACACGGTTACCAACATCAAAACAGTGAAACTTTTCGCCCATGATGACCACGAAGACAGGGTCGCCATCGATGCCATGTCGGAACTGATGGATCGGTCTGTGGCCTTCGGCTGGACCTCCGCCTCATTCCGGTTCTGGCTGATGGCGCTGGGTGGATTGCTACCCGTCATCCTCGTCGGATCGATCCTTTATTTCTGGTCGCAAGGCACGGCAAGCGCAGGCGATATCGCTGCTGCCGGGGCCATCTCTCTTCGCCTGTCCCAAATGACCGGCTGGGTCAGTTTCACGCTGATGGGCATGTACGCCAACGTGGGTGAGATCGAGGACGGGATGAACACGCTCAGCCCGCCGCACACGCTGACCGATGCGGATGACGCGACGACGTTACGTGCTGATAACGGTGCCATCGCCCTGAAAAATGTCAGCTTCAGCTATGGTGGCGGACCGGGTGGACTGGACGATGTGTCGCTTACCGTCGCACCAGGTGAAAAACTCGGCCTCGTCGGTGCGTCTGGCGCGGGTAAATCCACGTTGGTCGCCCTCCTCCTACGGCTCTACGATACCGAACAAGGCGTGATACTGATCGACGACCAGGATATCCGTGACGTCACTCAGGAAAGTCTCCGCGGTCAGATCGCAATGGTCACGCAGGAAACGGCCATGTTCAACCGCTCCGCCAGCGACAACATCCGCTACGGCAACCCCGACGCAAGCGATGCCGAAATCGAAGCCGCTGCAAAACAGGCTGAGGCGCACGATTTCATCATCCAACTGAAAGATCACAAAGGCCGCGCGGGATATGACGCGCATCTGGGCGAACGCGGTGTGAAGCTCTCCGGCGGACAGCGTCAACGGATCGCCATCGCCCGCGCGATCCTGAAAGATGCGCCGATCCTTGTGCTGGATGAGGCGACCAGTGCGCTCGACAGCGAAGTCGAAGCCTCCATTCAACATGCCCTCGAACGGATCATGGACGGCAAAACCGTCATCGCCATCGCGCACCGGCTGTCCACGCTGGCGCGCATGGATCGGATCGTCGTGCTGGACGAAGGGCAGATCGTCGAACAAGGCACCCACGACGACCTACTGGCCAAGGGCGGCCTCTATGCCCGCTACTGGAATCGGCAATCAGGTGGCTTCATCAACGTGCGGGACGCTGCGGAATAAATGCGGATCGAAGATCTGACACATCATGGTCTTGGCCGGACCGGGGATGATCTGATCCCGCGTGTCCTACCTGGGGAGGAGGTCGCGCTGACAGACACGGGCCCGCGTATCATCACGCCATCACCCGACCGGGTGTCACCACCATGCAAGCATTTCAAATCCTGTGGCGGCTGCGCTATGCAGCACGCTCGTGATGACTTTGTCGTGGACTGGAAAACGTCAATCGTGACCAAATCCCTTCGCGCACAGGGCTTGGACGCACCAATCAAAGCTATCGTTACGTCCCCAACCCACTCCCGTCGCCGTGCCAAGTTTTCGGGAAGACGCACCAAGAAAGGCGCGATGGTCGGTTTTCACGCAAAGGGATCAGATACCGTAATTGCTGTTCCCGATTGCATCCTTGTCACCCCAGCACTGACGGGTTGCCTGCCCGCGCTGGAAGAACTCACCATCATGGCCTGCTCCCGAAAAGGCGAGATCGCCCTGACGGTCACCGACACGGCAAACGGCCCCGACATCCACGTCACCACGGACAAAGACCTTACGCCACAACTCCGCATCGAACTTGCAGCCTTCGCCCAGAACAACCATCTGTCACGGCTGGTCTGGAACGATGAACCTGTCGTCATGCTCAACCCACCAACGCAGGATTTCGGTGGAACTGTGGTCACGCCACCGCCGGGGGCCTTCCTGCAGGCGACGAACCACGGTGAAGAGACCCTGCTCAAAGCGGTCAACAGCATCACCCAAGACGCAAGCCGGATCATCGATCTTTTCGCCGGATGCGGCACCTTCAGCCTACCCCTTGCCAGACGCGCGGAAATACACGCTGTCGAGGGCGAAGCGGCAATGCTCTACGCGCTCGACCATGGGTGGCGCAACGGGCAGAACCTCAAAAGGGTGACGACTGAAACGCGCGACCTCTTTCGCCGCCCGCTGGAGCCTGATGAGTTGCACGGCTATGACGCGGCGGTTATCGACCCGCCTCGCGCCGGGGCTGCGGCACAAATCGCAACGCTCGCGCGATCCGACATCGAAACCATCGCCATGGTGTCCTGCAACCCGGTCACCTTTGCCCGCGATGCCAAGACATTGACCGAAGCCGGCTTCATCATGCCGTGGGTCCAACCGGTCGACCAATTCCGCTGGTCACCTCATGTGGAACTCGTGGCACCTTTCACACGAAAATGACCTGATCAGCTATCTTTGCCTATTTTTAACCGCAATTTTGCGGTACGCTGACAGTACAAGCGGCAAAGACCGTGACGAAGGGCAGAGTAATGATTTCAAGACGATCCATGATGGTTGGGGCTGCGCTGGGCGTATCAGGTTGCGCAACCGGTTACCGCGGGCCGGAAGTGACCCGTATCCAGGTTTTCAAGGGGCATCGACACATGCAGCTGTTGCACCACAACAAGCTGTTGAAAGCCTATGATTTCGAACTGGGCTTCGCGCCCACCGGACACAAGGTACAGGAAGGTGACGGGCGCACGCCAGAAGGCGCCTACATCATCGATAGACGCAACCCATATAGCCGGTTTCACCTGTCGCTCGGTATCTCTTACCCCAATGCGGCAGACATCGCCTATGCCCGGTCCAAGGGCGTCCACCCGGGCGGCGATATCTTCATCCACGGCACACCTAGCCGCCATATCGGTATCCCGGATTGGACATGGGGATGCATAGCGGTGACGAACGATCAGATGGATGAAATCTACGCGATGGTCAAAAACGGCACGCAAATCAATATTTACGCCTAAGCTGGCATAGTCCTGAACTTGATCCGGAAATTCTCAGAAAGCCGCGCTTGGAATAGGTTGCCTGACTGCGGGATCACTGCCCATATTCAGCACCCACCACAACTTGCCCGCAGGTTCCTGAAACCATGCAAAGCCCATCTCGCGTGCATCCGGATCCAAAATCACGGTGCGTGTATTCTCCTGCTCCATCCACGCGCCCAGGGTCTGAACCTCATTCTCGAAGGATTCCGAGATGTTTTCACCCAGCAATCGGCCAGCAAAACCCACACGCCGCGCGCGGTCCAGCGGGCTGGACCCGTCAGAGCCGAATAACCACGGCCGGTTCTGCACTGACATGTCGCGGGCATGGGTTGCGGCGGCGGCGTTCAACTGTGCGTTCAGTTCGACCGGCTGGCGGCCCTGTGCGCTGCGCAAGGCGTTCACACTATCCAGCATACGAAACTGAATTTCGGCCTCTTGGCCGGGTTGGATTCGATAAACTGTGGGCAACGGCAGACCGTCTGGGCCCAGTTGACGGCTTGTCGTTCCACCGCAAGCCGTCAAGGCGAGGGTGGCAGCACCCATCATCATTTCGCGTCGATACATCTATTGCTTACTCTTTTATCGCGTTCAACATTCATTATCGGGATTGGCGTTACACTTCAAATGCGCATTGCGGGAACGATGATCGCTGACGATTGTTTGAATTGTGATAATTTAGACGACACGCTAAGGAACGTGAAACGCAGGATCACACAGAGGGTCAGATGGCTAACGATATCGGAAAATTCTCTCGACGCGGTTTTCTGGCAACCAGTGCAGCCGCGCTGGGCACCGGTGCCGTCGCGCAAACTGCCGGAACAACTGAAATTGAAAGCGACATCAGCGCTGGTGTGAAACGGAACATCTCCAGCTTCCGCTCGCTCGACTGGCAGCCTTACTTCAGCAATCTGCAAAACGGGGCGATCCTGGTCGATATCCAGTCACGCGCGCTGCACTATTGGTCCGAGGATCAATCGATCTACAAACTTTACCCCACCAGCGTGCCATTGACCGAAGATCTTACCCGCAAAGGTCGAACATCCATCACCCGCAAGGTCGAAGGACCCAGCTGGGCGCCCACCCCGGCGATGAAGTTACGCAACCCCGAATGGCCCGACTTTATCGGACCGGGGCCGGACAACCCGCTTGGGACGCACGCACTTCATCTGTCGTGGCAATACTACCGGATTCACGGCACACACGACACGCGCAAGATAGGTCGGCGGTCGTCGAATGGATGTATCGGGCTCTATAATGAGCAGATCGCGGAATTGTATGGCTATGCTACGGTCGGAACGCAGGTTCTTCTGATCTAACCAGATGGCAGATCACAACCAACTTGACCGGATACGCCCCAGCCTGCGTCGCAGCTTGTCACGCAGACCTTTTGGCATATCGCTGACGGGCTGATCAGATGTCTGCGTGTTTTCCACCACCGCGGCAACGGCTTCGCGTATGGCAGGGGTTTTACGAACCGGATTTTCCAGTTTTAGCGTGTTTTCAAGAACAAGCGGTTCAGCGCGCGGCTTTTGCGCTGGTTTTTTGTCCAGCGTCTCGGTCTCTTCATTGAACTCGCGGACCCAATCCGGAACCTCCACGCGCGGCTTTTGCTGCGGAACCGGTCTGGGCTTTTCCTCTTTCGGTTCGGATTTCCGCACATATTCGTTGGTTTCCGAAATCAAACGTGTCAGCGCCTTGCTCAGATCCTTTTTGGGCGACAGCTCAAGCGGTTTTGCGGCGGCCTTTGATGGATCCAGCATGTCCAGCCATTCCTGAGCGGATTGCAGGCGTTCTTTCGGTAGGACGCGCATCCCCTTGTCGATCGCAGCAAGGAACCGGTCGTCGTAGGCGTCGAATCGACCCTGAAGTGGCTCGCACGGATCAGGGTTGCCGCTGGCCACCTCGGCCATGCGGGTCTGGCTATTGGGAGGGATGTTGCCCGAAACGACGTGATAGAACGTGGCCGCCAGTGCATAAAGATCGCTCGACGGGGTTTGCTTGCCACCAGAGAAATAGAACTCTTGCGGTGAATAACCGTCTTTCACCACCAGCACTGCTGAAAGTGCGCGTGTTTCACGGCTGGCTTCTTCGCGTGCGGCACCGAAATCGATCAGCACCGGCGTACCCCATTTATCCAGCAGGATGTTGTCGGGCGAGATATCACGATGCAGCAGATCCTGCTGATGGACAACACTCACTGCATCCAGAAGTTTCAGCAGAATCTCTTTGACATCTTTTGGGGAGAGTGCATTTGGATCGTTCTTGACAATTTCTTGCAGGTCACGCCCGTTGATCATGTCCAGCGCCATGTAGGCGGTATCGTTGTCTTCGAAAACCCGGTGCACGCCGATGATATTGGGGTGCCGTAGCTTGGCGATGCTACGGGCCTCGCGCATGAACATGTCGACGAGCGAACGGTACTTATCCGAATTCGCGGTCGAGCGGACGAGAACGGATTTACCCGACCGATGGCAAAACACCTCGGGAAAGCATTCTTTGATGACGACATCGCGATCGAGGTAGTTGTCCTGCGCCAGATAAGTGATGCCAAAGCCACCTTTGCCCAGCTGACGAAGAATTGTGAATTGGTCGCCAAGAAGCAACGTCCCGTCAGGGAGCGCCTCGTTTTTCTCCTCTTCCATGCCTGCGCTCTGAGTCGCTGTCATGTGCCACCAAACCTTGCGCCATTAACGACGCCGCTCAAGATATATAATCAAACGAGTCGGTGATGCAGCTTAAATATGTTTGCTTTGCGGCCAACATAGGAAAAGTTAAGGGTATTTGATGATAGCGGCATGCCGGTAAGCATTTGAAATAGAGATATTTTTACCCAAGATTAACAGATCAAGCCATTTTGGTGCGCGATCTGGTGATTTTGCATGCCCATGGCCCCAATGGTTCACCTTTCATCTTTCGCGCGACAATGAAATGCTCGAGCGGAAAATTTGTGATCATCTCGACGCTCCGGCCACTCCAAACCATTTCCGAACGCAAGGCAGAAGGTTTTCTTATCCGGCTTCCAAAGATATCCGCCTTGCAGCCTGACAGAGAACTAAGGCGTGAATGGACGCCGACCGGGCTGCATCGCGAACTGCAACTTACAACCGCTGACGTGCGTGAACAGGCAGTGTTTTCGACGGTCAATCATCTCCAAGGACACTACCCAATCAGTCGTGGATGGTTTGGAACGGGTTGCTTAAGTAAATGGATCGGTCGGATACCGGACTCCAGCCAGATAAAGTCCCATTGGTGGGCTAACCGGTCCGCAAGCGGCCCGATCTCGGGCGGCTAGTGCGGCTTTGACATCTTCCGGCGTCCACGCGCCCGCCCCGACACGTTCCAGCGTACCAACGAAACTGCGCACCTGATTGTGCAGGAACGACCGTGCGCGGACATGAAACCTGTATTCGGTGCCGACATCGCGCGGCACCTCCTCGACCCGAAACTCATCCAGCGTCTTGACCGGGCTTTTGGCCTGACAAATGGTCGAGCGGAACGTGGTGAAATCATGATGGCCAACCAACCCATCCGCCGCTGCCTGCATCGCGCTGGTATCAAGCGGGTGGTTAACGCGCCACAACTGTCCGGCCTCTGACGTAAGAGGCGCCCGTCGCGAAATCAGGCGAAACAGATAGCGCCGCTCGACCGCGTCAAATCGGGCATGCCACGCATTATCGACGTGCGCGCACCGCAGTATCGCGACGGGATCGGGCTTTAGATGATAATTCAACGCCTCCGATAGCCGAAACGGGTCCCAATCCTTGGTCAAATCGCAATGGGCCACCTGGCCCAGCGCATGCACGCCCGCATCGGTGCGACCCGCGGCCGCGATCGTGTGTTCACCCGGTTCGAGCTTGGCAAGGGCGGCTTCGATGGCGCCCTGAACCGATGGTACGCCCTTTTGCCGCTGCCACCCCGCGAAGGATGCACCGTGATATTCAACAAGAAGGGCGTAACGTGGCATCCGTGCCGGATAGGGCCGCGCATGCCCGAAATCAATCCCTACACATCCCGGATGACCGCCCCTATCTTGAACCGCAGGCAAGTAGGAGCAGTCCTTGGTTATCTCGTTGATCGCTGATCGGATTACGCGCGGGGTCGATCGGGTGGCGGATACGTTGTCTGCACCCTTCGCCGATCCAGTGATCCGGCTGGGGGTGACGGGGCTATCGCGTGCGGGCAAGACCGTTTTCATCACATCGCTTGTGGCAAATCTGATGGACCGGGGTCGCATGCCGCAACTGAAGGCGGCTGCGAACGGCGCCATCCGCACCGCGTATCTGCAACCTCAACCGGATGATACGGTGCCGCGTTTCGCGTTCGAGGCACATCTGGATCGTCTGACGGCCCAAACGCCCCGTTGGCCCGAAGGGACCAGCACGATCAGCGAATTACGTCTGTCACTACGGGTGCAGCCGACCGGGTTGCTGGCTGGGATGTCAGGGCCGCGCACGGTACATATCGACATCGTGGATTACCCGGGTGAGTGGCTTCTCGACCTTGGTCTGCTTGATCAAACCTATCAGGATTGGGCCGCAGGCGCGCTGGAGCGTGCCGCTGGTCGACCGGGTGGCGATGCTTATCTGGCACGGATCAGCGACATCGACGCCAGTGCGAAACTGGACGAACCCAAGGCGCAGGCACTGGCCGAAAGCTACACTGCCCATCTGCGCGCCGCACGCGAGGCTGGTTTCTCGGACTGTTCGCCCGGTCGGTTCCTCCTGCCGGGTGATCTTGCCGGTTCGCCCGTCCTGACATTCGCCCCGCTTCTTGGCCCAACATTTCCACGCGGTGCGCTTGGTCGCGAATTCGAACGGCGTTTCGAAAGCTATAAACGCAATGTCGTTCGCCCGTTCTTTTACGACCATTTTGCCAAGATCGACCGACAGGTCGTTTTGGTCGATGTATTAGGGGCCATCCATGCCGGTCCTGCTGCACTTGATGATCTGCGCGGCGCGATGGCGCGGATACTGGGCGCATTTCGCCCCGGCAAAAACGCCTTCCTGACCCGGCTATTTCAGGGGCGACAAGTCGAACGCATCCTGTTCGCCGCGACCAAGGCCGACCATCTGCACCATAGCCAACATCCACAACTGACCGCGATCACCGAGGCGCTCCTGCGCGAGGCGAAAGACCGTGCCGATTTCGCTGGGGCCAAGACCATGGCGATGTCGATTGCCGCCTTGCGTACCACGGTCGAGGAAACGATGGATCACCGCGAAGGGCCGCTTGATGTCGTGCGTGGGCGGTTATTGGACAGTGGCAAGCAGGCGGCGTTCTATCCCGGGAAACTGCCTGATGATCCGTCGCACCTTTTGGCCCCGGCCCGTGCGGGGGACGAAAAATGGTTGGACGCCGACTACAGCGTCATGAACTTTGCCCCCGCACCGCTGACGCTCCGCCCCGGCGAAGGGCCGCCGCATATCAGGCTGGACAAGGCGGCGCAGTTTCTGATCGGGGATCGGCTATGATCCTGCGCGCTGCGACACCGTCTGATGTCGATGACATGGCCGATATCCTGGGCCATTGGTTCAACGTAACGAATTTTGTGCCACGCCTTCACACGGTCGACGAGGATCGCTGGTTCATCAGGCAAGCCGTTGAAAAGTCGGATGTCATCGTCGCCGATGATGCCGGTGTGAGGGGATTCATCGTGCGCAATGGTGAAGAGATCGGTCAACTCTACCTTGCCCCGGATGCGCGGGGTCGTGGGATCGGTGCGGCCCTGCTGGACAAGATGAAGGCCCGCGCCGACCGGCTGAGCCTGTTTTGCTTTCAGGAGAATACCGGCGCACGGCGCTTTTACGAAAGGCACGGATTTGTGGCCAAAGCATTCTCGGACGGATCGCACAATGAAGAACAGGTTCCCGATGTCCACTATGTCTGGAGGTCAGCACCATGACCAGTGGGCCCGTCCTGATCGACCTCGAAGACCAGAAACCGGCCAGTCCTGAAAAGGTGCCCGCAGTCCCCGACACCGTCGAACACCCAGACGGCGCGGCAATGCAAAAAGTCGCCGCGCTGGCGACCCGGCGCACCTCGCCTCTGGCACGCTGGTTCTGGACAGTGCTTCTATCCCTTCTCGGGTTCATAATCTCTCTCGCCGCGTGGGACTATGTCACCGGCCTGATGGCGCGATCAGTCATTTTTGGCACCATCGCAACCCTGCTATTGGGCGCACTGTTGCTGATCCTGGTGATCGTGGCCATGCGCGAGCTCGCCTCATTTGCGCGTCTCCGGCGCCTGGATCTGATCCAGCATCAGGCAGCGGATGCGCTGGAAAACAAAAATCTAAAGACCGCGCAGGCCGTGACGACACAGCTCGAAACCCTCTACCGCACCCGTGAAGATATCGCTTGGGGTCTGTCACGGCTGCAGGAAAAGAAGGCGGAGATTCTTGATGCCGACGGCCTGCTTGGCTTTGCCGAAACCACCCTTCTCGCCCCGCTCGACGCCCGCGCTTCGCGTGAGGTCGAGGCCGCGGCGCGCCAAGTCGCCACAGTAACCGCCATTGTGCCCTTGGCGCTGGCGGACGTGTTTGCGGCGCTCACCGCCAATCTGCGCATGATCCGCCGCATCGCCGAGGTTTACGGCGGGCGGACCGGTGCCCTGGGCAACTGGCGGCTGACCCGGACGGTCTTCACCCATCTGGTTGCAACCGGCGCGGTTGCCGTCGGTGATGATCTGATTGGCTCCGTCGCCGGGGGTGGGGTTCTGTCGAAAGTTTCCCGCCGCTTCGGTGAAGGTATCGTGAATGGCGCGCTGACCGCGCGCGTCGGCATCGCCGCGATCGAGGTTTGCCGCCCCCTGGCCTTCCGCAACGAAAAACGACCGACAGTGTCCGGCCTTGTCCGACGCGCGCTGACCGGGCTTTTCGGTTTCGACTAAGGAAGCCGGGGTGCTGGCCCCAAGGGGATTGGGCCGACCGACATGAAACCGCTCTGAAAACTGACCGGTAAATCCAAAGTTCCGTCGGATGCTGCAAGCGATTGCGCCGTGTTGGTGACCATTCCTGCCATGCCGGGCCGGATCAACCCGGCGTTGACCAACAGCTCGATCATCTCGCGCCACTGCCTTGTTTTCAGGGTCACGCGGCCTTCGGGAACACCGGCCTCATCCACCGTGATCGCGCCATCGCCATTTATGGTCAAACCGCCCCATTGCAGGTTAAGCGAGCTCAGCGCTATTCCGGTGATCCGTGGCTCTGCGGTGTTTCGGTCAAGCGGTTGATCGAATTGCACCGCGCCGTGGATGGTCAGGTTGTCGATCGTTGAGGTCAGAACACCGTCGGGGTCAATCCGGGCGATCGCATCCTGGGGTAAGCGCAGCTCATCAATATCGGCATAAACGTCATAGGCGTTTTCGGTGTCCTCCTGCCCCCGCATTGCGATCAGGGCGCTGTTCAGCGCGATCGCCCAGCCCGCATCCGACGTCGCGGTGGCGGCATCCATCTCGACCGTGGCATCGCGAAAGGCCAGCGCGGTGCTGGCTTTCACGGCGGCACTGGCCCGCAAGTCCTGAGATTGGATCGCGATCGTCTGCCGCCCCATGCGGAACGTCTGTTCATCGGGGAACACCGCGATCACCTCATTTGGCGCATAGGACAGGGCGAATATCTGCAAGAACGGGGCCTGCCACATCCACATTCCGTCCGGTGGAGCAACGGTTGGCGCGGTTACGGTCGTATCGAAACGGGACGGAAAACCGATCGTGCTCAGGTCGGCATAGGCGATGTCCCATCCGCTTGTACGGATCTCTGCCTGTGCCGAAGCGATCCCGTTGGCCAGGGTCCGTGAACCCACGAACCAATAGCCGCTGTAAATCGCTGCCAGAACCGCCACCAGAATCGTCAACCGCCGCATCGCGCACCCTTTCGTTGCTGATGGTCTAGCGGTTGTGCCTGGTCGTCGCCAGCCCCGTTACAAACCCGAGGTTTTCAGGTGAACCGTCGCCGCCAATCCGCCCAGTCTGTCCGATACGCTTAGCGAAACCTTGCCGCCATAGGCATGGGCCAGATCGGCCGCAATGGCCAGGCCAAGACCGGTGCCCGGCTTGGACGTATCAAGCCGCTGTCCACTGAGGGTCGCCATTTCATAGGCATCCTCGGGAATACCGGGCCCATCATCCTGGATTTTGATCTCAACCGCGCTGTCGCGTTTTTTCACTGTGATGCTGATTTGGCTTTGGGACCATTTCATCGCATTGTCGATCAGGTTGCCCATCACCTCTTCAAAGTCCGCCTGATCCATACGAACGCGCAGTCCCTTGGGCAGGTCGATCTCAAGCCGCTTGTTTTCGTTTTGGGCCATCGATCGGAATGCACGCAACAATCGCCCCAGTGACGTGTCCAGATCGGTAAAGGTCTGCACCGCCGCATTGCCTCCGTCGGCGCGCATCCGGGCGAATGATCGTTTCAGTTGCGCGTCCAAACGATCCAGCGCATCGATCGCACGCTGAACTGGCTGGCCCCCGCTGCGCAGGCTCTCCAGCTCGTTCCGGACGATGGCGGCGGGGGTTTTGATCGCATGGGCGAGGTCCGCGGCTTGCCTGCGTGACCGGCTGACGATTCCACGGTTTCGTTCGATCAAGGTGTTGATGTCATTGACCAGCGGCGCGACCTCGAGCGGATACCCGTCGGGTTCGAGGTTGCCTTCCGTGTTCCAGCGCGTCAGCACATCGCGCCGCAAGGCATTCAGCGGGCGCAGGGTCGCCGTGACTTGCAGAAACGCACTGATGATCCCGATCACCGCGATCAAACCAAAGGCCACCGCCAGGTTATTACGCAACCGCGCCCGATCCTCCGTCAATGCCAGAAGCGAGGATGCGACCTGAACGGTCCAGACCGATCCATCCTCAAGGGTGATCCGCTCTTCTACGCCACGGACCATATCGCCACGCGGTCCGACGAAGTTGACGATCTGAATACCTTGATTGCCCGGGTCCGCATCCGGCAGGCGCGCGTCACCCAGCGACGGTGAGACATAGACCATTCCATCTGGTCGCGTGACCTGCCAATACTGTCCAGACATCGGGCGCAAATAGACAGGATTGGCGATCGCCTGAGCGATACGATCCGGCGTGTCGGCATAGTTCGCGACCTCGATCGCCACCAACAGATGGCGGTCCAGCAACTGTTCGTTGAATTGGCTTTGGGTCTGGTTTTCCAGATAACGGGCCAAACCGAACACGCCAATCAGAATGGCAAAGCTCGCCCAGATGATCCCCGCGACGACCGCGCGTGTGCGCAGAGAGATCATGCTGCCGTTTTGATGACGTAGCCGCGGCCCCTGACCGTTTCGATCAGTTCATTGCCCAGCTTCTTGCGCAGCCTGTTGACGAAAACGGCGATCGTGTTGGAATCGCGATCGCCATCGTATTCATAGATATGTTCGGACAATTCCGTGCGTGATACCAAACGCCCCGCATTGTGGAACAGATAGGACAGGACGGCGACTTCCTGTGCCGTCAGACTGGTCGGAATGCCGTCCACTGTCACTTGATTGCTGCGCGTGTCGAAAACGATACTTTCTTTGCGAAATACCGGGTCGGTCTGGCCTGACTTACGGCGGATCATCGCACGGACACGGGCCGATAATTCGGGCATGTGGAATGGTTTGGTCAGGTAGTCATCGGCGCCGGCATCCAGACCATCGACTCGATCCGACCATCCATCGCGGGCCGAAAGAATCAGAACCGGCGTCGTGACCTTCTTGGCGCGCAGACTTTTCAGGATCGTGATGCCATCGCGTTGTGGCAGGCCGATATCCAGGATGATGACATCATAGGGCTCTGTTTCACCTAGAAACTGTGCCTCGCTGCCGTCATGCGTCAGATCGACGACGCGGCCTTCGGATGAAAGGACGCTCTTGATTTGTTGGGCGAGCACCAGCTCGTCTTCGGCGACAAGAATACGCATGCGCTTGGGGTAGTCGGGCCTGATGTCAATTCTTGGGCAAGTTTTTGTTCAAGTTGGGCGAAGGGCGCATAACTCGGCCGATTTGAGGCAGGGTTCAGGAAAAGGCGCCGATGCGTTTCCGCTCGCTTTCGACATCATTGGTCAGGCGATCAATAATATCGTCGACGCACGGAAAGCGATCGATATTGGCGGCATCGGGTTGCTTTACCTGTCGATTGTCCCGCTGCGGTCCCGCCAAGTAACGGCGATACACGGAAATTTTGGTCGCGTCCCGACCTTGTTCGACCAACAGATCACTTTCCGAGGGGAAATCTCTGACATTCATACTCGTCACTCCGTCGTCCCAATTTACCGGCAATCCCCAACAGCCGAAACATACACGTATCGCAATATGAAAATGCGTCCATGAATGGCAAAGCAATGGATTGTTCATCTGTGGTTAATATTTGGGCATTTCTTGGGCGTCACGTTGATCTGGCTTTCCCGCATCTGCTGGCGAAGATTAGAAAAATTAATTCTTTCAGATACTTACGATTACATAATTGGTAATTTGATCTCAGGTAACCTAAATCTCATGACGTTAGGTCAGAACAATCGTTAAAGAGTGGCGAATTTCCGCCTTATCAATCCAGACGTGTTTTGGGGATATCTGATATCATCGAATCGGGTGATCAAAGGCGGAACAAATTGACCTCCTGACAGCGGACGAAGAATACTGTCGGCCAACAGGAGGTTAAGATGCTGACACCCAGGCCCACGGTTGCGGACATGCGTACTTCCTTCGCGTGGGATATCCCAGAATACTACAATATCGGTGTGGACATCTGCGATCGGGTGGCTGCGATCAGGCCAGATGATCTGGCTATCATCGATGTGGCGGCCAATGGCACAGATCGCCGCTATTCTTTCGGCGATCTTCAAACACTGTCCAACCGGCTGGCGCATGTTCTCGCGGAACGGGCCCAAAGGGGTGACCGTATCGCCGTGCTGCTGCCGCAATCCATAGACACGGCGCTGTCTCACATCGCCATCGCCAAGACCGGGTGCATCGCCGTGCCGTTATTCACGCAATTCGGGCCTGATGCGCTGCTGCATAGGTTGCGGGACTCGGGCACCAGGATCGTCATCACGAACAGGCTCGGCCGAAAAACCGTATTTGGTTTGCAAGATAAACTGCCGGACCTGAAATATGTCTTGGTCACTGATGAAATCGAAGATTTGCCGACACTTTGCCGACAGAAAGCCGACAGCTTCTCTGCCGTCGAAACACGTGCAGATGACCCCGCCATTCTGATCTACACGTCGGGTACGACCGGTCCGCCCAAAGGCGCGCTTCACGCCCATCGGGTCCTGCTTGGCCATCTGCCCGGGGTCGAGATGAGCCATGATTTTTTCCCCCAGCCGGACGACGCGATCTGGACCCCGGCGGACTGGGCATGGATCGGTGGATTGCTCGATGTCCTGATGCCGGCGCTGCATCACGGCGTGCCTGTCGTCGCCTGCCGTTTTGATAAGTTCACCGCCCAAGCGGCTGTTGACCTGATCCGCAAATACGGCATTCGCAACGCTTTTCTGCCGCCCACGGCGCTGAAAATGATGCGGCGGGACGCGCCCGACGGCCCCCTGCCAATGCGGTCCATCGCGAGCGGGGGTGAGACTCTGGGAAAGGAACTGATCTCGTGGGGTCAAAGCGTATTCGGGACCACGATCAACGAATTCTACGGCCAGACCGAATGCAACATGATCGTGTCCTCCTGCGATGCAGTTGCACCAGCCGAACCGGGCGTGATGGGCTTTGCAGTGCCCGGCCATGACGTAGAAGTTATTGATGATGATGGGAAAATCCGCGACATCGACCAAGAAGGCAACATCGCGGTTCGCACCCCCGATCCTGTGATGTTTCTGGAATACTGGAACAATCCAAAGGCGACGGCGGACAAATATATCACCGTCGACAACGAAAAGTGGTTATTGACCGGCGACCGGGGCTGTAAAACTGAAACGGGCCGCATCCGCTTTGTCGGGCGAAATGATGATATCATTTCATCTGGCGGCTACCGCATCGGCCCGGCCGAGATCGAAGATTGCCTGCTGACCCATCCTGCCGTTCAGATGGCGGGAGTCGTGGGTCAGCCCGATCCGGTTCGGGGCGCTGTCGTGGCTGCCTACGTACAACTCGCCTCCGGTCACACCCCGACAGACCATTTGGCGGATGACATCGCAAACCACGTCAAATCCCGCCTTGCCGCCTATGAATACCCCCGCGTCGTCCGTTTTATCGACGACATGCCCATGACCACCACTGGCAAGATTATCCGCGCCGATCTACGGCGCCGTGCCGAAAAGGATGCTGAAAATGACCGATGATGTCATCGTCTACCAAGCCGAAAACGGAATCGCGACCGTGACCCTGAACCGACCGGATCAGCGGAATGCGATCAATCCAGAGGTTTGTGACGCCATGCGTACTGCGTTCGACCGGGCCGAGGCGGATGATGACATTCATGTCGTCATCCTCGCCGGCGCCGGTGCCATGTTTTGTGCGGGCATGGACCTAAAGGCCTTTGCGGGCGGTCAGGGTGACAAGATCCTGTTCGGCCAATACGGATTTGGCGGTTTCGTGAACAGACCGCGGACCAAGCCCGTAATAGCAGCCGTCGAAGGGGCTGCTTTCGCTGGGGGGTTCGAGATGGTGCTGACCTGTGATCTGGCGATCGCTGGTGAGTCCGCGCAATTCGCCCTGCCGGAGCCGACCATTGGATTGGTCGCCGGGGCAGGTGGTGCCATTCGCCTCTCGCGCTATATCCCAAGGCTACGCGCCAATGAAATCTTGCTGACCGGTGCACCTTTCGGCACAGCCGAGGCTGTCGACTGGGGGCTGTTGAACAAAAGCGTACCGGACGGGCAGGCGTTAACCGCGGCGCAGTCCTTGGCGGCGCAGATCGCACGCAACGCGCCGCTCGCGACGCGCGCGACAATGGCGCTGACCAATCTGGTCACTGCCGAGGACGAGGCGCGCCTGTGGCCGCAGAATGATCACATGATCAAGGAATTGGGTAAATCCGCCGACGCCATCGAAGGCGCGCGGGCTTTCGTGGAAAAGCGCGCGCCGGTCTGGAAGGGCGCGTGACGCCACGGAATAAAATCGACAATTTGACAACAGCCTGCGCAGAGGAACTATGGACGGTTAATAAAACATGATCGGGGAGGGATCATCGTGGACGCCATCCTATCCATATTTTTACCGGTGTCGCTGGGCGTTATCATGCTGTCCTTGGGCCTTGGCCTGACGGTTGATGACTTCGTCCGTATCATCCGCCAACCTCGCGCGCTGATTGCCGGTCTGTTCGCTCAGGTCCTTCTGATCCCCCTTGTCGCCTACGCTTTTGTCGCGGCCTTCGGGCTAAGTGGTGAACTGGCCTTCGGCGTGATGATCCTATCTGTCTGCCCTGGCGGCGTGACGTCGAACATCCTGACCAAGCTGGTGGGTGGTACGCTGGCTTTGTCGATCTCGCTTACGGGCCTGATCAGCCTGTTGTCGGTCGTCACCGTTCCTGTCCTTATCGTGTTCTGGGCCGGTTTGTTCATGGATGCCGGTAGTCTGGATATCGACATCACGGGCATCGCACTGGCGATGTTCGCGATCACCGCGGTGCCCGTCATCCTGGGGATGACCTTGCGGGCGCTTGCAACCGGCTTCGTCGACCGGATCGAAAAGACGATATCGACGCTTGCGGCCATTCTTTTCATTGTCATCGTGATCGGCGCCTTGGCGGCATCGTGGGATGTGTTCACCGCAAACCTCGCCACGCTCGCGCCGCTGACCTTTTCCATGGTGGTCGTGCTGCTCGCCCTTGGTTGGGGTGTGGCGCGGTTGGCTGGTCTGCCGGTCAATGACCGGGCGGCCGTCGCGATGGAAACGGGCATCCAGAACTCGACATTGGGTATCACCGTCGCCGGACTCATCCATGCCGGGCCGGAAGCATTACCCGTTATCGCGCTGCCCGCGGCCATGTATGGTGTTCTCATGTATCTGGGCGCGCTACCTGGTGGCTATCTGATGCGACGGGCAACCAAGGGGGCGAATTGATGCAAAGCGATGTCGTGATCATCGGCGGCGGTCTTGCCGGGCTCGTCGCCGCGCATGAGCTGATCGACCGCGGCAAGTCCGTCACGATCCTTGATCAGGAAGGGCGGCAGAACCTGGGCGGGCAGGCCTTCTGGTCGCTGGGTGGCCTATGCATGATCGACACGCCCGAACAACGCCGCATGCGGGTCAAGGATAGCCACGCGCTCGCCCTGAACGACTGGATGGGCTCGGCACAGTTTGACCGGCCCGAAGATCACTGGCCCCGCGAATGGGCCAAGGCCTATCTGGATTTCGCCGCTGGTGAGATGCGTTCGTGGCTTTATAGTCTTGGGATGCGCTGGTTTCCGATTGTGGGCTGGGCCGAACGGGGTGGGTCCTTCGCAGATGGACACGGCAACTCGATCCCGCGCTTCCACATCACATGGGGCACCGGCCCCGGCGTTCTGAAACCCTTCACCGACCGGGCGCTGGAGGCTGAAAAGGCGGGTAAGTTGAAATTCGGCTTCCGCCATCGGGTCACGCGGTTGGACATCACCGATGGTAAGGTCACGGGTGTCGCGGGCGATGTCCTTGCCCCCGATGACGCCGTGCGTGGGGCGGCAACCAATCGGGACGTGACAGGAGATTTCGACATTCGCTGCGATCAGGTGATCGTCACCTCTGGCGGCATCGGCGGCAACTTCGACCTTGTCCGGCGCAACTGGGATGCATCGAAATCCGGGCCTTTGCCCGAAAAGATGGTGTCAGGCGTCCCCGAACATGTGGATGGTCTGCTGTTGGGTATCGTCAAGGATGCCGGGGCCGAACTGATCAACACGGATCGCATGTGGCACTATACCGAAGGGGTGCATAACTGGGATCCGATCTGGCCCAAACATGGTATTCGCATTCTGCCTGGCCCGTCATCCATGTGGTTCGACGCGACAGGCGAACGGCTGCCTGCCCCGTGCCTGCCGGGCTTTGATACGATGTCCACGCTGCACGAAATCTGCCGTCGCGGGTATGATCACACCTGGTTCGTGCTGACTCAGAAGATCATCGAAAAGGAATTCGCGCTCTCAGGTTCGGAACAAAACCCGGACCTGACCGGCGGCACCTGGCGCGGTGTGCTGAAGGAACGGTTGGGCAAAGGGGCCACCGGGGCGGTCGAGGCGTTCAAGGAAAAGGGCGAGGATTTCGTCGTCGCCAAAGACTTTGACACGATGGTCAACGGTATGAACCAGCTGGGCGGCAACCTGATCGACCCCGCCCGCCTGTGGGCGCAGATCGAGGCACGTGATGCCCAGATCAACAATCCGTTCACCAAGGATGCACAGATTTCGGCGATCCGAACGGCCCGCAACTATCTGGGGGACAAGCTGATCCGCACGGCGAAACCGCACAAAATCCTCGATAAGGCGAACGGGCCTCTGATCGCGGTCAAACTGCATGTCGTCACCCGCAAGACGCTGGGCGGCATTCACACGGATCTGGATTCAAAGGTCTTTGCCCCCAGTGGCAAGATCATCGATGGGCTTTACGCCGCGGGCGAGGCGGCAGGCTTTGGCGGTGGCGGTTATCACGGTAACAACGCGCTTGAGGGCACGTTCCTTGGCGGTTGCATTCACTCTGGGCGGCGCGCGGGTCGGGCTGCCGGATGATCACCGTCCTCGGCGCCGGGTCGATCGGTTGCTATGTGGGCGGGATGCTGGCGGCGGCTGGCCACCCTGTCACGCTGATCGGTCGGCCTGCGCTGGTTGAGGCGCTGGGCGGCGGTCTCACGACCAGCGCGATGGATGGCGTTGCGCATCGCAGCCAACCCATCGTCACTGACGATCCCAGCGCCTTGGCCGATGCCACGCTGATCCTGCTTTGCGTCAAGTCTGCTGACACTCGTGATTCAGGCACTTTGATCAAAACCTATTCACCGCCCGGCGCACTTGTCGTCAGCCTTCAGAACGGAATAACCAACCCAAAGTTGCTGGGCGATCGTCTTGGCCCCGATCGTGTCGTTCCGGGGATGGTCGGCTTCAACGTGATCCGCCGCGCGCAGGATCACTTTGCGCAAACGACCGAGGGTGAGGTCATTCTGGCCAAAAATGGTGCAACCCTCCGCGACCATCTCTCGGACACACCGATCACTGCCTTGTGCCATGACAACATGGAAGGTGTGCAGTGGTCGAAACTGCTGATGAACCTCAATAACGCACTGAATGCGCTTTCGGGTCTTGGCCTGCGGGATCAACTGCAAACCCGCGCCTGGCGGCAGGTGCTGGCCGCATGCATCAAAGAAGGTCTGGCCGTCGCGCGCGCCGAGGGCATCGCGCTGGAACGGATCGGAAAGGTTCATCCACGCATTCTGCCCATAGTGCTGCGCCTGCCGGATTTCATCTTTCAGCGTTTTGCGAATGCGATGTTACGGGTCGACCCCACAGCAAGATCCTCGATGGCCGACGATTACGCCGCCGGTCGCGCGCCCGAAGTCGCGTGGTTGAATGGCCATATCGTTGCCCGGGGCGCCGTGCATGGCGTGCTGACCCCGGTAAACCAGCGTGTTTGCGCGCTGGTCGAACGTGCCTTCGACACATCAGATCGCCGCCCCTTGTCGTACAACCCACAAGAAATTTTCATTAATTAATAATGCGATAACAGATTTCTGCACCACCACGGCTTCAATGTGCGCCTCGACACATACCAATGACATGCGTGCTGGCAATATCGAACCTGCCAATAAGACAGTTCGTCATGTTTTGGTGTGTAAAGAGTATCGGCCCGTGGTGTTGGGTCGCCCGGTTACGGAAAACAAGGAAAGTGGCACGGTTTGGCTCCCGAACTGTGGCTGCATGAAGGGTAATGAGTATCGGCGCGTCGTCGTCCCCGGCGCGCCAGTTATCTGAAACGAGTTGAAGGAAAGACCTGTTGTCATGTTGAACTTCGCCCCCATCATTCCCGCCCGCAGTGATCTGGACTGGTGCTGGTATCTGCGTCGGCATGGTAAATCCGGCGAAGCGCTGGAACGCATTCTGCATGATGTCGGGGTGATGGATCCCGGCGGTTGGGCTGCCTGGGGCCGTAGTGGGCTGACCCAAACCGGATCCCCGGTGGAAATGGTTTTCTCGGCTGGTGAAGCCGATCTTGCTTTAGTGACCGAGGTCGCGGATCCTTTGGAGGATCGCGCGGACCGGGTTGATCAGGTGTGCCGCATCATACGCGGATATGGCGGCAAATCGCCCGACCGCGCGCTGCGAGACGTGATCAGCGCAGCCCAAGGTGCAGGACGTCTGAACTATGGTGCGCGCCTGGGCCTGCGTCACGGCAAAAAGGGCTTGCAGACCGCATTGGTCGCGGAACTGCCCGACGGCTGCACCGACATCGCCAGGCTGATCAACGCAAAGCGGTGTGATGCGTTGCTAGACGGTATTCCGGATGAAGCTACGGCAGAAATGTTGACGGTCGATGGGTCCAGCGACGCGATGACGATCCATTTTTCACTGCCGGACAATAGCCCGGACCATTTGGGCGAACTGGCGGCGCTGGCGCAGGTATCACCTGACGTTCTGGCGATAGCAATCGATCAACTTTCAAAGAAAGCACGTGGATCGATTAAGCCAACAGGCTTTACCTATACGATCACGCCCGGCGCCACGGCTCCGATACTGTCGTTGTCTTTTGATGCCAAAACACTCTTTGGCACCGATCGGGTGGCTACGGATCGTTTCAAATCATCGGGCGGTTTCTTTCTGACAGGATACACCGCGCTGATTGACAGTTTACCTCCATCCGTTCCGCAGGCGATGCATCACGGACGTGTGGAGCTAATGGCCCGTAAGGGCGCGGCTCCGCTGATGTCGATCAGCGTCGCTGCACCGTGGAGTTGCCTGTTCGTCGAATAGCCGCACGGCATCGACGGACCAAAAAGTATAGTCGCCTGAATTGGCTTCCCGCTAGGGCTGCCAAGCCATTAAACTTTTGTCCTGCACGTTCGACGTTGACATTAAGGAAACCATCCGCGATTGCTGAATTGATCCCCCGTCCGGATCAACTGTGTCCCATGATGCAGTCAAATTTTGAGATGCGGAATGAACGCGGAAAAGCTTCTGTCATATAATCTGCCGCTGTTCGAAGGTCTGACACCTGACGATCTGGCAGGTATTGGCCTGCAGGTCGCCGAGCATCGGCTTGATGCCTGGCAAACCGTTTTCGATCAGGAAGATGCATCCTACGATCTGTATTTTCTGCTTTCCGGGTCCATCCTCGCTGTTTTCTGGACCGAAGAGGGGCGCGAAATCGTCTTTTCACGCTTCCCGGAAGGAGCCTATTTCGGTGAATTGGCGGCGCTTGATGGTGTGCCTCGATCGCTGGCCGTTTTCGCCAAGACCGAGGCGCGCGTTCTGTCGATGAAGCGCGATACGTTCCTGCAACTTTTCAAATCCGTTCCGTTGGTTTGCGAACGGATCACGCACACGCTGGTCGCCCGCATCCGGTCTTTGACGGAACGTAGCATGGAAATGACCACCCTTTCGGTGGAACAAAGGGTCGGTACGTATCTGCTCCGCCTTGCTGCCGAGCATGGCAAACTGTCCCCCGGTGCGGTGATCGAAAACGCGCCGACGCATTCGGAAATCGCGGGCAGTATCGGTGCCAATCGCGAGATGGTCAGCCGCTCGATCAGCAAATACGCCAAACGCGGTGCCATCAAATCTTCGCGTCAAAGGATCGAGATTCTGGACCCAGAGGCGCTGTCCGACGCCTAGGTTTCGCCAATCAGGCCAAGCGCGGCGGTCTTCCAAACCTGCAGGCGCGCTTCCAACGCCGCCCGGTTTTCGACACCATATTTGGCATTGATTCCGGATGTATAAATGAAATCCGCAAGGTCCCGCAGGCCCGGGGTGCCCTTTATGTGGCCCGCAATCAGATCGGCAAACGCATCGATCCAGATCGCATCCATCTGCCGCAGTTCTTCCGCCGCAACCTGATGCAACCCGTTGATCAACTCTGCCGCATCGGGGGCTTGCTGCGTCTGGTCGTACCAATGCAGCGGGACGCGCCGGATAAAGATATCCAGCTTTTCCTGTAGTGAACCGGCAATCGCCCAGTCGTGCATCACGTCATGATAGTTCCGTGTCGCGACGGATTTCACGGTCGCGCGCAAGACCTGCTCTTTCCCGGGATAGGCGTTATAAAGCGTCTGCCGCGCGACACCGGCCTCTTGTGCGATATCATGCATCGTCGTCTTCGCGACACCGTACCGCGTGAAACTGCGCAAAGCAGCGTCGATTATTTTTGCGTCCCGATCACTCATATCCGGCCTAGAATCATTGACGAATGGTCAGCTTTGGACAATCATACGCAAAATGTCCATCGGTACAAGGAGGTCGCAATGCAGCTTACGATCAATGGTCAGCAACACAGCGTTGACGTCGAAGACGACATGCCGCTGCTTTGGGTCCTGCGGGATGAACTGGGCATGAAAGAGGTCAAATATGGCTGCGGCATCGCCCAATGCGGGGCGTGCACGGTGCATATGGACGGCTCTGCAGTCCGCTCTTGTCAGGTCACCGCAGCCTCAGCCGATGGTGCTGATATCACTACGATCAACGGTCTTGGATCACCCGATGCGATGCATGCATTGCAAGAGGCTTGGGTCGAACATCAAGTGGCCCAATGCGGGTATTGCCAGTCCGGTCAGATCATGCAGGCCGCCGATTTGTTGGTCAGCACGCCCGATCCGACGGACGAAGATATCGATGCGGTCATGAGCGGTAACCTTTGTCGTTGCGGCACATATCCCCGCATCCGCGCGGCGATCAAAACCGCCGCCACCAAGATGCAGGAGGTCTGAGCGATGGGAGCCGTCAAAACAATCGCCCGCCGGACATTCCTGATCGGCTCTGCCGCGGTCATGGGTGGCGTCGCCTTTGGCACCTATATGGTGCAGCGCCCGTATGACAATCCGCTGCTTTCCGACCTGAAAGAGGGTGAAGCCGCGTTCAACCCATACGTCAAAATCACCGGTGATCAGATCACGCTGATCGTGAACCATGCGGATAAGGGGCAGGGCGTGCAGTCTTCTCAGGCGATGCTGATCGCCGAGGAACTGGATGTGGATCTGGACCAGGTCAATCTTAGCTTCGGCCACCCGGCACCTGCCTACTACAACACGGGGTTTGCGGCAGAGGCGGTGCCGTTCATGTCCTTCGACAAAAGTTTCGCGGCGGAAACGATGCGCGACATTGCCGGTGGGGCGCTTAAGTTGATGGCGGTCCAAGGGACCGGCGGGTCAACCTCCATGCCGGATCAATTCGTCAAATTGCGGACCGCCGGGGCGGTAGCGCGTGAAACGCTGAAATTAGCTGCAGCGCAGGAATCGGGCGTGCCGGTGGCCGAGTTGAAGACCGCCAGAGGCGCCGTTCAACTGCCTGACGGAACCGAAATCCCATATACCGATCTGGCCGCCGCTGCCGTGAACATCCCGCCTGTTGAAGAGGTCACCCTGCGCGACCCGGGCGAATGGCGCCTGATCGGGAAAAAGATGAGGCGCACCGATGTGATGGCCAAATCCACGGGCACGCAAACCTACGGTATCGACCTTGAAGTCGAGGGCATGGTCCATGCTGCCGTGCGTACCAATCCACGGCAAGGCGGCGGCATCGACAGCTACCGTGACTTGCAGGTCAAGCAAATGCGCGGCGTGCAGGATGTCCTGCCGGTAACCAACGGCGTCGCGGTGATCGCCGACAATACGTGGCGGGCCATGAATGCAGCCAATGCGCTTGAAATCGAATGGGGCCCTGCGCCGTACCCCGCCGAACAGGCGGCCCATTGGGAAGAAGTCGCCAACAGCTTTACTGATGAACGGCTCGACAGCGAATGGCGCAGCGACGGCGATGTCGCGACGGCCCTGCAGGATGCTGATCTGATCAAGGCGGAATACCGCGCCCCTTATGTCGCCCACGCACCTCTCGAACCGCTGAATGCCATCGTCCGTGTCGACGAAAACGGCGCCGAGGTCTGGGCAGGTCATCAGATGCCCGGTTTCCTGTTGATGGAGGTCGCCAAGATCGCCGGTTGCGACACCGACGCGGTGGTCTTTCACAACCAGATGATCGGCGGCAGCTTTGGCCACCGGTTAGAGTTCGACAACATCAAGCTGGCCACCGAAATCGCCGCACAGATGCCCGGCACGCCGGTAAAACTGACCTACACGCGCGAGGAAGACTTCGCCCACGATTACCCGCGTCAGATCGGCATGTCGCGGTCGCAGGGCCGGGTAAAGGGCGGCAAGGTTGATAGCTGGTCGCTGGATATCGCGATGCCTTCGGTCATGGCCTCGCAACTCAGCCGTATCGGCCAGGCCGCACCGGGGCCCGACATGCAGATCGTCGCGGGTGCGTGGAACATGCCCTACGACATCCCCAACCTGCGGGTTCGAGCCTACCGGGTGCCAGAGCTGGCCCCGATCAGTTCATGGCGGTCAGTTGGGGCGTCGTCCGCCGGTTTCTTCGCCGAAGGGTTCCTGGACGAATTGATCCATGCCGCCGGTGTCGACCCGATGGAGGAACGCCTGCGGCTCTGCAATAATGACATCCACCGCGAAGTGCTCGAAGCCGTCGCCGAAATGTCCAGTTGGGGCAGTGATCTTGGCCCCAACCGGGGGCGCGGCGTGGCGATCGTCGAATCCTTCGGCGTGCCCACGGCCGAGGTTGTCGAAGTCACGATGACCGATCGTGGCATCAAGCTGGATAATGTCTATGTCGCCGCCGATGTCGGGCAGATTGTCGACCCTGTAAATCTGGAAAGCCAGCTGTCCGGTGGCGCGATCTGGGCGTTGGGTCACGCGATGAATGCCGAGATCACATATACGGACGGCATGGTTGAGCAAACGAATTACCACGCCCACGAAGCGATGCGTATTCATCAATGTCCGGCGGTGGAGGTGCGCGCACTCGAGAACGGTGCCGAGATCAAGGGCGCCGGTGAACCCGGTGTGCCACCAGCTGCGCCCGCACTCGCCAACGCGATCTTTGCCGCGACCGGCCAACGCCTGCGCGAGATGCCATTCAACAAGTTCATCGACTTTGCGTGAGGCGGGCGGATGCGCATGCGAAATGTGATCGCGATGGCGCTGATCAGCCTGGCCAGTTTGGCCATGGCCGAAGGTGAAAACACGATCATCGACCCACCCGCTGAGGGGTCAGTCACGCGGGACGAGGGCCTGACGGCATGGGGGCGCATCTACGAGGTCGCATCGCATCCGCGCTGCGCCAACTGCCACGTGGGCCCGTCCAACCGGCCCATGTGGTCGGGACCGACATACGGCAAGACACGTCCGCACGGGATGAACGTGAATGCCGGTGAAAGCCGGATCGGGGCGGAAACGCTGCTTTGCAGCACTTGCCATGCGTACCGTAAGGGCGTGAACGACATGCCCCATGCCGCGCCACAGGTCGCGATGAACTGGCAGCTTGCCCCGGTCGAGGCGGCCTGGTTCGGCAAATCCTCGACCGAGATATGCAATCAGTTGCGTGACCCGGAACGTAACGGTGGAAGGACAATGATCGAAATCGCCGAACACCTCGACCACGACCTGATCCTGCATTGGGCCTGGACACCGGGCGGCGGACGCGAACCCGCGCCTTACAGCCTGCAGGAACATGTGGATGACATCCTGGTCTGGGGTGTCGCGGGCTTCCCCTGTGAAAATGACGAATAAGAAGAGGATCGATCATGCCTAGTCTATCTGGCCAATACGGCGTCGGCGCATTCTTTGTGCTGATCAGCGCATTGCTTCATCTTGCGGCTTTGGTCTTTGGTGGATTTTCGACCGACGCAATCGGCTTGGGTGTCGCGGGTGTTGTTTATCTGATCATCGTCGCTGGGCTGACCCGGAACATGCGGTGGCTGGCCTGGATAACCTTCTTTCTGGTGGGGATCGGCGGCAGCGTGGCATTGTCCTACGTTTGGGCCGACACAACGGTGCCGACGTGGATATTCATCGGGATTGTGGTGGCCGACTGGCTTGCGGCGTTGGGTCTGTTCGTGGCACTTTGGAAACCCAAAGACAGCAGGCGACAGGCCTAGGCGGCTGAACTGGATTTCCCGGCACGTTGCTCCAACCGATCGGGCACCATCGCGCCTTTTTTCTTGCATTTCTTGCGATAGGCAATTCGCCAGCCATCGAATTTGCCCATCTGGTCCTGCTGCGCCATCAGCATTTTGACAAAGCCTTCGCGATGCGCGTCTTTCTTCAGCTGTTTATACAGCGACTTTTGCGCCTTGGTCATCGAACAGCCGATGCAATGCCCTTCACGCTTGTATTTGCAAACGTCGATGCAGGGATTGGCGATCTTGGGCATTGTGGCTCCGTCGGCGTCTAACTGCGACTATATTTATAGGCTCGGTCGACGATTGAAAGTGCGCCTTTCCGTCACTCTCATCAATGCAACGTGGTTGTCACTTTGCTTGGTGCAGTGAGATTCATTTGTTTCAGTGCCAGGCCGAAATCAGCGGCAAGTGATGTGATCAATGGCGCTATGTCAGGACGCACCAAAAGGGTCGCCATCAGCATTGCATCGTCCCTGTCCCCGTCAGCAGCCGCCGCGATAAACGTTGCAAAACAGGCTTCATCTGCGCCCAGGCACCGACATTCCACAGCGTGACGCATCAACGGTCGTCGTCCGAAACGCCCGCACAATCCGCAAAGCTGCCCGAACGCATCCAACGCCCGGTCGGCCCTTTCAGCACCAAGACTTGTCGCAATGTCCTGCCAGATATCACATCGACTATTCGGGCCATTGGACCAAAGCCGAAGATAGATGACCGATGCGGCTTCGACACTGTCAAGCTCGGCCAGATAGCCTATGGCTGTACCGCCCCGCTGACTGCAACGCGGGTTCATTTCGTCAGGATCAATTTGCCAGCCCGCGTGATCCGAAGCGTATAGGTCTGATCGCCCAATATGATCTGTGCCAGATGACCCTCTTTGGTCAGGTCGGTCGCGCTATATGTCGGCAGATCGATATGCGATTGGGTGTTTTGCGGGGGCGCCATGTAATGGGTCACTGCCTGCCCTCCTTTTGGTGACGATCAAGCATCCATTCAAGTTGCAACCATCGCTGCTCATCCCCGTCTTCGAAGATTGCGACCAGTTCTTTCTTGCTCGGAACGGTGATCTGATCCGGCTTTCGATGTGTTTTGTCCATTTCGAGACACCTTTTGTCTGAAGTGTTCCGTGACGATCTGGCTTTCCATACGCGGGTAGATAGCTGATCCAAATCCTGAGTGATTTAATAAGATATGTCAATCCGACAAAATTGATCAGGAAATATGGACTTCTACGGCAAGGTGCGTAAAACCGGTATCTGAGTAAAAAACTCAAATAAGGGATTCGACCATGAAAATCAAAACCGCCAGCCGATTCATCCTGGCCGCGACAGCATCCGTGATCGCAACGACGGCCGTGGCCGAGGGTGAGCTGAACCTCTATTCCTCGCGCCATTATGACACCGATGAACGGCTATATTCCGATTTTACCGACCTGACCGGCATCATCATCAACCGCATCGAAGGAAAAGCTGATGAGCTGATCGCCCGCATGGAGGCCGAAGGCGCGAATTCGCCCGCTGATGTGCTGCTGACAGTCGATACATCGCGCCTCGAACGCGCCAAAGATGCGGGTGTGCTGCAATCGATCGACAGCGACGTGCTTGAGGCGCGGATCCCAGAAAGCCTGCAGGACGCCGACAACCAGTGGTTTGGCTTTTCGCAGCGCGCGCGGATCATCTTTTATGACAAAAACGACGTGACCAACCCGCCGATGGATTACGTGTCGCTGGCCGACCCGGCCTATGAAGGGCAGGTCTGTCACCGCTCTTCGACCAACGTCTATTCGCAGACGCTGCTATCTGCGGTGATCGAAAACCACGGGGCCGAAGCGGCCAAGGGGTGGGCCGAAGGCGTGGTCAACAACTTTGCACGTGATCCGCAGGGCGGCGATACCGACCAGTTGCGCGGTCTGGTCTCGGGCGAATGCGATATCGCGATTTCGAACACCTATTACTTTGCCCGCGCTTTGCGGAAGGATGTCGACGGCCTCAGCGCCGACGCGCTGGCCAATATCGGCTGGGTCTTTCCGGCACAGAACGCCGAAGGCGCGCATATGAACCTGTCTGGTGGCGGCGTGGCCGCCAATGCGCCGAACCGGGACAATGCGATCGCGTTCATGGAATACCTCGCCTCGGACCAGGCGCAGCAATATTTCAGCGCGGGCAACGACGAATATCCGGCTGTGCCGGGCGTGGGTCTGTCGGAATCCGTAGCCGCTCTCGGGCTCTTCCGCCCCGATGCCGTGGACCTCAGCCAGGTCGCCAAGAACGTGCCCGAGGCGCAGACCATCTTCAACGAAGTCGGCTGGGAATAACCCCCGACCAAACGGGGCGCTTACGCGGCGCCCCGTTTGATCCTGCGGCACAGCAGGATCACCGGGATCAACCCGATTGCCGCAATGACAAGGCTGGGTACTGCCGCACCACTCAATCGCTCGTCCGACGCGAGGCGATAGGCCTGCACAGCCAAAGTGTCAAAATTGAATGGGCGCATGATCAGCGTGGCAGGCAATTCCTTCATCACATCGACAAACACGATCAGCCCAGCGGTCAGCAGGCTCGTCCGTAACATCGGCACGTGAACGCGCCGGACCAAACCGCGCATATTGGCACCCAGAGTCCGGGCTGCAGCGTCGATATTCGGCCCGACAGATTCGATTCCACCTTCATACGCACCAATCGCCGCGGCAAGGAACCGGATCATGTAGGCGGCGATCAAAAGCCAGATCGACCCGGTGACAAGCAGCCCGGTGGAAACGCCAAAGTTCGTGCGCATCCATCCGTCCAGAACGTTGTCGAAAGCCGCGAATGGCACCAGCAGCCCCACAGCGATGACCCCACCAGGCACGGCGTACCCGATTTTGCCAAGATAGAGCGCACTCGCCGTCGCCCAGCTTCGCGTCACACGGTTGAGCGTTCCAAGAACCATCGCGGCAAAGACCGTCACCAAAGCTGCGACAGACGCCAAAATCAGCGAATTTTTCACGAATCCCAGATAGCGTGGGCTCAACAGGTTCTGCTCTGACCCGACGGCCATCGTCGTCAGCGTAACGACTGGGACAATGACCCCCAACAGCACCGGCAAGAAACATAGACAGAAAGCGGCGATCTGGCTCCGGGCGGAAAGCGTGATCCGATCCAGATGCGGTTTGCGGCGACTGTCGACATAGGCTGCGTTCCCGCGGCTATAGCGTTCCAAAAAGGCCAAAAGCAGCGCAAAGGCCAGCAAGCCTAGCGAAAGCTGGGCGGCGGCTGCGCGGTCGGCCATGGTAAACCAGCTTGTGTAGATGCCGACCGAAAATGTCTGCACCCCGAAATAGGCGACCGTACCGAAATCCGCGATCGTTTCCATCGCGACCAAAAGGACACCGGCGGCGATTGCCGGACGGGCCATGGGAATCGACACCGACAGAAAGGCACGCATCGGTGATTTACCCAGGACCCGCGCCGCCAAAAAAGCAGAGCCGCTTTGTGACGCAAACGCCGCTCGGGCCAAAAGATAGACGTAAGGATAAAGAACCAAGGTCAGCATCGCCGCCGCGCCACCAAGCGACCGAATTTCGGGGAACCAATAATCCCTGGGGCCCCAGTTCATCACGTCCCTCAACGTCGACTGAACAATACCCGGATGGTCAAGGATATGGGTATAGCCATAGGCCAAAACATATGCAGGAAAGGCCAGCGGCAGGGCCAAAGCGATCTCCAGCCAGCGCCGCCCGCGAAACTCTGTCATCGTCACCAGCCAAGCGGTCCCGGTCCCGATCATTGCGCTCGCCAGCATAACGATAATCACCAACCAAAACGTGGTCGTGACATAGCGCAGCAGCACCGTATCGGCCAGGTGGACCAGCGTCCCGACGGATCCCGTCATTGCGGCGGCGACGACGCCGAGATAAGGCAGCAGACACAGCGCTGTGATGATTGCGGCAACCGCAAGTATCATCATCCGGCTGATCGAGATGATCCGTTTCTTGGGCGGGGCGATCGCAGTCATACCCGTCGCCTACCGCAAATACGCCTCTGTCAGCAAGATCGCCTGAAAACGGGGCATCTTGCTCTGGTCGTCGATCAGAACCAACCGCCATCGGTCGCCGGATCGAAAAGGGTGCAAGGCCCGGGATCGTCGACGCCGACACTGCAAGTCATCGTTCCGGTATGCTCCGGCTTTTCATCCTCAGATACGGCGAACAAGGCGTGCGCGATATCGTCATCGGTATGCTCGGGCCCGCTCGTACCGCTCATCATGGCGCTCAGGCTGCCGTCTTCCCCCGTAGTCGCTTGGATCGACATATCTGAAAGCGCCGATGGCGGTTCGCCGTCCGCGACAAAACCGATCCGTAATGCTTCACCCGGCAAAAGACCGTTGAACCATGGTGACGCTTCGAACATCACGTTGTCGTCCACTTCGTCCATTTCGCCGCCCCAGGCGCGGCGGATCGCATAGCCGTCGGTCGCAAAGGTCATCGACCAATCCGAAATCACCTGATCCGTGTCGTTGTTCAGCAAAACCTCGGCCTTGAACCCGCCGTTCCATTGACCTGTGACCTCGAAATCGGTCGTGATCCCGCCCGCATCTGGTGCGTCTTCACCTTCAACAGGTGCATCACTTATCTCGCGCGGCGGTTCCGTTTGCGGATCGGGGGCGGCAGGCGCGTCGGCACCCAGAACCTTCAAAGATCCGGCATCTCCACTCCCTTTGATCCTGATGCTGACAGCCTCGCCTGCGTCCAGGTCGCGATTATAGGCCGTCCCGCGCAGGGTATAGACCCCGTCATCCCTGCCGATGACTTCCGCATTCCAGATATCCTTGATATCGACATCACCCTTCAACATCAGGGACCAGTCCTGTGTGCCGGCATCGGGTGCAAAGATGACGTTGGCCGTAAAACCACCGTCCCACTCGCGATCGATCAAGACCTTGCCGGCGATCGGCGTTGGATCGATGGGTTCAGGTTGCGGAACGACGGGTGATGGCGGTTCTGGCGCGATTGGATCGGGCTCCACAGGGTCCGGCTCCGGTGGCTGCGGATTATCGTTGCCGCTTTCGTCACCATCGACGAATTCGACCAGCGATCCGTGCCCCGCGCCCTTGATGCGAATATTCGCGCTTTCGCCAGCATCCAATTCCGGCTTGGTCGTCGCGCGCAGCGTGTAGACCCCGTTGTCATAGGAAACGATCTCGGCGTTCCAGATATCGTTCAACGGACCCGGTGTTTTGACCCGGATCATCCAGTCCGAAACGTCCTCGTCGGGCGTGTAGGTCAGCGTTGCGGTATAACCGTCACCCCATTGCTTGTCGTGGTTGATCGCGGCCGTGCCATCCTGCAATTCATATGTCGTTTCTTCCGGCTCAAAAGGCTGAATGCCTTTGACGACACCATCGCCGATCGGGCGGTCATCGGGATTTTCACCCGGCGAACGGATCGCGGCGGGGTCGATCCCAACATCAGAGGCATTGGTACTGATGACCACCTCGTCGAAGTGCGCGCTGGTGTCCTCGGGGGGTAGCCAGTTCGTGCCACCACCACCGTAAAACGTGCTCAGATAGAAGACGTCGATCATCTGACCGTTATCCGACAATCGCACGCCATCGATATCGACGACCTGTTCGCCGTCCAGCCAGACGTCGATCTCGCCATCTGGATTGTCATCGGTATTGGTTTTTACACGCTGAACGATGTTGTGCCATTTGCCCGTTTCGAAAAAGGCGTAATCACCGTTGTCATAGCGGAACTTCACGCTGTCGCCGAACGTGCCGGCCTTGTCCATGTGATATAGATACAGCTCGGCCTGGCCGTCATAACGCCACATGTAACGTGCGGAAAATCCGTTTTCACCGGTGACGTCGTCACCACCCGTGGGCACCTCATCGGCGCCCAGGCCAGGCAGTTTGCCCCCGCTTTTCTCGACCCCGTTGAACGAAAAATCGTCGTCGAACCGCACCCAGTAGGACAAGAAATACTCGTCTTCAGGTGGCAATTCCCATTTCGATGCCGTCTTGACCCGTTCGTCACTGCTGTAATCGACGCGCAGCGATTGTCCGCCCGACACGGCGTGTTCATCGCTGATCGTCGCGACCTCGCTTGTGTCACCGGCACCGTCGCGGTAATCCCAGTCTTGTTCCTGCAGGTCCCGCGTATAGCTGTTTCCGACCGCATGATTGTCAAAGCCGCGCACGATTGCGCCGCTTGTCGTGTTTCCCGACGTGCTTGTGTAATCCTGAGTCATCACTGTCCCTGACGATCCGTTGCATTGGTGTTGCAACCGACAGCTAAAGATCCATCACCGCTGTGCATACGAACAAGGATACCAGAGCGCGACTTGTGCCAAGTTCCGCCGATTAAGCCGATCCTGCACCATCGTCATCGGCGATGCTTTGCCGGTGTTGCCAAGGGATAGTTCCGGCTGTCGTCAGGTCAGACTCACGCCCGCGGCATGCATTCCGTCTTTTGCAGCCTTCAACGAATCGTTCAGATCGATGGCTCTGCACAGCTCCTGTTGTACGGTCACGGCAAAACCCAGCTTCGCTGCGTCGACCGCCGAATAATTCACGCAAAAGTCCGTAGCGAGACCCACAAGCGTCAACGAGGCGATCCCACGGGTACGCAGATACCCTTCCAGCCCCGTCGGCGTCTTTTTATCATTTTCGAAAAAGGCGGAATAGCTATCGATGACCGGATTGTATCCCTTGCGGATGATCAGGTCGGCCCGGTCCACATGCAGATCCGGGTGGAAACTGGCACCGTCAGACCCTTGAATACAATGATCGGGCCACAGCACTTGCGGGCCGTAGGGCATCTCTGTCATCGACATCGGTTCTGCATCGTGGGTCGAGGCAAAAGATGAATGACCCGCCGGGTGCCAGTCCTGCGTCAGGATCACGGCCTCGAAATCAGCCATCGCGGCATTGATGCCGGGTACGACCTCATCCCCGCCCGCAACCGCGAGGGCGCCGCCTGGACAAAAATCATTTTGCACGTCGATGACAAGCAAGGCATGGGTCATGTCGGGCTCTCCTTCTTTGTAGGCAAGCTAGCAACGAACGCCGCCACCTGCGAGCGGGTTTGTAGATGGTAGATACGCAAATGCCCTGGATCAGCCGCGATAGCCGCCAGCTTTGCACGGGCGGCCCGCCGCGTCCGCCAGATAAAGCCCCAGAACTCCAGCGTGCCCCGGTCAAAACGCTCGGGGCAGCCATCGGGTAAATCCGGGCGAACCTTGCCATATGACTTGATCGTGCGTGCAAAGACACGCCATTGCCGTAACAGAATGGGAAAATCCAGCCAGATAAGCGTATCGGCGTGCGCCAATCGCTCTTGATGGGTGCGCGAATGATTGCCTTCGATGATCCATGTCTCATTCACGACGATATCCCGCACCATCGCCTTGCGTTCATCCTGATCGCGCTCAACCCAGCCCGCTTTCCAGTGAATGTGATCCATGTGATGCACGGACAGGCCCAGCCGCGCGCCCATGATCCGGGCAAGCGTGCTTTTGCCCGACCCCGAGCCACCACAGATCATCACACGTTGCATGCGCAGGGGATAGCGCCGGGACGCCAAAAAGTGAACCCGCCCTGGACCCGATTCGGGGCCTCTGACGGCCATCACTTTAAGGTACCGGGTCAAGCCGGGCACGGGGTTGCCAAACTCAAATGATCCCCCTAAACCGCGCGTCTTTCGCATCAGCAAACGTGGGCCGTCATGGCAGTTCTCGGTATCGACTTTGGCACCTCCAATTCCGCCGCAGGCATTGTGCGCGACGGTCGCCCATACCTCATTGACGTCGAACCGGGTCGTAAAACACTGCCCACCTCCGTTTTCTTCGACTACGATCAACGGAGCACCTCCTACGGCTCTGCCGCCAATGCCGCGCTGATCGACGGACGTGAAGGGCGGTTCATGCGTGCGCTGAAATCCGTCCTTGGCACCCCGCTGATGCGCGAAAAGCGGCGGATCGCGCATGAGCGTCTGACGCTGATCGACGTCGTCGCCCGTTTCCTGCGAATGATCCGCGAACGGGCCGAGGCCGAGACGGGAGAGACCTACGACCGTGCCGTGTCCGGTCGCCCTGTCCGCTTTCACTCCAGCGACCACGACAGAAACGCACAGGCCGAAATCGACCTGCGCGATGCTTATCTGTTGGCGGGTTTCACTGACGTGACCTTCATGTTTGAACCCGAGGCGGCGGCGCTGGCCAGTGGCCCGCTGGGTAAGGGCGATATGGGCATTGTCGTCGATATCGGCGGTGGTACGTCCGATTTTTCGATCTTCACCCGAGAAGATGAAGGGACGCAGATCATCGCCAGCCATGGTGTGCGGCTGGGCGGTACAGATTTTGACCGCGCGATCAGTATTGCCGAGGTCATGCCGCTTTTGGGTCGAAGCGCAGAGATCAAGAACATGCTTGGCAACGGTCGGCATGTCGCCCCCAACGCGATCTACAATGACCTTGCTACCTGGCAAAAGATCCCCTTCGTCTACACACCCGACAATCTGCGTATGGCGTCCGACTATGCCCGACTTGGCGTTAACCCGATCCTGTTCCAGCGCCTCAAAACCGTGCTTGAGATGGAATTGGGTCACGACATCGCCTTCGCGGCAGAGGCCGGCAAAATCGCCATCAACGAACCCGATACTGGCCAGGCGCATATCAATCTGCATGTGGTTGAGCCCGATCTGGCCGTCCCAATTACAAAACGTCAGGTCAGCACGATCCTCGATCCGTTCGCAGGGCAGATCAAGGATGCCGCGGCCGAGACGCTCGCCATGGCCGATCTCCCACCTGACAGGATCACGACGGTCGTTTTCGTCGGCGGCTCTAGCCTTCTGCAGGCGGTCGAGGCCGCAATGACCGACCTCTTTCCCGACGCGCGGCTGGAACGGGCCGAGGCCTTCACCGCCGTCGCCGATGGCCTTGCCATCGCGGCATCACGCGACTTGCCCTTGAAAACGCCAGCGCCTATCTGACCGCCATGTACACCGTCGCCGCCCTTTACCACTTTACCCGTTTCGACGCGCCCGACGCACTGCGCGGCCCGCTTCTGAACCTGTGCAAGACAAACGGGATCAGCGGCACGCTGCTCTTGGCGCATGAAGGGATCAACGGGACGATCGCAGGCGACCGCGCAGGCATCGACGCCGTGATCGCGCATATCAAAGGCATGCCCGGCTGCGCCGATCTGGAATGGAAGGAAAGCACAGCGACCGTGCCGCCTTTCAACCGGATGAAAGTGCGATTGAAGCGCGAGATCGTGACAATGGGCCAACCGGATGTCGACCCCAAGGCGCGCGTGGGTCACTACGTAAACCCGACGGAATGGAACGCCCTGATCAGCGCCCCCGACGTCGCCGTCATCGACACGCGCAATGATTATGAGGTCGCCATCGGCACATTCGACGGCGCTATCGACCCGGAAACAAAATCCTTCGGGGAGTTTCCTGCGTGGTGGGAAGACAACAAGCATCGCTTTCACAACAAGAAAATCGCGATGTTTTGCACGGGCGGCATCCGTTGCGAGAAATCGACGAACTATCTGCTGGGGCAAGGGGTCGAGGACGTCTATCATCTCAAAGGTGGCATCCTGAAATACCTCGAAGAGGTGCCGCAGGAAAACAGCACGTGGAACGGCGATTGCTTTGTCTTCGACGCCCGCGTCAGCGTCGGACACGGCATGAAAGAGGGGCCACATATTCTGTGCCATGCCTGCCGCAGGCCCTTGCGGCCAGAGGATCGGAATCATCCGGCTTATGAGGAGGGCGTGTCGTGCCACCAATGCGTGGATGAGACATCCGACGACGACAAGGCCCGTTTCCGCGAACGACAAAAACAGATCGCCTTGGCAAAGAAACGTGGGACCCACCACATCGGCGGGTTGTGATTGCGGCTGTCGGGGAACGGACTACACTCGGTCTGTCCCCAACCTGAAAGAGCCGCCATGTCCGCTATTTTCCCTGCCCTTCCCGACGCGCCCATTGCCGACAAACAGCCGGTGACCGCCACCCATCACGGCGTCACGTTGACGGATGATTATCACTGGCTGCGCGCCGACAACTGGCAAGAGGCGATGCGGGAACCTGACAAGCTGCCCGATGATATCAAGGCCTATCTGAACGCCGAAAACACCTATTACGAGGCCGCGATGGCCGACACGGCGGACCTGCAGGAAAAGCTGATCGCTGAAATGCGCGGGCGGATTAAAGAGGACGACAGCAGCGTCCCGCGCAAGGATGGCCCATTCGCCTACAACATGCGCTACGCCGAAGGCGACGAATACCCGACCTATGTCCGCACGCCGCGCGACGGGGGCGATGCCGATGTACTGCTGGACGTGAACAAGGAAGCGGCAGAGCATGACTATTTTCAGCTTGGCGCGCTGAACGTATCCCCGGATCACAAGACGCTGGCGTGGAAGGCCGATACCAACGGGTCGGAATTCTACCGACTGCGGTTACGTGACCTAAGCAGCGGCGAAGACGGCGAACATATCCTCGAAGATGTGGGCTCCGTCGCATGGGCCACCGACACGATCCTGTTCTACGTCAAGGTTGATAAGAATCACCGGCCAAACAAGGTCTACAGGCACACGATCGGCACACCGCAATCCGACGATGTGCTGGTCTATGAAGAAGACGACCTGCGCTACTATGTCGGCGTCGATCGATCCCGTTCGGGCGCGTTCATCGAAATCGGCACCGGTATGAACGACGAAAACGAAACCCTCGTTATCCCGACCACGACACCCGACGCCGACCCGCAGGTCGTGCAGCCCCGCCGCCAGGGGATCGAGTATTATGTCGAACATCAGGGCGATGACTTCCTGATCATGACCAACGACAACGCCCTCGACTTCAAGATCGTGCACGCGCCGGTCGCGGCATCCGGTCACGAAAACTGGGTCGATATCGTGCCGCATCAGCAGGGCCGCATGATCATCGGTATGTCCGCCTACAAGGATTGGATGATCTGGATGGAGCGTGAAAACGCCCTCCCCCGTATCCGCTTTGTCCGCGCGGGCGAGGACCCGCAGACGCAGGCGCAAACGATTGCCTTCGATGAAGAGGCCTACGCGCTGGGCAGCGACCCGAGCGATGAATACGACACCAACACCTTCCGCTTCACGTACTCCTCACCCACGACGCCCGCGCAGGTATTTGACTACGACCTGAAGACCGACGAACGGGTCCTGATGAAACAGGTCGAAATACCGTCCGGTCACGACCCTGCGGATTACGTCACACAGCGGATCACAGCACCCTCCCATGATGGGGCCGAGGTGCCGTTGACGATCCTGCATCACAAGGACACGCCGATCGACGGCACTGCGTCCTGCCTGCTCTACGGCTACGGCTCCTATGGCGCCAGCATGCCCGCCTCATTCTCGTCCAACCGATTGTCGCTGGTCGATCGAGGTTTCGTTTATTGCATCGCCCATATCCGCGGGGGCGAGGAAAAGGGGCGCGCCTGGTACGAGGACGCCAAGTTCGGGAAAAAGGTAAACACCTTCCACGACTTCATCGCGGCAGGTGAAAAGCTGATCGCGGATGGCTATACGGCCAAGCAAAAGATCGTCATTCAGGGCGGCTCTGCTGGCGGCCTTTTGGTCGGCGCGGTCCTGAACATGCGGCCCGATCTGCTCGCTGGGGCCATCGCCGATGTTCCATTTGTGGACGTGCTCAACACCATCCTCGATGACACATTGCCCCTGACGCCGGGTGAGTGGTCCCAATGGGGCAATCCGATCGAAAGCAAAGAGGCATTCGACGATATCCAAGGCTATTCACCCTATGACAATGTCACCGCGCAGGACTACCCCGCGATGCTGGTCGCTGCCGGGGTCTCCGACCCGCGCGTGACCTACTGGGAGCCCGCAAAATGGGTGGCCAAACTGCGTGTGACAAAGACGGACGACAACATCCTGATGCTGCGCACCAACATGACCTCCGGCCATTTCGGTAAATCAGGGCGGTTTGCGGCGCTTGAGGACGCAGGGCGATCCTATGCGTTTGCCTTGAAGGCGGTCGGATCGGTCTGAGCACAATGCAGTCCCGCACTTGATGCGGGACTGCGTTAACCAATCAGCAACTCTTTCGACCGCACGCCGCGTTAACCACGCCCCTGCTGCACAAGTGTGTGTACGCTGTGTGTACGCCTGCTGCACGCGCGGTGCATCCGCCGAACCCAACAAAACAAGGGCATTAACTATCGCTTTGGGAGGATCGCCGAAAAACCGGGCACCGACCGTTGCGCAAACCGCTCAGAAATCCAAATTCTCCACGTTCAGCGCGTTGTTCTGGATAAACTCCCGCCGCGGCTCGACCACATCACCCATGAGCTTGGTGAACAGGTCATCCGCCTCGGCCACATCCTCGACCTTCACCTGCAGCAGCGTCCGCGCATCCGGATCCAGCGTAGTTTCCCACAACTGATCCGGATTCATCTCGCCCAGACCCTTATATCGTTGCAAAGACAGGCCTTTTTCGCCCTCTTCAAGGATCGCTTTCAGTAATTCCAGCGGCCCATGGATGATCTGGCTCCGGTCCTTGCGCACCAGCGTGGCGGGCAGGTTGTAGACATCCTGCAGACTCTGTGTGAACGATCCCGTCCTGCGCGCCTCACCGGATCGCAGCATCGGCCCGTCCAACGTGCGCACTTCCTCAACACCACGCAAAATCCGCGCCAGACGAATACCCTTGTCCTGCGTGATCCGGCCCTGCCAGCCGCGCTCCCATTCCAGCGCGATCAGGTCCAACCGTTTGGCCACGCGGTCCGCCACGCCTTGCAAATCGGCATCTACCGCGCCGGGGACAAACGCCCCCGAAATCGCCGCCTGTTCAAGGATATGGCGTGGGTAATGCGTTGGAAACGCTTCCAAAACCCGCTTGAGCTGTCGTGCTTCGTCCACGACGCGGCGCAGGTCAGCACCCGAGATTTCCTCGCCGTTTCCTTGCCGCAGCAACGCGCCCTCGATCCCCTGTTCGATCAGGTAATCGTCCATCGCGGCCTGGTCTTTCAGGTACACCTCTGACTTACCCCGCGCCACTTTGTAAAGCGGTGGTTGCGCGATGTAGAGGTAACCGCCCTCGATCAATTCCGGCATCTGGCGGAAGAAAAAGGTCAACAGCAGAGTCCGGATATGCGCCCCGTCCACGTCGGCATCGGTCATGATGATAACCTTATGGTAACGCAGCTTGCCGATATTGAACTCATCGCGACCGATACCGGTGCCCAGCGCCATCACAAGGTTGCCGATTTCCTGCGATGACAGCATCCGGTCAAACCGGGCGCGTTCCACATTAAGGATCTTACCCTTCAGGGGCAGGATCGCCTGCGTACCACGGTCACGCCCTGTCTGGGCAGAACCCCCGGCAGAGTCACCCTCGACCAGAAAGACTTCGGTCTTCGACGGATCTTTTTCCGAACAATCTTTCAGCTTGGAGGCGTTGAAATTGACATCCATAGCCGATTTTCGGCGAATTTCACGGGCCTTCCGCGCAGCCTCTCGCGCGGCGGCGGCCTCGACAATCTTGGTGATGATCGCCTTCGCCTCGTTCGGGTTTTCCTCGAACCATTCGTTCAGCTTTTCGTTCATCAGGCTTTCAACTGCCGGGCGAACCTCTGAACTGACCAGCTTGTCCTTGGTCTGGCTCGAGAATTTTGGATCAGGCACTTTGACCGATAAGACGCAGGTCAGCCCCTCGCGCGCGTCGTCGCCAGTCAACGAGACCTTCTCTTTTTTCGCAATCCCGCTTTCTGTGGCATATTTGCTGATCGCTCTGGTCAACGCACCGCGAAAGCCCGCCATATGCGTGCCCCCATCCCGCTGCGGGATGTTGTTGGTGAATGGCAGCACCATTTCGTTGTAACTGTCGTTCCACCACATCGCGACCTCGACGCCGATATCGTCGCGTTCGCCGGTCACGTAGATCGGTTCATCCATCAACGGCGTCTTGGAGCGGTCCAGATATTTGACAAATTCCTTCACACCGCCTTCATAGAACAGGTCGACTTTGAGCGGTTCAGCGGGCCGCATATCTTCAAGAATAATTCTCACGCCGGAATTCAAAAAAGCCAGCTCGCGCAGACGTTTTTCCAGCGTGTGGAAATCGTAATTGCGGTCGCTGAACGTGTCGGTCGACGCGAGAAAGGTGACCTCGGTTCCTTTTCGCCCGCCAGCGTCGCCCTCGACGCGCAGATGTTCGGTCGTGAAACCACCCTCGAAGCGCGCATAATGCGCTTTCCCGTCCCGCCATATGCGCAGCTCAAGATAGTCGGACAGGGCGTTAACCACCGATACACCAACCCCGTGTAGACCGCCCGAAACCTTGTAGGAGTTGCTGTCGAACTTCCCGCCCGCATGCAGCTGAGTCATGATGACCTCGGCCGCGGATACGCCTTCTTCCTCGTGGACACCCACAGGAATCCCGCGACCATTATCGCCGACAGTGACAGATCCATCGGCGTTAATCTTTACGTAAACATGGTCGGCATGACCGGCTAACGCCTCGTCAATCCCGTTATCGACAACCTCATAAACCATGTGGTGCAGGCCCGACCCGTCATCGGTATCACCGATATACATGCCCGGACGCTTTCTAACGGCCTCTAACCCTTTGAGAACCTTAATGGAATCGGCACCGTAGTCTTGCCCGCTATTGTTGTCATCGGCCATTCATGTTGTCCCGTCTTTTTACCCTCAAAATATACGCATTTCGGGCGGGATTGTCACGCAAATGACACAAGATTTTGTGGTTTCAGCTCAGCTGTTTCGTCAGCGCGATGTGCAACCGATCAGCAGCCGCAGATAGGCTGCCATTGGGTTGATCCGGCAGGCTCTTCAACGTCTCGCGGGTCTGATCCAAGGCGCGATCTATGATGGAAAAGATCAATGCGTCCGGCGCCGCGCCGACCGCCTTTTCAGCGCGCGCGATCTTCAACGCGATCAGTTTCGCAATCGCCTCGGCCTCGCCTTCGGCCAGCGCGGCGCCGGCGCAGAGCGAATCCATGTCCATTGGCGGAATGTCAAAATCATTCTTATGCATCCATCGCAGCGACAAGGCAGGTCGCAAAGTATAGAACAAACGTTTCAATCGGACGCGACCGTCTTCGGTTTGTGCCCGCGACTGATGTTGCTGCGCCAACGAGAGATAGTGCCACATCACCGGTCGCGGCTGCATGGCGCCCCAACAGAAATCAAGAACCGCCTGATGCGCCTCCGGTATCGCGCGGTAGATGATAGGTGATTGCAGCCATTCGGCCAGTACGGCGTTTCCTTTTATGGCAAGCCCAAGCGCTTTATCCAGTTGCCATCCGCTGATATCGAGAAGGTCGTCGATCGGCCGTTCCACGACATCGCGTTTCTTGCCCAGTGTCAGGAACCAGTCGATGGGGCGCGTATAGATAAAGCGGACGTCATAGTCGCTATCGGGCGAATGGAAACCCCATGCGCGCGATCCGGATTCAATGGCAAGAAGGATGGTGATATTTTCTTCCGCGGCGATTTCGTCCAACCGCCTGCAGATCGTCGCGTGCATCGACTTTGAAACTGGTTCCGTCATTTGTGCAGGTCACCCGTTTTCGACTTTGGACTGAGACTGGAGACTCCATCGGTTTCAGTCACTTCGAAATGCTGTGCATCGCCGTCGATTTCCCCAAACAATTCCGCCCCGGTGCCTGTCATGAAGGTCTGCGCACCAAGCGTCGCGAGTTCCTCATAAAGCGCGCGCCGCCGCCCGACATCCAGATGCGCGGCCACCTCATCCAACAGCAGGACCGGTGGACCATCGGCGGCCAAGGCGCGGGCATTGGCAAGGATCAGACTGATCAGTAGGGCCTTTTGTTCGCCGGTCGAGCAATCGCGGGCTGCCATCCCCTTAGCCGTGAAGGTTGCGTTGAGGTCCGCGCGGTGAGGGCCCAGCAAGGTGCGACCGGCTGCCATGTCGCGCGGACGGTTTTCCGTGAGTGCGTCACCCAGCGTCGCAGGATCGCTGATGCCTTCACCGATGTCATGTTGTAGCAGTGCGGTTGGAAAGACCGTCTCAGCGGCCTCCTGTGCTGCGTTCAGCCGCGCAATGGTCGTCGCCCTGTTGCGATGGATCAGTGCGCCCGTCTCGCCCATCTGGCGCTCTACGGCTACGTACCAATGCGGATCGCGTACCATATCCTTCAACAAGCGGTTTCGTTCGCGCATTGCCTTTTCATAGCTCAGAACGGCCTCGGCATGGGAGGGTTCGAAACTGAGTGTCGCGCGGTCCAAGAACCGCCGCCTGCCATCTGCCCCTTCGATCCAGAGCCGGTCCATCGAGGGGACCAGCCACAGCATGCGCATGATGCGACCCAGCGCGACTTGCGGGGCGGTCTTACCGTCAATGCGGGTCTGCCGGGATTGGCCGGGTTCGGCCCAGGTTTCGACCTCATAGGTCTGATCGGTCCGGACTTGTCCGACGATTTTCCACCCTACGCCTTCAGGGCGCTTGGCCAGATCGTTGATGACAGCCCGCCTTAGTCCCCGACCGGGCGATAGAAGCGAAATAGCTTCGAGAAGGTTGGTCTTGCCTGCACCGTTGGGGCCATAAAACGCCACAAGCCCAGGCGCGCATGTCAGTCGTGCCTGCTTGTGAGACCGAAAATGGGAAAGGGTGATCTGCGTGACCGCAGCGCCAGTCACTGGTCGTTACACGCGCATTGGCATAACGACGTAGACGGCGGATGTGTCATTACCTTCACGCATCAATGTCGGATCGCCGGACGAGTTGAACATGAACACCGCATTCTCACGATCCACCTGGCTCGCGATTTCCAGCAAGTATTTGGCGTTAAATCCAATTTCAAGACGCTCGTCACTGTAGGCGACAGCCAGCTCTTCCTCTGCCGCGCCGCTGTCGGGGGCGTTGACGGACAGGACCAACCGGTCCTCGTCAAGCGCCAGCTTCACGGCGCGAGAGCGTTCAGAGGATACCGTTGCGACACGATCAACGGCTTGAGCAAATTCCGTCGCATCCACTTCCAGCTTGCGTGTGTTGCCTTGCGGGATGACACGGGTGTAGTCAGGGAATGTTCCGTCGATGACCTTGGAGGTCAGGGTGATGTCTGGTGTGGCAAAGCGTACCTTGGTTTCCGACACGGACACAGCGATCTGCATGTCGTCATCGTCCAACAGCTTGCGCAACTCGCCCACGGTTTTGCGTGGCACGATGATGCCCGCCATGTCGGCCGCGCCGTCGGGCAGGTCGGCGTCGATCCGTGCAAGGCGATGGCCGTCAGTGGCAACGCAACGCATGACCTTGCCGCTATCGCCGTCCGCGACATGCATATAAACGCCGTTCAGGTAATAGCGCGTCTCTTCGGTCGAAATCGCGAATTTCGATTTGTCGAACAGGCGACGCAGGGTCGGTGCGGGGGCCGAGAAATTGGCTGCATATTCCGACGACGCCATGATCGGGAAATCTTCCTTTGGCAGTGTTGCCAATGAGAAGTTCGATCGGCCAGCCTCGATCGTCAAACGGCCCGATGCACCGTCTTCGGTCAGCGTGACCAGGGCGCCGTCAGGCAGCTTGCGCACGATCTCGTTCAGCGTGACCGCGGCGACGGTCGTAGCCCCCGCGCGTTCGACTTTGGCGGGGGCTTTGTCGACCACTTCGATATCCAAATCGGTGGCGCGGAATTGAACGTCATCGCCTTCGGCTTCGATCAGCACATTCGCGAGGATCGGAATTGTATTCCGACGTTCGACAACGGATTGGGCCTGCGCGACCGCTTTCAAAAGTACGCCGCGCTCAATACTGAATTTCATGTCCCCATGCTCCGCATATCTTGGTTGTTGAGGTTACCGGGACGCAAAATGTACTGCATTCCCGGCGTGGCTCAAGCGTTTTGTTGGACTGTTGACGATGGGTGCGCTTGCGTCAAGCGCTGAGGCTATTCCTCGAGCGCGCGACGCAAAAGTTCCAGATCATCGGCGATCTGACTGTCGAGGACTTTCAGCTCTTCTATTCGCTTCACCCCATGCATGACAGTCGTGTGGTCACGGCCGCCAAAGCGGCGTCCGATTTCCGGGAGGGAGCGGTTGGTCATCTGCTTGGCCAGATACATCGCGATCTGGCGCGGGCGGGCATAGTTGCGCACGCGCTTGGGGCCGATCATATCAGACAGGCGGATAGCGTAGTGTTCGGACACCTTCCGCTGGATTTCCTCGACGGTGACCTTCCGGTCAGAGGCTTTCAGGACGTCCGACAGACAATCCTGGGTCATTTCCAATGTGATCTCGCGCCCGATCAGTGAGGCGAAAGCGAAGAGGCGCGTCAGCGCGCCTTCAAGGACGCGAACGTTGGTCGTGATCCGATGGGCGAGAAATTCCAGCACGCCGTCTGCGATCGCAAGATCGGGATATTGCGCGGCGTAGAATTCGACCTTTGACTGCAAAACGCCAAGACGCAATTCATAGTCGGTCGGATGCAAATCCACGACCAGGCCGCATTGCAGGCGTGACTTGATCCGCTCTTCCAATCCCTTGATCTCACCTGGCGCACGGTCTGCGGAAATGATGATCTGTTTCTGGCTATCGACCAGCGCATTGAATGTGTGAAAAAACTCTTCCTGCGTGCTGTCCTTACCCGCGATGAACTGTACGTCGTCGACCATCAGTACATCGACCGACCGGAAAATCTGTTTGAAATCCATCATCTTACGATCGCGTAACGCCGTGATGAATCGGTACATGAACTGCTCGGCCGACAGATACAGCACATTCAGCTCGGGTGATCGCATTTTCAGCTCATGGGCGATCGCATGCATCAGGTGCGTCTTACCAAGCCCAACGCCGCCATAAAGAAAAAGTGGATTGAACGTTACCGGCCCACCCTCGGCAACGCGGCGGGCTGCAGCGTGGGCAAGCTCGTTCGGTTTCCCAACAACGAAGGTGTCAAAGGTGAACCTGCTGTCCAATGGTGACCCGTCCATTTCGCGCACCCGCGTGATCTTCTGCTGACCGTCCACCGGCAAGACCTTACGTCCATCGCCGGATGCAACTGAGAATTGCAAGCGCTGGACGGGCTGCCCGTTCTGGTTCAGGTGGTACAAAATCTGCTCACCAAAGTTCTGGGACACGTAATTGCCGATAAAACTGGTGGGGACGTTGAATGTCGCGACGCCGTCGGACAAGTGGGCAAACTCTAGTGGTTCTATCCAGTTCGAAAAGTTATTTGCCCCCAAAGCGCCCTTCAATGCTGCCAAGACCTTTGCCCAGATGTCGTTTGTCATTTTTTCCCTTTGTCCCACTTACACATGCCATTTCACCAATACCGGGGGTCTTCGCCCCTTCCCTCGCAGCACAAAGCACCGGACAAAGTCAAAGGCGCCGTCCGGGTTGCCTGCCCGATCGCACTGCCTTTCACCAAGTCTCAAAACCGCTGATGCGGGTTTACGGAACACGCCCGTAATCCCCCAATGGGCAGCAAAAAAGGCACATAGACTACAACACCGCCAAGGAGCAGACCTTGGCGATCCAATAGACACAAGCAGTGGGTATCAAAGCGCAGCTATTGATCCCAAAACCCGCATTGCATGAAAGCCGACAACAATATCTGTGCTCAACGCCGCAAACTGCCCTGAACCGTCCTGGTGTTGCCGATCCCCTCCATGTCCCCCCGGAACGATGTGAATCGCAACGCTAAGCTAGCAAGGGCTCTGCGGACGCTTCAACAGAACATCATGCTTGACTCAGCGATTGGCCAGAAAGAATCTGCGATGCCTTTGAAATGCCGTAAAAACTGAGTGGACTGGCAACAGCCCAAAAAAAAGCGCGCCCCACGAGGGCGCGCTCTTCAAAATTGCCGATCAGCTACGATCGGCCAAGAATCGCCGATCAGCCCAGCGCCTTTACTCGGGACGACAGGCGGGACATCTTCCGGGATGCGGTGTTCTTGTGAAAGACACCCTTGGTGACGCCGCGCATAAGTTCGGGCTGTGCATTTTTGAGAGCTTCGGCCGCGGCCTTTTGATCGCCGGAGGCGATCGCCTCTTCGACTGCACGCAGATGGGTGCGAATGCGCGAACGGCGCATTTTGTTGACGGCAAAGCGGGTCGCGTTCTGGCGCGCACGCTTTTTTGCCTGAGGAGAGTTTGCCATATGTTCGTTCCGTTTCAGATGGCCATGTCGGGCCGAATTCATAAATTAAGCGCTAGGCCCGACCGGGTTCATTACCGGCTCATCTGGTCAAAGCGGACCTCTCACGCATGTACAACGGGCCAATTAGTTGCATTGCTTTGCCGAGTCAACAGCGACTAATAAACCCGTTTGGAATAAAGCGCATACTGATGTGCAACCTCTTCCATCGTGTACATTTTGTCGGCCAGCATGCGGTACAGCGCATCTGCCGTTTCTGTGTCTGCGATGTCCGCATCATTCATGGTCGCGATATGTCCTTCGATCACGGTCCAATCCGCCGCTGCCCGTTCGAGAAGATCCGCGATCTCGTCGGTTGGTGGTGGCATGATACCCATCTCCGGCATGCCGTTCCGAAGCGCGCCCATGGCGAAGTCGAACTGACTCAGGGTTGTAGCCAAAGTCTCTTTGTAATTGGCATCCGCCGTCCCCGACCAAGCGCGGCAGGCCAAATAAGACAAGCGCTGGGTCAACATGCTTTGCCGGCCTGATACCTCGAGCAGCATGACATCGGCCTGCAGGAGTTCGACCGGATTGGCATATTCTCCCTCAAGCTCGCTGAGTAGAAGGTAGGTTTGGTCCAGCAGCGTCGTCGCACTGCCATAGACCACATTGACGGCCGATGTGTCGGTCGGTTCCGCGATGACGCCCAGCGCTGCGTCGCGTGTCGGTTGCCAAGATGCGCCCACTTGCTCTAGCAGAGCAATGGTCTTGCGCCGTTCCTCGCCGCCGACGATGCCCAAGTTTTCATTGCCGTTAAGCAGCGCGTCGAGCATGACGTCGAACTTACCGATACCTTCGTTCAGCAACTTTTCACTCAGGTCCGGCGCGACACCGTTATGAAAATGGCAAACGGCTGCAGCGACCTCTTGTGAAACCGTCCGAAGGATGTCGCCAGCCTCGATCCGATTGGCCGCACCTGTATCTTCCACGAATTGGGCGGGCAACAACGCAACAACATCGCGATCACGTGTGGCGTCCGCCGTGCTGAGGCTGGGAAACAAAACAAATGGCAGAAAAAACAGTGTTTTCAACCTGACTAACTTCATGAAATACACCTCGTTCACATGCGTATAAAGTCACCTTACCCAGCGGGCGGGAGTTAGCGCCTGCAGTAAACTCGGCAAGGTTAGCCGACACACTATTTGTCTCGAAACTGCGCCTCGCGTTTTTCGATGAAGGCCGTCATGCCCTCCGACTGGTCATCAGTCGAAAACAATGACTGGAACAAACGCCGTTCGTAGTTCACGCCCTCGGCAAGAGTAGTCTCGTAGGCGCGATCAACTGCGTCTTTCGCGGCCATCGTGGCCAGTTGCGACTTTTCGGCGATCTTTTCGGCCGCATTCTTAGCCTCCGACAACAGTTTTTTCGCGGGAACAACCCGGCTGACCAGTCCGCTGCGTTCTGCCTCTTCGGCATCCATGAAACGGCCGGTCAAATGCATATCCATCGATTTCGACTTGCCAACAAATCTGGTCAAGCGCTGCGTACCACCAAGGCCCGCGATCACACCCAGGTTTATCTCGGGCTGTCCGAATTTCGCGTTATCGGCCGCGATGATGAAGTCACACATCATGGCCAGTTCGCATCCACCACCCAGCGCATAGCCCGCCACGGCTGCGATAATGGGTTTGCGGATCCGGTTGAAGCGATCCGTTTCATTTTCGAAGAAGCGGCTTTTGTACATCTCGACGAAAGACTTGTCCGACATCTCGCTGATGTCTGCACCGGCGGCAAAGGCCTTTTCTGATCCGGTGATGATGATGCAACGCACCTTCTCACGGGTATCGGCATCTTCGAGGGCTGTGCACAGCTCGCCCAAAAGGACGCCGTTGAGAGCATTCATGGCGTCGGGTCTGTTCAGCGTGATGGTCGCGACACCATCGTCGACATCCATGATAATCGTCTCGAAGGCCATGTTGGTATCCTTGCTGCCACTGATCAGGCACCATTGGTTATCAAAGGTGCAATGCGGATCAAGCTATCTTTGGCATTGCGGACAGTAGAAGGATGAGCGTCCTGACTGAACGATTCGCCGGATTTCACTTTGACATCCACCATTTAGGCAGTGCTGGTCCGCACGATCGTAGACAAGAAACCTGTGTTGAAAGTATCCTAGTTCGCCATCTGTCTGCCGGTAATCACGCAAAGAAGACCCACCTGCGGCGATCGCTTCGTGCAGAACGTCACGGATGATGGGGACCAATTTGGCGACCCGTTCGGCGCTGATCTTGTCGGCTTTTCTGGCCGGATGGATACCGGCCCGAAACAATACCTCGCACACGTAGATATTGCCCAGTCCCGCGACAATGCGTTGATTGAGAAGTGCGGTTTTTATCGGAGATTTGCGATCCTTGAGACGCGCAACTAGGTAGTCTTCGTGAAAATCATTGCCCAAGGGTTCGGGCCCCAAGGTGCGGATCAGCCAATGATCCGCCTCAGCCGCGGTAGCAAGAAGATCCATGGCACCAAATCGCCGCGCATCGTTGAAAGTGATTTTTGCGCCATTGTTCATGTGAAAGACAACATGATCGTGTTTGGCCGGAATTGGCTCTGGTCGGTGGAAAACGCCTGGAACATCACCGGAAATGATCATCCGTCCGGACATGCCAAGATGGATCAGAAGCGTGTTGTCATCATCAAGATCTGCCAGAATGTACTTTGATCGACGCCTCAACCGGACGATCCGCCGTCCCGTCAGCCTCTTGGCCATCCGTTCGGGAAATGGCCAGCGCAAGTCAGGGCGGTTGACGTCGACACGCGCCAGAACCTGACCCTCCATGTATGGGGCCAGGCCGGCCCTTACGGTTTCGACCTCGGGAAGTTCCGGCATGTGGGTTGATCTCTCTCGTTTGGCCCACTGATCCAATGTGGCACAATGACAGTTTGTCTCTCAGATCAACAGCGTATAACCGTTCGCGAGGATGTTGAGAAAGCAGGTTATGACAGATAAGTCGGAAACAACGACCCACTTTGGTTTTGAAACCGTCCCCGAAGGTGAAAAGGCGGGCCGAGTCCGGGGCGTCTTCAACTCTGTCGCAACAAAGTATGACATCATGAACGACGTGATGTCAGGTGGGGTTCATCGCATTTGGAAAGATGCGATGATGGACTGGCTGGCTCCGCGGCCCGGGCAGAGGCTGCTCGACGTGGCGGGAGGAACGGGCGATATTGCGTTTCGGTTCCTGAAACGCGCGGGGCGTGGTCATGCGACCGTTCTGGATCTCACCGAGCCGATGCTGATCGAGGGTCGGAAACGCGCCGAGGCCGACCGTCTTTCCGACAGTCTGGATTGGGTGGTGGGCGATGCGATGGCCCTGCCCTTCGATGATCACAGCTTTGACGTCTATACGATCAGCTTCGGCATCCGGAATGTGACCCGACCACAAGACGCATTGGCCGAGGCATATCGGGTTCTCAAACCCGGAGGGCGTTTGATGGTGCTGGAGTTTTCACAACTGCCAAACCCGATGATGCAATCGGTCTATGATGCGTATTCATTCAACGTCATTCCGCGGATGGGTCAGATGATCGCGGGCGATCGTGACAGCTATCAATACCTGGTCGAATCTATTCGGAAATTCCCCGATCAAGAGAATTTCCTGTCGATGATCCATGACACCGGATTCGAGAATGCCAAATATCGCAACCTGACCATGGGTGTCGCCGCACTTCATTCGGGGTGGAAGCTGTAGGTTGCGTGGGCCGCACAACATCATCCGGCTGATCCGGACCGGTGCGACGCTGGAACGCACCGGCGCGATGAAGGTGGTGCTGGATGCTTTCGATGCCGGGCCGTTGTTGCGCATTACCTTTCGCACGCTGGTCTGGCCGTTCAAATGGCTTGGGTATCAGGGTGATTTATCGATGCCGCCCGCGCCCCGCGCACTGACGGCGCTGGGCCCGGCCTATATCAAATTCGGTCAGGTGCTTTCGACCCGGCCGGATGTGGTCGGCGACGAATTGGCGGTGCAACTGCGTGTCCTGCAGGACAAACTTCCACCCTTTTCGATGAAAGAAGCCAAGGCCGAAATTCAGCGCGAGCTCGGCGCCCCATTCGATCAACTGTTTTCGACATTTTCCGAACCGGTGGCCGCTGCTTCGCTTGCGCAGGTTCACAAGGCGCATCTTGCCGAAGGCGGTGACGCAGTTGCCGTCAAAATTCTGCGCCCCGGCATCGAACGGGCCTTTCGTAAGGACATCGATGCCTTTTATTTCGCTGCCCGCGCCATCGAATTGCTTTCCCCTGCTTCACGTCGTTTGCGGCCCATGGATGTGATCACCCATTTCGAAGGTGTGGTCATGGGCGAACTGGACTTGCGGCTGGAAAGCGCAGGTGCGGCAGAGTTCGCCGCCAATACCGAAAGCGACGAAGGATTTCAGGTGCCTTTGGTCCGCTGGCACCTGTCCAGCCGCCGGGTAATGACGCTTGATTGGGCCGAGGGCACGAATATCGGGGTCAACGATGCACTTGACCAGGCGGGGCATGATCGGCGCGCCTTGGCGGCGCGGGTGATGGAGTTGTTCCTTAACCATGCGCTGCGCGATGGTTATTTTCATGGCGACATGCATCAGGGTAATCTGAAAGTCGCCGCAAATGGTGACATAATCGCCTACGATTTCGGGATCATGGGCCGAATCGACGAATATACGCGCCGCGTTTATGCCGAAATCCTGTTCGGTTTTATCCGCAAAGACTACAGGCGCGTCGCAGAGGTGCATTTCGAGGCTGGATATGTGCCTGCCGATCGGGATGTCGACGAATTCGCCCGTGCTTTGCGCGCCGTGGGTGAACCGATTTTTGGCATGGACGCCAGCCGTATTTCCATGGCACGCCTGCTGAATTATCTTTTCGAGGTAACCGAACGCTTTGGGATGGAGACCCGGACGGAGCTGATCCTGTTGCAGCGGACCATGGTCGTTGTGGAAGGTGTTGCGCGGTCGCTTGATCCGCATATGAATATCTGGAAAGTCGCGAAACCGGTCGTCGAAGACTACATCAAGGAAAGTATTGGACCGAAAGCGCTCTTGCGCGACCTTGCCGTTACGGCACGTATTCTGTCGCGGTTCGGTCCGCAGCTTCCGCGTTATGTCGAAGAAACACTCATCCGCTTCAACAACCCGCCGCCGCCGCCCAAGCCGCAACGGCGGATCGCACGATTGGCGTGGATGGCATTGGGGGGCGTCGTGACGGTTCTTGCGATTTGGCTCGTCCAGATTATTTGACCTTGGGATCAGCGGGCTGCCCCGAGGGTGCCAACGGGTCAGGTTGCCGCATCTCTGACGCCCGTCACGACATCTCTCCCTACCGTCGCGCCGCCCTTCAGGAAAAGAACATAGTCGTTGCCGTCCCGACGTACTTCGACGACGCGGCCATATGTTTCGACAGGGCTTTGCGCGATAACCTCGCCGTCAAGCTGACTATGCAATTCGAATGAATACAGTCCGTCCGGAAGGGGGTATCCCCCCAAATCGACACCCGCCCATTCCAATTCTTCCTGCGCGAGCGGAACTTGCATTCGTTGGACTTCGACACCGTTTTCATCACGCACGATCAGGTCCGCGCGGTCTGCGGTCGACGCTGGTTTCAGCGGTAGGCTGATCGGGTTCCCGTCGAAATAGGTCGGTGCCGCCGCCCGAACATCTCTGCCGACCCATGCCGACAATTCCGTCAGACCGCTCGTGTTCATCTGGGTCGTCAGCGATTTGAGCAGGTCATTGGTCAACACGGCTTGTTCGACCCCCGAAAACGTCGCGAGTTGGACGGCATAATCGGAAGAATCGACCGGGTTCAACGGGTCCTGGTTCTGCATCTGGACCGTGAGCATGCGCAGAAATGTTTCGAAATCAGAAGCAATCGGGCTGCTGTCGGCATCGGTTTGTGCATTGGGGATCGATACCTGCGTGCTGGTTGTTTGTGCTGTAATTGGCTCCATGGGTTTTCCTTAAAGTCTTAGATCGAGTCCGACCGCCTGAAGTTGACTGACCGTGCGGCTGGCTTGATCGGTTACGTCCTCGTCGGTCAAAGCATGAAAATCTGTCAGGCCGTCATGGTGCTCGCGCTCGGTCTGGCCTTCCTGTTCGAATGAAAAGGACAGCGTCTCATAACCCAACTTTTCCAGATCCTGCGCCAGCAGGTCGATGTGGCGCTTTAAAAGCTCCATCGTTTCTGGGCGTTCAGACATAAGCTGCAGACTCAATCCGCCATCTACACCCGATATCTGAAGTCGGACCCGACCCAGTTCTTCCGGGTTCAACGCAACCTCTATGGTGTTGCCTCTGGCAGAGATTACCGCGGCAGAAATCTGCTGCATTACCGGTCGCGCGGCCTCGGTGGTCGTGCCGGACGCGCCCGCTGTCGATACGGTGGTCGCAAAACGCTCAACGCCGCCGGTGATCGGTGCGGAATCAGCGCTAGATGTAGCCTCGCCTTTGGTCAATGAGGACCACTCGAGCGCTGAAACCGCGCGAATTATCAATCCGCTTTTCGTCGGTTTCAACGGTTCGCCGACCGCGTTGGCAACATGAGCGGTTTTGGGCAGCGCGAAAGCGCCCGTTGGGCCGGGCTCAAATCGCCTTTCAGTATGCTCAACCTCAAGCTCGGCTTTTCCGCGCGGGGCCGGTGTGCCAACGATCATCTCTGTTTGCGGATTTGGCTTTGCCATTAGACTGGGCGCATCAGTGCGTTGATGATGTCGCGGCAAAGCGTCGTTCGCGGATCGGTCATCCTGTTCAACTTTTATCCGCTTTGGAAATGTCTCATTGATATGTGGCATCGTCACCGGGGCCACTACGATTGTATCAGGATCGACCGATGTGCTTGGTTTCACGACGGTGACAGTCGGCAGCGTGGGCTCTTGGTTCAGGATCTTTCCGATCGCTGCCTCAGCATCAACAGTATCGACTTTGGCGATCGACGCATCAGAGCCAAGTGTACTTTCTTCATCAACCGTGACTTCCGAGGGCTCGGCCACGTCGGTTGGGATAGCCAGTTCAGGTAACAAAGGGTCTGCTGTGGTTTCGGCAGCGTCCAGCGTGAATGCCGTCTGAAAGTCGCTCTGCGGTTCCGCAACCGCAATCTCCAAAGCTGCAACGGCCGGTAAGATGATCTGATCGGGCAATATGGGCAGTGTCATCGGTGGCCTCAAAAGAATCTATTCGTCTTTCAATGCCACCAAAAAATTACTCAATCTTTACGGCTGATATGCCAAACGTGAAAATCATATCGACGGAGAAACCGATGAATACACTCCCCGCCCTGCCAGCGCCAAGACCATTGGTCGGCCTGCCTGATTATGCAGAAAACGACCTAAAACTTCGCGACGCCGCCCAAAAGCTCGAGGCGACCTTTCTGGCCGAGATGCTGAAATCGGCTGGCCTTGGTGAGGCGCGCAATGCGTTCGGCGGCGGAGTCGGTGAAGATCAGTTCGCATCTTTCCTCCGTGAAGCGCAGGCGGAGGAGATGGCGAAAGCGGGCGGTATTGGATTGGCCGAAGCGCTGTTCGAGGCGATGAAGGTGCGGCTGGATGGCTGACACAAACGCGAATTCTCTTCTTGAGCTATTGGGCGATGAAAGAGTGGCTTTGAAGCACGGTGACTTTGCAACACTTCAACAACTTCTGGAGCGTAAGACGACACTCATGAATCGTCTTTTGCGAACCCCCATCGACCAACATACCGCCCTACGGGTGCGCGACGCATTGGAAAAGAATCATCAACTCTTGTCAGCGGCTCAGGCTGGTATTCTTGCGGCGCGCGATCGTATTAGCGCGCTCGAAGCAATCGGTCGCGGCATGAATGTCTACGATCAAAGTGGTCATGTTGCTTCGGTCGAGGCGCGGCAAGGTAATTTGTTTCGGAAAGCCTGAGGAATTGCATCAAATTGAAAGCAATCCACCGGTTCGGATTAACATCCTGTTCAGTGCTTTGATGACATATCGCAAGCACCGCCATGAAGGCTCTCGTATTCGTAGCCGAAGATGAGATTTCGTCAGAATGACGTTTCGACCTGTGCAAAACGCACGGATATCCAAATGAAACCGGCGCAAAGCGCCTCTCTTTGAAAGGACCAAACGATGTCCAGTATTCTGACGAACAATAGCGCAATGGTCGCGCTGCAAACACTGAAATCCATCAACGGAGATCTTGCCAAAACCCAGTCCATGATCTCGACGGGTAAAGAGGTCGGCTCGGCCCGTGATAATTCGGCCGTCTGGGCGATTTCAAAAGTCATGGAATCCGACGTGAAGGGTTTCAAGGCGATTTCTGAAAGCCTGTCATTGGGTAGCTCTTCAGTCGCAGTGGCCCGGAACGGCGCGGAAACCGTGACAGATCTGCTTGTCGATATGAAAGAAAAGATCGTCGCGGCGCAGGGTGAAAACGTTGACCGGACCAAGTTGCAGGCCGATGTCAATGCAATTACCGATCAAATTTCTTCGGTTGTCGGTGCCGCGCAATTCAACGGCCTGAACATGCTGAACGGCACGGATGCGGTGAATGTGTTGTCTTCGCTTGACCGGGCCAGCGATGGCACTGTGTCTTCGGCGAATATCACGGTTGCGCGACAGGACCTGAGCACTGACGCCGGTGTCTATGGTACCGGTGCGGATCTGAGCGCCAACATCACGGCGGCTGATGGGGCAAACAGCCTTGCAGGCGTCGCTGGCAGCCAGTTCTCCAACGCAGGCAACACGATGACAATCGCGTTGGCCGCGACGACAGCCGGAGCAAGCAATACTTACAATCTGCAGGTCGCTGGTGAAACCGTTACGTTTACATCAGCCGCAACCGGCAACACAGCGACAAGCATCGCCGATGGCATCACCGCGGCTTTGAACGCTGCCGGTATCGAAGGTATTTCGGCGACGGCTGCAACGGGCACGATCACGCTGACATCATTGTCGAAGTTCGATGATGTCGAGGTGAATTTCTCGACTACCGATGGGACTGCGACGGCGAACGTCAACGGTGGCGGTGCTGGCGGTGCTGGCGCTGGCTTCACCGGCGAAACGATCGCTGCACGGGCCTCTACGCTGACATTTTCGACCACTGCGGGCGTCGCTGAGGGAGACGGGTATCGCGCGTCGATCGGTGGCGTGAACTATGACTACGTCGCTGGCCCGGGTGAGACCTTCGAAGATGTAGCGCGGGGCCTGAAAACGGTCATCGATGGTGCCGGTATCGACAACATCTCGACCAACGTAAAGCAGGACGAAAACACGGGCGCCTGGATACTGCAGATCGATAATGATAGCGCGACTGACTTGGCGCTGACCGACGCTGGTGCCGCCGGCGGTACGGCGACTGGCGGTCTGGTCGGTCTTGATAACCTCGACGTGACATCGGACGCAGGCGTTGCAGCGGCATTGGCGAATATCGAAACCTATATCGACACGACCATTGACGCTGCCGCCGAATTTGGTTCCAGTCAGGGTCGGATCGATACGCAGGCCGAGTTCATTTCGAACCTGACGGACAATTTGAAGTCAGGGATCGGCGCATTGGTCGACGCCGATATGGAAGAGGCTTCTGCCCGTCTGCAGGCGCTTCAGGTGCAGCAGCAGTTGGGTGTGCAGTCACTGTCGATCGCTAACCAGGCGCCGCAGACGATCCTGTCACTGTTCCGTTAATGACGTTTGGCGGCGGTCATATGGGGCCGCCGCCAACACACGAATGCGGTGAAACTGTATTTTCATTCTATGTATGTCGGAAGGACAAACCGTGAACGCCATTGAACAGGCCCGGCAGGCTTACGCCCCAAGACAAATAGCCATACGCAGCGAAAGGTCTATTGAGGCCCAACTCGTCACCCAGATTACCTCCGATCTGCGCAAAGCGGCAGCGAACAAATCGAATTTCCCGGCGCTGGCCGACGCCTTGCATCGCAACAGACAGATGTGGACGACAATGGCCGCAGGTGTCGCCGATCACGATAACGATTTGCCAGAGATGCTGCGTGCTCAAATCTTTTACCTCGCCGAATTCACGGAATTGCACAGTCGCAAAATTCTGCGTGGCGAAGCTGACAGCGCCGCTTTGGTCGATATCAACACGGCCGTTTTGCGCGGGCTGAACGGGCAGGGGGCAACTTGATGTCCGGCCTGGTTCTAAAACTCAGCCCGAAAGAGCGGGTGCTGGTCAACGGGGCCGTGATCGAAAACGGCGATCGGCGCAGCAGACTGTCCATCCTGACGCCGAACGCGAACATATTGCGACTGCGCGATGCGATCCGACCGGACGAGGTCAACACACCAGTAAGGCGCGTTTGCTACATCGCGCAGCTTGTTCTGGCGGGTGATGTCGACGAATATGATGCGCGCCCGCAGATCTTGCGCGGGATCGAACAACTAAGCCGGGCATTTCGGGACGACGAAAGCCAAAATCAGCTTGATCGCGCGACCGATGCTGTCACGAAGCAGGACTTCTATCGCGCGTTGAAATGCTTGCGTGGCCTCCTTCCACGTGAGGCGCGTCTTTTATCCGTCGGTCGGGCATGACCTTTCAGCCGATTATTCCGTTTGGTGGCTATACTGGCTGGCGCTTTTTGGAAAGAACGCTGGATAACCAGCAACAGGCCTTTGCGGACAGTCAACCTGTCGCTCGGTCCACCAGCTATTTTGCGCAGAATATCGGCAACGTCAGGACAGCGGAGGACTTGGTCAATGATCGGCAGCTTTTGTCTGTGGCGCTGGGCGCGTTCGGTCTTGATGACGATATCGATAATCGCTTTTTCATCCTTCAGATCCTGAAAGATGGCACGATCGCCGATGATGCGCTGGCAAACCGTCTGACCGACAATCGCTATGCCGATTTCAGCCGCGCTTTTGGATTTGGCGACCGTGCCGCTCCGCGAACCGGTTTGAGCCAGTTTCCAGAAGAGATCGTGTCGCGCTATGAGGCGCGGCAATTTGAACGCGCGGTCGGCGAACAGAATAATGATCTCCGCCTGGCGATGAATGTCGAAAGTGGGTTGTCGGACATCCTTGATCGCAGCAACAGTCAAGATGCGCGCTGGTTTTCGGTCATGGGCAATCCGCCGCTGCGTAGCGTTTTTCAAACGGCGCTGGGCTTGCCACAAAGTATCGCGAGTATCGACCTGGACAAACAGCTCAGTATTTTCAAAGACCGCGCCCAGTCGGTGTTTGGGACAGACCAGATCAATGCGATTTCGCAGCCCGAACAACGTGAAAAGCTGGTGCGTCTATTCCTTGTTCGCTCCGAGGCCGCCAATACGGCTTCCGTCACGGCTGGCGCCACCGCTTTGACGCTTTTGCAATCGACGCCAAGGCTTACCCCACAGCTGGCATAGCGCATTCGACACCCTCGTTTAATTTGCGTTTTCATCCCGTTGCATCTCAGTCGATGTTGGAGAGACCGCCTGACGGAGCTTTGCGAAATGGGCCAAGGTTCCACGCTGATCCTGTAGCGCCAGAAAACTATCAAGCGCATTTTTGCAAGCAATCGCCGCATCGATAGCAGGATCCGACCCTTGTGTGTATAAACCCGCTTGGATCATCATTTCGGCACGGTCATATGTTCCCAAATGTGTTCTGGCTTGTGTGATAAGAGCGTTTTCCTGTGTATTTGCCGCCTCGGGTAACGATCGCGAAACGGAGCGGAGAACGTCGACAGCCGGAAAGCGACCACGCTCCGCAATCTCCCGATCAAGGACGATATGCCCATCCAGCACACCGCGCAGCATGTCTGCGACAGGTTCATCCATATCCGATCCGGCAACCAGAACTGAGAATACGGCCGTGATATCTCCGACGTGTTCGACACCCGGACCGGCCCTTTCGCATAATGCGGCGATTGCGGGCCCCGTTGTCGCCGGAAATCCGCGCAGGCTCGCGGCTTCCCCCGCCGCAACCGCGATTTCACGATGCGCTTCACAAAACCTCGTGACAGAGTCCAGAAGCAACAAAACATGAAGCCCCTGATCCCGAAAGTACTCTGCGACGGCCACGGCTGACCATGCGCAGTTCCTGCGCTCTCGCGGAGATGAATCGGATGTCGCCGCGACAACAACCGCGCGTTTCAATCCCTTCGGACCCAGTACTTCCTGAACGAAGTGGCGGAGTTCGCGCCCACGTTCACCAACGAGCCCGATGACGACGACATCGGCGGTAACGTTACGGGCAAGATCGGCGATCAAGGTCGATTTGCCGACACCCGATCCAGCGAACAGGCCGATACGTTGCCCTCGGACGATCGGCAACACAGTGTTGAATACCGCAAAACCTGTTTCCAGGCGTTCGCCCATCGCGCGACGGTCATTGGGCGGGGGTGGCGGGCGCTGCCTTTGGTGGCTTGCGATCCCAGGCAACAGCGGCCGTCCATCAAGTGGTTTTCCATCAGGGTCAATAACACGCCCGACCCAACTGGCGTCGGGGGCAAAGGCTGCCGATCCGTCGAGGACAACCCGATCGCCGATCGCGGCACCTTCGCCGGCACCGTCAATCATGACCTGCGCACCAGTTTCGCCCAGGCGGACAATCTCTCCACTGATTGGTCCTTTGACCGAATGGATCTTCGCCCGATCCCCGATTCGACTCTTGTCTCCGGCGATCGCGACCTGCACCGTCTGCGCCGTTGCATCGATAACACGCCCGACCGGGCGGATATCGTCGCCCTGCGTTACCGCCCTGATCATTCTGTCGATGAATTTGTCGTTCATTTTACGCTCTGCCGATTAACCACAAACCCAATCTTAAGGAATCGTCCTTAATGGTTGGTTGAAAGCAGATGCGGGAGAATCCCCAATGTACCAATCGCTGGATCTTTTTGAGACCGCTGCAGCCATGGCTGAACATGCGGGCCGCAGGCAGGCTGTCGTGGCCAGGAACATCGCAAACGCCGATACACCTGGGTTTTCTGCGGCTTCGATACCCTCGTTTTCCGAAATCTATCGCGCCGATCATACGAGTGATATGCGTCTGACCCGTCCTGGGCACATGTCGTTGGAGGCTGTCATGAAACCAGCCGCGACCACTGGGCCACAAGCAGGCCAGGCTTCGCCCGACGGCAACACTGTTTCCATCGAAGATGAGATGCTGAACGCAGTGGCGATCAGCCGGGAGCATAATCGTGCTCTGACCATCTACCGGCATACGATGACCGTCCTTCGCACGACTCTCGGACAAACATAAGGCAGATCAATGAGCGATTTTAGCGAGGCGATGTCGGTCGCATCAAGTGGTATGAAAGCGCAGGCCAATCGATTGCGGCATGTGTCGGAAAACATCGCAAACGTCGATACGCCGGGTTACCGGCGCAAGACAATCGCCTTTCAAGAGGCTTTCGCCGACAGTCAACGGACCGGTGCAGTCGAAACAGGAAAGGTCAGGCTGGATCGAGCGGAATTGACGCGGATTTATGATCCCGGCAATCCCCTGTCGGATACCAGCGGCCATTACAACGGGTCCAACGTCAATATGTTGATCGAGATCGCCGATGCGCGCGAGGCGCAGCGCAGCTATCAAGCCAACCTCAAAATGTTTGATCAGGTCAGGCAGATGTCCTCGGCCCTGATGGACCTCCTGCGAAGATAAAGGAACTCACCGATGGATATTAACGGACTGGTCGCCCAGAACTATGCTGCGGGGAAAGCCGCAGCAGCACCGACGCCGGACGGGGGCGCAACCGCGCTCGCTGGCGCTGCCCAAGACTTCCTATCGACTTTGCAAACCAGCGAAACCACTGGCTTGCAGGCCATGACGGGCGGCGCGGATCCGCACGCCCTCGTTCAGGCTCTGGCACAGACCGAACTTGCGGTTCAAACCGTCGTAACGGTGCGCGACAAGGTCGTGGAGGCCTACCAGGAAATTCTGCGGATGCCGATTTGATGACCGAGGCGGTCTTTTATGACACGTTGCGGCAGGGGCTTTGGGTGGCGTTTGTCATCTCTATCCCGATCCTCAGTGTCGCGCTCGCTGCCGGTTTGGTGGTGGGGCTTTTTCAGGCGCTCACGTCGATACAGGAAATGACGCTGACTTTTGTTCCCAAACTGGGTGCGATCGTCGCCATTTTCTGGGTCACGATGGCATTCATGTCCGAAACGCTGGTCAACCTTTTTCAGGGCACGCTGATCCCGATTATCGCAGGAGGCTGAGGATGGACAATGCAGGCTATACGGCGCTGACACGGCAGGCCGGTCTGATGCAAGAGATGCAGATCATTGCCAACAACATCGCCAACGCCTCGACGACCGGATTTCGGGCCGAGGGGGTGATGTTTGCCGAACATGTCAAAAGCCTTGGTCCTGATATGCCATCGCTATCGATGGCGAAAGCAGCGGTGCGGGACACGATCATGCTGCAAGGATCGCTGTCGCAAACCGGAGGCACCTTTGATCTTGCCATTGAGGGCGAGGGCTTTTTCCTGATCGAGACGCCGAATGGGCAACGGCTGACCCGTGCCGGTGCGTTTCAGCCCAACGCCAATGGCGATCTTGTGACGCCGGATGGGTATCCGGTTCTGGATGCTGGCGGCGCGCCGGTCTTTGTACCGCAAGGCGCCGGGGCGATGGGCATCAGCGCCGACGGCACGATCAGTGCGAATGGTCAGCCGATCGGACAGGTCGGATTGGTCCGGCCGATCGACCCCGCCGATTTGACCCGGGAAGGCGGTGTGATGTTCGCGACGGCTGGCGGTACGGAGCCCATACCCGATGGCCGAATGCTGCAGGGCTTTCTTGAGGATTCGAATGTTAATCCGATCGCCCAAATCAGCCGCATGATTGAAGTTCAGCGCAGCTATGAGCTGGGCCAGAGCTTTCTCGACAAAGAGGATGAGCGGATCCGGAGCGTGATCGACGCTATCAGGCGATAAAGGAGCAGACTTATGCGCGCACTTAAAATTGCCGCTGCCGGTATGTCGGCGCAACAGATGCGGGTCGAGGTCATCTCAAACAACCTCGCAAACATGAATACGACTGGTTACAACGCCCGCCGGGCAGAGTTTGCCGACTTGCATTATCAGCAGCTTGCCAGGCCGGGTACGATCAACGCCTCGGATGGTACTGTTTTACCGACGGGTGTGCAGTTGGGTCTTGGTGTGCGGGCCAATGCTGTTTCCGTGATGCTAAGTCAGGGGGCGCTGGCTGCAACCGGCGGCGATCTGGATGTCGCGATCGAAGGAGACGGCTATCTCGAGGTGACGCTGCCGTCGGGCGTTTCGGCCTATACGCGGGATGGTGCATTGAAGCTGACCGGTGACGGGCAAATCGTAACCTCGGATGGTTTTCCGGTGGTGCCCGATATCACCGTCCCACGCGACACCCGCTCGATTTCCATCAATGCCGAGGGGGAGCTTTACGGTTACTTCAACGATCAGGTTCAGCCACAACTCTTGGGCCAGTTTACACTGGCGGGCTTTACCAACCCCAAGGGGCTGGAGGCGATCGGATCGAACCTTTTTCTTGAAACACCCGCATCCGGGCCATCGGTCGTAACGACACCGGGCGAGGAGGGCCTTGGCGTGCTCAGACAGGGCTATCTCGAGGACAGCTCGGTCGATGCCGTCCGCGAAGTAACGGACTTGATCGAGGCGCAACGTGGCTACGAGCTGAACTCAAAGGTTATCACTGCCGCGGATCAGATGCTGACAGCAATGGTGCAACTGCGATGAGGTGGCTAATTCTCGCTTTGTGCTTTGGCACCTCGACGGCGGCTGACACGGTCATTGCCGCGCGCACGATCCCCGCTCAGACGACGATTATGGCCGAAGACGTTGTCTTGCGGGATCAGACCGTGCCTGGAGCGGTCGCCGATCCAGCCGAAATCATTGGTATGGAGGCGCGTGTCGCCCTTTATGCCGGACGACCGATACGAATGGGCGATGTTGGCTTCCCCGCTGTGGTCGAACGAAATCAAGTGATCGCGCTACATTATCAGCGCGGGAGCCTTGTTATCTCTACCGAAGGCCGCGCCTTGGGTCGCGCGGGCCCGGGTGACGTGATCCGGGTTATGAATATCGGTTCGCGGAGCACCGTGGCCGCGCGCATCGGTGCGGATGGCGCAGGCTATGTGGGGCAATAGAAAGCCATGATGAGATTCATTTTGCCAACGCTGCTGATTTGTTCCGGCTGCGCGACTGCACCGGTTGGAAAACCACCTCCTTTCAGCCCGGCCGATCGGGCGATCGAACGCAACGCCATGCTGAATCCCGGCCTGCCGGACGCCATCGAGACAACGGCGTTGACACCTTCATCGGGCGCTTCGCTTTGGACCGGTGCACGGGGTTCGCTGTTGGGAGACCGGCGTGCTGTGCGCCGGGGTGATATCCTTACGGTCGTGATCGAGATCGACGATAGTGCCGAAATATCCAATTCCACCGATCGTTCGCGCTCGGCCTCACAACAGGCGGCCATCCCGCAGCTGTTGGGCATCCCTCAGCGTATCGACCGACGCTTGCCCGAAGGCGCGAGCTCGGGTTCATTGGTCGACCTGAATACGCAGAGCAGCGCATCAGGTGACGGAAGTGTCCGACGAAACGAAAAGCTGACGCTGCGGATCGCCGCAACGATTACGGATGTTCTGCCAAATGGCGTCTTGTCAATCGTCGGTCAGCAAGAAGTGCGTGTGAATTTCGAACTACGCGAATTGATCGTCACCGGTTACGTGCGGCCAGAGGATATCACCCGCCGGAACGAGGTCACGTATGACAAGATTGCGTCGGCCCGAATTTCCTATGGTGGACGGGGTCAGATTTCGGATGTGCAGCAGCCACGCTATGGGCAGCAGATCCTTGAAAATACACTACCATTCTGAATGAGGCACGATCGGGAATGATGAAACTGCTTATACCCGTCATTTTTGCCGCGGTTGGTGTCGGCGGCGGCGTTGGGGCCGGATTGATGCTGAAATCGGAAGAAGATGCAAATGCAGAGTCCGACGAACACCACTGCGATGTCCCTGATGAGGTGACCGACGGCCAATACGCGCCACCTGTCGGCGATGACCGCGAATACGCCAAACTGAATAATCAGTTCGTCGTCCCGGTCGTCGAAGATGAGAAAGTGGCGGCGCTGGTGGTGATGTCGCTCAATCTCGAAGTCGTCACCGGCGGCACAACAACCGTCTTTTCGGCCGAGCCACGGCTAAGGCATGAATTTCTTCAAGGCATGTTCAATCACGCCAATATCGGCGGTTTCTCTGGAAACTTCACCAGCCCGACCAACATGCGCACGTTACGTGACGATCTTTTGCGGCGCGCGCAGAATGTGTTGGGGGAAACCGTGACGGATGTCTTGATTATCGACATTGTCCGTCAGGATTCATAGTCCGGTTTTCTGGCTGCGGAATCGGACTTTGCTGCTATCGCGGCGGCAATCTGCCTTTTGCCAAAACTTTTGGAAAGGCGAATTCGGCAGGTTTCTTGCCGCGCCAAAACACGCGCCAATTCTGCATTGATCTTCGCCTTGCGTTGATCGATCCAACAATGCCAACGCAGATCAGCGCCAGCGATTGTCGCCGGCTCATCGATCGGTCGCATAGCCGTCGCGCGGCGGCTGACCTCGTCCGTCAGATCGCGCATCCGCTGACGTAGCTGGGCCTCTTCACCGTTCAACTTTGCCATGTCCGCCTGCGCGGCTTGAAAGCTCACCTCCATTAGCTTGGCGAGCGCAAGCGTCTTTCGCCGGTCGTTCATGACCGGCGCGCTTTCTGGCGAATGCTCTCGGCAAATCTGATCGCCGCGGCGACGGGTCGATAATACTCGGGCGCGATTTGTTGTCCGATTTCGGTACCGGCATGCAGCGCGCGGGCCGTTGGCGGATCGGAATGCAGCGGAACGGCATGCTCATGTGCCTGCTCACGAATTCGCGCGGCGATTTCGTCAACGCCCTTGGCAACGCATATCGGAGCTTGCCCCGTCGTCCGATCCCATTTCAGGGCAACCGCAAAGTGGGTTGGGTTAACAATGACGACGTCTGCGCCTGGCACATCCGAAAGCATCTTGTTCATTGCGATATCTTGCGCGCGCTGCCTGCGCTGTTGTTTCATCTTGGGATCGCCTTCGGATTCTTTCATCTCATCCATCATTTCTTTTCGGCTCATCATGTTTTTTCGTTGGTGTTCGGCCTGTTGCCAGATCAGGTCGACCCCGCCGATGACGATTGCCACAAGCACGACGATGATGAATAAGGACACGACCATTTTGCCCATCTCCGCAAGGATCAATGCGGGCGGCAGACCGAGACTTCCGATGATCCGGTCGCTTTGGGCAAATAGAAAAGCCCCGAGGATGACGCAGTAGACGGTCAGCTTGACGGTGCTTTTGACGAACTCAAACAACCCTTGCCGCCCGAATTTGTTTTTGAAACCGGAAATTGGTGAAATCCGGTCCAGCTTGGGGGCGATCTTGCTGGGGGCAAAGACAAAGGCCCGTTGTCCGGCCACGACCAGGATCGCGCATGCGGCCGGAACCACGAACAATGCGAAGGTTCCCTTGAATGTTTCTGCGATGAGTTGCCCGATGAAGGATTGCCCAGTGTGCGAAAACGCAGCGACGGACAGGTCATCTGCTTGTTCCAACAAAATCATCATCGCTGTCGCCACCGCAGTCAAAGAGGTCGCGCCGAATGCCAACAAGACGATTGTAAAACCCAGATAGGCACCGGCAGTGATCAGATCGACTGACTTCGCGATTTCACCACGTTTGCGGGCATCGTCCAGCTTTTTCTGACTTGGCGCAAATGGCTTGTCGCCATCTTCAGGCCCTGCACTCATGGCGATGTCTCGAATGGGGCCATCATGAAAGTCGAAAAGGCATGCATCCAAAGCGCCAGCATGGCCGGTGCCGTGAGAAGCAACAACAGAAGACCGCCCGCGGTGATCGCAGGTGCCCCGACGAATGACACCATGAGTTGGGGCATCGCTCGGTTTATCACGCCAAGGACGACATTGTAGATCAGCGACGCGATCAGAAACGGCGCTGCTAGCGTAAAGCCCAACGCAAATGTCCGCGCGACTTCACGTGTCCCTAAATCGGCAAGATCCGCACCTGTAAGCGCCACACCAAATGGAACTAACTGATAGCTGTTGATCATATATGCAGCAGCCTGCACATGCAGACCGGACAGAGCGGCAAGCGCTGTGCCTGCGACGACCAATACATGCGCAATGGCTGGTTGCGGGTCGACTCCCGCGCTTCCCCCGAAAATTTGCGAAAGCGATGTGGATTGGGCCGCGATCGATCCGGCGACCTGAAGTGCAAGGATAAAAAATCGCAGCATCAGACCGAAGAAAAGGCCAGCCAGCATCTCGGCACCCAGTGCCTTTGCCAACGCAAGACTGTGCCCCGGCGGCGTGCCAACATCCTCGGCGACGGCAGGGCCGACCACGGTCGTGAACATAATCGCCAAGACCAAACGTATGCGGGCAGGGATAGGTTGGTCGCCGAATGCCGGTAAGATCGCCATCATCGCACTGATCCGGATAAAGACGGCAAACCCTGTCCAAATCATTGCCTGTCCGGTCGGCACAAGTGTGGTCAGATCGGCGATCATGCCGGTACAAGACCAACCAGCGCGGGGCGGGCGTCAATGCCTATTTCTTCAAAGGACAAGACCGGGTTCATGATACCCTTGGCTGCCAGTACCGTGCGCAGAAAGCGTCGTCGGCGCATGGTCGTTACAACCGCTGCGTAGGTCCCGGCGTCGGCAGCCTGAGTCAGCTTATCCGCAATGCCATCGGCAAGTTGGTTGAAATTCTCGGGCGGCAGAGCAACATCGCCCTGGCCGCGCTCCCCACGAATTTCATACATCGTAAAGGTGTCTTCCCATTCCGGCGCAAGCTGTACCAAAGGGATCGTGCCATCATGCCGCCTGATCCCGGCGACCAGTTGAAAGCCAAGGCGCTGACGAACATGTTCTGCGATGCCATCGGCGGTCTGCGACAGTTGTCGCCCTTCGGCGATGGCCTCAAGGATAAGCGGCAGGTTCCGGACCGAAACACGCTCTTCAAGCAAAAGGCGTAGAACGGCCAAAAGAACGTCCATCGGAACTTTGTCGGGGATCAGTTCGTCCAACAGTTTCTTGTTCGCCTCTGAGCGTGTCGCATCGCTCAGATTGACCATTTCATCAAGACGCCTTCGAAGCGCCTTGTGGGTCAAAAGCCGTGGAAAGTTGCGTTTCACGATCTCAAGAAGATGCGTCGCCAAAACCTCTGTGGGTTGTACGGTCGTCATACCGGCCAAGGCTGCGGCCTCTTGCGCGCCGGGCGCAATCCATTTTGCCGGCGCGCCATAAACCGGCTCTTTCACCGGGTCACCATCCAGGTCGGTGGCGTCCGCGTCATTGATCAGTGCCAATACATGATTTGCCCGCAATGTATCGCGCACCTGCTCGACCCCTTGCACGTGGATCACATAGCTCCCGGCCGCAAGCGACGCATTGTCAGTCAAACGGATTTCCGGCAACAGAACGCCGAACGATGTCGCGATGTGATTGCGCATATTCGCGATCCGCGCATCCAGACCCGTCCCGGGGTCCAGCACCATATCGACGAGGTCGGGCGCAAATTCCACATGGATATCGTCCAGATCAAGAATGTCGCCCATCGACTCCCGCTTGGCTTTATCTTCGATCGGCGGTGCAGTGAGCTTTTCACTCTTGGCGGCTTTATCCGCGGCAAGACGCACGGCAAATGCGCACAAACCAAGTGTGGCGGCACCGATCAGAAACGGGAGGAAAGGTAGTCCGGGCACAAGCGCAAACAGACCCATCAACAGTGCGACGGTGCCAAGAGCGGCGGGATGGCGGCCAAGTTGTGATGCGATCGCAAGATCTGTAGCACCCTTCGATCCACCGCGCGCGAGCAATAAAGCTGACGCAATCGAAATCACGACCGCGGGTATTTGCGAAACCAAACCATCACCAACCGTCAATATCGCATATGTTTCAAATGCACGCCCGATCGGCATACCGTGAACCGCAATACCGATGATCAATCCCATGATCAGATTCAATGCTGTGATCAATAATCCGGCGATCGCATCTCCTTTGACGAATTTCGATGCGCCATCAAGCGATCCAAAGAACGTCGTCTCGGCCTGTTCCGTCTCTCGTCTTTCTTTGGCCTCTTGGTGATCAATGGCACCGGCTGACATATCGCTATCGATCGCAAGCTGTTTGCCCGGCATGGCGTCAAGCGCAAAACGCGCGCCGACTTCTGCCATACGTGTCGCGCCTTTGTTGATGACTACAAAATTTACGATCAGAAGAACGCAGAAGACCACGAGCCCCAACAAGACGTTGCCGCCCATAACGAACATGGCAAAACCTTCGATCACTCCGCCCGCGGCGCCTGTCCCGGTATGCCCCTCGCCGATGATCAATTTTGTCGATGAAACGTTGAGCGATAACCGCAACATCAGTGATGCCAAAAGCACTGTCGGGAATGCCGAAAAATCCAACGGGCGGTCGATGAACAGCGTCACCGTAAAAATCAGGATCGCCAGCGCGAAAGAGGCCGCCAGCCCGATATCCAAAACCCAGGCTGGCATGGGCAGTATCATCATCACGATCACCGCCATCAGCGCCAGCGCGAGTATGATGGTGGGTTGAAAGATTTGCCGTATCGAAAAAGTCATCTGCCGCACCTCCAACAAGATGTGTTTGGGGCGCGGTCAGACTGGGCCGATCGCTTAGGGATTTTACCTCCGTTGACCAAATCTGCTTCCGCCGGGCACGACTTGTCGCCATGGCGCAGTAGCAGCCCCTGAAGCGCATCATTTTTGGCTCGCTCTTCTGCGCAAGTCATGACTCGAACCCTTCTGGTCGTCTTCATCTGGAATCTAAGTTCGAAGGATTGACAATTTGTTATGATCCGCTTTCCCCGGGGTTTGACGGTCGCGAAAATCGAAGAAGCATTTGATTGATCAGCTGGCGCGTTTCACTTGAGGCCTCTATCGCCTCGCGGCCGGTTGCCAACGGTTTTGTGTCATCAAATGCTGGCCCGGATTCGCCGAGCGCCAGATGGGAAATCTCCCCGAAAAGTGCATCATCGCTTTGCGTTAGGCCTTGCCAATCCCTGTCCCGCCACTGCTGAAGATCTGTAATTTCTGTATCGAGGGCAACGGGTTGTGGCGCATTCGGGGATATGGATGGCTTTTCCGCCGCAAGCGATCTTGCCCGACCGTCGAAACCCAAGGCGCGCAATCGATCGGCGATATCTGCCCTCGCGTGTATCGGCAGGCTATCCACATCGACATCGAAAGCAAAATGTAAGAAGGGCGCGTCATCCATCGCGTCCGTTGCTGTCTGGGCATAGGTTTCCCATAAAGCGTCGCGTCGTTCGCGACCGGCTAATTCGGCAATCTCGTCAAAGATCGCGCGGGCACCATCAAAGTCGTTTTGAGAAAGATACGCCCGGAATTGGGCGACTGCGACATCGACTGCGCGGGCTTCCTCTGCCAATTCAAAGCGTATGGCATCGCCTAAAAGAAAGTCGTCGGGTGTGAGATTTATTCTATTTTCGACGGCACTTTCGAAGTGCGCGATCATCGTTTCGGGACCAACGCGGTCACCGCCGCGTATGAACTCCGAAAAATCGATGTTTTCTGGGCTTTCCACTGCATCCTGCAGATTGGCCCTCGACAGTCTCAGCTCAGGCGTCAGCTCTGTTTTGTTTTCTTGCCGGTCCAGAATCTGTGCGGCGGCGTCGTGATCGCCGATCGCAATGAATCGATCGGCAAGACGCGGGGCCAGCACCTTCTTAAGGTGTTCGGGCAGAGCGGCAAAGCCTCTCAGAATTGCGTTTGGATTCACTGTCGTATCTGGTTGTTCAGTGGCCAGCATCGCCCACAGCGCGACCTTGGCGTCGCAACTGGCTTGTTCCGAAAACAGCCCGGGCTGTCCGGGAAGATCGTCGATAATCGTCGCGACAGCGGCAAGATACTGCGTTTCTCGCGAGTCCATCGACCGCATCTCCAAGGCTTGAAGTGCTTCTCGACCAAAGCCAAAGTGAACGTATAGACGCGCCAAGGTTAGGATGGCCTCCGCGTTCATGCGTTCACGCTCCAACGCGATCTCGTCCCGTGCTTCGGCGATCTGTTCCGCAAAGGATCTGTCATCGCCCCACTGTTCGACGTCAACAAGATGATTTGGAATGCAGCCCGCACCACTTTGCGTCGTGGCGCTATCAGGACCAGGAGCGGCCGATCTTTCGTCGACTCCGGTCGTCAAACGAAGCCCGGGCGCGGGTTCAGATACCGCGGTTATCGGTGGAAACTCTTCAGGTCTAGGTTCTTGGTTCAAAGAGCCGTGGAACAGGCCCATATCGATGCTTTCGGTTACCGCGGCCTCGAGATCGGACAGTACGGATGCCATCGCCTTACTCTCTGGCGCTGATACCGGGCCCGGGCCGGATTTATCCTCCGGTTTTTCTACCGCTGAAAAGCCGACTCGATCGGTGTTGATCAATGGAAACAGGCGATTGCTTGCGATCGAGTAACCGTCGATATCCAGTTTGGAGTCTGCTTCGATAGGCGCTTCGAACAGAGAGTCGTCCTGGGGTGAACCATCCGCGATGTCGACCACCAGGATGCCCGGGCGATCCAGAAATGCCTGTGCGTTACAATCGCAACCCATCCTCAATCGCAGCACATCGCCACCGGGTACAGTGGCAACCGCCGTGATCCGATCGCGGGGTATCAGTCGGAAAAAATCTGTCAGATCAAAGCTCCTTGCCCCCTCGATCTGCACGGCATAGTCATCCCCAAAGCGACCTACATCCCAATCCGCATTGACTGGAAATCGCAGAACCACGCGAGTGAAATCCGCATGTTCCCCGGTCGATACGCGGATCGTCTCGGCGTTTCCGACGTGTGCAACGCCGATCAGAAAAATCGTGAACCAGACGAATTTCATGCAGCGTCCTGTTTGGCGGCCTTTAGCGCTTCTTCCATTTCGCCAAAGCTTGGGCGGTGGTGGCCGGGCATGTTCTGGCGCCCGACCTCGATACAGATATTAGGCGCATGGGCATGCAGATTTGCGATCAGTACCTCTCGGATCAACTGATGGAAATGCGCATCTTCCTCTATGACAGCCTTCACCTTTGCCGAAAACGGACCGACAAGGCCATAGGCTAGAAATACCCCAAGGAATGTTCCGACAAGGGCACCGCCAATCAATTTACCCAGTATTTCCGGTGGTTGATCGATCGAGGCCATTGTTTTGATGACACCCAAAACAGCGGCAACGATGCCGAGCGCGGGCAAACCATCGGCAACCGTCTGCAAGGCGTGCGTCGAATGCATCTTGTGGTGTAAACTGGCCTCGATCCGCTTTTCCAACACCTCTTCAACCTGGTGTGGATCGTCATAATTCATCGACGCCGATCTGAGTGTGTCACAGATCAAAGCGACCGCCTCTTCATCATCGAGGATTTTGGGGTACTTCGTGAAAATCGCCGAATTGGCCGGATCTTCGATGTGACCTTCTAAGGCGACCGGATTCGCCCTTGCCACGCGGATAAGTTCGAAAAGCATGCATAGCAGGTCGCGATAGTCCGGGCCCTTCCACTTAGGACCTTTGAAAACTTTCCCAAGATCCTTGAGCGTGTGCTTGATCGCGCTGGTATCGTTGCTGATCACAAAGGCACCGATAGCCGCACCCCCGATCATGATCATCTCGAAAGGTAACGACTTGAGGATGATACCCATCTTGCCGCCGGCGAGCAGGTAGCCCCCGAACACCATCACAAAGATAATGACAATGCCAATCAGCCCGACCATTGGACGCAATTCCCCTTATCGTTCGTGCCTGCCTGTAGCGTTCAGTGATAGCGGCAAGGGATTAACGTTCTCTCACCAATGGTCGTGATTTCCTCTATTCGGTCGGAGTGTTCGCGTTGCGTCCGGCAAGAACTACGCTGAATGAAAACGCTTTTTCGGGTGGTAATTGCGTCATGATTGCCGCAGCAGCGTCGGGCCGCATCAGACCTAGAAATCCGGCCGCGAATTCCGGAGGCATTTCCGCGAACAGCGCGGCGGCCTCCCGTGGTTTCATGTTTTCATAGACGCGGGTGAGGCGATCCAAGTCGGTCGCCGCGGCCCGCTCTGCCTGGCTGATTGTTGCAGACAAGGTTTGTTCGGCTGCGACCAATTCAGCCAACTTCCCGGCGATCTCGTTCTCGGCTAGTTCAAGCGCCTGCATGCGATCCTGCAGCTGCATCTCGCGCTCGGCGACCCGGGCTTCGCGCTCTTGCAAGGCAGCAAGCAGCGCACCGGTTGCGCGCCGGTCATCGTCGCGGGTATCTGCGGTCCGTTCCTGTATATCGACTGGTGCCGCAAAGGCGGGCGCGACCTCTGCGGACACACGTATGATCGCGGAGGCAAGCAAGAGTCCACAGATGGCGTACAGCGTACTGCCTGACCGATGATGCAATCTGGCCATTACTGTCGCGCCTCGCCGCCCGTTCCACGGCGCCTGAAAAATGCGGTTTCTTCATTGGGTTTTTCGGCAGGGCCCGGCAAATCGTGCAGGGACGCTACCAACAGTTCGAGCCGCTTGCCCGCAGCCTCCGCTCGGGCGCTGACGTCGTCGAGACGATCGACCGAGCCTTTTGCCGTATTCTGAGCCGCGTTCAGCGTTCGGGACAGATCGTCCACCTGCGCCGATAGCACTGCCACTGCACCGCCCACGCCTTTCTCAAGGTCGGAAAAGCGCCGCAACCGCCTTGACAGCACCAGACAATAAAACCCCGCGCCAACCGCACCTGCAACCAACAGTATATCTGCAATAATCGTCATATCGAATCCTCAACTTAAAACGAATTCCATGATGAGCAGATCGCGAATCCGCCCTTCCCCAGCAACGACTTGGACGCGCCGCAACATCTGGCTGCGCATTCGTATCAGCGTTGATGGATCCTCGAGTTCGGCGAGTTCGACCGCGCGTAGATAGCCATTCAGCACGTCGATGATCCTTGGCTTGATCGCTTCCACCTCGGCGCTGTATTGCGGTGCTACCTCCAGTTGCGCGGCAAATCGCAGGTGATCGCGCCCATTGGCGGATGGTAACGAAATGACCAGCGGGTCAATTACGACGAACGCAAAATCGGTCTTGGGTGGGTCGGCCTTTTCTGAGGCTTCGGCTTCTTTATCGCCATGGTCCAGCATTCCCGATTGAACGGCATAGAAACCGCCGACACCTCCGACGACGGCCAGAATAACGCCGAAAAGAAGCGGCCCCTTCCCACCCTTTTTGGGCTGCGTTTCCGCAACATCAGCTTCTGCAGACATATAGATTCCTTCGTAGAATTTTTACCGAACATAAACCGGTAAGCCCTAACCGATTGTTAATCCTCATTCGCCAAAACAAGGATATCGGGCAGAATGCCAACGCGATGGAGAATCCAGATTGCAAAATGTCAGCAACTATTGGTCGCGCCTAGACGGACGTCGTCGGGTCTTTGCGGGGCTTGCCGCATTGGTTGTTTTTGTCGCTGTTTTACTGCTCGCTCGGGGGGCTGGCACACGCGATATGTCCCTTCTTTTCGGCGGGCTAGAGGCTCGGGCGGCAGGCGATGTCATCACGGCGTTGGATCAACGCGGCATCGTATATGAGGTGCGTGGCACCGGCATCTATGTCCCGACTGGCCAACGGGATACGCTGCGCATGTCCCTCGCTGGTGAGGGGCTGCCCATGACTGGAAGCCAAGGGTACGAATTGCTCGACTCGCTTTCCGGATTCAGCACGACTTCTCAGATGTTCGATGCCGCCTATTGGCGCGCAAAAGAGGGGGAGCTGGCGCGTACGATCCTGGCAAGCCCACACATAAGGGCGGCAAGGGTGCACATATCGACGCCGGCCAACCGCCCCTTCCAACGCGATCAGTCGCCAACCGCAGCGGTCACGGTGACGACGTCCGGTGGCACGCTTTCGTCCCCACACATCAAGGCGCTGCAGTACTTGGTTGGTGCGACCGTGCCGGGGCTGTCTCCTGACGCAGTCACGGTAATTGATGACAGCGGGGGGTTGCTCTCTGATCCCGACGGCCAGAACCTTGTCGCCGGCGCTGATGAGCGCGCTGAAAACTTGCGGCAAAGGGCCGAACGGCTGTTGGCCGCGCGTGTTGGGGTCGGAAATGCCGTGGTTGAGGTATCCATCGATACGATCACGGAAACCGAACAAATCACAGAGCGCCGGGTTGACCCGGACAGCCGGGTCGCCATCAGCACGGACGTGACTGAAAGCGCCGGAACCTCATCGGATAGTCGTGGCGGCGATGTGACCGTGGCCTCCAACCTGCCCGATGGCGATGCGGGGGGCGCTGGCGGAGCCGCATCGAATGAAAATACCGAAAGCCGTGCGCTGACAAATTACGAGGTGTCTGAAACTGAACGCCAAGTGCTGCGCGGCCCCGGTGCCGTGCGCCGGTTGACCGTCGCTGTATTGGTCAACGACGTCACGACGGTCGCCGCGGATGGTACGACAACGACTCAACCCCGCAGTGCCGAGGAACTGGCATCGCTCGAAGCGCTCGTTGCTTCTGCTATCGGGGTTGATGAAAGCCGGGGGGACGTCATCACATTGCGATCAATGTCATTCCAGCCGATTGCAGAGCTTGGCGCGGAAGGTTCAGGGGCCTCTACGGCCCTACCGCTTGATCTGATGCAACTGATACAGGTTGGTGTACTGGCCTTCGTCGCCTTGGTTTTGGGACTTTTCGTGGTGCGACCAATTCTCAGCCAGCCAAAAGCGTTGCCCCCGGTGGATGACACAATGGCGCTTCCAGAACCCGCCCCGGAAATTCCCGAGATGAAAGTCGTAACCGACTATACCGCCGATGACACGACGAACGTGCCTGAGGATCCGGTCAAACGTCTGCGCAATCTGATCTCCGACCGCGAGACCGAGACGATTCAGGTTTTGCAGGGATGGATCGAGGAACCAGCGCAGAAACAAGAGGCCTAAACAATGAGTGGTTTGGCGCTCGAATCCTTTGAGGCGGCCCTCAATGATGATGGGCATGGTCCTGATTTCAACCAAGGCTATGCCGAAGGATTCGCGGCGGGCGAAGCGGCCGCGAAAGCCGATGGCGCGATTCTGGATGACAGGCTTGTGCAGAATGTGGCGGATCTGTCATTCACCTACCTCGCAGCGCGCATGCAAATCTTCAAATCGCTCGAGCCGTTGTTCGACGCGATTGCGGAACGCTTGTTGCCGCATTGCGTTCAGACCGGCTTTCCAAAGCAGATCGCACATATGCTGTTGCAGAACGCCGATGCAGCACTGCCACCCGCTACACTCCATTTGCACCCCGACACTGTGTCCGCCGTCGTGGCGGCAGTAAAGGACGTGCCTTTGGACATCAAGATCGCGACAGACCCACACCTTACCCCGCATGCGGCCTGGATCGGTCAAGCGGGACAAGAGGTGCGGATAGACATGGATCGGGCTCTCGCTGACATCAAAGAAATTTTGGCCGCCATCAGTACGGCAGAAGAAGAAAGTGAACATTATGGATGACCTGAACAACACGCAGACAGCTGCAGATGATCACCCGCTTCAACGTATCCCGATTGAGATATCGGTCACGGTCGGCAAGGCCCGCCCGCTTGTTCGCGACCTGCTCAGCTTGGGTGAGAACGCAGTTCTACCTTTGGACAAGAAAATCGAAGATCCTGTGGAGCTCTACGTCGGTGATCGCCTGATCGCGCGGGGCGAATTGCAGGAACTCGAAGGTGGAGAGCCCGGTCAGCTCGCGGTACGCCTGACCGAAGTCGCAGTGCATAAGGGCGATTTGATCTGAATGCTGCGGCTTGGATTGATCGCGCTGGCGCTGACCCTGGTCGCGGGACCGGTTAACGCACAGGATCTGCCGATTGACCTCGGTGACGATGGTTCACTGACTGCGCGTGCGATACAGCTACTTATCCTGATCACGGTCCTGAGCCTTGTGCCGGGGATCGCGATCATGGTGACCTGTTTTCCGTTCATCGTGACCGTCTTCGCGATTTTGCGGCAGGCCATCGGGCTGCAACAATCACCTCCGAACATGCTGATCGTCAGTTTGGCGCTGTTTCTGACCTATTTCGTGATGGAACCCGTCTTCATTGATGCGTGGAGTACTGGAATCGAACCGCTTCTTGCCGGTAACATCGAAGTGGAAGAGGCTTTCGGGCTGACAATGGCGCCGCTACGCGCCTTTATGTCGCTGCGGATCGATCCTGATACATTCATGATTTTGGCGGACCTGCGGCCGGATGTGCCCCCGGGAACGCTTGTTGATGAAGCACCGTTGTCGATCATTGTGCCGTCCTTTCTGCTAAGTGAGATGGAGCGCGCTTTTCAGGTCGGTTTCTTGATATTCCTGCCATTCTTGATCATCGATCTCGTCGTCGCTGCAGTGTTGATGTCGATGGGTATGATGATGGTGCCGCCGGCGATCGTGTCATTGCCTTTCAAGCTCGCTTTCTTTGTCGTCGCCGATGGGTGGAGCCTGATCGCATCGAGCCTCGTGCGCAGTTACGGCTGATCAGTGAAAGTCACGTGATTTCGGAATGATCCGCACATTCCGTGGATGACGCTGTTTATAGGGTGGCACGGGCTTGTTCACCTCGTCCGCACGGGCCAAAGGCACCTGCATCCGATCGTTCGACAGACTGAACAACGCATCACTACGGTCTTTCAACTGATGGGCGACGATATGGATCACGGCGCTGCCCTTATCTTTCTGTAAGACGCCCTGCACATCCATCAACCGCGCGCCCATGATCACCTTGCGAAACGCCACCATGACCTTGGGCCAAACCACGATGTTGGCGACGCCCGTCTCATCCTCAAGCGTGATGAAGCAGACCCCTTTCGCGCTACCGGGGCGCTGCCGGATCAGCACGATCCCGGCCAGCGAAATCCGCTCACCATTGCGCATCTGCGTCAAATCCGCTGCGCGGCGATAACCTTGGCGGGTCATGCTTTTGCGCAGAAATGACAACGGGTGGGCCTTCAGCGACAGGCGCAAAGTTTGGTAATCGGCCACCACATGTTCGCAGGTCGGCATCTGGGGGAGAGGAAAGGCGACCTCTGATCCTTCATCCCGGGTTTCGGCAAACAGCGGCAAGTCCGGCGCATCCCGCAGGGCCCGCGCATCCCAAAGCGCCTGTCTGCGGTCCAGCCCCATCGACCGGAACGCATCCGCCGCGGCCAGCTTGTGCATCGTGCCTGCATCAATCCGTGCATGCTCTTTCAACTCTTGCAGATCTGCATAGGGTACATTGCGCAGGCGTATCATGCGGTCTGCTTTTTCTTCGGACACGCCATCAATCTGCCGCAACCCCAGCCGGACAGCAAAGCGACCATCGCCAATAGGTTCCAGCGTATTATCCCAATCGCTGTAATTCACATCCGCTGGACGAACAGTGACCTTATGCTCGCGTGCATCGCGGACAATCTGAGCGGGAGCATAAAATCCCATCGGCTGAGAATTCAGTAACGCGGCACAAAACACATCCGGATAATGGCACTTGATCCAACTCGATATATAAACCAGATGCGCAAAGCTGGCTGCATGGCTTTCGGGAAAACCGTAATCACCGAACCCCTTGATCTGGTTGAAACACCGATGCGCAAATTCCGGTTCATAGCCACGCGCAATCATGCGATTGACCATCTTGTCCTCAAGTTCGCCGATCGTACCCTTGGACCGAAACGTGGCCATCGCCTTGCGCAACTGGTTGGCTTCATCGGGGGAAAATTCGGCGGCAACCATGGCCAGTTTCATCGCCTGCTCCTGAAAGATCGGTACGCCCTTGGTACGGGACAGAACAGCGCGTAACTCATTCGGATCATGCGGCGCAGCGGGCGACGGATAATCTTCATCCTCCAACTCATTCCGCCGTCGCAGATAAGGATGCACCATGTCGCCTTGGATTGGTCCAGGACGGACGATGGCGACCTGAATGACAAGGTCATAAAACTCGCGCGGACGCAGCCGCGGCAGCATATTCATCTGCGCCCGGCTTTCAACCTGGAACACGCCCAAGCTGTCGCCTTTGCACAGCATGTCATATGTGGCTTTGTCGCCCCCCTTGATGCTCGCGAGCGTCAGCTTTTCCCCATAATGCGCTTCGATCAGATCGAACGCCTTGCGGATGCAGGTCAGCATCCCCAGCGCCAGCACATCGACCTTCAGAATGCGCAATTCGTCGATATCGTCCTTATCCCACTCGATAAACGTCCGGTCGGGCATGGCGCCGTTACCCACTGGCACCGTCTCGATCAACTTCTTCTCGGTCAGGATAAAGCCACCCACATGTTGGCCAAGATGGCGGGGCATCCCGATCATCTGATCAGCCAGCTTGATCGTGCGGGCCATCAAGGGGTCTTTCAGGTTAATCCCCGCTTCCTCGGCCTCTTTCATCCCGATCGTACGGCCCCAAGACCCCCAGATCGTCTTGGCGAGGGCCGAAGTCACATCTTCGGACAATCCCATCACCTTCCCCACCTCGCGCACGGCCATGCGTGGGCGGTAATGGATCACTGTGGCGCAAAGCGCCGCGCGATCGCGACCATATTCCTGATAGATATGCTGGATAACCTCTTCCCGCCGCTCATGTTCAAAATCGACGTCGATATCAGGGGGTTCTTTGCGTTCCTCGCTGATGAAGCGCTCGAAAAGCAGATCATTCTTATCGGGGTCCACGGCGGTAATCCCCAATACATAACACACGGCAGAGTTCGCCGCCGACCCACGCCCCTGGCACAGGATCGGCGGTTTGCACTCATACCGCGCGTAATTCACAACGCGCTGGATCGTCAGAAAATACTGCGCGATCTCCAGCTTTCCGATCAGCGTCAGTTCCTTTTGCAGCGTCGCCTTCAAGGATTCCGGCACGCCTCTCGGATACCGCCTTGCGGCCCCTTTCCATGTCAGCTCTTCCAAATATTCCTGCGGCGTCCGCCCCTCTGGCACCGTCTCTTTCGGGTATTCATATGCGAGTTCCGTCAACGCAAATTCACACGCATCCGCTACATCCCGCGTCGCCCGGATCGCATGCGGCCATTCCGCGAAAAGGCGGACCATCTGCGCAGGTGATTTCAGATGCCGCTCTGCATTCGCATCCAGCAGAAACCCCGCCTTATGGATCGTCGTCTTGTGCAAAATGCAGGTCATCACATCCTGCAACGGCCGCCGGTCGGGGGCGTGATAATGCACGTCATTCGTCGCCAGGATCGACAGCCCATGCGCCTTGGCCAACCGATCAAGCCGATTGATCCGCGCCCGATCATCCCCGCGATAAAGGTAACTCGCCGCGATATGTCTCAGCGTCGGTAGAGCGGCTTTCAAACGACGAAAGCCCGCCGCGAATTGATTCAGCTGTTCCCCCGGCAAAGCAATCAACTGCACTCCTTCACTATGCTGGGCCAAATCATCCAGCGTGATATGGCAGGCGCCTTTCTCCTGCCATTCACCCTCCACATTCTCCATTTTCCCCTTAGAGAGCAGCATACAAAGCCGCCCATAAGCCGCCCGATCACACGGATAAGCCAAAAACGCCTCACCCGAGACCAACTCCAATCGACACCCGATAACCGGGTCTACCTTCGCCTTGAGCGCCTCGGCATGCAGCCGCACGACACCGGCCATGGTGTTCAGATCCGCACAACCCAGCTTGTCATAGTCCAGCCTGTTGGCCGTCGTGGCCAGATCAACGGCATCCGACGCGCCACGCAAAAACGAAAAACAGGTCGTCACCCCCAGTTCGACAAAAGGTGCCCTTGGGTTCCTTTGAAATCCACCCTCCTCAATCGTTCGCCGCGGCCGCTGATTGTCCATCTCAGGCATTAGGCAAAGCCCTTATCATCTTGCCAAAAATACTCCCGCCGGAGGCATCCCAACCCCTCCACACAAACGACTGCTTAATCATCACGCAAAACACCCATGCACAAACCAGCGCGGATCACCCCCGCGCCCATCCTCATGCAGGCCTTCCCGATACAGCCACATCCGCCGCCCCGACTGATCCTCGACCTTGAAGTAATCGCGCAGCCGTGTACTCGGGCGGTCATGCCACCATTCCGGGGCAATCCGCTCGGGTCCCGTGAACCGGGCGACACGATGGGTTCGCCGTCGCCAGATAAACTGCGCGGGTGGCCCTTCCGGCACTGCATAAAGCACATTCACCTCTTCAGGATGGGCAAACAGCCGCAACGGACGCTCACGCGCCGTCGACACGCCAGGCTCTGCACCACCCGCCAATGACGCGACCTTTCCTTCGGCGCGCTCTGGCACATGGCTTTCGTGCAAAACAGGCCGTGTCACCGCACGCGCCCCGAACTTCGCGCTCAACCGATCCACCAGCCGTGTCAGATGCAGTACATCATCCGTGCCGCCATCCAGCCGGTTCTGACGCACCTGCATCTCTTCCACGCCACCCGCCTCCAGCGTGATCAGGTCAAAACCAAAGCCCGGGTTGATCCGCTCTACCTTGTCGCGAAACAACCCATGTAAATGTGCCGGATCACGGGTCATGGCCGCGGTCGCGACATCCACATGGCTCACATCGCCGTCGGTGCGATAAACGGTCAGATGCAAACGGCGGCATCCCTGACCTGCCTGCTGCAGCTTGTCACACAATTCCTCACACAGTTGGGGCAGATAGGGGGTCGGATCAAAAATCGGCTCCGCCAACCGGCTCTGCACCCTAAACCGGGGCTTGGCATCCACACTTGCCACAGGCTCTGCCAGCTTCCCCAAAGCCTGATCCAAGCGCATCAGCGGGTTCGCCTCTAGCGCCGCTTTCACAAAGCGACGGGTCAGGGACAGGCGTGGCACATCCATCACTGCGCCGATAGTCTTCAGCCCCAACCGACGCAACAACAGCACCGTCTCCGGCTCTAACCGCAGCGCGGTCACCGGCAAAGCGCCCAGCTTGAACCCCACCTCATCCAGGCCGCAAATCGACCGCACAGGCCCAAACCGGGCAAGCGCCCAAGCCGCCCCCCATGTCGGCGCGACGGCCAGTTGCGCGCTTAGCCCCAACATGGACAGCTGCGTCTCCATTTCCACCAGCATTGCCGCTTCACCACCCAGCAGATGGTCCGACCCGGTCGTATCCAAAATCAACCCATCCGCCCCATTACGCACAGACCACGGACACCAGCGGCGCGCCCACAGCGCCAGCTTGTCCAGCGCTGCGATATCCCCTGCAGGATCAGCATATTCCACCTGCAATTCCGGGCAGATCGCACGCATATCCACGATGCGCGATCCCACATTGATCCCGTTCAGACGGGCCGCACGGTTCACCGCATGAATGACCGGGCCATGATGTCCCTCGCGCGTCAGCGCAATCGGTGCATCATCCGGCGGCGCGTTGCCCTGCCTTTCCATCACGCGCTGCCACCGCTCCATCGCGAACTGGGGCAGCCAGATTGAGGTGATCCGCCGCCCTGTCATAGGTTGCCACCCACGTACCGGGCGGGCGATTGCGGGATCGAAACAACTCCACCTGCCAACGTGGGTTGCCAGGGGCCTGTGGGTCGTACGGATGCGGGGCCGAGGGCAGTGAAACGACCCGCCACCTGTCGCGCGCCGCACTCAAATCGGGCGACGCAGCGCGACGGACCAGCCAACAGGGCACCTCTGCCGCCTCCGCGCGCATTGCAAGGCGCTTGGTCGCGGTAAAATCCAAGGCCTGCGGATCGCCCCAAACTTCGCCAATTACAGTGGTCAGGCTCTGACAGCGCAGGCCTTCCTCCATCGCCCACAACACATCGATGGCGCGGCTGGCATCGACCTGGATGATCGGGCGCTTCGTGCCGATCCCCGGCAGATAAGGCGCGCCCGTCTCTTTGCGCGACAGATGATCCTGCACCCACAGAACGGGCGCAGCCTTGGGCGGAAGATTGGCCAACACAAACCCAACAGCCCCGGCATCGGTCGCCACGTCGGGAAAGATTTCCGACATAAGCGGGCGCACCCCCTGAGCCTTGGGCCGGTGCAAACGCTTTGTGGATGGAGAAAGCAACATAGATCACACAACCGAATCCCTAGAGATGTTCATGTTATGTTCTAAAATATATTAGGTAACTTTATCAACATAACAATCATCACACGGCCTAAGCAAAGACCAAATATAGTACTCTGTGTACTGGTCACCAACAAACAACTGCCGTATTGATCCACAAGTGCTAACCGAGGCATTAGAATGCGCTTTTGGAAAGAAGACCCCGCCGAGCTGCGCGATGTATTAGCTCGGCGTGAGTGGCACACCGATATAATAACTGAAACACTCGCTGACCGTGGGCATCAAGTTGTTCGGTGGCGCTCATCATTTAGCCATCGGACAAAAAATATCTAACCACTGTTGCAACCAAGTAGAAATGTCACTGGGTTTACGAAGCAGAAATGTCCCCAGAAGAACCGAGGGCAGTAAAGCCTGATAGGGTGGAGACTTCAAGTATCGCAGCCCTGGCTGGCTTTGCGGTTCTACGGTTCAGACTGATTTTGCGACGGCAGGCTGTTGGTCACCGATAGAGAAGCCTTTCTAGCAAAGGGTTCCAATTCCACTGAGGTTCATGATCCTCCGTTGCATACAAATAGACCGCTGACCAACGTTTTTTCTCTGTGTGTCCATTCCACTTTTCATGGTCCTTGCCCAGTCGAACTCGATATGAAACTTCGCCATCAGTGGCAGCATCTCGCGGTTTGGCTTCGAAATCGATGGCGGTGACTCCAGACGGCACTTTCTACTATTCGCGATATCCCAAATGCTGACCTTTAGGAGCCTGCACCGCCATTTCCCCGACCGCGATCTCGAAAGTTTCCGCAAACGGGCGCATGGCCTTGTGGACCTTATGCGACGGGTCTTTCCCGATACGCCGCCAGATATCCTGAACATCGGCGGCGGATTCTTCTCCAACATGCCCCAAAGCCTGTGGCGAAGCCGGGCTGAGCCACCCGCGACATTCGCTGAGTATGGCAAGGCCGTTGGATCGATCCTGTCGAAGGCGCTGGAAGGGCAAACGAGATGGCCCACATTATTCCTCGAGTCCGGTACGGCCATCGTCGCTGATTGCCAGACTTTCTATACGTAGGTGATTTCAACCAAGGAAATCCGTGGCCAACATATCGCAACCGTGGCCGGGTTGATCTGCAACACCTCACCAAACGCAAAGTCCAAAGTTTTGCCATTGATAGGAGAATGGATCAAAGACTACAACGAAAGCCACCCGCACAGCAGCTTGAAATGGAAATCGCCTCGCGAGTTCATCAGGGCCAAAAACCGAAACGGCGTAGGTCTCGGATGAAACGAGGGCTGGGTTATGGTGGGAAATAGCTCCAGCGGTTCAAGTTGCGTCAACGCATCATCAAAGTAGTATCGAGAGGATTTCCGCGAGCCTCATCGCCAAGCAGAATAAGAGGCTTGTCAAACTGCGATCGTGCGCCCACGGTGCGTGTAAGAATGACAAGGCACTCTCATATCATACGCTGTATCGAAATACGTTGTGTATCATAATGCGATGTAGCAAAAGGTGAGTTGAAAGTTCAAAGCTCTGTGGAATACGGATTAGTTGATGAAAGTCATTCTGACAGGCGCATCTGGAACGATTGGTAAACAACTAGTCCCAAGACTTAGCGCTATGGGAATAGAACTGCTGTTGGTTGGGCGATGTGCTGAGCGATTGAAATCGCTTTTTCCGGCTGAACAATGTGTCGCCTATGACGACTTAACTAAGTATGACAAAGACTTTGACTGGCTGATCCATATGGCGGTCCAGAACAATGACGCGACCTTATCTGATCACACATTTGAAGAGACAAACGTAACTTTCTATAAATCCATATTGGATATCGCGCGAGCTAACGACGTCGGTGGAGTAGTCAATTTCAGCAGTTTTCATGCGCTTCCCGATGGACCAGACACACCTTACGCGGCAAGTAAGCGCAAAGCTTTGCAGCTAAGTAACTCCTTCCCCGGTTTGCGTGTCATCGATCTCTTACTGCCCCCGGTATACGGCTCGGTTTTTTCGGGGCGACTTTCGGTTCTTCATAAATTGCCGCGACCTATGCGTAGTATGGGATTTGCGGTAATTTCTTCTTTAACACCGGTGGTAAGCATCAATCGTATTTGTAATTTCATCATATCGGACCTAAAGTACGCAGATGTGGAATCGCCGGTCCTTCTTGCTGATCCGAAATCTGAAAACAAGGTCTATACACATATGAAACGCGGGCTTGACCTTGTATTTGCAAGCGCGGTTCTTCTTCTATTTTGGTGGTTGTTGCTGGCTGTTTGGCTCGTTATCAAAGGAACGTCAAAAGGTCCTGGTATCTTCGCGCAAACCCGTATTGGAAAAAATCAGAAACCGTTTACATGCTATAAATTTCGCACGATGACGGTCGGTACAGACCAAGTCGGCACACACGAGGTAAGTTCAGCATCAATTACAAATATCGGTAGGCTGCTACGGAAGACAAAAGTTGATGAACTTCCGCAGGTTTGGAACATTTTCTCTGGAGATATCAGCCTTGTTGGACCCCGGCCATGCTTGCCAACCCAGCAAGAGCTGATCAAATCGCGCCAAAATCGTGATGTTTTCAGTGTTCTGCCAGGCATTACAGGGCTGTCGCAAGTTAGAAACATTGATATGAGCGTACCAGAACAACTGTCGGTCTCCGACGCTGAATATATTGCCCGTCAGTCCATACTGCTTGACCTTAAAATTGTCGTCCGAACATTTCTGGGGCAAGGACAGGGCGACAAGGTTCGCGTTTAGTGTCCGTCAAGAAATTTGGGTGAACGAGAGTGTGCCGATCTCAACAACAAACCACAAGCCAAGCCCACAACACCATAATTATCGGATAAATCGCCTGAGAGCATTGACCCGATAGTCAATACAAGGAAAGTCATAGCAATGATGTCACCTTGAAGCGCTAACGCAATGGACCTTGTAATCGCCACTGCAATGATCAAAACTAGTGCCAATCCAGGTAATCCATAAAACCCATAAAGCTCAACAAAAAGGTTATGTGGGTATTCAAATCCATAAGTCCAAATATTACTGAAATCAGAGTGGGCGTAGCCTATTAGGGAAAACGGGCTGCGGGCTATGTCAATCCATCCCAAGAACCGATCGCTCACCATAACTGTCGTACTTTTGTAAATAAGTCGAGTCAGTGTTGTCGGAGCATTTACTCCTACGGTAAAGGTGCCAGACATAATTCCACTTGTCATAATCCAGTAGAGAGAAGCACCTATAACCATAAAACTCAAAAGCTTCGAAATTCGTAGCGACACAATAAATAAAATTGCCGCGATCACAAGAAGTGCACCCGTTGAGCCCGTCAATAATGAGGCAGTGATGCTGAATGCGGCAAAGCCAACGAATAATATTCGGCTGCCGACCTGTTTCTCAAAATACTGCATTGCTGACAAAAAAAGTAATAAACCAAAGATGCGATAAAGCATGTTTGGGCCGAAAACTGATATAAGCCGCCCATCTTGTACTTCACCTACAGCTATTAGTAGTACGCAAATCAGCGAGAGGGCTATCATGTTGCCCAAGGGCCAATCCAAGTCACGTCCAAACGTCAAAAGCAACATGAGAAATAGTGCTTTTATTGGCCAAAGTGCGTATGATTCAAAGTATGGAATACCGACTGCTGGAGCACGAACTATAGTTAGCGTTAATATAAGAATCACAATAAACATGGGTAATACAGAATTTGCTTGTATAACCCACCTATCACGCAACTGAAGTATGACCGCTAGCGGCAGAAGCAGAAGTACTACATCAACACCCATAATCTGCCCATTGCCAATAAAGGCGATAAAGACAAGGACCAGGCTGCGAAAATCGAAGTCCAGTAAGCCTTTTTTCATAATGCGATCCAAAGACCCATACTCACTATAAAAAAAGATGCGAAGCGCGCCGCCATGACGCCTGCGACAAAGCCGTGTATTTGATGGGCTTCACGATCCACCAGCCTTGCAAAGTGGTGCTCAATGTAAAAAACGTTTATCACCGTAAAAAACGTATTGAATAGGAAACTTGTGTTCACAAGCGTTAAACGCAGCTCGGGGTATGTCGCACCTGCGATCCATGGCAGAGTTAGCCCCAGGATATTTAATGAGGTTGCGCAGAAGGTCGCGATTACAATGGCCTTTGGCCAGTGAGATACATCGAGGACGCTTAGCGCACTGCCTTGAGCTTTAAGCTGCTTTTGCAACCAAATCATTAGTCCAACTGTAGGAACGGCAATGCATCCGACCGTTACGGCCAACCCAACAGCCAAAGTGTGTGCTGATAGGCCATTATCGACGTTAAAAGCCATTAGTAGGAAATACAAAACAGCACCCACTCTGTTTGCTACCATCACCTTCATTGCGAGGTTGTACCCACCCGCAACACGCTTGTTTACGGCGCCGTTATACTTTGCAAGGATTTGCAGATGATCAGCTAACATGGCGAGGGCAAATCCCAAAAGCGCAACAACAAAAGAAAACGATAAAAAAGTAGGAGATGTAAGAAAAGTCATCATGATGAATGTTCTGCCGGTAATGCTAGGCTTTGGTGTGTTAGACGAAGGTCAGGCCGCATTTTTACTCGAAAACAGGCGTTTTCTACTCGCATTTTCGTCAGTTGGATGACCCAATGTGGATTGGCGAAGTTTAGCGAGACATAGACATCGGCAACAGCCGATTGGTCTATCATTTCACCAAAAAACCGCCGACAATTCTCAGGCGCCGGTATGCCTCCACGTTCAAAATCCAAGTTTTTAGCATTATCGGATTCACCCGCTAAAGCTGAAAAAAGCCGCCTTCCCTTACCACCTAGCAAGAACGTCACCGGCATGTCGACTCGTCTCTCCCTTAACTGATGTAGGATGGACTGCTTGCAGACGCCCTATATCTGATGACGCCGCTCTACAACGTAAATCAAAAGACGCTGGCATGGAACATATTTGAGAGGCTCTGTGTGGAAAACAGCTTTGCACGCCTGGCTGGTCTTGACTGCAGCACGATCTACAGAAAGAAACAGTCAAGACTCTAGAATGGGGTAATGTAGCCCTGCGTATGATACCAAGATCGAGCTGATATGTGTCAGCTTGCTTTAAGATGCAGGTTAGCAAGCGTATGTCATGAAGATACTTCTTGTATCTCCCTTCGAGAATGGCGCAACGGGCCGAGGCGATCGCAACCTGCGACTCGAGGCAGAGTTACGCGCACGTGGGCACCATGTGGTCTATGTGACGGGCGACTTTGATCATGCAGCGAAGAAGCGCATACCCAAGAATCTGCTTTCAGATCGCGAGGGGCTCAAGGTACTACATGCGCCATCCTACCACAAAAATGTCGGAATATCGCGTATGTGGTGTCATCTTGTTTTGGCTTTGCGGCTATGGGCGTTCGGGTTCAAAGAGCGATGGGACGTGGTCGTTATTTCGTCAATTCCGCCAGAGATGTTGATTGCAGCACGTTTTTTGCGCAAGCGTGCGACGGTTGTTGATATACGGGACATTTGGCCGGATGCACTTTTGGCCTACGGAAAACAAAGCCTAATAAAGCGCATATTCGGATCCTATTGCCATCTAATCTTCAAGTTCACTTTGAAGGATGCCGACCGTACGATGATTGTAGCCCCAGGGTTTCGCCAGTGGCTGAATAGTTATAGAAAAATGCCTGTCGGCAGTGTGAAATTTGTACCATTGGGATTTTGCCGAGAAGACTTTCGCCCGCTTGCCAGTGGATCTGGGAAGTACGATTTTTGTTATGCAGGTGGCGCTACACCGCAATTTGATATTCGTGAGTTTGCGGAAGAGTTTAAGGAAAAACGAGGAGTAATATTGGGTAGCGGTCCGCTGCTTGACGACTGGAGGGAGGCATTTCCGAATGCTGAGTTTCGTGGAGCTGTTTCGCGGTCTGAGGCGATGAGTGTTATGCAGCGTTCACAACTGCTGTTATTCCCGTCCAACCCCTTTGCACAACTTCCGAACAAGGCATTCGATTACTTTGCGCTTGGTCATCGCGTTGCTATCGGTCAGAACTGTAGCCGCGCTACACGATCATTGCTGAGAATGCGGCATCGCCGTGAGACAAACGGCAGTGGCAGGTGGCAAGACTACGCAATTATCGAAAAAGAAGCGCTGGCAAATCGGGCCGCTGATATTGTGGAAGCCGCTGTTTCATGATTCATCACTACATTAATTTAGTGTGCTGGCGTGAGATGCTTGATATCTATGACTCTCAACGTGATGTCGTCTGGGTAGACACCTTTTCGCTGCATAAGTTGGTCAAGATCTGGCATAAAAACGTGCAGTACCGTCCAGGCACATCGATCCTCGAAAGAATCGGCCCAGAAAGCTCTCAGGACGCGCCACATTGGTTCTTTTTGACCGCACATCAGATCGACGGCATTCCCCTTGAAAACCAGTATTGCCTGCCGGTCTTTCGTGATGAAATCGTTCTTCCTGCTTCACTTGCAAAGTGTTTGGAAGGCTTGGCACCGGGAGTTCATGTCGGTATCGGTATTAGTGCTCCAAAACAGAACTACCTGGCGACTGCTTTGCACAGGCTGCGGCCCGATCTGGAATATCACTGTCTTGGTGCGGCTATACAAGGTTACTATACAGAAAATGGCCAAAACCCGCGCAAATCCATACTTACTGGGAGCGGGTTCGAGTGGATTCGTTTTTTTTGGATGTACCCCGCTAGAACCTGGAATAAGATCGAATGTACTTTACGCGAACTCTGGCTACTACAAACGCAAAAAAAGAGCCGCGACGCATTTAGAAAATTTGCCTCCATTTGTATGCCCTCTCAGGCTTAGTAGAAAAAGGTATTCATAATCATGAAGCGAGCTCTGATAACAGGCATTACCGGTCAAGATGGCTCTTATCTTGCGGAGTTTTTGCTCGAGAAGGGGTATGAAGTGCATGGCATCAAGCGTCGCTCATCACTTTTTAATACGGCACGTATTGATCACATTTATCAAGATCCCCATACGACGAGGCAAAACTTTACCCTTCATTACGGCGATTTGACTGACACTTCGAACCTGACAAGAATCCTGCGTGAGGTTGAACCTGACGAAGTATACAATCTTGGTGCACAGTCTCATGTTGCAGTCTCGTTCGAGGCACCCGAGTACACGGCAGATGTCGATGCAATTGGGACGCTTCGTATGCTAGAGGCCATTCGATTTTTAGGGCTAGAAGCGAAGACTCGTTTTTATCAGGCCTCTACGTCTGAGCTTTATGGACTGGTTCAGGAGGTTCCCCAACGCGAAACGACCCCGTTCTATCCACGTTCACCCTATGCCGTGGCAAAAATGTACGCTTATTGGATTTGTGTGAACTATCGGGAAGCATATGGAATATATGCCTGCAATGGTATCCTGTTCAATCACGAGAGCCCACGTCGAGGTGAGACCTTTGTCACACGAAAGATCACACGCGGACTCGCGAACATCGCACAAGGCTTGGAAGACTGCCTGTACATGGGCAATATTGATGCCCTGCGCGATTGGGGGCATGCAAAAGACTATGTGAGGATGCAGTGGCTGATGCTGCAACAGGACGTACCTGAGGATTTCGTCATCGCAACGGGTGTACAGTATTCTGTCCGCCAATTCATTATCTGGACTGCAAAAGAATTGGGAATTGAGGTGGAGTTTACCGGCACCGGTATTGAAGAAGTAGCACGGGTGAAAACAGTAACTTCAGACAAAGCGCCAGCAATCAAACCTGGCCAACTCATCATGCGCATTGACCCACGCTATTTCCGTCCAGCAGAGGTCGAAACACTACTTGGTGATTCATCCAAAGCCCATGAAAAACTTGGCTGGAAACCGGAGATCACAGCGCAAGATATGTGCGCAGAAATGGTCGAAGAAGATTTGCGCACCGCGCGTCGCCATGCCTTGCTAAAGCTGCACGGATACGAGCTTCCGGTGGCGCAAGAGGGCTAAAGTAATGAAAATCTACGTGGCTGGCCATCGCGGCATGGTAGGCAGTGCAATCTTACGGAAGTTAGAAAAGCAACGTGACACAGATGACGCGCTTATAATTATCACACGCACTTCATCTCAGCTAGATCTTAGGGATCAGTCGGCGGTACGGGCTTTCATGCAAACAGAGCGCCCAGATCAAGTGGTACTTGCTGCCGCCAAAGTCGGCGGCATCATGGCAAACAACACCTATCCCGCTGAATTTATATATGAAAACTTGATGATCGCATGCAATGTGATCCATGAGGCGCATGCAGCAAACGTACAGTCTCTGCTTCAGTTAGGATCCAGCTGCATTTATCCTAAATTCGCAAAACAACCCATGTCGGAGGGCGCACTGTTAACCGGTCCGCTTGAGCCAACCAACGAACCGTATGCAGTGGCAAAAATTGCAGCGATCAAGCTTTGCGAAAGCTATAATCGGCAGCATGGGCGTGACTACAGATCGGTCATGCCCACGAATCTGTACGGTCCTGGCGACAACTTTCATACAGAGAACAGCCATGTTCTACCGGCATTGATGCGTCGATTCCACGAAGCACGTGCAGCGGATTTACCGGAGGTAACGATTTGGGGCACAGGCACGCCTCGTCGAGAATTTCTCCACGTTGACGATATGGCAGCTGCTTCTCTGTTTGTCTTAAACTTACCTAAAGCGGTCTACAAAAGCGCAACCGAGCCGATGCTTAGTCATATTAATGTCGGCAGTGGCACAGACATTGCAATTCTCGAGCTCGCGAAAATGATTGCACAAGTCGTAGGATATACAGGTAAGATCGCAACAGATCCCAATAAACCAGATGGTACACCGCGAAAACTAATGGATGGTACACGTTTGAAAAATTTGGGGTGGAAGGCTCAGATCCACCTAGAAAAGGGTATTCGGGATACTTATGAATGGTTTTATCAAAACCTATTACAAACTGATAATATTCGAGAAAAGTGAAGCGTCAGTTTGGCTTTGTCACGCAGCCGTGTAATACCAACCAAAAAGACAGCACTCGCGACCTGGAGTCTGGACCCATTGATTTCCGATATTTTGAGATGCTTTACCGGTCGGAAATCGAGTAGTGATGTGAGAACATTTCTGGGCTAAATGACGCACAGGTGGCACGTCTAGAGCCCTACCTTCCCAGAACAGAACCAAAAACCGGTAGAAAGACACAGTTCCGCGAGTTTCGCATCACGACTGGTACCACCCCAAACACACGACGCCTCACAACTGTCATGTATGCGTGGCTTGAAAAGCCAGCCGTACGTGGCGAGGCCATCCCGAAACAATGAGCGAGGATCAAACGAAGGATCATTGAAATCCCGCGCTTGCTTCACCGCCAATCCGCCGCATAATCAAATCGACCACATAAGCTAGACTGTCTTTTAGATCTAAAATCCATCAGTTTCAAAATGTCTTATGGCGGATAACTTCGATAAACCCGATGGCATCTGGCGCAAATTGATGAATATCAGTCGCCTTACACAATAGGATTAGACTGCTGTGGTTGCTATGAAAAATGGCTTCCCGAATACTCACAAATGGTTTTATAAGCAACTATCTACTATCGATTGTATTGGGGTAAAGTAAATATACTTCAGTTATATTGATACAAAAAGAGATAAATCTATCATCACTTTATCTGATCCCAGTTTACGGAGATTTCAATCTCTTCAGGAACACAAGGCATATCAAGTTCATGTGGCTTAACACTACCTGGTAGTCCAGAAAAATATGGATAGTCGTTGCGAACCAAAGTAAGCTCAAAACAATCGATGATATCAATTCCACGATACTGAACTGGACTAATATTGTTGTTCGGATGAAAATGAACAACCTTATGATTTTGGGTTATTTTTTTGAAGAAATTGACTATGTTTTCAGTATTTTCCGATTTCAAAATTCTTTGAAATCCATGCACTTCAATAATAACCAAATTAAACATATCAATTACATTTATCGGCATGTGGTTTATTATATCATATTCAGCACCTTCAATATCCATTTGCAGTGCGTTTCGTTGATTTTTATCAATATTTTCTGAAAGCCAATCTATCGCGTTAATCGTATCATCATTATTTTCTACCCCCCAGAACACCTTGTGAAATTCAATATTATCATGAGCCATCGATGGTCCCAATACAGATGCGTCGAACAGGGAACATTTTGTGCCTTGGTCAGCGAAAGATATCTCAAAACTACTGTTCGAGCTAACACCTGGCGAGACCAAAGCATCTTGTTGATGGGCAGAAAGTGGAATGAGGTAACCCCCATCATTTTCGGAACCTACTCTAATAAGTTGTTCCGTTATGCCAACTGGCTTAATTAGCTCAACTATATCAAGAACAACATCTTTCTTATCGGATGTAAGGTTCTTTAATTTCACAAATACATAGTGCTTGATACGTAGGATGCTCCTTTTTATCTTATTTTTTTTCCTGTGCATGCACCAGTGCCTCCAAACGCTTCAAACAAGCCAATTTCGACCGGAGTTTGACTGTTAATTTCTATGATATCAAATCTTCGACGGCTCGCCACAGGACATTGTCGTGCCGAACACTGGTCGCCATTACTGCCCGCTACGTGCGGTCGACGTTGCGACCATCTATCCATATCTTGATCCCATAGATTGGCGCCCGAGCCAATAGGCGGGTTGGTATAACTGGAGCCATTATTACACGGCGATCGCTGGCGATTATTGGCGTTTGACCTGCTCCCCATCGAGTCCGCGTTCATAAGTTAGCTCTGTTCAGGTTTTGGTGCTCTTCTGACCGTTGGTGATACTCCCGCGGGGTGAGCCCGTCGAGGCCCGAATGCGGGCGGTGGTGATTGTAGTCGTCGCGCCATGCCGCAATCATGCGGCAGGCATGGTGCAAAGACGGGAAAGGTGCTCGTTGAGGCATTCCTCGCGCATCCGACCATTGAAGCTCTCGACCGGGCCATTTTGCATCGGCTTCCCGGGCGCAATGTAGTGCCACCCGACTTTGCGGTCTTCCTGCCATTTGAGCATCGCGTTGGATGTCAACTCGGTGCCGTTGTCCGAGACTATTGTCTTTGGGGCACCGCGCTCAGCAACGATGCGATCCAGTTCTCGAACAACACGATGCCCTGACAGTGATACCCGCGACCAACGCCAGGTTCTTACGGCCGAAGTCGTCGACAGCCGCCACGATGCGGAAGCGACGTCCGTCTATTGGCGCATCAGATACGAAATCTAGGATCAGGCCCCATAGCCAGAACATGACGACGGCCGCGAGCGCGCAGACTGAGAGGTACACCTTGGGGCATCGGTCATAGCGCGTTGTGACGCACCGCCAGTCCTTGAGGCGGGCGAAACCGTTCTCGTCTTCAAGCGCACGCACCCGCTTCGCGTCGGACGGCTCTATGCCGCCGTACTTCGATTTGTATTTGTAGAACGTCGCCGAAATGATCCCGTGCCGCCGACACACATCCGCAGCCTTCTCGCCAGCTTCCCGCTCCTTGATCATCGCCATGATCTGTTCGTCCGTAAATCGGGAACTGAGCACCGAGGGTTTACCGCCTGTTAACCATAAGCGCGTGTACCGGATCATGGAACGCAACGACCTGCTGCTGCAGTGATCCGGCTTTGATCGGTCAGAACGCAACCACGATGGCAAGGTCATGATGATGCGCTCAAACTTGCGATGGTGCAGCGACGGCCTTGAGTTTGTGTGCTGGAACGGCGAGGTCATCCGCTTGGCTTTCCTCATCGATGCGCATGATCGCAAGATCATCTCATGGCGGGCCGTCGCGAACGCCGGGATCAGCGGATCGGATGTTAGGAACACGCTGCTCAAAGCCGTTGAGAAACGGTTTGTTACACACCGCGCACCCGAACAGGTTGAGGTATTGTCCGACAACGGCAGCGTTTACACGGCTAAGGACACACGCATCTTCGCGCAACAGCTCGGTCTGAAGTCCTGCTTCACCCCAGTCAAAATCCCACAATCCAACGGCATGTCCGAAGCCTTTGTGAAGACACTCAAGCGCGATTACGTCCGCGTGAACCCGTTGACCGACGCCGAAAACGTCATGCCATTGATAGGAGAATGGATCGAAGACTATAACGAAAACCAGCCACACAGCGGCTTGAAATGGAAACCGCCTCGCGAGTTCATCAGGGCCAAAACCGAAACGGCTTAGCTCTCGGGTAAAACGGGGGCTGGATCACGCTACGCCTACATCATCGATCACAATACCAATGAAGAGGTTTATCGCTTTGTCGTCATGGTCTTCCTGTCCCGAGCATTGTCGCTGTTGTCTACGGCATTGATTTTGACCGGGCTGCTGTTCGTCGTTCCGTAGTCGACTGAGACAAGAGCGTGTTCCGAATTGATCTGCTGGTGCGCTGGTCAAGCCTCGCATACGCAGCTAAACATAGGCGAAGCAAACGCCGGACCCGCCCCTGTGACAAAACAAAACCGCCGCCCTTTGACCTTGCGCGACGTCTCCGAAGCCTCGGGCGTAAGCGAGATGACCGTCAGTCGCGTTCTCCGCAATAAGGGTGACGTCAGCGCAGCGACACGCCAGCGGGTCCAGGATGCGGCCAAGCGGCTCGGATACGTGCCCAACAAGATTGCCGGCGCGCTGGCCTCACAACGGGTCAATCTGGTGGCGGTCATCATCCCCTCCCTCGGCAACATGGTCTTCCCAGAGGTTTTGTCCGGCATCTCGCAAACGCTGGAAGACACTGACCTGCAACCGGTTGTCGGGGTCACCGACTACCTGCCCGAAAAGGAAGAGAAAGTCTTGTTCGAGATGCTGTCCTGGCGACCGTCGGGGGTGATCATCGCGGGGCTCGAACATTCCGAGGCATCGCAGGCCATGCTGCGGCAGGCCGGCATACCGGTCGTTGAGATCATGGATATTGACGGCGAGCCAATAGATACCTGCGTCGGCATCTCGCACCGTCGCGCCGGGCGAAAAATGGCTGAAGAGATCATCAAGGCCGGATATAAACATATCGGGTTCATGGGCACGAAGATGCCGCTTGATCATCGGGCACGAAAGCGGTTCGAAGGTTTCACAAGGACGCTTGCCAAGGCAGGGATCGAGATCGCCGATCAGGAATTCTATTCCGGTGGTTCCGCGCTTGCCAAAGGACGCGAGATGACGGCCAGGATGATCGAACGGACCCCCGATCTCGACTTCCTCTATTATTCAAACGACATGATTGGCGCGGGCGGATTGCTGTATCTGCTAGAAAAAGGGATCGACGTTCCCGGCCAGATCGGCCTGGCCGGTTTCAACGGTGTCGAACTGCTCGAAGGTCTGCCCCGCCAGCTTGCGACCATGGATGCATGCCGTCGCGAGATCGGCATCAAGGCCGCCGAGATTGTTGCCCAGCGTAATGCAGGTTTGGCCATGGATGACGACAAGATTATCAAACTCAGCCCAAAACTGGCACACGGCGATACCCTGCGGCGGGCTTAACCGCCGGATAAATCCTGCGCCAGCATCATCGCATTCCCGTCGGGGTCGTAAAATGTCGCCGTACTTACCATCCCCTCGATGGTTTCCGTCGGGCCATCGAACTTCACGCCGGCCGCCTCCAGTTTTTGCCGCCCTGCAGCAATGTCGGCGATGCCGAAGACAGGCACAGCATTGCCTGGCTTAGGATCCGTCTGCTCGCCCAAACCCAGGGTTACACCTTCGGTCATGGTTTTCATCTCGCTCCAGCCAGCCTCATCCATATGGTAAAGTGGTTCAAAGCCCAGTGTGTCTTCGTACCACTTCGCGCTTGCGTGACGGTCCTTTACCGACATCGCGATTGTGATCGTATTATCCAGCGTAACAACAGGCATATCACTTCCCTTCATTTTTAAATTATATATACTATACTTTATGGACATTGAGCTTCTTGTCAATATCACGTCCAGGGCATGGTGCGTGCGTATTCTTTCGTTGCTGCATCGGGGCGTCCCCGCGCGTCAGGCGCCTTTGCTGGCGGCGTCCGGCGCTGGGCGCACTGCGTTTGGGCAAAGCCTACAGCATGTCCGCGATCTTGGGCTGATCGAGACAAACCCGGGGCATGGACATCCATTGCGACCTGAATACCGGCTGACCCCGAAGGGCGCAGAGATCGCAGCTATCGCGGCAAGAATCGACAATAGCATTCAAGGGTCTGAGCAAGAAACTTTGATCCGGCGGGCATGGACCATTCCGGTTCTCGCGGTCAGCGAAAAGCCCCGATATTTCGGGCACATCAAGGGATCCCTCGGGCGGATCACGGATCGCGCCTTGTCTCAATCAATCAAGCAGCTCGAGGAAAAGCGATGGCTCATCCGGCGGGTCGACACCAACGCACGACCGCCACGACCGCTGTACCAATCCGCCAATACCGGGCTGCTGATCAGCCGGGCCGTCAATGGCTAGATCATCCGGATCACATCCTTGTCGATCGCCAGCATATAACCCTTGCGGGCGATGTTCTTGACCAGCAATTCGCTGATCATCTGATTGCCAAGCGTGTCGCGCAGGCGCTTGATCCGGGTGGCCCCCGCGGCTTCATCGCAATCTGCTGCAGAACGGCCCGAGATTACGCCCTCGATCTCGGCCCCCGACAGCACCTCATCATCCATGCGGGCCTCTGCCAGCACGGACAGCGTCTCAATGGCAGCGTCCGTCAGCTTGAACTCGAAGTCATTCAGGTAAACGGCTTTCTGATCACGGCTAATGGTCAGCGAATTGACCTCGATTCCCTGTCGTTCGATCCGGCTCATTCGGCGATTCATCGCGATCAACATGACCAGAAAGGTCATCGCCGCAACCAGCAAGGCCGTCGAAAATACCGTCAGCACGAAGATGATAAAACGATATGACACCAGCGTGTCCGAGAACGCCGTACCCGACTGCGCGAGTATCTCGAGCAGCTTGATCTCCGCATTCCCGGTCAGCGTGTCATTCTGAATGAACAACTGCTCGACACGGGCGTTAAACGCATTGGCATCGGGCAGATTGATAAACAACAGTACCGCGGCAATCGCCAGAATCGCCACAATGGCCGCGATCCCCGCAACCACAATCCGACTGCCGATTTCGCGTGCCTCAGTAGCGGAGGAAGTATTCACCTGCGCTGTCCTTTCTTCCATCAAGCCCGGTATCGTCAAAGACACCAAGCACATTCAATAGCTGCCAGCCATCGCGGCCTAGGCTCTGGCGCAACTGCTGCTCTGCCGATCCGACAGAACACTCACCGCGAACCTCCGTCACGCCGTAATGCAGGCGAAGCGGGTTGTCCTGCTTGGCCTTATAATCGGCATAGCAGGCAGCTTGCGCCATACCGGCATTGAGCATGAGAGCCATGAATGTGAAAGAAAGTTTTTTCATGATTCCTGCATGACACTTTGCCGTGATGATATTCAATAACCGCGAATGTTATCGCGATGGCAATCCTATAACCATCCCGCGTTATTGTTTGGCGTTCTCCTGCCGGGTCAATTTTGGACATCCTCGCCAAAACCGTTGCCCGTAAAGGAGGCCCACATGTTCAAACATTTTCTCGCTGGCCTGACCGCTCTATCCCTCGTTTTCGTCAGCCCGGCCCAGGCCAATGGGCTCGACCGGGAGGATGTCGGCAAACTGCTGATCGGACTGGCCGCAATCGCTGTGATCGGTGCGGCGGTCGAAGAAAACAACCGGCGCGAAAATCAGAGCACGCCTGCACACGACCGGAACCGTGGCTCTTGGTCTGATCTGCCGGATCGGAACAACGATTGGACCAACCTGCCACGACGCAATGATCGCCGGGTCATCCCGGTTGACTGCCTGCAGAATATCGAAACCCGCTTCGGCACCCAGCGCATGTTCGGACGTCGCTGCCTGCAGCGGAACTATCACCATTTCAGCAGCCTGCCCGAACGCTGTGCTGTCCGTGTCTACACCAATGACGGCCCTCGCCGCGGTTATGACCCGCTCTGCCTGCGCCAGCAGGGCTATCGCTCGGATCGGCGCTGGTAAGGCGCACGATAGCGCGGCCCACGCCCCGGTTGCCGCGCCACCTTGGGTGACTGATCTGCCTCAACAAAAAGGGCCACACAGGGCACCTCGCGATCAGCATACCCATGGGGCAGAGGAATGATATGGCCCTCTGCCCCTTTTTCCTTGTCTCTGGTTCACGCTTCTGGTCACTGGCGACATGACGCATCCCGATTTCAGTTTTGAACACGCCGCCCATACACGCGGGTTTTCCAGCGTGGCAGGTGTTGATGAAGTGGGACGTGGCCCCTTGGCCGGTCCAGTGGTCGCTGCGGCCGTGATCCTTGATCCTGCCAACATCCCCACCGGCCTCAACGACAGCAAAAAACTGACCGCCAAACGGCGCGAGGCGCTCTATGATCAGATCATGACGACGGCGCGGGTCAGTATCGCCGATGCCAACGTGGCCGAAATCGATGAGAAAAATATTTTGCGTGCCTCGCACATCGCGATGGTGCGCGCGATTGAAGGGCTGTCGCCCCAACCCGATCACATATTGATCGACGGCAATATGATCCCGCGAGGTCTGACACTCTCTAGCGAAGCCATCGTCAAAGGCGACAACCGCTCGCAGTCGATTGCCGCAGCGTCAATCGTTGCGAAACTGTGGCGGGACCGACACATGGTGGATTTGGCGCAACAGTTCCCTGGGTACGGTTGGGAACGCAATGCCGGTTACGGAACAGCCCAACATTTTAAGGGGCTGGAGGCGCATGGGGTCACGCCGCATCATAGACGCTCTTTCGCACCCATCCACAATATCTTGTATCAAGATAAAAGTGTAAGTGATTGAATCAATAAAACTTTTGACAGGGAATCAGGTCTGACTCACATTAGGGCCAAGCGAATGAGCGGGCAAACCGCCGGGGCTAGAGGCAGACATGACGACCAAGACCAAGACAAAGGGTGCGGGGGCGCTCCCTCTGAACACGATTATCGACGGCGATTGTATCGACGTCATGAACAGCCTGCCCGCGGGTTCGGTTGACCTGATTTTTGCGGATCCTCCTTACAATTTGCAGCTCAAGGGTGAGCTTCACCGTCCTGACAACTCCAAGGTCGATGCTGTCGACGATGCCTGGGATCAGTTCGACAGTTTCAAGGCCTATGATCGGTTCACCCGCCAATGGTTATCTGCCGCCCGTCGCCTGCTGAAACCCAATGGCGCGATTTGGGTCATTGGCAGTTACCACAATATTTTCCGGATGGGCGCAGAGCTACAGAACCAGGGTTTCTGGATCCTTAACGATGTGGTCTGGCGGAAATCGAACCCGATGCCGAATTTTCGCGGCAAGCGTTTGACGAACGCGCATGAGACAATGATCTGGGCCTCCAAGGAAGAGGCCAGCAAATATACCTTCAACTACGAGGCGCTGAAGGCGCTGAATGAAGGGGTGCAGATGCGCTCTGACTGGGTACTGCCGATCTGTACCGGCCATGAGCGGCTGAAGAATTCAGAGGGCGAAAAGGCCCATCCGACGCAGAAACCGCAATCCCTTCTGCACAGAGTTTTGGTTGCCACCACCAACCCCGGTGATGTCGTGCTTGATCCGTTTTTCGGGACCGGCACCACCGGGGCCGTAGCCAAGATGCTGGGTCGCGATTTCATCGGGATCGAGCGGGAAACCGAATACCGCGAAGTCGCTGAAAAACGTATCAAAAATACGCGCAAATTCGACAAGGAAGCGCTTGAGGTCTCGACCTCAAAACGCGCCGAACCTCGTGTGGCCTTTGGTGTTTTGGTCGAACGTGGTCTCCTTCGTCCGGGCGAGGAATTGTGGTCCATGAATGGGCGACACAAGGCCAAAGTGCGTGCTGATGGGACGTTGATTGGTGATGATGTGAAGGGATCGATTCATCAGGTTGGGGCTCATCTGGAGGGGGCGCCAAGCTGCAATGGATGGACCTATTGGCAGTTCAAGCGCGACGGACAGAAGGTGCCGATTGATATCCTGCGTCAGCAAATTCGGGCGGAGATGGCCAAGCATTAACGCCCGTTAGAGTTTCCCAAGAAGAATACCGCCAGTGCCTGTGGCCACCTTTCCCATGTCGAGAGGCCCACGCGCACAAAACTTCCCCCGCCGTCCTTGTACGGCGGGGTTTTTTCTTTGGAAGTTAACAAAGGGTTTATGAATGGCTGTTTTGGGGTGCAAAATGGCGCCGTTGTTGGAAATTTTCGTTCAAGCTCTTGATAATATTTGCATTTTTCCACAAAACGCCGATCGGAATTCTATCGGACTTTCATCGGAATTCCATCGGACCTCATCGCGCGGCTGATGCTGATTTCGTTAACCAATGCAGCATAGCGACTTCGACACTGACAAAACGTTTATTCGGTGTGCGGTGGGTCGAGACCCACCTTACCGTGGCATGGGATGTCCTCCGGTCCGATAGGCTGTCCAATCGGTGATCTCGGGATAGTACATTTCGCGCCATTTCTGCACGCGCGGGTTCATCACCTTGCGCCACAACGTCGGCGAAAGCGCCGTCAGTGTCATGACCGGATAACCGAACGGTAATTGCGGGGCCTCTTCGGCGCCATAAGTCTGCAACAGGGGGAACCGCCGGTCAGGTTTGTAATGATGATCGGAATGGCGTTGGAGATTGATCAGAAGCCAGTTCGATGCGCGGTGGGCGGAGTTCCACGAGTGGCGCGGCAGGACATGTTCGTATTTCCCATCGCCCAGGTGTTTCCGTGTCAGGCCGTAATGTTCGACGTAGTTGACGAGTTCCAGCTGAAACACCGCCCAGAAGGCCTGCACCGTGAACAGGAACACACCCCACCAACCGGCGATCAGCGCAGACAGCAGGAGGAACCCACCCTGCAGTGCCCAATAGCGCCAGAACGGGTTCGATTTATCGTGCCAAGGCAGACCCTTTCGCGCCAGCATCGCCTTTTCGGCCTTAAAGGCCGAGACCAGACATTGCTTCAAGACGCGCGGGAAGAACCGCCAAAAACTCTCATTGTACCGCGCAGTCACCGGATCGCGCGGGGTGGCGACATAGCGGTGATGGACCAACAAATGCTCTGACCGGAAATGCCCATAGAGGACGGATGTCATCAGGATATCACCCATCCAGCGTTCGATCTTGGGTTTTTGGTGCATCAATTCGTGGGCATAGGTGATGCCGATTGTACCGGACAGGATGCCAAGACCGGCAAAGAGCGCCCATTGCTCAAACCCGTTCAGATGGTCGGTTTGGGTGACATAGATCATCAACCCGAAGATCGTGCAAAGCTGCACGGGCACCCAGAGCAGCGTGATGGCCCGATACCAGAAAAGCTGGCTTTCATCCGTTTCCAGATCGGGATTTTTGGTATTCAGCCCAACGACATAGTCGAGCCCGGCGAAAAGATACCAGGTCGAGATCGGCAAGAGCAGGATGGTCCAGCCGCCTTGCATCGCGACGAAAACCGCCAACGGGACAAGCGCCAGGGATAGCCAGTAAGGTGCTGCGGCCATGCCGCCGAGTTTCGCGTTGCCTGGAATTGCTGTCATGGCTGGCCTCTTACCTCTCTCCCGTCATCGAAAGGTTAGGGGGAACGGGAAAATGGCTCAATAGTTGCGTAACGTCGCAGCGGCAAGGTCGTGGACCTTGCGCATGACAGTGGGCAGGGCGGCGGGGCTGAAATCTGATGCTAGGATGAAGGTGCCTTGGTCGGCGGTGGCATCGTCAGGCACGGTTGCGGTCATGATTTTCAAGTGCAGGTGGAAATGGGTGAAGGTGTGGCGAGCTTCGGCCTCGAGCTGGGTCCAGTCCGCATCTATCGGGGGCGTTGGCGCGGGATCATCCGACCAGTCAGAACCGGGCCAGCCGAGCATGCCGCCGAGAAGGCCCTTTTCGGGCCGCGTTTCGAGCAGCCACGCGCCGTCCGTACGTCGGGCAACATAAGCGATGCCGTAGCGCGTTGGCACTTTCTTTTTGGGTGTTTTCTTTGGCAACTCCGGCGCTGTCCCTGCCTCGCGTGCCGCGCAAGGGTCGCGCCACGGGCAGATGCCGCAGGCCGGGTTGCGTGGTGTGCAGATAGTGGCGCCGAGGTCCATGACGGCTTGGGCGTAGTCGCCGGGGCGGTTTTGTGGGGTGAGGGTGGCTGCCGCTTCGGTCAGTTCGGGCTTTGCGGCGGGAAGCGGCGTGTGGATGTCGTGCAGGCGGGCCATGACCCGTTCGACGTTGCCGTCCACGACGGTTTCGGGTTGGTCAAAGGCGATGGCGGCAATGGCGGCGGCGGTATAGGGGCCAATACCGGGGAGTTTGAGCAGATCGTTGTATTTGTTTGGGAAAACGCCTTTGTGGTCTGCGACAACGGCCCGGGCGCATTTCAACAGGTTGCGGGCGCGGGCGTAGTAGCCGAGGCCCGCCCATTCGGCCATCACCTGTGCGTCCTCGGCAGCGGCGAGATCAGTTACGGTTGGCCAGATCGTCGTGAATTTGCGGTGGTAGTCGCGGACGGCTGCGACCGTTGTTTGCTGCAGCATGACCTCTGACAGCCAGACGACGTAAGGATCAGGCATGACCCCGGCTATGCGGTCCACCGGTGGCACGCGCCAAGGCATCTCGCGTGCGTGGCGATCGTACCATTCCAGTAAAACGTCGCTGAGTTCACGCAATGTTCAACACCTCATATTTCGGATTCATTGGCTTGGCGCGCACAACCGCATAGATTAGAGCGTAGACATGAAACAGCCACGTCATACCAGCACAACCCGCGGCTTTTCGCGGGCATCGACATTGGTGCAAAAGCCGATCCGCGCCGTGGGCGAGCAGCGCGGCTTTGCGGTTGCGCGATTGTTGACGCACTGGGCTGAGGTCGTAGGCGCGGCCACCGCGAACATCGCAAAGCCGGTTAACGTCAGCTATGGCAAAGGCGGTATGGGTGCGACACTGACGTTATTGACCACCGGGTCGCAGGCCCCGATGCTGGAAATGCAAAAAGAGGCGATCCGTGAGAAAGTGAATGCCTGCTATGGTTACCGTGCGATTTCGCGGGTTCGGATCACCCAGACGGCGCCGACCGGTTTCGCGGAGGGCCGTGTGGCGTTTGAACATAAAGCGCACATGACGTCCCAGCCTGACCCGGTTGCGCGTAACGCTGCGCGAACACTGGCGGCTGATATTGAAAATCAAGACCTGCGCAGCGCACTTTGTGCGTTAGGCGCAAATGTCCTGTCACAACAAAAATCCTGATCAGAGGTTTGAACATGCAAAGAAGAACCCTTTTGGCCGCTGGTGGCGGTGCTCTGCTGGCGCTTGGTGGCGGTGGTATCCTGTTGAACCGGCGCAATGCCGATCCCGAGAGCCTGCTGCCTGGTGCGGCGCATGCGCAGGAAAGTGGCGGTGAACTGCCAGAGGTCGTCGAAATGGTGCTTGGCGATCCCGACGCCACGGTCGAGGTGATCGAATATGCCTCTTACACGTGCCCGCATTGTGCGTCGTTCCATGCCAATCAGTATCAGTCGATCAAGGCCAACTACATCGACACCGGCAAGATCCGGTTCGTCTATCGTGAGGTTTATTTCGACCGCCCGGGTCTTTGGGCCTCGATGATCGCGCGCTGCCCGGGCGATACCGATTTCTTTTTCAACGTCTCGAACCTGCTATATGAAAAGCAAAGCGAGTGGCTGGCGAGTGGCGATCCGGCGATCATCGTGCAGGACCTGCGCACGCTGGCGAAAACAGCCGGGCTGGACGATGCGACCCTGGATGCGTGCCTGAGCGATGGAGCCAAGGCCGAAAGCCTCTTCACGTGGTATCAGGCCAATGTCGAACGGGATGGCATCAATTCGACCCCGTCTTTCCTCATCGACGGTGAGAAGCACGGCAATATGACCTATGATGATTTCGCCGGCATTCTGGATGGCAAGTTGAGCTAGGATTTGGGTGCGGGCCCTTCTGGACCCGCCTCGCCAAGCCCGAGGTCGGCGAGGCACCGGTCCAGCGGTTCCCAATCATCTAGCTGTAGCCTGACCGGCAAGGTCAGCACGTTCATCCGAAACCGTTCCGGTAGACGGACAGCGTCTTTTTCTGTTGTGACCAACTGCGCGCGATGGGCGGTGGCATCCTGTTCAAGCCGCCGCATCAATGCCGGTGTCAGGGGCTGGTGATCGGCGAGGGACTTGGCTTTGACAATGTCGGCGCCAAGATCGCGCAAGGTATGGAAAAACTTTTCAGGGTGGCCGATCCCGGCAAAGGCGAAAAGGCGCATACCTTTCCACGGCATGCCGGTCGGCAAGGGGGCCAAATGCGCGGTGGTGTGCGGTTTCTGAACGGGCCAGGTTTCGTCAAAGCGGGCCTGCGCATCGGGCGGGCCGATCGACAGCACGATATCGGCGCGCGCGAGGCCCGTCGCAACGGGTTCGCGCAGGGGGCCAGCGGGCAGGACACGGCCATTGCCGAAACCGCGAGCGGCATCGACAACGACGATCGACAGGTTTTTGTGCACCGAGGGGTTTTGAAATCCGTCATCGAGGATGATCACGTCGGCGCCCGCCCCTTCCGCGGCCCGGACGCCCGCCGCGCGGTCCTTGGATACCCATGCGGGGGCGAAGGCAGAGAGCAATAGCGGTTCGTCGCCGGTTTGTGCGGCCCGGTGCGTTGTCGGGTCGACCGCCACCGGTCCGGTCAATGAACCGCCGTAGCCCCGGCTGACCACATGCACATCGTATCCCCACGCCGACAGACGCTGGACCAGGGCGATGGTCGTCGGCGTTTTGCCTGTTCCACCAGCATTGATGTTGCCCACGCAGATGATAGGTACGCTTGCGTGATATCCGGGCTGACGAAGCCGCCGCGCCGTGAGATGTGCGTACAGCGCGCCCATTGGGCGTAACACGGTGGAAATCAGGCCCGGCTTGTCCGGCGGTGTGAACCAGAAATCCGGCGCCCGCATTATTGGCCCAGTTCTTCCAGCCGTCGCTGCACGATCCTGACAATCCGATTGGTGACATCCGCCCCGCGCGATGTCACATCCCAGGCGGCATGTGCCAGGCGTGCCACCTTGTCGGTCGACAAGAGGGATTCAACCATTGGCCCCAGATCATTGCCCGAGCGGATCAGGCGCGAAGCGGCGGCTGCGTTCAGGCGTGCGGCGTGTTTCTGAAACGGCGCGATTTGCGGGCCATAAAGGACAGCAGAACCAAGCGCTGCGGGTTCGAAAGGGTCCCGGCAGCCGCCACCGTGCAACGTCCCGCCCAGGTAGCTGATCGGTGCAACGCGATACCACAGGCCCAGCTCTTCTCCGGTATCGACGATGTAGATCTGGGTCAGTTCGGTCGGGTCCGGTTCTTCGGATCGCAGCGTGACGTAGAACCCGGCCCCGCGCATGTTTTCCGCGAAATGCGCGGCATCGTCCGGGTCTTCGGGCACAACGATCAAAAGCAGGCGATGTGCGCGATGACTGGCGTCCCGTTGTGCGACGATCAGGTCGCCACAATCATTGCGCTGGGCGGCAGCGGCAAGCCAAACGGGTCGTGTTCCGATCACGTCGGCCAGTTCCTGTCTTTCATGCTCGCTACATGGCAGTGGGGGTGCGCAATCCTCCATCGGGCCGGTGACGCGCACGACCTCTTGCGGGGTCCCGGCCCTGATCAGACCTTCGGCTGCCGCCTGATCCAATGCCAGAACAGCCTCGAATTGCGACAGAAGCGATCGCATGGCGCCTGGCACCCAACCGCCCGCCACCTGTTCGAGCCCGTCGGCCGTTGCATCGACCAGCATGCAAGGCAATTTGGCCTTGTACCATTCATCCAACAGGATCGGATCAAGATCACCCCGCACCCAGATCGCCATGATCGGCTGCCAGTGCATGATGAATGTGCGGATGTTTTCGCGGCCCTTGGGTTCGGGCAAGGCGCGGTGGGCCAGTGACTTATCCCAATCCGCCATCGTGGCGATGACCTGCACCGGGTCACCGTCTTCGGTCAGGCGACGATTCAGCGTCTCGATCGGGGTCAACTGGTCTGGATGACTGCAACGCGCCCAGATGATCGTACCCGCAGGGCGGGGCGGTTGCGTGGACAACCGTTGCTTTGCATCCTGTTCACCAAGACCCGCAAGATATGCGGCGATAGAGAGCGATCGTGCCATTGGCGGTCTTTACGTGTCCAATTCCTCGGTCGGCGAGGCCTCTGTCTCTTCATCGCGGAGCCGGTGGATGTGGGCGATGAAATAGCGCATGTGCGCGTTATCGACCGTGCGCTGGGCCGCATTTTTCCAGGCGTCATAGGCGGCGGCGTAATTGGGGTACATACCGACCAGATCGATGTCGTCGACATCCTTGAAAGCGTTCTTCGTCGGATCGATCAGCTCGCCACCGAAGACGAGATGCAGACGTTGGGTCATGGTCAAACCTTTGTTGGAGTGCGCGTTGGCGATACTCTAGGCTGTGGCAACCGGCGGCTCAAGCCGATCCAGCAATGCGTTGTGCAGTTGCTGTCCGGCGCAGAGAACGCCGGGCACTTGCGGATGTGCGTTGTTGAAACGCAACGGATGTCCGTTTGGGTCGGTAACGACCGCGCCGGCCTCGGCCGCGATCAACGCGCCCGCGGCTATATCCCATTCCCAAGTGGGCAGCAGGGTGATCATCCCGTCAAAGCGGCCTTGGGCCACCAGGCAAAGCCGATAGGCCAGTGACGATCGGAAGGTGCGTTTTATGGGCGGCGTTCCACCGCGCCAGAACCGCGGGTCGAAATTCGGTTTCGCGCCCAATACGGTCGCGCCATCCAGAGCTGCGTTCGTCGCTATGACTGGTACACCATCAGCCGTGGCCCCGCCCCCCTTTTCAGCAGCGAACATGAGGTCCCGCACAGGCAGGTAGACGGCGGCGGCAATCGGGACGCCGTCTTCGACGACGGCGATCGAATGCGCCCAGTCCTTCCCGCCATCGATGAAAGCGCGGGTGCCGTCGATTGGATCAAGGATGAATTGCCGCTTGGTCCGTAGTCGTTCCGGATTATCTTCGGTTTCTTCGGACAGCCATCCATAGTCCGGGCGCGCGGCGCGCAGCCGGTCGTGCAGCATCGCATTCACCGCCAGATCGGCCGCCGTTACCGGCCCGGCGCCGTCTGGTTTTTCGGTGATATCGACGGCCTGCCGAAAATAGCCCAGCGCGATCTGACCCGCCGCCCGCGCCGCATCGACTAACAGCGCGAGGTCAGTTTCCGGCAAGCGTCATCCCCTCGATCAGCAGCGATGGTACGACACGCGAAAGATGGGCACGCGCGTCGTTGGCGGGTGTGATCGTCATCAACATGTCGCGCAGATTTCCCGCGATCGTGCATTCGTTGACGGGATAGGTAATTTCGCCGTTTTCGACCCAGAAGCCGCTCGCCCCGCGAGAGTAATCGCCCGTATTCGGGTTGATGGTCGAACCGATCAAGGAGGTGACAAGCAGGCCGGTTCCCATATCCGCCAAGAGTTCGGCTTGGGTTTGGTCGCCTTGGGTCAGGGTCACATTGGTGACACCTGGGGACGGGGGTGAGGATGTGCCGCGTACAGCGTTTGCTGTCTTGGTGACGTTCAGCTGTCGTGCCGTGGCGAGATCTGTGGTCCAGCCGGTCAGGATGCCGTCGTCGACGATTTTGCGGGATGCGGTTGCAAGCCCCTCGGCATCGAAAAGCCGTGATGAGGATGTGCGTTTCCGGTGTGGTTCTTCGGTCAGCGATATTCCTTTGGGCAGGATTTGTTCGCCCAGCTTGTCACGCAGCCAGCCGGACCCGCGTGCGATGACCTGCCCGTTGGTTGCCTGCAGGATGCTGCCGATCAGGGTGCTGGCGATCCGTTCATCGAACATGACGGGAAATGCGCCGGTTGGCGGTTTGCGTGCCCCGGCGCGGGCGACGGCCCGTTCCGCCGCGATCCGTCCGATGTCCGCGGCATCGCGCATGTCGGCGCCGAAGACGCGGCTGTCGTAGTCATAGTCGCGCTCCATCTCGGTGCCCGCACCGCTGATGGCGACGCAGGATAGCCCATGATCGGTGCGCGCATAGCCTGCGGAAAAACCGTTGGTGGCGGCGATATGGGCCTGCCTGTGGCCGTAGCCTGCGGCGGCGGATTGGACTTGCGAAATGCCTTTGTTTGCGAGCGCTGCGGCCTCTGCCCGGATTGCTGCGTCTTGCAGCGCTGCCGGGTCCGGTTCGTCGGATGGGTCGGACAATTCCAATGATTTGAGGTCGGTGTTGGTGGTCAGTTCGGACGGATCGGCGAGGCCGGCATAGGGATCCTCGGGGGCCTCTTTGGCCATGGCGACGGCGCGTTCGGCCATTTGCGCGATTGTGTCGGGTTTGTCGTCGGATGATGAGACGGATGCCTGACGCTGCCCGACAAGGACTCGCAGGCCCAGATCGATCCCTTCGGAGCGGTCGGCCTGTTCCAGCGCCCCTTCGCGGACGCGGATCGACAGGGATGTGCCGCGCACGGCGATCACGTCGGCGCCGTCGGCACCCGCCTTGCGGGCGGCGTCAAGCAGTTGTGCGGTGAGGTGGTCGAGCGGCGCGGTCATGGGCAATCCTTTGTTGCCCTTGACCTAATCCGGACGGCGGTGCCTCGCAAGTCTACCGAATGCGTTCGCCGTTCACGAGGACCTGGCCTTCGGGATTGACGGCGAGCGTCGATGTCAGCGTGTCGTCACCGGCGGGGCGGGTGAACATGCCCAGCATCATGCGGACACCGCCGAGGTCGGCGTCAGGCACCAGACCTGCGGCGCTGAGTTGATCGAGCAAGGCGTTGGCGCCCATGATCGTGATTTCGGCGTCACCTTCGGGGCGCGGGAGGCCATCGAAGGTTTCGGTGTCCGTCGCGTCGAATTCAAATGCACCAGTGCCCGTGGCATTGGCGCCCATTGCGTCGATGAGAAGGCTGTTGATGGTCAGGCTTTCCGGCATGAACGGGGGCTCGGGCGCGTCGAACGCGGTTTCGAGGTTGGCGAAATCCAGCAAGTCGACCTCGAGAATGACGTCGCTGACGATATCCAGCGCGACATTGATCGGGTCCCGGCTGATTGTACCGGTCGCATCGGCCATGTCCCACAATTCTTCATTCACGACCACGCCGGTCATGTCCAATGTCAAACCGACGGGCTGTGCCGTGTCGCGCGCCATCAGGGGCACCTGATAGGACACTGCCATGCGGTTCATGTTCACGTCGGCCAACAGATCGATGAACTCGCGCTCTTCGAACATGAACTGGATATCCGACACCTCGGCCTCGACAAAGAACCCGTCCTCGGAAAGGCGGAGGGCGGAGGAGCCGACCCCGGAGGAACTGGCGGTGCGCGTCATCACCTCGCCATCGAATGACGTGGTCGACTCATCGCGCGTGCCGTTCTGGGTGGTGGTCGCGTCGAAGAACATGCCATCCTGAATAGCGGCAGCAGGATTTATCAGATCAAAGCCGTTCGCGGGCAGTGCAGCAGCGAACGCGCCTGTAGTCGGCCCATATTCACCACTTCCCTCATCGGAAAAATCGTATCCGCCATCGCTCTGATAGCTATAGCGCATATCACCGGTTTCGCTTTCGCTGGTGATGCGCAGCAAGTCGCCTTCCTGAACGCGGGTGGTTTGGCTGTAGCCATCGCCGGTGATTTCGAACGATACCGTCACATCCTCGAAATCGATGTTCAGATCGACCGTCGCACCGATTGCACCCGCGCTGCGTTCATAGGTGATGTCGCCGGGTGTTCCCGTCGCGGTAGAGACAAAGTCGGCTTGTGTCACGAGGGCAGAAAATCGAAAATCCTCGATCATCGCCGGTTCGCTTTCTACGCTGAAATCAACGTCAAAACTCTTGGGCAGTTTCTGTGTGACGCTTCCGTCGTCTTCCTCGATCATGGTCATCGGCGGCAGGCCGAAGGTGATGCGTCCGAAGTCGAACGGAAATTCGTAGGTCAGCCTGACATCATCGACAAAAACCGTGCTGCCATCGCGGGTTACCTCTGCGTCCAAGGTACCGCCGGTTGCCTGATACATGGCCGTGGTGTTGGCCCACACGTCATCTGCGGTAATGTCCGCTGCAGCATGCGTCGCAAGCATGGCGGTGGTCGAAGCGAGCAGTCCGATCAATCTCATCGCGATATCCTTTGTTTCAAATAAAAAGGGCGCGGTGATCTTTCACCGCGCCCCCATCCTTAGCCGAAGCTATCGCATCCGCTGGCCGTTAACCAGCACATGCCCTTCGCCATTGACCTCAAGTTTCGATTCCAACTGATCGTCACCGACCGAGCGGGCGAACATGCCCATCATCATCCGGCCGCCCATGATCTGATCTTCGGGGACAAGACCCATCGCGACAAGATTATCAAGCAGGGCGTTCAAACCGTTGACCTCAACCACGGCTTCGCCTTCGGGGCGCGGCATGCCGTCGAATGTCTCAAGATCGCTGTTGTCGAAAGTGAATTCACCCGACCCTGTGACCAGCGCGCCGGCCACGGCCAGACGCAGGTCGTTCAGTGAAAGTGACTCAAGCTCGAACGGCATGTCGGATTGCGCGATCTCAGAAGCCTGATCCGGGTCCATCAGATCGAACAGGGCCTTTGCCTTGCCGGATACGTCGAACTGGAACGTAGCAGGGTCGCGTGGAAGAACCTGACCAGCGTCGAACAGATCCCAGATCATGTCATTCACGGTCAGATCCACCAAATCGATCTTCATCCCGAAATCCTCGGGCTCTTCGGTTTTCCCAACCGGTGCCTCGACCGCGACACCGTATTTCGCGAGGCCGATTTCGACCGGGAACGGCATTTCCGATGCGGTCAGGTTGATCGACATGTCACTCGCTTCGACCGAATAGGCGATTTCCGAGATATCTATGTTGAAATCAAGAACCGTCGCGCCGTTGCTTGCCGAACCCGAGGCCTGATCGCCGTCGGCATTGAAATCAAACACATAGGCGGCGCTGTCGATGGTGTATCCACCTTTCATCGACATACCTTTCGAAAAGGCATCGTCGGGGTTTTCGAAATCAAGATCGGCGGGAATGGTCATATCGGCCTGCATGGCCATATTTTCCAGCTTGCCACTGCCGGTCACGTACTCACCCGCGGCGCCCGGAATTTCAAAATCGACGAGAATGTCGAGCGAGGCGATTTTCAGGTCGTAGGACAGGTCTCGGAGGTCTTCCCCGGAGGCTGTGTATTGACCGCTGAAGTCATTCGCGACCAGTTCGGCATCGCCGGTGACAGTCACGTCGCCATCCACCATGTCCCGAAACGCGATGCCATAGCTGTCAGCGGAGACTTCATAATTCATCGCATCGGGGTCGCCGCTGACGATCATGCTCATCCCCGATTGCGTCACGTCAAGCGTGATGACGCCGCCATCGGGGTTGGTCAGAATGACGGGATAGCTTTCGGCCATCGTGACGCTGACTGTGCCATCGCCCTGTTCGGTAAAGACCAGATCGCCCATGCTGGCTTCGACCTTGATGTCGCCGTCATCGATCGTCGCCTTCAGATCGCTGACGGTCAACGTGTCGCCGTCCACTTCCTCGGAACCGATGCTGATGCCGTCTTCACCGTAAAGGCCCATCTGTGTTTTCCAGTGGTCCCAGACCTGGGCCGCAGTGACATCGGCTTGCGCCGTGCCGCCGACAAATAGGGCGGCGATGCAAACGGCGCTGCGCAGCGGTGTCGAGTAAGTCATGCGAATACCTTTCGTTATGTATCTTTCGGACTGATCCAAGCGGACCTACTATGGTGCTTGGGGCCGGATTTGACGAGTCTGTACCTAGTTGCCCTTGCGGCAGATCGAAAGGGATAAACCATGAAAAACATCAATATGGTCGGGAAAACCGTACTCATCACCGGGGCCAGCCGCGGGATCGGCGCGGCGGCGGCGCGCGCCTTTGCAGCAGCCGGCGCGCAGGTCGCCCTGGTGGCGCGTGACGTGGACAAAATCGCCGAGATTGCGGGCGAAATCGGTGAAAAGGCGCTGGCCATCCCTTGCGATGTATCCCGCCAGTCCGAGGTCGATGCCGCAGTTGCTGCAACGGGCAAGACGTTCGGTGGTCTTGATGTTCTGATCAACAATGCAGGGATCATCGACCCGATCGGACATCTGTCGGATATCGACACGGGAGCGTGGGAACGCACGATCGACGTCAACCTCAAGGGCGTGATGTATGGTATGCACGCCGTGATGCCGGGCATGATCGCGCAGGGGCACGGTACGATCATCAACATCTCGTCCGGCGCGGCGCACGGCCCCGTCGAAGGCTGGTCGGCTTATTGTACGTCCAAGGCTGGCGTCTACATGCTCACCCGGATGGGTGACAAAGAGGGCCGGGACAAGGGTTTGCGCGTATTGGGCCTGTCGCCGGGCACGGTCGCCACCGATATGCAGCGCGAGATCAAGGCGTCGGGCATCAACCCGGTCAGCCAGCTGGATTGGTCGGTGCATATCCCGCCCGAATGGCCCGCGCAGGCATTGTTGTGGATGTGCACGCCGGAGGCGGATGCGCATCTGGGTACGGATGTCAGCCTGCGTGAGGATGACATTCGGCAAAAGGTCGGTCTTGTATGATCCGCGTCGATCACCTGGGCGATGTCTGCACGATCACACTGGATCGCCCGGACAAGGCCAATGCGCTGACCCGGGAAATGCTGCTGGACGTCGCGGTGGCGGTCGATCAGGCGGCGGGCACGAAGGCCCTGATCCTGACGGGCACTGGTCGTGTATTCAGCGCAGGTGCCGATCTGGAGGCGACGAAGGCGGGGTTGGCGACTGATCCGGCGTGGGAAAAAGCCTCGGGCGCGATCGCGGGGTTCGACGGCTTGACCGTTGCAGCCCTGAACGGCACGGTTGCGGGTGGTGCGTTTGGTGTGGTGCTGGCCTGCGATATGCGGCTGGCTGTGCCGAACGCGAATTTCTTTTATCCGGTGATGAAGATGGGTTTCTTACCCCAGCCCTCTGACCCGGGACGTATGGCGGCGTTGATCGGGCCGAGCCGGGCCAAGATGATCCTGATGAGTGGGCAGAAAATCAGCGCGGAAGAGGCGCTGTCTTGGGGCCTGATCGACCGCATCGTGCCGCAGGATGATTTGATCGTGCGGGCCCAAGACCTTTGCCGCGATGCGCTGACAGCAGAGGCTGGCCACATCGCGCGAATCAAGCATATGATCCCCCGTATTTCAGAGGGCTGATTATGTTGAGCGATAATCCATTGGTCGCGCAGGGGCTGGACTATTTCAACCAAGGCACGGCGCTTGCACAGGAATGGCTGTTATCGCCCGCCGCGTGGTCACAGTTCGGCTTGTTGGTCGGTGCCTATCTGCTGGCGCGGATCGCGAACGGTGTCATCACCCCGCGGATCAGATCGCTTTTGACGCCCGCCGCCGAAAGCCGTTCTTTGCTGGCAAGTGGACGCCGGTTCCTGCTGATCTTTCTGCCGCTTCTCTTGCCGCTGCTGGCATATGGTTTCACCGCAATCGGCGAGGGAATCACGAGGTCGCTTTTCGGGTCCGGTGAGGTTATCGCTTTTGGTAAGCGGTTCTTTCTGTTTCTTGCCGCGCGTGCCCTGGCAAAACGGATCGTCACCGATCCGTTTCTCAAGCTATTGGCGAAATACGTTCTTGTGCCTGTCGCGGCACTTTATGCGGTTGGCTTGCTGGATACGGTATTGGCTGCTTTGGAAAGCACGGTTGTCCAGCTTGGCAATATCAGCTTTTCCGCGCTTGCCATTATTCGCGGCGCGATCGCGGGCAGTTTGCTGTTCTGGCTTGGCCAATGGTCGAACACCCAATCGACGGCCTATATCGAACAGCAGGAGATGCGACCCGCGATCCGGCAGTTGATCGTCAAGGCTGCGGAGTTCGCGATCTTCGGCATCGCGTTCCTTTTGCTCATGAACATCATGGGGATCAGCCTGACATCGCTGGCGGTGATTGGTGGTGCCGTCGGCGTCGGGCTTGGGTTTGGGCTGCAAAAGATTGCGTCGAATTTCATCTCTGGCGTGATCCTGTTGGTCGAGGGTCAGGCGACCGTCGGTGATTACATCGAACTGGACGGGGGTGAGGCGGGCACGATCATCAAGATGATGGCCCGTGCGACGATCCTTGAAACATTCGATGGTCGCTGGATCGTCGTCCCGAACGAGGATTTCATCACCACAAGGGTCGTCAATTATTCCGATAGCGGCTCGGCCAATCGGCTGGAGGTCGATTTTTCGGTCAGCTACGACACCGACATCAACAAGGTGCCCGCGATCATCGAGGCTGCGGTGGCCAAACACCCCGAGGTGCTGGATGACCCCGAAGGCCCGGATTGCGAGTTGCGTGGTTTCGGTGACAGCGGGATCGATTTTGGTGTCGAATTCTGGGTGAATGGGATTGATGACGGCAAGAACAAGTTTGCGTCGGATGTGCTGTTCCTGATCTGGAATGCGCTGAAAGATAACAACATCGAAATTCCCTATCCGCAGCGTGTGGTTGAACTGAAAGGCAGCCTACCCACGTGACAGGGGCCGTTGTCATTGGCGCAGGCCCCGCTGGGTTGATGGCGGCGGATGTGATGTCGGCCGCGGGTATGGCGGTGACGGTTGCGGACGCGATGCCGTCATTCGGGCGGAAGTTTCTGATGGCGGGTAAATCAGGGCTGAACCTGACCAAGAATGAGCCTTTGGCGGTTGCGCTAGCGGCATATCCGAGTGCGCCCCCGGCCTTGCGCGATGCGATCTCGGATTTTGGTCCGATGGAGGTGATGGGCTGGGCCGAGGGGTTGGGGCAAGAGTTGTTCACCGGCTCGACAGGGCGGGTGTTTCCCACAGTAATGAAAGCATCGCCGTTATTGCGGGCATGGCTCGCACGGCTTGACGCGCAGGGTGTCATACGCCGAACGCGCTGGCGTTGGCAGGGATGGCAGGAGGGTGCAGTATCCTTTGCAACGCCCGACGGTGTCGTGCAGGTGAAACCCGGCGTGACTGTGTTGGCAATGGGCGGCGCCAGTTGGGCGCGTCTGGGGTCGGATGGGCGCTGGGCGGATCATATGCGCAACGCCGTATCACCCTTCGCTCCGGCGAATATGGGGTTTGTCGTGTCTTGGTCCGACCATATGCGCCGGTTCTTTGGGCATCCGATCAAATCCATCGCGCTCCATGCGGGCGATCTGACGTCGCGGGGCGAATGCATCATTTCGGAAAAGGGCCTGGAAGGCGGCGGCATTTATGCCGTATCGCGTGCGGTGCGTGACGGCGCGCCGCTGACGGTCGATCTGCTGCCGGATTGGCCAATGGACCGGGTCGTGGCGGCTTTACAAAGGTCACGCGGCAAGGCCAGCCTGTCGAACCATCTGCGCAGAGTGCTGCGCCTTGACCCCGCCCGCCTTGCCCTTTTGTCCGAGTTCGGACGGCCATTTCCCAATGACCTCGGGCCTTTGGTCAAGGCCTTACCGATCCGTCATGCTGGTCCGCTACCGATCGATCAGGCGATATCGACAGCCGGTGGCGTGCGGTTCGATGCACTGACCGATGATTTCATGCTGCGCGACCTTCCCGGTGTTTTTTGCGCGGGCGAGATGCTGGATTGGGAGGCGCCGACCGGGGGTTATCTTTTGACCGGATGCCTCGCGACGGGCCGGGTGGCGGCACTTGGGGCGATCCGTTACGCGACCGACCGGTAAGGTATGACTGTGTCATCCACCACGGGCAAAGAGCGGAGTGGCCGCTGGCAATCCTGCATCCGGTAACGCAGCAGATCGTGCCGATAACGCTGTCGAATCAGCGCCCAGCTTTCGCTGTCGTAAAGCCGGGCAAGTCGTTGGCCCGTCGGTTCATGCACGGTGCGGTCACCGAAGGCCGGCGAAATCCCGATCTTGTCGAAGACCGTCGTCAACTCTTCCGCCGCTGCATCGGCGCGCACGGTATGCGTCACGTGAGGGCCGCACCAATGTTCGGCGGACCAGGCGCCGAAGCGACGCCAGCGCGCGCTGCCACGATAGCCCGCGCCAAGACCATCGGGGCGGGTCATCCGCAACCATCTTCCGAATCTCGGAATATCGATTCCCACATGGTCGCGCATCCGCCACAGCGGATCGGTCATGGCGATCCGATAATAGAGCTGCGCCATCTTGGCGTAGGGATTTCGGATGATGGCGATACGGGTGTAGTCGCCGAAATTCAGGCCCTGCACATCAAATGCCAATCTGGCCTCGGCCGGTGACATGCCGTGGAAGAACGGTATGCCGGCATTGCCGTTGCGGCTGGACGCGACGGGCTGATCCAGCCACGGACGCAGGGCCGGGCCGACCCACGGGCAGGCATTCAAGGGGTCCGGAAACAGGACGAACTGATAACGATGTGACACAAACATACCCTGAGTTGAAAATCATTTAGGTTAATAACCGGTTGATTTGGGGGCGCTGCATTAGTGGATTGATGCTGCGGAACGTCAGGGCGGTACATTGCCCGGGTCAGGGCCGCTTAATATGCTCAATAGCCCGAAAGCCTTTGGCAACTTTTGCGTCGCAACATGCGGCCGGGTAAAACGATCACGTTTGAAAGGTGCCTGGTGCGGCATGGCCAACCTCAAAACGCTGAAATCGGCCCAAAGAACCGATCGATGCAGCAATTCCGTGCGATCACACCGAAGTGCACCGTGATCTATTCCGAAATTGGATTGGCGCGGCCTTCCCGAACCCATGCCACAAGTGTCTTGCGGGCCTCGTCCGTCATCTGGATCGCATTTGGGGGCGGCATCGCGTGGCTGACCCCTGCCTGCAGAAAGATCGCCTCTGCATGGCGGGCCACGTCTGCTTCGGTTTCAAGATGAACGCCCTTGGGCGCCCACTGCATGCTTCCCCAGGCAGGTTCGCGGGCATGACACATGGAGCAATTCCCGATCACCGTATTGTACGCGTCATCGAATGAGGCAGCAGTCGCGAACTGTTGTTCATAAGGTGTCAGCTCTGCTGATTCCAGCGTATCATAGTCACCATTCCATGTAGACGCTGTCGACAGCCAGGCGATCAAGATCATCAAAAGAACGGTGACGCCCCATGTCCAGTGTGGCCCTTTGCCGGTCGCGTGCATTGTATTGAAGTAATGCCTAACCGTGACGCCCGTCAGGAATATCAATGACGCGATAATCCAGGCATATTCCGTTCCGAACGACAGCGGGTAATGGTTCGACAACATCAAAAAAACCACGGGTAGCGTCAGGTAGTTGTTATGGGTCGAACGGACCTTGGCGATCTTGCCGTATTTTGCATCCGGTATGCGGCCCGCCTTGAGATCTTCGACAACGATCCGTTGGTTCGGCATGATCTGAAAGAACACGTTTGCTGTCATGATCGTGGCGGTGAAGGCGCCAAGATGCAGCAGGGCGGCACGACCGGTAAAGATCTGGTTATAGCCCCAGGACATGATGACAAGCATCACGAACAGCAGCACCATCAGAAGGGTAGGGGTATCAGCCAGTTTTGATTTGCAGGCGGCATCATAAATCAGCCATCCGATGGTCAGTGACCCGGCTGAAATCAGGATGCCCTGCCACAGCGCAAGGTCAGCTTTCGTGGGATCCAGCAGATAAAGCTCACCGCCGACCCAGTAGATGATCATCAAAAGTACCGCGCCAGAGAGCCATGTCGCGTAACTTTGCCATTTGTGCCAGGTCAGATGTTCAGGCATTCGCGTCGGAGCGACGAGGTATTTGACCGTATGATAGAAACCACCGCCGTGGACCTCCCATTCTTCACCATAGGCGCCGTCGGGCAGGTCTTCATTCGGTTTCAGCATCAGGTCGAGCGCGATGAAATAGAACGATGCCCCGATCCAGGCCATTGCGGTGATGACGTGGAGCCAACGAACGCTGAAAGCGATCCAATCCCACAAAATGGCGACGTCATACATCGTAGCTCTCCCTCGAATCCGGTCTGGTCCACACTAGGCGAGAATAAATTCTTCTGGTACGACCGCCTAACACCAAGCAGTCTCAAGAAAAGCTGAACAATGTCATATCTTGATAATATCCGTACGTTTGTGCGCGTATATGAGCTGGGCAGCATGTCGGCGGCGGGGCGCGATTTGCGCATCTCTCCTGCGTTGACGTCGTCGCGCATTTCACAACTGGAAGAGAAGCTGAGTGTGCGCCTGTTTCGCCGGACAACCCGAAGCCTGACGCCCACAGAGCAGGGCAAGGCGTTCTATGGCGGGGCCTGCGAGGTATTGGACTCTGTCGAGGCGGCGGAAGCGCAGGTGATCAACATCACCGACAACCCCAAGGGATCGCTTTACGTGGCTGCGCCCCTTGGTGTCGGGCGGCGCCTGATCGCGCCACAAGTTCCTGCTTTCCTTGAAAAATACCCCGAGGTCAGCGTCAGGTTGCGTCTGACGGACAGAAAGGTCGATTTGACCACCGAAGGTCTGGACCTGTCATTTTTTCTGGGACAACCCGAAGACAGCACCCTGCGTATTCGCAAGATTGCCGATGTCGAACGGGTACTTTGTGCCTCATCTGAATATATCGAGGCGCGGGGCATGCCGCAGACGGGTGCGGACTTGATTGGTGAAGGGCATGAATGCCTAAACCTGCGGTTTCCCGGGGCGACTGAATTTCAATGGCCGCTTAGGGCCGATGGGGCGATCAGGAAATTCTCTGTGCAGGGCCGCTATGAGTCGGACGATGGCGATGTGCTGACCGATTGGGCGCTGGCAGGCCACGGGATCGCCATGAAGCCGGTTTTCGAGGTCGCAGAGCATATTGCTGCCGGGCGGCTGGTTCCGGTGGTAAAGCAAAATCCGCCAGAACCCATTCAGATGGCATGCCTTTTTACTCATCGACGGAGACAGGATCCCAAGGCCCGTCTTTTCATGGACTTTATGATCGACCGCATTTCCAAGGACATCCGAAATGCAACCATTCAGGCTCAGCTGCCCCGATAAGTGGAATAGCTGAACGGCGATAGCAAAAGCGGCACGTGATAGTGAGACGCCTCGGACATCCCAAAGCGCAGCGGGATCACGTCAAGGAAACGCGGGCTTTCAGCGGGAACGCCGCTGGTATCCAGATAGTCGCCTGCGTGAAACACCAACTCATAGATACCGGTCTTGAATTCAGTGGCAGGCAGGATCTGTTCGTCAGTCCGGCCATCATCGTTGGTCCTCAGCGTCTTGAGATGTGTGCGGGTATCACCGTCGATACTGAAAAGTTCAATTTTCAACCCTTCGGCCGGGCACCCGCGTGCGGTATCGAGAACATGTGTTGTCAAATATCCAGCCATCATAATCTCCTGCAACTTGGTTGACGGCTTATAGTCTACGCGGTCGTAAATCCGCAAAGACAAGCGCAGTTAGGGTCTTTCGTGTTTTTTTTTAAAATACATCCGATTGTTTTGACCTAGTGTCGCGCCGAGTGAAACAAAGGACATACGTGTGAATCGCTACCCTCGTGACATGATCGGATATGGTGAAAACCCACCCGTAGCCAACTGGCCAAACGGCGCCAAGATCGCCGTCCAGATTGTGCTAAACTACGAAGAAGGCGGGGAAAATAACATCCTGCACGGGGATGCCGCGTCCGAGGCGTTTCTGTCGGAAATCACCGGTGCGCAGCCATGGCCAGGACAGCGTCACTGGAACATGGAATCGCTTTATGAATATGGAAGCCGCGCCGGTTTCTGGCGGGTGCACCGGATGTTGTCGGATCTGCCAGTGACGGTCTATGGCGTGGCCACAGCCTTGGCCCGCGCACCGGAACAGGTGGCTGCGATGAAGCGATCGGGCTGGGAAATCGCGTCGCACGGCCTGAAATGGGTCGAACACAAAGACATGCCCGAAGACGAAGAGCGCGCGCAGATCGCCGAGGCCATTCGTCTGCATACCGAAGTCACAGGTGACGCCCCGCGCGGTTGGTACACAGGCCGCTGTTCGAACAATACCGTGCGGCTGGTCGCCGAAACGGGCCAGTTTGCCTATGTCGCCGACAGTTATGCCGATGATTTGCCCTATTGGGTCAAACTGCGTGGGCGCGATCAACTGATCGTGCCCTACACAATGGATTGTAACGATATGAGGTTTGGCATTCAGGCAGGGTTCACCAATGGCGATCAGTTTGAAAGCTACCTTAAGGACAGCTTTGACTACCTTTACGAGGAAGGGCAACAGGGTCGTCCTGCGATCCTGTCCATCGGGCTGCATTGCCGGATCGTTGGCCGTCCGGGTCGGGCCGCCGCGCTCCGCCGCGCGATCGACCACATGAAAGCCCATGACGGTGTGTGGTTCGCCACCCGTCTTGAGATTGCTGAACATTGGACAAAGGAACATCCACCGATGACACAAACGCGACCTTCGGAGATGTCGCGCGATCAGTTTGTTGCGGCTTTCGGCGGTATCTTCGAACATTCGGCCTGGATCGCCGAAGGTGCACATGACCTGGAACTGGGGCCGACACACGATGGTGCCGCAGGTGTGCATAACGCACTATGCCGGATTTTTCGTTCCGCATCCGATGAACGGCGACTTGGCGTTTTGACAGCGCACCCGGATCTGGCTGGCAAACTAGCTGCTGCCGGCAAGCTGACTGCCGAAAGCACCGCAGAGCAGGCCGAGGTCGGGCTGGACCTGTTGACCGATGATGAACGGACAACATTCCAGAGACTGAACGATGCCTATGTGGCCAAGCACGGCTTTCCCTTCATCATCGCGGTCAAGGACAACGACAAGGCCTCGATCCTCGCGGCGTTCCATCGCCGCATCGACAATGACCGTGATACCGAATTCAACGAGGCCTGCCGCCAAGTGGAGCGGATCGCCGAATTGCGGTTGACCGAGAAGCTGGGCGCATGAATGACGTGATCCATATTCAGCCGCTGACGAAGGAGGCTTTTGCGCCCTTTGGTGACGTCATCGACACGGCCGGTGCGCCCGACAAGGTGATCAATCAGGGCAAATGCGGGCGCTATCATGATCGCGCGACCCTTGATTTCAACGGGGGCCGTGCCGGTGTCAGCCTATTCAAGGCAGAACCGCGCAGCCTGCCGCTGTCGCTGCAAATGGTCGAGCGTCATCCTGACGGAAGCCAAGCGTTCATCCCGATGTCGGAACATGGGTTCCTTATCGTCGTCGCCCCTGATGAAGACGGCGCGCCCGGTACGCCCATCGCGTTCGAGAGCGTGCCGGGACAAGCCATCAACTTTCACCGCGGGATCTGGCACGGCGTGCTGACCCCGCTGTCCGAACCCGGACTGTTTGCGGTCGTTGATCGCATCGGAACGGGTGCCAACTTGGAAGAACACTGGTTCGATGCCCCGTATTCGGTCGCTCCGATCAGAGAAGACGCCGGCGAGGGGCCGGCAGAGGTTTCATAGGGAGGGACAATTACTATGGCCGCGAACTCAATCGGGACACCGGAGCAACTCCGCGACCCCAATTATACACCAGCGCTTCAGCGCGCCATTCCATTGGGCATCCAGCACGTGCTGGCGATGTTCGTATCCAACGTGACACCGGCGATCATCGTCGCGGGTGCGGCTGGGTTCGGCTTCGGATCCAACAGCCCTGACTTTCCCGAGTTGTTGTATCTGATCCAGATGTCGATGCTGTTTGCTGGCATCGCGACGCTTTTGCAGACCATCACGATTGGGCCGGTCGGGGCTGCTTTGCCGATTGTGCAGGGCACATCATTTGCCTTTATCCCGATCATGATTCCGCTGGTTGCGGGCAAGGGTGTTGATGGTTTGGCAGCCCTGTTCGGCGGGGTGATCATCGGTGGTCTCTTCCACGCCTTCCTCGGGCTGTTCATCGGCAAGATCCGCTTTGCATTGCCGCCACTGGTGACGGGGCTTGTGGTGACGATGATCGGTCTGGCGCTGGTCAAGGTCGGCATTCAATATGCGGCAGGCGGTGTGCCTGCGATCGGTACACCTGAATACGGTAGCCTGCTGAATTGGTCAGCTGCACTGGTTGTGATCTTCGTGACGCTGGGGTTGAAGTTCTTCACCTCTGGGATGCTTTCGGTGTCCGCCGTTTTGATCGGTCTGATCGTGGGCTATTTCTACGCGCTTGGTGTGGGTATCCTCGAGTGGGGCGCAGTGACCGGCTCCTGGGAGCGTTCGGCAGCCTTTGCACTGCCACAGCCCTTTAAGTACGGTTTTGAATTCAGCGCTGCCGCAGTGATCGGTTTCTGCCTGATGGCCTTTATCTCTGCCATCGAAACTGTTGGTGACGTTTCTGGCGTCACCAAGGGTGGTGCAGGCCGCGAGGCGACGGAAAAAGAAATCCAAGGTGCGACTTACGCCGATGGTGTCGGCACGGCACTTGCCGGTATCTTTGGTGGTTTTCCCAACACATCGTTCAGCCAGAACGTTGGCCTGATCGCGATGACCGGCGTGATGAGCCGCCACGTCGTGACCTGCGGCGCGATCTTCCTGATCATCTGTGGTCTCGTGCCAAAGGTCGGCGGCATCATCCGCACCGTGCCTATCGAGGTGCTGGGCGGCGGGGTGATCGTCATGTTCGGTATGGTCGTCGCTGCCGGTATTTCCATGCTTTCCGACGTCGTCTGGAACCGCCGCAATATGGTGATCTTTGCCATCGCTTTGTCCATCGGTCTGGGTCTGCAGCTGGAACCCGGCGCGGTAGCAGGTCTGCCTGATACGGCACGCATCCTGATGACCTCGGGACTGTTGCCTGCGGCCTTCATCGCCATCATCCTCAATCTGGTCCTACCAGAGGAACTGTCAGAGGAAGCGACCGAAGAAGTATCGGGCGGCTTGCATGGCCATGGTAGCGGTTCTTTGCCTGTCGACGACGGCAGATAAGCACCGCCAAGACAAAGGAAAGGGCCCTCGCAGAGATGTGGGGGCCCTTTTTTGCACATTCGCTTCAGCTGTCTGCTGGACCGACGGTGAATTCGACTTTCTGCTCATTACGCGTAAGCCAAGCGTGACCACAGGCACAGGCTGCGGCGTGGCCCAAACGTTCCCGCAGCATCTACCCACCAATGCCACGGTTCCGAACAACTACCTGCGATTATCAAATCATCCCGAAAGGTCCTACATGATGTTATCCGGTGGTTGCCGAAGGCTTTTTGCCGCATCCTAGGCACAGCATCTATTCTCGGGATTTGTAATGTCAGCCAAGTATTTTGCGCCCACAGGCGGTCATCCCCCACAAACGCAACTGCTGACCGATCGCGCCATTTTCAAGGATGCTTATGCGATAATTCCGAAAGGCACGATGTGCGATATCGTGACCAGCTTTCTACCCTTCTGGGATGACACACGACTTTGGGTCATTGCGCGTCCATTGTCGGGGTTTGCCGAAACATTTTCGCAGTATATCATGGAAGTACAGCCCGGCGGCGGGTCTGATACACCCGAACTGGATGCGCAGGCCGAAGGCGTGCTGTTCGTCGTCGAAGGGTCTTTCACGCTGAGTGTGAACGGGAAAGATCACGTGCTGTCTGAGGGCGGCTATGCCTATCTGCCGCCTGCATCCGGCTGGACCTTGCGCAATACGGGTGATGCGGTAGCGCGGTTCCACTGGATCCGTAAATCATATGACGTGGTGCCTGGCCTCGATACGCCAGATGTGATCATTACCAACGAAAACGACATCTCACCCACCGTGATGCCGGGCACCGATGGCAAATGGGTAACAACGCGCTTTGTCGATCCTGCCGACCTGCGCCATGACATGCATGTGACCATCGTGACTTTTGAACCCGGTGCCGTGATCCCGTTTCTGGAAACCCATGTGATGGAACACGGGCTTTATGTGCTGGAAGGCAAAGCGGTCTATAATCTGAACAACGACTGGGTCGAGGTCGAGGCGGGTGATTTCATGTGGCTGCGCGCGTTCTGCCCGCAAGCCTGCTATGCAGGCGGACCAGGCAAATTTCGCTATTTGCTTTATAAGGACGTGAACCGGCATATGAACCTGCGGATCACGCCTAAAACTTAGCGGGGTGAAGACCCGCCGATTGCATCCGTCAACGCCTTGGCGGCGTGCATCACCGCATCGCTGAGCCGCGGCACGTCAACTTCACCGACACGGCTTGTGGGCCCGGAAACGGAAATACCCGCCACAGCCTCGGTGTTCGCATCAAAGACAGGGGCGGCGATACAGCGCATGCCAAGGTTTTTTTCCTCACCGTCGATCGCATAGCCTCGCGCCCTGATCCGCGCCAGATCAACCTCCAGCGCATCGGGGTCGGTAATGGTGTGGGGCGTAAACGCCTCTAATGCATGATCAGCTTTCCAAGCGGCGAATGTGCCGGGGTCAAATTCTGCCAATAGCGCCTTGCCGATCCCCGACGAATGCATCGGAGAAAGCGCCCCGGGCGGAAAGAAGGCACGGATATTTGAATGCGTCTCGACCTGACTGAGGAACAGGACGGAACCGTCCCGCTCTGCCCCCAGATTTGCGGTCTCACCGGTGTCATTCATCAGCTTGCGCAAGATTGGCCGTGCGCGATCCACAAGAGAGGTGCGCCGCAAAAACCGCGAGCCTATGACAAAGGCTTTGGCCCCGATGTTCCAAGTCTGGTCCGTTTTGTCGAACTCCACCAGCCCCCGTCCTTCCAATGTCACAAGGACGCGGTAGACCGTGGCTGGTGACTGGTTCATCTCTGATGCGATGGTGGTCAGCGCTTTGCCTTGCGCCTTGCTCAGATGCTCGAACACCTCCATCGCACGGTCGAGTGATTTGATCGTATTCTGGGCGGTCTTGTCATCCCAATCGCGCGGGCGGCCACGGGCCCGACGACCCGCCAATGATCCAGTGTCTTGAGAATCCATATGATGCCTACAGCAATTATTGAAAAATAAGTTCAACATATGAAAAATACAAGCCACTGACAAGTATATAAAAATTCTGATTTATCGAATATGAAATACAATTTCAAAAAAGTAGCGATGCATCCGGAGGACGGGTAAACAACTGGAAACCGCAAAGGATGTCGTCATGAGCTTTCAGAACCCCGCCTTTATCCCCGGTCCCACAAACATGCCCGAGCACATCCGTCAGGCGTGCTACATGCCGACCATCGATCACCGCTCTTCCATGTTTGGCGAGATGCTGCACCCGATCCTTGATGGTGTGCGCCGCGTTCTGAAATCCGACGGCGCGCATATCTTTATCTTTCCGTCTACCGGCACTGGTGGCTGGGAAACCGCCCTATCCAACTGCCTGAACGCGGGCGACAAGGTATTGGCAGCCCGAAATGGCATGTTCTCGCACCGCTGGATCGATATGTGCCAGCGACACGGGCTTGATGTTCAGGTGGTGGAAACCCCCTGGGGTGATGGTCTGCCCGCCGACAAATACGCAGAGATCCTGAAAGCCGACACCAATCACGAGATCAAAGTCGTGCTGGCCACGCACAATGAAACCGCAACCGGCGTGACGTCTGATATCGGTGCCATACGCAGGGCGCTGGATGTGGCAGGCCACCCTGCCCTGCTGTTTGTTGACGGGGTGTCCTCAATCGGGTCGATGGATTTCCGGTTTGACGACTGGGGAGTGGACGTGGCTGTCACAGGATCCCAAAAGGGGTTCATGCTGCCTGCCGGTCTGGCCATCGTGGGTTTTTCTGAAAAGGCGATGGCGGCGACCGAAACAGCGACCCTGCCGCGCACCTTCTTCGACGTCAAAGACATGCAAAAGGGCTATGACGCCAATGCCTACCCCTACACACCGCCTGTCGGTCTGATGCGCGGTCTCAAAGCGTCGCTGAAGCTGATCGAGGAAGAGGGTCTCGATAACGTCTTTGCCCGTCACCGCCGGATCGCGACAGGTGTGCGCCACGCCGTGGATGCTTGGGGTTTGAAGCTTTGCGCCAATTCGCCTGAGGTCTATTCTGATAGCGTGTCGGCGATCCGCACGCCGGAGGGTTTCAACGCGACTGACATCGTGAACCGTGCAGCGGACAAATACGGCATGGCCTTCGGAGTTGGTCTGGGTGAGGTCGCAGGCAAGGTGTTCCGGATTGGGCACCTAGGGTCGCTCACGGATGCGATGATGCTGTCCGGTCTTGGCGTCGCAGAAATGGTGATGGTGGATCTTGGTCTTGATATCAAACTGGGCTCAGGCGTGGCCGCAGCCCAGGAATTCTACCGTTATGGATCGTAAGGAAGCCACCGATGTATATCCCCACCTATCAGGACATGCTGGATGCGCATGAGCGGATCAAGCCACATATCGTGCGTACGCCGGTAATGACCTCTGCCTATCTGAACGAACTGACCGGGGCTGAACTGTTCTTCAAATGCGAGAATTTCCAAGCACCCGGCGCGTTCAAGGTGCGCGGGGCAACGAACGCGGTCTTTGGGTTGGACGATGCGCAGGCCAAGGTGGGCGTTGCCACGCATTCATCCGGCAACCACGCATCCTGCCTGTCTTACGCGGCCATGCTGCGCGGCATTCCTTGCAACGTGGTCATGCCCCGCTCAGCCCCCCAGGCCAAGAAGGACACCGTGCGCCGCTACGGCGGCAAAATCACCGAGTGTGAGCCATCGACAACATCGCGCGAAGCAACATTTGCCAAGGTGCAGGCCGAAACCGGTGGCGATTTCGTGCACCCTTACAATGACCCGCGCGTGATCGCGGGCCAAGGCACGTGCTCCAAGGAATTCATGGAACAAACCGATGGTCTTGACATGATGGTGGCCCCGATTGGCGGCGGTGGCATGATCTCGGGCACCTGCCTGACGCTGTCCACACTGGCCCCCGAAGTCAAGATTATCGCAGCCGAACCCGAACAGGCAGATGATGCTTACCGCAGCTTCAAGGCTGGATACATCATTGCCGACGATGCACCCAAGACCATCGCAGATGGCCTACTGGTGCCGCTCAAGGAACGCACCTGGCACTTTGTATCCAACTACGTGACCGACATTCAGACGGCTTCCGAAGAAGAGATCATCGATGCGATGAAACTGACATGGAAGCACTTGCGCATCGTCATGGAGGCCAGCTGTGCCGTGCCTTTGGCCATCATACTCAAGAACAAGGACTACTTTGCTGGCAAACGAGTCGGCGTGATCGTAACAGGCGGAAATGTCGATCTGGACAAGCTGCCGTGGCTCAACTGAGGACACAAAACATGAACAAGCAACCTAATTTCGAAGAGTTTGAAGTCGGTTACGACATCCCCGCCAAACCTGGCATGGATGAGTCGGATATCCAGACGCCATCACTGGTGCTCGACCTTGACGCGCTGGAACGCAACATCAAGAAGATGGGCGATTACGCCAAGGCGCACGGCATGCGCCACCGCGTACATGGCAAGATGCATAAATCCGTCGATGTGGCAAAGCTGCAGATCGAACTGGGTGGTGCCTGTGGCGTGTGCTGCCAGAAGGTTTCCGAGGCTGAGGTGTTTGCACGTGGTGGGATCAAGGATGTCATGGTGTCCAACCAGGTGACGGACCCGGCCAAGATCGACCGTCTGGCACGGATGCCCAATTTGGGCGCGCGCACACTGTGCTGTGTTGATGATCCGGCCAATGTGGCGGACCTGTCGGCGGCCGCACAGAAGCACGGCACGGAAATTGAATGTCTTGTCGAGATCGACTGTGGCGCAGGTCGCTGTGGTGTCACTTCAACACAGGATGTGGTCAACATCGCCAAGATGATCGATGCCGCTAATGGTCTGAAGTTTGCAGGCATTCAGGCGTATCAGGGCGCCATGCAGCACCTCGACAGCTATGAAGAGCGTCAGGGCAAGACACAGATTGCCATCGATATGGTCAAGGACGCGATCGCCGGCCTCAAGGCTAACGGTCTGGAGTGTGACATTGTCGGTGGTGGCGGAACCGGTTCTTACTATTTTGAATCAAATTCCGGGGTTTTTAACGAGTTGCAGTGTGGCTCCTACGCTTTCATGGACGCCGACTATGGCCGTATCCTTGATAAGGACGGAAAGCGCATCGATGAAAGCGAATGGGAGAATGCCCTGTTCATCCTGTCGACGGTCATGTCCCACGCAAAGGCCGACAAGGCGATCGTGGACGCGGGCCTGAAGGCGCAGTCGGTGGATTCCGGTTTGCCCACCGTGTTCGGGCGTGACGATGTGGAATACGTCAAGTGCTCTGATGAACACGGGGTCGTCATGGACCCCCAGGGCGTTCTCAGCGTGAACGACAAGTTGAAGCTCGTCCCCGGTCACTGCGATCCGACCTGCAATGTGCACGACTGGTATGTCGGCGTGCGCGGCGGCAAGGTCGAGACCGTCTGGCCCGTCAGCGCCCGCGGCAAAGCCTACTAAACAATGTGGGGGAGTTTCAGCGAGGAGGCTGGTCCAAGACGTTCACATGCGGTGGCCCTCCCCCGGTATGCATGTGAACGCACGAGTTTCCCGTTCCCGCTGGACCTTCCAGTGCTGGTCGCGCGGCTCACCGACTCCCATTTTTCAAAGGACTCTACAGATGCTCATCGTACCCGAACGCGAAATTGCCAGCCTGATGACCCGCGAAGCGGCGTTCGATGCGGTTGAAAAGGTTTTTGCGGCCATGGCTGCGAAAGACGCCTACAACTTTCCAGTGATCCGTGAGGCCATTGGCCATGAAGATGCGCTTTACGGCTTCAAAGGGGGGTTCGACAAGGCGGGTTTGACTCTGGGCTTGAAGGCCGGTGGTTACTGGCCGCATAACCTCGAAAAACGGAATGAGATCAACCACCAGTCCACAGTGTTCCTGTTTGATCCTGACACTGGCAAAGCCAAAGCGATGGTTGGTGGAAACTTGTTGACCGCGCTGCGCACGGCAGCTGCGTCGTCCGTGTCGATCAAACACCTCGCACGCAAGGATGCATCGGTTCTGGGTATGATCGGCGCAGGACATCAGGCGACGTTCCAGCTACGTGCGGCGCTGGAGACCCGCCGTTTCAAAAAAGTCATTGGCTGGAACTACCACCCTGACATGCTGCCCAATATCGAAAAGGTCGCGACCGAAGCCGGTGTGCCGTTCGAGGCTGTCGATTTGCCCGGCATGACGGAAGCTGACGTTATTATTTCGATCACGTCCGCCTTTGCGCCCTCTCTCATGGCCGATCATGTCAGCCCCGGCACCCACATTGCCTGTATGGGCACTGACACCAAAGGCAAGCAAGAAGTTGAATCCGCCCTGCTCGCCAAAGCGTCCGTCTTCACGGATGAGGTCGCGCAATCAGTATCTATCGGCGAGGCTCAGCATGCGGTGGCCGAAGGTCTGATTACGGAAAGTGAGGTCGCGCAACTGGGTGCCGTGATCAACGGCACCAATGCGGGTCGGACGTCTGATGAGGATATCACGCTGTTTGATGGTACCGGTGTTGGCCTGCAGGACCTGGCTGTCGCAGCAGCCGTCGTGGATCTGGCCGTTGCAAAGGGCGTCGCGATCGAGGTTGATTTCTAATAGTTCGCCAAATCATGAGTGACCGTCAGTTCAGAGGGACAAGAACGGCGCCACGGTTGGCTTGGATCAGCTGGACCGGTGTACTGTCTATAGTGACCCCACACCAGTTCGCCGGGTGGCAATGCCATCCCAGGCTGGGACGCGATCCCAAGTATGAAGGGGTGCAGGCCGCAATCCTACGCTTTTGGCGGCCATTTTGAACAGCCGCATGCAGCGGGTGTGACTGGCGTTTATGGCCTATCGGGGCCGGTTAAATGAAACAGCCTATATGCATCGTGATCAACGGCTTTGGCAGCCTTCGCGGCGCGTCATGCGGTCGGGCGGAAAACCATAACGTTTGAACAGTGATTCGCGCCGCGTGACCAACCTCATCATGCTGAAATTGGCCGAACGAACCCGTCAATGCAACGGTCCCCTGTGAACAGCGTTTAGGCCTTTGGTCTGATCCAGATTTCAACCCGCCGGTTCAATTCGCGTCCTTCGGCCGTGTCATTACAGTCTACCGGCGCGATCGGCCCCATTCCGAATGTCGAAACAACGTCGTCGTCCAAAAAGCCGACATTTTCAGCCAACAAAATATCTCTGACCGCATTTGCACGACGCTCGGCCAAGGTGATGTTGTTGGTGTCCGAGCCGACGGAATCTGTAAAACCAAAGATCAACACTTCGTAGCCTTCATAGGCATCCGAGCGGACCACGCTTGAGATACGCTTCACATCATCAATCGCTTTCTGGTCAAGTTGCGATGATCCGGTCAGGAAACGCAGCGAGGTCGAAAGCCGTTCGGCATTTGCGGTTTCACCAAGATACGCCCGCGTCACGTTCGCCTGCAATGCAGTCGCATCGCCGGCAAGGACAGATGTCAGGATACGCGCGCCTTGGTCTTTAATCGGCAGGACACGCAGTTCCTGGGCGACAAGACCCTGCGACGCGACCGAACGCTGGCCAAAGTCGGTGACGATGAAGTCACCGATATTTTTTGCAAACTCGGGCATCGCATCATCGTCAGCCATGTACTGATTCCAGCGTATGGTCAGCGGATACTCTTCGGTCTGTATCGAAAAATCGCTGTTATCGAAAAAGATGTTGCAGCTGCTCACCAGATCTAGCGGCTTGCTATCGATAATCTGCGAACGATAAACAGCCCCGATCGCATATGGATCCGCCCCGATGGCCGTGTTCAAATCGACGGCTGTGTCATGGACGCGCACACCCGTCGACAGAGCCTGCCCGCTAAGCAGCCTGTTACGTAACTGAGCGTTAGCACCTGATGATTCAGCCAAAACATGCACAGCGATTGGCGCGTCTGCTCCGCCAAGATCGGACCAGTTCGTGACCCCACCTGTCAATACGGACCGCAGGTCTTCCATCTCAAGCACATTGATCCGGTTTTCGGGATGGACCACAAAGGCAATGCCATCCAACCCGATCGTTGTCTCGGTGAGCGTCGCATCGGTGTCGTCGTCTTCATCGGTCGCGGACAAAGTCCCCTGCGTTAAGGCAAATGCGGCTTCTCCACGTTGAACGGCGGCGATAGCCTCTGCCGGTGCGATTTGTTCAAGGCTGATATTGGCAACCTCCTGCCCGCGTTCATCACCGACCAGGATTGTCGAAATCTGATCGGCGCCTCCCATGGACAACGTGACACTGAAATCTTTTGACTCCGCAAAGTCGGTGATCACCTTGGACAAAAGCTCTGCCGCCAGAGTGTCGCCGACAGCGATCTTGAAATCGGCGCGGTCAACCTCGGATGTCGGGCAAGCCGCCCCTTCACACCTGACGAATTCCCGCTGGATGGTCACCGACCCGTCGCCCGTTTGCACCACAAAATCGGATGCCGTCACTTGCAATAGCGTACCGTTCAGCTCAAAAGATCCGTCGAGCGACGTCAGAATGATCCTGTCATCGACGTTCTCGACAGTTTCATCTACGGGGCAGCCATCACCGATGCAGGTCACGAATTCCCGCTGCACGACCAATTCGCCTTGCGGCGTTTGCAGAAAATAGCTGCTTTCGTCAAAGGTGACGGACTGGCCCTTCATCTCAAAGCTGCCATCAAGCGCCCGCAGCGTCGTTTCGGCAAGAGCACCGGACGGGATCAACGATGTTCCCGACAACAAAAGGCAAATCAATTTCTTTCGTGCCCCAATGACCATGCTGGTTACTCCACTCATTCAATCAATTCCCCGTACTTGGGATAACGCCGGTCAACCCTTCAACAAAAAAATCCATTTTTAAAAGATCCCTGTCACTTGCTGTTTCACCCGGTGCCAGCCAAGCCGATCCGTCCTGACGGCGCACCGGACCGACGAATGGGTTCATCTGACCTGCGCCCAACCGTTCGACCGTATCAGCGGCCTTCAGGAACAATCTGTTGGGCATCTGGTCGGAAAATTCGCCGGCTGCAATCATTTCATCGGCAAATCCGCCCCACGTGTTGGTGCTTGACCAGCTACCATCAAGCATCGCACCGATCTGACGCACATAATATGGGCCCCAGTTGTTGATCGTTGCAGATAGGGTGGCATTCGGCCCATAGGCCGACATATCGGATGCCTGACCAAAGGCGAATGCGCCCAAATCCTCGGCAACCTCGGTTGGCTTGGTGCTGTTGGTATGTGCAAGCAGCACATCCGCGCCGTTTGCTATCAGCTGGCGCGAAACCTCTTCCTCACGTTCGGGTGAAAACCAGCTGTTCAGCCAAACCACTTCAAATTCGACGTCCGGGTTGGCAGATTTGGCCGCAAGATAGGCGGCATTGATGCCGCGCAGAATTTGCGGGATCGGAAATGACGCGAGATACCCGATCTTGTTTGTCTTTGTCATCGTCCCCGCGATCAGCCCCTGGGGTACGCGCCCCTCGTACCAACGTGCCGAATAGGTCGACATGTTGCCGGTGCGTACAAAGCCACCACAATGTTCGAATTTGATATCAGGGGCCGCAAAAGCAGCCTGCATCATCGATTGCATATAGCCGAACGAGCAGGCAAAGATCATGTCATAGCCTTGACCGGACAACGTCTCTAGCTGGGCGGCATCCTCCTCGCCCCACTCTTTCACGCCATAGAACGTATCAATTTGGGTTTGGTCGCCAAATGCGGCCTTGGCCTGTGCAATACCGCGTTCGTGTTCATAGTTCCAACCGACATCGCCGGGCGTACCGTTGAGTATGAAAGCTATTTTCGGTTTTGCCTGTGCAAGGCTCGGTGTGGCCAGTGTGGCGGTCGTCGCGCCAGCGAGCAAGCCGATGGCATTTCTTCGACTAATATACGTCATATCTACTCTTTATTCACAGTAACTATCAAGACAAACCAAACAGCACGGTTATCCACCATCAGTTGAGGAAAAAACTATGGCTAAAATTTGACCGTGCTATCATTATTGTTATTATTGCGAGTGCGCAACATTTTTAAGTCGTGCGTTTGTTTTGTGTTAAAGAGGTTTATTATGAAGCTGACACTGATCGTCGGGATTTCACTTCTGACAGTGGCGTCGTTCGGAGCGGCGATATCGTTCCTGCCCTCAGAAATTGATCGCCGGACCAGCGTAAATGCAGCATCCATCGAAGAAATACAGCAGCTTTCGGATCAGGTGACAGACCTGCAAAAGGTTGCGGCGACTGAGACCGAACGGAGTATTGCGCTGCGCACTGAACGCGATCAGCTTCAGGCGGATTTAACCGAAGCGCGTGGTCGAATCACGACACTGATGGCCGAGCAGGAAACGACATCGCGGCTGAACGATTCGCTCAACCTACGTGTGGCGGAGCTTGAAAATGATTTGACGGCCCGTAATGAGATCCTTGCCAATCAGGCAGAGAACGCGGAAGGGTTGAAAGATCGGCTAGGTGAGTTGGAAGCAAACCTTGCTTCGCTGCAATCTGCGCAACAGGCACCCAATCCGGTTATTTCAGACCTTGAAACAAGACTGGAAATGGCGACCGGCGCGCTGGAGTCAGCAAACGAGCGCATCGAGGAACTTACCACACGGGTTACGCAAGAATTTCAGGCACGCATGGTCGCCAATGACGAAATTGCCTCGCTTAAGGATTCGGTCGCGGCGCAGCACGAGGTTGTTTTGGCAGCACAGAATGAATTGGCCACCATAAAGGCGACCGACATCGCGGACCGCCGCGAAACAGCGACCGAAATTACGATGACTGAAACCGCATCTGAACCACCTCTGGAAACCGCCCTCGCGATCACCCCTGCGACATGCAATAGCCGGATGGAGGAGGTCCTTTCGGCGGCTAGCGTGGAGTTTGAAACGGGAACGGCGGTGCTGGCATCCGAGACGGGTCCGTTGCTGAAAGACCTGTCAGCGATTGCGCGCGACTGCGCAGAGGTAAGTCTTTTGGTTGAGATCGGCGGACACACGGACAACTTGGGGAATGATGCCGTCAATCTTGCGCTTAGCGAAGATCGTGCACGGGCGATCTATGCGTTCTTCGCCGAAGCTGGCATTCCGCAGGAAGCCATGCGGCCCGTTGGTTTCGGTGAAAGCCAACCGATTGCCGAAAACAACACCAGCGCTGGCCGTTCTGCGAACCGCCGCATCACATTTACATGGCAAACCCGCTAAGTCGGGTAGGCAACATCACTCAAGATAAGGGTTATGATTTCATGGACTCACTGATCATCCAGATACTTCTTTATATGTCATGCACATTCTTGCTTGGTCTGGCGCTTGGCTGGTTTACCCACACTCTAGTCATCGGGAAGGCAACCGAACCGCTGACAAAGGAAGTTGCCTTCTGGCGGAAGAACCTCGACCAATCAAGACGCGAACATGATGTCAGTCTGAGAAAACTGGAGGCGCTGAAAGCCAAATTGGAAAAGCAGAAATAGCTGCTCATGATCGAATAGACAGTTTGGTGCCTTTCACCGAAGGCGCTGCCTAAACCATCATCACGCTATCCTGCACTTCTTGAACGGTGCTTTCGAGCATCCCAACCGAGCTACCGGCACGCGACATGATGCGCATGCCGGTATAGACGTTCAGCAGAACTTCGGCTTTGCGCTCGGCCCGTTGCGTGGATATGCCGGGCAAAGCGGCTGCCACCGCAGTGGCCAGCGCTGCCCGCAGTTTTTCATGGCCACGCTTGGTTGCGGCTTTCGTTTCCTCATCGAGCGATGCCCGGTCGGCAGATGCATTGCACAAGAAACACCCACGGCTATCTTCATCCGCAATAGCGGCGATAGGCAGTGACAGAAACGCATCCAAACGTTCAAGCGGTGGAATTGATGGGCCCCGCAGCGCGGCAACAGCGGTATCGATGACCTGCTGCTCGTAATGCATCAATGCCTTCAGGTACATCGACTGCTTGTTACCAAAAGCGCCATACAGACTTCCCTTGGCAAGGCCTGTTGCCTTGATAATGTCACTTAAACCGGTACCTTCATACCCGTTCTGCCAGAACAGGTTCATGATCTTGTTCAGTGCATCGGTCTCATCGAACTCTCGCGGTCTGCCGGGATTTAACATCGTTTCTTTCTCACCATTCTGTGAAAATCCAATTATTGACCAATCGGTCTTTAATTTATATCAGACCGGAACTGGCTGCAAAGTCAAACACGCTTACCTAATTATAGACCGATTGGTCAAGAAAGGAAACCGCCATGTACGATTCAACTTACGCCCCCAACAAACCCAACGCCGACCTCGCAGAACTGGGTGACCGAATTAACCATGTCGGCATACACAGTATCCGCTTGAGCACCGCGACGGTCCTCGGCTGGATTGGGGCGATGAAATTCACCGCATACGAAGCCGGTGCTATCGAAGGTCTGGTTGTGTCAAGCCCACTGACCAGCTGGCTTTATCAGGTGTTCAGCCTGCAAGGCGCATCCAATCTGATCGGCACGACTGAAATCGTGACGGCCCTTCTACTGCTATGGGGTTTCAAATCTCCAAGGGCCGCATTGATCGGGGCGATTGGCGCTGTCCTTACATTCCTCGTCACGTCCAGCCTATTGCTGACGGCACCAGTTACAGAACCTAGCCTTGGCGGCTTTCCTGCGCTTTCCGTTGTCCCTGGTCAATTCCTGCTGAAGGACATTGTCCTTTTGGCCGCAGCTGTTTTCCTGACGGGTGACGCGCTGAAACGCATGGCGCGCAAAAAATAGAAATGACGGCCCTCTGTCGCAACGTGCCAGAGGGCCCGATCCATCGCCATGAGGATACCAAAATGTCAGATATCACCATCTATACGAAGCACTATTGCCCTTATTGCAAAGCAGCCAAAAGCCCTGCTGACGGCCAAGGGCAAGACTTTCAGAAACATCGACATCACCGACCACCCCACAAAGCGCCAAAAAATGATTGCGGTGTCACAGGGAAGAAACACTGTGCCGCAGATCTTCATCGGCGATTTTCATATTGGCGGATACAGCGAATTGGCAAAACTGGATGCAGCGGGCAAACTTGACACATTGTTGTATCAGTTAGACGCAGCGTAGGGGACGGCCGGATTGATCGGTCTACCCTTCTACCAATGCTTTCGATCCCCCTGCGGTCGCAACCGCGCGGATGGGCCATCAGGCTTTTCCCATTGCGCGACCGTGGTGGCCCCCATGTTGAGAATACGGGCAAAGACCGTCTGTCTCATCCGCGTGGTATCAAAATCCGGCGTTTCGGGCGGACGTGATCTTTCATCATCGCTACGGTGCGGCCTGCCAACTGTGGCGTTCGTTGTGGGGCAGGGTGACGCAGGCAGCAGGCCTGCGGAGAGCGTGCATAGCGGCTATTGAAGTTCCGGCTATGGATCTTACACCTCAATCGACTGCTGTGACGCTTGGCCTGCCACCAACATGCGTCACTACGTAGTATAACTGCCGTTCCAGCGATCCGAAATTCGTGCCGGTTGAATGCTCACGCGGTAAGACGATGTAGCGCCCTTCGGCGCAAGCCGTAAGGATGTCACACCAGCCCGGCAGTACCTCGTTCAGTCGCTCGTAGGGACTGGCGGCGGTATCGCCATAGGCGACGGTGAATGTGTCAAAGATATAGTCTGCATTGTGCTCTGGCATCGTCTCGGCACTGACGGTTTCACCCCAGATCACGCCCCGATCCGACATCGCCTGCGCAAAATCTGTCCGTACCATCCCGAGGTCTTCAAGAACCTGCGTGATGCCGCCATAGCCTGCGTAAACTTCAAGGCTGCCATCCCAGCCCTGGATCTTGGCATAGCTCGCCCCCTGAAGCTGAGGCACCCAACGGCGGGCATCTTCGACCAAAGCGTCGTAGCGCGCCAACTCAAATTCGAACCTGTCCATGACCCCGGCCGCCTCTGCAATCGCGCGGGTGCTGACGAATTTTTCGTTTGATCGCGGGATCAGGACAACGGGGCCGGCGGCGCGCAATTTTTCGATGTGGTTGGCGTCTGCATCCTCCCACTCGAGGATCAGGTCGGGCTCCAGCCCGGCGATGGTCTCATAATCCCATGCCTCCCACTGACCGACGAAGGCGATGCCGGAGTTTTCAAAATCGAGCCCATAAAAAAGATCGACCGCGCGCATATAAAGCGTGCCATCGTCCGTCGTGCGGCCCATCGAACCGACGACCGGCGCGCCAAGCTCGATCAGGGTCAGTGTGATCGACTGATCGTGCATACCAATGATACGCTGGGGTTGAACGGGGATTTCGACCTCTGTCCCAGAGGCATCGATGATCGTGCGCACATCCTGTGCAACAACCGAGGTTGCAAAGACGATCGCGGCCAAGAAAGCAAGAAGTCTCATTCGTTCGTTTTCCTTTTCATGACTTTTCAGCGTCTGCCCGAAGGCGCGTACGACGCAGGTAATTGCGGAAGCGTTCAGCGCGACTTTCATCATCTCGCAAAACACAGGTTGTGCAGTAGTCGGGCTTGCCGGGGCGGGTATAGGCGCGGCAACACCCGCCGCGCACCCGTAGCCATTGGCCGATTTCAGGTGCTTCGGGCAGTGTGATGTGATCAAAGCGAACCTTGCGATTGGTCAGTTTTGTGCCCGGCTCGCGCAGAATGGACAGCGCGGCCACCATCGCCTCCTGCTCGCGGTCCAACACCCGACCATGGGCCAGAAAAGCGTAGGCGATGCTGTCCCCTATCAGGCGATGAAACGCGGTGTTGCTGAGCTTGCTTTGGTGGGTCATGGCCTTGACGATCGGGCTGAAAAGGTCCTCGATCGTCCTTGCAAAGGCATAGGGCGACGGTGCGTGTGAAAAGACCAAGCTGTCAGGATTTAGGAACAGATCGAACGTTTGAGAGACACCGTTTTCGCCGTCCTCAGTCCAATGCACAAAACGCGGGCGGACGCCGACCGGGCTTGCATGGGACGCAACAACCCAATACCCGCGCAGTGCGAGTGCTGCGAAGGTCTGTACCACTGCAAAACTCAGATCTCCCATCAGGTAGGCCGCGCGAAGTTTGGCGTCAGGACCTTCCACATCGATAGCCGCATCTGCCATCCACCGCGGTAGGGCCGCTTCTGGGATGTCGTTAAGTGCCGCAAAGTCTGGCGCCGGCTGAAACTGGATGACCGGGGAAAAATCGTCGTCCAGCCGCGGCAGGGCAACCGCCAGATCCTGCCAAGTTTGGCGCATGTGGATCATTCGATCACCAGATCGCGGTTGATGCCGTCATCCAGTAAAACGGCACTGATCTGCTCCATTCCGTTGACGATCTTGCCCCAGGCAGACCCCACCATCTGCGATCCGTCGAGAACGTAGATTTGTCCGGCCTGCGCGACGGGCAGGGCTTGCACGATGGGTTCGGACATGAAGCTGTTAAATTCTGACGAGGTGCCGCCTTCATCGGCATCAAAGGTAAGAAACATCATGACGTCGGCTGCGTGATCCCCGATGACCTCGAGGCTCTTGTTTGCACGCTCCGTGCTCCAATCCGCCTCGGCTGGGGTCATGGTGGGATCGAGGGCGCGGCGGATTGCGCCGAAGGCTTGCGTCGGTTCGATTCCATAAAACCCATCGCCTTCATATTCGCGAGTGATGGCCGACAGGGTCGTCGTGTCCATCAAATCGCCCAGCTCTGCGCGCACCTCGACCGCGCGTGCCTGCATCTGCGCTTGCAATTCTTCCGCACGGTCGGTGCGGTTCACGACGTCGGCAAACTGGAACAATGCGTCTTCGAGCGGTTGGTTGAACATGTCGATGACGACGACGGGCGCGACACCTTCCAGCAGGTCCGGCGCCTCGGGCGGCCATGGGGACGCAATGATCAGGTCAGGCTGCATCGCGGCGATGGTTTCAACATCCGGCGGGCTGCCATAAGGGCCAATCCACCTCACGTCAGAGGTGTCATAGCCCTCCATCCGGCGAAAGATCTGTTCGCCCGCACTATTGACGTGGCCGGACGATCCAATCGGGGTCACGCCCAGTTCCATTAGGGGCAAAAGGCCGTTTTGATCCTGGAGTGTGACGATCCGTTGCGGATCGACCGGGATGCAGGTTTCGCCAGCGGCATGCGCGAACGCACGCATGCCTTCGTCGCATTCAAGGGCAAAGAGCGGTGTGGCCAATGTGGCAAAGATGATTGAGAGGGTAATTCTACCGGTCATGGCAAACTCCATTTTTCGATGGGGTATGCTGGCTGGCCGAGACTCGGCGTGGCTTGCGGTGTAAGGATCAGTTGATGGCGCGCCCCGCGGTCACGGTTGTCAGCAGGTCGATGGATCGATGCAGTGACGTAAAGGTGTATCCCACCATCACATCGCGTTCGTACCAGAACAGATTGCCGGAACTTACGCCGCTCAGCTCGCGCCAGAAGGGCGCGATGCTGTCCCACTGCGCGGTGAGCATCGGCACCGTCTGGCCCCAGCGTGGGGCGATGCTGGCCAACATGATATCGCCGTCGAATTCCTGAATGCGTTCGACGCTTAGCCCGTTGAAGCCTTCGGTTTCTTCGGCCTGAATTGTGGGTTTGGCAAAACCAATGTCGTTGATGACCTGATCAATCGCACCCCAGTTGGGGTAGTACCACAGGCCGTCCTCCCACATGTCAAAGCGGGATACGACGATGTCACCGGGCGCACCGATACGCTCTTTAGCAGTCGCGATGCGGGCATTGTAGACGGCAAGCTCGGCGTCAAAAGTGGTCTCCATCCCCGCTGCATCGGCCAGCCATGCCATGTGATCGAGGAACGACATGTCATCTGGTATCACGACTGCTGGCGCAATCGTCTGCAACTGTTCCAGCGCGTCGATTTGATAGGGTCGCAGGATGATCAGGTCCGGGTCGGCTGCAGCGACGGCTTCGACGTCGGGTGGATTGTGCCCGCCAAGGTCAATCAGCCCGGCGGCATCTACGGCTTCCTGTCCGAAGATATCGACGGCGCCGCGGACCCAGCGTGGACCGTCGCCATCAGCCTCGCGGGTGATGGTTGCGAATACGGGCGCACCCATATCCATCAATGGGGTCGTAACGCTGTCATCACGCAGGCTGGCAATACGTTCTGGCATCTCTGGGATACAGGTTTCACCAGCATCGTGGATGAAGGCGCGAAAACCGGTGTCGCAGGTCAAAGCAAAACCAGGGGTAGCCATGACTGTCATGGCGCATGCCGCAAAGGTTAATTGTCGGGTCATTGGTTGTTTCCTTCTGTCAAATCAACGGGTGTCTCGCGGTCGGCAAAGGCCGCGTTCAGGGCGGGTTCAAGCCGGTCGAGCACGTATGGCAAGCTGAGGAGTGATGCATGGCTGAACGCGCCAGTCAGAAGGTCATCGACAAAGACCTCACCGCCTTGCAGGACATTGCGGCCCGGCAGATCGAGGACCGGGCCGAAATCCTCTTGCGTGGCGAACCACAGGATCACGTCGGCATCGATTTCAGGCAGGCTTTCGCCGCTGATATCGACGGCAAAGCCGTCTTCGGGCACCAATGCATCCACCGCTGCGGGTGTCTTGAAGCCCAAACCGGAAAGGATTTGCGGCCGTACGTCGCCGCTGCCGTAAACACCAAGACGTCCATCCCAAAGATAGGCGACGCTGGCGGTACTTCGTTGCCAGCCGGGGTTGGCGGTTTGCAGATCGTCAAATCGCGCGTTGAGCGCGGCAATCGCGGCCTCTGCCTGCCCTAAACGACCTGTCGCCAGTCCGGCAAGGCGCGCGCGGTCATCCCACGGCATTTCATAGTCGCCGACACCATCGGGTACCGCGACGACGGGTGCGATCTGCGACAGTTTCGCATGCATGTCGGCATCGATGCCGGACCACATGGCCAGGATGATGTCAGGGCTCGCGGCTGCCAGTGCTTCAAGGTCAATCTCGCGCTGCACGACCAGCGGATCGGTTGTCAGAAGATCAGCCGCCCACGGCCAGACCGTTTTTTCATAGTCGCCGTACCAATAGCGGATCGCGACCGGTTGAATGCCAAGGGAGAGCAGGTCATCAGCCCCGTTGAAATCAAGTGTCGCAACCCGCTCAGGCTGTTCGGCGATCAAAGCGGTGCCAAATTTGGTCTCAATGGTGAGCGGGAATTCCTGAGCCATGGCGGCGCTGAGGGTGCCAACCACGGCTATCAACATTGAAATGACCGTTCGTGCGATGTGGTACATTGGCAGAACCTCCTATTTTGTCGGCTGTGTGAAGGGGTTCGACATATGCGTGGTCAGCGCAAAGATTGCCGCCCCGACAGCATCATAGGACGGGGTGGTCAATTCCTCTCGCGGTAGGGCGATAAAGCGGCCTTCTGCGCAAGCCGTCAGGACCTCGCAGTATCCGGGAAAGGCGTTTTCCATCGCAGCCGTCGCATCCACGGGGGTTTCCTCGCGATCCGTCCGATAGGTCGTGAACACCCAGTCGGCGTCAAACTCCTGTAACCGCTCTGCCGAGAAGGTCGGATATTCGCCCGGTGCGATCGACGCCTGGATATCAACCACGTCGAACCCCGCATCTTCAAGGATCAGGGTAAGATTACCGTAAGGATAGCTCGTCCAGAACCCACCGTCGCTACCATGAATGACACTGACCGTTGTGCCCGTGGGCACCAGCGCGGCGAGTTGTGCGATCTGGGCATCGTAACGTGCCTTTGCGCGAACCAAATGATCCTCCGCCCCCAACAAGCGCGCAAAGAAGGCCTGCCCGTCGTGAATGGTCGAGTCAGTGGCATATGCGACCGTCGGGGCAATCAGGTTCAGTTGATCGATGTTCACCTCATCCTGCCAGTCCGGCCAGATGATCAGGTCAGGTTCGAGGGCCGCGACCAATTCAAGATCGACAGGATAGTCACCCACAAATGCAATTTCGGAGTTGTCGAACTCAACACCTGTGGACACCGCGGAGGCACGGATGGTCGCGGTCCCATCCTCGCACAGGGAACCCTGACGGCCGACGGGTGTGTGGCCAAGCTCGATCAATGGCACGGTGACGTTTTTGGACCCAAGCGAGACGATCCGCTTTGGGTTTTGCGGGATGCAGGTTTCACCTGCCTGATGGGTGAACGCCCGCATGCCATCGTCACATTCAAGGGCAAGTGCTGGCGTTGCGGCACAGGTGGCCAGCACAGCAAGACTGGTGCGTCGCATGGACGTCTCCTTTATCATTGCAAGATGTGTGCTGGCTGGGCGCTTGGCGCTTAGAGCTGGCGGGTTGATTGGGTCTTGAGGATCAACAACAAAAACACGGGCACACCGAGGATCGCGGTGAGAATACCCGCAGGTATTTGAACCGGTGCAAAAGCGATGCGACCGATAAAGTCGGCCAAGCCAACCATTAACGCGCCCGTCAGTGCGGTCATCAACAGGTGCTGTCCGACACCAGAATGTGCCAAGCGGCGCGCAAGGTGCGGAGCGACGAGGCCGACAAAGCCAAGGGGGCCGACGGCAGCGACGGCAAAGGCCGCAAGCGCCACCGAAAGCGTGATCATCCCGATACGTGCGGCCCTGATTGGCACGCCTAATCCGACAGACACCTCTGGCCCTAATCGTAGTGCTGACAGATAGCGCCCTGACCAGATCAGACCGGGCGTCAGGATCGCGAGGCAAAGCGTCAGGCTCCAGACCTCGGCCCAGCCAACGGCGTGTATCGATCCGGCAAGCCAGCCAAGGGCCGCCTGCGCCTGATCGATGTCACCATATGTCAACATGGCGTTGGTGATGGCGGCGATAAAGGCCGCAACACCGATGCCAGTCAGGATAAACCGCATCGTCGCCCCACCTGTGCGCTGCATCGCAATGCTCTGGATCAGGGCCGCCACGACGAGCGCGCCGCCAAAGGCCAGCACAGGACGCCAGACCAGATTCATTTCGGGAAACAACACAATCGCGGAAACGACAGCAAGCCCGGCCCCCTGGCTGACGCCGACAAGAGACGGATCGGCCAACGGGTTGCGGGTGACGTATTGCAGGATCGCGCCGGATAACCCGAACAATGCCCCGGCGACGGCAGACACGATGGTACGCGGGAACCGGAATTCCCATACAACGGTTTGGGCGATGTCTTCGGATGGATTGCCGGTCAACGTATCCCATACGCCGCGCAGGCTCAGCGGATAGCTCCCGCTCATCAGGCTTGCGACACTCACGCTGACGACCAGCGCCAGCAAGATCGCAGCGACCACCAATGCACGGCGATGCAAGCGCAGTGAGACGCGCCCGTTCCAGGGACTCAGCACCAGCACACTCATAGTCGCGCCCTTACAAGCCATACAAAGAACGGCGCACCGAGCAGGGCGGTCACGATCCCGGTCGATACCTCGATCGGGGCCAGAACCATGCGGGCGGCGATATCCACGACCAACAGATACACAGCGCCGAGTACGGCCGAGACCGGCACGATCGCGCGGTAATCTGCCCCCACCAGGATGCGCGCGACATGCGGGATTACAAGCCCTACGAACGCCATTGGGCCGGCGATGGCCACAGCCGCCGCAGTCAATGCAATCACGGCGAGCATTGCCAGCATTTTTATGCGGGCAACGTCGACGCCCAGACCTACAGCCGTTTCATCCCCCATGGCGAGGGCGGTGACTTGTGGGGCCAGTAGAAGCGCCAGAACCAATCCACCGATCAGCCAGGGCAGGGCCCAGATCAATACATCCGTTGACCGCCCAGCCAACGTGCCAGTCAGCCACACGCGCAAGCGATCAAAGCTCTCTTGATCCAGCAAATGGGCGAGTGAAATGAACGCAGCGAGGAACCCCGTAATTGCCGCGCCCGCAAGCACGAGAGTCAGCGGCGTCGATCCACCGGGTGCGGCCGCCGCGATTCCCCAGACCAAGGCCGCTGTCACGGTCGCACCCAAGGCCGCAAGCACTGGTATAAAGGCCGGATCGACCACCCGAAAATATCCCACCGCCATGACCACGACGAACGATGCGCCGGTCAGCAGGCCCAGAACACCCGGCTCAGCCAGCGGATTGCGGGTAACGCCCTGCATCAGGGCACCCGCAACCGCCAAGGCAGCCCCGACCAGCACGGCATAGACGGCGCGTGGCAGCCGCAAATCGGTCACGACAACATGGTCGAAATTGCTTTTGTCATAGGCGACAAGCGCCTCCAACACGACCTGCAACGGCACTGTTTTTGCGCCCACTGCAATGTGCCAGCCAAATGCCAATACCAGTGCACCCAGAAGGACCGGCAAACCGAACCATCCAGCTTTCGTCATATCGCCGGCCCTGCAATCGCAGGAAGGCAAACGGGCCGACCTGTCACAGGATCCTTGATGACAGTCGCTTGCAGGCCGAAACCTGCGGCGAGATTCTCGGTCGTGATAACCCGTTCCGGCGCGCCTTGGGCGATCAACCGTCCATTGCGCATGATGACGATCTGGTCGGCAAACATCGCCGCGATATTCAATTCGTGCAGCACGACAACGAGGGTCCGACCCTTCTCGCGCGCGATTGCGCGTAGCAAAGTCATCACATCGACCTGCACCTTGAGATCCAGAAACGTCGTCGGCTCGTCCAGCAGGATGACATCTGTTTCCTGCGCCAGAACCATCGCGATCCAGCATCGCTGCCGCTGTCCGCCAGACAGGCTATCGACACGACGGTCCGAAAACTCTGTGACATCGGCGGCCTGCATCGCATCCGAGACCGCGCGACTGTCCTCAGCCGACCATTGCCGCGTCAGGCTTTGGTGCGGAAAGCGCCCCTGACTGACAAGCTCATGCACCGTCAGGCCCTCTGGAGCGACGGGACCCTGTGGCAAAAGCGCGAGTTGCCGTGCCAAGTTACGTGTAGGCATCTGGTGGACATTTTTTCCATCCAGCGACACCATCCCGGACATTGGCTTGAGGACCCTTGCCATCGCCTTCAGCAATGTCGATTTGCCGCACCCGTTTGGCCCGACAAGGATGGTCACTTCACCCGGATTTGCCTGCAGGTCGACATCGTGGACAATCCTCTTTGCGGCGTATCCGACACAAAGACCATCGGCGCGCAATCGTGGTGCGCTTACGGTACCGGTCCGGTTGGCCAAAGCATCGATGTCTGCGGTGGCATGTTTCACTCTAAAACTCGCAAGGTAAGGGTCGGGCGAACGTCTTCGAGATTTACCCTACTTTTTCAGTCAGGAAATGTTAAGACCATTTCTGGTGCCATATTTCGAGACGCATGTGACGGTGCCGACTAGGTCCAGCGAAACACGACCGGTACCGCCGGATGAGCTAAGAAGGGTTTGCCGAAGTCATCGGAAGTACGAAGCGCAAGTGAGAGGCCAACCGGAGTTACTGCACGCTGGCGGAAATCACGAAATGCAACCGTGGCATTGGTGGGTATATGCCTGGCGTGCATTTCATCAAACCGGAAAAATGCACTGATGAAGGCTGCGACAGCGGGGGATTCCCAAAACGCACGGGGCGGGTTAGACAGGCTCAACAATAAGACGGAGAGCGGATAATGCGCAGGCTTCCCTATCGACTGCCATGTGCTTCGGCCATGGGCATGCTTCTCGCGACCAGTGCGCTAGGGCAAAGCGTCGATGCAAGCTATTCGCTTTATGGTACGCCCGGCCTCTTGGAAATGCCGACCGCCGAAAGCGCGCCGCGGGATACGCTGGCCGGTTCACTATCCTACACCGATGGTTTCGCCCGGGCGACGCTGACGTTTCAGCTGACCGACCGTCTTTCGACCAGTTTTCGCTATGCGAATGTCGATGTCTTCCAGGACCTGCCCGACGATAGCGAACGCGAGGTCGAACGCGGATTCGATTTGCGATATCGCTTGAACAACGAAGGCGACTATCTACCTGCCGTCGCCGTTGGTCTGCGCGATTTTCTGACGCCAGGACGATTTCAATCGGAATACATCGTCGCGTCCAAGTCGTTCGGCGACAGACTGATCGTCACTGCAGGTGTCGGTTGGGGTGCATTGGGGACGCGGGACGGGTTCGAGAATCCGCTTGGCGGTGATTTCGTGGAAAGGCCAATCTATGACCCGGCTGAGCCTGATGGGCAGCTTGCCTCGGATCAGTGGTTTCGGGGGGATGCTGCGGTTTTTGGCGGGCTGGAGTATCAGATCAACGATCGCTGGGGGGTGAAGGCCGAGTATTCGACGAATGCCTACCCGGTTGCTGCTGGCAATGTCGCGATTACGTCGGACTCACCTTACAATTACGGCCTGACTTATCGGCCCCGTGACGGCGTGCAGCTGGGTCTGTCGTATCTGTACGGCAATCAGGTCGGCCTGTCGGGCACGTTCACGCTGAACCCGAACGAACGCCCCAATGGTAGTGGCCTTGATCAGGCCCCTGCCCCGGTGAAGGTGCGCGGCGCGGATGCCCGTGCGGCGCAAACCTGGGACAGAGATGCATTGCCCGAGGCTGCGTTGACGCAGGCATTGGCGGGTATCCTGAAGCTGGAAGGCATCACGCTCACCGGGTTGTCGTTGACCGATCGCACCGCGCGGATCCGCTATGTGAACAATCGCTACCGGTCGCAGGCGCAGGCGGCGGGCCGGGTGGCGCGGATGGCGACGCAGGTGCTGCCACCTTCGATCGAGGCATTTATCCTTGAACCGCAGCGCAATGGCGTGCCTTTGGCGGCGATCACGATCGCGCGCAGTGACCTCGAACGTTTCGAAAATCGCGCTGGCGGGACGGATGCGTTGTTATCGCGGTCCGATTTCGGCGATGCGGGGATCAGGGCCGAGTTGAACGCACCCAATAACGAAAGCCCGGCATTCGCGTGGGGATTGGGCCCGTACTTCCGGATCAATCCGTTCACAAGCGACGGATCGGCTGATATCGATCTGGGCCTGAGTTTGCGCGGCGTCTATCGGATCAGACCCAATCTTGTCCTGTCGGGCAGCATTGGCCAAAGCCTTCTTGAACCAGAGGATGATCCCGACGGGGAAGAGCGGACACCCGATATCCAGAATGTCCGATCGGACGGTGGGCGCTACGGCAATGACGGTGTGCCGGTATTGGAAACGCTGACGCTCAGCCATTTTTCACGCCCGGGCACTGATCTTTATGGTCGGGTCACCGTCGGGTATCTGGAGCGCATGTTCGGCGGCGTATCTACGGAATTGCTGTGGAAGCCGGTGGAAAGCCCGCTGGGAGTAGGCATCGAATTGAATCAGGTCGCCCAACGTGATTCGGATATGCGGTTCGGGTTCGAAGAATACGATTACGACATCACAACCGGCCATATTTCAGCATATTACGATTTCGGTAACGGATATCACACGCAACTGGATGTCGGTCGCTACCTTGCCGGTGACTGGGGTGCGACACTGTCGGTCGATCGGGAATTCGAGAATGGCTGGGTGATCGGGGCCTATGTCACACAAACCGATCTTGATTACGAAGATTTCGGTAACGGCTCTTACAACAAGGGCGTCCAGGTTACCATTCCGCAGGATTTCCTGAGCGGGCAGCCGACACGCAGCACTTATAACACCACTTTCCGGACCCGCGTCGGTGATGGCGGCGCGCGTCTTGGCGTCAGCGACCGGCTGTATGGCGTCATCCGCGACGCGCACAGGGGTGATCTGACCGACACATGGGGGAGATTCTGGCGATGAAAATAAGGCTTCTGAGTCGGCTCAGCCCGATCATTATGTTGTTCCTTGGTGCCTGTGGACCGTTGGCCGAAGGTGGCATCGCATCGCAACTGACGAGCGTCGTCACAGGTGGCCAAGAGGCGCCGCAGCCTGCCGCAGCCCCGTCCCGCGAAGAGATCCTGGGTAATCCGGGCAAATTCATTCGGGTCAATACACGCAACCGACAGCGGTGGGACACGCATGTCGTAGCCGGGACCAATACGAACCGGTCGACATGGGTGGATAGCGAAAACAGCAGTATTACCTTTGAAAACGGAATTGTGGTCGCAACCCGCGGTCTACCCCGTGACCTGATGGCGGCGGACGTTTCACAAAGCTGGGCAGCGATCCGCGCAGGTGGCGGCGAAGCGACGCGCATTCATGAATACCTCACAAATATGGACCAGATTTCGACGGAACTGTTGCAGTGCCGCATCGCTTCTCAGAGACGTGAAACAGTTTCTCAATTCAAAATCGACCGAAATGCGACCCGTTTTGAAGAAAAATGTGAGAGCGAAACGCTCGAATTTACCAATGTTTATTGGGTAAATGACGCGGGGGCAGTTATTCGTAGCTTGCAAGCTGTATCGCCCGACGCGGGCTATCTGCAGATCGATGTCTTTTAATCTACATCAAGGTATCTTGGATTTTCGCTAGTGTACTGATTTAATAGGGCAATGTGGGACGGTTTTGGCCGTTATCCGCCCGTGCATTAATGGAGTACCGATATGCGCCTTACTACTACGCTTGCCGCTTCTGCCGCTTTGGCAGTGTCCGGTTTTGCTGCTAACGCGGGTGGCCTGGCCCCCGAAGTCATGGAAGCCCCCGTTGTGGTTGTCGAAGAACAACCCGCAGGCTCCTCGATCAACAGCACATTCGTGATCGTTGGTGTACTTGCTGCACTGCTGATCGCAGCGGCTGTGAACGCAAACGACGACTAAACCGTCGGCGATTTGGTGAACTGATGGGCCGGCTTTGTCGGCCCTTTTAAAATAAAGGAAAATGAACATGCGCCTTACAACAACACTCGCAGCAGCAGCTGCCCTGACGATCTCTGGTTTCGCGGCTCAGGCAGGCGGTCTTGCCCCTGAAGTGATGGAACCACCCGTTGTTGTCGTCGAAGAAGAGCCCGCAGGCTCCTCGATCAACAGCACATTCGTGATCGTTGGTGTACTTGCTGCACTGCTGATCGCAGCGGCTGTGAACGCAAACGACGACTAACTCTTTCCGCAAACAAAAAGCCGGTCCAAACCGGCCCTAATGCAACGAGGGAAAAAAATATGCGCCTAGTAACGACATTTGCCGCTGCTACCGCTTTGACGGTCGCTGGCGTCGCCGCACAGGCTGGTAGCCTTGCACCCGAGGTGATGGAACCACCCGTTGTTGTCGTTGAAGAGCCCGCACCTGCCGGTTCTTCGATCAACAGCACTTTCGTCATCGTTGGTGTTCTGGCCGCGCTGCTGATTGCAGCCGCCGTCAACGCGAACGACGACTAAGTCGGCACGACAAAAAACGAAGCTGGCGACATTCGCCAGCTTCTTTCCGTTTCATTTGCGATGACCGGCCTGCGCCGCATGACGGCTGCGACCAGTTGAATTGCGGCCGATCTGGACGTATCAATCGCATGAAACCTTGAAGAGTGATGAGATTTTCATGCCACGTCATTTCAAATGCGCACTTGCAGCGCTTCTGATTTCCTATTCGGGCACAAGCCTGCAGGCTGGTGGCCTATCCGAACCGATCATCGAAGCACCTGTCGCTGAACCAGAAGTACCGTTCGAGCCGGCGCAAGGGTCCGTGAATGGTGGCTATATCCTGTTGGGCGCGTTCGTGATCATGGCGCTCGCGGCAGGAGCCGGCAACTAGCGCCGTACCATCATCGCCAATCTGATCAGCGTTCGCTCCATCAACGCCATCTGTGGCGCCGTATTCGCCGATCGCAACTGCAAATCGACATCCGTCAAGGCGGTCAACGCGCGCTCTAGACGATCGCGCCCCCAGCGGCTTGCCTGCCCCATCAGCTTATCCCGCCTTTGGCCGAACACCGGCGGACGCAGCCGACCGATCCCGCTGCCCGGACCGCCTGGATCCGCCGCGACGACGTGAAGGCGCCGAAAATGGCGCATCGCCCCGATGCATAAGGTAACAGGTGTAACGCCCTGGGCGTAAAGGCCGCGCAAGACCGGGCCAAGCTGATCGGCTTGGCCGCCCGCAACGACATCCAGCACATCATCCACGTCGACCTCGGCCGATTGCGGCGCGTTGATGAGGACATCCGCAACGCTTAACGGTGCGTGATCGCCTTGTTTGTAAAGGCTGACTTTCTCGATCGTCTGCCGGAAATCTCCAGGCTCTAGGCTGGTCGCCAACGACATCAGCGCATCCATCGTGTCCCGATCCACAGAACCAAGACCAGATGACGCCAGTTGCGCCTCGACATCGGCGATGCTGGGCGGATCGTCGTAGATGCCGATCGCGGCGGCCTGTGCATGGCCTTCGAACGCTTTACGCAGCGCCGACCTCGCCGTCAGTTGACCAGCGGTCATAACGATCTGCGCATCGCCGTCGCGCCAATCGGCCAGCGCCACAGCGGCGATCTTGGCCAGCGTATCGGTCGCCTCTTCCACGAAAGCCACACGATGGCCGGGAAAGAATCCATGCGCCTTGATCGCATCGTCCAGCAGTGCTGGGTCCTTGCGCAGGTCAGCCCCGTTGATACGTGTCAGGCGCATTTCCTCTTCCCCTGTCGGGCCAACCAGGGCCGCGATGACCTCCTGACGCTTCGTCGCAACACGCATCGGGTCGGCGCCGAAGATCAGGATGCCTGCATGGGCGGGGTCCGGTTTGCGCAGATAGGTCTGCGCGGCAGCACCAGTAAGCTTCATAGCACACCTTCTGTGGACAGGATCAGCAGGCGGCTGACCACCATATCCGCCAGCGCGACCGACAAGCGCGCCTGCGCGTCTTCCTCCGCTGCTTGTGTCGCAACGGTCGAGCCTGTGGCGGCATAGCTCGTAAAGCTCTCGACGTTTCCGATGCGCACAAGCTGACCATCGTCCAACCGCTCAACCGTCCAGTTCGCGCCGCCGATCACGTTGAAACGCACCGTTTCTCCCTGGGCGGTTACGGCGGCCGGGCTGCTGCGCCCCGGCTGCCGGACGCGCAGCAGGAACTTCGGTGCGTCGGGTACGCCCAGCCGTTGTTCAAGCCGCTCGCGCAAGCGGAACCCAGCCACGCTTTCGCTAGTGTCAAACGCGAATGCTCCGCGCAGCGTCGGATCGCTGCCATAGACCGGTCGAAAACCACAGCCCGACAAGGCCAGCAGACCCAAAAGGGCCGCGCGGCGAGGGAGCCGGTCAGATGACAATGTTCACGATCCGGCCGGGCACGACGATCAGCTTTTTCGGCACCGCGCCAGCCAGGGCCTTTTGTACCGCATCCTGTTCCAGAGCCATCGCCTCGACCGCGTCCTTGGCGGCATCGGCGGCCACGACGATTTCCGCCCGGCGCTTGCCGTTGATCTGGATCGGCATGGTGACCGTGTCCTCGACCAGCATCGCTTGATCGGCAACGGGCCAGGGTGCGTTGGCGATCAGGCCTTCGCCGCCTTGATGCGCCCAGATATCCTCGGACAGGTGCGGCGTCATGGGCGACATCAGTTGGGCAAGTGTCATGATCGATTGGCGCTTCGCCGCCTTGGACGCTTCGGATTTCTGCAAGGTTGCAGTGAACGCATACATCTTGGCGATGGCTGCGTTGAAGCCGAAGGTCTCAATCGCCATTGTCACATCGTGGATCGTCTTGTGCATGGCGCGCAGCAGGTCGTCGTCACCCTCACCCTTAGTGTCATCCATGGCAGCGATCCGGTCGCACAGCGTCCAGACGCGGTTCAGATGTTTGAACGCAGCTTCCGCGCCCGAGGCTGTCCATTCCACATCCCGCTCTGGCGGGCTGTCGGACAGGACGAACCAGCGGGCGGTGTCGGCGCCGTATTTGGCCAGAATATCGTCAGGATCGACAACGTTTTTCTTGGATTTCGACATCTTGGCCGATGGGATGATTTCGACCTCTCTCCCATCCGCCAACTTCCCACCTGTCACATCCTCCGGCAAATGATAGACCGGTCGGTCGTTTGCGTCCTTCGTCTGATAGATCTCATGCGTCACCATCCCTTGCGTGAACAGCGCGTTAAACGGCTCTGACGTGCCTTGGGGCAGGTGGCCGGTCATATTCATAGCACGCGCGAAAAAGCGGCTGTAGAGCAGGTGCAGAATGGCATGCTCGATCCCGCCGATGTACTGGTCGACGTTCATCCAATAAGCGGCATCGTCGATATCGGTGGGCGTCGCAGCATCGGGCGCGGTGAAGCGGGCGTAGTACCAGGATGAGTCCACGAATGTGTCCATCGTGTCCGTCTCACGCTTGGCGGGCTTGCCGCAGGACGGACAGGCGCAGTCGCGCCATGTGGGATGACGGTCCAGCGGGTTGCCGGGGATGTCGAAACTGACATCGTAGGGCAGCTCAACGGGCAGGTTCTCTTTCTTTTCAGGCACCACGCCGCAATCGTCGCAATGGATGACCGGGATCGGGCAGCCCCAATAGCGCTGGCGGCTCAGGCCCCAGTCTCGCAGGCGGTATTTGGTTTGACCTATACCCAGATCATTCTTTTCGAAGTAGTCGATGGTCGCATTGATGCCGTCCTGGCTGGTGGACTGCTGGATCCCTGCGAAGTGATCGATATAGATGACTGGTTCCGTCTTGGCGGGCACCAATGCCTCGTTCTCGACAGGCACATGGTTGCCGGGCATGTAGAACGCATTCTGCACCGGCAGGTCGTATTTCTGCGCGAAATCCAGATCACGTTGATCATGCGCCGGGCAGCCGAAGACGGCACCCGTACCGTAATCCATCAGTACAAAGTTGCCGACCCAGACGGGCAGTTCCTGATCCGGATAGACCGGATGTTTGACCTTGATGCCGGTATCGATGCCTTTCTTCTCGGCCTTTTCCATTGCCGCTTCGGTCGTGTCCATCTTGCGCGTTTCAGCGATGAAAGCGGCCAGATCGGAATTATTGGTGGACATGGCAATCGACAGAGGATGCTCGGGCGAAATCGCGATAAAGCTGGCCCCGCGCATCGTGTCGGGGCGGGTGGAGTAGCAGACGATTGGGTCACCACCGTCCGTTGGGTGGAACGGAATCTCGATCCCTCGTGACTTTCCGATCCAGTTGGCCTGCATCAGCTTGACCTTGGCGGGCCAGTTATCCAGTCCGTCGATGGCGTTCAGCAATTCCTCGGAATAGTCGCTGATTTTGAAGAACCACTGGACCAGTTCGCGCCGCTCGACCTCGGCGCCGGAGCGCCAGCCTTTGCCGTCAATCACCTGCTCGTTCGCCAGCACGGTCATATCGACCGGGTCCCAGTTCACGACGGCCTTCTTGCGATAGATCAGGCCCTTTTCCAGAAAGTCGATGAACAGCGCCTGCTGCTGGCCGTAATACTCCGGGTCACAGGTCGCGAATTCGCGGGACCAGTCGATGGACAGGCCCAATGGCTTCATCTGGGCCTTCATGTCGGCGATATTCTGATAGGTCCAATCCTTGGGATGCCCGCCCGAGGCCATCGCCGCGTTCTCTGCAGGCATCCCGAACGCATCCCAGCCCATTGGGTGCAGAATGTTGAACCCGTTCGCCAGTTTGTAGCGGGCGATCACGTCGCCCATCGTGTAGTTCCGCACGTGTCCCATATGCAGCTTGCCGGAGGGATAGGGAAACATCTCCAGCACGTAGTATTTGGGTTTGTCGTCCGTGCGGACGGCTTTGAAGGTCTCGGCCTCGGCCCAGGCGTTTTGCCATTTCGCCTCGATCTCGGCGGGTGCGTATGTGGTCATTTTCGATCTCTCAAACGGGAAACGCCGGGCGAGATGGCCCGGCGCTATTCATAATCGGGCGGGTTGCCGTTGGCTATAGGGCGCCATCGGCAATGCGAAGCTGGCGGGCACGCGATAGGATGGCATCCTCGACCGCACGCTGCGTTTCCAGCGCGACAGGGCCGCTGCGGGATTGCAACGCAAGGTTCAATGAACGGGCGTCCAAAGCCGGGTCGCTCACCTGAATGGTCGCGCGGTAGGCGCGGCCGCCGCCGGGGGGTGTGCCGAAACCGGTCGAAATGACGCCCGTGAATGGATCGGCCGTTTGCACCGGCAGGAAGCTAAGCACATCCAGTGACGCGGCCCACAAATAACGGTTCACCGCGACATTTTCAGCACCGCGGGGGGTCGGGGCCGGGCCACCGCCGCATGCCGCCAAAGCGGCGACCAGTAGGGCAGCCAAACCAAAACGCATGCGGGTCACAAAAGTCTTCAACGCATCTCTCCCAAAGAGCTTGCGTGTTGGTGTAGCGAAGGCCCGCGATGGCGACAAGGCGGGATGCACAAAAAGAAAGAGCGGCCCGGATGGGCCGCTCTGACTTAGATCGTATCGCGTTCAGCTTAGAACGAGAATGTCAGCTCGACAGTCGTACCTTCCTGGTACTCGTCGCCACCGATTTCGTCTTCCTGGCTGCCGTCGTCGTCTTCAGCATAAGACACGAGCAGTTCAGCACCGCCACCGAGGTCATAGGTCGCAGCAGCGAAGAAATCTTCGTCTTCTTCGTTCTCGTTCAGAACACCGGCGAACAGTGTCAGACCGTTACCAACGTCATAAGAACCTTCCAGAGACCACTTTTCAGAGCCTTGGTCGTCCTGGTAGTCAGCTTCAACAGCAAATGGGCCGTCAGCATAAGCAACGTTCAGACCAAGGTTAGCCTCACCGTCCAGGTCGCCGCCTTGCTCGTCAACATAGTAGGCGGTTGCTGTGACAGGGCCGAAAGGATAGGCCACTTTGATACCAGTCGATTGCTGGTCATCGGTGCTGTTTTCAGCGTAAGCAAGTGTAACAGTTGCGCCGCCGAATGTACCTTCACCCGAAACACCGTAGATTTCGTCAGCATTGAAGTCGCCGCTGCCATCAACGAAGTCGGTTTCTTCCTGATATGCAGCTGTCAACGTGACAACGCCAAAGTCAGCTTCGGCACCAAATGCCAACTGCTCCAGCGAGTCATTTGGATCAGCGCCGTCGTCATCAAAAGCGTCATTCACGATGTAAGAAACGGATGCTTTGTAAGCGCCTGCGTCAACATCACCACGGATCACGGCAGAGTCAGTTGCAGTTGTGACGCCGTCAGCTTCCATGTCACCGGCAGACTTCCAGTATTTGTCGCCAGCAACACCCGTGTCACCGAAGAACAAACCACCGTTAGATGCTTCCAAAGACAACACGAAATCGCTCGAACTCAGAGCCAAGCCGCCATCGTTGTCGATTGCGTCATCGTCTTCCGCAATGGTAATTTCGAAGTAAGCGCCTGCTGTCAGACCGTTGTCCAGTTCTGCGGATGCAGTCGTTTTCAGATTACCTTCCCAATAGAAACCAAGCTCGTTGTCGAAGTCGGCGAGCGACTCGTCAACGTCCGGAGTTGCTGGATCGTCGTCATCACCAGACAGACGGCCATCGTTACCGTCAGTGTCGTTGTAGCCCAGCGTCGTTTCCATGCTGAACGAAATTGAAGCGTGACCATCGGCAGCGGCCATGCCTGCGAAGGCGACCAAGGCTGTCGAGGTAAGAAGGATGCTTTTCATGGATATTTTCCCTCGTGTTTTTTTGCATTCCCAAGAATGCCAGTTTTACTAGCATTGGCGATTACCTGCGCTTTCGGCGCTGCACACTCAAGCAAATTGGGCAGCTTCCAAAGCTGTGACCGAAAAATGATGCAACATGGCCACACCGGCTTTTCGGCCATGACATCGCTGTGAAACCGCCCTATTTCAGGCGCGAAACATCCCGTGATCCTTGTTTTCAGGAGTCCGCCATGCCTCTTGCCGATGTTCAGGCGAAAATAGACGCTGCTTGTGATACGGCAGGGCGACAACCCCAAGATGTAGAGCTGATTGCGGTGTCGAAAGTCCAACCGAACGACAGGGTCGTGGCGATTCTCGACGAAGGGCACAGGATTTGTGGCGAAAACAAGGTGCAGGAAGCCGCAGGAAAGTGGCCCGACTTTCGGACGCGGTACAAGGGGATCAAGCTGCATTTGATCGGCCCGCTACAGACCAACAAGGCGCGGCAGGCGATGGAACTGGCGGATGCGATCCATACGTTGGATCGACCTAAACTGGCAAAGACCCTCGCACGGCTCGCGCAAGAACAGGGCCGGTGTCCGGATCTGTTCGTGCAGGTGAATACGGGGGAAGAGCCGCAGAAATCCGGCATCCTGCCGATGGAGGCGGATGCGTTTATTGCCGAGGTGCGCGCGCTTGACCTGCCTCTACAGGGTTTGATGTGCATCCCGCCTGTGGATGAAGAACCGTCACTGCATTTCGCGCTGCTCGCCAAAGTCGCCGAACGCAACGGCCTGACGGGCCTGTCCATGGGGATGAGCGGCGATTTCGAACGTGCGATTGCGCTGGGGGCGACCCACATCCGCGTCGGCTCGGCCATTTTTGGCGAACGTGTTTATTCGTGACCGATTATGATCCGCCGACCGACCCGCTGACCATTCTGCACGACGATCATGAGGTCCTGCTGGTCGACAAACCCAGCGGTCTTTTGTCCGTTCCGGGCAAAGGCCCGGGCCTTGCCGATTGCCTGCTGACCCGGGTACAGGCGTCCTTTCCCACAGCGCTGCTGGTGCATCGGCTGGATCGGGATACATCAGGTGTCATGATCTTTGCGCTGACGCCCCATGCACAACGGCATCTGGGCCTGCAGTTCGAGAAGCGTCAGACGAAGAAGACCTATGTCGCGCGGGTTTGGGGAGAGATGGCGGAAAAGACAGGCACCGTCGATCTGCCGCTGATCGTGGATTGGCCAAACCGCCCCACGCAAATGATCGATCACCAAAATGGGAAACAGGCGATCACCGATTGGCGCGTTGTCCGGGCGCGCGACGGCGAAACCCGTGTGCGGCTGATGCCGCGCACGGGGCGGTCACATCAGTTGCGGGTGCATATGCAGGCGTTGGGCCATCCGATTCTTGGGGACCCGTTCTATGCGGATGGCCCCGCCCGGGACCATCCAAGGCTGATGCTGCACTCCGAAACCTTGCAGTTCCGTCATCCGGACGGGGGCAAAGGCATGCGGATCACGGCGAAGGCGCCGTTTTAGTCGCCCAGAGGCTCCAAGGTTGATTCCAACCGCGACCGCAAATGTTCGTGCTGGCTGGGCAGCTTCAGGTTTTGACCCAGATTCGCTGTGTCCTCATCCCGGTCAAAGCCGGGTTCGTTGGTTGCGACCTCGAACAGCACACCGCCGGGTGAGCGGAAATAGATCGCATAGAAGTAGTCGCGATCAATGACCGGGGTGACCTGATAGCCCGTGTCGAGCAGTGCCTCGCGCACCTCCAGCTGCCGCGCGCGATTATCGACGGCAAAGGCAATATGATGGACTGACCCGGCCCCCTGATCCGCGCGTGGCGCGTTGGGCATGGCCTCCAGGTCGATCGTATTGGCAGCGTTGCCGCCGGGTACGATCATGCGGGTCAGGTCGTCCGTTTTGTCGGCAACCTCGTAGCCCATAAACCCCAATAATTCGCACGTCGCCGCGTCATCGCGCAGGCGGATATCCACACCGTGAAAACCGCGGATCGCGATGTCCTCGGCGACACCGTTGCCTGTCCATGGCATGCGGTCATCGTCCCGTTCGACCAGCGCAAAGCCGTCACCGTCCGGCCCGTCAAACAGTACCCGTTTGTCGCCAAAGCGCGTATCGGTCGAAACGCCAGCGACCTCAAACGTGGCCAGCCGGTCCAGCCATGCCTGCGATGTCCCTTTCGGGATCGCAAAGGTGGTCCGCCCGACCTCACCCGTCCCTTTGCGGCCGCGACCGGCCATGGGGAACGGGAAATAGGTCATGACAGTACCCGGCGTGCCGGCCTCATCACCATAGTACAGGTGATAGACGTCCGGCGCGTCGAAATTCACCGTTTTCTTGACCCGGCGCAGGCCAAGCACGTTGGTGAAGAATGCGTTGTTCTCACGCGCATCGCGGGCCAGCGAGGTGACGTGATGTAGCCCTTTGATTTGTTTCAGCATGGTTCATGCCTCCTATCCTTTACATCAAAGATAGGGGGAATTGGGTCGCACGAAACAGGTGAAAGCGCACCGCATTGGTGCGCCCTTGCACATGAGGTTACTCGGCGGCCCAGCCAGAGATCGCTTTGACCTCGAGGAATTCCTCAATGCCCCAAATGCCGCCCTCGCGGGCTTGACCCGACATTTTGACCCCGCCGAACGGAGACCCGGCGCCACGGGCCTGCCCATTCATCTCGACCATGCCTGACCGAAGCCCACGCGCCATGCGATTGCGGCGCTCACCGTCCTGCGACTGGACATAGTTGGTGAGGCCATAGGGCGTGTCATTGGCGATCTTGATTGCATCCGCTTCATCCTCGAACGGAATGATTGACAGGACCGGGCCAAAGATTTCCTCTTGCGCGATGCGCATGTCGTTGGTGACGTCGGCAAAGACGGTTGGGCGGACGTAGTAACCCTTGTTCATCCCCTCCGGCAGGCCAGGGCCGCCCGCGATAAGACGGGCGCCTTCTTTCATGCCCACCGCGATCATTTCCTGAATCTTGTCCCATTGGGTCTTGTTAACCACCGGGCCGATATGGCGACCAGGCTCGGACGCAGGGCCGACACCGATCTTGCCAGCAACTTCGGCAGCCGTCTCGACCGCCTGATCATAGATCGACCGCTCAACCAGCATCCGCGTGGGCGCATTACAGGACTGGCCCGAATTGTTCATGCAATGGATCACGCCGCGTTTGACCGCCTTTTCGTCAGCATCGGCAAAGATCACGTTGGCACCTTTTCCACCCAATTCCAGCGTCACGCGCTTGAGCGTCTCTGCCGCCGCGGCCGAGATCGCCTTGCCCGCGCGGGTCGAGCCGGTGAAGCTGATCATGGCCACGTCGGGGTGGCGGCTGAGCTGACTGCCGACCCCCGCGCCGTCGCCGTTCACAAGGTTGAAAACGCCCGCTGGCAGGCCCGCGTCATGCACGAATTCGGCAAACAGCAGCGATGATAGTGGTGCTTCCTCAGATGGCTTTAGCACTACGGTACAACCAGCCAACAACGCGGGGATGACCTTCAGCGTCACTTGATTCATCGGCCAGTTCCACGGCGTAATCAGACCGACAACGCCAATCGGCTCCATCGCGATCCGGTCGTTCGGGGCGTGGGGGCCGAGGGGTTTGATCCACTCGACCTCATCAAACGCCTTCAGGAAATTTTCCAGATGCCACGGCAGGCACGGCGCCTGTGACCCGCGCGCCATATCAATCGGCGCACCCATTTCCTGAGAGATCGCCTGCGCCATCTCGTCCTTGCGGGCCTCATACTGTTCGAGGATGCCCTTCACATATCGGGCTCGCTTTGCCGGGTCGGTGACGTCCCAATCGGGAAAAGCGTCAGACGCCGCCGCGACAGCTGCATCCGTATCCGCCTGATCGCCCAGCGAAATCACGGCGCAAGGTTCTTCGGTGGATGGATTGATCACCTGATAATCGCGTGCGGCGGCGGGTGCGGCCCATTCGCCATTTATATAAAACTGACGCTTCTCGATCATCGGCTTTCTCCTGCTGATTTTCGGACAATGCAGCCGCTGGTGGCGCTGCCTGCCCTTGCGGCATATATTGGTGCCAAAGCACCTCATTTGAAGGAGAAATACAATGGGTCTGCGCATCAACGATACTATCCCTGATCTGACGGTTGAGACGGATCATGGCACGTTTTCACTGCATGACTGGATCGGCGATAGCTGGGCGATCCTGTTTTCGCACCCGAAGGATTTTACCCCTGTCTGCACGACCGAATTTGGGGCCGTAGCGCAGCTTGCTGACGAGTGGGAAAAGCGCGGGACAAAGGTGATCGGCGTCAGTGTGGACGGTGTCGAGGACCACAAGAAATGGAAGGGCGATATCGAAAAGGTCGGCGGCGCGCCAGCCGGTTTCCCGATTATCGCCGATGACGGGTTAGAGGTTTCGAAAGCCTTCGACATGCTGCCTGCCGAGGCCTATCTGCCCGACGGTCGCACCCCTGCGGACAGCGCGACGGTGCGGTCTGTCTTTATCATCGGACCGGACAAACAACTGAAATTGTCGATGACCTACCCAATGACCGTGGGCCGCAACTTTGCCGAAGTGCTGCGCGCGCTGGACGGGTTGCAAACGTCGATCGGTAAGGGTGTCGCAACCCCCGCAAACTGGAATGTCGGCGATGACGTGATCATCCCCGCGACCGTCAGCAACGAAGACGCCAAGGCCAAATTCGGCGATTTCACGACCGTGCTGCCCTATCTGCGGACCACGCAGCTGAAAGATTGAAAAGAAGGGCCGCTGCCCTGATGACAGCGGCCTGTCGCAAAGTGGATCGTGCTTAGAATTTATATGCGACCGTCAAGCCAACATGCGGAAAGATGCCAAGGTCTTCGAAATCGTCCTTGATGTCCTGCAGGTCCTGATCGTTGTCGACATCGTCCTGAGCATCGGGAGCATCCGCGGTAAAGTCCACATTGATACCGCCGGTAAAAATCACACCAGCTTCGATGTTGAGGTTCCATTGTGGCAACATCTCAAATTCGTAACCTGTTGCGATCATGGGTGAAACATCGTTGTTGAACTCTGCAGAGGTAGTCACCCGCTGTTCGGTGCCGCTCACGTTTTCCGTGCCGCTCGCTTCGAACTCACCAGTCGAGAAGAAGACGCCGCCAGATATGCGCCAGCCGCCTTGTGTCGGGTAATAGTCGGTCAATAGTGCCAGGCCACCAAGTCTGACATCGCCTTCGATATCGGTCTCGCCGTCGTCTTCTTCGTAGGACAAACTGACGCCGCCCCAATATGCACCACGAACGGCAAAACTTGGATCGATGCGATAGGCAGCTTCGACACTTCCGCCAAAGCCCGACACACCCAATGCGATGGACGTTTCACCTGCGTCCTGTGCAGACGCACCCGATGCAGCCAACAGAAGCGCACCGGCAAAAGTCATAGATTTCATTTCGTACTTCCTTACGTATACGTACAGCCCCGGCCGTGCCCGTGCTAGTGAATTTGCGGGTATTGATCACGTGGAAATCCGCCTTGGTCAGCGAAGACCAAGAGTTGTGATCAATTCACAACAGTTCTCCGTTCAGTTGCAGTTTCCCAAAAAAACGAAAGAGGCCCCGATGCGCACATCGAGGCCCCTGAAAAAGCACTTCGGAAGAGGTGTTTAACCCTCTGCCGCTTCCTCTTTCTTGATCTCTTCACCGGTGTCCTGATCGACCATCTTCATGGCCAAACGAACCTTGCCGCGATCATCGAAGCCCAGCAGTTTCACCCAGACTTCCTGACCTTCTTTCAAAACGTCCGACGGATGATTCAAACGCCGGTTTTCGATTTGGCTGACATGAACCAGACCGTCGCGCTTGCCGAAAAAGTTCACGAAGGCACCAAAGTCGACCAGTTTGACGACGGTCCCTTTGTAAATCACACCTTCTTCGGGCTCGGCCACGATCGAATGGATCATGTCATAGGCCTTCTTGATCGCCTCGGCATCGTTGGATGCCAGCTTGATCACACCATCATCGTTAATGTCGACCTTGGCACCAGAGGTTTCCACGATCTCGCGGATGACCTTACCGCCTGAGCCGATGACTTCGCGGATTTTGTCCGTCGAAATCTGCATCGTTTCGATCTTGGGTGCGTGGACGCTGAATTCGTTGGCATCGGTCAGCGCCTTCGACATCTCACCAAGGATATGCAAGCGACCTGCTTTTGCCTGAGCCAGCGCTTCTTTCATGATCTCCGGCGTGATGCCTGCGATCTTGATGTCCATTTGCAGCGACGTGATCCCGTTTTCGGTGCCCGCCACTTTGAAGTCCATGTCGCCCAAGTGATCCTCATCACCCAGAATGTCGGACAGAACGGCGTAGGACCCGTCATCTTCCATCACCAGACCCATGGCCACGCCGGCGACGGGCGCTTTCAATGGCACGCCGGCATCCATCATCGACAGCGATCCGCCGCAAACCGAAGCCATCGAGGAAGAGCCGTTGGACTCCGTGATCTCGGACACGACGCGGATCGTGTAAGGGAAGTCCGTGGCTGCTGGCAGAACCGCCTGAAGCGCGCGCCATGCCAGCTTGCCATGACCGATCTCACGACGACCGGGTGAGCCGACGCGACCCACTTCGCCGACCGAATAGGGCGGGAAGTTATAGTGCAGCATGAAGTTCGATTTATACATGCCTGTCAGCGAGTCGATCATCTGTTCGTCGTCGCCGGTGCCGAGCGTCGTGACGACCAGCCCTTGCGTTTCGCCCCTTGTAAACAAGGCCGAACCGTGGGTTCGGGGCAGAATACCGGTCTCGGACACAATGGGCCGGATCTGATCCAGTGCACGCCCGTCGATCCGTTTGCGGTTCTTGACGACATCGCCGCGCAGGACGTTTGATTCCAGCTTTTTCAGGGCTGCGCCGAGGTTGCCGTCTTCCTGCTGTTCTTCTGTCAGGCTGGCGACGATCTCTTCTTTCGCAGCGCCAACAGCGCTCGTACGTTCCTGCTTGTCGGTGATCGCATAGGCCGCGCGCATCTTGTCTTCGCCTGCCGATTTGACCGCCTCGTAAAGGTCCGCATAGTCAGGGGCTTCGAAAGAGAACGGCTCTTTCGCGCATTCTTCGGCCAGACCGATGATCAGGTCGATGACCGGCTGGATTTGTTCGTGGGCGAATGTGACGGCGCCGAGCATTTCTTCCTCGGTCAGCTCATAGGCCTCGGATTCGACCATCATCACCGCGTCTTTGGTGCCTGCGACCACAAGGTCTAGCCGTTGTTCAGGGTTCATGCGCAAATTGTGCATGTCGTCGATTTCCGGGTTCAGGATGTATTCACCATCCTCAAAGCCCACGCGGGCCGCTGCAATCGGCCCCATAAATGGTGCGCCAGAGATTGTCAGCGCCGCCGATGCCGCGATCATCGCGACGATGTCGGGGTCGTTGACCATGTCGTGCGACAGAACCGTGCACATGACCAGAACTTCGTTTTTGAAGCCGGGGACGAACAGTGGACGGATGGGGCGGTCGATCAGGCGGGCGGTCAGCGTTTCCTTTTCGGTCGGGCGTGCCTCGCGCTTGAAGAAGCCGCCGGGGACTTTACCGGCGGCGTAGTATTTTTCCTGGTAGTGGACGGTCAGGGGGAAGAAATCCTGCCCTGGTTTCTGTGACTTAGCGAATGTCACGTTGGCCATGACAGAGGTTTCGCCAACTGTGGCGATGACCGTGCCGTCGGCCTGGCGGGCAACCTTGCCCGTTTCCAGTGTGAGCGTTTCCTGCCCCCACTGCATTGATTTTTTCACTTCGTTGAACATCATGTTTTCCTGTTTGGCCACATTGAGGCCTTTTGCGTAGGGGGCGTATTCCCCCTCATCCCGGTATCTTCTTTGTCAGGCGCTGGGATGCGGGCGCCGCACTTTCAGATTGGCGGGCCATAACGGAAATCCAGGGCTTTGGAAAGAGGGCCGGAAAAGGTTAATTGCCGCAGCGTCGGGGCACGGAGCGGTGCACGAAGGAAGGGGTGAAAAACCGAAAATCGCAGCTTAGCGCCCGGATGGCCGTTAACCCCTGTGTTTTCTGCGAATTTCGCTATCGGAATTGCATATGAATTCCATATGACTCAGATACTCGCTTTGCACCGGTAACGGACCGCACGGTGCGTTAAGTTAAGTTATGGTTAATTGCCCTCGATATGCCGTTCGTTGCGACCGGCCGGGCATATGTATAGCATGATGCATAAGTTATTTAGCCAAAAGGAGATTTTGATGCGGCTGATTTCCACATTTGCGATTCCGTTTCTCTGTTTTGCCAATCCCGTGGTCGCGCAGGGCGACACGGCGACATCCGATGTGCTGTTCGTTCTGGATGGGTCGGGGTCGATGTGGGGCCGGGTGGATGAGGTCGAAAAGATCGTCGTCGCCAAGGAGGTCATGACGGGCCTGATCGACGGGCTGCCCCAGGATATCGATGTGGGTCTGATCGCCTATGGTCATCGTGAGCGCGGTGCTTGTTCCGATATTGAGGTGATCGCGACACCGGGTGAGACGGCGCGTCCTGATCTGTTGGGAGCGCTGTCCGGGATCACCCCGCAAGGTAAGACGCCGATTGCCGATAGCCTTGTACGGGCCGGTGAATTGCTGCGCGAGAATGAGGATCTGGTATCCATCGTGCTGGTTTCGGACGGGATCGAAAGCTGTGATGGTGATCCTTGTGCCACGGCGGCGACTTTGCGGGAGCAGGGGATTGATGTGACAATCCACGTGGTGGGCTTTGACGTAGATGAGGCGGCTGATCAGCAGCTAAGCTGTATCGCCGAAAACGGCGGTGGCGAATATTATCAGGCCGGTTCTGCCGATGCGCTGAACGCGGCATTGACGACGGTGCGCGAGACGATTGTCGAGGCGGCAGAGGAGCCTGCACCAGAACCCGTTGTAACAACGCTGATCCTTCCCCTTGGCAATATGGTGCGGGGTGAGGACGTGATCGGGGGTATCGATGTTGTCGACGCCGAGACGAATGAAACCATCGTGCGTCTGACCGGCACGACGGAAGAGCAGGTGCAACCGGGCACATATGTGCTGGAATTCGACAACTTTATCTCACCGCCGTTACCCGTCGAAGCTGGTGAAGACTATGTCATTTCAGCTGTCGACTATGGATTGGCCAGGGTCGTCTTGGATGGCGAACAAATCGGTGGTGTCGACATGATCGTGGATGCGACTGATGAAAAGGTCACCCGCCTTGCCGGGACGAACGTGCGGCAGGTGCCTCCCGGCACATATCGTCTTGAGTTTGATAACTTTACGTCCCCACCCATCGTCGTGGAGCCCAGTGGGGACTACACATTTGCGGCCTCGGATTTTGCGTTGGCGGATATCGTATTGGACGGGACTCAGGTGGGGGGTGTCGATGTGATCAATGCGGATACGGGTGAGAAGCTGACCCGCCTGGCGGGCACCAATGAAAAGCAGATTCCGCCCGGGACCTATATCTTCGAATTTGACAACTTCACCTCGCCACCGCGGGTGATCGAAGGGTCGACATCTGTTGTCGTCTCGCCGTCCGATTATGGGCTGGCCGATATTGTCATGAACGGCACGCAGGCAGGCGGTGTCGACATGATCGATGAGGAAACCGGTGAAAAGCTGACCCGTCTGGCGGGTCAGAATGAACAGCAAATTCCACCGGGCACGTATCGCTTTGAGTTTGATCACTATACCTCACCACCGCGCGCGATTGCGCCGGGCGATGACGTTGTCATTTCACCCTCCGATTACGGCCTCGTGACGGTGAGCAAGGTGGCCGGGATCGACGGTGCACTGGGCCTTTATCAGGACGGTGAGCGTGTCGTGAACCTGACCGGGACAAGCGAACGCCAGATCGCGCCGGGCACCTACACCATGGTTTATAAGCGCAATGAGTTGGGCCAGGTTACTTTGACCGAAGGTGAGGTAAGGGTGTTTGCGCTGGAATAGCGGGGCGTGTGCGTCGGCTATGGCATTTGCTTAACCTGCCTCCAGCACCTCGAGAAACGCATCCCCGAACCGTTCCGCGTACTTTTCGCCGATCATGCGTGTCAGCATGTCGCGGTCGGGTTGGTGCAGTTGCGCGACCTTGGACAGCATCCCGGCAGAGCAGCTCATCGGTTTATCGGTGCCATTGGGGCCTCGGGTGAGTTCGGCCTGCGCGGCGAGGAGCCGGTCATAGGTGGTGCCCGCATCGCGCCCAGCGAGTTTGCGGCGGGCAGGGTGCATATCCTCGACCGCGCCTGCGATGACCTGAAGGAAATCCTTGCCGTAGCTTTCGAGTTTTTTCGCGCCGACCCCGCCGATCTGGGCCATTTCGTCCAGATTGCGCGGCTTGCGTTCGGCCATTTCGATCAGCGTGCGGTCGTTGAAGATGATGTAGGCGGGGGCGTTGGCCTGTTCGGCGAGGTAGCGGCGTTTGGCTTTCAGCGCCGACAGTAGCGGTGCGTCGTCTTCGCTGACCAGCATCCGGACCTTCGGGCCCGTTTTGGCCGTGCGGATCGTGTCGCGGCGTAGTTCGATGGTCGCCTCGCCCCGCAGGATGGGCCGGGCATGTTCGGTCATCCGCAGCGCGCCGTGCCGTTCCCGGTCGGGCCGCAGCAGGTCGTGCCCCATCATCTGCCGAAAGATCGCCTGCCATTGCCGTTTGTCATAGTCCTTGCCGACGCCGAAGGTGGGCAGGCTGTCGTGGCCGCGCTGCCGGATCTTGTCGGTCATATTGCCGAGCAGGATGTCGATCAGGTGGCCTGCGCCGAACCATTCGTCGGCGCGTAAGGCCGCGGAGAGCGCCATGCGAACGGGTGTCGTGCCGTCGAACACCTCAGCCGGTTTGTCGCAGAGGTCGCAATGGCCGCAGGGCTGGGCCTCTTCCCCGAAATAGCCGAGGAGGGTTTGGCGGCGACAATGTAGTGCTTCGGCCAAACCTAAGAGTGCGTTCAGCCGCCCGTGATCTGCCGCGCGCCGTTCGGGTGGGGCGAGCCCTTCGTCGATTTGCTGGCGCCGGTAGCGGATGTCGTCGGGGCCGAAGAGGGTGAGTGTTTCGGCTGGATCACCGTCGCGCCCGGCGCGGCCGATTTCCTGGTAATAGGCCTCGATCGATTTGGGCAGGTCGGCATGGGCGACCCAGCGGATGTCGGGTTTGTCGATGCCCATGCCGAACGCAATGGTGGCGCAGACGATTAGACCGTCCTCTTGCTGGAAACGGGTTTCGACGGCGCGCCTGTCTTCGGCCTCCATCCCGCCATGGTAGTGGCAGGTGGGGTGCCCGGCCTCGGCCAGGGCTTTGGCCAGCGTTTCGGTCTTGGCGCGGGTGCCGCAATAAACGATGCCGGATTGCCCTTTGCGGGCGGCGGCGAAGTTGAGAATCTGGTTGCGCGGCCCGTCCTTGACCGCAAAGGCAAGGTGGATGTTGGGCCGGTCAAAGCCGCGCAGGAAGGTGGCAGGTTGGGTGCCGCCGAAGAGTTTTTGGACGATTTCCTGCTGCGTTTCGGCGTCGGCGGTCGCGGTGAAGGCGGCGAGGGGGACATCGAGCGCGGTTCGTAGCTCGCCGATCCGCAGGTAATCAGGTCGGAAATCGTGGCCCCATTGGCTGACGCAATGCGCCTCGTCCACGGCGATCAGGCTGACATTGGCGCGGTGCAGCATCTGGGTGATGCCCCCGGCGGCGAGCCGTTCTGGGGCCATGTAGAGGAGTTTGAGGGTGCCATCGGTAAGGGCATCCCAGACAGCATCGGTTTCCTCTTGCGTGTTGCCCGAGGTGAGCGCGCCCGCGGCAACCCCTGACTCGCGCAGGCCGCGGACCTGATCGCGCATCAGCGCGATGAGGGGGGAAATGACGACGGTCACCCCGTCGCGGACAAGGGCGGGGAGTTGGAAACACAGCGATTTCCCACCGCCGGTGGGCATGATCGCAAGAGTGTTTTTGCCGCCGGTCACGGCATCGACAATTTCTTCCTGACCGGGCCGGAAGGCGTCGAATCCAAAGACGTCACGAAGAAACGTGGCAGCGTTCATCGGGGGAGTGCCTGTTAATTTCTGCTCTTGAGCGTGACAATCCCACGCTAAGAATCCGTAAACAAGGCCTTGGGAGTCGCAGGATAC
>NZ_JBBIFZ010000002.1:72186-423743 GCF_037572755.1 Yoonia sp. 2307UL14-13 | reverse complement strand
TCGAGATGTTCTACAATCCGAAACGCAAGCACACAAACAACGGCATGCTGTCGCCCGTTGACTTCGAAGAAAGACAGCTCAAACTAAAACAGGCGGGTGTCTAGGAAACTAGGGGCACCTCAATCCTACTCATGAGTGAGAGCCTCCAGCAAACCCGGTGCGGTTCATATCGGTATGAAGTGGTTGACCCAATCGAGGCTCATCCGGAGCTTAACGCATACCTGGATGCCCTCCCTAAACGAACTCAGCTACGAATACTTGATATGGGCGCTGGTTCTGGAAGAGATGCTGCGTGGCTGGCTCAGCTCGGTCAAGACGTAACGGCTGTTGAACCGTCTGGAGCAATGAGACGGCTCGCTCAGCACTTGCATCCGGCAACAAAGATCAGATGGCTGCCGGATGAATTGCCAAAACTTGCTCAGGTTGGTTCAGGTATTTTTGACTTGATTGTTCTAACCGCCGTATGGATGCATGTCCGCCCTGAAGACCAAGTTGCGGCACTGCAGCGCCTTAAAGCAATTCGCTGACGGAAATGTCACGTGACAGGCAGGCATGTCCGGATAGTAATCATCGCATGACCCGTTTGCTCGTGATCCTGTTCGTCTTGTTCGTAACCGCCGCTCCGGCGCAGCAAACCAATCCGGAGTCGATCTTGCCCGGCAATCCCTGCCATGGGCAGAAACCATGCCCCCTGGATGGGCGCTCTTACCATATAAAGGAACCCGACGGATGGGACGGTGTGTCGCCTCTGCCGGTCATGTTGCATTTTCATGGCTGGGCGCGGACCGGGGCGGTGCCGGTTTATCACGGGCGTATCTCAGGGGCGACACGCAGGCGGGGTGTTCTGTTGGTGGCACCCACAGGGCGCAACCGCACATGGGATTTCCGCAGCGCCGACAGCCAGGACATTGGCTTTGCCGACGCGGTTTTGGCGGATGTCGCCGAACGCTATCCGCTGGATCTGTCGCGGCTTTATGTGTCGGGCTATTCGTTCGGATCGGCGATGGCCTGGCGCTATGTCTGTGCGCAGGGGGATGGCGTCGCGGCCTTGCTGGCCGTGGCCGGGACGTTGCGCCAGACCACCAAATGCGATCAAAGCCCGGCCGAGATACGCCATGTGCATGGCCTGTCCGACCGGGTGATGGATTTCCCGATGGGGCCTGGCGGCGATATTTTGCATCCTGTTGCATTATGGCGCACGCGCTTTGGTTGTGGGTCCGCCCAGAATACCGGCAGTTGGTCCATTACCGCAGGCGACCTCTTTGATCGGTATGTGTGGAATAATTGCGTTACAGATCAAAAGGTTGTGCTGGATTTGCACCCCCGTGGCCATTTCATCCCAAAGGGCTGGATTGGGCGGCAACTGGATGAGCTGCTGGACCTACCGTTGAACTATCCGTGAAAACGATGTGTCTTTCACGCAATAGTTGAACTGTGACTAGGCGTCGCGGGGTCGTCATGATAATATACGGTATATTTTAAATAATTTATCGACTGGTGATAATAATGCCCTGTTTCAGAACGGCCTTTTTGGCGGCATTTGCGATGCTCCTCTCGGCCACGCAAAGTCTCGGTTGCGTTGCCTCCTACACGGTTCAGTCTGGTGACACGTTGTCGCGGATAGCGCTGGATCAGCTTGGTTCTTACCTCGCGCTTGAAAATGTCTATCGCGCAAATATCGACGTGATCGGCGACGATCCGGATCGCATCAACGTCGGTATGCGGCTCGACCTCCCCTGCACGACCACTGTGGCAAACCCCGTGAACTGGGCGGTATTTCCCAGCGCCGATACCGTGGCGCGCCTACAGGCGCGGGATGCGGTGCAGGTGCTGGATATCCGGTCCGCCGCGGCGGTCGAAAAAGGTGTCGTACCATGGTCTGTCTCGATGCCTTATGCCGAATGGCGGGGACCGCGTGAAAACCGCAGCTTGACCATGAACGCCGATGATTTGTCGCGGATCGTCGGGGCGGCGGGATTGCGTGTCGACCAACCGGTCGTGATCATCCACAATCAACCGTCGCCCATGGATACCGGGCGTGCGGCCTTGGTCTATTGGATGCTGAAATCGGTCGGATTCAAGGAGATCGCCATCATGAAAGGCGGGTTTCAGGCGTGGAAGGACGCCGACCTGCCGGTTGCCAACCGTCCGACGGACCCTGATCCCTACCGCGCCGACTTGCTGTTCTCGACCAAATGGCGTGCCGACGAACTGGACGTCTATGGGATCGCCACCGCGCAGGTATCGGGCTTTTTGCTGGATGCCCGTCCGCAGAATGTTTTCGCCAAACGCGATGATGACGGGGAAGCCGTGGCAACGACGCTGCCCAAAGCGCGCAATGCCCCGATCATGCCGCTGATGCGCGCGATATCGGCGGATGTCCCCGTTGAAACCGGCGTGGCGGCGGTGATCGACCATCTGGAGCGCTACGATGCCCGCTGGACCGAGGGCGAGGTGGTGCTGTTCTGCCAGACCGGCGAATTGGGCGCGCTGACGTGGTTCTACGCCTCTGAATTGGCCGCGCTCGAGAACATCTCGCTGTATCCCGAGTCCGCCGTGGGCTGGGCGCATCACGGCGGTCGGCTGTTCGTGGGCGAACAATAGGCAAGCGCGCCTTTCACCCGTCAATCCAATACGCTATGAGAGCGCGAACCGCAGATTGACGGAACGCGACCGATGAAATTCACCCTGTCCTGGCTGAAACACCACCTGACGACCGATGCCTCGGTCGATGATATCACCTATGCCCTGACCGATCTGGGGCTCGAGGTCGACGGCGTCGAAAACCCGGCCGAACGTCTGGCTGATTTCACCATCGGCAAGGTGCTGTCGGCCCAAAAGCATCCTGACGCGGACAAGTTGAAGGTGTGTCAGGTCGATACCAAGAACGGCCCGACCCAGATCATTTGCGGCGCACCCAATGCGCGCGAAGGGATCACCGTCGTGATCGCCACACCCGGCACCTATGTCCCCGGCATCGACACCACCATCGGCGTCGGCAAAATCCGTGGCGTCGAAAGCTACGGTATGATGTGTTCCGAGCGTGAGATGGAACTGTCCGACGAACATGACGGCATCATCGAATTGCCGTCGGGCGAGGTGGGTGTACGTTTCGTCGATTGGCTCGCCGCCAACGAACCCGACAAGGTCGATCCGGTGATCGAAATCGCGATCACTCCGAACCGTCCTGACGCTTTGGGCGTGCGCGGCGTGGCGCGTGATCTGGCGGCGCGCGGTCTTGGCAAGCTGAAACCGGTGGACGTCACACCGGTGCCTGAAAATTTCACCGCCGATCTGAAAGTGTCTATCGATGACGATACGCTGGATGGTTGCCCGCTTTTCTGTGGTCGCTTGATCAAAGGCGTCAAGAACGGCCCAAGCCCGGCCTGGCTGCAAACGCAGCTGCGCGCCATCGGGCTGCGTCCGATCAGTTTCCTTGTCGATGTGACCAACTGGTTCACCTACGACCTGAACCGCCCGCTCCATGTTTTCGACGCCGACAAGGTGAAGGGCAATCTGCGTATCCATCGCGCCAAGGGTGGTGAGACGCTAATGGCGCTGGACGATAAAGAATACACGTTCCAGCCCGGCCAAATGGTCATTTCCGACGAAAACGGCCCGGAAAGCATCGCCGGGATCATGGGAGGTGCCGAGACGGGCTGCACTGCCGAGACGGTGAATGTCTTCGTCGAAAGCGCCTATTGGGATCCGGTGCAGATCGCCTATGCGGGTCGGGCGCTCAAGATCAATTCAGACGCGCGGTATCGGTTCGAACGCGGCGTCGATCCGGCCTTCACACCTGAGGGGGTGGAGCATGCCGTGCGCATGATTGTGGACCATGCGGGCGGTGAGGCGTCCGAGATGATCGTCGCCGGTGCTATCCCCGACACGTCGCGCGCCTACAGGCTGGACACCGATCGCTGCTCATCGCTGGTCGGCATGGATATTCCGGCCGACGCACAACGGGCGACCCTGACCGACCTTGGCTTCACCATGGAGGGCGACATGGCGCATGTGCCCTCATGGCGGCCCGATGTGCAGGGCGAGGCTGATCTGGTGGAAGAGGTCGCGCGCGTCACATCGCTGACCAAGCTGCAAGGCAAGCCGATGCCGCGTATTGACGCGGGCGTGCCCAAGCCGATCCTGACGCTTAGCCAGACCCGGCAGCGGGCGGCACGGCGGACCGCGGCCGCTTTGGGTTACAACGAATGTGTCACCTACAGTTTTATCGACGATCAGGCGGCCAAGCTGTTCGGCGGCGGTGATGATGCAACGATGCTGGAAAACCCGATCAGCTCGGAAATGTCGCATATGCGGCCGAACCTGCTGCCCGGTCTCCTGCGCGCCGCCGCGCGCAATCAGGCACGGGGTTTCATGGATATGGCCCTGTTCGAGGTCGGGGCCGGTTTCCACGGCGGCGAGCCGGGTGATCAACATACGCTGGTCTCTGGCATCCTTGTCGGCAAGACCCGGCCGAAGGAGGTGCACGGCGCATCCCGCGGCGTCGATCTTTACGACGCCAAAGCGGATGCAGAGGCTGTACTGGCCGCCATCGGCGCCCCCGCCAAGGTGCAAATCCTCCGCGGTGCCTCGGAGTGGTGGCATCCCGGACGGCACGGTATGATCTGCCTTGGCCCCAAGAAGGTGCTGGGCATTTTCGGTGAACTTCACCCCAAGGTCCTGCGCGACATGGATGTGAAAGGCCCCGTCGTGGCCTTCACGATCTGGCCCGACGAAGTGCCGGCACCACGCAAGAAATCCACGGCCCGCCTGGCATTGGCGGCGACTGACTTGCAGGCTGTCGAGCGCGACTTTGCCTTCGTTGTCGACGCCCAGGTCGAAGCGCTGACGCTGGTCAACGCGGCGGCGGGTGCCGACAAGGCGCTGATTACAGACGTGCGGGTCTTTGACGAATTCATCGGCGGTGCGCTGGGCGAGGGCAAGAAGTCCCTCGCCGTGACCGTGCGGCTGCAACCGACCGAGGCGACGCTGAAGGATGCCGACATCGAAGCGGTCAGCGCGAAGATCGTGGAAAAGGTGGCCAGGGCGACGGGCGGAACGTTGCGGGGATGACCGACCCCGATGAGACGGCTGCGCATTATAAAGACAGCTCGAAACTGGCGGTGCGCGGCGGCTTCCACGCCCGGTTTGCCGGGCGCAGTTGGTTTGGTTGGTTTGATGAACGATTGGGCCTGACGCCGGGATCGCGTGTGCTCGATGTGGGCTGCGGCCCCGGCTGGTTCTGGGCGGCTTGTCAGCGTCTGCCGGAGGATCTGGAACTGAACCTGCTGGATCAATCGGCGCATATGATCGAACAGGCAATAGGCAGGCTGTCGCACCTGCGGATCGGGCAGGCCGTCGTCGCGGATGCCATGCATCTCCCGTTTCCCAATGCGAGCTTTGACACCGTTGTGGCGATGCACATGCTTTACCACCTGCCTGATCCTGCCGTCGCGCTGCGCGAAATGCATCGTGTTCTGGTGTCGGGCGGGCGTTGCATCGTGAGTACCAACAGCCCGCGCAACTTGCCACAGATTTCGGACTTGTCTCGGGTAGCATTCGGTTCTGCAATCGACGATGTGGTGCAGGCGCGGTTCGGCACAGCCATCGCGCTAGATTTGATGAAGGCGCAGTTTTCGGATGTATCGCAGCAGACCTATGCCGACGTGTATGAAGTCGATGATCCTGAACCGGTCATCGACATGCTCTTGACCATGCCACCCGGTGATAAGGCCGACGCCGCCGGGCGCCAACGTTTACAGGATGCTGTCGCCGATCTATTCACGGTCAATGACGGTCTGGTCCGGATGCAAAGCGTGCAGGACATGATCGTCGGCACCCGTGCCGCATAAGTAGTGGCGGTGTTGTATGGATGGCCTACGTTTGCGCGGGTAACAAAGTTTTCGTGACGAAAACTTTGGCCTCCGGCGGAGGTATTTTTGAACAAAAGAAGGAAGCGGCGATGCGTGTTTATCTTTCCGGTGAAATTCATACCGATTGGCGAGAGCGGATAGTGGATGCAGCAAAAGATCTGGACGTCGCCTTTGACGGCCCTGTCACCGATCACGCGGCCTCGGATGATTGCGGTGTGGCGATCATGGGGGCCGAACCCGACAAGTTCTGGCACGATCAAAAGGGTGCCAGGCTGAACGCGATCCGTACCCGGCACGGGATCGAGGCCGCGGATATCGTCGTTGTGCGCTTTGGCGAGAAATACAAGCAATGGAATGCGGCGTTTGATGCGGGCTACGCGGCTGCCTTGGGCAAATCGCTCATCGTGATGCATGGCGATGACCATCAACACGCGCTGAAAGAGGTCGATGCCGCCGCCCTGGCGGTGGTGAAAGAGCCGCAGCAGGTGGTGGATATCTTGCGGTACGTACAGGATGGCAAGCTGCCCTAGCCACGGATGCTCCGCACGATGACGATGGTCCGGGTCACCAGGATCGCCGCAAAAGTCAACCACACCGTCAGCAATGGATCAACCTCCAGATAGCGCAAGCTGACGAACAGCGCACCGCCCAGCAGCGAAATCGTCGCGTAAAGGTCTTCTTTCAAAACGCTGGGTGTGACGTTGCACAAAATGTCCCGGATCATGCCCCCGAATGTCCCCGTGATGCAGCCCAGAATGATCGCGATCGGCGCCGACATTCCCGCGGCCAGCCCAAGTTGCACCCCCGTCAGCGTGAACAGCGCCAAACCCACCGCATCGAAATACATCAGGATACGATGCCTGCGCCCGCCACCTGCATCGATCCGCCTTGCCCACAGATAGACGACCAGCGACACCGGGATCGCCGTGGCCAGATAGGTCAGGTCGGTCATCCAGAAAACCGGCGTGCGTCCCAGCAAAAGATCGCGGACCGTCCCTCCGCCCATAGCGGTCGCGACCGCCAGTACGGTCGCGCCGAACGCATCGAAATCATGCCGCACCGCCTGGATCGATGCGGAGGCTGACATGGCGGCCGTGGCCAGCGCAGACAAGAACAGCGTGATCGGGATGATGGTCAGGTCAGGCATAGGCTATCGCGTTGCGCTGACTGCATCGCCTGTCACGCCATCGAAAGTCATTGGGCATCGCTCGTGCCGCGCCGCCAAAGAACATGAGCAGCGTCCAAACCCCAATGATCCCGCGGCAAAGGCGGCTATTCACCATGCCGCAAGAGCCGTTGTTTCTGCCGTCCCCAATCCCGTTTGGCCTGGGTTTCGCGTTTGTCCTGCGTCTTCTTGCCCTTGGCCGTCGCGATCTTGAGCTTCACCAGACCACGGTCGTTGAAATACATCACCAGCGGCACCAGGGTCATCCCTTCCCGTTTGGTCGCGTTCCACAGCCGCGCGACCTCACGCCGTGAGGCCAATAGCTTGCGTTTGCGCCGTTCCTCGTGGCTGAACATGGCCCTGTCGTATGGAGCGATATAAGCATTGGTGAGCCATAGTTCGCCATCATCCACGCTGGCATAGCTGTCCGCGATGTTCGATTGCCCGGTGCGGAGCGATTTGACCTCGGACCCCATCAGGATGATGCCGACTTCCAGATCATCCTCGATCGCATAATCATAGCGCGCGCGCCGGTTCTCGGCGACGACCTTGTAGTTCTTGTTTTCGGGTTTCTTGGCCATAGTCGGGATCAGATAGGGGATGGGCGCCATCGATACAAGCGGTTGAAGGTTCGATCACCTTAACAGTTGAACAATCAGACGGCTTGAGCCTGCTTTGAGGGGAGGGGTTGGTTTGAGCCCATTTTTTCGAATGCTGCTCTGCACAAGAAAGTCCGTTTGCGGGCGTTCGGCACCCGCGTGGAACCTCGCGTTTACCATGACCCCGTGTCCCGACCTTGGCGCCTATATTTCTCGGGCAATTTGAGAACTCGACTTCTGATCCGATGCCGAAAATTCTGCTGACCGAGTCAAAAGTATTCGACCATCCTCAAACGCCGTCAGCATGTATCGGGTTTCGTGGTCCGGTAAAGCTGCGTAATCTGGTGCAACGCCATCACACATGAGGCCCCGATGTTCACCCAGCTTGCCCTTGGCACTGCCTTGATGCTTTTGTCGATCCTGATCGCCGGGATCAGCTATTGGTTGATGGAAATCTGGCTGATGCGCGCCCGCCCGTGGCTGACCCGCGCACCCCATCGGCCCAAGCTGATCCTTGTCCTATGCATTGCCGCTGTCTGGATCATGATGCAGATGACCGCAGGCGTTTGGATCTGGGCTGCGACCTTTTTGGTGCTAGGTGTGTTCGATGCGATGGAACCGGCCGTCTATTTTGCACTTGTCGCTTTTACCACGCTGGGTTTCGGGGATGTGCTGCTGCCTGTCGAATGGCGCTTGCTCAGCGGTCTTGCAGCGGCGAACGGGTTGTTGAACATCGGGCTTGTGACGGCCTTGCTAGTCGAGGCCTTGCGACAGGTCCGCCTGCAACAACTGGAGGGTCGCGTATGAACGTACCGGTCCTCGATAACTGCGCCGCCCGGCACCTGTTCTTGGCCAAACACGGGCTGATTGACCGGCCTTCCGGCCCCGGCAAGGGTGCCGACCTCAGGGCGGTGATCGATGATCTTGGCTTTGTTCAACTGGACAGCGTCAACACCTTCGCCCGGGCTCACGACCTGATCCTGTGGTCGCGCCGTCAGCGATACCGCCCCAAGGCGCTGCAGTACCTTTTGCACCGCGACCGGCAAGTGTTCGAACATTGGACCCATGATGCCGCGGTCATTCCCATCGGATCCTTCGCTTATTGGCGTCTGAAATTCAAACGCGATGAGGTCCGGCTCGCCCGCCACTGGTCCGAGGCGCGGCGCGATGATTTCCACGCCAAGATCGACGATGTCCTGCGCCGGATCGCCGATCATGGGGCCTGCACGTCGGGTGATGTCGGCGCAGACGAGGCGCGGGGCAAAGGCGGTTGGTGGGACTGGCACCCGTCGAAAACCGCACTCGAATACTTGTGGCGGTCGGGGCAGGTTTCGGTCCTGCGGCGGGACGGGTTCACCAAGGTCTATGATCTGACCGAACGGGTGATCCCGCCGGAACAGTTGAACCGCCGGTTTACCACGGAAGAAACGGTGGATTGGTGTTGCGCCGGGGCGATGGACCGTTTGGGCTTTGCCACAAGCGGTGAATTGGCCGCGTTTTGGGACGTGGTGCGACCGGAAGAGGCCAAGGCGTGGTGCCGTGCTGCATTGGCCGACAGGCGCATCATCGAGGTCGACGTGGAAGGCGTGGATGGCAAGTTACGCCGGTCCTTCGCCCGACCCGACGTCATGGAGCCCGTCGCCGCGCCTGCATCGCGTGTGCGCATATTGTCACCGTTCGACCCCGCGCTCCGGGATCGCAACAGGGCCGAGCGGCTGTTCGGCTTTCACTACCGGATCGAGATTTTCGTGCCCGAGGCCAAGCGGACCTATGGATACTACGTCTTTCCGGTGATCGAAGGCGATCGCCTGATCGGGCGGATCGACATGAAACGCGATGGCGGTGTGCTGAAGGTGCGGGCATTCTGGCCCGAGAAGGGTGTGCGGATGGGTCTGGGCCGTGTCCGCGCGCTTGAGGCAGAGTTAGAGCGTTCAGCGGTTTTTGGGGGATGCGATAGTGCGCGCTACGGCGACGACTGGATGCGCGGCGGGGGCACCTAGTCCCCCAGAAACCGTGAAAGCGGCATGTCCGGGGCAGCGGACAGCATGCTGGCTGCATCTTTGCCCCCGAGAATCTTGTGGTGAAAGGATCCCAGCGTCATCAGATGCTCGATCGAGGCAACACCGTCCCGTGGGGTATGCACGTCCTTGAACTCACCTTTCAGCGACGCCAACAAAAGGTCCGCATCGACCGTGCCCAGTGACCCGAGTTTTTCGGCCTCCCACAGGCGCAATGTCTTTGTCGGTGTGCGGACATAGGCGGTGTAGACGGCTTCACTGACGACGTCGCGTTCCTGCAAGTCGCCGTTGGCGTCAAGATAGGGGATTTTGTCGGTCACGTGACGAATAGGGAGGTCGGGCGCATCGGCCAACGCTGGCTTTTCCGGCCCGGTGATATGCAGGATCCCGATCAGGTAGCGGGCATAGAAATCCTCGTGCCGCCAACGGTCGAAGACGGCGAAACCCGCCCAGCCATTCGGTGTATAATGGTCGCCGATCGTTGAGGGATCATAATCATACCAATCGAATGGCACGGGCGATCCATCCATCGCAGGCATGATCCACACATCCCCGATGTCGAAAAGGTATTTCTCGGGCCCGTTCATCATCTTGCGTTTGCGCGGCTTGGGGTGTGGTGCGGCCCACTTCGTTTTGAGATCCTGCAGCACCTGCGCGCGCTTCTTCAGATCACGTGCGCTCATCTCGAGCTCTTCCTTGCAGTGCAGGTCGGCGCCGCTATCGATGATGTGCCGGGCCGTCTGGAACGTGGGGTCGTGGTCGAGCCCGAAGAGGTGAAGCTGGTCTGCGATCACCAGCCAGCCATCGACTTCGTCCTCGGACGTGGGGTCGGTGCCAAGGCCGCATTTGCGCGCGACACGGGCCACCAGTTCATCGACATCGACCGGCAGTTTGACCGTATCCGCGAACGCTTCTTTGACATCGGCCGCTTCATCACATTGATAAAGCCCGGAACCCCAAGCACCCATAATCGTCCCTCACATCACCGCCCCCGCACATTTATCAGATAAGGGTCGGACGAAATCCAGCGTTTCATGCTGCAGTACTTGCCTACCCTTCGATCATCGCCACCCGCGTCACATGCCGCCCGTCTTCGAATTCGGCGCTGAGGAACGCATCGACGATATCCAGCGCCAGCCCTTCGCCGATCAGCGGGGCCCTGGGGCCAGCATGTTGGCGTCCATCATGATCCCTTGACCCGCACCACAAAGGATGAACCCAAGCGAAAATCTATTCACCTCGTTTTCCTGATCAGCGTCCGTTTGGTCCCTTTCAGCAAATCATAAGCCTCGGAAACCGTGCCGATGCGTCCGATGGCATCGGCCTGCCCGTCGGCACCGCGGTTGCGGATATCCACAACAACCATCCCGCCGGGTTTCAGATTTTCCGCAAAATATGTGTCGTAGGTGGCCAACGGATAGTGAAATCCACAGCTCAGCAGGCTGATGGCCAAATCCACAGGGGCGGTGGCCATCAGGTCATCTTTGTTCGGGTTGATCGCGGTGATCTTGTCAGCGGCCACCCCGTTGGCGGTCAGAAACGTAACCGCCTTTTGCAGGTCGGAATAACCGGCGCCCTCATCCCGAAAACCGAAATCGCGGTTGGGGCTTTCCTCGATATCGATCAGCAGCAGGTCAGCACCCAGATCGCGGCTGATGAAAAGGTCGATAAAGCCATAGCCACACCCGATATCGGCCACCCGCTTGATCTGGCCCTGCGCCAGATACGCACGCAGATCCTGATATTCCAGATACAGCATCGCAATCGCGCGGCGGGTGATATCGTGCCCTTTCTCGGCCACGACCGCGTGCAGAGGGGCCGGGTCGTGATCGACCCATTGCCGGATGATCCGACCACCCCGCGGCACGTCATACAGCACACCCGACCTTTGCAGGATGATGTTCGCGATATCCGCGTCGTCGAACATATCAAGGTCGAGCGACGTAATCACGTCCGTTTCCAGCACCGCTTCGATATCAGCGCGATCGATCATGGGGCGTCTCCCGTTTGTCCGTGATGGTGGCTGACGCCTAGTTCAACAGCCCCGCATGCACCATCGCCGCACGTACCTTTTCTTTGGTTTCATCCGTCAGTCCGGTCAGCGGTGACCGCACCTCTTCGCTGCAAAGCCCCAGCAGCGACATCCCGTATTTCGCACCGACCAGGCCGGGTTCGGTAAAAACAGCCTCGTGCAAGGGCATCAGCCGGTCCAGTTGGGTAAGCGCAGTCGCATAGTCCCCGGCCAGTGTGCTTTTCTGGAATTCAGAAAGCAGCTTTGGCGCAATGTTCGCGGTAACCGAAATACAACCAACGCCGCCATGGGCGTTATAGCCCAAAGCAGTGGCGTCTTCGCCCGAAAGCTGTACGAAATCCGGGCCGCAGGTCATCCGCTGCTTGGGCACGCGGCTCAGGTCGCCGGTGGCGTCCTTTACGCCGATGATCATCTCGTGCTTTGCCAGTTCGCCCATTGTCGCCGGCGTCATGTCGATTACGGACCGGGGCGGGATATTGTATATGATGATCGGCAACCCGCATTCCGCGGCCGCGGTGAAATGCGCGATGAGGCCCCGCTGCGTGGGCTTGTTGTAGTAGGGCGTCACAACAAGCGCCGCATCGGCACCCGCGTCTTTGGCTGCCTGCACCAACCGGACGGTTTCGTCAGTGTTGTTCGATCCGGCGCCGGCAATGACGGGGATGCGCCCCGCGGCCTCTTGCACCACGGTTTCGACAACCAGATCGTGTTCTTCATGGCTGAGCGTCGGGCTTTCGCCCGTTGTTCCCACCGGCACCAACCCGTGCGAGCCTTGCGCGACATGCCAGTTTACCAGTTTCTTGAGCGTGTCCACGTCGACTTGGCCGTTCGTGAACGGCGTGACGAGGGCGGGGAGTGATCCCTTGAACATGGCACGCTTCCTTCTGGTTGGTGGCGGGAGACCCGCCTTTCAAATCGCGCGGACATTAGGGGCCATTGCCCGGCCCGGCAAGCCCCCGATTTGCCGCCGATTGCCGCCATTGTGAGTTGTCATGATGTGTGGTGCAGTTAGGTTAGTAGCAATGAAATCGCGCGGTGAGCCTTGATGCGTCTTCTTTCCCTGATTGCCTTTTGTTGGCTGGCCACACCGGTAGCCGCGCAAGATGTCGATGCCACCGATATCGCGGCGATCAAAGCGGCTGGGCAGGGCTGGAATGTCGCCTATGCGCTGACGGATGATCCCGTGACCCAGGACGTGTTGACCTGGACGCGGCTGCGCGAAGGCGAGGCGGGCTTTGGCGAATACCCTGCGTTTTTCGAAAAACGGCCTGATTGGCCGGACCAGGAGCGCCTGCGGCGCGCCAGCGAAGAGGTGATCCCTCCGAATGCGAACCCCCGCGATGTGATCGCTTGGTTCTCCGACGTGCCACCTCAGACAGGCGAGGGTGCAGTGCGGCTGGCCGCCGCGTTGATCGCGACCGGCGATGAAGAGGCCGCGGTCGAGGCCTTGCGCCAGGCTTGGCTGGACCTGCGGCTAAGCGACGACGGGCACAAAGCGATGATCGATGCGTTTGGCGAACGGCTGGAACCCTTCCACGTCGCCCGCAGCGATGCGATGCTCTGGCGTTGGCGCACGAGCGATGCCCGCCGCATGTTGCCCCTGTTGGAAGCTGATCAGCGTGCTTTGGCGCAGGCGCGGATCGCCTATATCACGAATGCCGGTGACCGGCAGAAACGGTTCAATGCCGTCCCCGCTGGCCTGAAACAGGATGCCGGGCTGGCCTATGACCGCTATAGCTGGCTGGCTGATCGCGGCAGCCGCACCGATGCCGTCAAGATCATCCTTGAACGGTCCACCAGCCGTGCCGCCCTGGGCGAACCGTTTCGGTGGGCGGGCTGGCGCCGGTCACTCGCCCGTTGGGAAATGCGCGAAGGCCGGGTCGAACAGGCCTATCAACTGGCGTCCCGTCATTATCTGGATGACGGCTTTGCCTATAGCGATCTGGAATGGTTGGCAGGGTACATATCGCTGACCTATCTTGGGGACCCCGAACAGGCGTTGGAGCATTTCGAGAAAGCGGCACGGGCCGTAGAAACGCCTATCTCGGTTGCGAGGATGCAGTACTGGATCGGCCGTACCCATGAAGTGAAAGGCAATGCCGACGCGGCCGCCGAAGCCTTTGCCTTGGCGGCTGAACACCAGACGGCGTTCTACGGCCTCTTGGCAGGGGAAAAGCTGGGCCGGTCTTTGGACCGTATATGGTCGGATACGCCGATCATCCCGCAGACGGATGCCTTGGACGCCGATCTGACCCGCGCCGCCTTTATGCTCATGGAAGGCGGCCAGCGCGGCCATGCCGTGACTTTCTTTGCCGAACTTGGCGCAACGCTGAACCCCGGTGAACTGGCCGCCGTAGGTGCCGCGCTGGATGCGCGGGATGAGCAATATTACACGCTGCTTCTGGGCAAACGCGCCGCCACCCGCGGTGTGATCGTCCCGCAGAATTATTTCCCGATCCACGACCTGGCCCGGATGGATTTGCGCGTCGATCCGGCGCTCGCCCTGTCCATCGCGCGACGCGAGAGTGAATTCAACATCGGTATCGGCAGCCCCGTCGGCGCACTTGGCCTGATGCAGTTGATGCCCGGCACGGCGGAAGAGGTGGCGGGTTTCCTCGCGCTCCCCTATTCCCGCGCCCGTCTGACCCGCGACTGGCGTTACAACGCGACGCTTGGGGACAAATACCTCGATATGCTGACCGAACAATTCGGGCCCACCCCGGTCATGATCGCCGCCGGATACAATGCCGGCCCCAGCCGCCCTGAACGCTGGATGGACGAACGGGGCGACCCGCGTTTGCTGGAAATGGACGTGATCGACTGGATCGAACACATTCCGTTTCGCGAAACCCGAAACTATGTGCAGCGCGTAACGGAAAGCCTGCCACTCTACGAGGCGCGGTTAGGGGGCACCGCCGGACCGATCCGGTTCACCGAATTGCTGATCGGGCGCAAACCCCTGCTGCGCCCCATCGCGCGGCCCTTGCCGCAGGTGGTTGGGGATCAGCCCGCGATCCGGCCCCTGGCGCGTCCGTTGCCGCAAGTAGCAGAGGAAAGCCCCGATGTCCGCCCCGTCGCGCGACCAGAGCGTGGGGGTTAGAGACCCGGGGTGAAGCTCCGGGGCCTCTGGCATCCGCGCCACACCCGCGCTACCACTATCGCGATGCAAATGAATGTCCCAAATATCCTGACCATCCTCCGCCTGTTGGCGGCGCCTGGCGTCGTGGTGATGTTTCTATACTTCGCACGCCCGTGGGCCGATTGGTTCGCCTTGATCCTGTTCGTGGCTGCCGCCCTCACCGATTTCCTCGACGGCTATCTGGCCCGCGCGTGGAAACAGGAAAGCAAGCTGGGCGCGATGCTGGACCCGATCGCGGACAAGGCGATGGTGCTGATCGCTTTGCTCATGATTACGGCTTTGGCCAGTTTTCAAGGGCTTGATCCATGGATCCTGTTGCCCGCGACGGTGATTATCTTTCGCGAGGTGTTCGTTTCGGGCCTGCGCGAATTCCTGGGCGACACGGCGGGCACGCTGAAGGTCACCAATCTGGCCAAATGGAAGACGACCGCGCAGATGATCGCCATCGCGGTCCTCTTTTCGAATGGTGCATTCGAACATTATCTGACCGTGCAGTCCCTCGCCATGACCGAAGAAATGTTCACGGATGCGATTTCCGGCACCGGCCCCGATGAATTGGGTCTTTGGTGGAAGTATCAAGGCTGGTGGTTCAGCTGGTGGGGCGGTGTGCTGCTTTTGTGGTTGGCGGGCATTCTGACCCTGATCACCGGATGGGACTACTTTGCCAAGGCCCGCCCCTATCTTAAGGATGTCGGCTGATGAATGTGATGTATTTCGCCTGGGTGCGCGAACGGATCGGCGTCCCGCAAGAAGAGGTCGAGACGGATGCGGCGACCGTCAACGATCTGGTGGCCGAATTGAAAGCGCGGGAAGAACGCTATGCCGCCGCTTTTGCAGACACCAGCGCCTTGCGCGTTGCGTTGGATCAGGAACTGGCCGAATTCGACGCCCCTTTGGCAGGCATTCGCGAAGTCGCGTTCTTCCCTCCGATGACGGGCGGCTGATGCCGGTCCGTGTGCAGGCTGAACCGTTTGACGCCGGGGCGGAGTTGAACGCCTTTTCTGCGGGCCGGACGGATGTGGGGGCGGTGGTCAGCTTTACCGGTGTCGTCCGCGATACGGACGGCAATCTGACCGAGATGGTGATCGAGCATTATCCGGGCATGACCGAAAAGGCGATTGGCGGGATGGTGGATGAGGCGACAAAGCGTTGGGCGCTGGCGGATGCCTTGGTCATTCATCGTCATGGTCCGCTGCGCCCTGGTGAGCCGATCATGATGGTCGCCACGGCTGCGGCCCATCGTGCAGCGGCGTTCGCGGCAGCGGATTTTCTGATGGATTACCTGAAATCCCGCGCACCTTTCTGGAAGAAAGAGGTGACGGGAAAAGGCGCGGATTGGGTTGTGGCGAAGGATGCGGATGAGGACTCGCTGAAGCGGTGGTGAGGGCGCTCCCCAGTCCCGGGCTTGACCCGGGACCTCTACCTCAGCCCCCGTACGTGGCCCGGATCAGGTCCGGGGCGGGTGCTTGGGCTCAGCCATCGCCGCACATTCCGCATGCCGAAAGCACCCGGTCAGGTGGTTGTTGAACAAGCCGGTCGCCTCCATGAAAGCATAAACAATCGTGGGGCCACAAAACTTGAACCCTGCCGTCTTCAAATCCTTCGAAATCTGCGCCGATAAAGGCGATTGGGTCGGCACCTCTGCTCGATCCGCCGCGTCCGTCTGCAACGGCACACCGTCCACATACCGCCACAGAAACCGATCAAACCCCTCACGCGCCTCGATCTCTTGCCATGCCCGCGCGTTCCCGATGGTCGCCTCGATCTTGCCGCGGTGACGGATGATACCGGGATCGGCCAGCAGGCGCTGCACGTCGGCCTGACCCCAACCGGCGATCACATGCGGATCGAAACCGGCAAAGGCCGCCCGAAAATTCTCGCGCTTCTTCAGGATCGTGATCCAGGACAACCCCGCCTGAAATCCGTCCAGGATCAGCTTCTCCCACAGGGCTCGGCTGTTATATTCCGGCACGCCCCATTCGGTGTCGTGATAGTCGACATAAATCTGCTCGGGTCCGGCCCAGCCGCAGCGCTCTGGCATGATCGCCTCTTAAACAATTATTAGCAGGCCGTGGGCCATGGTACCGGCAGAGTATGGAACCTATGGATGCAAAACGCCACGCTTGCCCGCGCCGATATTGACGATGCCGCGCTGACGGACCCGCTGAGCTATGCGATGGCCAGTCGCGATGCCGACGTGATGTCACTGGTCGGCGATGCGCTGCAGGCGCAGCGGGCGCGGCTGGCGTTCCATCCGATCGTGACGGCGGCGGAACAACCGCGTGTCGCGTTTTACGAGGGGCTCGTGCGGCTGTTGGATGATGCAGGGCGCACGATCCCTGCCGCGCATTTCATGCCCACGGTCGAGGAAACGGGGTTCGGGCGGCAGATCGATTGCATTACGCTGGCGCTTGCCTTGAACACCTTGCGGCAAAATCCGCAGATCCGATTGTCGGTGAACCTTTCGGCGCGGTCGATCGGCGACGGGGAATGGCGGCGCATTCTGGACGATGGGCTGCGCCACCGCGATAACCTCGGCGACCGGCTGATTTTCGAGATCAGCGAAACCTCGGCCATGATGCTGCATGAAAACGTGATCCGGTTCATGGCGGAAATGCAGCCCAAGGGTGTGACATTCGCGCTGGATGGGTTCGGGGCCGGTATGACCGCGTTTCGGTATCTCAAGGATTTCTTTTTCGATCTGGTCAAGATCGACAAGAGTTTCATCAAAAACATCCAGAACGACCCCGACAATCAGGTCCTGACCGAGGCGCTGATTACCGTCGCCCATCAGTTCGAAATGTTTGCGATTGCCGATGGCGTGGAAACCGCGGAGGAGGCGGCGTTTCTGCGCGGGATCGGGGTGGATTGCCTGCAGGGTTATCATTTCGGGGTACCGCGCCTCGAACTGTGATCGTTATGCGCTGTCTGCATAGGGGAATCGCATTGCCCTGCGTCACCCAAGCCAATAAACAAGAGGAGAGCGGCAGGGGGGCCTGCTCACGCCAAGGCGCATCCGGCCTCGTCCTGCCAAGGGAGCAAACCTGAAGGGACCTTTCCATGACCAACGTTGTTATCGCATCCGCCGCCCGCACCGCCGTGGGCAGTTTCGGCGGCGCATTCGCCAACACGCCCGCCCATGATCTGGGCGCCACCGTGCTCGAGGCCGTCGTCGAACGTGCGGGCATCGACAAATCCGAGGTGAGCGAGACGATCCTTGGTCAGGTCCTGACCGCCGCCCAGGGCCAGAACCCCGCACGGCAGGCGCATATCAACGCAGGTCTGCCCCAAGAATCCGCCGCCTGGGGGATCAACCAGGTCTGTGGCTCCGGCCTGCGCGCCGTCGCTTTGGGCGCACAGCATATCCAGTTGGGCGATGCCGATATCGTCGCCGCTGGTGGGCAAGAGAATATGACCCTGTCGCCCCATGCGGCGCATCTGCGCGCTGGGCAGAAAATGGGTGATATGAAGTATATCGATACCATGATCCGCGACGGTCTCTGGGATGCATTCAATCAGTATCACATGGGTCAAACGGCCGAGAACGTCGCCGAGAAATGGCAGATTTCCCGCGACCAGCAGGATGAGTTCGCCGTCGCCTCCCAGAACAAAGCCGAGGCTGCGCAAAAGGCGGGCAAGTTCGCCGATGAGATCACAGCCTTCACGGTCAAGACCCGCAAAGGCGATATCGTCGTCGATCAGGATGAATACATCCGCCATGGCGCGACGATGGAGGCGATGCAAAAGCTGCGTCCGGCCTTCACGAAAGACGGGTCGGTAACGGCAGCGAACGCATCCGGCCTCAATGACGGGGCTGCGGCGACGATCCTGATGTCAGCAGACAATGCCGAAAAGCGCGGGATTGAACCTCTGGCGCGCATCGCGTCCTACGCCACTGCTGGCCTCGACCCATCGATCATGGGTGTCGGCCCGATCCATGCCTCGCGCAAGGCGCTCGAAAAAGCCGGGTGGAAGGTCGAAGACCTTGATCTGGTTGAAGCCAACGAAGCCTTCGCGGCCCAAGCCTGCGCCGTGAACAAGGATATGGGTTGGGACCCGGCCATCGTGAACGTCAACGGCGGCGCGATTGCCATCGGTCACCCGATTGGCGCGTCCGGCTGCCGGGTGCTGAACACGCTCCTGTTCGAAATGAAACGGCGCGATGCGAAAAAGGGTCTCGCAACCCTTTGCATCGGCGGTGGCATGGGCGTCGCGCTTTGTGTTGAACGCCCGTAAGTAATATCGTTGCGCCCACCACGGCGTGACGATAACAAGATTACGTCAATAAATTCCCCGGAGGAGAAATCATGTCCCGTGTTGCAATCGTAACAGGCGGCTCGCGCGGTATCGGCGCGGCCATTTCAACCGCGTTGAAAGACGCAGGCTATTCCGTCGCCGCGACCTATGCTGGTAACGATGAAAAGGCCGCGGCATTTACGTCGGAAACCGGCATCAAGACCTACAAATGGAACGTCGCCGATTACGAGGCCTGCACTGCGGGTGTGAAACAGGTCGCGGATGATCTCGGCCCGGTCGACATTTTGGTCAACAACGCTGGCATCACCCGCGACGCGCCATTCCACAAGATGACCCCCCAACTTTGGCACGAGTGCATCGATACGAACCTGAATGGCGTCTTCAACATGACCCACAACGTCTGGGGCGGCATGCGTGAACGCAAGTTCGGGCGGATTGTCACGATCAGCTCGATCAACGGTCAGAAAGGCCAGTTCGCGCAGGCCAACTATGCCGCGACGAAGGCCGGTGACATTGGTTTCACCAAAGCGCTGGCGCAGGAGGGTGCGCGGGCCGGGATCACGGTGAACGTTGTCGCGCCGGGTTACATCAATACCGAGATGATGAGCACGATCCCCGAAAAGGTGATGAACGAAGTCATCCTGCCGCAGATCCCAGTCGGGCGTCTGGGCGAGGCGGCAGAGATCGCGCGCGCGGTCCAGTTCCTTGTGTCTGATGAGGCGGGCTTTGTCACCGGCTCGACCCTGTCGGCCAATGGTGGTCAGTACATGAGCTAAGGCTTTCCAGCCTGACAAAACAAAGGCCGCGCTGATCAGGCGCGGCCTTTTTCGTTCGGCTACGGTGACGCAGCCGGAGCGAATTCTGGCGATTACCTGCGGAACGTCAACCAACGCCATGCGTCACGGACGGCCTTCGCGCGTTCCTCATGCGCTTTTTCGATGCCTTGGCGGATGCGTTCGTTTGTCGCGATCTCGATCATGGTTAAACTCCATTGTCGTGTGTGCTTGATTGCCCTCAATATGGCGATTGATATGCAAGCCGACAAACGAGACTTCCTATAGCTTCAGTTAAGCTGTATTGAACTGAACCATGAATGATCGTCTGCCACCCCTGACCGCCCTCCGCGCATTCGAGGCCGCCGCGCGCCATATGTCCTTCGCCAAGGCAGCCGCAGAGTTGAACGTGACACCTGCCGCCTTGTCCTATCAGATCAAATCGCTTGAGGCTGATCTGGGCCAACCTGTGTTCCGCCGCTTGAACCGTGCCGTGGAATTGACCGAGGCCGGGCGCGCGCTGGCACCGGGTACGACGGATGCCTTTGCGGCCCTATCCGCAGCCTGGCGCAAGACCCGACGGATGACGGATAGCGGCGTGCTGACGGTGACGGCGGGGCCTGCATTCACGTCGAAATGGCTCGCGCCGCGCCTCTATGCGTTTGCGCAGGCACATCCGGATATCGAATTGCGGTTCAATGCCAGCCTGCGTATCGCAGATTTCGACCGGGACGAAGTGGATGTGGCGATCCGCTTTGGGCTGGGCACGGACAAGGATGTTCATTCCGTCGATCTATCAAATGAATGGATCACGCCCATGATGACGCCAGCCATGGCGGACGACATAAAGACCCCCGGCGACTTGGCACAGGCGACGCTTATCCACGATGAATCGATGGCCAGCTTCAAGATGTCGGCGGATTGGACGGCATGGTGCGCTGTCGCTGGCATCGCGGCCGATACGACCCATGGCCCCCGGTTTTCACAAGCCGATCACGCGCTGGATGCTGCGATCGCGGGGGCTGGCGTGGTACTTGGGCGCATCTTGCTGGCGTCGCGCGATCTTGAGGCCGCGCGGTTGGTCGCCCCATTTGCGTTGGGGCTGGTGCCGACGTCGCAGTTTCGTTTTGTCTGCCCAAAAGGAACAGAAGACCGCCCACCGATCAAGGCGTTCTATGATTGGGTCGTCGCCGAAGTCGCAATGGCCGACCGTTTCGGGCACGGTCGGCGGTTGGTCCACACGTCGGATATCGGCGTGAAGGACGGCTAGGCGCTCAGCCGCGTGATTTCTTCCTTAAGCTGCAGCTTTTGCTTTTTCAGCTTTGCAATCTCAAGATCGTCAGTCGCTGGACTGCGCTGAAGCGCCTCGACATGTTCCGAGAGGTGTTGGTGCTTCTTCTTCAGTTCCTGCAAATGCGAACTCAAGCTCATGGTCGTCCTCCTCTGGATGTGGTTATGGTTGTATTGCAACACATATGCACGGCCCTGTCACGCCGCAAGGCAGCGAAAGATGCTTTACCCACAGACTTGCCCAGAAGTCTTGCCAAATAATTAGGCCGGAAAGGGGAGGGCGGCGCCGTTTCTAAGGCTATCGGCCACATCGGATCGGTAACTTTCCGAATCTGTCAGATGTGCCGCACCCTCATGCATGATCAGGGGCGCGGTCATGCGAAATGACGCGCGCCCACCCTGACGTGCCTGCAGCAGGAAGCGGTCCGGCGCCTTTCCGCTGCGCCCGGCGATAGGCCGTACCGTCAGCGATCCCAGACGCCCGGTCAGCGACGACAGAGTTTCGGGCAGCCGCTCCATCCGTTGGATCAAGGTCAGATATCCTTTGGGTGCCAGCCGCCGCGTTCCGATATCGATCCAGTCCGACAGGTTCGTTTCGCCGCGTAGCGCTATGTTGCGCCCACCGTCATTGGACCCGCTCCCTTTGCTCTGATCGAAATAGGGCGGGTTCATGATGACATGGTCAAAACGCTGCTGACGCAACCCTGTGGGCAGTTGCCGCAGATCGGCTGTGATGACATCGAACGGCAGGTCGTTTTCAATGGCATTGCGGCGGGCGAGGTCGGCATAGTCTGCCTGCATCTCAACCCCGGTCAGCGTCAGGCCATCAACGCGGGTCGCAAGGCAAAGCGCCGCAACCCCCACGCCGCAGCCAAGCTCAAGCACGGTTTGCCCCGGTTTGGCAGGCACCGATGCGGCCAACAGCACCGGATCGACCCCGGCACGATACCCAAGCCGCGGTTGCCAGATATCCAGCCGCCCGCCCAGAAATGCGTCTTTAGTCGCGTCCAAGATCGATCTCACCATCGCGCATGATCGCCTCTGCGATGAACAGATCCCTGTCCAGCACCATCAGCCGACGCGGCATTATGCCTATGCTCCCCTCGAGCACGCTCATATTTACGTCGAAGGTGAACCAGTCTATACCCTCGGCGTCCAGAAGGGCGGTTGCAAAGGCGATGATGGTGGGGTCGTTCGTGCGCAAAAGCTCTTTCATTCCCAAGACGTAAGGCGACGCCGCGCCGTTGTCTATTCACATGACGGAACCCTTGATGAGCCTTGATAGCGCCGCGACCAAACCGCATGAACAACTGGCGGCTGCCCTTTCTGATGACCTTGATCTGGTCAATGCAATGATCCGCGCGCGTATGGCCTCGGAACATGCCCCGCGCATCCCCGAAGTGACCGCGCATTTGGTTGAGGCGGGCGGCAAGCGTCTGCGCCCCATGCTGACCTTGGCAGCGGCGCGCATGTGCGGCTACGACGGCCCCTACCATGTGCATCTGGCCGCGACGGTCGAATTCATTCATACCGCAACCCTGCTGCATGATGACGTGGTCGACGAAAGCAAACAGCGGCGGGGCCGGCCCACGGCCAACCTCTTGTGGGACAATACATCCAGTGTGCTGGTCGGCGACTATCTGTTCGCCCGGTCGTTTCAGTTGATGGTCGAAACCGGGTCACTTCGTGTCTTGGACATTCTGGCCAACGCGGCTGCGACGATTGCCGAAGGCGAGGTGCTGCAGCTGACCGCCGCCAGCAATCTGGCCACCACGGAAGGGATTTACCTGAACGTCGTGCGCGGCAAGACCGCCGCACTCTTCTCGGCGGCGATGGAGGTGGGCGGAGAGATCGCGGGGCAGGACGCCGCGACCAAGCAGGCCCTGTTCGATTACGGCGATGCGCTGGGCATCGCTTTTCAGATCGTCGATGACCTGCTGGACTACGGCGGCACCGACGCGACAGGCAAGAACATCGGCGACGACTTCCGTGAACGCAAGCTGACCTTGCCCGTGATCCGCGCCGTGGCGAAAGCGGATGCCGATGAACGGGCGTTCTGGGTGCGGGTCATCGAAAAGGGCAAGCAGACCGACGGTGATCTGGACCATGCGCTGACGCTGCTGGCCAAGCACGGAGCGATGGAAAGCACCCGCATCGATGCCGTGAACTGGGCGGGCAAGGCCAAAACGGCCTTGGCCAAGGTCCCCGACCACCTGTTGAAAACCATGCTGATCGACTTGGCGGATTATGTCGTCGCGCGGGTGACCTGAGACCGCAAAACCTCCGCCGGGGCCACCCACCAGCCCATCTCTGACACCTGGATCACGCGGGCGACCTGCCGTGCCGTCGCCATGTCCTTGACCAGCCCATAGCATGTCGCGCCCGACCCGGACATGCGGGCGACGCTGACCGTGGGATTCGCCCTCAACTTCGTCAGGGCCGCCTTGATCTCGGGTGCGATTTTTATCGCGGCGGTCTCCATATCGTTGCGCTGCGCCTTCAGCCAATGGCCGAACCCGTCGAAATCAAGACCTTCGGGCAGCGGGTCCATGGCGGTACCGTTCTTGTTGGTCATGCCCGCGAAGACGTCCACCGTCGGCACCTCGACCGGGGGGCGGACAAGGACCATTGCGCAAGGGGGCAGGGCTGCAACCGGTGACAGGACCTCGCCAATGCCCGACATTCGTGTCGGCGCGGGCGCGCGCATGCACACCGGAACGTCGGCGCCAAGCGCCAGAACCTCTGGCGCGGTCGATGGCAAAGGCGGGACGGACCAAAGCTCGGCCAGCATCTTCAACGCGGCGGCTGCATCGGACGATCCGCTCCCGATCCCCGCGGCATGGGGCAGATGCTTTTCCAACATGATCGCGGCCCCTTGGGTCACACCACGCATATCGCGCAGGGCCCGCGCGGCACGCAGCACGAGGTTGCTGTCATCGGTCGGCACGCCAAAGCCAAATGGCCCACTGACCTGCAAGCGCAAGTCAGGCGCGACAGAGGCGGAAAGCTGATCACTGACCCCGCCGAACACCACCAATGAATCCAGCAGGTGATACCCATCATCACGCTGGCCGGTGACATGCAGGGTCAGGTTGACCTTGGCCGGGGCCTCACATTTCAGCGTGGCCACGGCGCCGTCTTACTCGTTCCCGCCGCCGGCAATGCGGATCGGGTCCAGCCCTTCGTTCAGGCGCACATGGTTCAAACCGCGCGCCAGTTTGTCGCGGATGCGGTCGGCATCCGCCGCCTTGGGGCCGAAGGACAGGGCGCGCTGCCATTGAAAATGCGCTTCGTTGACGCGACCAACGGCCCAGTACACATCGCCCAGATGGTCGTTGATGACTGGATCGACCGGTTCCAGTTCGGCGGCGCGCTCCATATGGCCCACGGCCTCTTCGTACCGGCCCAGCTGGAACAGCACCCAGCCCAGGCTGTCGATGATCGCGCCGTTATCCGGGCGGGCCGCAGCGGCGGCTTCGATCATTTCCAGCGCTTCGTCCAGCTTTTCACCGCGTTCGACCAGCGAATAGCCAAGATAGTTCAGCACCTGCGGGTGACCCGGGCGCAAGGCAAGGGCCGCGCGAAAGTCAGCCTCTGCCGACAACCAGTTATCCGTCTTGTGGTGCGAAATGCCACGGGTGTAATGGACGAACCATTTCACCGGGCTGGCCGCATCATAGATATCCAACGCACGGGAATAGGCCGCGACCGCATCACCATAGCGGCCCGCGCGACGCAGCGTATCGCCCTTGCTGGCATGTACCTGTGGCAGGTCGGGATGCGTGACCGCCAACGCCTCGAGCACCGCGATCGCCGCATCTTCCTGACCGGATGCATTCAGAACCTGGGCCCGGCCCAGTTCAGCCGCGTGAAAGTCTGGGTCCTCGCGCGACACCATGGCATAGGTTTCGTTTGCCAGATCGTATTGTCCCAGATCATCAAGGATCTCGGCACTCAGCAGGACCGCATCGGTGTTTCCCGGGTCCAGATGGGCCGCCGCGCGGGTATAAAGAAGGGTATAGGCATCCGGCGCATCATTTTTGATCGCCGCGGCGACCGCATGATAAATATCCGCCATGCCCTGCACCGGCCCGGCCACCGCGTCGAATGGCACATTGTCACCGGCCGCCAGCGCGTCGCGCGTGGTCGTGACGGTCGGGCCCATTGCGCCATCGAAAATGCTGTCGATAACGGCGATCGCATCGTCATTACGACCCAGCTGGCTCAGGATTTGGGCATGTGCTGTCGCGCTGCGGGCGCTATAGCGCAAAATGCCGCGTGTCCCGGCCTCGGCAAAGATCGCCTCGGCCCCTTCGAAATCACCGACCGACGCCAGCGCATAGGCCTTGTGGGTCATGCCATATAGCGCCATTCCCTCGGCTTCGATCACCTGATCGAAACTCGCCAGCGCCTTGGTGATGTCGCCTTCACCCAGATGCGCCCAGGCCTGTGACAGCCCATCGATCAGCGGCGCGACGCTGCGGCCCTGTTCGAGGGCTGCAAAAATCTGTGACCAATTCCCGCTTTCCGCTGCTTCGATATTCAGCAACAAATGCGCCATCTGGCTTTGATAACCATGTTCGACGATCCGATGCGCCACCGGGATCGCCCGTTCGACCTGACCCAAGGCAAAGAACGATGTCATCGCGTTTTCCAACAGATAACCGTTGGTCGGGTCCGACATCAGCGCCTTGGTAAAGTGGCGGGCACCGCTGATAAAATCGCTGTCATATGCTGCATGTTTCGCCGCAAGATAAGCACCGGCATCAAGGTCGGCCGTCGCTTGTGTTGCGGGGGAAAGAAGGCACACCAGCGCCAGGGCGGAAATAGAACGTCTAAGCACAGTCACAGAACACCCATTGTCAGTTTCGAAAAAGCCTAGTTGGGGGAACGCTGACATGCAAATGCGACATTGTCTGGGCGGCAAATTGTTGCGGGTAGGGCCACGATCCCCGCTTTGCAACCATGATTAGCCGCGACACTGATATCATTTAAAATTTTCCCATTTGGTGAGCCGGCACGGCGCCCCGCGTACGCCGACTTTTCTGGCAACAGTGCAACATACAAAGGTTAATCGCGTCTTCACATTTGCGGCGCGCGGTCAATTAATGGGCGCAATGCCGGGATTTGAGTCATATGGAATTCCGATGAAAGTCCGATAGAATTCCGATCGCGTGATCACTTACAAAACAAGGCGATTAACCACGATTCGCGCCCTTTCGACGATTTGCACCGCCAAGCCCCACCGAACGTTGAGCTACAGATGCAAAAAAGGGCCCCGAAGGACCCCGTTTTCGGATCACATATTCGGATAATTCGGCCCGTCCCCACCCTGCGGCACCGTCCAGTTGATGTTCTGGGCCGGGTCCTTGATATCGCAGGTCTTGCAGTGGACGCAGTTCTGAAAGTTGATGACAAAACGGGTATCCTTACCCTCTTCCTCGACGAATTCATACACCCCGGCGGGGCAGTAACGTGCTGACGGGCCTGCATATTTCGGCAGGTTGATGTTCACGGGCACCGACGGATCTTTCAGCTGCAAGTGGGCAGGCTGGCTTTCCTCATGATTGGTAAAACTGAACGACACGTTGGTCAGGCGATCGAAAGACAGCACGCCATCGGGCTTGGGATAGTCGATCGGCTTGTGTTTGCTGGCCTCTTCGGTCGCATCCGCATCCGATTTCCCGTGCGACAGCGTGCCCAGGATACCGCCGCCGAACGTATTCATCCACATATCCATTCCGCCGATACCAAGCGACGCCAATAGCCCATACTTGGACCACAATGGTTTGACATTACGGACTTTTTTCAGATCCTTCCCAATCTCGCCTTGGCGCACTGCGGCGTCGTAACCATCCAGCAGATCCCCCTCGCGACCGGCTTTCAGCGCCTTGACCACGGCCTCTGCGGCTTCGATGCCGGACAGCATCGCGTTATGGTTACCCTTGATCCGGGGGACATTGACCATGCCCGCCGCACAGCCCAGCAGCGCGCCGCCGGGGAATTCGAGTTTCGGCATGGATTGGAAACCGCCTTCGGAAATCGCACGCGCGCCATAGGCGACGCGCTTGCCGCCTTTCAATAGGTCGGTGACCAGCGGATGATGCTTGAACCGCTGGAATTCCATATAGGGGAACAGATGCGGGTTCTTGTAGTTCAGGTGAACGACGAAGCCCACATAAACCTGATTGTTTTCAAGGTGATAGATGAACGATCCCCCGCCCGCATTTTTCTCGAGCGGCCAACCCATCGTATGGGTGACGGTGCCTTCCTTGTGCTTGGCCGGGTCGATTTCCCAGATTTCCTTCATGCCCAGACCGTATTTCTGGACATCGGATTTTGCAGAAAGGTCGTATTTCGCGATCACTTCCTTGGACAGTGACCCACGCACCCCTTCACCCAGCAGCACGTATTTGCCGTGTAGCTCCATGCCGGGCTCATACCCGTCGCCATGCGTGCCGTCGGGGTTTTTACCGAATTCGCCGGCGACGACGCCTTTGACCTCACCGTTTTCGCCATAGACCAGTTCCGAACAGGCCATGCCGGGGAAAATCTCGATGCCCATTTCCTCGGCCTGTTCAGCCATCCAGCGGCAGACATTACCCATGGAGACGATGTAATTGCCATGGTTGTTCATCAGAGGCGGCATGACAAAATTAGGGATACGCAGCTTACCCGCCTCACCCAGCATGAAAAAATTGTCTTCTTTCACCGGCACGTTCAGGGGCGCGCCTTTGGCCTTCCAATCTGGGATCAGTTTGTTGAGGCCGATCGGATCCAGCACAGCGCCTGACAGGATATGCGCGCCAACCTCGGACCCTTTTTCAAGGACGACGACATTCAAATCGGCATCCATCTGCTTCAGGCGGATCGCCGCCGACAGACCGGCAGGGCCCGCACCCACGATGACCACATCGTATTCCATGCTTTCGCGTTCAATCTCGGCCATCGATTTTTCCTCTCAACGGGGGCGACACCCCTTTTCTTTAACGAGAGCAAGGGTTACCTCATGACCCGATCCGGGGCAATCAAGACACGACGTCAAAACCGCCCGACGCGACACCACATCGCGGGCAGGCTTGACTTTTATCTGCCCCGTTGCGCTATGAACGTCCGATTGAAGCACTTTGCCTTGGGGGCAAACATGGAAAAGATACCTTTGACCCGTGCGGGGTTCGAAAAACTGGATGCCGAGCTGAAACACCTGAAATCGGTGGAACGCCCGGCCATCATTCGCGCGATCTCCGAGGCGCGCGAGCATGGCGATTTGTCCGAGAATGCCGAATATCATTCGGCCAAGGAAAAGCAGTCTTTCATCGAAGGCCGCGTGAAAGAGCTGGAAGGCGTGATTTCGCTGGCTGACGTCATCGATCCGGCCAAGCTGTCGGGTGCGATCAAATTCGGCGCGACCGTCAAGCTGGTCGACGAAGACACAGATGAGGAAAAGACCTATCAGATCGTCGGCGAATACGAGGCGGATCTTGAGAGTGGTAAGTTGAACCTGAAATCCCCCCTCTCACGGGCCTTGATCGGGAAAGAGGAAGGTGACAGCGTGGATGTACGTACCCCCGGGGGCACGCGCAGTTACGAGATTTTGGAAATTTCCTACGTTTAGGTGAGGCGCAAGCGATGGCGCAGCCCTCGGACAACGCTTCCCCTGACGGGCTGAACCGGATTGCGATCGGCTTTTCGGTAGGCTGGCTTGTGGTCGTTGGTTTGTTTTTCTGGATCCTGCCACCCGCGCGCCAGTCAGAAGGCTTTGACAGCCTGCGCTTTGTCATGGTGTTGATCGCGGTTTTCATGCCGCTCGCCATGGTCTGGCTGGCTGTGGTAGCGGCCCGCGCGGCGCGCGAGGCCAAGGATGAAGCGTTTCGCCTGCAATCCGAGATCGACCTGCTGCGGCAGGCGTTCAAGGCGCAAAATCAGGAGGAGGCGAAGCCAGCCAAAAGCAGGTTCACCACACGGCGCGAGGTATCGCGCCTGATCGTACCCAAACCGGCGCCGCAGCCAGTGGCCCAGCAAACGCTGCCATTGGATGCTGAGAAGGAAGAAGAGCCGCCGCTGGATCGCCGCGATCTGATCAGCGCGTTGAACTTTCCCGATGATGAAAACGACACGGAAGGCTTTGCAGCCTTGCGTCGTGCCTTGCGCGACCGTTCTGCGCGCCGTTTGATCCAGGCCAGCCAGGATGTGCTGACGCTGTTGTCACAAGACGGGACATATATGGATGACCTGCGGCCGGGGCCGACCAGCGCCGATCTGTGGCGGCGCTTCGCGGGCGGCGAACGGGGCGGCGTCATGGGCATTCTGGGTGGCGTGCAGGATGAGGGGCGTCTGTCCGCCGCGACCACACGGATGCGCGAAGACGCGATTTTTCGCGACACCGTGCATCACTTCCTCCGCAAATTCGACCAGATGCTGGTGACATTCTCGGAACATGCGACGGATACCGATCTTTTGGCGCTGGCGGATACACGGACGGCACGCGCATTCATGCTGATGGGCCGGGCCGCTGGCACGTTCGACTGATGGTCGACATTTTTCTTAAGACTCTGCCGTTCTTTATGTTGATCGCAGTAGGTTATGGCGCCGGGCGTACCCGGTTCTTTTCACCCGAGGCGACGGCCTATCTGACGAAATTCGTCTTTTACTTTGCCTTGTCGGCGATGCTCTTCCGATTTTCGGCGAACCTGTCACTGGCAGACATCATCAACTGGCCCTTCGTGTGGGCCTATCTGGTGGCCTCTTTCGTCGTCTATCTGCTGGCGACATTCATCGCGATGCGCCGCGGGCGTGGCGTGGCCGAGGCGGCGGTCGAGGCGCAATGCGCCGTGATCGGCAATGTCGGTTTCCTGGGTATTCCGATGCTGGTGCTGTTGCTGGGCGAGGCCGCGATTGGTCCGATCATGCTGGTCCTCGCCGTCGACTTAATCGTCTTTGGCAGCCTGATCGTGATCCTGATCACCGGGTCCCGCGATGGGCGGATGTCGCCGCGTGTCTTGGTCACGGTAGGGCGCGGGTTGATCGAAAACCCGATGATCGTGTCGATTACCTTGGGCCTGATCGTATCGGCCTACGCAATTCCGATCCCTGATCCTGTGAACGAATTTCTAACATTGCTGGGCAATGCCGCGACGCCCGGCGCCTTGTTTGCCATCGGTGCGTCGCTTGCCACGAAATCGGCTGAGCGGGTGGTCGTCGCTGGGTGGCTCAGTATATGTAAATTGGTGTTGCACCCCGCGGCAGTGGCCATCGCCGCTTTGTTTATATTCGACATTCAACCCTATGCGGCGGGCGTCATGATCGCCGCGGCCAGCTTGCCGGTTGCGGGAAATGTTTACATTATCGCGCAACACTATCATGTAGCGCCTGCGCGGGTTTCGGCGTCAATCCTGATTTCGACGATGCTGAGCGTATTGACCGTGTCGGCCGTTATTGCTTGGGTGACCGGATTGTAGTGGCGTATTGATTGGGATGTATGTGATGGAAAAGATCGCGGAAAATCGGTGTTTTGGCGGAGTGCAGGGCGTGTACAAGCATGCCTCGACCACGTGCCAATGTGACATGACCTTTGCCGTCTACCTTCCGCCCGAGGCGGCGCATCGTACCGTGCCCGTGCTGTGGTTTCTGTCCGGTTTGACCTGCACCTACGAAAACGCCATGACCAAGGCGGGCGCGCAAGCGTGGGCGGCACGATCGGGTATCGCGCTGGTCTTTCCTGATACCTCGCCACGGGGCGACGGCGTCGCGGATGATGAGGCTTATGATCTGGGCCAAGGGGCCGGGTTCTATGTGAACGCGACCGAGGCGCCGTGGCAGCCGCATTATCAGATGTGGGACTATGTCACCGTCGAGCTGCCCGCGCTTTTGCGTGAGAATTTTCCGCTGGATATGGAAAATCAGGCGATTACTGGCCACTCGATGGGGGGGCATGGCGCGTTGACCATCGCGATGTCATTGCCCGGGCGGTTCCGGTCCGTTTCCGCCTTCGCGCCGATCTGCCATCCAACCGCCGGCGATTGGGGGCGCAAACAATTCGCGGCTTATCTTGGAACGGACGAGGAAACGTGGGCGCCCTATGACGCTTCGCTATTGATGCGCGATCATGGTTTTTCGGGGCCGATGCTGATCGATACGGGCACGGATGATCAGTTCGGTGATTTGCTGGGGACTGAGCATATGGCCGCCGCCATCGCCGCCCGTCGCCAATATGCGCATATCCGGCTGCAGCAGGGCTATGACCATTCGTATTTCTTCATCGCGAGCTTCATGGAAGATCACGTCAACTTCCACGCCGATACGTTATTGTCGTGATCTATGTCGATGCCGATGCCTGCCCGGTGAAGGCCGAGGTGGAGCGGGTGGGCACGCGGCATAAGCTGAAGATGTTCATCGTGTCGAACGGTGGGATCCGCCCGTCGCAGAACCCGTTCGTGGAAACCGTGGTGGTGCCGGATGGCCCGGATGTGGCGGATATGTGGATCGCCGATCGCGCGACGGCGGGGGATGTGGTGATCACCGGGGATATCCCTTTGGCAGCGCGTTGTGTCGAGAATGGGGCGCTGGCGCTGAAGCACAATGGCGAAGCGCTGACGGCTAAGAATATCGGCAATGCCTTGGCGACCCGCGATCTGATGACTGATCTGCGCGCGGCGGACCCGTTTCGACAGGGCGGTGGCAAGCCGTTCGGAAAGGCAGATCGCGCGCGTTTTCTGGACGCGCTGGAACGGGCCGTCCGCGCTGCCGCGCGACAATGATCGCGGCGCTGTCACCGGCCCGGCTGGGCGCGCTATGTGCTTTGGTGGCGGTGATGTTCCTGTCGATCAACGATGTGGCGATCAAGTTTCTAAGCGAGGATTACGCGCTGCATCAGGTCGTGCTGATCCGATCCATCATCGGCCTGTTCGTGATCGTCGCCCTGATTGCGCCCATGACCAACGGCCGCGCGGTCGCCCGCACGAAACGGTTGAAGATGCATATTTTGCGTGGGCTTTGCGTTGTCTTCGCCAACATGACGTTCTTTCTGGGCCTTGCCGCGATGCCGCTTGCCGATGCAGTGGCGATCTTTTTCGTCAGCCCGCTGCTGATCACCGTCTTTTCGGTGATCTTTCTGGGTGAGACCGTGGGCCCCCGCCGCTGGACCGCTGTCGCGCTTGGTCTGATCGGTGTGCTGTTGATGATGCGGCCCGGCACGGAGTCGTTTCGGATCGCCTCTTTGTTGCCCGTGGCAGCGGCGGTGTTCTATGCCACGATCCACATCATCACGCGGCGGATCGGTGCGACGGAGTCCGCGTCGACGATGGCGTTCTATATTCAGGTCATGTTCATCATCGTCTGTCTGGGCTTGGGGTTGGCCATCGGTGACGGCAAATTTGGCAATCAGTCCGACCCATCACTTGCCTTTCTGTTCCGTGCATGGGCCTGGCCCGCCATGGCCGATTGGCCGCTTTTCTTGATCATCGGCGTTGGCATAGGCATTGGGGGTTACTTGATCAGCCAAGCCTATCGCGTCACCGAAGCATCCTATGTCGCCCCGTTCGAATATCTTGCCCTGCCGATGTCGGTGGTTTGGGGGATGACCATTTTCGGCGAGTTTCCCGTTATGCGGGACTATCTCGGCATGGCGCTGATTCTCGGCGCCGGGCTTTTCATGGTTTGGCGTGACGGGCGGAGGCGATAGTTTACACAAGGTCACGGTCCGCTAAGGTGATCATCCAAAGCGGTTCGAAACCCGGAGATTGTCCATGACGGTGACCATTTCGTTCGAAGACGGCGAGGTGGGTCTAGATTGGCTGGCGCTGACCGATGCGTTGGCAGAGGGGCATTTGCGGTCCAGGGCCGAGGTGGCGGATACGTTTCTGTATCAGGGTGACAACACGTTGTTGAACCGATCGGCCTGGATCGAGGGGTTGGGGATCGCCGTCAAATGCGCCACGATTTTCCCGGGCAATACCGGCCGTGGGCAACCAGCAATCGGCGGTGCGGTCAATCTGTTTTCCGCTGATGACGGCGTGCTCGAGGCGATTTTGGATTTCCATCTTGTGACGAAATGGAAGACGGCTGGGGACAGCCTGCTGGCTGCCCGGCGGCTGGCGCGGCCCGATAGCCGCGACATTCTGATCGTGGGTTCGGGCACCGTCGCCCATTCACTGCGGGCGGCTTATGGTGCGGCTTTCCCGGACGCGCGGTTCACGGTCTGGAGCCGATCCCGGCAAAGTGCGAAGGTTTTCCACAAGGCGCATCCCGACGTAACCATCGCCGACGATCTGGAAACGGCGGTGCGCGCGGCGGATATCATTACCTGTGCGACGATGGCCACCGATCCTGTCATCAAGGGGGCGTGGCTGCGGCCGGGTCAGCACCTCGACCTGATCGGGGCCTACCGTCCCGACATGCGCGAGGCCGATGATGCGGCGCTGCAAAGTGGCACACTTTTCGTCGATAGTCGGGACACCACGATCGACCATATCGGAGAATTGAAAATCCCGATCGCCGCCGGTGTCATCACCCCCGATGCGGTACGCGCGGACTTTTATCAGCCTGATGTGTTCCGCCGCACAGATGACAAAGACATCACAGTGTTCAAGAATGGTGGCGGTGCGCATCTTGATTTGATGACCTGCCGTTACATACTACGCGCCTGGAGGGCACGTCGGACAAAGTAAGGAAGACATTCGGATGTCGTGGTTGATCGTTTTAGGTTTTTTTGTCGTCCTGGCCGCGCTTCCGTTCGTTATCGAACGTTTCCGCCCCGCCATCGGCTCGACCGCGCGTCATGGGGCCAGCGGTGATTTCGCACAGCTTTCACAAGGGGTGACGCATTATACATGGGTCGGCCCGACCCGCGGCCCGATCGCGGTACTGATCCATGGGCTGGCCTCGCCATCTGTCGCGATGGAGGGTGTGGCCGAGGGTCTGGGTGCCATGGGCTATCGCGTGTTGGCGTACGATCTTTACGGGCGGGGTCTGTCTGACGCGGTTCCCGGCCTGCAGGATCGGGCCTTTTTTCTCCGGCAGCTGTCGGATCTTCTGGCACATCAGGATGCACAGGAAGAACTGACCCTGGTGGGCTATTCCATGGGCGGGTCCATCGCCGTGGCCTATGCCGCTGAAAACCCGCATCGGATCAAGCGGGTGATCACACTTGCCAGTGCCGGGGTGCAGATGGTCGAAAGCGGTTTCGCCCGGTTCTGCCGCCGAACACCGTTGCTGGGGGATTGGGTTCATGCCATGTTCGCGCGGCGACGTATTCTGAATTCGATCCCCAAGGCCGCCCGCAGGCCTGCCGTGCAACGGGTGCAGATGGCGCAAACGCAGGAATTGCACCGGCGCGGGTATCTGCCCGCGATCCTATCCAGCCGCAGGGGCATGCTGTCAGAGGTGCAAGAGGCCGAACATCGCAAACTCGCCCGTGAGGACGTGCCGCTGGTCGCGATCTGGGCGCAGAACGATCAGGTCATCCCGATCTCGGCCCTCGGTGTTTTGGCACAATGGAACCGCGCGGCCCGGCAAGAGGTGGTGGACGGCGCTGATCACGCGCTGCCCTACAGCCACGACGACGCGCTGATCGACGCGCTTCGCAATGCAATGCGCGATTGATTATTCCGGCTTGAGGTTTTTCGCCGATTCCTTGATCGCGTCGTATTGTCCGGACGGACGGAACCGCCACAGATAGTCGGGCAGAACGGCCTCCATCGCGGTCGGCGTGATCCCCAGCGCATCAAAACCCTGCGCATCGTCTGCAACCACGTTATCGACGGCCAGGTTCAGCACCTGATCCTTGGTCACTGGCCCCTTGATCAGGCCCAGCGACAGCATCCGGCCCAGCCCAAAGACGGCAGCCATGATCCGCGCGGCCCAGAATGGAATATTGATGATCAGCCGTCGTCTGCGAACGATACCCAGCATCTGTTGCATCAATTCGCGGAACGTATGCACATCCGGTCCGCCAAGTTCGTAAATGCCCGGCTGTGCCTGCCCCAGAACACCCTTGACCGCAGCCGTTGCCACATCATCCACATAGACCGGCTGGAACCGTGTGTTCGCACCGATCACGGGTAGGATCGGACCAAACCGGGCCATGCCCGCGAAACGGTTGAAGAACTGATCTTCCGGGCCAAAGATGATTGAGGGGCGCAAGATGACGGCGCCTGGCATATGTTTCAGAACGCCCGCCTCACCTGCGGCCTTTGTCTTGGCATAATCGCTGCGCGCCTGCGCATCGGCGCCGATGGCTGACAAGTGGACAAGACGGGTGACACCCATATCGGCCGCAATCCGGGCGATCCGTTGGGGCCCGTCCGCTTGCACAGCGGCGAAGGTATTCTTACCGATCTCATCCAGCACCCCGACACAATTCACCACTGCATCCGCGCCTTGGGTGACGGCGGCGACGCTGGCATCGTCGCGGACATTGCAGAAGACCGGCTCGACCTGGCCGACGACGCCGTAAGGCTTTACATGCATCGCCTCGTTCACGTTGCGCACCGCAACGCGGACGCGCCAGCCCTCTTTCGCCATGCGTCGGGCGATATAGCGACCGACAAATCCTGATCCGCCGAAGATGGTCACAAGGTTGGACATGGCTGGGTCTTTCACTGTTTGCGGGCCCGGTTTACCCCCCGCCATGGGGCCAGACAAGGCGCAATACGATTTGTCGCAAGGTCCGACCGATTTCGCGGGGAATCAGATTGACAGGCCCCGAAACGGCGCTTACATCACGCGCTCACGACACCTGCCCAGGTGGCGGAATTGGTAGACGCGCCAGCTTCAGGTGCTGGTGTCTGTATGGACGTGGAGGTTCGAGTCCTCTCCTGGGCACCAAATTCCCCGACATCGTACGCTTCAACCCGGGTCGGGAATGCGCCGTGCCTTTGCAACAGCCGGGCGGGCGAAAAACCGCTCAACATAGGCGGGCACGTTTTTCAGGTCGTGATAGCCGACGGCGTCTTTCGTGCCATAGAATTCCAGTGCATTGATCCACGGCGCGATCGCCATATCGGCGATGGAGTAATCGCCCACGATCCAGTCTTTCCCTTCCAGTTGCTGGTCGACAACGGCCAGCAAACGGATCGCCTCGTCCCGATATCGTTCTCGGGGACGGGGGTCTTCGATGTCCTTGCCGGCGAATTTGTAGAAGAACCCCATCTGCCCCAACATCGGCCCAAGGCCACCCATCTGGAACATCAGCCATTGGGTGATATGGGCCTTGTCACTGGCGGTTTCGCCCAGATATTTTCCCGATTTTTCAGCAAGATAAAGCAGGATTGCCCCGCTTTCGAAAATGCCGATCGGACCGTCCGGGCCATTGGGATCGACGATCGCCGGGATCTTGTTGTTGGGGTTCAGCGATAGAAATTCAGGGCTTTTGACGTCACTATCCTTCAACGTGACAAGATGCGGTTCGTACGGCAGCCCCATCTCTTCCAAGGCGATTGAGACCTTTACGCCGTTCGGTGTGGGAAAGGAATAAAGCTGGATTACCGAAGTGTCATTCGCGGGCCAGCGTCGTGTGATCGGAAAGGCGGAGAGATCGGTCATCAGTTTGTATCCTTTGCGCTGATAGATCCAGTTCAAGCTAAGCATCTGGACTGGAAACAAAAACCCATGGATATGTGGATTGATTTCGGTATCAATGTGCGTAGTTGCGCAGTCATCGCAAGAATGGCGCGACGTTCAAAAGTGTAGGGGGATACCAACATGATCAACGAATTCAAAGACTTCATCGCCAAGGGCAATGTCATGGACATGGCGGTGGGTATCATTATCGGGGCCGCCTTCACGGCGATCGTGACATCGCTCGTGGGCGATCTGATCAACCCGATTATCGCACTCTTTACCGGCGGAATCGACTTTTCCGGCTGGTTCTACGTGCTGGGCGATGGCGAATGCGCGTCCGTCGAGGCCTGTACCGAGGCGGGGATTTCCGTATTCGCGGTCGGTAACTTTTTGATGGCTGTCATCAACTTCCTGATCATCGCATTCGTGGTGTTCATGCTCGTCAAGATGGTGAACCGGATCAAGAACGCAGCGGAAAAGCCCGACGAGGTCGCGCCCGAGGTCGAAAGCGGCCCGTCGGAACTGGATATTCTGATCGAAATTCGCGATTCGCTGGCCAAGCAAAGCTAAGCCGCGATTGATCGAGGCCCGCCCATCGGGCGGGTCTTGTAAGTTACGATCGTTCAGGCTTTCGCGCTGCACGCAGAAAGGAACAACCCCATGAAGCTGTTGTGGTCGCTGATGGTCACGTCAAGCCTTCTGATGACGGGATGCACTTTGGAAGAGCCGACACCCGCCGCCGCTTCGCCAGAGGCGTCGGGCCTTGTCACTGTGCGCCCCTATCCGACGCCCAAAGGAACGTGCCAGGTCATCGGTGAAAACGACCTGACCGTCGAATACCTCGACGATGCGGCGATCCTCGTGGGCTGTCCGGCAACGGCGACGGACGCGATCGCGTTTCGTCTTGCCGAAGGTGGTATGCAACTGACACAGATCGGCGAATGGGTTCTTTTCTCACAGCCGTTGCGCTGACCGCGACACCCTGCCGGTCGGATACGCTTTGCCCCTTCTACGCTTTCAAGGCCAGATTGGGCGACAGCACATCGATGCCCAAGGCTTTGCCCACGGCGTAGTATGTCAACCGCCCGGCATGCACGTTCAGCCCGTTCAACAGATGCGGATCATCCTCGCAAGCCTGTCGCCAGCCCTTGTCCGCCAATGACAGCATGAAAGGCATCGTCGCATTGCCCAGCGCGATGGTCGATGTCCGCGCGACCGCGCCTGGCATATTGGCGACGCAGTAGTGCATGATGCCGTCCACCTCGTAAATCGGGTCCTGGTGCGTCGTTGCGCGCGACGTCTCGAAACAGCCGCCCTGATCAATCGCGACATCGACGAGGGCCGCGCCGGGTTTGAGATCGGCCAACTGCGCCCGTGAGATGAGCTTGGGTGCCGCGGCACCGGGGATCAGAACGGCCCCGATGATCATGTCCGCGTAACCGGCCAGTTCGATCGTGTTGCCGGCGCTGGCATAGCTGGTCTTGAAGACACCGCTGAACGTATCGTCGAGATAGCGCAGCCGGGGCAATGATCGGTCGAGCACTGTGACATCCGCCCCCATCCCCGCAGCGATCCGGGCCGCATGCGTGCCGACCACGCCGCCGCCGATCACCAGAACCCGCGCTGGGCCGACACCCGGCACGCCGCCCATCAGCACACCACGTCCGCCGTTCGCCTTTTGCAGCGTCCAGGCCCCGACCTGCGGCGCGAGCCGCCCCGCAACCTCTGACATCGGCGCAAGCAAGGGCAAACCGCCGCGATCATCGGTGACGGTTTCATAGGCGATGCAGGTCGCGCCGCTTTCCATCAGGTCCCTGGTCTGATCCGGGTCCGGGGCGAGGTGCAGGTAAGTGAACAGAATCTGTCCTTCTCGCAGCATTTTGCGCTCGACAGCCTGCGGTTCTTTCACTTTTACGACCATTTCGGCGTTGGCGAAGATATCTTCCGCCGTCGGCGCAATGGCCGCTCCGGCGGCGATATAATCCGCGTCGGGAAAACCGGCCCCTTCACCCGCGCCGGTTTGGATTGTCACCTGATGGCCGTGTGCTACGGCCTCTGCCGCGGCATTCGGGGTGATGCCGACCCGGAATTCCTGCGGTTTGATCTCTTTTGGGCAACCGATATGCATGCGCCTTCCTCCTCTTGCTGCGCGCAATATCTGCCCTTTTCGATGCAATAACTTGGGCAATATCATTGGCTGCTGACGTTATCTGTGAAAGAAACGTGCGTATATATGACAAAAGTCGGGAGAACATAGTGCAATGGGCGGATTGGACAGTATTGATCGCCGAATCCTCGAGGTTCTGCAAAAGAAAGGGCGCATGTCGAACGCTGAGCTTTCCGAGGTCGCGAACCTGTCCGCCTCGGCCTGCCACCGGCGCGTGCAGCGGCTGGAGAAAGAGGGGTACATCCGCGATTACGTCGCCCTTCTGAACCCGCGAAAGATGGGGCGCCCGACGACCGTGTTCGTCGAAATCACCCTCAGCGGGCAGGCGGATGAGGTGCTGGATGCATTCGAACGTGCTGTGGCGCGGGTTCCGGACGTGCTGGAATGCCATCTGATGGCGGGGACGGCGGATTACCTGTTGAAGGTCGTCGCAGGCGACACCGAAGATTTTGCCCGCATTCACCGCCGTTACCTGGCGACGTTGCCCGGGGTGGCGCAGATGCAATCGTCATTTGCATTGCGCACGGTCAGGCAGACGACGGCCTTGCCGGTCTAAGATTGCCGTTCATCCAAGCCGTAGGTTTTGCCCAAATCCCAGACATGTTCAGGCACCATGTTTTTCATCTTTGCTGGTTCTTCCCGGTCCAGATGAAGAATGGTTTCCGCCGCCTTCATCTCGACCCGCGCGCGGGCGAATTCGAGGCCCCGCGGACCGATGCGCGGCATCAGCCAGCCCATGATTCCGCGCAGCCATTGGGGCATTCGTCGGAGGGGGAGACCGCCTGCGGCTAGTCGCGTGTTTTCGATGAAACCTTTCACGGCGCTCGTCCGCTTGCCGCGTGATCCGGGCGCGCGCAGCCGGACCTCGTCACCCAGCAGCTCCAGCATCCGCTGCCCCCGCCCGTTTCGCACGATCACCCACTGCTCACCTTCACCACCCATATAGCCGACCGTGATGTCAGCAAGTCGGTTGGTGTAGTCCACGCAGGTCCGGCAGGTCAGCGGAAAGAAATCGCTGGGCAGGTCGCTGATCGGCAGTTTGAGGAAAGGGATCAGCCGTTTGCGCCCGTCCTGAAAGCGTAGTTCGACATGATAGTCGGCGCGGAATTCGAGGTATGTGACGGTCTCTGGTTCTTCAGTCAGTAGCGACAAGAAATGGTGGAAATTCTCGGTCGTCGTATTGTCGGAACACGGCGTGCCGATGACATCGATCCGGTCGAAACCCAGCTGCTTTTCGAGCGCGCGCAAGGCGTAGATTTGGCAAGGAATGCCGATCACCGCGATCCGCTTGTGCCCGGCTGCGCGGGCGGGTTCCAGCAGAGCGAGCAAGGGCGCATATCCCATCCGCATGCCGCGGGCCTGCGCCATATCAGAAGGGTCGGTGATGATGGCCGGACGCGGTCGCCAGCGGTCAGTTGCGTCCGGGATCATGGTCAGAACCGCGTCCACCGCACCCGTTTCCAGCAACCGTTCGGCAATGCGTGTCGTTAGACCGGTCCACTGCGCGCCTTCAGCGGGTTCTTTCAGCACCGCGCGGTGCATGGCCAGTGTCACGCCAAAGAACCGTTCGTCGTTCTTACTGACAGCGATGCGCCCATGGACCGTGCTTTCCAGCGTCGGGTAGTCCGGCTTGATGAACTGACAGGCCTTGCCGCAAGCGGTCGGGTCCTTCATCCGCGACACCCCGCAATCGGTGCATAGGCCGCGGGCGGCGGGGGCGGCGAAGTCGGGTGTCGTTATCATCATGTCAGCCTAACGCGACAGGTTTGGCTGTCCAGCGGATTACGGGCGTGGGGCGGCGGCCCGGCGCAGGCGATCGTTGATCGCCTGACCCAGCCCATGATCCGGGATCGGTGAAACTGCGATTTTGGTGACGCCCATCGCGTCAAGCGCATGCAGATGCTTGAACAGGTTGGCGGCGGCCTCGGTCAGATCGCCGGTTGGTGACAGATTGAGTGGTACATCGACACGCCCGAAACCAAGCAGCGTTTCACCAACTTCCACGGACGTTGCGTTCAATCGGACCGCGCCATGGGGCGCGTAGTGGGACGCAAGCTGGCCCGGCGCCGTCGGCGTTGCCGGATCCTCTGCGATCAGGAGGGGCTGACCCAGGCATGCTTCCAGCGCCTCGGTCGGAATACCACCCGCCCGCAAAAGCGCGGGTTGTTCAACGCAGGCAACAATGGTCGACTCCAGCCCAACCGGACAGGCCCCCCCATCAACCAGCCCTGCGATCCTGTTACCAAGCCCCGCCTCGACATGTGCGGCCGTTGTCGGGCTGACCCGTCCCGAGGGATTGGCAGAAGGGGCTGCGATAGGCCCCTTAAATGCCCGTAAAAAATCATGCGCGACAGGATGATCGGGCACCCGAACGGCCAGTGTGTCCAGACCCGCCGTCACCAGCTTTGATATCCCGGCGTCGGCCCGCAATGGCAAGACAAGCGTCAGCGCCCCCGGCCAGAATGCGCCCGACAGCCGGTCAGCGTCAGCGTTGAAGTGGCACAATCTGGTGGCGGCCTCACCATCCGCGACATGCACGATCAGCGGGTTGAAACTGGGCCGCCCCTTTGCTGCGTAAATTTCGGCCACGGCACGGTCATTCGTCGCATCGGCGCCAAGGCCATAGACCGTCTCGGTCGGGAAGGCGACCAGTCGCCCATCCCGCAATAACCGCGCCGCCTGCGCGATCCCGTTTGGATCGTGGCGTAACTTGGCCATTGGCGTATCGGTCATGACGTGGCGTTTCAGTTTGATGGGTGCGCGCCGTGGCGTAGGCTGCGCTCAAGTCCATGATCCATAGCCGTGCGGTGCCATTTTGCCAAGCCGCGGCCCGAATTGGGGAAAATCAATGCCGTATCGCGCACCCGTCACCGACTATCGTTTCCTGCTCGACCATGTCACCGGCTTTGGTGAGGTGGCGGCAACCGATCTGTTTGCCGAGGCAACACCTGACATGGTCGATGCGATTCTGACCGAAGCCGCCAAGATGTGTGAAGAGGTGCTTGCGCCGCTGAACCGCAATGGTGACCTGCACCCCGCCTATCTGGAAAACGGTGTCGTGCGCACGTCGCCCGGTTTTGCCGACGGTTACAAGGCAATCGCCGAAGGTGGCTGGATCGGCATGTCGGCATCGCCCGAGAATGGCGGGATGGGCCTGCCGATGACGTTGACGACCGCCGTCAACGAAATGATGGCAAGCGCCTGCTTGTCGCTGCAGCTGAACCCGCTCATGACGCAGGGCCAGATCGAGGCGCTGGAGCATCATGCCTCTGACGCGATCAAGGAAACCTATCTGCCCAAGCTGATCTCGGGCGAGTGGTGCGGCACGATGAACCTGACCGAGCCGCAGGCAGGGTCCGACGTTGGTGCGCTGCGGTCCAAGGCTGAACCGAATGGCGATGGGTCCTTCGCGATTTCCGGCCAAAAGATCTATATCAGCTGGGGCGATAACGACTTTACCGAAAATGTTTGCCATCTGGTGCTGGCCCGCCTCCCCGATGGCGTACCGGGGACCAAGGGGATCAGCCTGTTCATGGTGCCCAAATTCATCCCCGATGAAAACGGCAATCCGGGCAAGCAGAACGACCTGCGTGTCGTCAGCCTGGAACATAAGATGGGCCTGCATGGCTCGCCCACCGCGGTCATGGAATATGACGGCGCGACCGGCTGGCTGGTCGGGCCCGAACATGGCGGGATGGCCGCGATGTTCACGATGATGAACAATGCCCGGCTTGGCGTTGCCACGCAAGGCATCGGCGTGGCTGAAGGTGCGCTGCAACACGCACTGGCCTACGCGCAGGATCGCAAACAAGGCAAGGCGCCCGGTGCCGGTACGATCATCGAACATGCCGATGTGCGCCGGATGCTGACGACGATGAAGGCCGACATTTTTGCCGCCCGGTCGATCGCGCTGATGAATGCCGTCGCGATCGATATGGCGACGGCGACCGGTGATGCGGGCTGGAATGCGCGTGCCGCGTTCCTGACACCGATCGGCAAAGCGTTCGGCACCGATGTCGGGATCGAAGCCTCCAGCACGGGCGTGCAGGTCCATGGCGGCATGGGCTTTATCGAGGAAACCGGTGCCGCTCAGTATTCCCGCGACGTGCGCGTCACTGCGATCTACGAGGGTACGAACGGCATTCAGGCGATGGATCTCGTGGCCCGCAAGCTGATGGATGGGGGCGAGGCCGCGTTCCGTCTGCTGGAAGAGATCGAACAGGGGGCCGAGGCCGCCAAGGCGAAACATCCCGAACTGGCCGAAGCCGTATGGCAATCGGCCGAAAGCCTGCGCGAGACGACAGAATGGCTGGTCGAGCAGGGGGACCTGAACCAGCGCTTCGCCGGGGCCGTGCCATACCTGCGTGCCTTTGCGCGGGTGCTGGGCGGGCATGCTCATCTGGCCGCCGCGGTCGACGGAGATGAGGCGCGGTTGAAATTGGCCACGTTCTATATCAAACGGCTCTTGCCAGAGCATGTGGGGCTTTTGGCGCATGTGCGCGAAGGCGCCGACGACCTGATGGCGATCACTGCCGACGACCTTGCGGCCTGAGCGCGGATACCTCATCTGCACCATGCCACGCAGCGGTAGCACGCTGCTGTGTGACCTGCTTAAGCAGACAAAGACGGCCGGAAAACCGGACTCGTTCTTCCGGCCGCAATCCATGGCTGATTTTGCCGCCCGTTGGGATGTTCCAGCGCAAACGCTTGAAACGTTCGACCATTCCTACCTCGGCACGGCCTTGGATCGTGGAACCGCAGGAACGGGCTGTTTCGGGATGCGGATCATGTGGAACAACATTCCCGGCTTGATCACGCGGCTGGACCAGCTGTTCCCGCAGACGACGACTGACCAGGGGCGTTTACAGACCGCCTTTGGACCCTTGCAGTTCATCCACCTATTCCGCCGGGACAAGGTGGCAGAGGCTGTTTCATATGCAATCGCAGAACAGTCCGGTCTGTGGCATCGCAATGCAGACGGGACAGAGCTTGAGCGCGTCGCACCCCCGGCAGAGCCGGTCTATGACGCCGCCCACATTCACAGGACCTATCGGATCGTGACCGAAGGCGGCGAGGCCTGGCTGCGATGGTTTGAGACGCACCAGATCACCCCGTTCGCATTGGCCTATGAAGATCTTGCCTGTGATCCCGTCCGGCAGCTGCACAGAGTCCTGCAGTTTCTGGGGCGCGACCCATCAAAGGCGGACGGAGTCGTTCCGGGGACCGCGCGGTTGGCCGATGGGCGGAACGCGGAATGGGTCGCCCGGTTTCGGGCAGAGGCGGGGATTGCCCCTGCCGCGATACAGGTTTAGGCGGGTCCGATGATCCGCTACGCTTGGGAAACACCGCCAGCCGAAGGCGAGGCAACGCAGGTTGCCGACGGCGTGCTGTGGATGCGGCTGCCGCTGCCTATGGCGCTGGATCATGTGAATGTCTACGCGCTGGATGACGGCGACGGCTGGTCGATCATCGACACCGGCTTTGCCTCCAAACGCAGCCGCGCGATCTGGAATGCTTTGCTCGATGGCCCTCTTGACGGCAAGCCGGTCAATCGCGTCATTGTCACGCATCACCACCCTGATCATGTGGGCCTTGCCGGGTGGTTTGTCATCAGCGGCGCGGAGTTGTGTATGCCGCGCACTGGCTGGCTGATGGCGCGAATGCTGACGCTGGATGTGCAGGACACCTACCCGCCTGAGACGATGCGCTTTTATCAGCGGGCCGGGATGGATGCCGAGGTTTTGGATAAGCGCAAGTCAGAACGCCCCTTCAATTTCGCCGACTGCGTCGTCCCGCTGCCGCTGGGTTTCACCCGTCTGCAAGAGGGCGGGACGATCACGATGGGTGGCCGGACATGGGACATTCGGATGGGTAACGGGCACGCTGCGGAACACGCCACGTTCTGGAGCCGGGACGACAATGTGGTCATCGGCGGCGACCAGCTGCTACCGTCAATCAGCCCAAACCTTGGTGTCTACCCGACCGAGCCAGAAGCGGATCCGGTGGCGGAATGGCTGACTTCTTGCGAGCGTTTCCGGCCATACGCCCGACCGGAACATCTGGTGCTGGGCGGACACAAACTGCCTTTTACTGGTCTGCCACTGCGCCTGAAACAGTTGATCGACAACCACCACGGTGCTCTGGAACGGCTTGTCGATTTTCTGTCCGAACCCCACAGCGCAGGCGAATGTTTTCCACCGCTGTTCAAGCGCAAGATAGGTGCAGGTGAATACGGCCTGGCGCTGGTCGAAGCCGTTGCACATGTGAACCATCTGCATCAGGCCGGCCGGGTGAAGCGGGAATTGAGCGATGCTGGCGCCTATCTTTATCAGGCGGTCTGAAGCGCTTTCACGTCCAACGGCGCCGTAGTCATGCCATCGGCGGCCAGCGCGCAAAGCGCATTGTGGGGCAGTGCCATCCAGCGCGAAGGGTTGCCACACAGCGGCTCAGACGCCAAGGCCCGCCCGCCATTGTCCAACACGCCCGATGCATAAAGCGTCGGCGCCATCCCGGACGAGGCATAGCGGAACCCATAAAGTGTCCCGCCATCCGACAACACACAGGTCAGCTTGATCGGTCCGGCCTCGGTCGCGGGCCCGATATCGCGCAGCGTCGCATTGATCGCCGCCAATGGATCGGCCTCGAGCCAATGAGACAGCAGCGTCAGAAAGACCATCTCACTATCCGTCGTCCCGCGTTGCGCGGCGAATAGATCATCCGGCAGCGCCTCTGACAGACGCCGCCGGATGTTGACGAAATGCGGGATTTGCCCGTTATGGCAGAGCGACCAGCGACCATAGACAAAGGGATGGCAATTCGCCCGGCTGGTTTCACCGACGGTGGACGCCCGGATGTGGGCGATGAAATGATGCGACCGGACCATGCGGCACAGGTTGATCAGGTTGTCATCTGCCCATGCTGGCAGCACATCGCGATAAAGACCCGGCATGTCGTCGTCGCCATACCAGCTGATCCCGAAACCATCGCCATTCACGGCCAGCTTCGCCTCGGTCGCGTGCTGGCTTTGGGTCAGCAGCGAATGGGCCGGTCGTATGATGATGTTCTGCAGCGGGATCGCAGGGCCGGTATAGGCGGCGATGCGGCACATCAATGGCGGCTTTCGATCTTGGCGTGCAGGCGTTTGAGGATACGGCTGGCCGTCGTCTCGCACAGCGCGGGGATAAGCGCGTGAACAAGAGCCGCCATCGCCGCAACGCCAAGCCAGAAGGCAAAGCCAAACGCAAAGACCATATGCTGCAGATAGCTTTCATTCACCTTGGCAGGGTGGTCGAAAAACAAGGTCGAAAACCAGTTTGGACGTGGTGCGGTATTGGCGTGGGACTTGTGCATTGCATATCTCCTTCGTGCAGGAAAATATGCGGTGTTTGGCGTAAATTGATCTCAAAATTTGGCGGTCGACACTATGCAAGAGAGATCTTGTCCCGTAATTTGACAAAAAATGGGACGTACCTATCCCGCAACATATGGGTCATCACGCATTTTCGTCTCGGATATCCGCGACACTTTGATATGCATGACCTGACAATGGATTTAAGGATGCGCCGATGACCAAAACCACCATGAGTATCGATACCTCCGCCGAACTGATGGAAAACGACATCCTGCCGGGTATCAAAGAGGTTCACACCGATCCCGATGCGCCCGTCGCGTCGCGCGAAGGATTGCCCAAGGCGCTGGCAGAGCCGGTGACCAAGAAAAGCCCGGCGCAATGGGCCTATGAGCGGGTGATCATGTATATCCAGAACTTCGAAAAGCAGTTGGACAATGACCATGAGGTCGGGATGGGCCTGATCGGCGGCGGCACGGGTGTGATCAAGATCGAAGGTCTGGGCTATTTCGACCCCGATATCGTCACCTATTACGGCACGAACGAGGTCGGTGCAAAAACCCAACTGATCCAGCATGTCAGCCAGTTGAACGTCACCCTTGTCGCCAGCCCCAAACATATCGACCAGCCCGAGCCGAAGCGGATCGGTTTCCGGCTCGCACAGGCGCTGGAACGCGGCGAAGATGTGACCGCATGACCGGGTGACACCGGTGCAAGAATGGTCTATTCGACCGCAAAGATTTGATGAAAGGGCGCGTTATGGCTGAGCACAAGCATGGTGAAATGGATGTCACCGTTCAGGAAAAGACCTTTGCCGGCTTCATGAGCATGGTCAGCAAGGCCACGATCATCATCATCGTCGCATTGATCTTTTTGGCCTTGATCGGCGCCTGACCCTTTCATGCATCGTCGTACTTTTTTGATGGGCTTGCCCTTTGCGCTGTCGGCCTGCGCCGGAGAGCGTGTTTGGGCCCCCGATGACGTGGTCTCGCGCGCGTTCACGCCGGGCAGCGACATCAAGTCGCTGACGCTTTACACGATGAAAAACACCGGGTCCGACAATGGGGCCCATTCGGCGCTGATGATCGATGCCAGTCAGCGGGTCATGTTCGACCCGGCGGGCACGTGGAAACAGAATTACATGCCCGAACGCAACGACGTGCTGTTTGGTGTGACCCCACGGATGGAGCAGTTCTATGTCAGCGTCCATGCCCGGGTGACGTACTATGTCGTCGGACATCGCATCACCGTCGCGCCCGAGATCGCCGAACAGGCCTTGCAAAAGGCGCTGGTCGCGGGGCCGGTCGCACCGGCAAATTGCACGCGCTATACCGCCCGCCTTTTACGGTCTTTGCCCGGTTTTGAAAGCCTGCCGCAAACGTGGTTCCCGAATGCATTGTCGGATGCGTTTGGCCAGTTGCCGGGTGTAACGACGCGCGAATATCGCGAAACAGACTCGGACGACAAAAACCGTGCCCAAGCCGTTGTGCCTACAGCAGGGCAGTGATCCCAAGGCCTGCATACAGCACAAAGGCCCCGCCGATGATTCCCCACAATACGTTGCGCGACCACAATCCAATGGCCAGCGTCGCCACGGCGGCGATCAGACGTACCGGGTCCGGTTGACCACCTGTGGCTGCGGGCCACAAAACCAACGGCGCGACCATGCCCGGCAAAACGGCCACCGGTGTGAACCGGAGCAGCCGCAAGACAAGCGGCGGCATGGGCCTGTCCCCGATCAGGCCAAGAAACGAAAAGCGAATCAGAAAGGTGCCGACGGCAAGGATGGCGATGATCAGCCAGATTTCGGTGGTCGTGTAACTCATGCCCGGTTCTCCAACCACGTCTCAACCGCCGCGCCCGTGATCATGGCGGCAAAGGCAGCGATCAGCAGACCGGTGCCCGATGGTAATCCGATCAGCAAAAGCGCCACGATGATCGACACCGCTGCCGCAGCGATGTGCGCAGGTGACTTCAGCATCGGCGCCACCATGGCCAGGAAGGTGATCGGCAGAATGAAATCCAGCGCCCACGCATCGGGGATCGCCGTCCCCGCATAGATCCCCACCAGCGTCATCACATACCAGAATGGTGTGATCGGCGTCGCCACACCCAAAAAGTACTGCACCCGCTCGCGCACGCTCATCTCGGGTCGCGCCTCGTACCGGGTGACGCTTGTCAGATAGGTCTGGTCGAAGTTGAGGTAAGCAACCAACGCCCGCTGCCACATCGGCGCGGCCCCCAGATAAGGGACAAGAGACGCCGAATACATGGCCATACGCAGGTTGACCGCCAAGGCCGCCAGCAGCACCAGCGCAAAGGCGGCATCCTCCATCATCATCTGCAACGCCGCGAATTGCGCCGCACCCGCGATCACCAGAACGGTGAACCCCATTGCCTGCGCCAGCGTCAGCCCGGCATCCGTCGCGACCACGCCGAACAGCGTCGAAAACGGAATCACGACGAAGACGAACGGCAATCCGTCACGAATGCCATCGAAATAGGCCCGGCGGGTCGCTACTTTGGCGGTGGAAGTTGTCATGTGATTGCCCTAGCGTGAGCGTGTTGTGACAGGCTTAGCCGTGCTGACGGGGAATGACAATTCGTGCGTCTTGAGGATGTGACAGATTATCTGATCGCACCGTCACCACAGGCGGCGGGGCTGACGCGGCGCGTCCGTGGGACGGACCAGACTGGCGCAGCCACCGATTTGAACGTGGTCGAAGAACGCCCTTTGACGATCTTCCTCAACGGGCAGGAAATCGTCACCGCGATGACGATCGGCGACTACCCCGAATACCTCGCGCTGGGCTTTCTGCGCAATCAGGGCATGTTGCGCGATGATGATCTGATCAAGGGTGTCGACTACGATGATGAACTGGAAACGGTCGTGGTCCGCACCGAAGCGCAGACCAGCTATGAGGAGAAGCTGAAGAAAAAGACCCGGACAAGCGGCTGCGCCGTTGGCACGGTGTTCGGCGACATGATGGAGGGGTTGGAGGACGTCGTTCTGCCAGACCTTCGGGTCCGTACCTCCGAACTCTATGCACTCGCCGCCCGGATCAACCGCACCCCATCGCTTTATCTCGAGGCCGGGGCGATCCACGGCACCGTGCTGTGCCAAGGCGCCCGCCCGCTGGTCTATATGGAGGATGTGGGTCGCCACAATGCCGTCGACAAGATCGCGGGCTGGATGCTGTCTGAGAAGGTAAGCGCCGCTAACAAAGTGCTCTACACAACGGGCCGGCTGACATCCGAGATGGTGATCAAGACGGCACTCATGGGCATTCCGGTGCTCGCCTCACGATCGGGGTTCACGGCATGGGGCGTCGAAATCGCACAGCAAGTCGGACTGACGCTGATCGGGCGGATGAAAGGGCAACGGTTTGTCTGTCTGTCTGGGGAAGAGCGGCTGGTGCGGGATGCTGACCCGGCGCAAGTGGCGAATGAGCCACGTAAGCTGGGACGAAAGGCCGCTAAATGATCCAACCTCTTGGTGTCATCCTCGCCGGTGGGCAGGCGACCCGCATGGGCGGCGGCGACAAGGGGCTTTTGCCGTTGGGCAACGGCACCATTCTCGGCCATGTGATCGATCGCTTTGCCCCGCAAGTCGGTTCCCTGGCGCTGAATGCTAACGGTGACCCAACCCGGTTTGCCGACCTGAGTCTGCCGGTCCTTGCCGACGGAATCGATGGGCTCGCCGGTCCCTTGGCAGGGGTTCTCGCAGGGCTCGATTGGGCCGCCGAAAAAGACGCAACCCATATCGTCACCGCCGCCGCCGACACGCCGTTCTTTCCTTGCGATCTGGTCCCGCAACTGATCCTTGCCGCCGATGATGCGGACGTCGGTATCGCACTGGCGGCCACGCCTGATGGGCGGCACCCGACCTTCGGCCTCTGGCCCGTCGCGTTGCGCGATGATCTGAGGACCGCACTGCAGAGCGGCCTGCGCAAGGTCGTGCAATGGACAGACAGGCACGGTGCCGCGACCGCCACCTTCCCCGACGATGCCGCCTTTTTCAACGTCAACACGCCTGATGATCTGGCCAAGGCAAAGGCGATGTTGTGAGGCTCTACGGCGTCGTCGGATACAAGAACGCGGGCAAAACCGGCCTGATGGAGCGGCTGGTGACCGAGATCACCAGGCGCGGCTTCACCGTCTCCACCCTCAAACACGCGCATCACACATTTGACGTCGATCAACCGGGCAAGGACAGCTTTCGCCATCGCAATGCGGGTGCGCAACAGGTGCTGCTGGCATCGGCCACGCGCTGGGCATTGATGACCGAGCTTCGCGGCGACGCAGAGCCACATTTGGCCGATCTTCTCGCGCGACTGGACCCGGTCGATCTGGTGCTGGTCGAAGGCTACAAACGCGACGCGCACCCCAAGATCGAGGCATTTCGCGGGGTCTCCGGTCATCCGCTGATCGCACCGGACGACCCGACCGTCAGGGCGGTGGCAAGCGACACCGGCATGACGCTCGACCGCCCGGTATTCGATCTGAACGACACCAAAGCCATCGCCGATTTCATCCTGACCGAGGTGGGCTTGTGAGGTTCGACAGCGTCCTGATGGTGGATTGGTCCGGCGGGAATGACCGCGGGGCCACACCCAAAAAAGACGCGATCTGGGTCTGCGCTGCAAGGGGCGGCGAGGCTGATGAACCCGTCTATCTGCGCAACAGGCAGGTGGCTGAGGCATGGATCACCGCGTTCTTAGAAAACGAACGGCAAGCGGGTCATCGCGTTCTTGCCGGGTTCGACTTCGCCTTCGGCTATCCGACCGGTCTCGGCAAGGCACTGACCGGATCGGACGATCCGCTCGCCGTCTGGGATTGGTTCGCGGAACGTGTGGAGGATGCGCCCAACACCAACAACCGTTTCGATCTGGCGGGGCAGATCAACGGCATGTTTCCCGGCGTCGGGCCATTTTGGGGCAACGGCCTCAAACGCGATATCGCGGACCTGCCCCGCAAGGGCCTTGCCCGTAACGGTCACAATCAGCCCGAAAAACGCGAGGCTGAGAAACGGACCAAAGGCGCTTTCCCGGTCTGGCAGCTTGCCGGGGCAGGCGCCGTGGGATCACAGGTCATCATGGGCCTGCCGATGCTGTGCCGGCTGCGCACCCGCTTCGGTGCCGCCGCCTGGCCGTTCGAGCCGCTGACGACCGATATCGCCCTGGTCGAGATTTGGCCGTCGCTTATCGCCAAGGCGGTCGCGGCCAGCCGACCCGCCGATGCGATCAAGGACGCGCATCAGGTTCACCTCCTCGCGCAAATCCTGTCGGGATTGCCCGACAAGCAGTTGCAAACGCTTCTGGATGTCCCAACCAACCCCGAAGGCTGGATCCTCGGGCTGGGACATGAGGCGATGCTGGAAGACGCAGCCCTCCGCGCAATCGCGCCGCCACCGCTCCGCAACGATTGTTTCGCCATGCCGCGCGGCGCACATTGGACCCCTGTCGATACAGCGCTCGATCACCTGCGTGGTGCATTGCATCCCGTGACCGCCGTCACGCAGATATCGGTGCCCCAAGCCGCCGGTCGCATTCTGGCCGAACCCGTTGTCGCCGACAGATCACACCCGCCCGCACCGAATGCGGCTGTAGACGGCTATGGCTTCGCCGGACCGTTACCGGATGGCGCGCATGTCTTGCCGCTGGTCGATGGCCGCGCTGCCGCCGGACAGCCTTATCAGGGCACGGTTCCCAGCGGTCACGCGATCCGTATCCTGACCGGTGCGCTTTTGCCTGAAGGCGTCGATACAGTCGTTCTGCAAGAGGACGTAAAGGTTGCCGATAACCGCATCGCTTTGCATGGGCCGTTGAAACAGGGCGCAAACGCACGGGCCGCCGGTGAAGACATGACAGCGGGTCAGGTCATCGCAACCGCAGGCCGCTGCCTGACACCCGCCGACATCGCAACCTTGACCGCGGCAGGCGTCGGAAAGGTAGCGGTTCGCGAACCGCTTAGGGTCGGTATTCTGTCGACCGGTGATGAACTGGCAGAGGCGGGGCAAACAGCCGCCCCCGGCCAGATCTACGACGCGAACCGTCCGATGCTGAATGCTGTGGTCAACAGGTGGGGGCATCAGACCATCGACCTTGGCCGCGCGCCGGATGATCGGGTGGCTCTGCGCAACATCCTCGACGATGCCGCATCCCGATGCGATGCGATCATCACGTCCGGCGGGGCCTCTGCGGGTGACGAAGACCATGTCTCGGCACTGCTACAGGATACGGGCACCTTTGCTCTTTGGCGCATCGCGATCAAACCGGGGCGGCCGCTGGCGCTTGGGCAATGGCGGGGCAAACCCGTCTTCGGCCTGCCGGGTAATCCCGTCGCTGCGATGGTCTGCGCACTGGTCTTCGCGCGACCCGCCTTGTCCGTTCTGGCAGGGGGCGCATGGCAAGAACCGCAGGCCTATCCGATGCCCGCCGGTTTCACCAAATCCAAAAAGGTGGGACGGCGTGAATACCTGCGCGCACGGATCGAGGACGGACAAGTCATGATTTTCCCGTCCGAGGGATCGGGCCGCGTTTCGGGCCTAAGCTGGGCGACGGGGCTTGTCTGCCTTGACGACGGGGCGCGAAAGATCGTACCCGGCGACCCGGTACAATTCGTTCCTTTTGGCAGTTTCGGCCTATGAAGATCATGACCGGCATTCCCGACGCGAACCGGGCCGAAGCCGCCGCCCTTTATTGGGAGGCTTTTGGCGAAAAGCTGTATTTCACCATGGGCCCCAAATATCGTGCGCTGTCCTTCATTACGCGGGTCCTTCGCTCGGACCACGGAATTTGCGCGTTTGACAAAGACGGTCGTCTCTTGGGCGTTGCCGGGTTCAAGACGGAACACGGCGCGCTGGTCGGCGGCGATTTCCAGGACCTGCGCAAGGTCTACGGCTGGGTCGGGGCATCCATCCGGGTGTTGCTTCTGGCCGCGCTGGAACGGGACACCGAGAATGAACGCTTTCTGATGGACGGTATCTTCGTCGCGGAAGAGGCGCGGGGCAGGGGTGTCGGAACCAAACTGTTAAAGGCAGTCTATGCAGAGGCACGGTTGCGCGGCTATCGTCAGGTACGCTTGGACGTGATCGATACGAATCCCCGGGCGCGGGCACTATATCTTCATGAAGGGTTCGAAGAGGTCGAAACGCGGTCCATCGGTATTTTGCGCCACATCTTCGGGTTCAATGCGGCGACCACAATGGTGCGTGACGTCTGAAAGTATCGAAATTTATCAATATGTTGTCGAATAAGTAAACTATTCAGTTCATTTTCTGATTGAAAAGCGAACTGAACTGTTTAGTTAATTTCGTATGACAAACAGAGGAGCCTACCATGAAACATCTCGTCTTTGCCGCCTTCGCATCGCTGACTATCGCCGCAGCCGCGCCAGCCTCGGCCTTCGGCGTTGCCATCAGCTTTCCCAACCTGACCTACCCACCGCAGCCCGGCCCCGAAACCACGCAAAGCTGCACGGCACCTGCCACATTGAAAGGCGATGCTTGCGTCATCCCCGCAAAGTAGCGCCATCAGCGGCGGGCCGTCGTTCATGGCCCGCCGCAATCTTCTTGCCGGAAGTGAACTGGTCAGTTTATAATTATTCCAAGCAAGGAGAGACGAATGCCAGATGGCGTGATTGAACCCAAAAGAGGCCGGAAATACGATCAGGTGCTGGATGGTGCCAGGCAGGTTTTCATGGCCGACGGGTTCGAAGGCGCGTCGGTCGATGACATCGCCCGCGCCGCCGGTGTCTCCAAGGCGACGCTTTACAGCTACTTTCCCGACAAGCGGATGTTGTTCATGGAGGTGGCGAAAAATGAATGCTGCCGCCAGGCGGATGAGGCGATCGAATCCATCGAAATGGACGCGCCGGTGCAGCAAGTGCTGTGCGACATCGCCGGTCAGATGATCGATTTCATCACATCGAATTTCGGCCAGCGGATTTTTCGGATTTGTGTGGGCGAAAGTGACCGTTTCCCCGAATTGGGGCGCGAATTCTACGAAAGCGGCCCGATGATGATCCGTGATCAACTGGTTGCATACTTCGACGAGGCCATCGCACGGGGCGAATTGCGGATCGAGGACAAGATGCTCGCCGCTGATCAGTTCCACGAATTGTGCAAGGCTGACCTGTTCCCCCGCATGGTTTTCAACCTGTCGGACGAATTCACCAAGGCCGAAAAGATGCGTGTCGTGAATGGCGCCGTTGACATGTTCATGGCGCGTTACGGCACCTGAAGGTCGGCGATCGCCTGGAAAATCCGATGTTCTTCGGGGACGAGGTCGTCGCTTTCGTCGCCAATGGGAAAGCCGTTCAGGGCATAGGCAAAGCTCAGGTCGCGCGTTTCATCAAACCAGACTCCGCCGCGAAATCCGTAAGCATTGGCAAAATGGCCGATGATTGGGTGTGGATAACCCACAGACTCATTTTCAAACATCAGACCTGCACCGTAGCCACTATGCGCACCATAGGTGGATTGCCAAAGGACCGTCAAATCGGCGTTTCTTATGCCCTCTGCGATGTCCAGCAGGCCGCGCATTGAAACCCGCAACCCGCCTTGGGGTGAGTAAACACCGGGGTGGATGCCCGCGGCGATCGGGGCAATCTCCTCATCGATCTGCGCAATCAGTCCATGTGGCCCGCGCCGATAAGTGGGCAGGCGATTTGCGCGGTTTATTTGGCTGACGCCGTGCCAGTTGAACCCCGCATTTTGCGGCAAGAGATCAGCGACGATATCGGGAAAAGGTGCCTGACACAGATCCTCAAGAAGCTGCGCCAAGATAATATATCCCAAATTGCAGTAATGGTGCTCGCCGCTACGCTGATGATCAAACACATCGCGGCCCGCGCACCAATCAGACAGCGTCTGATCCGGAGGAATAAGATACCCCCCGTCATCGGTCATCCCCGATGTATGGCTTGCCAGGGCACTGGCCGTCAGAGGTATGTCACCAAAGGCAAAATCGCCGAACTGAATGCCAAGGATGTCGGACAGGTCTTCGTGCCACTGGATCAGATCCTCATTCACCAGCTGTGCAACTGCCTGCCCGACGATGACCTTCGAGATTGAGGCAGCGCGGAACATTGTATCCTGATCTGCCTTAATGCCGTCGGCCGTTGCCAAGGTCATGGATCGCTGCTCACCAAAAGCCACCCCAATCCCGCAAAACGCAAAAGGCCCGGTCAGTGACCGGGCCAGTTCGTCCAGCGCGTCGGTGTTCAAAACTCCACAACCGCCCGGATGGATTTCCCTTCGTGCATCAGGTCAAAACCATGGTTGATCTCATCCAACGTCAATTTATGCGTGATCATCGGATCGATCTCGATCTTGCCTTGCATGTACCAATCCACGATTTTCGGCACATCCGTCCGACCCGAAGCTCCACCAAATGCCGTCCCACGCCAACTGCGGCCCGTGACCAACTGAAAAGGGCGCGTCGAAATCTCGGCACCCGCCGGGGCCACGCCGATGATGATGCTTTCGCCCCAGCCTTTATGCGCAGCCTCGAGCGCGGTGCGCATGACATCCACATTTCCGGTTGCATCAAAGGTATAGTCGGCACCGCCGCCGGTCAGTTCGACCAGATGTGCCACCATATCGCCGTCTACATCCTTCGGGTTGACGAAATCGGTCATGCCGAAGTGCTTGGCCATCTCGACCTTGCCCGGGTTCAGGTCAACACCCACGATCTGATCCGCACCGGCGAGGCGCAAACCCTGGATCACGTTCAAACCGATCCCGCCAAGGCCGAAAACGATGGCGCGCGACCCGATCTCGACCTTTGCCGTGTTGATCACCGCCCCGATGCCCGTGGTCACGCCGCACCCGATATAGCAAATCTTGTCGAACGGCGCGTCATCGCGCACCTTCGCCAGCGCGATCTCGGGCAGGACCGTATGGTTCGCGAAAGTCGAACAGCCCATGTAATGCAGGATCGGCGTACCATCGAGCATCGAAAACCGACTGGTCCCATCTGGCATGACACCTGCGCCTTGGGTGCTGCGGATTTTCTGACACAGGTTCGTCTTCGGGTTCAGGCAGTATTCGCATTCACGACATTCCGGCGTGTAAAGCGGGATGACGTGATCGCCGGGTTTAAGACTGGTCACACCTTCCCCAACCTCAACGACGACGCCCGCGCCCTCGTGGCCGAGGATCGCGGGGAACGCACCTTCGGGGTCCGCGCCGGACCGGGTGAATTCGTCCGTATGGCAAAGACCGGTCGCCTTGATCTCGACCAGCACTTCGCCGGCCTTCGGACCATCAAGATTGACCTCCATCACCTCCAAAGGCTTTCCCGCTTCCAAAGCGACCGCTGCACGTGTCCGCATTGTCGTTCCTCCCGTCGTGTTCGAAAAAACCATCAGCGAAAGGCGACACGATTTCAACCATGCATCTTGCAACCGGAACGAGGCGGGGTGATGATAGCAGTATGAAGAGACTAGCTTATTTGATGATATTGGCCGCCTGCGGCGAAACCACCGTCGGCGGATCCTGCGACCTGTCACGCTATGATGCGTTGGTCGGACAGGACGCCTCCGTCCTATCCCGGCAAAGCGGCGATTTCGTCGTGATCGAAAGCGGTGAAGTCTGGACCGGCGGCACAACCGGACGGCAAACGATTGTGTTCCTCGACGGTGACGGCAACATTCTGAGCTTCGGATGCGGATAGGACCGGCGATCATAGGATTGGTCACGTTGACGGCCTGCACCGTCACCGAACCGACGGCGCCCATTCCATCGACGACCGAAGATACCTGTGACGCACGCCAATACGCGAACCTGATTGGTCAGGACGCCACGGCATTGGAAAAGGTGCTGATCCTCGGGCAGGTCCGCGTGATCCGCCCCGGTGACGCCGTCACGCAGGATTTCCGGCCCGAAAGGATCAATTTCGGCATCGATACGGCCAATCGGATCAGCGACATCTCTTGTGGGTGATTGGCGAAAGTCTCCGGTGCCGCGAACTGGGTGGGGGCTATTGACCGCGACACCGGAGTAGCATTTCGCTATGACCCTACTCTCGCGATCACTTGTGTCCCGAGTGGGCAAGGCGCGGGGCTTTGCCATGGTCATTTTGGGGCAGAACCAAGGCAGCATTCACGGACGCTTGATTTTCGACGGGTTTGCGGCAACCTTGCAGTATGAACGTTCAGCAGGTTCCCGCCTTTCAGGCCCCCCAACAGGTTGCATTTCACCGGACAGAGCTTGGGTTGATCCTCGGGCTATACGGACGGATGGTCGCCGCGGGCGAATGGCGCGATTATGGAATTTCATGCCTCAAGGATGTGGCCATCTTCTCCGTGTTTCGTCGCACCGCCGAACATCCGCTCTACCGGATCGAAAAGCGCCCGAAGCTGCGGCTGAAACAGGGGCAGTATGTGATTATCGGAATGGATGGCCGGATATTGAAGCGCGGGAACGACTTGCGGCAAGTGCTGCGAGTGCTCGAGCGGAAACTGATCCGGGCGGTGGAGTAGGTGGCAAGCCCGGGACGGGTTAAGGCAACCGTTTGCGCGCCAGAACCGGCCCATCCCCCTGCGCTTCGATCCGGGTGATCGCCTGGTCAATGTTCTCGTACCGCGTCGCCATATGATGCGCGTTCGCGTGGATGAGTGTTTCACCATCCACCATCAAGCCCACATGACCTTTCCAGAAGATCAGATCGCCGCGTTGATAATCGCCGGTAAACGGCGATCCGAGCGCCTCGCGCTGCATATCGCTGTCGGCGGGGCAGGGTATGTCACAGGCCGTCAGACTGGCGGCGATCAGGCCTGAACAATCGATCCCGTGGGTCGAATTCCCACCCCACAGGTACGGGACACCAAAATGCATCTGCGCGATCGTCGCCGGATCGGAAAACGGCTGATCCAGCGGGCGCAGATGCTTTTTCGGGATATAGCCCTGCGGCGTTTTGAAAAACTTCTGCCGCTCTGCCTTCACGACAATCTGCGCGCCGAATGTCAGCGCCATCAGGTCCGGCGACTTGAAATCCTCCGCCGCATAGACATGCGTTGCAAAGGTGGCAACGCGATGGGTCGCCGCCTGCGCTGCCCCAAGCGCATGGGACCGGACATAACCGACATAGCCATCGGGCGCCTGAACGAATGACCAGCCGTCGCGATCCTCAAAAATTGTGACCGGCGCGCCGAACAAAAGTTGCCTATCGCGCGCGCGCTCTGGCGCGGCGCAAAGATCGACAACGGGCGCATTCACGCGCATCGCCCAACCTTCGACATATCGCTCGGCCGCGACCTGACCCGCCAACTGCATCGCGGCGACCCGCCCATTCGCCGGTGTCAGGCGCCTGTCGCTCACAGCCCCAGCATCTCGGGCAAAGCCTCCAGCACGGCCCGCGCCCCCATGCCGACCCCGCCCTTGGGTCGCGCGGGCGCATCGCTTGGCTGCCAGCCATAGATGTCGAAATGCATATAGGGGTTTTCGACGAAACGACGCAGGAACAGGGCCGCGGTGATCGATCCGGCGAACCCACCCTTGGGCGCATTGTCCAGATCTGCGATACTAGGTTCGATCATCGCCTCATAGGGTTCGTGAAACGGCATCCGCCACACCGGGTCAGCAACGCGCGCAGCCGCCTTGGCCAGTGCAGCGGCGTGATCATCATTGTCGGTATAGAATGGTGATAAATCAGGCCCGACAGCAACCCGCGCTGCGCCGGTCAGTGTCGCCATCGAGACGACCAAATCAGGATCGTCCTCATCCGACAGCGTCAGCGCATCCGCCAGCACCAGCCGCCCTTCGGCATCGGTATTGTTGATCTCGACCGTCAGACCCTTGCGCGAGGTCAGGATATCCTGCGGCCGATAAGCGTTGCCGTCGATGCTGTTTTCGACCGCCGGAATCAGGACCCGCAGGCGCAATTTCAGACCCAGCCCCATGATCATATGCGCAAGGCCTAGCACCGTCGCCGCGCCGCCCATATCCTTTTTCATCAGACCCATCGATGCGGCAGGCTTGATGTTCAGCCCCCCCGTGTCAAAGCACACGCCCTTGCCGACAAGTGTCAGTCCGGGGCCGCTGTCGCCCCAGCGCATGTCGATCAGTCGTGGCGCACGGGTGGAGGCACGCCCGACCGCATGGATCATCGGAAAGTTCGACGAAACCAGACTATCACCCTTGATGACGTTGATGCGGGCATCATGCGTGCTGGAAAGCGATTGTGCGGCCTCTTCAAGCTCTTTCGGGCCCATATCGGCAGCGGGCGTATTGATCAGATCGCGGGTCAGCGCCTCACCTTCGGCGATGACCTGCAAACGCGCGGCGTCCACGCCATCCGGTGCGATAAGGCGCGCACCGTCCTTGCCGGGTTTGCGATAACGATCAAAGCGATATGCCGACAGCAACCAGGCCAGCGCCGCCTCTTCCAATGCGTCACCCTCCAGTCCGCTTGCCAGATGATACACCCCTGCCGGCAACTTTTTCGCCGCCACGGCAAGATGAAACCTGTCGCGGGCACGCTTGGCCTGCGTGCCATAACCGATCAAAACGGCTGCGATGCCATTCTTGTCAGCCGGGACCGTCAACACCTCACCCAGCCCACCCATGAAATCATGCGCCTTGGCCCAGCTCCGCGCGGCGTCAGGCAGTCGTGCCAGGGCATCGTCTGCCTTATCCGCAGAAATCACATGAATGGGGATCGCATTCGGGTTCGGTTCGGCGAACGTAAGGGTCATTTTCCATCCTGACAGGTCCGGTCAAATCCACACTAAGGCCCTGCCACCTGTCCGCAAGATCAGTTTGCGTCGGACATCGGTGCCCAAAGCCTATTCGACTTGAAAACGCCAAACCTCCGACACGGCCAGATCAAAGCTGCGCTCCAGCCGCGCCATCGTCGCCTCCAGCGCGACACCGTCCTGTTGCTGCAGGCAGGTTGCCACATGGTTGGCCGACATGGATACATCCACCAGACCGATGCGGTCCGCGATCTGGGCGATGCGATGTGACGGCTGTTTCATCGTGGAAAAGTCACCTTGGGCCAGTCCCGCCTGGAGTTGATCCAACAGGATGACGATATCCTCCAACGTCTTGCAAAGGTGATCTTCGACCGCTTCCACGCCGCGTTCGGCGCACATCCGGCGCAACGGTTGCGGATCCAGCCGCGCGATGTCGGCACAGCGCAGCATGATGACGTCGGTCGGAGCGGGGGCCGGGAAAGGCTGAAGATGCGTGATACATGTCATGACACCGTTCTAGCCGTCCAAGGTTCCCAGAAGGTTGAGCGCAAAGCAAAAAATCTCTCGAAATCCATGAAAATGCGACGTATCTACGCAGGCAAAAGGACAACGTGAATGGAACATGCGCGCCCGCTGCCCGCCTATCTGGTCACCCGCTACAAAGGGTGGAAGGCCACGACCTACACGGAAAACAAGGAGTGGTATCGCCATCTGGCCGAAGACGGACAGCACCCCCGCGCGATGGTCATTTCCTGTTGCGACAGCCGCGTGCATGTCACATCCATGTTTGGCGCCGATCAGGGCGAGTTTTTCCTGCATCGCAACGTCGCCAACCTCGTCCCGCCCTACAATCCCGACGGGCATCATCACGGGACGTCGGCCGCGATCGAATACGCGGTGATGGCGCTCAAGGTCAGCCATGTCATCGTCATGGGGCATTCAGGCTGCGGCGGGGTCGAGGGCTGCTATGAAATGTGTTCCGGCAACGCGCCGGCCTTGGACGAACCCGGCAGCTTTGTCGGGCGCTGGATGGACATCCTGCGACCCGGTTTCGACCGGTTGCCCAATGGCGACGACGATACCCGCAAACGTGCCCTTGAAAAGGCGTCGGTCGTCGTGTCACTGGAAAACCTGATGAGCTTCCCGTTCGTCAATTCGGCCGTCGAAGAAGGCAAGCTGTCCCTGCATGGGCTGTGGAACGACATCGGCGAGGGCGGGCTGGAGTGTTATGATCCGACCTCGGGTGAGTTTGTGGCGCTTTAGGGGAGTGGCGGCACAAACCACGCTCAGCATGCATGCGGGCGCCGTCTACAACCTCTGGACACTCTAGTCGTCGATACCTACGCTGAAACCAAAGATCGTTGGACAGCGCATTGAACAGACCTCTCCTTCCTCCTCGCAGCGATTTGGCGGCAAGATCATGCGAACCGTCGCGAACTGCGTCGGCAACATCTGCGAATGTTTGGACGATGCGATTGAAGAGCTGCTGAACAATGAAACGACGCACCGCAATGGTGCAAAGGGCCTGGGTCAGTTGGTGAGTGAACAGACTGCCGCCGGAGCAGCGGGGCTTGGTACACGCGAGTGGAATGTTCACGACCGAAAAATAAGGCAGCAGAAGAATGATTTGGAAGATCATCTTGAAGAGCATCGGCTGAGAGGATGTGGTGGTCCACCAAATGGCGGTTCTCCGGTGCCAGCTGATGCTATAAATGGCACGATGGCACCAAATCCCACGAAAGCGGATTGGGAGGTGAACAATCCCCCGACAACGTCTGAGGGGGTTACTGGCGGTGCCGCTGGCGATGTTGCCGCCGCTGGCACGGGTACGTTGGTGATCTATGGGATTTACAGGGCGGCACGGATGCTCCCCTCGCTTTGGCCACCGCTCTGGCCAACAATTCCAGCAAATGCAGCTGCTCCACGAATAAAGCGGATATGCTATGATTTATCCAGAACATGCACGTCCCGGCGATCTGTTGCCGCCACTGGCTTTGGATGTGGCAAGAACGTTACTACCCCGCCTTGATCTGGACCTGCCTGACCTTCCCGCCGATGCCGTACATCAAACACTTAAAGAGGCGCTTGAATGGGGAAAGATGCCCCGTTTTCATGAAGAGTGTTGGGAGTGTTTGCAGTCTTACGCAAAAGCCACTTTGCCCAAGCCCGCACAGGACCAGCTGCTGGACTGGTTCTGGCGCGGATATAGCGGCTATCACGCCGCCAATCCCGATCTGTCCGACTGGATAGATGTCCTGATGATGTTGGCATTCATTCCGCAACAATCCTATGAGATGCAGCTGACGCCCGTTCAGCGTGATCAACTGGACGAGTTCCTGGCGACCTTCGCTGCCGAGGTGGACATGGACAACCTCGCAGACCTGTTCGACGAACTGCGCAGCCTGCCGCCATCACCGTGGGATCGCAAACTGCTCATGCGCTACGAAATGGTCTATTTCGATCGTCAGACCGGAAGTGATCCTTTCCTGATCATCAAGCAGGCGAACAAGGCCCAGGCATTCCGCCGAACAATGCGCCTCAAACCACCAAGCGTAGCGGCCGGGTTTCCGCTTGAGATACTGAACGCATACGCTGTGAACTACGTCCAGGAACGGGGCACATGGTATCCCCCAGGGGTGACCATGTGCGGTCTGACCGAGGTGGAATAGTGATGACGGCGCCAACGGAAGATGACTTCAAACACTGGGGTATAGCATGCTATTGCTTCAGCCTCGATTTGTCCGACGGGCTCGTTCCACTGGCGATCCCCGCGGTCGCACCACTCATCTCGAAACAGGCCTGTCGAGAGGCGATCATCCGCAACCGCGAACACATCACACACACTGGCCGACCGACTTATATGAGGGACCTTGTTCGCGACAGCTGGCAAGGTTCGGGACACGCCGAATTTGACCTATATGTCGAGCAGGTCTTCATCTCCCCGGCGCGGCGTTCGAACCTCGATCTGAAACTGCTACGCCCCTTGAATGACGCTGACCGCCTTGCCGCCGCAAATAAGGCTTTGGCGGATGAGTTGGATGGCGAAAGCTATGCGGCGGCACTGCACAGCCTCATATCGACGGACATATCGCAGGCACTTTTCGATACAGTAATGGAAATCGACAGCGCGATTGACGGACAAAAACTGACAAATTGGGACGAGGATTTGATCGCGCGAAATTCCGAAATTCACAGCCCCGAGTCGCCGCTTACCTTGATCATACACACCTTGATGCAAAGCATAACTTATGACGCTGCGCACCGGTTGCATGACAGATTATCTGCCTCCACTCAACAAGCATTGAACCTGGCCTGCGAAGCGCCCGCCCATGCATAGCATTGATCCATTGACAGCAGCGGCACGTTCGCAAATCCTGACTTTGGCAGATGAAATTGCCGAGGCTTTCCCCGCCTATTGGGGCCGCGTTCCCAGAACGTTTCTTGCATTGAAGGTCAGAGAATGGGCGCGTCAGATCGAGGATAGCAACGTGTGGGAGCCGAAGCATGTGAAGCGTATCGTAAGAGCGGTCTTTTCACCTGCCCCCGAGCTGATCAGTCAGGATGAGATGGATTACGTTATGTCCGTGCTCTCGCATAGCGGGGCTGGTGGTGAGGCGCGGTCCAGAACCATCTGGTCAGCCTTAAGCCCACGTTTGTAAGGCTGATTTTCCCTGACATCCCAGCGCTGTACTCGACTTTGGTTTCGTACTACATCTCCGCGGACAGCAACTTGTAATTGAACAAACGTTCAATTAAGCGAAGGCAATCATCGTGGAGGCGCAATGACCGAAATCCTCTCCCTTGCCGGTGAGAACCTGATCTCACCGATAATCCTCAGCTTCGCGCTCGGGCTGCTCGCGGCGTTGGCACGGTCCGACCTGACCATCCCCGAGGCCGTGGCCAAGGGGATGTCGATCTATCTGCTCTTTGCGATCGGCTTCAAGGGCGGCGTGGCGGTCAGCGCGCATGGGATCGACGCGACGCTGATCCTGACCCTGATCGCGGGGATCGTCCTGTCGTTCGGCCTGCCGATACTGGCCTTCGCTTTGCTCCGCGTGATGACCGGGCTGTCGGTGATCGACGCGGCGGCTGTTTCGGCTCACTATGGATCGATCAGCATCGTGACATTCGTGGCGGGCACGTCGGTCTTGCAAGGCCGCTTGATCGACGCCGAAGGTTATATGGTCGCCGTCGCCGCCGCGATGGAGGCGCCCGCGATCCTCTCGGCCCTCTGGTTGGTCGCGCGCAGCGGGGGCAAGGGCAGCATGGCACCCGGGCTCATGCGGGAAATCCTTCTCAACGGGTCCATTGTTCTTTTGGTCGGGTCCTTCTTTATCGGCGCGATCACCGGGGACGAGGGGCTGGAACAGATCAGCGCCTTCATCGTCTCGCCGTTCCAGGGGGTGCTGTGTCTGTTCCTTCTTGATATGGGCCTCATCGCGGGGCGTGGCCTGCGGCAATCCAAAGGCGTGCTGGGGATAGGCGCGATCGGTTTCGCCATCCTGATGCCCTTGATCAGCGCGTCCATCGCCGTGGTCATCGGCACCATGATCGGCCTCTCGACAGGGGGGGTGGTGCTGTTGATGGTACTTGCGGCCTCGTCCAGCTACATCGCCGTCCCTGCCGCAATGCGGGTGGCCTTGCCCGAGGCGAACCCGTCGGTCTATCTGACCTTGTCGCTGGGTGTGACCTTCCCGTTCAATCTGACCCTTGGCATCCCGCTTTACCTTGCCATCGCCCAAACCGTGACCGGAGGCTGATATGGAAACCCACACCGCAAAGCGCGTCGAAATCGTGATCGAGGCCCCGCTGGAAAGGCGGCTGACCGACGCCCTGACCGAGGCCGGGGTCACCGGCTATACCATCCTGCCCGTGCGCGGCGGCTCTGGCCGGTCCGGAAAATGGACCCGCGAAGGGCAGGTTGGCCGCGCCGGTATGGTGGCGGTGGTCTGCCTCATCCGGCCCGAACGATTGGACGGCCTGCTGGAAGCGGCCTTTGCCGTGGTCGAAAAACACATCGGCGTCGTTAGCGTGACCGACGCGCAAGTGCTACGGGCCGAGCGGTTCTAATTCCCGATTGATTTCCGCTGACGTCGTGGTTTGATGCGCAAGCGCAATAGCAGGAACGCACGCATGTCACACCGCCAGTTCGAAGCCGCACGGTTGGATATCACCACACTCGGCAACGCGACGACGCTGTCGGTCCACACGATTCGCAAGGCCGAGTGGAAAAAGCTGAAGGGCCTCGACACCTTGACGTTGGAAGGGTTGTCATTGCGCTGGTTGTCCGCCCCCGACCTGACGATGGTGCCATTCCCCGCCTGTCTCAAATCGTTCAGCCTCTGGCACTCCTCGAAACTCAAAAGCCTCGCGGGGATCGAACAAGCTGTCGCGCTACAGGATGTGCATCTGCGCGAGAATGGCAATCCACTGGACCTCAGCGCCCTTGCAGAACTGACGTCCTTGCGCGTTCTGGGGATCGAGGGCGGTTACAACACCGCCCAACAGGTCGTTGATCTGGCGCCGCTCGCTGGCTTGCCGATCGAGGAATTGACTTTGATCGCCGTCGACGGAACCGACCTGGACCTCACCCCGCTTTGCGATCTGCCAAACCTGCGAAAGCTCGACATCTCAGCGCCCAGCATTTCGCCCGAGGCGCTCAAACCGGTCGCAGAGGCGCATCCTTGGTTTGCTGTCGGCTAGGCGGCGTCTGCATTTAGAACGCATCACCGGCGCGAGACCCATTTTGCCGCTGACAAGTCGATTTGACCGCAGCGATGTGGTTCATCGGAAGGACAAATCGGCGATGGCAGGGGCAAAATGGGCCGCGTCCCGCAGGGATTTCGCCAAAATTGCCCATTTCGTCGTCCAATGAGCTTGAATTAACCCGTTAGTCCTGCGCTCATTCTCCTAGAATTGAGCAATTTTGACTGAAACCGGTGATGCGTTCCAAATGCAGACGCCGCCTAAGCGCTCTTGCGGGTCAGCCGAACCGGAGTCTACAGTCGCAGGTATTCCAAGGGTGCCGCCCGCAGCCGGGTCGCGGTGGAGTTTTGGTAAGTTGCGTGGGGCAAACCGATAATGAAGACAGCAGCCGACGTCTTCCTCGCGTTCGATGACGTGAAGAAGAGCTATGACCAGAAGGTTCTGGTCGTCAAAGGCTTCGACATGCAGGTAGAGCAGGGCGAATTCATCACGCTTCTGGGGCCGTCCGGATCGGGCAAGACCACCGTTCTGATGATGCTGGCCGGGTTCGAAAGCGTGACGTCCGGCACCATTTCGATCCGCGGTCAGTCGATCAACAAAACCGCCCCCTACAAGCGCAATATCGGGATGGTGTTCCAGAACTACGCGCTCTTTCCGCACATGACCGTGGCCGAAAACCTGCGCTATCCGCTCAGCGTGCGCGGGATGAGCAAAGCGGACCAGACGAAGCGCGTCGCCGAATACCTCGGCCTCGTCGAGCTTGGCGATTTCGGCAACCGCTATCCCGCTCAGCTCTCGGGTGGGCAAAAGCAGCGGGTCGCCCTGGCGCGCGCAATGATATTTGAACCCACACTGATCCTCATGGACGAACCGCTCGGCGCACTTGACAAGAAACTGCGCGAACAGATGCAGTACGAGATCACGCGCCTGCACGAACAACTCGGCTTCACCGTCATCTACGTCACCCACGACCAGGCCGAGGCGCTGTCGATGTCCGACCGGATCGCGGTGTTCAACGACGGCATCGTGCAGCAATGCGCACCACCCGCCGAACTGTACGAGCGGCCTGCCAATGCGTTCGTGGCCGAATTCATCGGCGAAAACAATTTCATAAAGGGCCAGATCAACCGGATCGAAAACGGGCGCGCCGTGGTCAACGTCCCGGGCGGGGGCACGGTCGTGGCAACCGCCGGCGATGGGCTGGAGCAGGGCGGGCGCTGCATGGTGTCCGTCCGCCCCGAAAAGCTGTTCATCCATCCCACGACCCATGATCACGACAACGACATCACCGCGACATTCGTTGCGCGGATCTATGTCGGCGATTTCATCCGCTACTATTTTCGGCTGGCTGACGGCGCGGAAATCGTGGTTAAAGTTTTGAATGACCTATCCGCGCCCGAATTCAGCGAAGGGGACAAAGGTCGTCTTCAATGGCTCATCACGGATAGCATCGCATTTTCCCATGAGGGGGAGATGCCTGATGTCACGGGGCAAGCGGGGCCCTGACATAACCCCGCACATACAAGGAGGTTTGAATGAAATATCATCATCTACTACTCGCGGCGGGGGCGTTGGCGCTCGGTGCGCAAGGTGCGACGGCCCAGGATCTGACCGTCACCTCATTCGGCGGCGCCTACGGGGCGGCCCAGCAAGAACACATGATCGACCCCTACGTCGCCGCGACCGGCACCAACATCCTGTTCGAGGACTATGGCGGTGGTGTCGCCGAAATGAAGGCGCAAAGCGAATCCGGCAACATCCAGTGGGATGTGGTGGATATCGAGGTGATCGACCTGGAACGCGCCTGCTCGGAAGGGTACGTCGCGGTCATCGACCATTCGATCCTGCCACCCGGCGATGATGGCACGCCAGCGGCCGAGGACTTCATCCCGGAGGCCCTGCATGAATGCGGTGTCGGCAATATCGTCTGGTCGATCATCTTTGCGCATTCCGATGACGCCTATCCCGATGGCGGGCCGCAAACGATCGTCGATTTCTTCGATACCGAAAACTTCCCCGGCAAGCGTGGCCTGCGCAAGCGTCCGCAGGTGAACATGGAATGGGCCCTGATGGCCGACGGTGTCGCCCCCGAAGAGGTCTATGAGGTTCTGGCAACCGAAGAAGGCCAGCAACGCGCCTTCGATAAGCTCGACACGATCAAGGACGATATCGTCTGGTATGACAGCTGGTCGCAGGCCCCCGTTCTGTTGAATGATGGTGGGGCGCAGATGGTGCAATCCGCCAATGGCCGCATCTTCGCCGCGATCAAGGACGAAGGCGCGCCCTTTACCATGATCTGGGACAGCCATGTCTACGACCTTGACGTCTGGGCCGTCATGGAAGGCACCGAAAAGATGGACACCGCCTTGGACTTCATCAAATCGGCGACGATGACCATACCGCTCTCGGGGATGCAGGATGTGGCCTATGGCCCGACCCGCCGGTCCGCACAGGCGCTTCTGCCCGAAGATATCAAGCAGGATCTGCCGACAGCACATCTCGACAAGGGGCTGAAGGCCGACGGCATCTTCTGGGCCGATTTCGGTGAATCTCTCGGTGAGAAATTCAACGAGTGGCTGCTGCAATAAGCGGTTCGGCCCCGCGCATCATCGCGCGGGGCCAATCAGGAAACGACCATGGTTAAGGCACACCAGCATCGGCTCCCCCCCGAAGACGCGCGCAACGCCGCGCGTGAGGTCCGCGCGCGCCGCCTGCGCGCATTCCTGTTCGTCGCACCGCTTCTGGCCTTCATCACCTTCGCCTTTGTGGCGCCCATCGCATCCATGCTGTTCCGCAGCGCCTATAATCCGACCGTGGCCGATCTGGTGCCCGACTCCCTTCAGGCGCTCGCCGATTGGGATGGGGAGGCACGGCCCTCGGACGCGGCACTGACCCAATTCGCCATCGACCTGAAACGCCTCGCCAACGACCGTACCTCAGGCCAGCTCGCGGAAGAGGTCAACCGCTTCCTGCCCGGCACATCCAGCGTGGTGAAATCCACGGCGCGGCAATTACGACGGGTCGAGGACACCACCTTGGCCGATACCGGCGCGACGCTGCTGTTAGAGGCCAACGCGGCCTGGTCCGAACCCGGCATCTGGCGCGCACTGCGCAAGGCCGGGCAGACCTACACATCCAGCTATTACCTGACCGCGCTCGATCTCGAACAAACACGCGACGGGTCCATCCAGCAGCGTGACACGAAAATCTACCTGCAGCTCTACAGCAAAACCCTTTGGATGGCCCTTATCATCACGCTCCTGACGCTGATCCTCGGCTACCCGCTCGCCTTCCACATGGCCCATAGCAGCACATCACACGCGAATTTCCTGATGGTCTTCGTGCTGCTGCCGTTCTGGACATCGCTTCTGGTCCGCACCACATCCTGGATCGCGCTCCTACAGACCAACGGGGTCGTCAATTCCACCCTCATGGCGCTTGGCTTGACGGGCGATCCGCTCGAAATGCTCTACACCCAATTTTCGACCATCATCGCCATGACCCACATCCTGCTGCCCTTCATGGTGCTGCCGCTCTATTCGGTGATGCGCGGCATCGACCCCAGCTATATGCGCGCGGCCATGTCGATGGGCAGCCGCCCGATCCCGGCCTTCCTGCGCATCTATCTCCCGATGAGCCTGCCGGGGCTGTCAGCTGGCGCCTTGCTCGTCTTCATCATCTCGGTCGGCTACTACATCACCCCCGCACTGGTAGGCGGCACAGACGGACAGATGATCTCCAACATCATCGCCTTCCACATGCAGCAATCCAACAACTGGGAACTCGCAGCCGCGCTCGGCTCACTCCTCCTGTTCCTCATCGTCGCGCTCTACTGGCTCTATGACAAATTCATAGGGGCCGGGAACATCAAGCTGGGATAGAGGTATGCGTGCGTTTCCCGAATACTTCACCTTCTGGCACATCGCAGGCCACTACGCGCTGCGGATCACAGCATATATCGTGCTCGCCTTCCTGATCCTGCCAATCCTGGTGATCGTCCCGCTGTCGTTCAATGCAGAACCGTTCTTTACCTTCACCCCCGGCATGCTGGCGCTCGACCCCGAGGCATACTCCCTGCGCTGGTACAACGAAATCATCACCGACCAGAAATGGACGCTGGCCATCTGGAACAGTTTCGTCATCGGCGTCGCAGCGGCCATCCTCGCGACTGTGCTGGGTACGGTTGCGGCGGTCGGACTCGCCTCCCCGTGGATGCCGTTCAAACGGCTGATCACTGCGCTTCTTTTGTCCCCGATGATCGTCCCGCTGATCATCATCGCCGCCGGTATGTTCTTTTTCTACACCACCTTCGGTCTCGTCGGCACCTATGCGGGCCTGATCATCGCGCATGCAGCCCTTGGCGTGCCCTTCGTCATCATCACGGTCACCGCAACACTGGCCGGTTTCGACCGGACGCTCTTCAGCGCCGGGCTCAGCCTCGGCGCATCGCCGGTCAAAGTGTTCTGGGACGTCGTGATCCCCCTGATCCGTCCGGGTGTGATCTCCGGCGGGCTCTTCGCCTTCGTGACGTCCTTCGACGAGGTCGTCCTCGTCCTCTTCCTCGCAGGTCCCGAACAGCGCACGATCCCGCGCCAGATGTTCTCGGGCCTGCGCGAACAGATCAACCCAACGATCCTCGCCGTTGCGACGCTGCTCGTCATCCTGTCCATCGCGCTGCTGGTGACACTGGAAATCCTGCGACGGCGCACCGAACGGCTTCGCGGATCGCGGTAGCTCCCCACCGCACGATACATTCACGCTTTATTTCCGTCGTTGGACAAAGACTGCCAACTGTTAACAAAAACCCAGCGCAGCGCGCGGCGGGGTCCGATGGAATTCCGACGTTTGTCCGACGCTTTTCCGACACGCAAAAACCGGGAATATCCTAGCGATTTCAGGTGCTTAAAAAAGACTGAGAGCGAGAGATGCCATTTTGCACCCCTAACTCACCCAAAGGTTGCATTTTCGGCGCGACGCCGCCTCAAACAAGACCGAGCCCTCACCGATGTTACCGCAAAACATACCCGTCCGGCCATTCGAGGGTATAGTCCAAAGTCACTTCCTGCTTCTCGCCTGCAGCCACCTCCAGATCCCATTCCAGAATACCGCGTTGCCCTTCCGGATTGGTGCGGGTGACGCGGGGGCTGGCCTCGAATTCCACTTCCAGATCGTCCTGCTCGGAATATGGGATGGCATCGCGCAGCAGCACTTTCCAATCCTGCCCGGTGACGTTCTCGACGCTCATCACCGCCGCTTCGGTCAACAGGTTCGCGCTGGAAAACACACCCGTATCGCCCTCGCTCTTGTTCGGCGTCGCGCGGGTCAGGATCAAGCCATCCAACGGACCAAAACCCATTTCCGTCTCGGCCCCGGCAGCCAGCAAAGGCAGATTACCGAACCCGATCATCGTGCCATCGGCAAAGATCAAGGCCTGACCGGGCAGCAGGATTTCATCGGTCGTGTTGGTGAATTCCGCCATCCGGTAGGCAATGCTGTCACGGCTCGGCACGGCCTCGGCCCAGACATCGGCATCAAGCGTCAAGGTGTCCAAAGGCAGGCGCAAATCCTCAACCCCATCGCGGATATCGACGGTGCCGGGATAGCTGTAAGTGACTGTCGCGCCGCTGAAATTAGCGGTTGCTTTGAAGGGCTCCGCCATGACCGCCTCTGCCATCGGTGCCGGTGCCAAGGCGCGCCCCTGAACGCTATCCGACAGGAAGACTTGATTACGCTCGCGCTCCAATTCCTCTTCCGACACGATCCGCCGCACCGGCGCCCAGACGCCGCTGGGTGCCGTCTGTTCACCGGGACGTGCGGTCGACAGGATCAGTTTGGCATCCAGCCAATCCTGCCCGGTCTGCTGGCTGACGACGACGGACCGTTCGATCTGCAGACTGCCATCATCGCCCGTGGTCAGGCGCATGTCATAGACCGGTGACCAGTTGGCATAGCCTTCAAGCGCGCTGATATCGACGGTCACCTCACCCGCCTCGGCTGCGTTCAGGGTAAAGGTCAGAACCGACCCTTCGGCCTGTTGCGGTGCCTTCAAAGCCGCAAGCGCCCGCTTGGCATCGGCAAGCGCTTCCTCGTCATCCTCGCGGGCACGTTCGGCGGCTAGCGCCTCTTGCTCGGCGGCGAAGGCCTCTTGCCGGACACGCAGGGTTTCGCTGCCCACCATCTCGGCCAGGGCCTGAATGTCGGTGACCGCGTCGGCGGTCAGGTTTTCACCCGCATTGGCCTTGCTCAGGCTTTGCAGGAACGCGATCTGCTCTTCCGCCGCTTTCACCCGCAACCGGATCTGTTCGATATCCGCGTTGCGATCACGCAGGATATCTTCCAACCGTTCGACTTTATCCTCGGCGGCCTGAATCTCGGGCGATGAAAGGTCAGGCGTGACGGGCAACCGGTCAAAGGCGAGGTTGACGGCGCCGATCTGCGCACCGTCCGTTGCGGCCAGGCGCAGCCCTTCCGAGCTCAGGCCCTCGGGCAATCCGGGTACGATGATCTCGTGCTGTCCGGCGGGCAGATCCAGGGTGATTTGACGCATCACTGTGGCGACACCCGGGTAGATCGTAACGGTGTCGACCCGCGCATCTGCGGTGAACGTGTCGGCAAAGGCGGGGGCCGAAAGGGCGATAAGGCTGGTCGTCAAAAGGGGGCGGAACATGAAGGTCTCCTGCAATATTTACGTCATCTATACACTCAGACGCGGCAGGGATGACCATCCTTGGTTACTGATCCAAAAAAATTCTAAGCGGCCCTGCATGGCACATCGCACATGCAGGGCCGGATATTCAGTGCCAGCGGCGGAACCAGCTGCGCCGTTCGTGTCGGTCGATCCGCGGTGTGTATTCAACACCGGCCCGGTCCAGCACGCTTTCGCGTCGGTCGATCCGGTCTTCGATGCGGTCCAGCGGGCCGCGATCCACACGCTCATCACGGCGACTTTCGATGCGGTCGATCCGATCCTCGACTCGGTCGAGGTTCCGTTTCGGCTCGGCCATGGCAGGGGCCGCCGTCAGACCGATGGATGTCACACATGCCAAAAGTATCACGTTCTTCATACCGATATCCTCCTGTTGTTGATCAGTATGCGGGGTTGAACGGGCGCATCTTCCGGCTCCGTCGTTCGGGCAGATCACATGCTGTTTCGGTTTGAAATGTTGGCGGTCAGTCAGCCTGTCGCGCCCGCCACAGCGTGAACAGCCCCGCCGCCACGACGATCGCGCCACCAAGGGCGACATTCCACCGCAAGGTCTCGCCAAAGATCGTCAGACCGATGGCACTTGCGAAAACCAGCTGCAGATAGGCAAAAGGCTGCACCGCGCTCGCCTCGGCCACCTCGTAGGTCTTGATCAGCAGCCAATGACCTGACGCGCCAGTGACACACAGCAACGCCATCCACGCCCAGTCTGTGCTGCTCATCGGCTGCCACGCCCAGATGCCGATCACCGTCATGACGATGGCACCAACCGTGCCGGTCCAGAAAAACGACGTCGCCGTGCTGTCGCGCCGGGCGGCGTAGCGGGTCAGCAATCCGTAAAGCGCGAACATGAACGCCGAGGTCAACGCGATGAGTGCAGCGGGCGAGAACACGGCGAAGCCGGGTTGCAGGATAACCAGCACCCCGACGAATCCGATTCCGATCGCGACCCAGCGCCGCCAGCCGACCTTTTCGCCCAGGATCGGGCCGGAAAGCGCGGCGATCAGCAGCGGGTAGCAGGCAAAGATCGCGTGGCTTTCCACAAGACCCAGATAGACAAAGGCCGTGACCATCACGCAGATCTCGGTGGCGAGCAGGGCTCCCCGCGTGATCTGCAGGATCGGCTGGGTCGTTTGCGCCGCCGCCCGGATCGATCCCGATTGCCGGGTGGCGATGGTGATGACGAACGCTGCGAAGAACCAATAGCGGATCATCACGATCATCAGCACGTTGTAGTTGCGCGCCAGATGCTGAGAAATCCCGTCCTGCGCGGCAAAAATGAATGTCGTCGCCGTCATCAACAGGATGCCAAGGCGCGGGTTATTCTGCATCCAGCCTCGCGCGGGTCATGTGCCGTTTGCGCCCATAGCCGGGGGTACGGGCGACGGTGAAACCGGCCTCGGTCAGGCTCCGCCGAACATGGCCCGCCGCGCTGTAGGTCGCCGCGGTGCCGCCGGGTTTGGTGTTTTGGCCAACCGACTGCAACAATGTAGAGTTCCACAGTTCGGGGTTCTTCGCGGGTGAAAAACCGTCGAGGAACCATGCGTCGGCTTGGCCTTCCCACGCGGGCAGGGTCTCGCGGGCGTCGCCGATGATTACGTCGAGTGTCGGGCCATCCGGAAGGGTCACATCGCGCTGACCGGGTGCCCAATGTGCCAGAAAGGTCTCGGCATATGGCGCGAGTTCCGTGAAATGGCCCAGCGCATCGCGCATGTCGCCCTCGTCCATCGGAAAGGCCTCGAACGACGTGAAGCGCAGCGCGCCAGGTCGCCCGGCTTCATTCCAGGCCGCCCATGTCACCAGAAAGTTCAGCCCGGTCCCGAAACCAAGTTCTGCAATATGGAAATCACCTGCAAACCGCGCGGGCAGATCGTTTCCCGCCAGAAACACATGGCGCGTCTCGGCCAGCCCGTCATCCAGCGAATAGTACGGATCATCAAACGCCGTCGCGATCGGCACCCCATCCCGCCAGTCGAGTTTTGCTGTCTGGTCCGCCATCCGCCCATGCCCTAGATACGAAGGCATCTTTGGGCGGAAGGGCGGCGAATGGCAATCGCGGATGTGACGGTGATGGGGGCGGGCATTTTCGGGCTGTCCGTCGTCTATGCCTGCGCGCGGCGCGGGGCCAAGGTGCGGGTGATCGACCCATATGGTGTTGCGTCGGGTGCCAGCGGTGGGATCGTCGGCGCGCTGGCCCCGCATGTGCCCGAGAATTGGAATGCAAAGAAGGCGTTTCAGTTCGAAAGTCTTATGATGGCCGAGGCGTTCTGGGCCGGGGTTACTGATCTGACCGGCGCAGAAGTCGGTTATGCGCGGACCGGGCGGTTGCAGCCCTTGGTAGATGACCGCGCCGTGGAATTGGCGCAGCAGCGGGCCGTTTCGGCCAAGACCTTGTGGCAAGGCAAGGCGGTCTGGGAGGTTGTGCCGACGGGTAACTCTGCATGGATGCCGCCGTCACCCACCGGTCTGGTGGTCCGTGACACCCTCTCTGCGCTGATCCATCCCCGCCGTGCGACGCGCGCCTTGGCGGATGCAGTCGTGGCACTTGGTGGTGAGGTGACGACCGATGCGAGGCAAGAGGGCCGCGTGGTCTGGGCCACCGGTTGGGAGGGCTGCAAAAAGATCGGAGGGAATGGGGTGAAAGGGCAGGCGGCCCTCTTGCGGTATGATGCGGCAGGCCAGCCGCAGCTTTTCGCGGATGCGCTGCATATCATTCCGCACGGCGACGGAACGGTTGCGATTGGGTCGACGTCAGAGCGGGAATTCGACGATCCGCACAGCACCGATGCCGCGCTTAATGATGTCGTCGCGCGGGCCATCGCCGCGTTTCCTGTTCTTGCCGACGCGCCTGTCATCGAACGCTGGGCCGGTGTCCGGCCCCGCAGCCGCAGCCGTGCGCCGGTCTTGGGGCGGCATCCATTGCGCAAGGGAGAGTTCATCGCCAATGGCGGTTTCAAAATCGGCTTTGGCATGGCCCCAAAGGTGGGCGAGGTCATGGCCGATTTGTTGCTTGAGCGTCGCGACACCATCCCCGAGGATTTTAAGGCTGTTCAGTAGAGGAGGATTGACATGCCAAGCGTCTCAAGCCTTGATCATTTTGTCCTGACGGTTGTGGATGTCGACCGTACCGTTGCCTTTTACCGCGATGTGTTGGGTATGGTGCCAGAGCAGTTTCAGCCCGCTGATGGCTCGGCCCGCTGGGCGCTGAAGTTCGGACAGCAGAAGATCAACCTGCACCCGGCGGCAAAACCATTCGACCCAAAGGCCGACAATCCGACGCCCGGTTCGGGTGATCTTTGCTTCCTCAGTAATACGCCTTTGGCCGATTGGCAGACCCATCTGGCGGACCATGGGGTCACGATTGAGGAGGGTCCCATCGCCCGCACTGGCGCCACCGGGCCGCTTGTCTCGCTCTATATCCGCGACCCCGACGGTAACCTGATCGAGATTTCGAACCGCGCTTAGGTCAGCGCTTTCAGATCACCCATCAGTTCCTTCATCAGCTTGACGTACATGTCACCCTTGAGCTTGCCATCATCATTGAAGGCTTCGCTGGATGCGGCCACCAGCACCTCAGGCCCCTGAAGTATGCGAGGCCGGAACGCCATCATCGCCAGCCGCAATGAAAACTGCGTCCGTTCACCGCCCGCACGGCCCGCCGTCGCCGACATGATCGCCAGCGGTTTGTCCTTCCACGGGTTGCCCTCGGTCCGGCTGACCCAATCCAGTGCGTTCTTCAGCGCGCCCGAGATCGCCTTGTTGTATTCCGGGGTCGAGATGATCACCGCATCCGCTGCCGCGATCTGATCGGATAATGCCTGGACGGCCTGCGGGATCCCTTCTTCGGATTCGACATCACCATTGTAGAGCTGAAAGTCGATATTCGCCTCGACGAAGGCGTCCGGTGCGAAAACCTCTGCCGCATAGCGGATCAGTTTGGTGTTGGTCGAGGCTTTGCGTAATGATCCCGAAATGCCCAAAAGCGTTGTCATGTCATATCCTTTTCTGGTTCCCGCCTGAACTAGCGCGCGGTGTTCGGGGTGCAACTCCGCGCCTTGTCTGTCGGTTCCGCTTGCCACATGGTGCGCATCAAAAGAGGAGGCGCGGATGATCCGGCATGGCGGCAAGATACTCAGCGATCAGCTGGTGAAACTGGGCGTGCGGCGCGTGTTTTCGGTGCCGGGAGAGAGCTTTCTGGCCGCCCTCGATGGTCTTTATGACAGCGGTATTCAGAACGTCGTCTGCCGTCAGGAAGGCGGCACCGCGATGATGGCCGAGGCTTACGGCAAGATGACCGGAACGCCCGGTGTCTGTTTCGTCACACGCGGGCCGGGGGCGACCAATGCAAGCGCTGGTATCCACATCGCGCGCCAGGATAGCACGCCCCTGGTGATGTTCGTGGGCCAGATCGACAACCGGCATACGGATCGCGAAACCTTTCAAGAGGTCGATTATCGCGCGATGTTCGGCGGCCTCGCCAAGTGGGTCGCGCAGGTGGATCACACCGACCGGCTGCCCGAATACATCGCGCGTGCTTTCCGGATGGCGATGGCCGGGCGTCCCGGGCCGGTGGTTTTGGCGCTGCCCGAAAATATGCTGAGCGCGCAGGCGCATGTGGCGGATCTGAAAGTGCCGACCGTTCACGCGGATGTCGCGGCAGATACGACGCGACAAATCATGCACTTGCTGGGGCAGGCGCATAAGCCTTTGATTGTCGCCGGTGGCCCGCATTGGAGCGCCCAGGCGCAAGCCCATCTGCAGGTCTTCGCCGAAACGCAGAATGTGCCAGTCGCCCTTGGCTTTCGACGTCAGGACTACATGGATAACCACCATGCCAACTACATCGGAGACCTTAACGTCGGGATGAACCCGAAACTGGCGGCACGGGTGCGCGACGCCGATACGCTGGTCCTGCTTGGCACCCGCTTCGGTGATACGGCGACGCAGGGCTATACGCTGGTTAATCCGGGTGATCCGGGCAAGGTGATCATCCATGTGCATCCCGACCCGAACGAGATCGGGCGGGTTTTCGCGCCTGACCTTGGCGCTGTCGCCACGGCGCCGGATATCCTGGCTGCTTTGGCCAGTGTTGAGGCGGCTGGGGATTGGTCGGATTGGACCGCCAGCGCCCGGGCCGATTATGAGGCCTGGATCACGCCGCAGGACAGCCCCGGTGATCTGAAGCAGGAGCAGGTGATCAAGTGGCTGTCCGATCATCTGCCCGATGACGCGATCATCACCAATGGCGCGGGAAACTATGCAGCGTGGCTGCACCGCTACTTTGTCTACAAGCAGTATGGGACGCAGTTGGCCCCCACGTCGGGCTCGATGGGTTATGGCGTGCCTGCGGCGATTTCCGCATCGTTGGAGCACCCAGACCGCACCGTGGTCTGTCTTGCCGGGGATGGGTGCTTTCAGATGACCTGCAACGAACTTGGCACTGCCATGCAACACGGGGCAAAGCCGATCATCATCGTCATGGATAACGGGCGATATGGCACGATCCGGATGCATCAGGAAAAACACTATCCGGGGCGTGTGTCGGGTACTGCGCTGCAAAACCCGGACTTTGCGGCACTGGCCCGCGCTTATGGCGGTTACGGCGTGACGGTGACCACAACCGCCGATTTCCCCGAAGCATTTGCCGCAGCGCAGGCATCGGGGGCCTTGGCGGTCATCACTTGCAAAGTCGATGAAGAGGCGCTTTCGACCGGCGCGACCCTTGGCCAGGTGCGCGCCACCGTGGGTTAGGCCCGCACCAGCTGTTCGTATTCCTCGGCGATGTCGCGGGTCATTGCGCCCACCACGAAATTATAGTCGCCGATTTGCCCGACCGGCGTCACCTCAGCAGCCGTGCCGGTCAGCCAGCATTGTTCGAACCCTTCCAGTTCCTCGGGCATGATCACCCGTTCATGGACCTTGATCTGGTGCTTTTCGAGCATGCCGATGACAGTCTGGCGGGTCAGGCCGTTGAGGAAGGCGTCGGCGTTCGGGGTGTGGACCTCACCATCCTTGACGAAGAAGATGTTCGCGCCCGTCGCCTCGGCCACGTAGCCGCGATAGTCGAACATCATGGCGTCAGAGCAACCTTTCGCCTCGGCCGCATGTTTGGACATGGTCGCAATCATGTAGAGCCCCGCCGCCTTGGCCTGGGATGGTGCGGTTTCGGGGCTGGGGCGTTTCCATTTCGCGATGTCGAGCTTGGCACCCTTCATTTTGGCGTCGCCATAGTAATTGCCCCATTCCCAGACGGCCACGGCCAAATGGACGGGGTTCCGCGCGGCGGCGACGCCCATGTCTTCGCCAGAGCCACGCCAAGCCACCGCACGGACATAGGCGTCGGTCAGGCCGTTAGCATCAAGTGCGGCCTGTTTCGCGGCCTCGATTTCATCCACCGTGTAGGGGATGTCAAAATCGATCAGCTTGCCAGACCGGATCAGGCGTTCGGAATGTTCGCGCGATTTGAAGATCTTGCCGCTATAGCAGCGTTCGCCCTCGAACACCGATGAGGCGTAGTGCATCGCGTGCGTCAGGATGTGGACATTGGCGCTGCGCCAGTCGACCAGCTGGCCGTCCATCCAGATTTTGCCGTCTCTGTCATCATATGCGCCAGCCATCGAAGCCTCCGTCACGTTTGCCATTTGTTACGCAAATAGGTCCGTTTCGGACATAATATTGCGCAATTTCTGCGTTTCGCTAGCAGTTGATTCTTGGAATGTCAACAAAGCTGACGTATTGTGATCGGAAGAACCGAGGAGGGCAATATGCGCGAAGGGCCGCCGCCACAGATGGGGCAAAGCCTGCTGTTTCTGACCGATGATCAGATCCGCAAGGGGATCGAGGCGATGTTCTTTGCCTATCGCGGTTTCACCGCCGACCCGGATCGTATCCTGGCCGAAAAGGGCTATGGCCGCGCGCATCATCGGGCGATCCACTTCATCAATCGTAACCCGGGGACGACCGTCAACAATTTGCTTTCCGTGCTTGGTGTGACGAAGCAATCGCTTAATCGTGTGTTGCGTACATTGATCGAAGACGGTTTGGTGGCGAGTACGGTGGGAAAACGGGACAAACGGGAGCGTCATCTGAATTTGACAGCGGCCGGTGCGGAATTGGAGCGCGAGCTGTCGGATGCACAGCGGGACCGGATGCGCGCCGCCTACCGGGCCGCCGGGCCAGCGGCGGTCGCCGGTTTCCGGCAAGTGCTGGAGGCGATGATGGATGGTGATACGCGCTATCACTACGAGGCGATGAGGGACAAAACCGAATGAATGTTGATGATGCCCACCTGTTGATTGTTGACGATGACGAACGCATTCGGGGCTTGCTGCAGAAATTTTTGATGCGATCGGGCTTTCTGGTCTCAACGGCCCGTGATGCCGCCCATGCAAGGCGGGTGTTGTCGGGGCTGGAATTCGATCTGATCGTGCTGGATGTGATGATGCCGGGAGAGGATGGCATGGCGCTTTGCCGTGACCTGCGCAAGACGATCACGACGCCGATCATGCTGTTGACGGCGAAGGGTGAGACGGATGACCGGATTACCGGGCTGGAGGCCGGGGCGGACGATTATCTGGCGAAGCCGTTTGAGCCGAAGGAATTGCTTTTGCGGATCAACGCGATCTTGCGCCGTGTGCCTGCGGCGGAACCGACTGCCGTTTTGCCCAAGGTGCTGAACCTTGGCCCTGTTCGCTATGATATTGAGCGCGGGGAGATGTGGCAGGGGGATCAGCTCGTGCGGCTGACGGCGACCGAAAGCCAGTTGATGCGCATCTTCTCGGGCTGTCCGGGTGAGGCTGTGACGCGGGCGCGGCTGGTCGAGGAGTTGAGCCGCTCGGGCGGACAGACGCAGGAACGCGCCGTAGATGTGCAGATCACCCGGTTGCGGCGCAAGATCGAGGCGGATCCCAAGCAGCCGCGCTATCTGCAGACGGTGCGCGGGGCGGGGTATATGTTGGCGCCTGAGTAGTTCGGTGGAGCGCCCTTTGGGCGCATTACATTTTTTGGACGCCTCCGGCGGGGATATTTAGGGCCAAAAGAAGTTGGTTGTGGTTTGGGGCTGAATTGGGTTCTTTGGACCTATGACGACAGCTTTGATTTCACATGATGATTGTTTGGACCATGTGACCCCTCCCGGCCACCCGGAGCAGGTGGCGCGCTTGGATGCGGTGTTGGGTGCATTGAAGGGGTTTGATTTGCTGCGGGTGAAGGCGCCTTTGGCCGCCGAGGATGATCTGCTGCGTGTGCATCCGAAAGCGCATGTGGATAACGTGCGTGATGCGGCCCCCGCAGAAGGATGGCGGTCGTTGGATGCGGATACGCATATGTCTGTTGGAACGTTGCAGGCGGCCTATCGCGCGGCCGGTGCTGCTGTACGCGCCGTTGATCTGGTGATGTCGGGCGAAGCGCAGAATGCCTTTGCCGCTATGCGCCCGCCGGGCCATCATGCAGAGCGTGAGACGGCGATGGGCTTTTGCTTCTTTGGCAATGTGGCGATTGCGGCCAAATATGCACTGGATCATCATGGTTTGGAGCGGGTCGCGATTGTGGATTTTGACGTTCATCATGGCAATGGCACGCAGGATCTGGTGGAGGAGGATGCCCGCATCCTGTTCTGTTCGACCCATCAATCGCCGCTTTATCCCGGAACTGGGGCGGCGGATGAGACGGGCGTGGGGAATGTGTTGAACGTGCCCTTGCCCTGCGGCACCGGGTCCAAGGGTTTTCGCGATGCGATGGAGCAGGTTGTGTTGCCGCGCGTCGATGCATTTGCTCCGCAACTTCTGATCATTTCCGCCGGATTTGATGCACATCGCGATGATCCATTGGCGGGTATGGAACTGACGACAGAAGATTTCGGCTGGGTGACTGAGCGCTTGTGCGATCTGGCGGACAAACACTGTGATGGCCGGGTGGTATCAAGCCTTGAAGGCGGCTATGACCTGCCCGCACTGGGCGCGTCCGCCGCCGCCCATGTCAAGGTTTTGGAGGAGCGCGGCCGATGAGCGACGTGGATCAGATGAGTTTCGAAGACGCGATGAAAGAGCTGGAAAGCGTCGTGGGGCAGTTGGAGCGTGGCGACGTGGCACTGGATGAGAGCATTGCGCTCTATGAACGTGGTGCGGCTTTGAAAGCGCGATGCGAGGCGAAGCTGAAAGAGGCGGAGGAGAAGGTCGCGAAGATTACGCTCGGCGAAGGCGGGGAGCCGAAGGGGACGGCGCCGTTGGATGGGTGATGAGACCGTAGAGCGGATGTCCTTTGGAGACACGCTCAAAAATGTCGGCAAACGCATTGATGGGCGACGTGCAGAAATTCTGCTGCATCACGGTGGCACGCTGCCACAGGCCATGACCTATGCGTTGAGCGGCGGGAAATTCTTTCGGGCGTTTCTGGCTTTGGAGGGATGTCGTCTTCATGCGGTCGCTGATGATGCAGCGACCGATGCGGCATTGGCTATCGAGTGCATTCACGCCTACTCGCTGGTTCATGATGACTTGCCATGTATGGATGATGATGATCTTCGCCGTGGGCTGCCGACTGTACATAAACAATGGAACGAAGCTGTTGCAGTGCTTGCCGGCGATGCGCTTCAAGCGTTGGCTTTCGATCTCATGCTGCATCATCGGATGGGCCCACATCGGTCGGAGGCGGCGAGAGTTTTGGCGAGGTCTGCACAGCGGATGGTCAGCGGGCAGATGCAGGATATTGAGGCTGAGACTGCCGATGAACCACTTAGTCTGAAGAGTATTACCCAGCTACAATCGAGTAAGACCGGAGCTCTGATTAACTGGGCGGCGACCATTGGTCCACAACTCGCGGCTCAAGACACGTCTGCCCTAAATTCATACGCAAATGCCCTCGGCCTCGCCTTTCAGATCGCCGACGACATTCTCGATGTCGAAGGTGATGCCGCTACCGTTGGCAAGGCGGTCGGCAAGGATGCTGATGCCGGAAAAGCCACTTTTGTCTCCCACCTCGGTCTTGATGGGGCGAAACGCCGCGCGGGGGAACTCGTGCAAGAGGCATGTGATGCCTTATCTATTTATGGTGACGACGCGGAGACGTTGAAGGAAGCGGCCCGTTTTGTCATAACGCGGACGCATTGAAGGAAGGGTCGATATGTCAGACCAACCCCATACCCCCCTGCTTGATCGCGTGACGACGCCGGATGACCTCAAAGCCTTGTCGGATACGGAGTTGCGTCAACTGGCGGATGAGCTGCGGACAGAGACGATTTCGGCGGTATCGGTCACAGGCGGGCATCTGGGCGCGGGCTTGGGTGTGGTTGAGATGACCGTCGCCTTGCATGCCGTATTCGATGCACCCAAGGACAAGATCATCTGGGATGTGTCCCACCAATGCTATCCGCACAAAATCCTCACCGGTCGTCGCGACCGCATCCGTACCTTGCGGATGGAAAAGGGGCTGAGTGGGTTCACCAAACGGTCCGAAAGCCCTTATGACCCGTTCGGTGCGGCGCATTCCAGTACGTCGATTTCGGCGGCGTTGGGCTTTGCCGTTGCCCGGGACCTGGGCGCCGAAGGCGGCGATGCTATTGCGATCATCGGGGATGGGGCGATGTCGGCGGGCATGGCCTATGAGGCGATGAACAATGCCGGGCATCTGGGCAAACGCCTGATCGTGATCCTGAACGACAACGAAATGTCGATCGCGCCGCCGACTGGTGCGATGTCATCCTACCTCTCGCGCCTATACGCGGGCGCGCCGTTCCAGGAATTCAAGGCGGCCGCCAAAGGAGCCGTGTCGCTGCTGCCGGAACCGTTCCGCGAGGGGGCGAAGCGGGCCAAGGATATGCTCAAACATATGACCGTCGGCGGGACCTTGTTCGAAGAGCTTGGCTTTTCCTACCTCGGCCCGATTGACGGGCATGATATGGAGCAGCTTTTGTCGGTTCTGCGCACTGTCAAAGACCGCGCCAATGGCCCGATCCTGATCCATGCGATCACGCAAAAGGGCAAGGGCTATGCCCCCGCCGAAGGGGCCAACGACAAGGGTCATGCGACGGCCAAGTTCGACGTCGTCACAGGCAAGCAGAAAAAGGCGAAAAGCAACGCGCCATCCTATACGTCGGTCTTTGCCGATACGCTGATGAAACTGGCCGCTGACGACCCCAAAATCGTCGCCGTTACCGCCGCCATGCCGGACGGGACGGGGCTTTCGCGCTTTATGGAACGCTATGCAAGCCGCTGTTTCGATGTAGGCATTGCGGAGCAACACGCGGTGACATTCAGCGCCGGTATGGCGGCGGGCGGTCTGAGACCTTTCTGCGCCATTTATTCGACGTTCCTGCAGCGCGGTTATGATCAGGTCGTGCATGACGTCGCGATCCAGCGGCTTCCTGTGCGGTTCGCCATCGACCGTGCCGGGCTCGTGGGGGCGGATGGGGCGACCCATGCGGGCTCGTTCGACATTGGCTATTTGTCCAACCTGCCCGGTTTTGTCGTGATGGCCGCGGCGGACGAGGCCGAATTGGTGCGCATGGTCGCGACCGCAGCGCAACATGATGCGGGGCCGATCGCGTTTCGCTTCCCAAGGGGCGAAGGGGTCGGGGTTGAGATGCCCGAGGACCCAGAATTGCTTGAAATCGGAAAAGGACGGATGATCCAAGAGGGCGCAAAGGTTGCCATCCTGTCCTTTGGCACACGCCTGCAGGAGGTGATCGCAGCGTCCGAGGCCCTGCAGGCCAAGGGCATCACCCCGACGATCGCCGATGCACGCTTTGCCAAGCCGCTGGATGAAGAGCTGATCTTGAAACTGGCTGGCAGCCACGAGGCCTTGATCACAATCGAGGAAGGGGCCGTTGGCGGATTTGGCAGCCATGTTGCCCAGCTTTTGTCCGACAACGCGGTTTTCGATGCGGGGTTGAAGTTCCGGTCGATGGTGTTGCCTGACGTCTTTATCGACCAGGCCAGCCCCGGGGCGATGTACGATGTGGCCGGTCTGAACGCCGAACACATCGAGGCAAAGGTGCTCGATGTGCTGGGGATCAGCCGCATCGGGGGCCAAGCAGCGTCAACAGCGTGACAAATCAGCCATTGATTGCAGCCAATTTAGTTAACAGCTTGTTTCCCTCGCCACGGTGCCGTTGCGGTATTTTCTTGTAAAAAGGCAGTCAGGCATTTGATAATCATGGATTTTTCGCGGCTCTTGCGGTTGCGACCAATGCATCGGCACCCAACCAGGCCAGGTTTCACGCGCTTGAAGAGCAATGAAGATGCTGCAACAAATACGTGCAGCTTTTTTGTGTTTCGAGGATTTCAGGTGTCTTATTCCCAAACGACCGCCGATCACCCCGCCATTCGCCGTAAACTGATGAACAGCACCGCCATATTATGCGGTATCATGATGATCTTTGGCCAGGCGGCCAGCGCTCAGGATGCGCTGACATGGGACAGTGATCCGGATACATTCGGTATTCAAATCGGAAATGGCGATTGGAACACGTCGGACAATAACTGGCAGGATCAGGCCAGCCCCGATTTCGACAGTGCCGTGAACAATGACGCCAATACCACATTTTCGAGTGACGATGCCGATACCGTCACCTTTGGCGGTCTGTCAGGGGGGGCGACCGCGAATGTCGGGCTAGAGGTCGATGTTCGTCCGGGCGCGATCACATTCGATACGGATGGCTACGAAATTAGCGACACAGCGGGTGATGGCGATCAGATCGTTGTGGAAGACGGCGATGCACTTCCCATTGACGTCGTATCTGGCACGGCGACCGTGAGTGCCGGGATATCCAATAAAGGTACAATCACTATAAATGGAGACCCGGGCAGCGCGGGCACCCTAGTGCTGAGCGGCACAAGCGTCGACGATGGCACCCAGGATGAGGGTGACTATGTGCTGGAGCGTGGCGGGCTGACCGTTTCGGGTTCAACGGCGGCTGAAGACGATATCGAGGTCAATGGCGGCACGCTGACGGTCACTGGCACTGTCGGCGGTGACGTGCAGCAGGATGCGGGCCAATTCACCAATACCGGGTCGGTTGGTGGCACGGTCACCGTGACGACTGCCGGTGCGATCTTCGACAACGATGCGGGCGGCGTGACAGGTTTGACGACTTTGACGGACGGTACGATCAATGCGGGTGGTGGTGCCTTTACCGGCGGCGTGCAGGTCGATGGTGGCGAATTCAACGTGGAGGCCGATACGACCGTCGCGATGACGCAGGCCGGAGGGACCGTGAACGTCGATGACGGCGTGACCCTGACGTCCGATCTGGATGTCGAAGATGGCATCAACAACAATAACGGCACGATCGACGGTAATGTCACGATCACCGGCGGTCAGTTGAACAATGGCGAGGCCGACGGCGATCCGACCGGGATCATCGACGGGGATGTGCTCGTCAACGGCGGTACGCTTGTGAATAACGGCGATGCGGGCCTTGCGGGGGTCAGCGACATCACTGGCACGGTCCAGATCGGTACGGATGATGCGGATAATGCAGGCGGTATCGTGGATGCGGATGGCGGCACCTTCGCCGATATCGACATTTTCGACGGCACGCTCAATATCAACGAAAGCACAACCGCTGATACCGTGGACAACGATGGGGGCACGGTCGCGATCGATCCTGGTGTCACCCTGACTACTGATTTCGACCAGACCGACGGCGGAACGACTATTGGGGCCGGGGCAACGTTGGACGATACCGATGGCACGGCCAATGTCTCGGGCGGGACGGTCGAGAATGCGGGCACGATCGACGATGCCTTGGCTATTTCGGGCACGGGTGATGTGCGCAACAATACGGGCGGCGCGATCAGCGGCGACGTCACGATCGCGGGCGACGGCATCCTGCAGGCCAATGGCGGGACGTTGGGCGGCGACGTAGCCGTTAACGGTGGTAATTTCAACGTGAATGCAAGCGTCACCGTCACAGACACCATCGTGAATGACGGCACGGTCGATGTCGCCGGTGGCCAGACCTTGACCACCGATCTGACCCAGGCGGGTGGCACGACGACCATCAATGCGACCGGCACGCTTGATGATACCGACGGGACAATCGCGGTCTTGGGCGGGAGCCTGGTCAACGAAGGTATCGTGCAAGACGACGTGGTCATCACAGGCGACGGCACGCTTGTGGCCGGTGGCGGCACGTTCAATGATGGCGTAGCGGATCAGAATGTCACCGTGAATGACGATGGCACCTTCGACATCGATGCGGCGACGACCGTTGCCACGACAACAGTCAATGGCGGTGATGTCGATATCGGCAGTGGCGCGACTTTGACGACAGAGTTGGTACAGACGGGTGGAACGGTCACCGTCAATGGCGGTGCGACGCTGGATGACACGACCGATGCGATCACGGTCGATGGGGGCCGACTGACCAATGCGGGCACGGTGATCGACGAAGTGACGGTCGAGGCTGGCGGTACGGTCGAGGTCGCGGGCGGAACGTTTACCAACGGTTTGAACGCGAATGGCGGTGATGTCGAAATCACGGCGGATTCGACGCTCGATCTGGACAATATGGGGTCTGACATCGCGATCGATCCCGGTATCGAACTGACCGGCGATGTAACAAATCAGGCCGGAAATATTGAGTCGGCGGGCAACATCACCGGCACGCTGAGCGTAACGGATGGCAACTTTACCCAGCTTGCGACGACACCTGCGGGTAGCGGTGTCGATGGGGCCGTCACCGTCGATGGCGCGACGGCCAGTCTGAACGCGACGGGCGGGACATTCGATGCGGGCATGACCGCGCTGAACGACGGTCAGATCATCGTGGATGGGGAAGCGACCGGCGATATCACCAACGACGGCGGCACGGTCTCGATCACCGGGACAGGTGACCTGGACGGTAATCTGACCAACACGACCGGCACCTCTAGCATCGCCGACGGTGGCCAGCTTGACGGTGACCTGACGGTCAATGGCGGTGACGTCGACAGCGATGGTACGATCACCGGTACGGCGACCGTTGCGGATGGGACGTTCACCACAACGACCAATAGCGATGTGCAAGGCGTGGCCTCGGTTACGGGTGGGACGTTGCAGGCCGATGGCGGTAACTTTGGTGCTGGGATCACCGCCACCGATGGTGAGGTCAATATCGGTGGAGACGTGACAGGGGATGTCAGTATCGCGGATGCCGAATTGCTGATCGAAAGCGGCGGCGACCTCGAAGGCGATGTGACCTATGCCGGTGTCGGGGCGCAGGGCCGCAACGAAGGACAGCTCGATGGTGACCTGACCGTTACCTCGGGCACATTCACCAATACCGGCGACATCACGGCTGGCAACACGGTCACCGTTGCCGGCGCTGCGGCGGGTGGCCCGGAATTTGTACTGGATGATGGCGATGTGGCGGCAGAGATCGTCGTCAACGCCGGTACATTTACCGCCAATGGGGGCACGTTCTCGGGCGGGGCAACGGCCAACGCACCAACGGTTGACACGACCAGCGCCATCGTCATCGCCGGTAGCAGCACAGGTGATGTGACCAACAACGGCGGCACGGTCGACGTGGAAACCACTGCAACGCTGACGGGCGATATCGACAGCGTCGCGGGGCAGACGACGATCGATGGGACCGTCACGGGTGAGGTCGCAAGCACGGGCGCTACGGCGGATACCGACGTGAACGGCACGGTCGGGTCGCTTGACGTCTCTGACGGCGTTGTGACGACCGTGACCGGCAGCACGGTGACCGGCGGCACGACGGTCAGCGGCGGCACGCTAGAGGCCAATGGCGGCACTTTCACGGGTGGTATCGTGGCGACGGGCGGCATCGCGACCGTTGGGGGAACGATTGCGATGGGCGCGGGGGAAGAACTGATTGCGGATGATGGTGATGTGACGATCGCGGCAGCTGGGACGGTCAATGGCGACGTTGCCAGCATCAACTCCGGTGGCGCAGAGACAGGTACGTTGACCAACGCAGGCACCGTCAACGGAGACGCCCGCGTCGATGGAAACACGTTCAACAACACCAATGTGGTGACTGGTGAAGTCACGGTGACCGGTGGCACGGTCAACAATACCGGCACCGTGCAAGGTGGGATGGACGTCAGCGGTGGTGATGCCAACAATGCGGGCCTTGTCGAAGGCGGGGTGGATGTCTCTGGTACCGGTGATTTCACCCTGCAGGCTGGCGGGACGATTACCGATGCATCCACCGTGGCAGGCGGCGGCGAATTTATCGTCGAAGGCGGCACGTTCACCGACGGTGTGACCAATAACGGCGGTACGATCGATGTGACAGCCAGTGCCACGGGCAATATCACCAATACCGACGGTCTGGCCGAGATCGATGCGGCGGCCATACTGACCGGTGATATCGACAATGGGGCGGATGGTGATCTGATCATCGCCGGTACGTTGGGTGGCGATCTTGAAAACGATGGCGGCCAAGTCGATGCCGCGGGCACAGTTACCGGGACGACGTTGAATACCGGCGGTGGTGCTGCGCTGAATGTGGATGTCGCCGCGGCGTTCGATGGCGTCGTGACAAATCAATCCGGGGCGACGATCAATATCGATGGCGGCACTCTGACCGGCGATGTCGACAACCTCGCAGGGGGCACTGTCGCGCTGGCCGGTGGCACCTTGACGGGTGTGTTCGACAACGATGCGGATGCCGAGATCAGTGGAGCAGCCGCCATCATTGGCGCGACCACAAACAGCGGCAACTTCGATATCGCTGCGGGGGATAGTCTTGCGATCACCGGTGGTTTGACAAACGAAAGCGGCGGCATGCTTGGTATTGCGGACGGTGCAATGCTGTCAGCGACCGATACCCTGATTAATGACAGCGGCGGCGAACTTGACCTCGACGGTACGATCGCAACGGCTTTCGCCAACACCGGTGAGGTCGATGTCACCGGTGACGCAGATCAATTCGGCGGCCTGGTCACCAACGGCACCGGCGGCAGGATCTTCCTGAACGACGATGGCGGCGACGTGCTCCGGTTCGGCGGCGGTTTGAACGGTGGTGGTGGTGTGGTCGATACCACGACCCGCAGCGGAGGCGTCGGTGACTCGATCGAGATCACGGGCGATCTGACCGGGACCAACCGTTTCGCGCTGGATATCGATCTATCCGATGACAGCGACACAGCCACTCCGCCGGGAACCGACGTTGTTGTCGCGACTGGCGAGGTGGGCGGGACCTTGGTCTTCGATCTGAACCTTCTGGGAAGCAATGGACAGCAGGCAGATGACCTGAGAATTTTTGATAGCAGCGGTGATGCGTCTTACACCTTTCAGGTCTTCGGTCTCCCTGATGCCAGCGAGGCGATCGTCTATACGCCAGATAGAATCGGCTCAGGCCCCAATGAGGGTGACATATTTATCGTAGACTCTCTCAACCCTGGCGTCGCCGGTCTCACCGGGTCCATCGTACTGGCGCAATCACTGATTGGTTCGGTGGTGAACCGGCCTTCCAGCCCGTTCGTCAGCGGTTTGGCCTATGACGACCCCAACCCCTGTGGTGTCGGCGGATGGGTGCGCGGCATAGCGGGTCAGGCCGACGCCAATGGCGAGGTCACCGAGGTAGAAAACAACACTACACTCGATTGGGACATCTCTGTTGATTACACCGGTCTTCAACTTGGCGGTGATCTTGCTTGTTTCAACGGCTATTTTGACGGTTGGGATATCTCTTTCGGCGGGATCGGTGGCTTTAATGAAGGGACGACAACACAAGATGTTTTCGCACTGGAGGGCGACGGATCAGGCGGCATAACGCTGGGTGACGAGAGGACGAGTGTCACGACTGTCGATTTTGGTCAGCGCTACGGCGGTGTCTACCTGACTGGTGCCTTTGACCGTTTCTCGGCAGACCTGCAATACCGTGTCGAAGAGACCGACTATGTGGCTAACAACGTCGGCGTCGGCGGCCTATCCGGGCTCGGTCTGACCGATAGCGAATTCAGCAGCGAGACGACGACGTTCAGCGGTCAGGTCAGCTATGCCATTCCGTTTGGCGAAAGCAATATCGCCTTCGTTCCGACGGCCGGTTTTGCCTATTCCGACGTATCGACCGGCATTGTGAATTTCGAAGATGGCGGAACCGTCGCATTGAACGATTTCACGTCGGAGACGATCTTTGCGGGTGGTACGCTGTCGCGCACCGTCTTCGGTGATGATGGGGTGTCGGCGACAAACCAGTTTGGGACGATAACCTTTTACAATGACTTCGCGGACTCACCTACCGGTCTGTATACGCCGCCCGAAGGGTCAGCGCTTGAGCAACGCAACATCATCGGCGAAAACCTCGGTGGTTATGCCGAGTTGAGCGCCGGTCTGAACTATCTGCGGATCCTGCCCGTGGACGCGCCCCTCGGGGCCAAGCAGTTCAGCACCAGCATCCGCGGCGACCTGCGGGCCAGCGATCAACTGTCCAGCTGGGGGTTCACCAGCCAGATCCGTATCCAGTTCTAGGCGTTCCCGCCTTGACCCTTTGGGGTCAAGGTTCCAGACTTGCCCGGCAAAGGAACACGACTGCGCCACTGAATTGATTGGAGCCTTATGTCTTGGTTTAGCAAAGTTGCCTGGAAAGAAGGTCTTTTCCTGCAACCGCAGCATCTGCAGCAAAGTGATCGCTATCTTGAAAAGCTGATCCAGGCGCGGACGGATGTGATGACCCCTTATCCATGGGGCCTGTCCGAGATGACGATCGACCGCGACATGGCGCAGCAAGGGCGGCTCGGGCTGCGCAGCGTCGTCGGTATCATGCCCGACGGGACGCCTTTTGACGCGCCCAACGCGGGCGATCTGCCCATGCCGGTGGATGTGCCCGAGGACGCGAAGGGCCTTTTCGTCTGGCTGACCTTGCCCGATCTTAGCCAGAACGGCCAGGATGTCGGGTTAGGCGCCGATGCCGCCACCACGCGCTATCAGCTTTCGACCGAAACGGTGGCCGACAATGCCTCTGGCGCGCGGATCGAACATCAGATCGACACGGCGGTGCCCCGGCTTGAACTGGATATCCGCAAATCGGCGAAACCCGGATATCAGTGCCTGCGCATCGCACGGATCAACGAGGTGCGGGATGGTGTGATCTCTCTCGATGACACCGTGCCGCCGCCTGCACTGGTATTGGCCGTCCATCCGGTTGTCGAAGGTTATCTGAGCCGTGTCGTCGGCTGGATCGAGGCGAAGCTGGGCAGCCTCGCACGCTATGCCTCTGATCCGTCGGCGGGTGGCGGGATGCAGGCGACCGATTATCTTATGTTGATGGTGCTGAACCGTGAAATCGGGGTTTTGCGCCATATGGGACATGGCCGTGCGGTACATCCCGAGCGGCTTTATGAACGCCTGGTCGGTTTTGCGGGTGAACTGGCCACATTCGACAATGGCGAACGGATGGCACGGGAATACAAGCCCTATGATCATGGCGATCTGAAAGAAACGTTCACGCCCGTCGTGCAAGACATCCAGCGCCTGCTCAGCCGCGATGTTGGCCGCGCGGTGCGGCTTGATCTGCAGCGGGTGCGCCAGAATTCCTATCTGGCCGAAGTGCGCGACCGGAACCTGTTCCGCGACGCGACATTCGTGGTCGAGGTCAATGCAAGCAAGGCACTGACCCAGGTCCAACAGCAATTCCCCGAACTCTGCAAAGTCGGGCCGAACACCCGCATGTCAGAGATCGTCAAGAACAACCTGCCCGGCATCAGCCTGATGCATTTGCCAAATCCGCCCAAACAAATCAGGGTGATTTCCACGAACGTGTATTTCCTGCTGGATCGGAACACGCCGCTTTGGCAGGAATTCTCGACCGCACCTGCGATCGGGATGCATTTCGCAGGTGACTGGCCCGAACTGAAACTGGAGCTTTGGGCCATACCGGAGAAAGCCTGATGTCCGACGATGATGACAAGACGGTTTTTGGCGGGCCCCTTCCCGGGGCGCGGCCCAACCCGCCGGGCGGTGACCGCACCGTCATCGGCGGCGCGACGCCGCCTGCGCCGAGCCCGGCACCATTCGGGCGTCCTGCGCCGCAGGGCGGCAACACCTGGCTTGGCGGGGCCGTCCCGCAGCCGGGCGGTGATATCGGCCGACCCAATGCGCCCAGCGACAGCTTTTTCCCCGATCTACCCAGCGAAGCGCCGCAATCCGCGCCGCTGCAGACCCCACGGATCAGCCTGCAAGAGGCCCTGCGTGCCAAGGGTCTGGGCAAAGGCGGCCCCAGCAACCCACTGCTTGCTGCCGCCGCCAATCTGTTGATCCTTTTCGGCCGTCTCCGCACCGGCATGGTCGAAATGCAGGTCCAGCCGCTGATGGACCATGTGACCCGGGAACTCAGCCAGTATGAAGCCAACGCCGTCGCCGCCGGTGCCGACCCGCATGAGGCGCAGGTGGCCAAATACGCACTATGCGGTACGGCGGACGATATCGTTCAGAACCTGCCCGGCGCGGATCGCGGCGCGTGGAGCCAGTATTCCATGGTCGCCCGTTTCTTCCAGCGGCGCGACTCAGGCGTGGGGTTTTTTCAAGAGGCGGAAAAGGCCATGCAGGCCCCCGCCCAACGGTTCGATCTACTGGAGCTGATGCTGACCTGCCTGTCACTGGGGTTCGAAGGGCAGTATCGCACGGCGCCCAACGGCACTGTCGAGCTGTCTCGCATCCGCTCTGCGATTTATGAAACATTGCGCCGGGTAAAACCACGCCCGGACGAGGATATCTCGGTCAAATGGGCGGGTGTCCCGCTGGCTGGACGGCGCAAATTCGGTGGGCTACCGATGTGGATTTACGCCAGTATCGCCGCTGTGCTTTTGGTGGGCGCCTTCGCGGCGCTGTCGACGCTGATCAATCGCGATGGCAATGCCGTCGCGACCGAATTGAACGAATTGCACCCGGAACTGACCGGTCTGACCTTGGTCAGGAATTTCCCGACAGAGCTCTTTACGCCGCCGCCTCCTGACGAAACACAGTTGGAACGGGTGCGCGACGCTCTGGCGAGGGAAGACGTAGACGTCGGCATCAGAGGCGATTTCATCTTTGTGCGTGTCGGCAACGCGCTGTTGTTCGACTCGGGTAGCGCCGAGGTCAAACCGCAATTTCAAGAGGTTGCGCCGGATATCATCGACACCCTGAATTCCGAACGTGGTCCAATCCGCGTAATTGGATATACGGATAGTTCTCAACCAGGTCGAAATGCACGGTTCAAGACCAATCAGGAATTATCCGTCGCGCGTGCTGAAGCTGTCGCCAGCATACTCAAAGCGGGGCTGATCGCGCCGGATTGCGCGCCTGACACTTTCCAACTGTCGTTGGGTGATGGAGAGCAGCTTCAAACATCCACCCCAAGCGATGATCCAGCCTGCGCTGCCGCCTACCAGCGGATGACTGTCGAAGGCCGGGGCGAGGCAGAGCCGATCGCCGATAACACCACCCGCGAAGGCCAAGCGCAAAATCGCCGTGTCGAAATCCTGCTCGCACGGGAGGGCACGTTTTGAATATTTTCCGCCGTCTCTTCCGTCTTTTGCGTTGGCGCCCATGGATGCGTATTCCGGCCATCATCCTCGGCATCATCTGCGTCGTGATCGCCATCTGGATCGGCTTTCCGATGACCGGCGTCGCTTTCCTGTCCACGATATGGCTGCGCGCGACGTTGATCGGCGTCATCGTGGGCCTGATCCTGCTTTTTCAGATCCTGCGCTGGCGCAAACGCCGCGCCGCCGCGCGCGAGATCGAAGAGGCACTGACCCCAGCTGTTCCACAAGGCGACGGTGCAGAACTGACCAAACGTATGAACGACGCGCTGGCCACGCTCAAGAAATCCGGCGGCGCGTCCTATCTGTATGACCTTCCTTGGTACGTGATCATCGGCCCGCCCGGCGCGGGCAAAACCACGGCGCTGCGCAATTCCGGAATCGAGTTTCCTTTGTCGAATGCCGAGGATGCAGGCGTCGTGTCAGGCTTTGGCGGCACGCGGTATTGCGATTGGTGGTTCGCCGAAGACGCGATCCTGATCGACACTGCCGGGCGTTACACCACGCAAGACAGTGACAAGGTCGCTGATGAAAGCAGTTGGCAATCATTCTTGGACCTGCTCAAGAAATCGCGGCCAAAACAGCCCATCAACGGTGTGATCCTGGCGTTCTCGGTCGAAGACATGATGAATGCCACGCCGCAGGAATTGTCCAAACACAGCGAAATCGTCCGCGCGCGTCTGGCGGAAGTGCACGAAAAACTGCGCATCGATTTCCCGGTCTACGTCCTGTTCACCAAGGCTGACCTGATCTCGGGCTTTCGGGAATATTTCAGCAGCTTCAGCCTCAACCGGCGCAAGTCCGTCTGGGGCGTGACGTTCCAGACCAAGGACCGCAAGGCGCTGACCCACGAACAGGTGCCAGAAGAATTCGACCTGCTGGTATCGCGTCTGTCGGACGAACTGATGGACCGCCTGACCGAAGAACCCGACGGGATCAGCCGCGTCGCGATCTTCGGGCTGCCCGGACAAATGGCGCTGTTGCGCGACAATGTCACCGACTTCCTGCGCCGGGTGTTCGAACCGACCCGCTACAAGACCAACGCGATCCTGCGCGGTTTCTATTTCACCTCCGGCACGCAAGAGGGCACGCCAATCGACCAGGTCCTTGGCGCGATGTCCCGCAATGATCAGGCCCCCGGCGCGTTTGCACCATCGTTCATGTCAGGGCAGGGGAAAAGTTTCTTCCTGCATGATCTTCTGAAACGGGTGATTTTCGAAGAACAGGATTGGGTCGGCCACGATGCCCGCGCCGTGCGGCGTGCGCGCATCCTGCGGATCACCGGCCTGTCGATGATTGGGCTGACGACGGCGGGCCTGCTCGCCGGGCTGGGCTTCAGCTTTTGGCAGAACAAGACCTATGTCGATACGGTCGCCGAACAGACCGCGTCTTACGCCAATGCGGCACAATTCGAACTGGCGACGACGGAAATCGACGACAGCGAAGTCCTGTCGGTCTTGCCATATCTCGACCGCATGCTTGAAGTCCCGCTGCGCGATGGCAGTCCGGTCGAGGCAGAACCATGGAACGGATTGGGCCTGCGCCAGCTTGGCCGTATCAACAACGCGGCACGCCTGTCCTATAGCGACGCGCTGGAACTCATGCTGCGCCCCCGCTTGGTGCTTGCCGTTGAGGAACAACTGCCCGCCCTGCGTAACGCGGGCGACCCGGCGGACATCTATCGCGCGCTCAAGGTCTACATGCTGCTTGCCGGCGCTGGCCCGCGCCCGGATGACGCCGCGATCCAGGCGTGGTTCGGTGAGATCTGGGACAATGAATTCAGCAGCGTCGGCAGCCGCGCCACGGGCGAGGCGCTGAACCTGCATCTGGCGAATATGCTGGAACTTGACGATACGCGCGATATCAACATCCCCATCGACAACGCCGCCGTGACGCAGGCCCGCAGCGCGATCGTGCAGATGTCGCTGGTCGATCAGGCCTATGCCATCATCGAAGACAAGGCGCGGTTTTCGTCGCTACCCGATTTCAACCTGTCAGAAACGCTGGCCCCCGAAGGCCCGATCGTCCTGTCCACCAATGACGGCAGCGATTTCGTCGATCTGACGGTGCCGGGTCTCTACACGTTCGACGGTTATTGGTTCTTCTTCCTCGAACAGGTCATCGCCGTCAAAGAGGTCCTGGAAAACGATCAATGGGTGCTGGGCGAGCAGGCGGATGCGGTCAACTATGAAAGCCAGCTTGCCGGGCTGGATCAGGCGTTGCAGCGGCGGTACGGGCAGGAATTCGAGGCGGCATGGAACAGCATGCTGGACCGGGTGCAAGTCAACAACATGGCCGATGAGGCCCCGAATTACGGTGCGCTGGGTACCGCAGCGTCGGAATTCGCTTCACCGATTGTACGACTGGCTGGGGCGGTTAGTGAACAGACGAAACTGACCCAATTCCTTGACGATCTGGCGGCGGAACTGACGGCAACCCCGACTGAAGGTGAAGGCGCAGGTGCGGCGATCGGCGGAAAGCTCTATCAGCGGGTCTTGGGCAGAACCGGCGGCCTGGAGCGGATCCTGCTTGAAGCTGCGGCAGACAGCACCAAAAACCAAAGTCAAATCGGCGGTGGTGGTGGCGATGGCGGCGTTCGGCGAGAAGCCGAGCGGCTCGAAGATCGGTTCACCCTTTGGCATGTGCTGATGGAAGTGAATACAGCGACAGGGAGTCGACCGATCGACACGATCACAGAGACGCTGGACCAGTTGCACCAGAACCGCCGTTTGACGGCACAATCGGGGACGGACGCCGATGGCGGTCAACTGTTGCGTAGCATTCTCGCCGACCTCGACCGCAACAATTCCCGGCTTCCCGAAACGATGGCGCGGTTCACGTCCAAGATCAAAGCCGATTTCAGTGAGTCATCGACGAATGCCGACATCGCCGAGATGAACCGGCAACTGGCCAATACGGTAACGTTCGAATGTCGTCAGGGGATCGCGGGGCTCTTTCCTTTTGATCCGGCCAATGCATCTGGAACGTCCATTCGCGATTTTTCCAGCTTCTTCGGGCCCAATGGCACGATGCAGCGCTTCTATGACACGTACCTCAGCAGGCATGTCGATAAAACTGTCGAAGGATTTCGCGTGCGGCCAGAAAGCCCGTTTGCCGGTCGCTTGTCTCAAAACATGCTTCTGCAGTTCGAACGCGCCGACAGAATCCAAAGGGCGTTCTTTCAAGGCGGCGGTGATCAACCTCTTGTTCCGATTACATTTTCGCCACGTCAGCTGCCCGCTGATCTGAAAAACATTCTTCTTAACGTCAATGGTGAATTAATTGAACTGATCAACGAAGGGACGTCGCCAAAGGTCGATTGGCCGGGCACAGGTTCCAACATCGAGATGAGTACCGAAACGGAGTTTCAAACAGACGTCCCGGCCAAACAATGGAGAGGTGGGCCATGGGCCATCGTTAACTTCCTGAACGAGGGCCGAGGCAAGAGAGACTTACCCAACGGACTTGAGTTGACCCATGAATTCGCAGGCCGAAATGCGCGCCTGCAAGTCACATTTGCCACCAGTTTCAACCCCTTCACCATGCCTGAACTACGCAGTTTCACCTGCCCGCAAACAGTGGACTGATCTTGGCGCAGGGGGAGGATCATACACCAGCATTGTCCGCTGGCTTTTACGGCAAGCACCCCGCCTTTGGTGATTTCGTCATCGCCGGGCTGTCGCAGCCTCTTTGCGACCTTCTCGAACACTGGCTTGGCCAGATGCTCCCCGATCTGCGCGACGGCGTTGCCGACCTGTGGGAGGATCACTACGACAGCGCCCCCATCATGCGCATCTGGATCGGGCCCGCACTGACGCCCGAAGGGCGCGGTTTCTGCGGCATGATGGCCCCTGCGCGCGACAAGGTCGGGCGTCGGTTCCCGCTTTTGGCTGGCGTTGAAGGGGCCGATATCGCGCCACCCCCCATGCATGCCGATCAAACCCTTTATGATGGGATCGATACGTTCCTGAACGGCTATGATCGCGACCAAGACGATGCACGCGACATGGCGACACGCTTTGCCGCTGCCATATTGGATGATCCGAGCCCCGCCGACCCGCTCCCCGTCACCGATTTCTGGGCGGCGCGCCCCGATGGGGACATCACCCGGCTCTGGGCCGATGTCGCCGCGGCCGAGACGACCCGGGCGCACGCGACCCGCACCTATCTCTGGCGCAGCGGTTCAGACAGTTCCGCGCTCTATGCAACCGACGGCTTGCCCGGTGCCGCAGCCTTTGCATGGATGATGGGTGCGCCCTATACGCCCCCGACGCGGGATGCGGCGCAATGACGGTTCAGACCGAATACTTCACGATTGAAACCGGGGCCGCCACCGACACCGGGCGGGTACGCGCGCACAATGAGGACAGCTACCTCGTCAAACCCGAATTCGGCGTCTGGGTCGTGGCGGACGGCATGGGCGGGCATCAGGCCGGCGACGTCGCGAGCCAGACCATCGTGGCTGAACTGTCGTCGGTCGGGTTCGCCACCTCGCCCGAAGACCTCGAGGTTCGATTCATGGAACGGCTCAGCCACGCGCATGGCCGCATCATCGATCATGCCAAAGAACTTGGCGGCGGCACCGTCGGCGCCACGATCGTCGGGCTTCTCGCGCACGAGGATCGCTATATCTGCATCTGGTCCGGCGACAGTCGAATCTACCGCTTGCGCGACGGGGTGCTGACCCAGCAAACCAAAGATCACACAGAGGTCCGCGAATTGTTCGAGGCCGGGCTGATCTCGGCGGAAGAGGCAGCGAACTGGCCGCGCAAAAACGTCATCACACGGGCAATCGGCGTCACCGATGCGCCACGTTGCGATACGGTCGCAGATACGGTGATAGAGGGCGACATCTTCCTTCTTTGCTCCGACGGCCTGACCGAACACAACAGCGACGATGACATCGCCCACGCGCTACGCTCTGATCAGCCTGCGCAAGCGATCTGCGACGGCTTGATCGCCCAGACACTTGACCGCGGTGCAAAGGATAATGTCACAGCCGTGGTTGTCCGTTGTACGGCCCCGGCGCTCGTCACCCCGGATGACGATTATTGGGAGGGTGAGGCATGACCGACGAACATACCGACCCGCCCGAGGACAAGACCCAGATCGCCAAACCCGTTGATGACCGGACGCAGATCGCGCAGCCCGCGTCGGACGACGACAAAACCGAAATCGTGACGCCCATCGACGATCGGACCAAGATCGCCACATCGACCGAGGACCGGACCGAAATCGCGCCCGGCGCAACCGATCCCGTCACGATCCCGCCACCCGCGCCGAAACCCGAGGTCACGGCGCCGCCGACGGAAAACGCCCCCGCCGTTCCAGTGCCCATCGGCACGTTGATCAACAACAATTACGAGATCAAGAAACTGATCAATGCCGGCGGCATGGGCGAGGTTTTCCGCGGTGAAAACGTCTTTACCGGCGACGACGTCGCGATCAAGATCGTGCTGCAATCGCTGGCCCACGACGAAAAGGTCGCAGCCCTTTTCATGCGCGAGGCCAAGGTGCTCTGCCAGCTCTCGGATCAGGCAATCGTGCGCTACTACAATTTCGTGCGCGATGCCGATCTGGATCGGTTCTGCCTGATCATGGAATTCATCGAAGGCATCGCGCTGTCCGATCACATGCGCGATGTCGCGCCGCTGACGCTGGAACAGGCGACGGGTCTGATACGCCGCGTTGCCGCCGGGTTGGACCGCGCGCACGAGATGGACGTGATCCATCGCGACCTGTCACCCGATAACGTCATGCTGCGCGGTGGATCGGTGGACGATGCGGTGCTGATCGATTTCGGCATCGCCAAATCGGCCGAAATGGCGGAAAGCACGCTGCACGGGCAGTTGGCGGGCAAGTTCAAATACATCTCGCCCGAACAACTCGGCCATTTCGGGGGCGAGATCGGGCCGCGCACGGATATCTATGGTCTTGGCTTGCTGATGGCCGCGGCCTTGCGGGGCAAGCCCCTTGATATGGGTTCTTCGATCGTGGAGGCCGTCAATGCCCGTCGCGAAATTCCGGACCTCGGTGATATCGATCCGGTGCTGCGGCCCCTGCTTGCGCATATGCTGGAACCCGATCCCATCGATCGCCCGGCGCGCATGCTTGACGTGATCGCCATGCTGGACGACCCGCACAAGGTTCCCGCCAAGTATCGCGGCACTGACGGTTCACCAAGTGACGTATCGGGTTTCAGCACACCGCCGCAAATCGGCGGTACACAGGGGCTGCAACAGCCACCGGTGCAATCGCCGACAACACTTGGTTTCGGAACGGCATCGGGCGACACCGCGTCGGCCAGCCCGTTTGGCGCGACGACCGGTCTGGAAGACCTCGCCGCCCCGCCGCCTGTACCCGAACCGCCTGCTGGGGGCGGAATCCTGCGCTGGCTCGTTGTGCTTTTGATTTTTGGCGGCATTGGCGGATATCTGGCGCTGCAGCAAGGCTGGATCGGCCCGCAGGATACGGTAACCGTCACACCGACACAGCTGCCGCAGAATAACACCGAAACCGGTGGTTTCGATCAATCATCACGCGAAGGTTTTTTGTCTGGCTGGTCCAACGACGCCTGCACTTTCGTCACGCGGATCAATGGCGGGGCGGACAGCGGCACAATCGTCGGCTTTTCATCGTCGGAAGCGGCGTTCGACGGTCTGCTTGACGCTTACGAGGCGCAATTCAACGCACGTCCTGCTATGAAAGAACACGTCATCACCGATGCGCAATGCCCGGCCATTGCTCTTGCCAACGCGATCCGCACGCCAGAGGCAAGCCCCCCGTTTCTATCGCTCGACAGCGACGAAATGCGCGGCGATGAGCCGCTGATCGGACAGTTGGGCGGGCGCGATGGTCGACCCGCGTGGCTGGCCTTGGTCAGTGAAACGGGCGGTGTCTTCAATCTGACCGGGCGGCTGAACGAACAGGCCAGCGGGCGGGCGACATTCGAATTCGGCCTGCGCCCGGACGAGGGCGCGACAACAACGCCCCAGATCGTTCTTGTCGTCGCGACAGAGTCGACTTTGCGGACCCCCGCGGCGTCTGTCGACGGACGCGACGCAGCGATCCTCTTGCCACTGATCGAGGCTGAAATCAAAGCAGGCAATGCAGACCGCGCCGGGATCGCTCTGGTTGGCTTTGACTACATTCCTTAGCGGATATCGAACGTCGCCATCACGATCGGCACGTTCACCCCGACTTCTTCGGCCAGTGCAGTGAAATAGTCCTCGGCGAGTTGCCCATTCTGCGGGTTCAGCGCCTGCGGGCGACCGGCTGTCGCCAGCGCGATCAGAACGGCCTTGGTGTCCCGCGCCGATCCCGTCCGGCTGAGCACGACATCGAAACGGGCGGTATTCGGGGTAAAGCTCAGATCATCGCCCAGATCGGTCACGACGCCATTGTCATCCACCATCAAAAGCGAGATGTAGCGCCCGGCCGTATTCGTGATCTGCCCGGTCAGACTATCGCCCGTATTGATGACCTCTTCATCAATATCCATCCCAAGCCGAAATGTAGGATAGGCGCGGTTCTGGCGAATATAGTTCAACGCGGCGCACTGCCTTGAGTCGGTCAGATTACGGGTGAATCCTGGTCGCGGGTCCAGATTGGCCAGCACCGCCTCGGCAAAGCTGGACATCGCATTCTCATCCGAACCAAACATCACCAGTTCGGGAACATCATCGGCACCTTGCTGAGGTATCGCCAGCAGGCAGGGATCGGTCAAACGCCCGCGAATGCGGGTGATCAATTCGCTGACCGCGCCGCCGGCGGTCGCGCCGTCTGGCGTCGGGGCCTGTGCTGTGGCTTGCGGCAGGTCCGGCAACGCGGATGTCGGCTGCAGCGCCGTCGCGCCGGATGGGGTCAGGCTGATGACCGGTGCCGCCGCCACCTCCGCCGTCGCGCCGGGCGTCACGGACGAAGGTGCCGTGGGCGCGACCGGGCGAAGCGCGGTTGCCGTCACCGGGGCCAGGGTCGTGGCCGCACCATCCTCTGGCCGCAAGGGGCTGATATCAGTCGGTGCCACTGCCGTTTCCGTCGCCACCGGGGCAAGCGTCTGTGGCGTCAATTCCGGCTCTTCCGGCGCTGCGGGTTCTTCAGGCGGGGTTTCTGGTTCGTCCGGCGCGCCCCCGGCATCGGGATCCTCTGCAACAACAGGTGGCGGATCCTCCCCCTCGCCTTCGATCGGATCCTCGACCAGTGGCGCATTTGTCTCTGGAGCCTCCAACACCACCGGATCGTCCTCGAGCACGATACTGACGATCTCAATCTCGGGTTCCGGCTCTACCGCAGCCAAACGCTCGGGCAACAGATCAAAGGCAAGCACGGCGGCCCCCAGATGCACAACGGCAGAGGCCCCAAACGCCTCGGCCCAATGCAATGTGCGGCGCTTACGATCCCCGAAAATCATGACCCGATGCTCCGCCGCAGCGTGACCAGTTTGATCTCGATATCGGCCAAGGCCGGGCGATCCAGAATATCCAGCAACGTTTCAGCCGGCGCCGTGCCCGCGATCAGAACATGCAAGGTAAACGGCGCCTCTAATTCCGCGATCGCCGCACCCAACAGGTCCGGGTTCACCGATTGCTCACCCAACTGCCAATTCCCGCCATCGCGGACAATCAGAATGGGTTGCGGCAACTGATCCAATGGCAGTTCGGTGGTTTCGGCAATCTCGATCCCCTGGGTCGGCGGGTTCAACAACTGCCCGGTCGCCAGAAAGAAAAAGATCAGCAACAGCACGATATTCACGATCGCCAGTGACACATCCATGCCGACACCGGACTTGCGTTGCGGCAGGGCGCGGATCATCCGGTGCCTCCCGTCTCCGCGATCTGGACCGATGTGACCCCGGCACTGGTCAGCGCCTCCAGGACCGAGGTCAAGTCCTGCACGCGTGCCGTATCTTCCAGGATCAGGATCACCTGAGCCTCGGTGTCCTGACCGACAATGCCCGCCAGAAACGACAACTCATCCAACCCATATCCCACATTGTTCGACACGACCTCACCCTCACGGACGGTCCAGACCAAGGCGTTATCGCCCGGGATGGCCGGCTCTTCCGATGGGGTCGCGTCCGGGTCGCTTGCCACCTCACCAGGGGCGGCTCCGCTGCGGATCGTCAGCAGGGAATAGGGCGTCAGGCTCGACGTCAGCATGAAGAAGATCAGCAGCTGAAACATCGCATCGGCCAATGGTGTCAGGGCAAAGCGATAGCGGCGCGATGACCGCGGCTGCATCACCGGATGTTCACGTGCCGTATATGCCTCGGCCGTTTGGGACATCAGGCCGTCTTGGTGTCGACACGGCCATTGATCGCGGCGGAAATCAGCGCCTCGATCGATTGCCGTTCGCTTTCGATCCGGCCTTCCAGCCACGTCGCGACAAAGTAAGTCACAAGCGCGATGGCAAGGCCTGCCGCGGTGGTGGTCAGGGCCGTCCAGATACCACCCGCAAGAAGCGCGGGGTCAACCGCGCCCTCGGCTGTGGAGAGGGTGCTGAATGCATCGATCATCCCGATCACGGTGCCCAGCAAGCCCAGCATCGGGGCCGCCTGCACGACGGTTTCCAACAGACGCATGCGGCTGGTCATCGCCGAGAGTTCCACGATAGCAGTCTGCCGCCCCAATTCCTCGGCAAAGCCGCGATCATCCGGTTTCGCGCGCAGCCCGGCAAAGACCGATTGCAATACCCGTTCCAGCACGGATTTGCGGCCCGCGGCGGCTTGCAGGGCCTTGTCGGCACGCCCGCCCAACCAATCGGCCAGCACCTCTTCGGCGCGGCGTACCTTACCAACGCCCAGACGGGCGAACTGGAATGTCTTGAAAAAGGCGACCGTCACCGCAAGCAGCGACATGACGGCCAGCGCCGCGAAGACCGCGATCGTCGGCGCGTTCAGGGCGGAAAGGTCCGGGGCGTTCATAAAATGTCCTTACACGAAAAAAGGCGACAGGCGCTCAGATACCGAACTGAATGGCGCCGCGCGACCCGGTTTCCAGCCCTGTCATGCAGAAATCACCCGTTTGGCCGTCGGCCAGGGTGCATGCAGCGACTTCATTGACGGTAATGCGCGAGATATCTTCGCAGGCGCGGCCCGCCAGATCGAACTGCACAACCTTCGTCTTGCCTTCGATCAATGCCCCGAATTCAAGGATCAGAAGGTCGGTAACGATCCCTTCCGCATCGAACACCGCGACTTGATACGACACGGCTTCCAGCGCCGCGCCAGTGCCGTTATTGGCCACATAGGTCAGACGGCATCCACCATCACCCTCGATATTGGCCGCATTGTTCAGATCAAGCGAAAATCGGGCCGGTCCATCTTGCGCCATGGCAGGGGCAGCCGCAAAAGCGACCACAGTCGATGCGGCCGTCAGCAAGGTCATCAAAGTCTTGAAATTCATCACATCCCTCGATCCGTTTCATCGCACACGGGGTTGGCCCCGTTGCGCGTACACAAGTCAAAGGGATTGGGCCGCATCAACCCACAGGTGTCAATACGCCTTTAGCGAAAGACCCCGACGGACCACGTGTTTCGGATCAGGCGCGACCGTACACGGGTCGTCTGCACATCCGGGATGGCGGGTTGTACCATCACCTCGGCAATCTCGGTCGGGAACGGTGTTCCGACAGAATCCGAATCGCCGGACATTTCCAGCGGCAGGGTCTGCGGTTGTGCGGACCCGAAGAATGCGTCGAAACTGAACGAACCGGACGGCGCCACATCACGCATCTGCGCGGCGCCAGCAACGGGGATTGCACTGATAACGCAGGCCGTTACGGCACCTGCTAAAAACGTGCTCAAAGGACGTGCCATCGTGACAATCCTCCTCTCATTAGGCCCCCATATAGTTTATCATAACATGAAAAACGTCGAAGGGCAGTAAATTTAAGAAACAGCCCTAACAGAGCGTGTTCAAAACCGAAACAATTCAAGATATTACCGTCACGTGATTTTGAACCTTTCCCGTCCATTGCGCCTGTTTTGCCACATATGTCTGTTGGGTCTGTCGTTGTCGCCACGCCCGGCGCATGCGCAATTTTCCGTGTGTAATCAATCGTTTGATGTCGTAAACGTCGCCATCGGCCTGTTCGAAGAAGACGGCTTTGTCACCCGCGGTTGGTGGACGGTCGGCCCGAACCAATGCGCCAACGTCATCCGGGACGAATTGCAATCGCGCTACATCTACGTCTTCGCGCAAGACGTCTTCGGCAAGGAAATCCTGCGCGGCACCGTCTCCCTTTGCGTGGCGCCGGATGGATTCGAGGTCAAAGGCGAACGCGATTGCGTCGTCGACGGTTTGGTCCCAGTGGACTTTATTGAGGTCGACACGCTCGAGACCGAACGCTGGACCCTCTTTTTGGCACCTCCACCATAGCATGCGTCATGCGACTGGGCTAAACTTGGTACGATGGAAACCGCACGGGGTCGGTATGGCAGCGAAATCGCGTCACTTCGGCATTTTGATCACGGCGATGCTTGCGCTGGGCCTGACCACGCCAGCGCAAGCCGAACGCACCCTGATCATCGCCAATGATGGCTATTCCGACAGCGACCCAGGTGCGGGTATCGCACGCCGCGCCAGTCAGATGTCGGCGGCTTTGCAAGGGTTCGGCTATGCCGCGAAACGTCTGACCAACCCGACGCTCGCCGATGTTTCGGATGAACTGGACATCCTGGCCGCCGAAACCGGGGCGGTCGTGATCTATTATGCAGGGCGGACCAGCGCAGAGGCTGATGAAACCTATCTGCTGCTTGGCGACGGGACCGATAGGATCGCCTTGTCCGACCTTCTGGCGCAGGCAGGTGTTGGGACGCGCGACGCAACGATCGCATTCCTCGATATCTGCGCTGACCCGGTCGCACGGCCCGACGACACGGCCGGCGACGCCGAGGTAGAAGAAACCGTGACCGCGACGATGGGGGCCATCCCGACGGATAACGGCCTGTTCATGGCGGGGAGCGTCGGACCCGGTGCGACATGCGAACAGCCCGACCGGGCATTTACCGAAACACTGCGCGAACGGCTGGAATTACAGGGGTTGCCGCTTGAAGCGTTCTTTTTGGAAACATCCTATTTCGTCAACTCCACCCTGGCCCAACCGTTCTTTTTCGGGGGTGGGGGCGGCGAGGTACAGCTGACCGCCGAAGACTACGCCTATCTTGATACATTATCGCCCACCGCGCGGGACAACATCATCGCGATCTGGCAGGCCAGTGGTATCGCCGTGGACCGCCCGGGCAGCAATGCGCCCATCGATACCAACAGGGTCATCACGACAGGGACACGGGTTCTGACGTCGCCCGTCAGGGCGGTCAGCGGCGGCACGACGCTCGCACCCGTGTCCGCGACGCCCCGCAGGATCGGGGCGATATCGCGCGGACAGGAACCTGCGACGACGCCGTCGGTGGCACCGACCCCGGCACCCGTGACCGAGACGACCGCACGCCCTGTGCCCGGCACGGGCGGCCTGCCCGAGCCTTCGATCATCGTCGGGCTGTTGAACCAACCGATCGAAGCAGGCTTTGGTACCACGGCCGAGGAACCAAGCGCGTTTTCCGGTGAAACGCTCGACTATCGCGACCTGGAAAACAGACGGTCATTACGCGAAGACGATCCAGAGCTTTTCGGGTCACTTGTCGATGGCGGGGCTTTCGATCCCCCCGATGCGGAATTGATCGTCGCCCTGCAAACGGAATTGCAGCGGATGAACTGCTATAACGCCGGTATCGACGGGGCGTGGGGGCCGGGGTCGCGCCGATCGGTCGCGCGATACTTTGAACAAATCGGCGAAGCCGCGCCATCGCAGGAACCGACAATGCTGATCTTTCGCCAGATCATGCTGCGCGATGACGTGACCTGCCCCGCGATCGCCCAACCGGTACGGCAACCGCAGGCATCCACCCCGCGTCAGCAGGCCCCCCGTCAGCAGGCGCCACGGCAACAGCCTGCGCCACAGGCAGCCCCGACACGCGCACCCCAAACGTCAACACCGCCCCGTACGATCAACCGCAATACCGGTACAGGCATTTTCCGCTAGGTCCCGCAATACCATGGATGTCGATCCGCAATTTCGCCAGTCCCGCGCCGCAGCTAAGCGCAGGCGGATGCAAAGGCGACTGGCATGGGCGGCGATCGGTGGTGGCGGGTTGACGATCACAGGGCTGATCGGCGCCGGTATCATCTGGCTGTTCAGCGGCCCTGATGACGCGCCGATCGCGGCAACCACAGATGACGACGATGCCGAACAAATCACCCAGGTGGAAACGGCCGGCGCCCCACCGGCCACGCGGCTCAGCACACCGTTTGTGGATATCCCCGGCGATCCGATGATCTTGCGCTTTGCCGCCAGCACGACCAGCAAGCAACGCAATACCAGCGATACCTCCCTGGACCCGGCCCGCTTCGGGCCCGCGAGGCCCGATCAACTGGCGCTCTTGATCGAAGATCTCGTGGTGCGCGAAAGCCGTCTGATGACGTCGCTGCCCTCGAGCCGAGAGGATTTCGCGTTTTTTCAAGCCCAGCGCAGCCGCTCGCTCGACCTCGATCCTTCGCTTGCCGCCGCCGTCAGTCAGCCCGTGGGGGACGGCCAGACCGTGACGGTCGAAGACGAGGACAATAGCTGGGGTGAGGCGCTGGGCGAGGAAAGCAACGACAGCGTCACTTATGTCGAAACGCAAATCGAAAACACGACCTCGGTCGCCTTTGTCCGGCCCGAGGCGGAACGCGAGAAAATCTTCGAAGATCTCGTCGTGCGGTTCGTGGCACCGCGGGAACTGACCGATTTCCTGACCGATAATGATGTCACACCGGATATCGCGCAAAGCATCGCCGACGCGGCCGCGGAAACCATGCCGGAACTCGCCGCGATCCAGACCGAGAACGGGTTGCCGGTCGGCACGATCGTCGCGCTGCGACAGCAGCAGATCAATCGGCAACTCACGCCCTTGCAGGTCACGATCTATGGGCCTGAGGGTCGGATTGGCGCGCTCGCGCGGAATGGTCTGCTGGGTTATATCCGGTCGGGTGATCCATGGGTGCAAGAGGACCTGTCACAACTGGTCGCACAATCGGGCAGCACAGAAGGGGAGGTGCGTGATTACCGTTTGCTCGACGCGATCTACAGCGCCGTCATCCGCAACGGGGTGCCGACGGAATTGGTGGGCGAACTGATCGCGATCCTGTCGCAAGCCTACGATCTCGAGGCCGTAGCGGCGCCTGGCGACTCGGTTACCTTGCTTTATGCGCCCAACCGGGGCGATGGCCTCGAACAGATCGCCTATGTCGCGATCAGCGGTCCGTCTGGCAGCATGCCGTGTTATGTCGCCAAAAGCGTCGGGCAGGGCGGTCAAGCCAGCGAATATGCCTGTTTCACCAAGACGGGTCAGATGGGCGGCAATGGCGGTCTTGGCTTTCTGACACCAGTGAACGGTACACTCAGCTCGCGCTATGGCCCCCGGTTTCACCCGGTCCTGAAAGAGGTCCGGCTTCACGGTGGTGTCGATTGGGCCGCACCCACCGGCACACCGATTGTTGCCGCCTTGGATGGCACGTTCGCGAAGGTTGGCAACGGCGGCGGCTATGGCAAAGTCGTCTATATCGACCACGCCAACGGCCTGCAGTCGCGCTATGCGCATATGGACCGTTTCGCACCTACATCTGTTGTTGGGCAACGGGTGCGCGCGGGCGAGGTCATTGGTTATGTCGGCACCACCGGACGTTCGACCGGGCCGCATCTGCATTTCGAGTTGCGGCGCGACAACGAGCCTTTCGATCCATTCACTTTTGTCACCGGGGGGATGACCGCATCCGCCGCGGTCGAGGCGCTGACGGATCAGATCATCAAGGTCGAAAGCGCCGGTAACGCGAACGCCAAAAACCCGCTGTCCACGGCAACCGGCCTTGGCCAATTCATCGAAAGCACCTGGTTGCGGATGATGCGTGAATATGAACCTTCTCTTTACAGAACGATGTTGCGAGGCGAACTTCTTGCGTTGCGGACGGACCCTACGCTGTCGCGGCGGATGGTGCAGAACCTTGCCCGCGAGAACGAGAATTTCCTGCGCGCGCGGGGTCACCGGATCGACGCGGGACGCCTGTATCTGGCGCATTTCCTTGGACCGGGGGGCGCGCATACGGTCCTGTCGTCGGCGGACGAGCTGACCGTGCGCGCGGTGATGGGCGCGGCTGTCGTGAACGCCAATCCGTTTCTGCGCAACTACACCATCGCCGACCTGAAATCCTGGGCCCAGCGCAAGATGCGGGGCGCAGGAAGTAGCGGGGCCAGCACCCCGCGACCGCCCGCGATGACCCCTGAAATCCGGACCTATATCGAGGCGATCGACGCGCTGCTGGGCGAGGAAATCTGACGATCGGAAAAGCGTCGGAATTCCATCGGAATTTCATCGGACCCTGCCGCGCGGCGCATTCACCACATCCATGCATCGCGATAAAGGCGATGGCGGCGCAGCTCGGCCTCTTTTTCCATCTGCGCGCGGGTGCGGCGGGCGTGATGGTGGTTCCAATGATCGGGTGCATTCCAGTTTTGCTGCGGTCGGCGGGGACGAAGAATTGATTCAAGTTTTGTAAGCATGACTTGCCCTTTCAAAAACGATGCCGTCAAAATACTTCTTGAAATATGCAAAAGCGACTTCGTATGATTTTTCATATGTTAGCTCAACTTTCATATGGATTGGCGTGATCTGCCATCTCTCGCCGCGTTGCGCGCGTTCGAAGCTGCCGCACGTTGCGGGTCGTTCAGCCAGGCAGCGCGCGAGCTGAACGTGACCCACGCCGCCATTGCGCAACACGTGCGTGCGATCGAGGCGCAGTTAACGACTTCACTAATGATCCGTGAAGGGCGGGGCGTCACGCTTACCGCCACCGGACGGCAACTTGCCACCGCACTCAGCGACGGTTTCGGCCAGATCGCAAGCGGCGTCCGCGCTGTTGCGTCGGAGGCGGCAGAGAGGCCCATCGCGATCACCACGACACCCACTTTCGCCGAAAACTGGCTGATGCCCCGGCTTGCAGGGTTCTGGACAGCGCATCCCGGCGTGGCGGTTTCGATCAACCCCGACACCGGAGTCACTGACCTGCGACGGGACGGATTCGATCTGGGCATCCGCTATGGCATGGGCGACTGGCCGGGGGTGGCGGCCACTGCATTGGTGGCTTCGGATTATACCATCGTCGGTGCCCCGTCGCTGCTGAAGGGCCGCAAGGCGGATAACCTTGCCGATGTCGCCGACCTTCCCTGGATTTTCGAAACGGTGCACAAAGAGGCGCGGCGCTGGGTCACGTCGATGGGCCTCGATCTGGCATGCTGTCAGATGAACGAGGTCGCCACCTTTGGCCTGCTTCTTCCTGCGGTCCGGGCAGGGGCCGGCCTGTCGGTCGTCTCAAGCGCGATCGTCGCCGATGATATCGCAGCCGGAAGGCTAGTGGCGGTGATGACAGAGCGGCGGCAGGGGCAGGGGTATCACATAATCCACCCGCCGGGGCCTTTGTCGGAGCGGGTGAAGCTGTTCAAAACCTGGCTATTGGCGCAGGGGGATGTGGACTGAAATCCACCTTAAGACATGGTTCCGCTACGCGAATTCATAGTCGATCGCCCCGTCTTTCATGACGATGCTGACCTCTTTCATTTCTTCCCCCGACACCATCCTTGACAGCACCTGACGCGACAGATCGGGCAGGATGGAGTTCGTGATGATGTTGTCGATCATCCGCCCGCCGCTGTCGGGGTCGCGGCATTGCTCGACGATATGCGCCAGCACGTCGTCGCCATAGACCATTCTAGCCCCGTGCGCTTCGCGCAGCCGTTTGGCGACCGATCCAAGTTTGAGTTTCGTGATGCCGCCCAGCACCTCTTTGCCCAGCGGGAAATAGGGGATCGTGACGATCCGACCCAATAGTGCCGGCGGGAACACTTCCAGCAGGAAGGGTTTCATCGCCGTATCAAGTTCATCCATATCCGGGATCGTCTCACCGCCGTCGCCCATCTCCATGATCACATCCGTGCCGACGTTCGAGGTCAGCAGGATCAGCGTGTTCTTGAAGTTGATGGCCCGCCCATTCCCGTCCTCCATGATCCCCTTGTCGAAGACCTGAAAGAACAGTTCGTGGATATCCGGGTGGGCCTTTTCAATCTCGTCCAGCAGGACGACCGAATAGGGTTTGCGGCGAACAGCCTCGGTCAGCCGCCCGCCTTCGCCATAGCCGACATAGCCGGGAGGGGCGCCTTTGAGGAGCGAGACGCTGTGCGCCTCTTGGAATTCGGACATGTTGATCGTGATGATGTTTTGTTCGCCGCCATAGAGGCTCTCGGCCAGCGCTAGTGCGGTTTCGGTTTTGCCGACGCCGGATGGGCCGCAGAGCATGAAGACACCGATGGGCTTGTTCGGGTTGGACAGCCCTGCGCGGCTGGTCTCGATCCGCTTGGCGATCATTTTCAGGCCGTGATCCTGGCCGATGACGCGCTCTGACAGGTGGTCGGAGAGGGTCAGGATTTGTTGCAGTTCATCCACGACCATCCGTCCCGCCGGGATGCCCGTCCAGTCAGAGATGACGGAGGCGACGGCTTGTTCGTCCACATGCGCATAGACCATGCGGTCGTCGGCGTCGGTGGCGTCGAGTTTGGCCATCAGGTCGAGCATTTCGCCGCGGATCGTGTCGGGGTCGCGGGGGTCTGCGATGTCTTCTTCCGGCTCGCTGTCGGGGCGGGCATCGCCGATATCGGCGGGTTCGGCGGCGTCCTCGACCCCGGTTTCGGCCTTGGCGAGTTCCGCGCGCAGGGCGAGGATGTCATCGACGATCTTTTTCTCGGCGGTGTATTTGCCTTCGAAACTTTCCAGTTCTTCGCGTTTTTCTTTCAGTTCCTCCTCAGCCTCTTGCAGCCGTTCCTCGTTTTCTTCCCCAAGGTCGCGCTGGGCGGTTTTGCTGGCGATTTCAGTTTCGAGCGCGGCGATGGCAGCTTGCAGGTCGCCGATCTTCGCTGGGATGCTGGCCTGACTGACAGCCACGCGGGCGCAGGCTGTGTCGAGGAGCGAGACCGCTTTATCCGGCAGTTGCCGCGCGGGGATGTAGCGGGCGGAAAGGTTGACGGCGGCCACGATCGCCTCGTCCGAAATGCGGACGCCGTGATGGGCCTCCATCGGGCCAAGGACGCCGCGCAGCATGTAGGCGCAGCGGTCATTGTCGGGTTCGTCCACATTGACGGGCTGGAAGCGGCGGGTCAGGGCCGGGTCTTTTTCGAAATAGTTGCGGTATTCGGCAAAGGTCGTCGCGCCGATGGTGCGCAGCGTACCGCGCGCGAGCGCGGGTTTCAGGAGGTTGGCGGCGTCGCCCGTGCCTTGGGCGCCGCCCGCGCCGATGAGGGTATGCGCCTCGTCGATGAAGAGGATGATGGGGGTGGGGCTGGCCTGCACCTCGTCGATCAGGGATTTGAGGCGCTGTTCGAATTCGCCCTTCATCGAGGCCCCGGCCTGCATCGCCTGGATGTCGAGCATGTGCAGGCGGGTGCCTTTCAGCGTGGGCGGCACGTCACCGTCGGCGAGCCGTTGGGCGAAGCCTTCGACAATGGCCGTTTTGCCCACGCCCGCCTCGCCTGTCAGGATCGGGTTGTTTTGGCGGCGGCGCAGCAGCACATCGATGATCTGGCGGATTTCGTCGTCGCGACCGACGACGCGGTCCATCTTGCCGCTGGCGGCATCGGCGGTCATGTCGACGCTGAACCGGCCAAGGGCGGTAGAGGCGCTTGATCCTTCCTCGGCGGGCGCACTGCCGGATTGCAGGCCGGACCCGTCCATGGGCCGCATCTCCTCCTCGTCGCTTTCTTTCCAGAGCGAGCGGCTTTCCTTGCCGAGTTGGTCGGCGGAGATATCGTTGAAAATAGCAGAGGCGCGGGTGATCTCGCGATGCAGGTTACGGTCGTTGAGCATCGCCAGCAGGGCGTGGCCGGACCGGATTTGCACCTCGCCAAAGAAGAGCGTCGCGTAGGTCCAGGCGTGGTTGAGCGTGTCCGACAGCCCCTCTGCGATGCCGGGGGTCTCGGTGACGTTTTTGTCGAGCTTATCGATGGCGGCGATCAGATCTTTCAGGACCGTGCCCCGGTCCAGATCCAGTTCGCGCAGGGTGCAGGAGATGTCGGACTTCTGGTCGGAAACGATGTGGAACAGCCAATGCGCCGTCCCGACATTGCGGTTTTTCTCGGACCGCGCCTGCCGCATCGCCTTGAGGAAAGCGTCATAGCCCAGGCGGTTCATCTTGCCTGCGTATTTTTCGATGTTGATTTCAGCCATGATGCGATCCTTTGAAAATTAGGCGGCCTGATCCAATGCGTAGGTGGCGCCGGGAAGGTAGGTGCCGGGGGCTTTGGGCGGCTCGGATGGCAGGGTGGCCATCCAGCCCAGTTCAGCGGATTTGCCGAGCGCCGCCGGTTCGAATGCGTCGGCAGGCAGGGACAACGCGACCGAAACTTCGAACGTGCGGCCCAGATAGCCGTTCACGATGTCGCGCAAGCGGGTATGGGCCTGACCGCCGGGCAGGAAGCCGCGATATTCGGCGAGCGTTTTGGCTCGGACATGAATGATGATCTTTTCATTCACCGATTGCGCGCGGGAACCGAGGAAACAGTCGCGACCCAATGTGCTGCCCTGCTGGCCGAGCATGCTGAGGCCGTCAGCCTCGAATGCGATCCATGTGGGCACGTGTTCTTCGACGTCGACCTCGGAACCGAGATCGTAGCGCAGCATCTGTTCGAGCTTCACAGGGCTTTTGACGCGCCCGATACCAAGGGCCGCCATGGCGAGCCGGTTGCTGTCGGAAATGTCGCCGCGGTCGGCCCAAGCGGGTGTGCCGATCCCGATCAGCGCGCCGACATAGCGTGAAAAACGGTCGTCGCCGTCATGGTCGAATTGCGTGACGGCGCGCGCATCCGACCAGGCGCGGAAGAAAAGCTGCTGAAAGCGCGTCGCGAACAGATCGGTAAAGCGCACAAACGCCAGATCGCCGCTTTGCGCCCAGCGCAGGACCTCTTCTGTGGTGTTGAGCGGCAGCGCGCCATGTGGTCCGAAAAAGCCAATGATCTGGTTGCGCAGATCAGGGCGGCCCGCCTTATCGGTCCGGATGTCCGAGAAATCGCCATGCGGGAAGGCAAGGAACGGGTCCTGCCCGATCGTCGCCAGTTCCTCGCCCATCGTAGTATTACGCCCGATACGCGGCTTGCCGTCGCTATCCTGCTCCAACCGGCGCAGCAGGGCGAGATAGCCGACGGGGCGTGGCGCCACCTCGGTCATATCAGGGGCCCCGCGCCTGTACGGGGTGGAAACTTGGCCACGTCGCCCCGGTCGGTCGAGGCGATGATGGTCTGGGTAAAGCTGTTGACGGCGGCATATTCGGCAAGGAACCGGTCCAATGCGGCGCCCAAAAGAATGATCCCAGATCCTTCGAACGCGGCCTCGTCCATCTGTACGCGGATTTCCAGACCACGGGCCGGGTGGTAGCCGTCGCCGCGCTGGATCGACCGGACGATGGGCCTGGTGGTGACGGATTTGATCCCCTGCAGCTGTGTCTCGGTGACGACATCGGACAGGTCGGCAAACAGCGACAGCATCTCGCGCAGACTGCCTGCGGCGACCTCACCGTCATCATCCCCTTCAAGACTGAAATGGCTCAGCGACAGATAACTGATCAGCCGCCAGTAATTGTCCCCCGCGGTCATGCGGTGGGCCGCGTTATTCTCAAGCTCTGTCATGGCATGGCGCGGTGGCGTGGGCCCTGCGACACAGCCCAGGCTGACGCTGACATCGTCGCACATATGAAAATCGTCGCGGCTGTCGGCGATGGGCAGATATTCGGGCAAATGGCGGTTGGAACAGCGGGTGCGAACCTGCAGCCGTTCGGCCCGCGCCTGCCCATCGACAGGGGGCGGTTCGTAGATCGAAATGAACGTCTCGGTCCCCAGATAGCGCTGGCGCGCACCGAACCGGCGTTCCTTTTGCGTCATCCGGCGCGGTTTCTGCCGGGTGGTGTAATAGAGGGATTGGCGCGGTTTCGCCCCGTCTTTCGGCACGGCATAAAGCGGATTGACCCGCACCTTGTCCTGCACGCCGGGGTAATGGGCGTGGACTGCGGTGATGTTGTACACCTCGTAATGGGTCAGTGGGCTGCTGTCGGGGGTGACCGCGAATTCGGTGCGCTTGTCATCCAGCCTGATCTGGCTCGCGCTTTCCTCGAACAGGTTCACGGCGGGCACGCAATTCAGCGCAAAGGCATCCTTGCCCAGCCGTGCGGCAAGGTTTTTGCTGGATGTGCCGAATTCCAGCATCAGCTGCACCTCGGCCCCCACGATGCGGGGCAAATAGCGCTGGAGGTTCTTCAGACGAAAGCCCAGCAGCTTGCGGGGAAAAACGAAAACTTCGCGCAGGCGGGCGAATCCTTGAAAAAGCCGTCCGTCATGGGGGAACAGGCTCGCGTCATCCTCGAACCCCACCTGTTCGATATCGTCGGGGGCAAGGCGGATGAAGACCGGATCGCCGTTCTTGTCGAGATAACGCAGCGAGGCGCGTTTGCAATCGCAGAAAATCTGTTCGTACAAAGCGACCGCATCCGGCATGTCGTTGATCAGGTAGACGGGCAGGCTGTCCACCGCGACTTCGGATATGGGGCCGCCGTCTTTTTTGCTGTGCTCAGATGCAGGTCGGTGAATCGTCAGTTGCAGGCCGGCCTTTGTGCCCTGGGCCACCTCGGCCTCGCCCGCGGCAAGGATCGGCGCGGGGCTGGCGTGATAGACGGCCTTTGACACGGTCAGTGGCCAGATCGACAACGGCCCGCATAGCGAAAAGCGGCAAGACACACGCTGATCGGCATCGGCAAAGCGGGCGTCCAGATAATCGCCACGCGCGAAATGCAGACCCTTGATCAGATCCTTGTTGTCAAAGGGCGGGTTGGCGCGGACCAGCATCACGCTGGGGGTCGGTGTCAGCGCATCGGGGAAAATCTGGTTGAGCAGTTCCTGCGAGAATGTGCGGAATTCCTCGTCCATCTTCAGCTGGACGCGGGCGGCCATGAAGGCGGTGCCTTCCAACAAACCGGCAACGGCCGGGTCGAGGTTTTCCTTGATCAGTCCACCCAGACGGTCGGCGATGCCCGGATAGTCGGCGGCGAATTCGCGCGACCGCTCGTATAGCAGGGCGAGTTCCTTGTTATAGGCTTCGCGGAACGCCTTTTTCATGTCTGCACCCGCAGGCGGGTCATCTGGATCTTGCCTGCGCCCATATCGACCTCGGCCACGAAATCGAGAGGGACATCGACCGGGGTCGCCACCATCTCGGCCGAGACGTCAAAGCTGAGCCGTTGGGTCGCTTCCTGTTCGTCGTGGTTCAACTGAATCTCGATCGTATCGGCGATCAGGCGCGGTTCGTGTTCGATCAGCGTTTCGCGGATCAGCGCGGCGATCTGCTTGCCCGCGTGGATGGAATTGGTCATCTCGCTCATATCGCCGAAGCCGAAGTTGATCACGGATTTGGCGACGTAAGGCGTGTCGTCCAGATCGATCACGGCATCAAGGTTGATCGTATTCATCAGGCTGGCGAGGTCACGGGTCAGGTGGCGGCGCAATGTCGCCTCGTCCGTGCCGACGCGGCGTTCCTGGCTGCGGGCGGTGATTTCGCGGGCGTCGCCCTGATAATTTGCTTCGGTCTTTTTGCTGTCGCCCGACGCGCGGGCGGCGCGGAATACATGCATCAGCGATACCTGGCGCCGGTCCTTTGGATCGGTGCGATTGCCGGTTTTGCCGCGATTGCCAGAATGCGTGTTCATCTACGCCAGGGATTTAGAAAGGCCAAAGGCAATTCGGGGCCACAAAGGGCCCCGAATCCGTTCGTTGGTGAAGCATCAGCAAATCGCTGATTACGAGCTCCACTCGACGTTTTCGGCGATGTTCCAGCCGGCCAGCGATTCCGCACCAGCGGCGCCGGATTCTTCCTGCAGCGTGTAGGCCACTTCGAACTTGCGGAAGTTCAGGGTCAGGTTTTCCTGGATACGGTCAAGGCCGTCCTTGGATCCGCCCGTCGCGTAAGACGTGATCATGATGTTTTCCATCTTGATGCGGAAATACTCGACAGGGGCCGTACCGCCGGATTTGCGCACGATCAGCTCACCATTTTCGATGTGCTCACCGCTTGTGCAGCGCTTGATCAGGTCGTTGGATGCCAGGTCGACATACTTGGTCAACGAGATGTCCTGCACGTTCACCTTGCCGCCACCGCCGCCGGAACCGACATGCGTCGTACCCGACTGGGACAGGCCCCAGTTCCATGCCAGGACGTCAATCTCGTCCATGTGGACCGAGTCTTGTGACTCGCCCTTGATGTTGTTCGAGAGTTTCAGAAAAATATCAACAGCCATTATAGTGCTCCGTTTTGGCCGCCAGCGTACTCAAATGCGCTAACGATGGTTGGTTAGGGGAGGGGGTCTTCATTTGCCACTCGGCAGTTTGGATACCAGGCTCATCCCGATATCCATTCCTTCCATCTGGAAGTGGGGTTTGAGGAAGAATTTACCCATATAGTAACCTGGGTTTTCTTCGTCCTCGATGACCTGCACCGTCGCGCCAGCCAAAGGCTTTTTGGCCTTTTCCTTTTCAGAGGCGCTTTCAGGATTTGCAGAGACATATTTGTTGATCCACGTCTGCAGATCTTTCTCAAGTTGGATCCGGTCGGGGCTTGTCCCGATTTTGTCCCGGACCATGCACTTCAGGTAATGACTGAAGCGTGAGACAGCAAAGATGTAGGGCAGGCGCGACGACATGTTGTCGGACGCGGTAGCCAGATCATCCACATATTTTTTCGGGCGATACAGCGACTGCGCACCGATAAAGGCCGCCTTGTCGGTGTGCTTGCGATGGATCAGACCGATCAGGCCCGCCTTGCTCAGCTCGCCCTCGCGACGGTCGGTGATCGACACCTCCGTCGGGATTTTCATGTCCTTGGATCCGTCACCGGTATCGAATGTGTGGGTCGGCAGGTTGATCACCTCGCCACCCGACTGAACACCGCGGATTTTAACCGTCCAGCCATACTCCTTGTGCGCACGGTTGATGTTCGACGCCATCGCGTGGGCCGCGTTCATCCAGGCATATTGGTTGCCGTCGTGGCCGTCGGTTTCTTCGATAAAGTTGAATTCCTCAACGACCGATGTGCCATCTTCGGTGTACGGCTCGCGCGACAGGGCGCGGGGCAGCGTCAGGGCCAGATAGCGCGAGTTTTCACTATCGCGCAGGCTGTTCCATGCCGCGTAGTCGGGCGTGTCGAAAATTTCGGACAGGTCCGCCGGGTTTGGCATCTCGGTCCAGTTGTCCATGCCCAGCAAAGTCGGCGCGGCGGACGAGATGAACGGTGCGTGCGCTGTCGCCGCGATCTTGGACATGTCGCGCAGCAGGCTGACATCGCCGCTGGAATGGTCGAAATAGTAATCACCGATCAACGCGCCAAAGGGCTTGCCGCCCATCGTGCCGAATTCCTGTTCGTAGATTTTGGTGAACAGGGGCGACTTGTCCCATTTCGCACCGGGATAACGGCGGAGTTCGCTTTTCAGCTCATCCTTGGACACGTTCATCACGTTGACGCGCAACGTGCTGTCCGTCTCGGAATTGTTGACCGTGTAGGCCAGACCGCGCCAGCTGCTTTCCAGTTCCTGGAATTCCTTGGCATGGATGATCTGGTTGACCTGTTTGGTCAGCTTTTCATCGATCTTGGCCAGCATCGCGCCGATCGTGTCGAGGATATCGTCGGCGATAACCGTCTGATCGTTCAGCGCCTCGCGGACAAGCGTCACGACGGCATTGTCGACCTCTTTGGCCGCTTCATCGGTCCGGGGCTTGATCGTCTGCTTGAGAATATCGGAAAATTCGTCAAGCTCGTTCAGACCCTCCTGAACCTGGGCGTCCTGCTGTTGCGCTTCTTCGGCCATGTGTCTCTTCCCCTGTGTCGTCAGGTGCTACAGTGTTTACGCGGCAGCCTGCAGATTTATTCGGCGCTGTCGTCTTTTTCTTCGTCGGCTTTGTTCGCTTCGGCCAAGGCGGCCATCAATTCCGGATCTTCCAGCAGCGCCTTGAGGTGGTCCTGCGCCTTGGACTTGCCGTTCATGTAACGCGACAGGTTCGCCAGTTGCTCTCGTGCTTCCAACAGCTTTGCAAGGGCGGGCACCTGTCGGGCCACCTGCGCGGGCCCGAAATCATCCATGTTCTCGAATTTGAGGTTCACGCCCAGCTTGGTCCCGCTATCGGGGTCAAGCGTGTTGTCGACGGCAAAGGACAGGCCCGGCGATACGCTGGCCATGTAATCATCAAGGGTCGAGGCCGTCACGTCGGTGAAATTCCGTTCGGCAAGCGGGTCTTTTTCGACTTCGGAGGCATTGCCGGACAGATCGGAAAACACGCCCATGACAAAGGGCAGCTCGACCATTTTTTCGCTGTCGTAAGGGTCGGCATAGGAAATATTCACCCGTGGCGGGCGATTGCGTTTGATAAATCCGGTCGCAGAATCTGACGGCATCTAATCTCTCCTCAACATCGGCGCTATGAAACGGTGTATATCCAATGAAGTCAACGTCATTCACCTTATATTAATCGCAAATTCTGGTTGTATGTGCCCATTCACACAGCACCATTTTGCGGTAGCAAATCTGCGACAATCGCCGAGAAGTCCTTATCAAGATATGTCCGCGCCTTGAACAGCAAAACCGGGATCGGGCTGGCGGGTTCGAACGCGCGGAAATACTCTTCGACGGCGGTGATCAGCGGGGCGAGTGCTGCGCGGTTGGGGATGTCCGGCGGTGGGCCAGGATCGGCCTCGGCAGGGTCGATGGCCTGACCTGCCCCTTCGCCCGCCAACATCTTGAGCCGGTCCATGTACAGCACAAAGCCGCTATCGGATCCGAAGGTGATTTTGGTCTTGTTCGCGTGTTCCGGCATCAGCGTCTCGATCGCCTCGACCAAAGGGCGTCCGACCAGCAAACGGGCCTGGGTGATCAGCAAAAGGGCGGGTGCCGCCGGTTCGTTGGTGGCCAGGTATTTTTCAAGGCTGGTCAGTATCTGCAACGCCGCCGCCCGATTGGGTACACTGGATGGCGCGACGGGGGCGGCAGCCGGGGCAGGGATGGCTGGTCCAGCCTCTGGCGCGGCGGCGTCAGCGGCGGGTGCGGCTTCCTCAACGGGGGCTTCTTCGGCAGGTGGCGCGTCGGCGCCCCACGGTGCCAGATCACTGCGCCCGTTCTGGATCAGACCTTGCAAATCGGCGATCGCCGCCTGCGCTTTGCTTAGGTCCGGCGTAAACGGCTGCTCCATCTTCAGGCAGGCAGACGTGATCCGGGCGAGCGCCTGGGCGGCCTTGGACAGGGCCGCATGCGCGCTTTCCACATTTTTTCGATTACCCGGGGCGGCCAGCTCCGAAAGCATCGCGCCGCTGTTCAGCCCGACCTCGCCCTCGCGTGGTTCGGCGCCGCCATTGGCGACGGTGTAACGACGGAAAGATACCTCGCCCGGGCCGGACAGGTTGATGTAGTGCAACGGGATGATGACGGCGCTGGATCCGTTCAATTCCTCGATCGCGCCGCGCCGTTCCGAAGGATCCTTGGGATGCACGTCCTCTGGAAAGGTCTCGAGCACCAGCGCCATGCCATCCACGGCGTCTGCAAAATCGGGTAAGCGGCCAGCGAGCACCATCAGCCGGGCAAGGACCGATAGCAGACGCAGATCGCGGCTGCGTTTCAGCAATTCGGTGATCGTCTTCTTTTCAGACGCATGGGAAATGGATTTCTGATCGAACAGCGTGCCGGGCGTGAACTCATCATCCGGGCCTTTGATGCCGGGCATGAAATAGCGCTCGGGCATCCGGCTTTCCGCCTCAAAGTAGTAGTCCACAAAGGCGGTGTCGTCCGTCGCTTCAAGGTCGGGACCGCACGGCGCATCCGCCGAGACGGGTTCAGAGAGCCAGTCGAAACTCATCCATCATCCTTTGGGGAGGGCAGCGATTTGGGCACCATTTCACACATACAGATCAACCGGTGCGAGCGTGCCGCGATGCTATCCAAGGGTCAAGCAAGGGATTCCAGACCATGCCCGTCTGTGACCTATTTGCGCGCAGCTGCGACGGCGGCGGCATAGCTTTCGGCAAAGTGTTTCAGGAACACGTCCAGCATGCCGTTGTCATGACTTGCGACCTTGGCGTCCCATCGTTTGACATATTCGTCCCAGGCCCTGCGGCGGCTATTGGCCAAAAGGCCACTGCCCGTCGCCTCTTCGATGGCTTCGGGCGACAGATCCTCGAGCAGTTTGATCAGCGCGGGCTGAATTGCGGCGAACACGGCCATCTGATGGGTTTTGACATCACCAAGCGCGGCGGTCATCCCTTCGCCGCCGGTCATGAAACCGGTCTGCGGCTCCAGAAACATCGCCTTCAGCGCCTCGGTTGGGTTGGGCATGTGTTTCAGGGGGTTGTTGTTGGCGGCCCCCATCATGGTGCGGTCACCGCTTTTTGTGAATTGCTTGGCGGCGGCGCGATCTTGCAGCAGGGCCATCAGCTCTGCAGCGGCGGCCTGCATCGTGCGGCCCAGCTCGCGGGCAAGCGCCGCACCATCGACGCCACTGCCCGAGGGCGGTGCGGGCAGCCCCGCGCCTTCACAGAAGGCGGCCAATATATCGCCGCCGCGATCGGCTGGCGGGGCCGGGGCCTGCGCAGGAGGTGTCGGCGCAAGATCGGGTGCCGGGGCAGCCGGGATCGGGCCATCTGAAAATGGCGATTCCGACCCACCCTGCGGCGCCTGGGGTGCGTCAAAGGGCGACGGGGCGGCCGGGATGGGTGCCGCTTGCGGTGCTGGCACCGGTGGCGGCGGATTGGGATTGACGATGAAATCACCCATGAAATCGTCATAAGCGCGCGGATCGGGGGGTGGGCTGACATCCACAGGCGCGCTTGGTGCGCCGCCAATGACCCAGGGGTCGCCATCATCCACGGGGGGTGGAGGCATTTGCGACGGTGTCGGCGGTTGTGCCAGGCCCACCGCCATCGTGGCCACGATAAAGTAGTTGCCCACCTGAAACCGATCGCCCTCGTTCAATCGGTGTGGCCCCTCCAGCCGGTGCCGTTGCCCATCGAAAAAGACGCCGTTGGTCGATACATCGGTCAGGTAATAGGACCCGTCACGATAGGTGATGTCGAAATGGTGGCTCGAGATGTGGCGTTGCGGGTCCGGCAGCGACCAGTCCATCGAAGCGGACCGGCCCACGCTCATACCCGCCGCGGTCACGCTGGCCGAGGTCGGACCGCCATCAGGCAGCTTGTCATAGTTCTCGATCCGCAGGGTCAGGGTCATGCCGTTCCGGGTAACACGTTACAATGCGCCGCTAATAAACCTTGAAGAGCGATTCCGCCATGTCGATAAACCGGGCAAGGAATATCGGGCGGCGCGACAAATCGGCCTTGGCCAGACAGGACAGGATGGCGGTGTTGATCGCCCGCGGGCAACGGCTGGGCCCGACCGGGGCCGGATCATTGGGCGCAATCGACCCGCCCGACCAGCCGACGGCCAGGGCCAGATGCACGCCGGGTGATTTGGCGGGGGCCCACAGGGCCTCGCGCATGACGTGGTGGCGCATGGGTGTTTCGGGGCGGCCGATCCATGACGCGACAAGCTCCATCATCTGGCGGTCAAGCGTCGTCAGCGCGTCGGGCATCGTCCGCAGGCATTCATGCCCCCACCAGATGGCCAGCTTGGGTTGGATGGCGAACGCGGTAAAGGTCACCGCCTCTTCCGGCGTCGTGGATTGGCGCAGGCGCATCAGGTAACCCAACGCTTCCTCCTCGGCGCGCGGGCGCTGCTGGGTCACCTCGGCCAGCTGGGGGATCGCCACATAAAGATCGGGCAGCGTGTCAAAGCGCGTCGCCACGGTCGGCGGTCTGGTTTTTTCCTCATCGAGCGGAGGGGCATCATCAGGCGACATGAAAGATCGGGTCCAATTCCATTACGCGGCGAGCAGAGGGCACGCGACCAATGGCGGGATTGTCGGGAACTGGGGGGCGTGCGTCAAGCGTGGTTTTGACTGATGATCGGCGACAAGATATCGATCCATATGGCATGTTCGGAAATAGTCGTTTAGCGTCCAGACCGAGATGCTGACGTATTTCATCCGATCCTTTCAGATGCGACATTCAGGAGCACCGCATGAGAATTGATGCCGCCACCATCAAAAAGTATCCCAAGTTCTACTATTACTTGACCCACGACATACCGGTCCTTGCCAAAAATCCGAAAATCGTCGGTTCCATCAAGAAATTCTCTGGCAAGACGTCAGAGGCAACGATCAAATCGGCCCTGCAATGGGGAACCAAGCCGGATATCAAGCTGGTCAACAATCTGATCTGTGCATCGCAGAAGGCTTACGGTTGCTATCGCTGGGGATCGGACGTTCTCGAAATCGAAGAGCAACTCGTCGTTGATTTTGAGGCGGGCAAAGGTGTCAAACGCAGAACGACCAGCGGCGATTATGTCTATCTCCTGGGCGCGACCATCCTGCACGAACTGACCCATTGGGCCGATGCCCATGACAAAGTCGATGACCCCGTTCCGGGCGATCCCTCGAACGAAGAAGGCAATGCCTACGAAAAGGCAGTTTATGGCAAGGTGATGTAAACCGATCCGTGTCTGAATCGCGCAGGCGCGCAAGCACAGCTTTGCGAGCCACGGAACGTGTGTTGGTGAGGGCGGCGAAGGCACCCGACTTTCACTGATTGGTAACGCAAGGTCACTGTCGACCGCCGATATATCCGCAGTGCAGGCTGTAGACAATCGAAGGAGACCCATGCGCCCTGTCCTGATTTATCGGTGGATCGTGTTTTTGCTCGCGGCAGGCTATCTGCTGCGCACCTTCATTTTTGGTGATTTCAGCGATTTCGGTGGCCCGTACCGTTACCTGACGATCTGGGCACTGACCGCGTCGTTCTTTGCCGCCAGTCGCATGATGGCGCTTGAGGAAGGGCGCAGCACACACCGCTGGGATGGGTTCGTCGCGATGACCGCCGTCCTCAACACGATGGTCGTGTTCCTCTATTGGCGGCTTTACTTCGGCGACCCGGCCTCGGTCACCCGCGACGGGGAACTGGCGGCCTGGCATCTTGAAATGTACCTGCACCTGGTCGGGCCTCTTTTGCAATGGATCGACAGCATGTTCATACACCGCAGCTATCGCAGGCTCTGGCCGGCGGTGCTGTGGCTGGTCGGGGTGATCACGGCCTATCTGACATGGGCGGAATTGCTGGTCGGCCCCAACAACGACAGCCCTGTCGGCACGGTCACCACTGGCCTGCCGTATCCATTCCTGAACAATCTGGAATTCAGCGACAGGCTGGTGTTTTACGGCACCAACCTCGCCACCGGGCTGGTTTTGCTGCTGCTCTTCACGTGCCTCGCCTGGGGCGTCAGGCGCCGATTTCCTGCGCCAGTAGCGCCCTGAGCCCGGTCTTGTAATTCGGGTAAAGCAGATCAACCCCAAGTTCGTCCTTGATGCGATCATTCCGCACTTTCTTGCTTTCGGCATAGAAAGACCGGGCCATCGGGCTCATATCGGCTGTCTCGAAATCGACGGCGGGTGGGATCGGCATGTTCAGCAATTCGGCGGCATATGCGATGACGTCCTCCGGCGGTGCCGGGTCGTCATCACACACATTATAGACAGCCCCCGGATCTGGTCGCGCAATCGAGGCCGCAAGGACTCGCGCAATGTCCGCCACATGAATACGGCTGAACACCTGGCCCTCCTTGATGATCCGCCGCGCTGTGCCCTTGCGGACTTTGGAGAACGGGCCGCGACCCGGGCCATAGATCCCGGCAAGACGAAAGATATGCAGAGGCAAGTCGGGGATCGCAGCCCATGCGGCCTCGGCCTCGACCCGGGCGATGCCGCGTTTGGTTGCGGCCGTCAGGGGCGTCGTTTCGTCCACCCAATCGCCACCATGATCGCCGTAGACACCGGTGGTCGACAGATAGCCGACCCATTCAAATTGCCTGGCCCGCGCGGCAATCTCGTCGCGTAATTCGGCGAGCACGGGATCGCCATCCTCTCCCGGAGCCGCCGAAATCAGCACATGCGTCGCCGCATTTAGCGCTGGGTCCATATCCGCACCGGGCCAAATCCGCGGCTCGACACCCTCGTTCATCAGGCGCGGTGCCTTATCCTCGGACCGGGTCGTGCCGATCACGCGCCAGTCTTGGGGCAGCAACAGACGAGACAATGCACGGGCCGAAAAGCCGTGGCCGAAGGAGAGGAGTGTCTTTGTCATAGAGTCTTGGTGGCTGACTCGGGAATGAGAGGCAAGCCCCGGTATATTTGGAGAATGCTGATGCCTCCGGCGGGGATATTTTTAGCCAAAAGAGGTAATGGAATATCAACCATGTCTTGCGAACATAGTCGAGCGGTACAGGCGGGGACGCCGATGGCCGTGCCTGAAGAGGCCCCTCTTCGCCGATGGTGGGGAGGGGTCCATCCTCTTTTGGCTAAAAATATCCCCGCCGGAGGCATAGAATCTATTTGCCTGACCATCCCTCCCTTGGCTTCATCTGGACTGCGCGCTAATCAAGCCGCAACAACAGGAGGACGATCATGGCATTCACCCCCGCCAAATGGCCCCGCAAATTGCGGTCACAGGAATGGTTCGGGGGCACCGAAAAGGATGCGATCTATCACCGGTCCTGGATGAAAAACCAGGGCCTGCCAGCCGACCTGCTGGATGGGCGCCCGGTCATCGGTATCTGCAACACGTGGTCCGAACTGACCCCATGCAACGCGCATCTGCGCGATCTGGCCGAGCGGGTGAAGTTCGGTGTGTACGAGGCGGGGGGCTTCCCCGTCGAATTCCCTGTCTTCAGCCCATCGGAAAGCACGATCCGCCCCACCGCCATGATGTACCGCAACCTGTGCGCCATGGATGTGGAGGAAGCGATCCGCGCCAAATGCATCGACGGCGTCGTCCTGCTGGCCGGTTGTGACAAGACCACCCCCGCCCTTCTGATGGGCGCAGCCTCCGTCGATCTGCCTGCCATCGTCGTGTCGGGCGGGCCGATGCTGAACGGGCATTTCCGGGGGGAGCGGGTCGGATCCGGCACCCATCTTTGGAAATTTTCCGAAGCCGTCCGGGCGGGGGAGATGACCGCCGAGGAATTTGTCGAAGCCGAGGCGTCCATGTCTCGCTCCCCCGGGTCGTGCAACACCATGGGAACCGCCAGCACGATGGCGTCGATGGCCGAGGCGCTGGGCATGGCCCTGTCCGGCAACGCCGCGATCCCCGCCGTCGACAGCCGCCGTCGCGCCATGTCGCACATCACCGGTCGCCGTATCGTGCAGATGGTCAAGGATGACCTGAAGCCGTCCGACATCATGACAACGGAAGCGTTCGAAAACGCGATCCGCACCAACGGCGCAATCGGTGGGTCCACCAATGCGGTGATCCACCTGCTCGCCATGGCAGGCCGTGTCGGCATCGACCTCACGCTGGATGATTGGGACCGCTGCGGGCGCGACGTGCCGACCATCGTGAACCTCATGCCGTCAGGCAAATACCTGATGGAAGAATTCTTCTACGCCGGTGGCCTGCCCGTCGTGATCAAACGGCTGGGCGAGGCGGGCATGCTGCACAAGGACGCGCTGACCGTCTCGGGCGGGTCCATGTGGGACGAGGTCAAGGACGTTCAGAACTGGAACGAGGATGTCATCCTGCCCGTCGAAAAGGCCCTCACCCAATCCGGCGGCGTCGCCGTCCTGCGCGGCAATCTCGCGCCGAAAGGTGCCGTCCTGAAACCCTCCGCCGCCACACCCGAACTGATGAAGCATCGCGGCCGTGCGGTCGTGTTTGAGGATATCGATGACTACAAAGCGCGTATCAATGACGACGATCTCGACATTGATGAGACCTGCGTCATGGTCCTGAAAAACTGCGGCCCGCGTGGTTATCCGGGCATGGCCGAGGTTGGGAATATGGGCCTGCCGCCCAAGATCCTGAAAAAGGGGATCACCGATATGGTGCGCATCTCGGACGCGCGGATGTCGGGTACGGCCTTTGGTACTGTCGTTCTACATACGTCACCCGAGGCTGCAGTGGGCGGGCCTCTCGCCGTCGTGCAGAATGGCGACATGATCGAACTCGACGTAGAGGCCCGGCGCATTCATTTGGATATCCACGATGACGAACTGCAATCACGCCTCGATGCATGGAGCGCCGACAATTCCGGCGCAAATCCACGCCCTGAAAGCGGTTATGCTCAACTTTATCATGACCGGGTTTTGGGCGCCGATACAGGCGCCGATTTCGACTTCCTCGTCGGATGCCGGGGCAACGCGGTCGGCAAGGAAGCGCATTGATGACACCCGTCTGCCTTGTGGGGATCGGCAAGATCGCCGTCGATCAGCATGTCCCCTCTATCGCCGCCAGCGATGACTGGGAACTGGCCGCCACGGTCAGCCGGTCAGGTACGGTCGAAGGCGTCCCCGCCTTCACCGATTTCGACCGGATGCTGGCGGAAACCGATATCCCCGTCATCTCCCTCTGTCTACCGCCCGTGCCGCGTTTCGCCTATGCGGCCAAGGCCATCGCGGCGGGTCGTCATGTGATGCTGGAAAAGCCGCCCGGCGCGACGCTCGCCGAAGTCCACGCGCTGCAAGACATGGCCACTGCGAAGGGCGTCACCCTTTTCACCACTTGGCACAGCCGGATGGCGCGTGGGGTCGCCGGGGCCAAGGCCTTCCTCGCGGACAAGACGGTCACCGAAGGCCACATCACCTGGAAGGAAGATGTCCGCCGCTGGCATCCCGGCCAGGAATGGGTGTTCGAACCCGGGGGCATGGGCGTGTTCGACCCTGGTATCAACGCGCTGTCGATCCTGACAGAGGTGCTGCCCGCCGCTGTCCATCTGAAAGAGGCGACGCTGCACTTCCCCGAAAACCGGCAGACGCCGATTGCCGCACAGCTGCAATTCTCGGGCGGGATCAGCGCCGATTTCGACTGGCGTCAGGAAGGCGACCAAATCTGGGAAATGACCCTGCACGCCGGGGCTGACCGGGTCGATCTGAAGGATGGCGGCAACCGCTGCCTGATCAACGGGGAAGAGGCCGCACAGGCGGCGCTGGACGAATACCCGGCGCTGTACGCGCGGATGGCGGAACTGATGGAAACGGGCGGATCGGATGTGGACCTGACACCGATGGTGCATGTCTCCGACGCAATGACGCTTGGGCGGCGTGAAACCGTCGCGGCCTTCGATTTCTGAACAAACGTTAACCTTTTGCGGCGCGCGATAGGTTAATACATGGTCTTGGGCCAAAGCGTATGCACGCGATCTGCACGCTGTGTGTACGGTGTGTGTACGCAAAACATACCCTGAAATCAGGGCGTTAACTTTTGATTCCTCCAGATTTCATGGCGCTGAAGGTCAATCCGGGCCCGCCAGAGCGATGTTCGCCAACTGCCAAAAATTTACCGTTTGATAAAAAAACAAACTGTGGCAGACTTTTCGGATATCGCCACGACAGGAATTGCCCATGTCCAGCCCCATGACCCCCGGCATCGCCGCCGGTCGCCTGCCCGCTGATACGCTGGCCGAAAACTTCGACGACCTGCACGCCCCCTACGCCCCGCATGAGGCCGCAGTGGCCGCCGACCGCTGCTATTTCTGCCACGACGCGCCCTGCGTCACGGCCTGCCCGACCGGCATCGATATACCACTGTTCATCCGGCAAATCAGCACCGGCACGCCGGAAGCTGCTGCAAAAACGATCTTTGACAGTAACATCTTAGGCGGCATGTGCGCCCGTGTTTGTCCGACAGAGGACCTATGTGAACAGGCCTGCGTCCGCGAACTGGCCGAGGGTAAACCGGTTGAGATCGGGCGCCTCCAACGGCACGCCACCGATGCGCTGATGGCCCGCCAGGGGCACCCTTACGAGCGTGGGCCATCCACCGGTAAATCGGTCGCCGTGGTCGGCGCCGGACCAGCGGGCCTTGCCTGCGCGCACCGGCTTGCCATGCACGGGCACGACGTGAAAATCTACGATGCCGCCGATAAACCCGGCGGCCTCAACGAATTCGGCATCGCCGCCTACAAGACCACCGATGATTTCGCCGCGCGCGAGGTTGAGTGGTTGTTAGGGATTGGTGGTATAACCATGAAATACGGCGAACGGCTGGGCGATAACCTCTCGCTCGACTCATTGGTCGATGCCTATGACGCGGTGTTCCTTGGCGTTGGCCTCGGCGGGGTGAACGCCCTGCGGGCTGAGGGCGAAGATAAGACCGGCGTCCGCGACGCCGTTGATTTCATTGCAGAATTACGCCAGACAAGCGACCTTTCAACCCTCCCTGTCGGTCGCGATGTGGTGGTGATCGGCGGCGGCATGACCGCCGTCGACGCCGCCGTTCAATCCAAGCTGCTTGGCGCGCAGAACGTCACCATCGCCTACAGGCGTGGACGCGATGCGATGAGCGCGAGCCGCTATGAACAAGACCTCGCGGCCTCCAAAGGCGTGAACCTGATGTTCAACGTCCAACCCGTCGCGGTGCATGGCAACGGCGCGGTGCGCGAGATCGAACTGGAATACACGGTTGACGATGGCGGCCTGAAAGGCACCGGCGAAACCGTGCGGCTGAAGGCCGATCAGGTGTTCAAGGCGATTGGACAAACCCTTGAAACTGTTGCCGGATTGGACCTTGACGGACGCAAGATCGCGATCACCGACGCCGGTCGGACTAGCCGCGATGGCGTCTGGGCGGGGGGCGATTGCGCGAGTGGCGGGGATGACCTGACCGTGACGGCTGTTGCCGAAGGGCGCGATGCGGCGGAGGATATTCATGCAACCTTGATGGAGGGCGCGTAAAATGGCTGATCTCACAACAGATTTCCTGGGCATCAAAAGCCCGAACCCGTTCTGGCTGGCCTCTGCGCCACCGACGGATAAGGAGTACAATGTCCGCCGCGCGTTCGAGGCCGGATGGGGTGGTGTCGTGTGGAAAACCCTCGGTGCGGAAGGTCCACCGGTCGTTAACGTCAATGGGCCACGCTACGGCGCGATCTATGGCGCGGATCGGCGTCTTTTGGGTTTGAACAATATCGAACTGATCACCGACCGCCCCTTGGAAACCAATCTGGAGGAAATCAAGCGGGTCAAGGCCGATTATCCTGATCGCGCGGTGATCGTCAGCATCATGGTGCCGTGCGAGGAGCAGGCTTGGAGGGCCATCCTGCCCCGCGTGATGGACACCGGCGCCGACGGGATCGAACTGAATTTCGGCTGTCCGCATGGGATGTCCGAACGCGGCATGGGCTCTGCCGTGGGTCAGGTGCCCGAATACATCCAGATGGTCACCGAATGGTGCAAGCAGTATTACGACAAACCGGTGATCGTGAAGCTAACGCCGAACATCACCGATATCCGCAAACCTGCTGCCGCGGCCAAGGCCGGAGGCGCCGACGCGGTCAGCCTGATTAATACAATTAATTCAATTACGTCCGTCAATCTCGACACCATGTCGCCCGAACCGTCGATTGACGGTAAAGGCTCCCACGGCGGGTATTGCGGCCCGGCGGTCAAGCCGATCGCGATGTCGATGGTGTCCGAGATTTCGCGCAACCCCGATACCTATGGCCTACCGATCAGCGGCATTGGCGGCATAACGACTTGGCGCGATGCTGCAGAGTTCATGTCGCTGGGCTGCGGCAATGTGCAGGTCTGCACGGCGGCGATGACCTATGGCTTCAAGATCGTACAGGAAATGATCAGCGGCCTGTCGCAATGGATGGATGACAAGGGATATCGCTCGACATCCGACTTCATCGGCATGGCGGTGCCGAATGTGACCGACTGGCAGTATCTCAACCTCAACTACGTGGCCAAGGCACGGATTTCGCAGGATGATTGTATCAAATGCGGGCGTTGCTATGCGGCTTGTGAGGATACGAGCCATCAGGCCATCGCGATGTCGGAAGACCGTACCTTCACCGTCATTGATGAAGAATGCGTGGCCTGCAACCTGTGTGTTGATGTTTGTCCTGTCGAAGGCTGCATCACGATGGAGCCGATGAAACCCGGGGAGGTCGATCCGCGGACCGGTAAGGTGGTCGAAAGGGAATATGCTAACTGGACGACGCATCCGAATAATCCGGGGGCGGTCGCGGCGGAATAGGAGACTTTTCGTCACGAAAAGTCTGCGGCGTTTAAAGTCTTCGTCACGAAGACTTTAGCGATGGACCGTCAGGTGATCCGAGCGGCAGATGACGATGAACTGCCCGGCGCATTCCAAAAGGTGAAAGCCCCGGCGTTCGACCTCTGCAATCATGGCATCCCGCCCGACTTCGCGTTCAACGTCATGCACCGCGCGCCGGACGATACCGCCTTTCTGCGCCGCCTTCGCGCGAAACAGGTGATGGAAGAACGCGGGATTGCCACGGTCGAATCGGGTCGGTCGCAGTTGAACTTGTCTCATACGCCACCCTCTCACAGGTATGGTTTACAACGGCTTACACCTGCCATTGCGGCTAAAATGAACGCCGTGCCATGGCGCGCCCGGGGTGAACGCGCCAAATCCAAGCGGATCGTTCAGAACGCTTGCAGGTAAGGATGTCGCCATCCGCAACGCGCGTTGATGTGAAACACCGACCGCATCGATCAGGGTCGTGACCGCTTTGGCCATATGCAGATCGGCCCCCGCCAAGGTGCCGTCTTCCAGGGTCAATCGCCCGTCTTTGCGCAGAATGGTCCGGCCATTCAGCTGAAATGACGACAGATCGGTTCCTGTGGTCGCCATGGCATCGCTGACCAGAAAGATCCTGTCATTGGCCGCCAGTGCGGCTTCCATGGTCATCGGATGCACATGGATCCCATCGGCGATGAGGCCCGCTGCAATCGTCCTATCTGCCAAAGCGGCCCCGACAAGCCCGGGCGCGCGACTTTGCATCTGGCTCATGGCGTTGAACAGATGGGTGACGCAAGTCGCGCGGGCCGCAAAAGCGGCGCGCGCCGTGTCGCCGTCGCAATCCGTATGACCCAGCGATACGATCACACCGGCATTGGTCAGACGGGTGATCTGATCCAGCCCGACATTTTCCGGGGCCACCGTGACCATGACGTTGGGTATTCTCATCGCGGCGTTGCATAAAAAGTCTTCGTCTTCAGCCGTCATGGGCCGGATCAGGTCGGCCCGGTGGGCGCCCTTCCGTGCAATGGAAAGATGTGGCCCTTCGAGGTGGATGCCGAGAATTCCGGGAATACCTCGCGCGATGGCTATTTCGACGGCGTCGATTGCGGCGCGGGTGCGGTCCGGCGTATCGGTGATCAATGTGGGCATGATTGCACATGTTCCCATCCGCCGATGCGCGTCAGCGATGGTTTTGATGCCGTCCAGTGTCGTCTGATCATTCAACATGACGCCGCCGCCGCCATTGACCTGCAGATCGACCAATCCGGGCGCAATGGTACCGCCATCGACCTGTGTGACGACAAAGCCCGGGAGGATGGCGTCTTTGGGAATGATCTTATCGAAGTGCCCATCTTCGATCAGGATTGCACAACCTTCGTGGATCGCCGTCCCATCAAAGATATCCGCCCCGATATAGGCGTGACCGGTCATTGCGCTATCCCCGTTTCGTCCAGCGATTTCCGCGCAAGTTCAAGGGCACCATCCAGCGGGGTGCCTTTGGGTGATGTGATCTGCGGTTTCCACCGTTTGTCAACATAACGTTTGTAAAAGCCTCCTAATCCTTCACTGAAGCAAATAAGAACACTTTCATTCCAAGTGGTCAGTGATATGCAGCGTTGCAGGAAGTCGGCACCTTCGTGCATCAGACGCAACCCATGATCGTCGTCGGCTTCGGCCGCCTGCACGATCCGCGGCGCGAACGTCGCATAGTCCGCGGGCGTCGCTTGTGCGGCGAATGCGACGATTTCTGTCGGGTCATGGCTGAATCCGTCCATAACCTCGGTGCTCAGATCACTTGGGTCAACAAGGCCGTCATGAACCAGCAGGACGGTCTCAAGAAGTCGCCGTCCCAGCCATGCACCAGAGGCTTGATCCGACAGACGAAAACCCCATCCCCCAAGAAAACGGGTTTGCTGACCTCGTTTCACGCCGACGAAGGTGCCGGTTCCAACGGACAAAAGGACGCCATCATCCTCACCCAAGGCACCGGCGATGGCGGTCACCCGGTCTTCGGTCACGGTACAGTGCATCAGCGGCAATGCCTCGGCAACCGTCATGGCATGTTCGGCCCGCTGCACGCCGGCCAGACCCGCATGTGCCGCGCAGCGTGCCAGTTCATCGGGGCCTAACCCGGCTGCTTTGGCGGCCTGATCCATTGCATTGCGAATATGCGTGATCGTGCCATCGGGATCGCTGGTAAAGTTGGCTGGGCCGCCTTCGCCGTGCGCGATGATCACCCCATCGGGCCTCGCGATCGCCACACGACAACCTGTGCCGCCGCCATCTATGCCCATGATCCAATGTGCTGTCACGTCGCTCATGGCGCATTTAGACCGCAAGTCCGGTCCAAGGTGAACCGCAAAATAGGCTGACCCTAAGTGTGCGACTTGCGGTAGCTGGCCGGTGTCGTGCCAAGCCATCTTTTGAACGCGCGGGTGAATGAGCTTTGCTCGGAAAAACCGGTCAGAAAGGCGACCTCGGCCAGGGAAAGCTCTTCATCAAGCAAGAGACCCTTTGCCAGGTCGCGGCGCGTTTCTTTGGTCAGTGTCTGGAAGCTCAGACCATGTTCGGAAAGACGCCTGTGGAAAGAGCGTGCGCTGAGCCCGAGACTTTTGGAAATGTCCGCCATATGTGGCGCCCCCTCACTCAGCGCCTGTGCGATTGCGTCCTTGGCCTGACGTACGATCGCGGGCGGGCCTTCGACTTGGGCCAGCTCTGCATCAAGATGCGTGGCCAGGTAGCGTGATATGCCCTCATCACCCAGGATGTTCTGTCGTTCCATTGCCGCGTCCGAGATCAGGACTGCGTCAATATCGGCGTCGAAGGTGACAGGGCAGCCGAACCATTCTTCGTGAAAGACTTTGGACCGGGGCGGACCATGTTGCAGGAAAACCTCCAGCGGCGAAAACGGGACCGGGCAGACCTGCCTGCTGAGCGACACGCCACTGGCCAGCGTCGCCTCGTTCGACAGGCGCAGGCCAAGGCGGCGTTCACCCGACCGGTGCAGGATGAAAAGCGTCCCGCCTGCGACCTTGCGCAGTTCGTAGGTTACGACACCTGTCCAAAGCCGCGCATAGCGTTCGATGCGCGTGCATGACCCGAACAGCGTCGGTGCGGCCTTCCAGGCAAGGCCGAGTGCGCCGTATTCGTCGCATCGCATCGATGCGCCAACGTGGATGGGCAGCTCGGTCACGTCGACCTGTTCGGCCATGGTTTCAAGCATGTCGTAGTAGGCGACAGCGGGGATCATGACCTTGGGATCCCAAGGTGCGTCATGGTCGATGCCAACGGTCGCAAGCATGGCCTCTTGGTCGATGGCGGCACCGGCCGCCGCGACCATCTTGCGCGGGAAAAGAGAGGTTACATAGGCCATCGTGAGACGCAATTCATTGAATGAACCATTCGCATAACTGGATAATATGCACGACCCGCCTTGATGCCAAAGCGAACTGGACGTGGCCCCATGCGGCGTTCTTTGGCGGGCGCAGTCAAATTCTTGGCATTGACGGTCAATATCTACGTCTCCGGCACGGTCTATCCTTTGGTTACGAAACTGAACCAAGGAGATGAAAATGACGACCCCGCCTATTCTCGTGATCGGCGCCACTGGCAAAACCGGTTCGCGCGTCGCCACCAAGCTCGAAGAAAAGGGTGTCGCGGTTCGCCGCGGCTCGCGCCGTTCGGACATACCCTTTGACTGGGATGCGCCGGCTACCTGGGCGCCCGCGTTGCGCGGCGTGGCCAAGGCTTACGTGACATACTTCCCTGACCTCGCCTTCCCGGGTGCTGTCGAGACACTCGAATCCTTCACCAAAATCGCCGCAGCCAGCGGATTGCAACATCTTGTCCTTCTGTCAGGGCGCGGAGAGCATCACGCACGCCTGGGGGAGGAGGTGGTTCGCGCCTCCGGCATCCCGTTCACCATCGTTCGTGCGGCCTGGTTCGCGCAGAACTTCAGCGAAGGATATCTGCGTGACCCGATCCTGGCAGGTGCTCTGCCCATGCCGGGCGGTGATATCGCCGAGCCGATCATCGACATCGACGACATCGCGGATGTTGCCGTTGCGGCCCTGACCGAAAATGGTCATGTAGGTGCGCTTTACGAAGTGACCGGGCCGCGTCTGATGACATTCGCCGAAATGGCTGATGTGCTGTCGAACGCGACAGGTCGGTCCATCCAGTACATCCCGATCACGTTCGAGGATTTTCATGCCAACGTGGCGAAATCGGGGGGTGCGTTCGTCGCTGACGTCTTCACCGCGATTGCCCGCGAAACGCTTGATGGGCGGAATGCCCATACGACCGACGGCGTCATGCGGGCGCTTGGCCGAAAGCCGCGTGATTTCGTCGAATTCGCGATGACGGCCGCGGCTGGCGGCGCCTGGAATACGGCTGCCTGAAAAGAAAGGGCTTACCATGTCTCTTACACTTCTTGAAAAAGTCGTGCTTGGCCTCTCTGGCCTGACTTCTGTTGGTGTCGGTGGGTTCATCCTTGCAGCACCGCATGCCTTTTACGCCAGCTATGGGATCAGCCTTGGCGATGACCCAAATCTGTTGAGCGAGCTGCGTGCGCCTGCTGCGGGTCTGTTCGCGTTGGGTGTTCTGATGCTTGCCGGAATCTGGCGGGCAGCGATGGCGCAAATCTCCATCGTTTCGGCGCTGGTTGTCTTTGTGGCCTTCCCGGCGGGTCGGCTGATCGGCCTTGCCGTGGATGGGATGCCTTCGCAGGGGATCATCGGGGCCTTTGTGATCGAAATGGCCATTGCGGCGCTTTGCGTCTTTGCCTTCCGCGGACGCATCACGCGCGCCAACCGCGATCTTGCTGAAAGCTATGCCCAATCGTGATCCATGGGTGGTGGCACGTGGTCCCAATGTGCCACCGCTATGATCCAAAAGGAGAAATTCCAATGTCACCTGCCATTTTGGCACTTTTTCAGTTCTCGATCATCGCCTATGCGCTGGTCGGCGGTGTATTCTTGGCATTTTCCGACTTCGTCATGCGCTCGCTCGCCCGCACCGGCGGGGTGGGTGGTGTCGAAGCAATGCAAGTGATCAATCGTGAGGTCTTTCGGTGGGTCTTTATGACCCTCTTTCTTGGCATGGCGGCCATATCGGTCTTCATTGCCATCTATGCCGTGGTGAACCTGACCGGTGGACCGGCGACAATCATTCTGCTTGGCGCGATTATCTATCTGCTTGGCTGTTTTGCCGTTACCGTATTTTGCAATGTGCCGATGAACGCAGCACTGGCGGGAATGGACCTGTCATCCGACGCGACCAAAGACTACTGGTCCGGCATTTATATGCCACGCTGGACGATGTGGAACACAATACGGACGATCGCCTGTATCGTCTCTGCTGCGCTCATGCTCATCGGGCTGACCTGGTTGCCGCAGACAGAGCTGAAGCAAGGCCTGATATCGGATGATCGCCTCCCGCACTCATCCGCATCGATAAGTCACGACAATCGTCACATAAATGCAAAAAGCCCCCGAACGGGGGCTTTTGCACGACATCAGCGATAGTTTGTTGGTTGCGGGAGTAGGATTTGAACCTACGACCTTCAGGTTATGAGCCTGACGAGCTACCGGGCTGCTCCATCCCGCGCCAAGTTCGCATCGTTTAGAACCTTGTCCGGGGGACTGCAAGACCTGAGGCACAAATAATTTAGAGACCCGGCGTCACCGGTACGCCCCCTGTGCGCCGTTGCCGCGGCACGTTGCTCCGCGCGGTGAAATGGGCCTGTATCACGCGGGCGAGTTGTCGATAGACGGGGCGGTGCCGGTTCCGCAGGTGGACGCCGATGACCGACGGCTGCGTGATCACCGGGGCGTCTTGCACCAAGGCGCATGGACCATCCGATACCAACCGCGCGGCAGCCTGTTGCAGCACGTATCCCGTACCGCCCATCGACGTCAGCATGTCGATCATCGCCGTGTTCTGTCCCACAATCAGTGGCGCGTTGGTCAGATGCGGCAGCTGGGCGGCGTGGGATTGTGCAAAGGCCGGCGCGTAATTGGCAAGGATATAGCGTTCCGGCGCGATCTTTGCACATTCGGTCACGTCGGTCGATACCATCACGTAGCGGATCTCGCCCAGTGTCGCGTAATGCAGATCGGGGTGCGCGATGGGGGAATAGAGCACGGCGATGTCCTGCGTTCCCGCTGCGAGGTCGCTGCGCATTTGGACAGAGTAGTCCGCCTCGACATAAAAAATCGTGTCGGGCAGTGCCGCACGCAGGTTCGCGATCAGCAGATCGATATCGAGGCTGATCAGATCCTGTTGCAATCCGATCCGCATCGAAACGCCGGCCATCCCCGCATCTCGCGTCGCGGTAAGCGCCTTTACCCAGCTATGCATCAGGCTGCGGGCGTGGGGTTCGAAACGCAGGCCTTCGGTCGTCAATGCGGTTCCCGCGCGGGATCGTCGGAACAACTGGCGTCCGACGTTGGCCTCGAGCGTCCTGATCCGGCCTGAAACGGTGGACTGGGTGACACCAAGCCGTTCGGCGCTTTGATTGAAGCTGCGCGTTTCGCACAGGTCAAGAAAGGTTTCGATCAGTTCGATCTGCATGAAAGGCACCTGCTAATCGGTTTCCACGATCAATATCACATCGTGTGGCGAATTGAACGACCTGCGCATCGGCGCGATACTATCGCGTATCGGGGAGGATTCCGGCATGCCAGACACAGTTCGCCGCAAGGGCCGTAGTGGCGGTCGCGCCGCGCGGGTCGCTTTGCGCAATGCGCCGTTGGCCGAGGATTTGCGGCCCATCCGCCCCGGTTTGCCGGGTGGGCAATACAAACCACTCTCAGAGGCTGATGTGACCCGTATTCACCATGCTGCGTTGGATGCGCTCGAACAGATCGGGCTGGCCGACGCGCCGCCTTCCGGTGTCGAGATCATGAGGCAGGCCGGGGCTGTTCTGGGTGATGACGGTCGCCTGTGCTTTCCCCGTGCGCTGGTCGAGGACATGCTGGCCGTTGCTGCGCGCGATATCACGTTGCATGGACGTGACCCCAGGCATGACCTGCATCTGAGCGGCACGAATGTTCATTTCGGAACGGCGGGTGCCGCGGTCCATATGGTGGATGTGGAAACGAGCACCTATCGCGATTCGACTGCACAGGACCTTTATGATGCCGCCCGGATCACACAGGTGCTCGACAACGTTCACTTTTTTCAGCGTGCGCTGGTCGCCCGCGATATCCCCGACAATCTGCACCTTGACCTGAACACAATCTTTGCATGCTGTTCGGGCACCACCAAGCATATCGGCACCAATTTCAGCGAACCGCATCACGTGGCACCCTGTCTGGATCTGATCCATCGGATTGCGGGGGATGAGGCCACCTATCGCGCGCGCCCGTTCATCTCGAACACCAACTGTTTTGTCGTCCCCCCGATGAAATTCGCCGAGGAAAGCTGCGTCGCGATGGAACATTGCATTCGCGCAGGCATGCCGGTGCTGCTGTTATCGGCAGGGCAGGCGGGGGCGACGGCACCTGCACCCATCGCGCTGGCGATCGTGCAGGCGGTGGCCGAATGCCTGGCGGGTGTCGTCTATGTCAACGCGGTTGCGCCGGGTCATCCGGCAGTGTTCGGCACCTGGCCTTTCGTGTCCGACCTGCGCACGGGTGCGATGTCGGGCGGGTCGGCGGAACAGGCCCTCCTGACGGCGGGCTGCGCACAGATGCATCAATTCTACGGCCTGCCCGGTGGGGCGGCAGCGGGGATCACCGACAGCAAACTGCCCGACATGCAGGCCGGGTGGGAGCAGGGGATCACCAATGTCATGGCGGGCCTGTCAGGGCTGAACATGGTTTATGAGGCCGCGGGTATGCATGCCTCATTGCTTGGGTTTTGCCTCGAATCGTTAATTCTGGGTGATGACATCATCGGGCAGGCGATGCGCTGCGTCCGCGGGATCGATGTGACCGAAGACAATACGTCGATCGACGCAATGAAGGCGGTCTGTCTGGATGGGCCGGGCCATTATCTTGGTTCTGAACAAACGCTGAACCTGATGCAGACGGAATATGTCTATCCCACGCTCGGCAATCGGATGAGCCCCAAGGAATGGGGTGAGGCAGGTCAGCCGATCCTGATCGACCAAGCCGTTGCGCGAAAGCGGGAAATCCTCGCACGGACCAAGTCGTTGATCGATCCGGCCCTGGATGCGGCGATCAGGGCCGAATACAGTATTTACTTCCGCTGATTTGTTACGCTGCGTCGCAGCATTATGACGTTACGTCAATATGACCTTACGTCATCCGCGGAAATCAACCTTCTGTCGTTAGGCTTCCCTTTACGTCAATCAAGTAGGGAGGATGCGACGTGGGATGGTTTAGCTGGCTCAGGAAAAAAGTCGTCGAACCGGTGGTCGAAGCGGTAGAGGAGGCCGCAGAGACCTTTGTGGAAAAGGTTATCGAACCGGTTGTCGAGGTGGTGACAACTGTCGTTGATACGGTTGTGCAAACCGTTACAGCGACTGTGGATAAGGTTGTGGACGCGGTGACCGAGGCGGTCGGTGGGGCGATCGAAGGCGCAAGCGAAGCGGTGTTCGAGGCCACGTTGAACGTGGCCGACAACATCTTTGAAAACGACTATCAACCTATCAATCCGGATCTGAGCCGGTTCGAACCCGTGGCAGCGCTCGAAGATCAGGTGCAAAGCGTCACGATCGACAGCAACAACATGTCGGCAGCTGAAATCGTGGAATTGCGCGACGCGACTGTCGCGGCCCAAATCGGCTATGCCGATTATTCGGATCTGTTCGAGGCCGGTGCGGTCAATATTGACGGTTATGTCACCGATCTGGACCTGTTCTATGCTGAAAACGGCTGGCTCGACGGGCTGGTGAATTGGGCAAGCGACCGGTTCGAGATTATCCGCGTGCTCGAGGATGCAAGTTCCAGCCTGCTGGGCGGGTTCGAGGCGAATGTCACTTTGACCCAGAACACGGAAACCGGCGAATACTTCATCGGGATCGGCGGAACGGCGTCCTTGGGCGACGTGATCAGCGATATCAGCCTTGTCTTGGGCGAAGACACCGGCAGCAGCGAAGATGCGATCACCGGCATGATCGCGCAGTTCTTCGAAGACGACATTGCCGATGGTGCCATTGTCAACCTGACCGGTCATTCGCTGGGCGGGGCCGAGGCAGTGCTGCAATATCGGGATGACCCCGACCTGTTCGATCATGTCTATGCCATTCAGGCGGTCGGCATCGGTGGCTTCGATGGTACCTTCTATGACCGCAATATCTGGGACGGAGTGGGCGACGCAAACATCACCGAGCTGACAGGCGATGATGCAGGCACCGATTTCAACGATCTGGTCACGTCCTGGGGCCATATCGGCGCTGGCACGACATATCACATCGCTGACGTGATCACGGCAGAAGATGACGGAGGTTTCTTCCGCGATCTGGAAGTCGCGGATTCGCACCTGATCGACAATGTCTGGGCCTCGCTCCCCGGTGGGCAGGATCCGGTGGTGCCGACCACATCGGACATGTTCGACTTTGCCTGAACAAATGGCCGCCGCTTCGGTGGCGGCCTATTCCGGCGCGTTGGCAAAGAATTCGCGCCATGCCGCGATCACCAGATCGGGGCATTCCTCGGCCAGAAAATGACCGCCCGGCAGCGCCCATCCGGTCACATCATCGGCACGTTCACGCCATAGCGCGAGACAATCGAAATGCCGCTCGATCGCGCCATCCTTGCCCCACAACGCCAGCAACGGCATCGACAGCTTTGACCTATCCGCATCATCATGCGCGATGTCGATATTGACCGCCGCACGGTAATCCTCACATGCGCAGTGGATCAGCACGGGATCATCAAAACAGGTCAGGTATTCGTTCAACGCTTGCTGGACAAAGGGCGACGGGCGCTTCGCCCAACCCGACGCCTTGGTCAGCCAGAAATAGGCCGGGTCGGCACCGATCAGCTTTTCAGGAAAAGGTGCAGGCAAGGTCAGCCAATACCAATGCCAATAGGTATGGGCAAAGGCGCTGTCGCCCTCGCGATACATCTCGCGGGTGGGCGCGATGTCCAACACCGACAACGCCCGCACCCGATCCGGGTGATCCGCAGCCAACCGATGCGCCACCCGCGCGCCACGATCATGGGCACCCACCAGGAACCGATCATGGCCCAACGTGTCAATGACGGCGATAACATCCGCAGCCATCGCGCGTTTCGCCATCTGAGCATGCTCGGCGATGGTTTCAGGCTTCACCGACCGCCCATAGCCGCGCAAATCCATGCAAATCACGCGGTAATCCCGAGCCAGATCAGCGGCCACCGCATGCCACATGGCAGATGTCTGCGGATAACCGTGCAACAGGACCAACGGCGGACCATCCCCACCGATCCGGCAAAAAATCGGACCTGCGGGACCGTCGATAAAACGTTCCTCGAACCCGTCGAAAAAGTGGGCGGCAATGGACGCCTTTGCTGCTTCTGAATGCATGTTTTCCCCTCGTTGCCGCCTACTGACCCAACGTCAGAGCCCGGCGGTCGAACGCGCAGCTTGTATATTCGCGGATGCGCTGTCCAAAATAATGCTGTTACAAACTTCGCAGAGACAACAACAAAGTCCGACGATTGGGGGAAGACATGACATTTCAACGCACAAAATTTCAATTCGGGACATCCGGAGACGATGATCTGACCGGCACGGATGGCCGCGACATTGTATTCGGATTTTCCGGCGATGACGTGATTTTCACGGGCGCCGGGGATGATTGGATTTTTGCCGGACGGGGCAACGACATCATCAAGGCCGGCAAAGGGGATGACCGCATCTTTGGCGGTCTGGGCTTCGACACAGCCGATTATGAAGGGGCAATCGCGGATTACGAATTGACCATCGGTCAGGGGTTCTTTGGCCGCACGATTGTTGATGGCATCGACGGCAAGGACACGCTTTTCGGGATCGAGGCGCTTTATTTTGCCGCCGACGATTACCTGTTTTTCATCGACGGCACGAACAACGCGGTGCTCGCCGCTAATGATGATGTGACCATCGACGAAGACACAGTATTGGTGATCGCTGCGGCCGATCTTTTGGCAAACGACCGGGAATTCGATGGCGACATGATCAGCATCACCGCCGTTGACGCGACCAGCGCATCGGGTGCGACAGTCACCTTTGCCGACGGACAAATCACCTATGAGTCCGGCGATCTGTTCGACAGCCTCGGCGCAGGTGAAACGGCGACCGATACCTTCACTTACACCGTCGATGACGGCAAAGGCGGCACCGATACCGCCACCGTGACAATCACCATAACGGGCACCAACGACGCGCCGGTCCTGACGGCGAACGACGCCACGATCGACGAAAACACAACCGCGATCGACGCAGGCATCAGCGCGACAGATGCCGAAGGCGATACGGTCGCGTTCACCCTCGGCGGGGCCGATGGCGCATTGTTCACCATCGATGCGGCCACTGGCATGCTATCCTTCATCGACGCACCCGATTTCGAGGCGCCCGCCGACGCCGACACCAATAACGTCTATGACGTGACCATCATTGCCGATGACGGCAACGGCGGCACAGCCAGCGAGGATGTCAGCATCACCGTTGCCGACGTGGATGAAGGCCCCGCGCTTGATCCCCGGATCAACGAATTCCACTACGACAATGCCGGCGGAGACGTGGGCGAATTCATCGAAATCCGGACCAATGCCAGTGCGGATGCCAGCGGGCTGATGGTCGAGCTGCACAATGGCTCGAACGGCAGCGTCTACAACACGCTGAACATCGCGGATGCGACACAGACCACCGACGGGACATTCGACTATTACGTCTTTGAATTGCCCGCCAATGGTCTGCAAAACGGTGCGCCAGACGGCATCGCGCTGTCGAATGCCGGGGCGTTGATCGAATTCCTCAGCTACGAAGGCACGTTCGACGCGGTGGGAGGCGTGGCCGATGGGACGACCTCGACCGATATCGGCGTGTCCGAGAATAGCGGAACCGAGATCGGCGACAGCCTGCAGCGCAACGATGACGGCACATGGCGCGAGGCTGAACCAAACACGTCCGGTGCGGCGAATATCCCGGCGCCGATCGAATTGAATGCCCGGTTGAACGAATTCCACTACGACAATGTTGGTGGCGATGTGGGTGAGTTCATCGAAATCCGCACCAACGCCGATGCCGACGCCAGCGGGCTGCTGGTCGAGCTTCACAACGGCTCAAACGGTTCGGTCTACAACACGCTGAACATCGCAGATGCGAACAAAACCACCGACGGCACGTTCGACTACTATGTCTTTCAGCTGCCCACCAACGGTCTGCAAAACGGCGCACCTGACGGCATCGCCCTGTCGAACGCGGGTGAGCTGATCGAATTCCTTAGCTATGAGGGGTCCTTCACTGCCGTCGGCGGCGTCGCGGACGGGACCACCTCAACAGATATCGGCGTGTCCGAACCCGGCAGCACCGCGATCGGGGACAGCCTTCAGCGGCGCGAAGATGGCACATGGGCAGAGGCGGGCGCGAACACCGCCGGAACTGCAAACGCAATCGAGGCCGGGCCAACCACCGCGCAGATCAATGAATTCCACTACGACAATGCGGGCGGTGATGTCGGCGAATTCGTCGAGATCCGCGTCGATGCGGGTGAGGATGTCAGCGCACTGAACATCGACCTTTACAACGGTAATGGCGGCGGCTCTTACAACACCATCGCGGTCGGCAGCGTCACGCCAACGACCGACGGCACCTACGACTACTACGTCATTCCGACGCCGGGCATCCAGAACGGACCGGACGGGATCGCCCTGTCGAACGATGGGGCCTTGGTCGAATTCATCAGCTACGAAGGCGAAGTCACCGCGACAGACGGTCCAGCGGCGGGTCAAACGTCGACCGATATCGGTGCGTTTGAAACAGGCGACACGCTGGTTGGCCAAAGTCTGCAGCGCAATGATGACGGCACATGGGACGGGCCCCGCGCCGAAACGCCGGGCGAAGCAAACAACGTGGTTGTGCCACCTGCAACCGACCAACTGATCAGCGCGATTCAGGGCAGTGGAGATGCCTCTGAACTGGTCGGCGAAACCGTTCGGGTCGAAGCGGTTGTGACCCACGTCGTGTCCAACGGGTACTACCTGCAAGAAGAAGACAGCGACGCGGACGATAACGCCAGCACGTCCGAAGGCATTTTTGTCTTCACCGGCGATGCGGTCGCGGTAGAGATCGGCAACCTTGTCAGCGTCACGGCGGAGGTGCAGGAGCGATTCGGCCAGACCCAGCTGACCAATGTCACGAGCGAAGTGGTCACCATGCCGCTGGTCGCCACGCCCACCGCAGCCAGCATCATCCTGTCACCAACAGCGGCGCCCGACTACGAGGCCGTCGAAGGCATGCTGGTCAGTGTCACATCCGGGACGCCGGACCCGCTGACGGTCATCACCAACTTCAACTTCGACCGTTTCGGTCAGTTGGTCATCAGCGCGGGCGTCCAGACCCAGCCGACCCAACTGTTCGACGCCCAGACCGAGGCGGATGAGATCGCAGCCTTGCAAGAGGCGAACGAAAACAACCGTCTGATCCTTGATGACGGCGAAGGCAGCCAGAACCCGGATCAGTTCGAATTCGTTCCCGGCGGGCCGGGCGATAACGGCAACGGCTTCCTCGATGCGGGCGACGATTTTGGTGACAATGGGACGACGATCCGTTTGGGCGCAGAGATCAATGATGAGGTCACCGGGGTGCTGTCTTTCGCCTTCGGCGATTACCAACTGGTGGTGACCGAAACGCTCGACATCGATCAAAGCACCAATACCGGCGCGCGGCAGGACACGCCCGACGATGTAGGTGGCACCTTGCAAGTGGCCAGCGTCAACGTGCTGAACTATTTCAGCACACTGGACGAACCGGGCGCTGGTTCCGGGCCGAACGGGTTGGGCCCGCGCGGCGCGGATAATGCCGAGGAACTGGCGCGCCAGACCGACAAACTGGTCGCTGCGATCACCGGAACAGGGGCCGAGGTCTTTGCGCTGCAAGAGATCGAAAATGGGGGCTTCGGGGCGGACTCCGCCATCGCGACACTGGTCGGCGCACTGAATGCCGAGGCGACGGATACAGGCTCCGGCGCGTCCTACGCATTCGCTGATCCGACAACTGATGCGGGCTTCATCGGCACCGATGCGATCACGACGGGCATCATCTACGACCAAAACGCCGTCCGGCTGGTCCACACCGAATTCTACGTCTTCAACGAGGCATCGGCGCAGACGACCTTTGACCTGGCGAATGTCCTGGATACAGCGCTGGGCACCAGCGAAGTCGGCGACTTCCAGCGGAACCGCCCATCGGTCGCCGCCACGTTCGAGGATCTGGAGACCGGTGAAACCTTCACGGTCGTCTCGTCCCACTTCAAATCCAAAGGGCCTAGCGGCCTGACCGACCTTGCCGAAGCCGCCCAACGGGCGCTCGACAACGGCACCGCCACCGGGTTTACGCAGGCGGATGTCGACGCCCTGCGCAATGATCCGAACTTTGATCAGGGTGACGGTCAGGCCAGCTGGAACCAAGTGCGGTTGGATGCGGCCATCGAGCTCGGCGACTGGATCGAAAATGGCTACAACGGCGGCGGCACGACCAACTATGTCCTGCTGGGTGACCTGAACGCCTATGCCGAGGAAGACCCGGTGCAGCATCTGGATGACGATGCCGGTCTGGTCGATCTGATCGATGATTTCATCGGGCAGGACGAGGCGTACAGCTTTGCCTTCGACGGGCAGCGCGGCACGCTGGATCAGGGGCTCTCCGATGCCGAATTGGCGGCCTTCGTCACCGGGGCGACAGAGTGGCACATCAACGCGGATGAACCGGACCTGATCAACTATGACACGTCATTCAAGGATCCGGGGTTCTTCAACGACGGTGTCTTTGGCGCATCCGATCATGATCCACTGATCATCGGGTTGGACTTTGGCAATACCGGCGGGATCGCCTGAACGATTTAGCCCGTGATCGCCGCCCAAGACGACAAGATCGCGGGCAGATCGTCCGGCGCGTAGGAAAACAAACAGGCGTCATCGCCCTGAAGGGCGAGCGCCACGCCGATCTTTCCGTCGATAGCGTTGTCGAGGCAAATGATCACCGGGCCATCATCGCCCTGGCGAAATTTGTCGTGCCGCGCACGGAAATCATTGACCTGACCCGCCCAGATCGCCTGCAAGGGGGCGGCATCGCCGGTGCCATTGCCCACCTTGCCGCCGGTGACCGTTAACACGCCTAACATCGCCTCTGCATTCGCGGTCAGAAACCGATCTATCGCCGGGGCGGGGGTCGCATCCATATCGACGATCCACAGATCGGCGAGGCCGGATGCCGAGATCCCTGCATCGCCGCTGCTGCCGATGGGCCGGGTGGGCGTACTGCGAACGGTGATCCGGCCCGCCGCCTCACCCATACTGGCTAGCAATGACCCCACGGCCTGAACGGTTTCGGGTTCTTCTCGTGACAGAACCTCGCCCACCACGGCCTCGATCCCCGGCGCGTCACCTGCGACATCGACGATCCCCCGCAGGCGGCGCCCGGCTACGACGATATGCACATCGGCCTCACCCATGCCGAAGACTAGCGTTCGTTCCAGGACGGTATCGTCCACCTCGCGCAAGATGGCCGCAAGCGGCGCCGGTTCGCCCGCTTGGCTGATCACACGTGCGCCATCATCGGTGAACACGTCGTCCTCGGCCACCAGGGCCGCGAGTTTCGTGGAAAGCGCTGTCAGATCAGTCACGCAGGTTATCCCGATATCTGGTCAAAATGGTCTTAGGTCCCGCTGCTGATCTTTTCGAGACACGGGCGCGCATCGGACAAAAACGAAGCTACATCCATATCCGGTTTGCAGACGCAGCATAGAACATCTGCGGGTTCTCCGGTTGCCCGCAAATAGATACGTAACTGACCCTTCGTGGCGATGAAAGCGGCGCTGCTGGTCGTATCCCCCATCGCCAGCTTTTTCTTGGTGCCCAACGCTAGCGCCGCCTCAGCGCACAGGCGATCAAGCGCCTCGCGGCGATAATCGGTATCGCTGTTGGTGACCAGAATCATTTGCGTCGACAGGTCGGCAAAGGCCAGCGTTTCACACCCATCGAATTTGCCCTGAAGCGCGTCCAAATCTTCGACAACCATAACAAAACGCCCGCATTCCAACCCAGTTCACTTTGTGACTACGTGAAAATAGGCACAAGTGGAAGACCGTCAACGACGTCGTGGTATTAGCCAGTTCCGCTTTCCGGCGGGGCAGGGGGGCGTTCGCGCTTGGGTTTGTCGGCATCCAGCGGCCGCTGCACGCGGCGTGGTATGACAGGCGCGACGACCGGCTCGGGGACGCCCATACCATTGGCGATATTGTACAGCGGTTCCGGAGAACGCGCGGCAAGATCGGCCAGTTTCTGGATCGTTTCGATCAGATGATCGACGAATGGGCCGGCACCGCTGCCATCCCATTTGTCATAGTCATCACCCGCCTCCAGCGCCTGCAGCAATGAAATCGGGAATGTGCCGCCGAACTGACCATTGGTTTCCCGGCGCACGCGCTTGAACACGCGGCGGCGATCATTGACCGTCGTCAGCTTGTCATAGCGCGTGATCAACAGGATCGAATGTTCGCGAACAGCGTCGGGCATGTTTTCCCAAACCGCCGCTTCGGATTGACGCCACGCCTGGGTCGCGTGGGTACACCAGATCACGGCATCCACCTCGGGCAGGACCCGTTCCCACACGTCCGAGTCCATGTTGGGATCCGAAATGCCGGGAAAGTCGATCAGATCGATCACGTCGAGAATATCCGCTTCCATGAAAAGCCGGATAAAGCGGGTCTCCTCGACCGGAATGCCCTCAAGACGGTCAAGCGAAACAGGCTCGGTCGTGCCGTCCACATCTTCGCGATAAGGGGATTGGTTGCCATAAGACATCCAGACAGGCGACAGGCGTGTCGCCGTCACCTTTTCGGGCAAAGGGCGTGCGCCCAGCAAGAGATTGGATAGCGTACTTTTGCCGGCGCTGAATTCGCCCATCAACGCGATGCGCGGTTTCCGGGGCCCACCCGCCTGCTGGGCAGGATCACTCATTAACCTGTTCCTTCTGCTGCGGCCCCACCGTCGCTCAACTCTTCGAAAATGTATTCGAACATCTCTTCCCGCTCTTGCTGAGCGGTGATGCCGAAGATGTCTTTCAGATCGTCCACACCGACCTGAGATTTTTCACTGATATCGGTCAGGATTGCGCGCTGTTCGGCAAGGAAATCGGTCAGTTCGCGTTCGGCCATCTTGCGAATGCCGTCAGCCTGACGGACCTTCAACTCGTCCACGATCGGGGCCGTCTCGGCCTCGATCAGGTCGTAGAAACCACTGGCAAACGCGCGATACCCCTTGCGGCGTTTCCACCAGCCTTTCCACCAAGAGGTCTGCAAATCCAGCGCGATGGTTTGGCCTAGCGAGACCGGGGCAGGGATTTCCGGTGCGGCGGGCGGCGTGATCGTGAAATTTTCGACAGCCACACCAAAGGCCGCGCGATAAGTCTCGGCCAGATTGGCGGATGCTTCGGCATAGACCTGTTCACAAGTCGCGGCCACGTTGCGCCGCATGACCTGATAACTGGTGCGCAGCAACATCCGCAGCCCATCCGGGCTATACTGCCAAACCTGATCTTCACCATTCGTCTCAAGATGCTGCAGCAGCGACTCAAGCGCGCGATCAAGGAACCGCTTGTGCGATTGATCCACGCGCGAACCGAATTGCTGGAACACGATGTCGAGCCGATCGTTCAGCAGCTTTATGTTGCTCGCTTCCAGCTTGTCCAGATGCGCAACCAGCTCTGCATGCGGCATGACGTCGACACTGTCACCGTCCATCCGCATCGACACGACCGAGCTTGACGCGCGCACGCCACCGACCAGGTTCAATGCGCGCTTGCGCGAGGCTGAAAGGATTTCGGCACCGGGCCCTTCGACCACGCGATCGGACAACGCTTTATACAATGCCGGCACGCCGGACAGATGCCAGACCAACTCGTTCGTTTCCATGCCCGCCGTGTCCGAATCCAACGCAACCTCGGCCCAGTTGAACATCGCTTCGGCACTGTCGGCGACGATATCGTTCAGGTCCTCGGACAAGGCGATATTGGCCCAATAGGCGCTGCCAAAGATCAACTCGGGATTCTCCGGCCCGTTATTGTCCGCCAGCGTCTGGATGATGCTGTCGCGTATTTCGGGCACTTGCTCTGCCGGGTTCGACAATTCGTCGATCCGGTTGACGAAAATGATCACCTCGCGCGATTTGACGTTCGCGATCAGGCGGATCAGACCCATGTCCATCGAACTGAGCGCCTGGTGGGCGGACAGGACGACAACGCAAATGCGGCTGTCGCGCAGCGCGTTGATCGTGATCTGTTCGCGCATCATGAACGTATCGTTCACGCCCGGTGTGTCGCGCAGGCACAGCGGCATCGGGATCGTATCGGCCTTCAGATAAAGATCGGCCGATTTGGTGATGTCGGCGAACTGACCCTGCTGGTCCTCTTCGTCCAGATCTTCGAAATCATCGCCCATGCAGACGTAACGCTGCACCAACTCATCGCTCAACTCGGCATAGTTATGTTTCTGGCCAAGAAGCAATTCGAACTTGCGGCCCAGGCGCGCCTTTGTCTTTTCGCGCATCTCAGCGATCTGTTCGCGGACTTTCTCAAGCTCATCATCGGCACCCGCACGCGAGGACAGCTCACCGATTCGGCCGCCGTTTTCGACCAGATGGTCCCATTCCCCCTGGCTGAAGAACTGAAACGTCGCTGTCGGTGCGTCGGGCGGCAGCGGCGCATTCAGGTGCAATGATGTAACCACAGATGTCCACGGGTTCACATCCGCAGGCAGCAATTCCGGGCGACCGACCATCGCGTTCACCAGCGATGTCTTGCCCGACTTGATCTGCCCGATCATCGTGATGCTGGGTTCGAACATGCGTAACTGTCTGATAAGACGCGCTGATTTCTTTTCAGCATCCGAACCACCCAGTTTGACGACGTCAGCGAGCGTCGCCTCGAGGTCCGAGATTTCGTCGTGAAATTCTTCCAGCTTTTCCAGGCCAAGGCGCATGAAAGGGTGGTGCGCTGCCGGGACTTTGTATCCGTCCCCTTTTGTCAGCTCTTCCATTTTCATTCTTGTCCGTCCTCAATCAACTTCAGACACCACCTTTAACAGGAGATAGCCCCTGCTGCCAAATCCCGAGACTACATCAACTTTATTGCCATAACGGAAACAGAGTAGCAGGGCAAAAGTATGGCACAGTTTTCATAAAATTGTTAGCTGTTGCAGCGACTTAAGCTGCTAGATCAGCTTGCAACCCTCGCTTGAGCTGGATCATCAGGCTCAATGCTTCGATTGCGGCGCTATCACGCTTTTCCATCTGCATCAACTGAACCAGATCGGCGGCGTCCATGGCCATATCCCGGGCATTTTGCAGGGCCTGATCCGCTTCGTCACCATTCATGTTGAGATGGTCACTCAGCCACTGCACATGTTCCACAGTCTGCGCGATGATCATGGCAGGCGCGCTTTCACCGGCCTCTGCCGCCATCTCCCGCGCTTTGTCGATGATGTATGTGATGGCCTTTTCATAAGCCTCGCGCGAGGCAGGATGAAGTACCACGACATCCGCGCTGTCCGGCGCTGGCGGGGTCGTTTCAGCCGTTTCGGTTGGGGCAACAGTGGGGGCGGGCGCGGGTTCGGCGGCTTTTTGCTCAGCCGGTGCAGGTTTCGCCGGGGCAGGGGCCATCGCCCTGGCCTTTTCCAATATGTCGGCATGCTGGTGCAGCAATACGTCGGCCATATCCACCGCTGTTTGCCGCCCTTGATCCACCTGCTTGAGAATGGCGGAAATCAGGGCCGTCCCGCCGCTGGCACGCATCAGGTCCTTGTCGACGGTGCCGTTTGGGCGGCGCGCGCCCAAGGCACGCTTGGTGGCGATCGGAAGGACCTGCGCAAAATCATCCCCGGCATCGGCGCGGATCCTTTCGACCGTTTGATCCAGCATGCCGTTGGTTTCAAGGAAATCGGACTTGGTCACCATCAGAAATGCATGATCCTTGAGGATATCCGGCATAGGGGCCCAGGCGGCCTGTTCATGGACGTCTAACGACTGGGTGCACCACAGGGCGACCTCGCACCGTTCCGAGGCCCATTGGCTGGCGCGCTTCAACGCGGTCGGATCGTCAGGCACGACGACCTCGAGCAGGCTGATCTTGCCCAGGGCGGGCAAGGGCATGCGCATTTCGACGAACGCGGGGGTCATATCCGCGATCTTGTCCGAATTGGTGTGTGGCAACGTTTCTTTGCTGCCGTCGGCCAAGGTGCAGACTGTTTCTTCTTGGTCGCCATAGACCAGCTGGTAGGTCGGCATCGGTGCTTCGGGCGACACGGCGATTTTGCCCACCAGAAGGTTCAAGATGCTGGTTTTGCCCGACTCGGGGCGGCCCATCAGCGCAATGCGGACCGGTTTTTTCAAACGACCGAGCAGGGTTTCGGCACGCTCTTGAACGTCTTCAGGCAGCAGCCCGGAAGCCACTGCCTGTTCGAGGTCCTCTTGAACCCGGTTCGCTAAAGATCGATTCGACATTATTTGCCTCCGGCAGCCAGCTTAGCCGGTGGCGTCGTCTCATCAACCTCCTGTGTCTTGTCATCTTTGTCGCCGCCGTCCTTGGCGTCGACAGGTTTGATCGGTTTCACTTCCTTGATGACCGGCGGTAACTGCAGATCGCTGCTGATTTTTTCTCCGGTCTTGCCGACGGGCTTGCTTTTCGCGCCCATGATCGCGTCTTCTTTCTGATCTTCTTCGTCCATCTCGACGACGCGCGTGACGGTGCCGATATGGGTTTCGACATGGCCGATCGGCTTCGCGCGGATGGCGCGGATGACCGGCTTGTTGTGGTTCAGCTTGATGACCGAGAAAGAGCAGTTGTCCTGGTCCGGGTCGGCCAAATCCTCGATCGCTTCGAGCAAATAGCCGCAAATCTCTGCGCTTTTCCGGCGGCGATAGCGGTGCAGGATCTTTTGGATACGCTCATCTTCAAGGTACTGCAGACCGTCGGACGATACGACGACGATATCACCGACCTGCAACTCGAACGGCGTTTTCGGACAATCGGATTTCGCGACACGATCGCCAAGGATCACCGACGTCAGGCAGTTGCGGTCTGGATGGTTCTTACCTGCCTCGGGGTCCAGCAGGCCGGATTTGACCATAAAGTCGATCTGAGGCGCCATCGAATGGTCCTCGTTCAACTGCTGCATCTTGCCCGAGCGATAATGATAAAGCGGGCTGTCCCCGATGGACATCCAGAACATGCGGTTCTCGACCAGTACCAGCGAAACAAGGGTGGCGCCCATGCCGCGGGTTTCGGGGTGATCCATCACATGCTCGCGCACGCAATTATTGGCATTCACCGCGGCGGATGTCAGATACTGCGGGATCTCGTGTTCGAAATCCGAAAAATTCGCACTCTGGAACTTGAGCTCGCTGTAGACTTCGGTGACGACGATCTTACTGGCCACGTCACCGGCGGCATGTCCGCCCATACCGTCGGCAAGGACCACGACACCACTGTCCATTCCAAACGGAAAGTCGGTGACAATCGCGTCTTCTTGATAGTCACGTCCGCCCTGACAAATCGCCGAAGCGACGTCAAAGCGAGGTTCAGGCGATCGCCACATCTTCATCCTCCCCGTCTGCGTCCTTGTCGTCCCAGTTGAAGTCATCTCCACACAGGGCGACGAAACGCAGAACCGTCTCACCAATACGCATCACATCACCGGATTTCAGCGTTTCGTTGCTGATCAGCGGTTTATCGTTCAGGCGCACGATGTTCGACTTGCCACCGTGACCCAGGGTGAATTCCTTCTCCTCGGGGTCATAGACAATCGCCGCATGGTTCGTGCGCGAAATGGAATTGTCGCCGAAATCAAGCTGCACGCTTTGATCTTCGCCACGACCGATTTGGGACATGCCCGCGAAAAGGGAAAAGCTTTCGCCGCGCCCCGGGCCGTCTGCGACGACGATCCAGCCAACAGGGAACTTTGCGCGGGCGGCGACGGGGGCCGCAGCCGTTTTGGGCACATCGTTAAAGATATCGACGACGTCACCGTCCGACTTATCGAACCCGATCAGGCGGGTCTTGGTCCGGCGGGCGCGGGCGGGTGACCGCGACGCGGCGGCGGCGGCCTGCGATGGCGTTTTGGGTATTTCGCGCGGCAGCTCGGTGGAACCGCCCTTGTCGTCCATATCCCAGATATTCATGCCACCGGCGTCGGCCGCGTCGTCGGCATTCACCTTGCTGTTGATGTTGGTCAGAATGTCCGACACACCCATCTCGGCGTTTTGATTTTCGTCGACGATGGAACCGATCGTGTCACGGTAAGATTGCTCGAGCGACGCATTCTGCTGCGCGCGCGCGGCGTCGTTCTGTTTCTTACCAAACAGCTTCTTGAGGAAATTCATAATGACCTACCTTCCATTTAACACGCCAACCCGTCGCCGTTCAGCGACGATGGGGCGGCTGATCAGCCGCCCGCATAGTTGAACATCGCGACCCACCGATCGTCACCACGCAGCACATCAAAGATGAACAGTTGGTTCCCTTCGGCCAGTTCGCGCTCTACAATTTCCGCCACCGTGTTCCGGCCGTCGATCACATCCTCGCCAGAGATGAAGCCCTTGAGCACATCCCCGACCTGTAAATCACCGGTCAGACTTGCTGGCACTTCCGCCACACTTGTACGCCATTCCGTTCCTGTGAACACTGATTCGAACCGCAGACCGTTCAGCAGCTCGGTTTCCTGCACCACAGGCAAGGTCCAGTTGTAATCGGCCTCGGCACCGTTGGTCAGATCGATCGTGCCGAATTCGACCTCGATCTGGTCTGCCTCACCCAGCGATGGGTTCTGGCGCAAAGCTGCCGGAATGTCGTTGATCGCATCGACCGGCGTACCGTTGACCGACGTGATCGCAAGGCCAGGCTTGACCCAGACGGGCGAGATAAAGCCTACCTGACCGATCACGTTCGACCCGTCACGATCCGCCGCGAATGGGAGCTCGACTGACCAGTTCGTCTCGACGATCGATGGCTGCAATTCATTGCCTGGCACGACAGCCGCGATTTCTTCGACCGCCGGGCCGGTTCCGACCGCAGCGACCTCTGCCGGCACATCGGGCAGCGTCACCTGGGGTGTCGCCGCATCAGCGGTCAGTTGAACGCTGGGCTGATTGGGCAACGCGGCATTCGCTTCGGGCTCTACCGCCGTGGGGCGGGGTGTTTCGACAGGTTCGGGCAGCGGTGGCTCTTCGATGACAGGCGCTGCCGCCACAGAAAGATCTTCCGGCCGCGCCGATGGACGAATGTCGGGGATGGCCTGCTCTTCGCTTGCGACGGGGCCGGTCACGACAACCGGACCTGATGTGGTCTGCGTCGGTTCGGCCGGTTCATCAACAATCACCGGACGCGGCGTTTCCGCAGCAGATGGCGCATCCGTCGATGTATCGGCAACCGATGGTTCTTCGACGACGACAGGGGCCGGAGCGACCGTTGCGGGCTCTTCCGCCGCTGCGATCGTTTCATCCGCCGGTGCGGGCTCTGGTGTCGCGACAGGCTCGGCCACTGTCGGCGCGACCGAGGCAGTTGTGGTTTGCGTAGAGGCTGCAGGCGTTTCCGTAGACGCGACAGGGACATCTTCACCGCCAAGCATCACAAAGCCTCCGGCACCGATCAGCAATGCAACGACAGCCGCAGATCCCAGCAGCAACGGCATTTTGGACTTGCCACCGCTCTGCCCGGCTGCGCCGCCTTCTTCTGTCGCACTTGCGCCAGCATTCACGACGTTCAACGGGGTCACGTTGCCCTCGATGCCGTCCATCATGTTGATCCAGTCCTGTGCGGACTGAACACGATCCTTGGGCAGGACCGCCAGCGCCTTGTCGACAGCCGCAAGGAAATCGTCATCGTATTCGTCGAAGCGACCGATCAGCGGCACGTATGGATCTGGCTCACCCGATGCGATCGCGGCCAGACGGGCCTGCGAATTCGGGGGCACATCCTTGGCGATCAGGTGATGGAACGACGCGGCCAGCGCATAAAGGTCCGAACTCGGGCTTTGCTCTGAACCGGCGATATAGAATTCCTGCGGTGAATAGCCGTCTTTCACAACGCGCAGTGCGGACAGAACACGGCTTTGCTTGGTCGCTTCCTCGCGTGCGGCACCAAAGTCGATCAGAACCGGATGCAGTTGCGAATTGATCAGAATGTTGTCGGGCGAGATATCGCGGTGCAGAATACCCTGATCGTGGATAAAGCCGACTGCGCCCAACACCTCTTTCAGGATCTTCTTGATCTGGGGCGGGGTCAGGCCGTGGTTCGGATCCTCGATCGTATCCAGCAGATCACGGCCTTCGACAAAATCCAGCGCCATGTAGGCCGTTTCGTTGTCTTCGAAAACCTGGTGCACGCCCACGATGTTCGGGTGGTCCAGCTTGGCCAGGCTGCGCGCCTCTTGCACGAACAGACGAACGATGGATTTCAATTCGTTCTGGTGCGCGCGCGACCGAGCCTGCACGATGTAACGGCTGCGGCGGCAAAATGCGCCGGGGAAACATTCCTTGATCACAACCTTGCGGTCGAGGCTATCCTTGGCGAGATACGTGATCCCGAAACCGCCCGCGTTGAGGAAGCGCTCAATAGTATACTGACCGTGCATCAAACTCGTGCCCGGCTTCAGCTCATCGACGAAGGCATCCTTGTCTTCGCCATTGTCTTGTACTTGCGGCTTACCCATTTCACATCCAGCTTTCAAACGTCAGTGACGTCGCAGATTCCTTATTGCACGCCATCTAGTGTCTAGTCTCATTCAAATTGGGCTAAAAAGTGACACCAACTTGTTGTTTCGGGGCCGTTAATCCAGAAGATTGCTGGCCATTGCTCTCTGCCGAGAAACAGTGATAGGCGATTTTTCGCCGATAAATAAAGAGTGCCAGTGTATTTTTTCGCCTGCGGCGTCCCAACATCGCCAAGAACTCACCCATTAACCAAAGTGCAAAAAACGTCTGCGTTGCCCTACTTTCCCGATCCGAAATCGCGTCTGGTGTCTGAGCGGCGCTCCCGATTCGCGCTGAAACAAACGTTTTCGATTCCTTTACGATTTCCTGTATAGCCGCATCGCAGCATTTGGCAAAACCCCGCTTGTCCACCGTGACGCAACGGTGCAGCATCCGTGCAACGTCCAAAGAGGGGTCATGGCAAGGGTATTCATCAACGGGTTTGGCCGTATCGGGCGGACGACATTGCGGGCCTGGGCGCTTGGGCGTCGAAACGGGCTTGACATCGTCGGCATCAACGACATCGCCGCGGCGGACCTTTGCGCGCACCTTTTTGCATATGACAGCGTGTTCGGCCCGTTTCCCGGTGCGGTAACGCTCGATGGCGACCTTTTACGGATCGATGACCTGACGATCCCCATCTATCGCTCCGCCGATGCCGGACAAATCGACCTGGGCGGTGTGGATCTTTTGCTCGAATGCACGGGCAAGGCCAAGACCCGCGATATCGCGACCCGCGGGTTACAGGCCGGGGCCGGGCGCGTTCTGATCTCGGGGCCGTCGGATGCGGCCGACCTGACCATGGTGCTGGGGGCCAATGATGACCTGCTTGCCGATCAGCCGATCGTCTCGAACGCATCGTGCACGACGAACGCGCTCGCCCCGATCGTCCGGCTCTTGGACGATACGTGGGGCCTTCGCACCGGCTGGATGACCACGATCCACTGCTATACCGGCAGCCAACCCACGATTGACGCGCCACGCGACGATATGCTGCGCAGTCGCGCGGCAGGTCTTTCGATGGTGCCGACGACGACCTCCGCGCAGCCTTTGCTCAACGCGGTCTTGCCCGACATCGCGGGCCGGATCGAGGCTGCCGCCGTTCGTGTACCCACAGCTTCGGTCTCCGCCATCGACCTCACCGTGACGCTGGACACCGCCATCAGTTGCGATCAGGTGCACGATCTGATCCGGCAGCAATCAGGGATCATCGGACACACCGATAAGCCGCTGGTCTCATCCGATCTGCGCGCAAGACCCGAAAGCCTGATCGTGTCGCTGCCCGAAACCCGGGTCACGGCGGGCGGGCTGGTGCGCATCTTCGGTTGGTACGACAACGAATGGGGCTTTTCCTGCCGGATGCTGGACGTGGCGCGGTTGATCACACAAAATTAGGAAAAGTTAACACCCACGTAAGTTCGTATCATTAATCACCCATCCGGTCCGCAACCGGTCCGATGGAATTCCGATAGAATTCCGATGGTATTCCGATCGGCGAAAACGACGGTTTCGCCTGCGTTAACTACTCCTCCGGGGCAACGCCCGACGACCGTGCGCATTTGCACCGTACTCTCTCTTAAGACCCACCTTTTACTCTGCACCACGCGACACTACGTTGACGTGACCAAAGCAAAGGCACTCCCATGGCACCCATTGTTTCCGTCCAGAACCTGCGCAAAGCCTATGCAGGCGGGTTCGAGGCGCTGAAAGGCGTTAATCTCGAGATCGAAGATGGTGAGATCCTCGCTTTGCTCGGCCCGAACGGCGCCGGGAAAACGACCCTGATTTCAACGATTTGCGGGATCACGGTCCCGACGTCCGGTGCGATCACCGTCGGCGGATACGACACCCAGACCGAATACCGGGCCGCCCGCGACATGATTGGCCTTGTCCCGCAAGAGATCAATCTGGAGCCATTCGAGACCGTCACCAATACGGTACGCTTCTCTCGCGGGCTGTTCGGCAAACCGCGCGACGATGCCTATGTGGACAAAATCCTGCAGCAGTTGTCGCTTGGTGATAAAAAGGACAGTAAAATCATGGAACTGTCCGGGGGCATGAAGCGTCGCGTCCTGATCGCCAAGGCGCTCAGCCATGAACCCAAGGTCCTTTTCCTGGACGAACCCACAGCAGGCGTCGATGTCGAACTGCGAAAAGACATGTGGGAGGTCGTGGCGGGCCTAAAGGCTTCTGGCGTCACAATAATTTTGACCACCCACTATATCGAAGAGGCCGAGGCCATCGCCGACCGTGTCGGCGTGATCAACAAGGGTGAAATCCTGCTGGTGCAGGAGAAATCAGACCTCATGGCGCAGATGGGGCAAAAGCAGTTGGTCATCGAATTGACCGAGGCAGCAGACACGGTCCCCGATGCGCTTAGCAGCTACGATCTGACTCGCGCCGAGGACGGCCTTTCCCTGACGTATCAATATGATACAACCGCCGACCGCACCGGGATCACGACCTTGTTGAACGACCTGCAAAAGGCTGGTCTGCAGCTCAAGGATATCCAGACCAAACAAAGCAGCCTCGAAGACATCTTCGTCGGACTGGTGAAGGAGCAGGCATGAACCTCACGGCCATCAAATCCATCTACGCCTTTGAAATGGCGCGGTTCTTTCGGACGCTAACGCAAAGTTTCATTTCACCCGTTCTATCCACATCACTCTATTTCGTGGTCTTCGGCGCCGCCATCGGCAGCCGGATCGACCAGGTCGAGGGCGTCAGCTATGGCGCCTTCATTGTGCCCGGCCTGATCATGCTGTCCGTCATGACGCAGGCGACCTCAAACGCCAGTTTCGGCATCTACTTTCCGAAATTCATCGGCACGATCTACGAACTCCTCTCGGCGCCCGTCAGCTTTCTTGAAGTCGTGGCGGGATATGTCGGTGCGGCGGCCACAAAGGCCTTGTTTATAGGGGTGATCATCCTCATCACCGCCTATTTCTTCGTCGATATCCAAATCCAGTATCCCCTCGCGATGATGGCATTTCTCGTCCTCACCTGCATCAGTTTTGCGCTACTAGGCTTCATCATCGGCATCTGGGCGGGGAACTTTGAACAGCTTCAACTTATCCCGCTTCTGGTGATCACGCCGCTCGTTTTCCTCGGGGGATCGTTCTATTCCATCTCGATGCTACCGCCCGTCTGGCAAACCATCACGCTGTTCAATCCGGTTGTCTATCTGATCAGCGGCTTCCGCTGGTCGTTCTTCGGTACGGCGGATGTGGGCATCGGTGTTTCGCTTTTCGCTATCGCGTTGTTTACGGCCATTTGCATGGGCGTCATCTGGTGGATCTTCCGCACTGGCTGGCGCATCCGGCAATGAGGGTTGCGGGCGAGACAGTAAGATTTAAGTAAGGTGCTATGAAATATATCCCCTTTACAAAAAATCCGCCTGTCGTTGCCGTCATCCGGCTGCAAGGTGCGATCAGCAATTCAGGCCGCGGGCTGGATAACCCCGGCTTGGCCCCGGTGATCGAAAAGGCGTTCAGCCGTGGTAAACCCGCCGCCGTCGCCTTGGAAATCAACTGCCCCGGCGGTTCTCCGGTGCAGTCATCGTTGATCGCTTCGCGGATCAGACGGCTGGCGGACGAAAAGAAAGTCCCTGTTTTCGCCTTTGTCGAGGACGTCGCCGCCTCGGGCGGCTATTGGCTGGCCTGCGCGGCGGATGAGATATTTATCGACGACTGCTCGATCACCGGTTCGATCGGCGTCATCAGCGCCAATTTCGGCGCGCATGAATTCATCGGCAATTACGGGATCGAACGGCGCGTGCACACAGCAGGTAAATCGAAGTCTTTGCTTGATCCGTTCAAGCCGGAAAAACCGGCGGACGTGAAAAAGCTGAAAGGATGGTTGGAAGACCTGCACGCGACTTTCATCGACTATGTTAAGTCCCGGCGCGGCACAAAACTGACCGACCACCCGGACCTGTTCACCGGCGAGGTGTTCATCGGGCAGAAAGGTATCGATGCGGGCCTCGCGGATGGGATCGGACATCTGGCACCAGTGATGAAACAACGCTTTGGCGATGACGTGACATTCAAACGTTATGGCGCAAAACGGTCGATCCTGTCGCGGTTCGGATCACGCTTTGTAGACGAAGCCATTGGCGGCATCGAAGAACGCGTAGCCTTTGGCAGGTTCGGTCTATGATCCTCAAGATCATTGCGCTGTTTCTGGTGTTCATGGCGGTGCTGAGCATGTTCGGGAAACTCCGCTTTCCGGGGCAAGAGAAACTCCGCTCGGCCAAGTGTCCCAAATGCAATCGTTTTCGTATCGGCAAGGGCCCGTGCCAATGTGAAAAGGGCAAGGGATGAAGGCGCTGGTCACCGGCGCAGGTGCGCGGCTTGGACGCGCTATGGCGCTTTATCTGGGCGCGCGTGGCTATGATGTCGCGGTGCATTATGCCGGGTCGGCCGAGGGTGCTGCGGAAACCGTGTCGTCATTGAAGGCGGCGGGGCGGCAGGCAGCGGCACTGCAGGCTGATCTGTTGGATGAAACCGCGTCGCAGCGTTTGATCGATCAGTCCGTTGCAGCTATCGGTGGCCCGTTGACATGCCTGATCAACAATGCCTCGATCTTTGAATATGACAACGTGCAAACAGCATCTCGTCAAAGCTGGGACCGGCATATTGAGTCGAATCTGCGCGCCCCTTTCGTTTTGACCCAGCATTTCGCCGCACAGGTACCTGACCCTGCCATGGATGACCAAGGCGAACCCGTCGCCCGGGCGCTGATAATCAATATGTTGGATCAGCGTGTTCAAAAGCTGACCCCAGAATTCATGTCTTACACCATCGCCAAGATGGGCTTGTGGGCGATGACACGCACGACCGCCCAGGCGCTGGCCCCGCGCGTCCGCGTGAACGGGATCGGCCCCGGCCCCACGCTAAAGGGGCACCGGCAAAGCGACGATCATTTCAACCGACAGCGCGCCGCAACGGTTCTAAAGCGCGGCGCCGACCCCGCTGACATCACCGCCGCGTTGGGCTATTTTCTGGATGCACCCGCCGTCACGGGTCAAATGATCGCTGTAGACGGCGGGCAGCATCTGGCCTGGGAAACCCCTGACGTTCTTGGTGTAGAGTGACCCAACGTCTGAGTTGTGCACCTGCGCCCCGAGCCATTCACAGAACTGTCATAATTGACCTGTTTTTCAAGGCGTTAAGGAAATGGTAATAAAAATATCCAATGAAATCAGAGCCTTGAAAAAACGCCTAATTTTTAGGCAAACAGTCGAAGCCTGCCGAAAACAACGAAAATTTCCGGTTGAGAGAGTTTAACCCACGGACTTATCCACAGAATAAGTGGATGCCTTTCCTCTTGTCCTCGGTGCGTTAGCATTGCAGCAGCATCAGAATCATGACCATTCGCATATGACCGAACAGCCACTGACCTCATCCAAGACAGGCTATGCCTGTATCCAGGATTACCTGCGCACGCTGGATGCGTCGCCGGGTGTCTATCGGATGCTCGATGCCGAAAGCCGCGTCCTGTATGTCGGCAAAGCGCGTAATCTGAAAGCCCGGGTCAGCAGCTATGCGCGGCCCGGTCAGCATTCGCCACGGATCACCCGGATGATCCGCGAAACTGCCGCGATGATGTTCCTGACCACGCGGACCGAGACCGAGGCGTTGCTGCTGGAACAGAACCTGATCAAGCAGCTCAAACCGCGCTATAATGTGCTGCTGCGCGACGACAAATCTTTTCCGAATATTCTGGTGGCCAAGGATCATCCGTTTCCGATGATCAAGAAACATCGCGGTGCGAAAAAGCAGAAGGGTGACTATTATGGCCCCTTCGCGGGGGCTGGCGCAGTGAACCGGACGCTGAACCAGTTGCAGCGCGTGTTCCTGCTACGCAACTGTTCGGACAGTGATTTCGAAACTCGCACGCGCCCCTGCCTACAGTACCAGATCAAACGCTGCTCGGCCCCCTGCTGCAATCTGATCAGTGAAAAGGACTATGCCGCGTCCGTTCGCGATGCGGAACAATTCCTGCAAGGGCGGACGAAGGGTATTCAGGAGGCGCTGGCCAAACAAATGCAAGCCGCGGCGGACGATATGGCGTTCGAGCGTGCCGCTGCCCTGCGTGACCGGATCAAGGCGTTGACGCAGGTGCAGTCGGCGCAGGGGATCAATCCGCAATCGACAACCGAGGCAGATGTGATCGCGCTACACCGTGATGGCGGACAGGCCTGCGTGCAGGTGTTCTTTATCCGTGCGAACCAGAATTGGGGGAACCACGACTATTACCCGCGCATCAGCGGTGACGAGGACCCATCCGAGGTGATGGAGGCCTTTGTCGGTCAGTTCTATTCCACCCGCGAACCGCCACGGATGCTGATCCTGTCGCATGGTTTGGACAATGATGATCTGATGGCGGATGCCTTGGCTGAGAAAGCGGGCCGCAAGGTCGAGATCGTGATCCCGCAGCGCGGTGAAAAGGCCGATCTGGTGCAGAACGCTTTGCGCAACGCTCGCGAAAGCCTCGCGCGCAAAATGGCTGAGACGGCAACACAGACCAAGCTGCTGAAAGGTGTGGCAGAGGCGTTTGATATGGAAAAGGTCCCCCAGCGGATTGAGGTTTATGACAACTCTCACATCCAAGGCGCACATGCGGTCGGCGCGATGATCGTTGCGGGGCCTGATGGGTTCGACAAAAATCAGTACCGCAAGTTCAACATCAAGGACACGAAGATCGCGCCGGGTGATGACTTTGGCATGATGAAAGAGGTGCTGACCCGGCGTTTCCAACGGCTGCTGAAAGAGGACCCTGACCGCGAACAGGGCACCTGGCCAGACCTGCTGCTGATCGATGGCGGCGCGGGCCAAGTCAGTGCCGTGCAGGAAATCATGGATGATCTGGGCGTGGCGGACATCCCCATGGTCGGTGTGGCCAAAGGCGAGGATCGCGATGCTGGGAAAGAGGAATTCTATCGCACCGGCAAACCGGTGATGGCGCTGCGCCACAACGATCCGGTGCTCTACTTCATCCAGCGTATGCGGGACGAGGTCCACCGTTTCGCCATCGGCACACATCGGGCGAAACGATCAAAGGCGATCGGGGCCACCCCGCTTGACGATATCCCGGGTGTCGGGGCCACGCGCAAACGCGCCCTTCTGGCCCATTTCGGATCGGCCAAGGCCGTGGCCCGCGCAAATCTGGCCGATCTAAAGGCGGTGGACGGTGTCTCGGCCAACATGGCCCAGACCATCTACGACTACTTTCACGAGAACGGTTAACCGTAGAGGCCCGCCGTCTTGCCGCGCAGCTTGATCAACGCCAGCACGGTATCGATCGTCGGTGTCGGGGTGTCGGTCACGCGGCCCAGTTCCTGCACCGACCCGACAAGCGCATCGATTTCCATCGGACGCCCCGCATCGAGGTCTTGCAGCATAGAGGTTCGGTGCGCGCCCACCGCCGCGCCGCCATCGATCCGGCGATCGACGTCGATGGGGAATTTTACGCCCAGCTTTTCAGCGATCTCCTGCGCTTCAACCATCATGCCACGGGCGACCGCGCGGGTTTCGGGATCGGTGCACAGCACATCAAGGGTCGCGTGTGTTAGCGCGGAAATCGGATTGAAGGATAGGTTCCCCCACAGTTTCACCCAGATCTCATCGCGCAGGCGCGGCCTGACAGGCGCTTTCAGCCCGGCGGCGGAGAGCGCCTTTGACACGGCCAATGCCCGTTCCGATTTGCTGCCATCCGGTTCGCCCAGCGAAAAGCGATTTCCCTCGATATGGCGGATCGTCCCAGGTTCCGCCACCTCGGCAGCCGGATAGACGACGCAGCCCAACACGCGATCCGGGCCGAAGCCGTCCCACTGTGCATTGCCGGGATCGACACTTTCCAGCCGGGTCCCTTCCAGATCGGTTCCGATCTTGTGAAAGTACCACCATGGGACGCCGTTCACGCCGCTGACGATGGTCGTGTGATCGCCGATCAACGGTCGCATCTGGTCGACGACAGGCGGAACCGAATGCGCCTTGAGCGTGACGATCACGTAATCCTGCGGACCAAGATCTGCCGGATTGTTACTAGCGGTGACCGGGACAGTGACCGGGTCTGCCTCTTCCTCGATCAACGTCAGCCCTTTGTCTTTCATGGCCGCCAGATGCGGCCCCCGCGCGACAAGGCTGACATCCGCCCCCGCCTGCGCGAGCTTTACACCCATGTAACCGCCGATGGCGCCCGCCCCGAAAATACAGATCTTCATGGGTTATGCGCTTTCCACCAGACCCAGCTTTTCAGCCAGACCGATCCGCTGCATCTTGCCGGTCGCGCCTTTGGGGATTTCGTCCATGATGACGACTTTCCGAGGCACCTTAAAATCCGCCATCCGTTCGCTGGCAAAGCCGCGGATGTCTTTTTCGGTCGCTTCGGAGCCTTCATTGAGCACCACGGCGGCGGCGACTTCCTCACCCAGTTTGGGATGGGGCAGGGCAAAGGTGACGACCTGTGCGATGTCGGGATGGTCCAGTAGCACGCCGTCCACCTCCAGCGGGCTGATCTTTTCGCCGCCCCTGTTGATGATCTCTTTCAGACGGCCCGTCAGGTGCAGATAACCATCCTCATCAAACGCGCCCTGATCACCGGTGCGGAACCAGCGGGCGCCGTCAGCCTCAAAGAAGCTCTTGGCATTGGCTTCGGCGTTGCCTTCGTAGCCGGGGGTGACATTGGGGCCGGAGATGACGACCTCGCCGGTCCCTTCCATCAAGCGGTCTTCAGTTTCATGTGCGATACGGACTTTTGGCCCGGCCTCGACGCCAACAGCACCCGGTTTCTGTACACGCGGTGGCAGTGGGTTCGAGGCCATCTGGTGCGCCGCCTCGGTCATGCCATATCCCTCGATGACCGGAGCGCTGAATGTCTCTTGCAGCGCGACCATGACCTGCGCGGGCAGCGATGCGGAGGAGGAGCGGAGGAACCGCAGGGGGGTTTCAGCGATCACGTCGGTATTGCGGCCTGCCCGAGTGAGGATCGCCTGATGCATCGTGGGGACGGCAGTGTACCAGGTGGGCTGTGCTTCCTTCATGAAGCTGAAGAACCGCAAGGCGTCGAAACCTGGGGCGCACCAGATTGATGCGCCAGCGGCGAGGGATGCTGAGACGGCCGCGACAAGCCCGTGGATATGAAATAGCGGCATAACATTCAGGCAGCGATCATTGGCGGTCAGGTCCAGTGAGGCGCGGATGTGCTCGGCTGAGGCTGCGATGTTCGACTGCAAAAGCGGCACGATCTTGGGGCGGGATGTGGTGCCGGATGTGTGCAGGATCAGGGCGACGTCATCCGCCCCGGGGGGCGACATATCGGCGGTGCCAGACGTGTCCGAAGATAAAGTGAAATAACCGGCATCCGCACCCTTGGGCATCGACAACCGCACAATCGCCATGCCTGCCTTTTGCGCGGCGGCAAGGGCAGCGCCGTCGTAGTCGGCAGCGACAACCAGCGCCTTGGCTTTCAGATCGGAAAGATAGAAATCGTATTCTTCCGCACGATAGGCGGGGTTGAGCGGCGCCGTGGTCGCGACCTGCGCGATGGTCACAAAAGCCGTCGCCATCTCTGGCCCGTTCGGCAACACGATGGCCACCCGGTCCCCTTTTCCAATGCCCATGCCGTGCAGGCTGTCGCGCACCTCATCTGTCAGCGACCGCAGCCCATCGTAGCTAAGCCATGTCCGTCCGGGGGCGCCGATCGCTGGCGCCGCGCCATCATAACCGGACAAAAGTGCGTACATTGTTGTCTGCATAAGTATTATCCCTGTTTATTCTGCCGGATTGCCCGCCGCCCTACGGCGCATCGCCCGGCGTATGTAGCCTAGAAGCGGAAGAAGGAAAAAGATCGCGCTGATCACGATAAACGTGGCCGAGAGCGGACGTTCCACGAAGATCATGATATCGCCTTGGGCGGAGATGAGCGATTGACGGAAGCTCTTTTCCATTAGCGGGCCCAGCACCAGCGCCAGCACGAGCGGGGCCATTGGATAGTCTGCCTTGCGCAACAGGTAGCCGATCACGCCAAAGCCCACGATCAGCCAGACATCGTGCATCTTCTGGCTGGGGGCAAATCCGCCGACGATGCACAGGATCAGGACGAGTGAGCACAAGACTGTAAAGGGCATCCGCAGGGCCCAGACGAAAACCGGGATCAGGGCGAGGTTCACCAAAACCGCCGCTAAGTTGGCTGTGTAGAGCGACGAAATCAGTCCCCACACGAAATCCGGTTGATCAATGAACAGCATCGGTCCGGGAACAAGGCCCCACATAACCATACCGCCGAGGAGCAGTGCGGTGGTTGGTGAACCGGGGATGCCGAGCGTGAGCATCGGCAGGAGCGACCCGGTTGAGGCTGCATTGTTTGCTGTTTCCGGTGCGGCCACGCCTTCGATGTTTCCCTTGCCATAGGTCTCGGGCTTTTTCGACATCAGCTTGGACATGCCATAGGCCATGAGGGCCGCGGGGGTCGCGCCCGCGGCAGGCAGCATGCCGACGAAAAAGCCCATGAAAGATCCGAAACTCATCGTTTTCCACATGCGGTTCACGGCTTTGAGGCCGAGCCAGAGTTCTTTGAAGGTCAGCTTAGCCGGGGTGACGCTTGGCGCGGATTTTGACGTTTCGATCGTGTAGAGGATTTCGCCGACGCCATAGATGCCGATGGCGAGGACGAGGAAACTGATCCCGGAATAGAACCCGGGTTGATCGAAAAAGATCAGGCGCGGTTGGCCTGAGATGAGGTCGAGGCCGACCGTCGAGAGCACCAGACCGAGGCAGATCATGATGATTGTCTTGAGGATGTCATCGCCGCCCAAACCCACAAAGGTTGTGAAGGCCAAAAGGACCAATGCGAATTCTTCAGGCGGACCGAAGGCGAGTGCGACATCGGCCAGCGGTGCGGCGAAGAGGGTGAACAGGATGACAGAGATCGTGCCGCCGACGAATGACGCCGTCGCCGCAGCGATCAAAGCCAGCCCGGCCTTGCCCTGCTGGGCCATCGGTCGCCCGTCGAAGGTGGTCGCCACCGCCGTCGAAGCCCCGGGTATCCCCAGCAGGATCGAACTGATCGCGCCGCCATACATGGCCCCGTAATAGATCGCGGCCAAGAGAATGATGGCAGATGACGGCGGTACGATGAAGGTGAGAGGCAGCACAATGGCTACGCCGTTCACAGACCCAAGGCCCGGCATCGCGCCAATAAACAACCCGGCGGTCACGCCAAGGATCACGATCATGAGGTTCAGCGGCGACAGCGATGTGGCGAAGCCGTCGGCAAGATGTCCAAGCAGCTCCATCAGAAAAACATCGCGTAGAGCGGTACGAAGAGCGGCTGCGTGATGCCCTTGGGTAGCAAGATTTTCAGTGTGACTTCAAAGAAGAAGAACAGAAACACTGGTGTTCCGAGCGACAGCAAAAGGGTCAGGACCCAACCATGTTTGCCGAAGATTTTCAGATACCAGAACAAAAAGAGGGGTAGCGCGATATAGGCGCCTAGCCATGGCATCAGCGCGACTGTGGTTGTCAGCGCGATAATGACAGCAATGATCCATGACAGGGTCTCGGGGTCGAAAAACGGACCGGTATTGGCGGGCGTATCACGAAAGGATCGTACCAAAATTCCGCCGGCGCAGGCAAACATGACGAGTGACAGCCAGAACGGAAAGGCACCGCCACCGGGTCCGCCGGTCGCGCCGACCCACCCGATGGGCAATTCCTGCGCGTGCCACATAAAGTAAAGCGACATCAGCATAATGCCTGCCGCGATCATACGATCAGCCGTCAACATAGATACGTTCCGAAAAAAGAGGGGGCATGGCGCAACGCCATGCCCTTTTTGAAATGCTTAAGAGCCTTCGCCCATCGTGTTCAGCAGATCGGCATGCTTTTCCCGCTCTTCCAGGAAATAGGCCTGCAGTTCTTCACCGGTCAGAAAATCGGCCATCAGGGCCTTTTCCGCAGTGTAAGTCTGCCACTCTTCCGACTGGCTGAGCTGTTCGAACATGGCAGTGTAATAGGCGACCGCCGCCGGATCCATGTCCTTGGGTGCCACGAAAGACCGCTGCATCCAGTAGACCAGATCATGGCCCAATTCACCCATGGTCGGTGTGTCCGGGAAGGCTGCGATGCGTTCAGGGGTGAACGCTGCGATGGGGCGCAGATCACCGGCCTGGTAGAAACCAAGTGCTTCGGACGGGTTGTTCACGGACGAATCGATGTGCCCACCGACAAGATTGCGGGCCACGTCGCCACCGCCTGAGAATGGTACGTAGGTGACCGAGATGCCGAATTCGTTTTCCAGCATGGCCGTCACGAGGCTGTCTTCCTGGCCCGTGCCTGTACCGCCCATCTTCCAGCTGCCGCCAGAGGCTTTCACCGCTTCGACATAATCGTCCAGCGTTTCAATATCGCTGTCGGCATTGACCCACAGGACAAAAGTGTCCAGCGCCATACGGGCGATCGGTGTGAATTCTTCGATATCCACGCCGATATCGGTGCGCAGTGGCGTGGTATAATAGCTGTTCAATGTCGCCATGATCAGGTGGTTCTCACCCTCGTTGTCGGCCAGATAGCGCAGCGCCTCGGCCCCGGAACCGCCACCCTTGTTCACCGGCAGGATCGGCATGGTGGAAAGATTTTCTTTTTGAATGATGGATTGGAACAGGCGTGCCAGACGGTCCGCACCGCCGCCTTGACCTGCCATGATCACCATCTCGACGGGACGCTCGGGCGTCCAATCTTCGGCTGATGCCGTGCTGCTTGCAAGAAATGCGGCCGTGGCTGCCAAAGCCAAACCAACGCCACGGATTGAGCGAAAAGTCATGTAAATTCTCCCTATGACAAAGAGGCGTTTGTTCTTAACTCGTCAATTCGTCACGGGGCCAACTTTCGCCTCCGAGTAAAACTTTAGATCGCCGTTTTGAAACTACAACCCAAAAAAACTGTCTGGCGATACGAGATCAGATCAACCTAAGCGATTGTCACCTTCAAAGCCTTTGTTTTCATAGGCAAAATTCCGCCCACGCAAAGTTTTGTTAACATCCGAAATTCATTGGATTTTTTAATATGGCCGCTGCCATAGGCTGCAGTGATAGGCAATTCATCAACCTATGCAGTTAGGTGCGGGGCGTTCGTACAAATATGTGATGTGAGGAAAAGTTGTGCAGCTTCAGAACGGTTCCGGCGCGCGCCGGATAAGTCGGAAAAGCAGGCGCACCACCGGATACAATTATTGGGGGTGGTGCGCCTGTCCAATTACATCAGGCTTTGGATGTTGATCCCGAACGTGATCGCTCCGATCGGTTCATTCGTGGTGGGGTCGATGATCGGCATCGATGCCTGGGTTTGATAGAACCCCGTGCTGTCATCGAATTCGACATCACTGATATGTAGCCCGCCGTCTTCCGTGCCATATGTTTGCTGCCATTTGGCCTCATCCCCTTGCCAATAATCAGAGGTTTCGACGCTTTGGGCGACGTTCAGGCCCTTGTTGTCCATCACGAAAACCTCGGTCACCAGACCGGCAGTGGCGTTTTGCTGATCACGCAGCCAAGCGGAAACTTCACCACCCAAAAGCTCGGTGATCAACGGTCCGCCGCCAGCATCGGCTTCGGCCCGCCATGTTTGATCAAGTGCGATGATTTGATCTTCGGTCAGGTCGGTATGGGCGACATTCTGAGCGTTGATCGCATCGATCAGGGCCGGGTTAGCCAACCATTGCGCCAATTCGCTGTCGGCATAGGCCGTCAACGGCACACGATAGACGCCCTCCTGACCGGGAACGGCGATCATGTATAGCGTGATCGTGTTCTTGATATCGACGGATAGATCGCTGGCCAGCGCGTCGGCGTCGGCGACCATGTCGGTCGTGACTTCTTCACCAGCAAGGGCCGCATCGAAAACGCCTTTGCGCGCAGTCCATACATCATAAGCGGCGCTCAGGCTGTTTTTGACCGCGTCATTGGGCGGTGGGTTGATACCTGCATCAGGAAACCCGTCGCGCAGTGCGACAAGCGACCGTTCGAACAGATCGACCGTCTCGCGCAACTCATCGACGTCCCCCATATCCTTGGCGCCCGAGGCCAGACCACAGACGGCGCGGGTCATGCGATTGACGAATGTTTGCTGCCGTGCGGCAAAGTTCAGCACAGTCGCATCGCTTTGCAGCAATTCCTGTGGATCGGAATATGCGCCCGAGATGTCCGCGGCGAGCACGACGGTCAGATCGAACAGATCGCGATAGTTCTCGCTGACGATCTGCTTATCCTCACCCGATCCGCTGCCGTTGATCATGTTTCCCGTCGCCTCGTCGATCGGCGACCAGGCTTGGTTGACCTTTTCGAGCACGTTCAGATTGCGGGCATTGTTTTCCGCCGTGGGGATGCCCAACGCCGTGTTACCTTCTTTCAAGCCATTGAGGATGGTGTCGAAGTCCGACCGGATCATCTGCAGGTCCGCATTTGCGGCATCGGGTTCGACACCGGCATGCAGCCGACAGCTGGTGGCTGCCACCGCCTCGCTCAAGGAGCGGAGTTGCGCGGACAGATAGACGCGGGCCTTCCCGCCCTCGTAAAGATCAGGATCGAAGACCTGCGCACCTGCGGTTTGTGGCGCGACAGCTAGGGGAGCCAGCACGGTGGAAAGGGCGATCGCGGATGCGTATTGGGATGCTTTCAACATATTCTGTTTCCTGTTTTCGTCCGCCGACCCGCGCGTTCGGGTTGGCAGATAGTCGTTTCAAAACCCGGCTTCGGACCCGCCCGTAGAGCAGGCGGAATTGTATGTGGCCTATGGGCAGGAAGATACGGGCGTAATTTGGTCAAATCGTGGCTGCGCGGCGGCGTTCCCGCGTAAAACTTGGGTGCATATCCCGACATGCGGCGCCCGCCGTTTTCAAGAACCAGATCATGTGTGATCAACCCGCACTGTTCCGAATCCATACTTCGACGCGGCGATTGATGCGGCGGCCCTGATCCGTGATGTTGCACGCTGCCGGGGCGATCTCACCAAAGCCTGCCACATCCATCGTGACACCGCTCAGACGATTACCCGCAAACTCCCGCAACGTGTCACGGAACCCTTCGGCCCGGGCGATCGACAGTTCCCGATTGGACTGAAACGGGCCCACATCGTCCGTGAATCCGACCAGCATGATCGTGGTGTCGGCGGGCTGCTTTTCCAGATAACGCACAAGCCGTTCAAGGTTCAGCATACCCCGCTGCCCCAGATTTTCCGAACCCGTCTGAAAACGGAACGTCGTCGAGAGGCGATCGAAGTCGACCATCAATGACGACATCTCTTGCATGACGTTGCCTTCGAAAGCGTCGACATTTCGGTCGTTCAACTGCGCTGCCCGATCGCTGTCGGCAGCCTGCGCCCGTCGGTCGACACCCAGGTTGATAAAGCCAGCCTTGGTGATGACTTCCTCTGCCGGTGGCGAAATCGCGTAGTCCAGGAAACGCCGCACCGCAGGGTCACTATTGTCTTTGTTGTAAAGATAAAGGGGGCGCTGCAGGGCATATTCTTCGGTTCTGGCCGAGAAACTGTCAGGCGTCATGCTCAGGCCGCATTCATTGATCAGCTTAACCGGCTGGGCCCCACGCTGAAAGGCGAACCCGGAATAACCGATCGCGTTGACATCGCTATTCACGGTCGCAGCCATGTCGTTGTTGTTCTGCGCCACGATGCCGGATGTCGGCACAGCCGGGATGTCGCTATTGAAGACAGTATTATTGAAAACGTCGCGCGTATCGGACCCTTGGGCGTGATTGACGATCGTGATGGGCGCGTCGTTTCCGCCGACATCGACCCAGTTGGTGATCTGTCCCGCATAGATGCTGCGCAACTGATCGAGCGTCAGCGTCTCGACCGGATTGTTCGGGTGAACGATGACGACCAGCGTGTCGAGCGCAAGAATGTGTTCTTGCGAAGGATCGATCATGTTTCCGGCACCCTCGCTGCGCAAGGCGCGGGCTTCTTCGGGCAGAATGCGACGGGCGGACATACCGATCGCCGCAGAACCGTCAAGCAGGGCTTCGAAAGCGTCTGCAGACGAACTTGAACTGACAAGGTAGGCGCCCATCGGTTCTCCAAAGCCTTCATCGGCGACCATTTCGGCAAGCGTGCCGTTGCCATCGCCAGTTGATGTGATGGTGGCCAAGGCTCCACGTGACGCGGCATAGCCTGACAAGAGAAGCGGCATGATGCCCACGCCCAACGTGTCCGACCCCGCCAGCGTCACATCAGCTTTGGTCGTGCCGAATGTCGGGCAGGCATCGCCAATGCAGCTGACCCGGGAGGCCGAGACCCGGATGTCGCCCAGGCCAGTCTTGATGACATAGCTGTTGTCCACGAAGTCGACGAATTCACCGACGATGTTCACCGTGCCGTCCGCCGAGCGCAAAGTGATGTCCGCGGGCATCGCGACATTGGGAAGGACAAGGGCGGCCGACAAGGCCAATGCTGACGCAAGATTGTTTTGTGATGAGAGTCCGGTCCGCGACATCTCGTTCTCCTGTGCAATTTCTTTAGGGATTGAAACGGGGAACTCGTCATGCGGTGCCGATACCTACCCGTGCGTCGCACGGCATAGTTGTCTCACCTTACGTCAAGCTAGGAATGAAATATGTGCGAATTTGGGCGGAATCTGGCCCATTTGATGTGGCCGGATTTTCCGCCACGAATAACGTTGACCTATTTCCAAGAGGCGCGGGTCATTGTGTCGTCAGGCCTTGATCCAGGCGGAGTCAGCACTGGTTTGCCACCCCCGACGATGCAGTTCAGGCGTCTGGTTCACCTCGACGGGATAACCGATGCATAGGTAGGCGGTCAGTGACCATGTCTCCGACACACCCAACGTCCGGCAGACCGATTGCGGATCAAAGATCGAAACCCAGCCAACCCCTATATTTTCCGCCCGTGCAACCAGCCAAAGCGTATGGATCGCGGCAACAGTGGAATAGTTCAGCATTTCCGGCATGGTCTGCCGTCCCAACCCATGTCCGGCCTTGGGGGCGTGATCGGTGAACACTGCCAGATGCAGGGGCGCTTCACGCAGACCGGCCAGTTTGAGCGCATTGTAGGCCTGCTTGCGGTCATCGTCGTAAATCTCGCCCGCTGCTTCGTTCGCACCTTCGAAATTCGCGATGATCTGTTCACGTAATGCGGGTGTGACGACTTCGACAACCCGCCAGGGCCGGGCGTTCCCGACGGACGGGGCCAGATCCATCGCGGCCTGTAGGGTTTTCTTGATGCGTTCCGGAATCGGATCGGTACGAAAGTGCCGAACGTCCCGCCGCCAATTCAAAACATCCCAAAGGGCCGTTCGGTGCGATTCCGTCAGTTCCATCAGGCCTGTTTCCACATTCCCGCTTGCGACGGCAGGAATGCTTCGACCGCGGCTGTGGCGATGACCGCCGTGTCACCCGTTTCGTCATTGGGCACGTTCAGCCCGCCTTTGACCACGCTGACAGCCGCCCGTCCGCGCGGCAGACCCGATTTCAAGGCATCGGCGTCGATCTTGTCCGGCTCTTGCACGGCGATCGTGACCTGCACCCGCATGTCGCGATGATCCAGGCCGATGCTTGGAAAAATCGGCAAGGTCGAGTGCCGGATGGCATCTTCGATCGCGCGCCGGGCGGCCTTTTGGTAATCCATCCCGTGCAGATCGTTGCCCATGCCCATTTCGATGATGATGCGTTGCTCGGTCATGTGCGCTCCATCTCAAAAGCCACGTTGATCGCGACATTGGCGATGATCGTCGGGTTCCCGTCCGGGCGTGGCATGTCGAGGCCGCCATGTTCCGCGCGGATGGTGATCTGGCCATAGGGGAAGACATCGCGGAGCGCTTCGGTATCCACCTGATCGGGCTGTTGCACACCGATCTGCACGTCGATCAGCATCGCCTCTTTCGGAAATCCGAACAGTTCTGCCATGTTGATCGAATTATGCCAAAGCGCATCCTGCAAACCGCGTCGGGCCGCCTGGGTATAATCCTGACGGCGCAGGGACGTGCCCATCCCGAATTCGGTCAAAACGCGGTGTTTCGGCATGGTGCGTCCTTCTCTCTGTTTCGGGATGTCTTAGCGCAAGAACGACATCAGCGCGAGAACCGAAGCGTCTTCGGGTCCCAAATCAGACCTGTATTGCGGGCCAGCCGTTTGCAGCTGTCGGCAAGGCCCAACCGGTTCGACCAGCTGGCCATGGACCGGACCGGGATCGCGTGGATATCGCCGAAGCCATCCACCAGAACGCACTCCTTTGGTCCCAGGCCGCTGCCATTGTCGCGTTGGCCGAAAACAAAATTGTTCGGGTTCATATCGCCGGCCCGGACGCCGTGTTGGAACAGGCGCGCGATCGTGTCGTTCAACAGCGCGATGTGGTCGTCGGTCAGTGTCCCATTCTTGACCTTCCGACCCAGCGTTTCGCCCAAATTGCCATCGGGCGTCATCACGCGCTCGGTCAGGCAGCCAAGACCTGCGTTGGTCGAGACGAAACCGAACATGTGTGACATCGGCGCGTGAAAACCGGGCTCTGGATGGCGCAGCATCACCCGCAGATACTCCATGTATTCCTTGCGGATCTGGCGGATGCGGGTGCTGGGAAACCAACGGTCCATGAGGCCGTTGAACGTCTTGCGCCGGGGCTGGTCGCGATCGGGCTTCAGCACCTTGATCAGTTTGGTGGGATCCGTCGGATGCAGATACACGTCGCGCTGCACGCCGCTCGCCACGAGGTTCGATGGGGGAAGAAACAACGCATGTGTCATCGCCCCGTTACATACGAAGCGGGCCGGTCCATTCAAGTGACAAATGTCGACGCTGCTTAGAACTCAACACCGATCTGCGCGGCGACCCCTGACCTGAACGGATGCTTGACCAACTCCATCTCGGTCACCAGATCTGCCAAATCGATCAGATCCGCATGTGCGTTGCGCCCCGTCAGGACGACATGGGTCATCGTGGGCTTGTGGTCGCGCAGGAAGGTCACGACGTCAGCCGCGCTGACATAATCGTAACGGATCGCGATATTGATCTCGTCCAGCAAGACCATCTTGTTGGTCTCGTCCAGGATCAGCTCTTTCGCCTTGGCCCATGCGGCTTGCGCCATTTCCGTATCGCGGGATTTGTCCTGGGTTTCCCAGGTGAACCCTTCGCCCATCGTGTGGAAGGCGCAAGTATCGCTGAATTTGCCAAGGATCAGGTCCCGTTCGCCCGTCGACATACCGCCCTTGATGAACTGGACAACGGCACATTTCATGTCATGGGCGATACAGCGAAAGATCATGCCGAAGGCGGCAGAGGATTTGCCCTTGCCCTTGCCGGTATGAACGATGATCAGCCCCTTTTGGTCGGTCTTGGTCGCCATGATCTTGTCACGGGCGGCCTTTTTCTTGGCCATCTTGGTGGCGTGGCGATCTTCTTCTTCGGTCATCAGCGGGCTCCTTTCGTCTTTTCGGGCCAAGGGATAAAGGTCAATTCCGGCCAAAGCGCCATCTGTCGCGCGGCCTTTGTATCATGGGTGGCGCGGTTGTCGCGTTTGGTATGGGGCACGAGGCGAAAGCCGAAGACGTCGTTCAGGCCGAAAGGGGCGTAGATGGTGAACGTCTCGTCCGCGTTCAGGCGCATGCCGATTGCATGGGTCTTCGATGCAAAATTGTCGATACCGTCGGTGCTTTGGGTCAAGGCATCGTAGTCCTGACCAAAGTGATCCTTGTACCAAAGATGCACGCGCGCCTGATTGCGGACTTCAACGGGGACGGCGGTGTCGAAATGCTTTGCCGCCCTTTGGATCATACGATCTTCGGCGTCGTAGCTGGTATCAGGGTCGAAATAGAACAGATCGATATCCTTGACGCCATAAAGGGTGGGCCGTCCTGTCAGGTGGTTCCAGACCTGATTGTAGATCGCGCCCGAGACGATCCACCAATCCGGCAGGTCCAGATCTCGCGCCTGACAGAACGCCGTCATAAGTGGCGGGCAGGCGCTAACGATAGAGATCAAGGCCTGCTTTTGTGCCGCCTCGCCTTGATCCGCATATCGCAGATGGGGGCTGTAGGGTGGGTTCTGACCCATCCTAAATCAAAAGACCCGCGATGCGCGCGCGCGCAGAATTGGACTTGGGTTGCCAGAGGTTCCGGTCGATCGCCTCTTGCAGGCGCTGCGCGATTTCCCGCAGTGCGGGCGCATTGGCGTCGGCGATGAAATCACGTGTGGCCTCATCTGCGATGAACGCCTCTTCAACCAAGTCGAAGTGATGATTGTGCACGGCACCGGTCGTGGCGGCAAAGGCGAAGAGGTAGTCCACCGTGGCGGCGATTTCGAACGCACCCTTGTAGCCGTGACGTTTCACTCCGTCGATCCATTTGGGGTTCACGACGCGGCTGCGCACCACCCGCCCGATTTCGTCATCCAGCGTCCGGATGACGGGGCGTTCGGGGCGGGAGTGGTCGTTGTGGTAAATCGGGCGGTCCTGTCCCTGCAGCGTGCTGATGGCGGCCGCCGCCCCGCCTTCGAATTGATAGTAATCGTCGCTGTCAAGAATATCGTGTTCCCGGTTGTCCTGGTTTTGGACAATGGCCTCGGTTTGGGACAGGCGTTGTTCCATCGCACGGCGATCCTTGCGCCCTTCCGCCCCGGCACCATAAGCAAAGCTGCCCCATTCCAGATAGGCCTCGGCAAAGTCCGCTTTGTCGGACCAGATGCGTTCATCGATCAGGGCTTGCAGCCCGGCGCCATACGCGCCGGGTTTGGACCCGAACACCCGGGCCCTGTCCTCGCCACCTTTGGTTCTGGCTGCCGCGGGGTTCAGGTCAGCGGGCTCTTCAAGATCTTGGACAGCGCGTGCGGCTGAGTCGACAAGTGCGATCAGTTGCGGGAAGGCGTCGCGGAAGAAGCCGGAGATACGCAAAGTCACGTCGACGCGCGGGCGACCGAGCACGGTTTGGGGCAGGATCTCGAATCCCGTGACCCGCCTGTTGGCGCTATCCCAGGTGGGTTTGACACCCATCAGTGCCAAGGTTTGGGCAATGTCGTCACCACCCGTACGCATATTTGCCGTGCCCCATGCGGTGATCAGCATGGTCCGCGGCCAGTCGCCATGATCCTGCAGGTGTTTGTCGATCAGCAGGTTCGCAGATTTCCACCCCAATGCCCAAGCGGTCGGGGTGGGTACGGCCCGGCTATCGACGCTGAAAAAGTTGCGCCCTGTCGGCAGCACATCGAGCCGCCCGCGGGTCGGGGCACCGGACGGGCCCGGGCTGACGAAGTGCCCTGAAAGGGCGGTGAGGAGGGCCGACCCCTCTGACCCGCCGCAGGCCTGAATTGTCGGTAAGATGGTGTCCCGAATTTCTTGTAGGACGGCCAGTGACGCTCGCGGGGTGAACCCCACATCGCCCCACCCGCCGTCCCGCACGAGTTTTTGGCTGAAGTTTTCGAGACGTTCGATGGTGTCGCCGTTCGTGCGCCATGTGCTGCTGTTGGCGAGGATGCCGGGTTTTTCTTGCGCAGGTGCGGCCATGTCGCAATCGAGCGGGTCGATATCGAGGTTCAGGTCTTCGGCGAGCGCGCGCAGCAGCGATGCATTCGCCCCCTTGCCGTCCCCGCGCGGCACCCGCGCAAGGGCGATGGCAAGGTCACGTTCCTGCTGGCCTTCCGGCGATTGCCCGAAGACATGCAGCCCGTCCCGGATTTGCGCCTCTTTCAATTCGCAAAGATAGGCGTCGAGCTTCCCCAGATCACTGTCGCTGTCGCCGGTGAAGCCTGCGTCTTTGGCAAGCCCCGTGACCTCTGACAGCGACAGGATTTCGCGCCGTAGATGGTCGATCCGGCGCGGATCGACGCCCGCCGCCTCATAGTATTCATCGACCAGCGCCTCCAGATCGCGCAGGGGGCCGTAGCTCTCGGCACGGGTGAGTGGTGGTGTCAGGTGATCGACGATCACCGCCGAAGTGCGTCGTTTCGCTTGCGTCCCTTCGCCTGGGTCGTTGACGATGAACGGGTAGATATGCGGCGTGGGGCCGAATACGGCCTCGGGCCAGCAGGTTTCCGACAGCGCGACCGCCTTGCCCGGCAGCCATTCGAGGTTGCCATGCTTGCCCATATGCACGATCGCATCCGCCCCCCAATGGTGGCGCAGCCAGAAATAGAAGGCGAGGTAGTTGTGCGGCGGCACGAGGTCGGGGGAATGGTAGGTGTCGGTCGGGTCGATATTGTAGCCACGCGCGGGTTGCAGGCCGACGACGGCATTGCCGAAACGGTAGATGGACAGGGCGAAACCTGTGCTTGTGTCGGGGTTGGATGCCTCCGGCGGTGGGTGAACGGTGTCTTGCAAACGCTCCGGCGGAGCGTTTGAGCCGTGAACGGGCGGAGCCCCGGACTCTTTTGAACAAAAGAAGGGATCATCTTGCGCCTTGCCCCAACGGGTCGTGATTTGGTCCTTGATGTCCCATGGCAAGGCTTGGAAGTATTGTTGGTAGATGTCGAGCGAGAGGAATTCACCGCCGTCCTTGTCCGCCCGGTCGGTCAGCCAGTTGGTGGGGCCGTCCATGATCTGTTGCATCAAGACCGCGCTGTCTTTTGGGACGCTGACGTCGTAGCCCTCTGCCTTCAATAAGTTCAGAACATGAACCGTGGCAGCGGGCGTATCGAGGCCGACACCATTGGCGAGACGTCCGTCCTTGTTAGGGTAGTTGGCGAGGATCAGGGCGACTTTCTTGTCCTTGGCTGCGGTTTGCCGGAGTTGCGCCCAGTTTTTGGTCAATCGGCTCACGAAATCGATCCGGTCGCCGCGCGCCTGATAGGTCGCGATGGGGCATTCGGTGGCTTCGTCAAAGAACGCCTCGCCCTTGAAACTGACCGCGCGTGACAGGATGCGTCCGTCGACTTCGGGCAGGGCCACGTTCATGGCGATGTCGCGCGCCGTCAGCCCATGCTGGCCGTCGGCCCAAGTCCCCTCGGCCGCGCCGGACAGGATGACCTGAAAGATCGGGGCGTTGTTGGCGAGTAGCGGGTTTTCGGGGCTGTCTTCGCCATCATGGGGGGAGCCCACAGCAAAAGCGGTGCAGTTGAGGATCACATCCGGCGGGGCGGCATCGAACAGTGCCTTCAAGGTTGCGGTGCTGACCGGGTCCTTGAGGCTGGCGACGAAGATCGGCAGCGGGTTGAGCCCCGCACGGGACAGACTGCGGGTCAGTTTGTTGACCGGGTTCAGGCCGCCGCCCTGTACCAGTGCGCGGTAAAAGATGATGGGGACGATCGCGGCGTCTTTGGTCCATGACGCCTGAGCTGCGGCGAGGTCGGCAATCCCCGAACCGGGCCAGTAGACGCCGGAGCGCAAAAGCGGCGCGGGTGCGGCTGGTTTTTCGCCGCCATCCAACACCACTTGCGCATAGGCCAGCAGGTTGGCGCTGTTTTGCGGGCCGCCTTCGATCAGGTAGGACCAGAGCGTGTCGTAGTCCTCTTCGCTGACCGTCGACAGGCCGCGCAGCTCAGGGTCGGGTTTGTCATCACCCGGAAGGGCTGCGAAGGGCACGCCTGCCTCGCGCAGGCGGGCGGCATATTGGGTCAACCCGTATTTCCAATAACCAGCGCCACCGAGGATACGCGCGATGACCAGCCGCGATTTGGTCGCGCAATCGTCGAGGTGCAGATCGACCGACATGGGGTGGGTCAGGTGCATCAGATTGGCAAGGCGCAGGGTTGGCGGGTCGGCCATCTCGGCGCGCGCGTCGGAGAGAGCCGCGAGTTCTGTGTCGGCGGCGGATATGATGACCACATCGGCGGGGGTCTGGCCAAGGTCAACAGGCTCTGTGCCGTCGTTGATCGCGCCGGGGATTGCGGCCAGAAGGTGCATCAGGACTGGCCGCCCTGGCCGCGGGGCCTACCTGATGGTTGAAGAGAACGAAGCGCGAGGGTTTCGCAATGCCGGACGACAAAACCGAAAAGGTGGATGATTTGCGGCCGACTGCCGAGGAATTGAAGCGGCAGCAGCGAAAGGCACGCCAGACGGGCGCGCATCCGATGGACAGGCCCGCCGATCCTGCCGAACATATGGACGAGGATGAAGCGAAAGGTCGGACCTTGCGTGATCTGGACAAGCGTCCCGACTGACATCAAAGCGCCTTTTCCATGAAGATTGACCGCGTTGCCGTGGCATAGGGTCCGAACGCATCGCAAGTGGTGTAGCCGTTGCGTGCATAGAGTTTGAGCGCGGCTACGAGCGCGTCACCTGTTTCCAGCTTTATCCGGTCCAGCTTTTCCTCGCGGGCCTGATCTTCGATCTGACGCAAAAGCGCATCGCCGACGCCTTTGCCGCGCGCCTCGTCGGCGACAAACATGGATTTGATCTCGCCATAATCATGGCAGTTTTTCAGCGCGCCAGTGCCCACGATGGTGTCGCCTTCGCGCGCGGTGAAGAAATGGATGTCATGGGCAGCGAGGGCGTCGAAATCGAGAAAGAAGTTCTCTTCAGGCGGGAACAGCGATTGCATCAGCGCATGGCTTTGTTCCAGCAAGGCCATGGCGCCGGGGTGGCGGGGGTCGTTGCGCTCGACGATGATCATCATCGCGTCAAGGCGGCGGCGATCGCCGACTGATCAAGGCCCGCTTCGCCGATCACGACCAGCCTCGTTTCGCGCGGGGCGTCGCCGAAGGGCTGGTCGAAATAAGTGTCGACCCGCGGGCCAACGGCTTGCAGCGTCAAGCGCATCGGTTTGCCGGCGACCGCGACGAAGCCTTTCAGCCGCAGGATATCGTGCGCGCGGATCGTATCGGCGACCTGTACGGCGAAAGCATCGGCGTCGGCGATTTCGCCACGGGTCACCATGAAGCTCTCGAATTCGTCATGGCCGTGTTCGTGTTCATGATCGTGATGGTCATCGTCATCATGATGATGGTGATGGTGGATTTCATGACGGTTGGCGAGGTCGTTTTCCGCCCCCATGCCCTGACCCAGCAGCACGTCCACGGGCAAAGCGCCCATGGCGGTCTTGACGACCTGCACACCGTCGCGGGATTCCGATTTGAGGCGCATGGTCAGTGCGCCAGCCTCTTCTTCGTTCAGAAGGTCGGTTTTGTTGACGACGATCATGTCGGCGCAGGCGACCTGATCTTCGAACAGTTCCGACAGCGGCGTTTCATGATCGAGGTTTTCGTCCTGCGCGCGCTGCGCGTCGACCGCGGCGACGTTGTGCGCGAACCGGCCGTCGTGGACGGCGCGGCCATCCACAACGGTCACGACCCCGTCGACGGTCACCTTGGTCGAGATGCCGGGCCAGTTGAACGCGCGCACCAAGGGTTGCGGCAAGGCGAGGCCAGAGGTTTCGATGACGATATGATCGGGTTTGTCGTCGCGGGATAAAAGCTGTTCCATGGTTGGGATGAAATCATCTGCGACGGTGCAGCAGATGCAGCCGTTCGAGAGCTCGACGATGTCATCCTCGCTGCAGGTCTCGTTACCACAGCCTTTGAGGATGTCGCCGTCGACCCCCAGATCGCCGAATTCATTGATGATCAGCGCGATCTTTTTGCCTTCGGCGTTCTGCAGCATATGGCGGATAAGGGTTGTCTTTCCGGCGCCGAGAAAGCCGGTGACGACGGTAGCAGGGATTTTAGCGGGCATGAACCTGTCCTATGGGATGTGACCAAACGGAATGACGGTCCCTGCGGGACCGCCATGCGGCATGTTTTGTTTGGCGCTTTAGGCCGCGATCATCGCCACCAGCGGCCCTTCGACGATTTCCAGGGCGAGGAAGATACCGACACCTGCGACCATCGCCCCACCGAGGCGGGCGTTTATCGCAGAAGCCTCGGACGCGCCCAGCTTTTGGACAACCCAGCCGGCGGCGATGGCGATCAGGTATTGGATCACCCCCAAGCCAAGCAGATAACCGATCAGAACGGCGCCACCGACCCCACCTTCTTGTTCCGCTATGGATCCGCCGAAGGCAGAGCCGTGGAACAGACCGAAGATCGCGAAAAGGGCGACGGCGGTCGTCGTGCCAAGTGCTTTGCCAGAGAGGACAATACCGCCTAGAACGATCAGCGACAGGACGATGACTGTTTCCGCTAGCGGCATTGCGATACCTGCATACATCAGGCCACAGCCGACCAGCATTGCAGCGATGTAAGCGGCAGGCGTAATCAGCTTGCGCCCGGTGAAAAGGGCCGCGATGCCCATGGCCACGACGAAAAAGAAGTGGTCAAAGCCCAGCACGGGATGCCCAACACCGGACAGGACACCATGCGCGAATGTCTCCATCGGCATACCGTTCAGCGGATGGTGGGCCAAGGCAGGTGAGGCGGCGAGGCTGAGGCCCGCGGCGGTCAAGATACGTTTCATGTCGTCCCCTTTGGATCGCAGTAAAGGGGGAATTTCATGGAGTGGTCGCGGTGTTCACCCCGGCCAGAACCCCCACGGAACACCCCGTCCGTTGTTGTTATCCGGTGCCTTCCCGACGCCGGTGTATGGCTGGTCTCCTGGCTGGCGGGTCTGTGCGTGTTGCGGCCTTCCCAGGGGGTTCCCAGTGGCATTGTCGCAAACGCTCACCGCATACAGTCGCGGGGGCGGCTGTGGCTTGGGGCCTCTGATTTGGATCGACCCGTCCACATTCCCATTTGATCCCCTGATGCTTGGCATCGTCGGGGAACCATACGTGAAATGTTGTGCGCCTTTGCATGCTGCGGCGTCAAGGTGCAATGCGACTTTCGCAGGGTCGGAACCGGCGCGGGCGGCGAAATAGGGAGCCTCCGGCGGGAGTATTATGGCGAAATGATAAGGTGAAGCGCAATATCTTGTGGATAAATCGCCTGATTTGACCCTATCTAGCTTGCCTGCGTTGACTCGGGGGGCGGTGCGGGGACAGAATTTGTCAACTTGAGGGAATCAAGAGCAGGACATTGCCGTGCGGTTTAGCAAGCTACGACTCAATGGCTTCAAGAGTTTCGTCGATCCGACCGATCTGATCATCGCCGATGGTTTGACCGGGGTGGTGGGCCCAAATGGCTGCGGCAAATCCAATCTGCTGGAGGCTCTGCGCTGGGTGATGGGCGAGAACCGCCACAAAGCGATGCGCGGCGGCAGCATGGAAGACGTGATCTTTGCCGGGGCCGCGACGCGGCCTGCCCGGAATTTTGCCGAAGTGTCACTGATCATCGACAATGGCGAGCGGCTGGCGCCCGCGGCCTTTAATGAAAATGACAACCTGGAGATCATTCGCCGGATCACCCGTGATGCCGGTTCGGCCTATAAGGTTGGCGTGAAGGACGTCCGCGCGCGCGACGTGCAGATGTTGTTCGCAGATGCGTCGACCGGTGCCCATTCGCCTGCTTTGGTGCGGCAGGGCCAGATCGCGGAATTGATCAATGCCAAACCCAAGGCGCGACGCCGTATTCTGGAAGAGGCAGCGGGAATTTCGGGCCTCTACCAGCGCCGTCATGAGGCGGAGCTGAAGCTGAAAGGGGCCGAGACGAACCTGATCCGTGTCGATGACGTGATCGAGCAGTTGGCCAATCAGTTGGGTCAACTGGCCCGACAGGCGAAGCAGGCCGCGCGCTATCGCGAGATCGGAGAGAAGCTGCGCAAGGCCGAAGGGATGCTGTTGTTCCGCCGCTGGAAAGAGGCGGATGAGGCGTTGCTGGCGGCGTCCGAGCAGTTGCGTGAACGCACGACCGCCGCGGCGCAAGCCGAGAAAGCAGCGCGTGAGGCGACGAAAGGACGTCAGGTTGCGGAAGAGGCGTTGCCGCCCTTGCGCGAGGAAGAGGCAATCGCGGCGGCTGTCCTGCAACGTCTGCAGGTACAGCGCGATACGCTGAAGGATCAGGAAGAACGCGCGCTTGAGATGATCGAAACGCTGCGATCGCGGATCGATCAGTTGGGCCGTGATATGGAGCGTGAAAGCGGCCTGAACAAGGATGCGGGCGAGACGATCGAGCGGCTGGAATGGGAAGCGCGAGAGATCGCCAAGGTCGGCGAAGGCCACGAGAAGAGGTTGGAGGAGGCGCAGGCCGGAGCGCGGGAAGCGGCAGGTGTTTTGCAGGAACGCGAGGCTGATCTGGCGCAGTTGACCGAGGATGTGGCGCGGTTGGCGGCGCGGCATCAGTCCGCTCAAAGGTTGCTGGACGATAGCCGCACGACGCTGGAGAAAAGCGAAGGTGAGGCGGCGCGGGCCAAAGCGGCTATGGCCGAAGCGCAGGCAGCGCAGGAGAAGTCTTCGACTGACTTTGCGGCGGCGGGTGAGGCGGAAAAAGCCGCCGTTGCCGCAGCTGAAGCGGCTGAGATTGCGCTGACCGAAGCGGAAGTCGCGCGGAGTGAGACGCAGGGCCGGGAGAGTGAGGCACGTGGTTTGCGGTCCGAGGCTGAGGGTGAGGCGAATGCCCTGCGCGCTGAGGTCGCAGCACTCGCGAAACTGGTAGAGCGGGATACGGCTGAGGGTGGCCAAGTCCTTGATTTGCTGCGCGTTCAGGGTGGCTATGAGAAGGCGTTGGGTGCAGCTTTGGCTGATGATTTGCGGGCGCCTGCGGTGGATGGCGACGCGAAGTCCGGCTGGGCTTTGCTGCCTGGATATGCCGCGCCGCAGACCCTGCCGGATGGTGTGGCAGCCCTGACGAATTACGTCACCGTGCCGGAGGTTCTGGCGCGCCGTATGGGGCAAGTGGGTCTTGTCGATCAGGCGGATGGGCCACATTTACAGGCGGATTTGAAGCCGGGGCAGCGGCTTGTGTCGGTTGATGGTGATCTGTGGCGCTGGGATGGGTTCCGGGCCGGGGCCGAGGATGCGCCGTCGGCGGCGGCTTTACGGTTGCAACAGTTGAACCGCCTGACCGAGCTCAAGCGGGATTTGGAAGAGGCGAATGCGACAGCCGTTGGGGCGGCGCAGGCGCATGATGCGCTGACAGCGCTGCTGAAAGAGCAGACGGAAGCCGACCACGCGGCACGGGCGGCCCGTCGCGACGCCGACCGCGCCGTCACCGATGCGAACCGTGCGGCGAGCCGGGCGGAGGCTGATCTGAACCTTGCCAAAGGGAAACTCGAAAGTCTTGGCCTTGCCGTGACTCGCCACGAAGAGGAGGCCATGAATGCCCGCAAAGCCTTAACAGAGGCTGAAAAGGCCGCGCGCGATCTGGGTGATCTGGATACAGCGCGGGCGGGCGTCGAGGACGTGAAGATGACCGTCGAGGCCGCGCGCATCACCATGATGTCGCGCCGCTCGGCGCATGATGAGGTGCGCCGCGAGGGCGAGCAGCGGTTGAAGCGGTCCCAGGAGATAATCAAAGAGATTTCCGGTTGGAAGCACCGGTTGGAGACAGCGAACAAGCGGACGGCGGAGCTCGCCGAGCGCAAGGCCGCGTCCGAGGCGGAACTGGCCGAGGCGACGGCGGCGCCGGAACTGATTGCAGCCAAGCGCGCGGAACTGGCTGATGCGATCGATGAGGCCGAGGCGCGGCGCCAGGGGTCGGCGGACAAATTAGCCGCGGCTGAGAATGCCTTGCGCGATGCGGGCCATGAAGAACGCGATGCTGAGCGTTTGGCCTCAGAAGCACGCGAAGCGCGCGCGCGGTCCGAGGCCCGATCGGATGCGGCGAAGGAAACCGTTGCCTATGCCGCCGAGCGGATTTTGGAGGCGCAGGAGGTCACGCCGGACAAGCTGCTCGAGTCGTTGGGTGTTGATGTCGATAAGATGCCGGATGCCGAGGCGGTTGAGGGCCAGGTCAATGCGTTGAAAAGACAGCGGGATTCACTGGGGGCGGTGAACCTGCGGGCAGAAGAAGACGCGAAGGAAGTGCAGGTTGAGCATGACGCGCTTGTGTCCGAAAAGGCTGACCTTGAGGCCGCGATTGCAGCGCTGCGCAGCGGGATTGCTAGCCTGAACAAGGAAGGGCGCGAACGGTTACTGACGGCCTTTGAGCAGGTGAATGAGAACTTCGGCATGCTGTTTACCCACCTCTTTGGTGGCGGTGAGGCGAAGCTGGTGCTCGTGGAATCCGATGACCCGTTGGAGGCTGGGTTGGAGATCATGTGTCAGCCGCCGGGCAAGAAGCTCAGCACGTTGTCGCTGCTCTCCGGTGGGGAACAGACGCTCACGGCGCTCGCCCTGATCTTTGCTGTTTTCCTGGCCAATCCGGCCCCGATCTGTGTGCTGGACGAGGTCGATGCGCCGCTGGACGATGCCAACGTGAACCGCTTCTGCGACCTTCTGGACGAGATGACACGACGCACCGAAACGCGGTTCCTGATCATCACGCACCATGCGGTCACGATGAGCCGGATGGATCGGTTGTTCGGGGTCACCATGGGTGAACAGGGCGTGTCGCAACTTGTTTCGGTCGATCTGAAAAAGGCCGAACAGATGGTCGCATGACCGCCACCGCGCGGGGCGTTTACCAATCCCGGAAATGGCGAAAATCGTCGATCGGAATGTTATATGAATTCCATATGATTTTCATCGGACCTTTGCGCAAGGTGCTTGTGTTAACCTGTAACCCGTAGAGCAACGCAACGAGTCGTCATGGGTGAAGAGTATACATCGCTGACCGGTGCCTGGATGGGCCGTTATGACTATGATATCGGCGCGCGGCCCGTGTCGTTCGAGGCGCAAGTCGCCGAAGAGCATGGTCACCTGTCCGGGGATATGACCGAGCCCAATACATTTCGTGATGATATGGGCGTGCATCTGGCCGCGCGGTTATTCGGCAGCCGTATGGGCAGCGACGTGTCCTTTCGCAAAACGTATGACGGTTTCGATCAGGGCGACGATCCGATTTATGAAGGTCGGTTGAATGCGACGCTGACCCGGATCGACGGCATCTGGCGCTTTCCAAACGACCCCGGGATGCGCGGCCGGTTCATGATGGTGCGGGCGGTTGTATGTCGCGCGCGAACAGAGCAAAGCGCGGAGATTCCGTTCTGACGGGAGCCGCTCTTGCCTTTGGCAAGACGCCCCAACCGCCTTCCCGTCAGAGTTGGTTGAGCAAATCAAGTGTCGGCCAGGCATCGGCGGGAAGGCCAAGTCTGGCTTGTTCGGCTTGCACCGCTTCGCGCGTCTTGGCGCCAAGGATGCCGTCGATCCCGCCGACGTCATGGCCGCGGGTGGTCAGCTTTTGTTGGAGCTGCTGCATTTGCTGACCAGTAAGCGGGGCGCTGGGATTGCCGGCGTTGTAGATTTGCGCCCCTTCCAGCCGGGTGGCGAAATAGGCCGCTGTTGTCACGTAGACGAAGCTCTTGTTCCAGTCGAAATAGACCTCGAAATTCGGATAGGCGAGGAAAGCGGGGCCGTTCCGCCCCATGGGAAGAAGGACCGATGCCTGCAGGTCGGCGGGGCCGAGCGATCCCTGCCGTGCAGTCACCCCGCGGACGGCCCAATCGCCGACGCTGGCTTTGTGGTTCAGACCGGTTTGGGACCAGTCGAGGTTGTCGGGAAGCGTGACCTCTTGCAGCCATGGTTCATTGGGTCGCCAGCCGAGCGACGAGAGCACATTCGCTCCGGTCATCAGCGCGTCGGGGGCGGAGGTTTTGAGGTTGACCACGCCGTCACCGTCGCCGTCGAGACCTTGCTGGACGATCTCGCGCGGGAGTTTCTGGAGTTGCCCAATCTCGCCCGCCCATGCGCCTGTCGTCGTCGCAGGGTCCATGCCGCCGCGCCGGTAAAGTTCAATGGCGGCAATGAGTTGCGGGCGGAACAGGTCGGGCCTGCGGCAATCGTGAGCCAGTGTCAGAAGGGCGTTGCGCGTATTGAAGCTGCCCTGGACCTGGCCGTAATCCGTCTCGAACGCCCAAAAGGCGAGGAGGACGCCGCGCGGGATGCCGAAGCGTTGTTGAATCGTGTCGAAGGTCGCGTCGTAGCGGTTGCCGTAGATGCGCCCGTTATCGATCCGGTTCTGGCTTATCAGGGCGCGGGAGAAGCTGATGAAATCCTTCTGGAAAACGCCTTGGGCGCGGTCGGCCTGGATGACCTTTTGGTCGATTTGCGCGCCCGAGAAGAATTGATCAACCGTTTGGGCCGGGATACCTTGGGCCGTCGCCTCGGCCTTGATCCCGGCGACGAAGCTGTCCACCGGGCCGCCGCAAGTTTGGGCGTGGGCGGCTGTGGTGAGAAGGGTCAGGGCGAGGGCGAGGCGCATTTGGGGCTCCGATTGGTTGCGGGCGGAGGGTAGCAGGGGGTGTGGAGAGGGCAAGTGGTTAACGGGGCGGGCGGTGTGATGCGCGTCCGGCGGGGCGGGGGGCCGCTGATCGTGGTTAATCGCTTGCGGATAAGGGGTTTGGGCCCGTGTGCATTGCGTGCAGCAGGCGTACACACAGTGTGCGCACGTTTGTGCAGCTTTGGGTGGGTTAATGGGCCGTGCGGCGGGGAATGGTTAATGGGGTTGGGGGGGATGTTTTGAGGATTGTGGACGGTGTGGTTTGCTGACAAAGCGCTGTTCGCCGCAACCTCATCAATGTTCGGTTTTTGAAACCAATTTGCCTCCGAACACCGCTATGCATTACCTTGGATTGTAGATGTTCGGCTACGAACCCGTGAAACAACACTGTAGCTTCTAAGAACCGTTCGCAATCAAACTGCTTTAGAATACCGTTCGCATAATACTCACGACAGAATTAGCCCTACTGGAATTGGAAATCGGCGAAATGATCTGGAAGTCCGTTAAATTTCTGAAAGCCTTTGGTGTCCTGACTGTATTGACTTTCCCAATCGGCGCTGTTTCGCAAACAGACGAGGCGGGGATACAGGCACCCTCACCGTGTACTACAAATATTGGACCGAACGGGGAGCTCTTCACGGGCTATTTTGGATTAGTGTCAGTGCCGACTGGTGTTCACACTGTTGAGACATCCGACGACACCATTTACGCCGACCCATTGTACACGTTTGGCAACAGCATCATTGTCTTTCCAAAGGATGGCATCAAAAATGGCTCTGCTGAATTGCGATTTTTTGATGAAAATCGTGCAGAGATTTACGCCTGTGTTGTAACGCCTGAAGTCCACAATTTTGACCGAGATGGAGTTGAAGGTCTGATGTTCGGCGTTTGTCCAGAGCTAAGGCGCCCTCAACCAATGGCACCCGTACAAATAAACGTATTTGATTCGATTCGGCAAATTGGTAATTTCTTTGTAAACGACCCCCAGATAGCGGATGGCTCGATCCTTGAGGGAAGTTCTTTTTTTATCCAAACAAAATCGGTTGGGATAGCGCAATTTGTTTTTTTTGAAGACAGAGATTTTCTTGGAAATCAGAGGAATACTCCTAGGCGAGAAAAACGTTGGGCAGCGATGGCATCGTGCCCCATTCAAATCGCTGCTCTCGATGACCCATTGGTGGGGCCGGATGCCCCGACTTGCTTATTTGAAAATGGCGAACCCGCGCGGGCGCAGGCCGGCCAAACAGTAACCCTGCGATGGCCACTAGAAGCATCAGCTGGGCTCAGATACGTAGGCAAAGGTGCAATTTTCTCGAGAGACATAGACCTTAATCATGACCGGGAACGTCGAACGACTGATGTCTTAGCGCGGGTCGCTGGTACATATGATTTTTTGTTTCGATCAGAAACGGGCTACCAAGATGAAATATGCATGTTGGCGGTTGATCCTTAACATATTTATGGTGAGACATCGCGGTCTCGTTTCGGTCAGATGCTCCATATAGAAGCCGCAGAGCCGATGAGCGTGCTGTCGGGCGCGACAGTCATTCGCTGCACTGCAGAAAGCAAATAAGATGGACTCTAACCAGCCGACCGCCGCCTAACTCCGTCGTTTTTCTTAGACCGTCAAAATGATCACGGACAGCACGAGCCCCGCCCCCCACGCCTTCCACAGAACCTCAACCGTTTCATCGATGTGATCCGGTCCGAGGGTGTGCTCTCCCTCTGCATTCACGAAGGGGTAGTCCTTCACCTCCCCCTCATAACTTCTTGGTCCGCTGAGCGCGATGCCTAGTCCATGCGCCATGGCGGCCTCGGGCCAGCCGGCGTTGGGGCTGCGGTGGAGGGGGGCTTCGCGTAGGATCTTGCGGGGGTGGGGTCGGGTTGTGACCGCCCAGATCAGTGCTGCTGTCAGTCGGGCGGGGACGAGGTTCAGCAGGTCGTCGAGCCGGGCGCTGGCCCAGCCGAAATCTTCGTGCCGTTCGGTCCGGTAGCCGATCATGCTGTCGGCCGTGTTCGTGATCTTGTAGATCAAGAGCCCCGGCAGCCCGGCCACGGCGAACCAAAAGGCGGGGGCGATGACGCCGTCGGAGAGGTTTTCGGCGGCGCTTTCGATGGCGCTGCGGGCGACGGCGGCCTTGTCCATGTCGCGCGTGTCCCGTCCGACGATCATGGCGACGGCGCGTTTGCCGTCGCCAAGCGACAGGCGGAGGGCGTCGCCGACGGCCTGCACGTGCTGGACCAGCGATTTTTGCGCAAGCAGGACGGCGAGGATCAGGATGTCGATGATTGTGCCGGGGAATTGTTGGAGGAGCCAGCCGAGGAGCCCGGCGCCGAGACAGAGGCCGAGGATGACCAGCGTGCCGTTGAGCTGCCTATTGCCGCGGTTGAACGTCTGGTCACACCAGCCGATCAGCTGCCCCATCAGGACCGCGGGGTGTGGGATGCGAGACCAGAGCCAGCGTGGTTCGCCCATCATCGCATCAAGCAGCATGCCGAGGATGAGTGTCACAGGGCGGTTTCCAGTTGATCCCAACGATCCGGTGCGGGCAGGCCGAGCCGCAGCCAGGTTTTCGAGTATGGAAAAATCCGTGACCAGATATGGTATTTCGCAAGTCTGGTTTGCCACGCGGCTGCGTCATCGACCTTATAAAGGCGGAAGAGCGTCGTTCCACCGACGACGTTCGCCCCTTTTGCGGTGAAAAGCGCGTCCATCCGGGCCGCATCATGCGCAAGCCGCGCGCGTGTGGCGTTCGCCCATGCCGTATCTTCCAGCGCGCGCGCGCCGATTTCCAAGGCCACGCCCGAGACGGGCCACGGCCCAAGCAGGTCAACAAGGTTGCGGTCGGGTTCCACGGTGTAGGGTTTGGGGTTGGTCATCCGTGTGGGATATAGCGTTCCGCGCGAGCCAATGGCAAAGCCAAGACGCAGCCCGGCAAGGCCCCAGAATTTGCCGAAACTCTTGAGGATGACAATCTTGCTGTCCTCGGACAGGGCGATGTGGCTTTGATCAGGGATCGTGTCGCAAAAACTTTCGTCGATGATGGTGAGTTGACGGCCACCCATCACCTCTGGCCCCCATAACCGACCGTCGGGATTGTTGGGGTGCACATAGACATGTGTGTTGTCGCTGGGCCAGTCGGGATCGTTGACGAGGCGTCCCGCTTTTGAGAAGGCCGCGGCGTGTTCGTTGTAGGTCGGTCCGGGGATGTGGACGTCTGCGGTGTCCGTCAGGTCGGGCATCCGGGCAATCAGCGCGGAGGCACCGGGGGCTGCGATAATCTTAACCTCTTCGGGAACGGACCAGAATTGCCGGGCTGCCCTGATCAACCGGTCGGTCGCGGCCTGATCGGGGAGCCGTGTCCAGCTATCGGCTGGAAGGTCGCCGACCGGGTAGGGCACGGGGTTGATGCCTGTCGACAGGTCCAGCCAATCTGCCCTTTGCCCGCCGTACCGGGCGATGGCGGCGTCGAGGTTGCCGCCATGATCGCGGGGCGCGTTCATTCGTCCGGCAAAGGTGGGTGGCGGGTGACAAAGTGGCCTTTGATCGCCTCGGGCCATGTGCGGTAGGGAACCTGTCCCGTCTCGCTGCCTGCATGCGCCATGGCATAGGCGACGATACCCGACGCGGCCTCGGGCGTGGGGTCGAACCTGCCGAGCGTATAGCTGAGTTTGCCCGCTGCCTGGACAGCCACATTGCACGACCCGCTGCAGCCCATGAGGCACGACACCCGGCGTGTCCTGACGTCGCTCAGCCCGGTCGCGGCGGCCTCGATCAGGGTGGCGAGGTTTTCCCCGTCGGTCCGGGCCATGTCGCCGTCTTCCCAGCCATCGCGTTTGCAAGTGTCACAGATGGTGATCCATGTTGTCATGTTTTTGCCTGTTTTTTTGTCGTGCATATCAAGCGGACTTTCGCCGGAATCACAAGGTTTCGTGATGTTAACTGTCTTTTGGTACAGGTTTGGCCCCCCATTAACCCTTCATTAAGGATTTGGGCGGAGTTGTGGGCATAACAAGTCGCGTTAACGAGTCATTCATGTTGAATTAACGCTAGTAGGTTACGGAGTGGTCATGCGCGTTCTGATTGTACAGAGCAACACTAACCTTGGTGAATTGTGGAAGCGGCATCTGGAGCGTCTGGATGCGCGGGTGCAACTTGTCACGACGGGTGACGATGCGGTGTCGCTGATCGATGAGGCGGTGTTCGACGTCATCGTCCTCGATCTGGTTCTGACAGAAGGTAGCCCGCTGGCGGTGGCGGATTTCGCCCAGTTCCGCCAGCCGGACGCGAATGTGGTTTTCGTCACGGATACCACGTTCTTTTCGGATGGGTCGATTTTCAATCACAGCGCCAATGCGCGGGCGTTCATCGAAAGCGCTACGCCGCCACGTGACCTTGCGGCGATCGTTCAGCATTACGGGGATCAAGCCCATCACGACCGTGCGGCGCAGACCAGTCAATCTGCGGATTGATGGGGATGATCCGGTTTGGATTAATGCTTTCGTGACTGTAATGATAGTGCCGCACGATGTGGTCGAAATTGACCGTCTCGGCGACGCCGTCCCATTGGAATAGTTCGCGTGTGAATCCCATCAGGTTCGGGTAGTCCATGATCCGCTTGCGGTTACACTTGAAGTGCTGGTGATAGACCATGTCGAACCGGATGAGCGTCGTCCACAGCCGCCAATCGGCTTCGGTGATCCTGTCACCCATCAGGTAGCGGTTCTGGCTTAGCCGTTCTTCCAGCCAGTCGAGCGTGTCGAAAAGCGGGTGGACGGCCTTGTCATAGGCCTCTTGTGATGTGGCGAAGCCGGATTTGTAGACGCCGTTGTTGAGCGTGTCGTAGATCCTGTCATTCACCGGCGCGATGTCGTCGCGCAGTTCTTCTGGCCAGTAATCGTCATTGTTGCCGGTGATGTCGTTGAAAGCTGTGTTGAACATGCGGATGATTTCGGAGGATTCATTCGACACGATGGTCTCGCGTTGCTTGTCCCAGAGGATCGGGACGGTGACGCGGCCAGAGATGTTGGGGTCGGCTTTCAGATAGATATCGCGTGCGAAGGGCAGGTCATAGAGTGTGTCGCCGGTGGCACCTTTGTCATCGGTCTCGAACGTCCAGCCGTCGGACAGCATGTCGGGGTGGACGGCGGAGATGGTGATGTGCTCTTCCAGCCTTTTCAGTTTGCGGAACACCAGCGTGCGGTGTGCCCATGGGCAGGCGTAGGAGACGTAGAGGTGATAGCGGCCGGTTTCCGCTTTGAACCCGCCTTCGCCGGATGGCCCGGCCGATCCGTCGGCAGTGATCCAGTTGCGGAACTTGGCGGTTGAGCGTTTGAACGCGCCGCCGGTGGATTTCGTATCGTACCAGACGTCATGCCAGACGCCGTCAACAAGCTGGCCCATGAGATTTCTCCGTTATCTATTTGATAACAGAGCTAGCCGGTGAGCGGTTCCGAACAAAGGCCGATGAGGGCGCAGGGTTGGTGCGTGGGTGCACATCAGGGCTGGCAGGCGGCCCAGTCGAGCCCGAATTTGTCGAGGTATTTCCGAAGTCTGTCCGCATCGTTCCGGCTGGTTTTGGCCGCGCGGGAGGCGGCGAAAAGGGTGCGGCCCGCGGCGCTGAGGCTTGCCGATTGCTGGCAGACCCGGATCACGTGGGCAAGTTGCACGGCGTCGAACAGGTCGATGTCTTGTGCCTTGTCGCCTAGATGCGTGGTGAGGGGTTGCTGATCGGGGTCGCGGGTCGCGTCGGTCCATGTGGATTGGAGTGTCGTGATTTCGTCGTCTACCATGGCCGTCGTGATCCGCCCGCGCGGGGCGAGGGAAGCCGGTTGTGCTGATTGTCGATGCGGTAGCGATGTTCGCTGATGGCCTCGCATGCTACCAAGCGGACAACGGCGTCTGGCTGACGGATCACGTACCGTCGAAATACTGGAACGAAGATGCACCTTGATAGCGGGGTAGATGAGAGAAGAAAAATGACAAATGCAGAAATCACAGGCGAAACTCTTAAAGAATGGGGTCACATCCCCGGCAAGGAGTTCGGGCGCGCGTTGGAGATTGCGCAGGCTGCCGCAGCCGCAGGGTATGAGCTGGACCAGATCCGGGCGAAGTTGGAGGGGATGAAGCCGCCTCCGCCGCCGCCCACGCTGCCTTTGCAGAAGGCGGGCGATGTGCCGTTTCATTTCAATATCGAGGCTGCGGATGATCCTGACGAGGTCAAGAACCTTGCCGACGTGCGCGAGACGATGAAAGCTGTCGTGCGCACGCCGACGGTTGAGGCGGCGGCTGTCATGCCGGATGCCTGTCCGGCGGGGCCTCTGGGAACCATCCCGGTGGGTGGTGTCGTTGCGGCGCGTAATGCGATCCATCCGGGGATGCATTCGGCGGATATCTGTTGCTCGGTCATGATGACGGATATGGGCGAGATTGACCCCAAGAAGGTGCTGGATGCTGCAGAGCAGGTGACCCATTTCGGCCCCGGTGGGCGCCCGAATGGGCGCCGCTATACGATGTCGCAGAAGCTGATGGATGAGTTCCGGGAGAACCGTTTTCTGAACAACCCAAAAATCCTGCGCATGGCGGTGGAGCATCTGGGCACCCAAGGCGACGGCAACCATTTCTTGTTTGTGGGCAAATCCCGCAATACGGGGCGCACGGCTGTTGTGACCCATCACGGCTCTCGCGGGCCGGGGGCGGTGCTGTACAAGCTGGGGATGGAGGTTGCGCAGACCTATCGCAAACGGCTGTCGCCGGAGACGCTGAAGCAGAATGCCTGGATTCCGGCGGATAGTGAGGATGGTCAAGAATACTGGGCCGCCCTGCAACTGATCCGTAAATGGACCAAGGCGAACCACAATGCGATCCATCAGGCGACTGTGGAAATGTCGGGTGCGCAGCCGGGCGAGCGGTTCTGGAACGAGCATAACTTCGTCTTCAAGCGCGGTGATCTGTATTACCACGGCAAGGGGGCGACCCCGGCCTGGGGCGACTATGCCGCTGACGCGACAGGACTGACCCTCATCCCGCTGAACATGGCCGAGCCTGTCCTGGTCGTGCGCGGCAAGGATGCCGACCATGCGCTGGGCTTTTCGCCGCATGGGGCGGGGCGTAACTTTTCCCGGTCCGAGCATAAGCGCCGGATGGGTGAGGTGACGGCAGAACAGGCTTTGGCAGAAGAGACCAAGGGGTTGGATATCCGCTTTCCCGCCGGTGGGATCGATGCGTCGGAATTGCCGTCTTCGTACAAGAACGCGGCGAATGTCGTGCGCCAGATTGACAAATTCGGGCTGGCCGAGATTGTCGATTACATCGACCCATACGGTTGTATGATGGCGGGGGACGTGCCGCCGTTCTGGATGAACAAAAGGAAGAAAGGGCGCCGCTGATCCGGCGCCCTTATTGCCGTTGGTGGCCGACCGAGATGTTTCAAAATATAAACGACCGTGGCGTCGAAGGGCGAAACGTGCTACCATAAGGCAATTTTGATTTATTTGTTTTGAGCCATGCTGACGATTAGTAAGCAGCAGATGAAGCAATTCGAGGCCCTGTGCCTTGGCGCCTTTGTTCGTGAAATGAAAAGCCATTGCTGCACCCTTGCACCGCAAACCTGCGCGTCAGCGGGGCAGGATGCCGTGGGGCGTTTTGCATCGGGTGCGGTCGATCGTGCGATCGCCTTTGGGCTTGAGACCCGCTATGCCATCACATGCTTTGTCGAGGCTGAATTGCTGCTGGGCTGGGACATGGCCCGTGATCCGCAATATGCTTGGGTTGCCGAAGGTTTGATGCGTGACGGCGGAGAGGCTGCGCGCTTTCCCCGGTTTCACGATGATCTGGATGAGTTTTATGTCGCGTCCCGCGCACTTGATGCTGTATACCACAACGAACGGCTGATCACGCTTCGCGATATACTTGATTATGCGCGATGTCCTGAGGGCGTGGCGGTCACGCCTGAGCTTTGCTTGCGCCTTGCGTCGCGGATGGCGCCATTACGGGTTGCGGTCATCGAGGCCGGGCCTGTCGAGGCGCTGGCGCGATCGGTGATGGACCAAGCCGTGTTTTTGGGGATCAACGATCGGGATGACACCCTGCTGCTGTTTGCGGTGCATTTCGAGTTCGGGCGTTACGTTCTGAACAACCCCTTGTATCCGTGGATTGCCGATGCACTGACGGGATTGCCGGGTGGCGTTGATCCGCAAACGGGGCGGTTGCGCCGCCGGTTGCACGCCTGGCTGGTGGCGGCGATCGGTGACGCAGAGACGGGGGGTGCCGATGCCGTTTCTTAGCGGATGTTCGACACAATCGGGGAGCGGCAATTCCGGTGGGAGCAACGCACCGGGCGGGAACAGTGGGCCATCCGCAAGCGGGCAGGGCGGAACGCCGGCAAACTGTCCGATCGGAAACTGCCCCCCGGCAAATCCGTGTGATCCGGCCCGCATTGGACCGCAGGATCAGGCCCTGATCACCTGCCTGTTGCGGCTTTGCGCGACGGACCCGGATTTGTTGAGACGGGCGCGCTCTCGTGTGCGATTACGATCCCGTGACCCCAAGCATGTGGATATTCTTGAATACGACGGCAGCAACTGGAATGTTGCGCGACAGGTCACATCGAGAGGCACGGCGCGAAGCAATCCAGACGGTTCGCGCAGTGTATGGATCAATCGCGGGGAGGATTGCGCCCAAACGCAAGGCACGTTCTTTCACGAGGAATTGCATACGCGCCAACCTGCGACCATGTCGTCGCGCGACAAAGAGATCGAGGCCCATGTCGAAACCGAAAGATGGCAGATCGCCCGAGGTGTTCCCGGCAGCCCCAGCAGGCGGACGACGGATGCGCAGGGTCGGGAAGTTCCCGACGTGGCCGCGATCACCCGCCAGATCGACCGGTCCTACGGCTATTCGCAGGGTGCGCCCCGGATCATCGGGCGGAGTGCGAATGGTCAGACGGTTACACTTGAAGATGGAACAACACGTGCGGCACAATCGGGTGACCGCATGCAACGCCAAACGCCGGGTCAGAACCTATGCGAAGAACCCATAGACCCCGCCCTGTTGACCTGCCCATGATTGCCCGGCGCGCGATAATCTATGGTGGCTTGGCGCTGATTTTGCAGCAGTCCGTGATGCGCGGGCTGCAGGCGGAGGAGAAACAAATGACGCCGATGGAACGTAAACTCGAAGCGGTTCGCGCTGCTGCGCTGGTCTATCTTGACGCAACACGACCAGAGAAATGGGACGTTCATATTGCCGAACTACGATCGGCGCCTTTTACCGAGATCGATGGCAATTACCGGTTGGGTAACTGGATTTGGGACAATGTGAACGACATTCTGATACGCGACGCAGAACTGTTGCCGGTGACCGTTCGCTATGGCATGCGGTTCGACCGGGTCGATGCGCATGAATATGAAGTATCATCGGACTTTTGGGAGCGTGAAATTTTCGATTTCGAAGAATAGCGCGTTGTCGTTGCGCAACTGAATGCGGCGCTATGCAAGCGCTTTTGCACGAAAAACATGGCATTTGGAGGCGGGAAAGCCTTAAGACTGTCGCCTATGAACGCCTCATCCACAGATCGATTCCATGAAGCGCTGAGTTTTTTGCCGCCGGCCTTGCGCACGGCATTGGCCGAGGCCCCGGATGGATCGACCTGCGGGGCACTACCCGTGAGGGACGTTGCGCTTTTGTGGTGCGATATTTCGGGATTTTCGCGCCATACCGCCGCCTTTCTGTCGGCAGGGGCGGACGGGGTGGATGCCCTTTATCGTGAAATCGCAAATCATTATGACAAGGTGCTGGAGACGATCCATCGCAATGGCGGAGAGCCGGTGACCTTTGTCGGTGATGGACTGCTATCGGTCTGGCCTGCGGATGCAGATGGAATGGCGGCAGCGGTGGCGCGGGCCGCGAATACCGCGCATGATCTGGTAGCGTTGCGCGCACAGGGCGAAACCAGCTTTGATTTGCATCACCATATCGCCTGTGGGCCGTTTCATACCGTGCAACTGGGCGGGCGGCATGGCCGCTGGCTGGCGGCCTCGGTCGGGCAGGTTTTGACGGATCTGGCGCGGATCGCCGAGATCAAGGCGCCCAACACCATCTACCTGACTGCGCAAGCGGCGACGCATTGCCCGACAGACGTCGTTTCGGACCCCGTGAGTGATGACGGTGCCCGGATATTGGAGGGGCGGATCGCCGACGTGGTGATGCATGCGGCCGAACCGGCGGTGCCGGGGCCAGCCGCATGGGACGCGACGCTTGCCCGAGTGCCCCGTTTTGCCGCGGGCTGGATCGAGACGGTGGGTTCGCAATATCTGGCCGAATTGCGACCGGTTACAGCGATCAGCGTCGCCTTGCCCGGTTTCGATCAAGGTGCAATCGGCGGGGCGGAGCTGCTGGATGAGGTCGTCAAGAACATCCAAGATATCGTGCATGGTCGTGACGGTTATGTGGCCGAGGTGACGGTGGACGAAAAAGGTGTCTCGGTGATGGTGACGTTCGGCACGCCGCCCGATGCCCATTCGGATGATCCGCTGCGCAGCGTTTTGTCCGCGCGCGAAATCTACGCTGCACTGATGCAAAGGGGCGTGACCTGTTCCCTGGGTGTCGCGACTGGGCGGATGCTATGTTGCATCGTGGGCAATACCGATCGCCGTTGCGATCTGGTTTTGGGCGATGCGCTGATCCGTTCTACGCGCCTTGCGGCATCGGACAAGGCCCCGATCCTTGTCGACAAGAACACGATGCGGGCGACCGCGGACAAGATCGCCTTTGCCGATCGCCCCGTGATGCTTCGTTTCAAGGGCGAAGAGAAGGAAGCCCCGGGCTGGCCACCGGCAACGGACCCGGCGCACCACATGCCGTCACAGGCGATTGCGGGCCGCGAAGAAGAAAGCGCACGGCTCGAGCTATGCTGGGACAATGTTGCATCGGGCATTTACGGCACGAATATCATCGTCGAGGGCGAGTCCGGTCTGGGCAAGACCAGCATGGCGCTGCATCTGCGCGCGCATGTTGACGCGAGCGGTGGGCAGTTCCGACTGGAATCCGCTTCGGCCATAGCGCAGAATGCGCCGTTCAGTGCGCTGCGCCCGCTGGTGATGGATTTGCTGGGGGTCATGCCGTTGATGACCGTCGGGGCCCGGCAGGATGCGATCAGGGCGCATCTTCCTTATCATCTGCGCGACAGCGCACCGTTTCTGAATGCGCTGTTTCCGACGGGGCTGGAAGAGACAGACTATACCGCGTCGCTCGAAGGACAGGCGCGGGCGCTGCATATCCAGAATTTCGTCGTCGATATGTTGCAGCATGTGTTGGGCGAGCAGCTTGTCTGTCTGTGTATCGACGATGCGCAATGGCTGGATGCGGAATCGCGCCATGTGTTGTCCCGCCTGTCCGAGATCACGCGCAACCTGATGATCGTGATCCTGACCCAGCCGGGACAGGATGGCGAATGGGAGCGTTTTGCCCAGGATGCGTGCTTTGAACATTTGCGGCTGGGGCCGTTGTCGCGGCAGGGATTGCGTGACTTGGTGCGCCAGCGGTTGCGCTGCAAGCGCGTCGATGATGTGCTGATGGATAAAATCGCACGCCAGACCGAGCTGCATCCGTTTTATTGCGCCGAAGTGTTGCGCAACCTTGTCGATCGCAAGGCGATTGTGGTGACGGACGATATCGCCGTTCTTGCCCGCCCTGATGCGCTGGAAACGGCGGCCCTGCCGGATACGGTGCATGGCATGGTCCTGCAGCGCCTCGATCAGTTGGAACCGGGCGAGCAAGTGTCGCTCCGTGTGGCGTCGGTTGCCGGATTGTCGTTTCCGACCAAGCTGGTTTGCGACATTCACCCGCTGCGCAGCCCGGCCGAAGAGGTGGCGCTGCAGTTGAACCAGCAAGTGGTGAATGGGTTTCTGCTGCCACAGGCCACCGACGATTTGCCCGGTTTCGCCTTTTCCCACGGGATCGTTCGCGAGGTCGCCCATAGCCAGATGCCCGCTGGTCAAAGCCGTGCGCTGCATGCCGATGCCGCGATATGGATCGAAAAAAATGTCAGCGAAGACCGGGTCAGTCGGTTGCTGGAACTGGCCTATCACTGGTCCGAGGCCGGTGAACGCGAGCGTGCGGTACCGTTTCTGCTGGAAGAGGCGTTGCGTTTGTTCAGCCAAGGTTTTGCCGTGGATGCGGTGCAGGTTGGTCTGCGTGCGATGCGGACTGCCGGGTTGGCCGTGCCCACAGCGCCGGAGGCGTTCGAGGAGGAGACAAAAGCAAACATCGCCGAGATCGAGCGCCTGACCGATGGTCGTCATCCGACGGCGTTGCTGGCGGACATGCAGCCGCCGCCTGCCGATCTTGTGTTGCGCTTTCAGACGATCCTGTCGACGGCCCCGTTCGCGTTTCAGTCGAACCAATTCGGCATCTTTGCCTGGGCCGCAACGACGGCCATGCGCCTGGTCATGGAAAACCGCGCCGGGCCGCCGCATGCCTTTTCGATGTATTCCATCGTTCGATCGCTTTTGACCAATGACCGCGCGGCGGGCGCCGCATGGTCCCGTGCGGCCCTTGATCTGGATGCCGCGACCCGGGGGAGCGCCCTGCCAGCGGCGGGCTTTATCGACACGTGGTTCCATGGCCATTGGCGCGCGCCTTTGGCCGATAGTCTGCAAACAAACCGTGCTGCTGCCGCCCGTGCGCTGGCGGATGGCGATATGCAATATGCCAGTTACAACATTTCCGGCGCGGCGATCCTGAAGGCGCAGATGGGTTATCCACTGCGCGACGTGATTGCCGAGGCGCAGGCGGCGCTGGCCCATCCGCTGACGCGCAACGCGCGGATGCATGCCGTTCTTGAAATGCAGATGGCCCGTGCCCTGCAGGGCGAGACGTCCGGGCCGCTGTCGTTCAGTGATCCGGCGATCGAAGAGGCCAAGGATATCGGCTGGGTCGCCGAGACCGAGTTCGCCAATCAGATCGGGTTCTATCACGCCGCGCGCGCTGTATTGCATCGCTATGCGGGCGATCACGCTGGTGCGCTGACCTGGTATGAGCGCGCCGGGCCGGTCCGTCCGGCGATTGCGGGGCAGGTGGTGGAGTTTGATCTGGTGCTGCATGCGCTGCTTGCCCGTTATGGTGTGATCCTTGCCGATCGGTCGGCGCTCGACAGCCATGCGGGCGCCATTCAGGAGGAACTGTCGAATCTTGCCGGATGGGCGGCGCTGCAAGAAGCGAATTTCGCCCATAAGTCCGCCATTGTCGGCGTGATCTGGGAAGGATTGCGTGGTGCAGGTGATGCCGCCGACCGCCTGACCGCGTTGGCCGAGACGCTGGGCCCCGATACATGGCTGCAGGACCGCGCGATCGCGCTGGAATATGCCGCGTTGCTTGACCCTGTGTCCGAACGTTTCATGACCGCCGCGGCGGCCTATGATGACTGGGGTGCGAAGGGGACCGCGGACCGGCTGCGTGGTCTTGCCCGGACCTAGAAGTCATTCCGGCGCAAGAGCATCGCATTGGCGTGCATGTCGGGCCCGAGACACAGGACGACAACCCAATCCTGCGTGAATTCCGGCACGTTCTGCATCCCCCAGGACAGGTTGAACAGCACGCTGCATTGCACGATGTTCGCATATTGGGCGATGGTCTGGATGTAGTAGCCCGGATTGATCACCTCTTTCCAGTGTTCCATCAGTTTGGTGCTGGCCTGGTGGGTCAAAAGGCAAACGTCACTGGCATCAAGCCTGTGTCGTTTGAGAAGTGCGGCGACGGCATCGGGCGATTTCCTGACGCCGAATTCGGTGAACCCTTTGATCCCCTTGTCGGTGATGTGGAAATAGGCGTGCGAATAATCGCCCGTCTCGGTCAGGGATGGTGCGGCTTCTTCCCCGTCGTGGATCAGGTCAGAGGCCATATACATCGATCCGTAATAGGACGTGTCGGCGATGGTGATCTGGTCGACGAATTCCCATTTCGAGGTATTGTTCGTCGGCCCGATCACGCAGGCCGCTGCGCCGTCGGCGGCGGAAATCGCCTGGGGCGTTTCATAGCTGACATAGCGGGTCCAGTTGTCGCCAAGCGCGATCAGGATATGTTCCGCGCGCTCTGCCCGGATCAGCGCATCGGCATACATCAATGCTGCGTTGAATTGTGAAAAGCTGTTTTGCAATGGCAGCGGCCATGCCCGGGCGGGCAGGCCTAACCGGTGGTGTAGTTCGCTGATCGTATTGGGCGTCCGGTATTTGCCGACCGACCCGTCCCCGATCAGCAGATCGACCTGATCCGCGGTTATCCCGGCATCCGCCAGTGCAAGTTTGGCCGCAGGCAGCATGATGTCGATCATCGTCTCGCCGTTCGACAGCACATGTCGTTTGTCGTAGCCCGCGAACAGGTCGGAGCCCGGCGGCGGGTGTTTGCGCAGATAGTCGAAGACCGGATCGTCGTTGTAGCGGACCTTGCCCGGGACGGTATGGCCCGTCCCCAGGATCCGTGGTGTTTTCTTCGTCATGTTCAGGTCCCGGTTGCCAGCCAGCTTGGCGTGTCCATGCCCAGCCTACCCAGCGCGATTTCGGATGTCTCTAGCGCGCCTTCGACCCATGTCTGGCTGGTCGAATAGGCCTCGCCCACGATAAAGGCGTTCACATCCTCTTTCGGTTGGGGAATCTGGTCGACCATTTCCCATGATTTGTAGCCCGGATTCCAGAAATGGACGGCGCCACCATAGGGGGCGTTCATCCAGTCCATATAGGCGGCATCGATGGGGAACGGTGCCTCGACCACCTGATGCATTTCCATCAACTGGCGGTGCATTTCGACCACCATTTCGTGGGGCGCCTTGTGGGCCTTCCAGTTGTCGAACCGGCGTTCGCTCACGCGGTCGCGTGGTGCGACCCAATCGTCGTGGCGGCTTTGGAACGGTTCTGGTCCTAGCTGTGGCCCGTTTTCGCGTGCGTTACGTGGCCCCAGGGGGCCGGTCTGATAGCCGCTCCAAAAGCTCGAGCTGGCCTGATCGTTATAGGCCATGATCGCGGAGTAGTCGTTGTCGTTCGTCGACCAATAGTAGCATTGGCGCACGGGAATGTCGGTCACGGATCGGCCTTGTGTCAGCCCGCATTGTTCTTTCCACCATGGTCGTTCGTAGATCAGGAAGAGCTTGTAAAGCGGGATGCCTTCGACGGCGTGCAGCATGTCCTGCACCTTGCTGCAGCCCAAAAGCGGTCCGGTGCGGCGCAGCGCCTGAATGGCGGCCTGTGGCAGGGCCAAGACAACGGCCCGGGCATCGACCGTTTCGTCGTCTCGGAAGGTCAGGCGCATGCCGTCTTCGGCATTTTCAAAACTGTCCAGCACCCGTTCCATATGGATTTTGCCGCGAGCGCAGAATTGCTCGGCCAAGGTCCACAGCAGGCTTTCGAACCCGTCATCGAAGAGGTAGTATTTCGTGTCCGGCGTGAAGTCGAAATTTTCCGAGATGATATCGACCGCGTTGGCATTGGCCCCCAGAACGTCATAGCCGATGGTCGTGATCGCAAGTTGTCGCCCTTCGTGGCTGAGGTGTCGGGACAGCAGGTTCCAGAAACCCACATCATAAAGGTCGCGTCCGCCGACCTTGGCGGTCTTGAGGAAATCCACGAGATCCTCGTGCGGCATGCCGTTGATTTCGGGGAATTCCTGGAAGACGGCCCAAAAGATCAGTTCGGCCGGGGATTGGGTGGTGCCTGCCTGCACGACGGCCTTTTCTTGTTCGGTCAGGTTGTAGGGCAGTTGTGCCTTGGGCAGGGTCATTTCGAATTGCAGAAAATGCTTGCGCCGCAGCCAGGCGTAATTGTTCGGTGCATCCACGACCTGTTCGCGGTGGGTGATATCCAGCTTTTTGACCAGATCACGGACAAGCGGCTGGCTGTCGAGAAACCGCATGCCGCCGAGTTCCATCGGCGTGTCCAGCATGCTGGAGGGCGAGGCCGACAGAAGTCGCCCACCGATCCTGTCCGACCCTTCGTAAACCGCGATTTTCAAGGGGCCCCGGCCGCCGATCTTGGCGCGGATGCGGGCGAGTTCCTTGTCCGTCGCTTGCGCAAGCCGCCACGCAGTGTAGATGCCGGATGCCCCGCCGCCGATGATTGCAAAGTCGAGAAGATCGGTCATGTCACTGCTCCGGTTTGATGATTTCGCGCGCTTCGGACCGGGTCGGCGCATAAAGCGGGTTGTAATAGGGGGGTTCGGCCTTGCTGTCGATTTTGGCGATGATCACCTGGGGAATCTGGTCTTTTTCGGCCTTTTTGACTGCCTTTTTCAGGGCCTTTTCCATATCTGTCGGACTGTCGATCGTGTAGGCGTCAGCACCCAGCCCTTCGGCGAATTTCGCGAGGTCGGGTGTGCCGAGCGAATAGAGGTCTTTCCAGACCTCTGGCTCTCCGCCTTTGAAATGCTCCATCCCCTGGCTGACCATGGAAAGGTCATCATCCTGCAGCACGACCCAGATCGCCCCGATCTTGTTGCGCTGCGCGGTCGAGATTTCGGTGCCTTGCATCATAAACGCACCATCGCCGGTTAAGGCGACGCAGGTCGCGTCTGGCCGGGCGATTTTGGCACCCACGACCGCGCCCGAGGCAAAGCCCATGGGCCCCATGTCGAGCGATGAATGCACGTCGAAACCTGGTTTGGAGACAAGGTAGTGCGCGCCCCAGCCTACGCAGTTGCCCGCGTCGAGCATGATGATCGTGCCGTCCGCAGGCAGCACCTCTTGCATCACACGGCACAGGGCGGCGGGCTGGATCGGGCGGTCTTCCGACTGGTAATCCGCGTCGGATAGGAAGGGTGAGTGATCCTTTTTGATCTCGGCGATCTTGGCCTTGCGTTCGCTGACCTCATCCGGGGGCGGTGGTGCCGCGCCCGATAGCCGGGCGAGCGCGTTGATGAACCCCCCGGCCTCACCAACGATGCCCAGATCGACGGGGAAATCGCGGGCGATCATGCGTTGGTTGGCGTCAAGCTGGACCAGCGGCCCCTTGGGCAGCAGCATCGGGTTCCATTTGTTCGTCGCCAGTTCGCCCAACCCCGAACCGATGACGACCAGCGCGTCATAGTTCGGGTCGGTCTGGGTCATCCAATAATAAGGCCACATGCAGTTCGCGATGCCGAACATGCGCAGCGACAATTCGTGATCTTCGGGAAAAATCCCCTTGCCGTCGGCGGTGGTGATGACCGGGATACCCCGGCTTTCCACAAAGCGTGTCAGCGCGTTCAGCGTGACTGGATCGCGCAGCGCCTCACGGCAGCCATTGCCCAGCATGATCAGTGGGCGTTTTGCCCCGGCCAGGATTTCGAGCGTTTTCTGTACGTCGCTTAACGGTGCCGCTGCCGGGTCGCTGCGATAGCGGGCGGGGCTGTCGGGCATGTCGATCGGTATCCTGTCGGTCTTTTTCTTGCTGAGCTTGATGGCGGGCGCCGATGTCACGTCGACGGGCAGCGACAGATGCGCGGCGTGGCGCGGCGTTGCCATCGCTGTGCGCAGTGCGGATTCGATCAGCCGCTGCGCGCTGACGCCTGACGACAGGATCGTGGAACTGGCGACAGAGGCTTGAAAAATGCGGTTGATATCCAGCTTGCCATCGATCCCTTCCTGCAGGTAACCGAGCCCGGCATAGACCTCGGCGATTTCGCCGGTAAGGGCCAGCACGGCAGACCCACCCGCTTCGGCGTTCATGACGCCGGTCAATGCGTTGGTGGCACCCGGGCCGGTCGTGACCATCACAACCCCCAGCTTGCCCGATACCCGGTAATAGCCGTCGGCCATATAGGCCGCGCCGGTTTCCTGGCGGCAGATGACATAGTCGATCTCGTCCCGTTGTTTTCGAAATTCATCCAGCATTTCGATCAGCCCCCCACCGGGGACGCCGAAGACATGGGTGACGCCTTCGAGTTTCAGATAATCAATCAGAACCTGTGCAACATTTTGAATTTTCGGGATCATTCTTGACCTCAGTGCCTTGCGTGAAATGCCGCAATAAGGCGCTGCCGGTTTACCTTAAGTCAATGCGTTCTGGCACAGAATTAGGAATTTCGGATAGGTTGGGGTCCGAAGGGGGAATGCGATGCGTCTGGCGGTCGGTGCTGTCGTGGTGGTCATTGCCGCGATTTTGGGGGCTTGGTGGATGCTGCCCGGAGAGGCGGAGGACCTGCCCGTGGTCGAGGCGGTGGGGGGCGTTTCGGCGACAATCGCCGGGACCACCATCGATGGATTGGCGCCTTTGGAACTGACGGTCGTGGGTCGCACGACGAAGCATCAGGACGGGTTTGCCCATCTTTGGCCCGCCGTCTACGCGAAAGCGGTATTCGCGGGTGATGGTGTATTCATCGCCTTTCGCGATACGATCAACCGCTACCGCGTTTTCGTGGATGATGCCCCGGCACATGTGGTGACGGTGACACGGCCGGGCGATGCTGTGATCCGTTTGACCGGTTTCGGCCCGGGGCCGCATGCCTTGCGGATCGAGAAGATCAGCGAGTCGTTTTCGGATGATGGCCGGGTGTTGGGTGTTTTCGTGGCGGATCCGGGCAATACGCGCCCCGCGCCCCAGTTGCTGGATCGTCAGATCATGTTCATCGGCGATTCAGACACTGTTGGGTTGGGCAATTTGTCCAAGAGCCGGGATTGTCGCGGGGACGATGTGTTTCGCCTCACGGACACCACGCAATCATTCGGGCCGCGTGTCGCCCGTCATTTCGATGCTGATTATCAGATGATCGCCCGTTCGGGTATCGGGTTGATCCGCAATTACGATGGGGTCAGTCCGGGCACCGGGATGGTTGCGGTTTATGGCTCTGGCGGTGCGGATCATCCGACGTGGCAGCCGGATTTGATCGTAGTGACGCTGGGATCGAACGATCTGGGTGGTGATCTGTCGGCTGAGGAACAATGGGCGGACAAAGAGGCTTTGACAGCGGATTTCGTCGCGCAATATCGCAGGTTTTTGACGGACATGGGGGCGGCGTATCCCGGTGCACAGTTCATCCTGCTGACAATCGCGAATTTCGGGCCGGGTTATCTGACGGCGCATGAGGCCGTGATGGTGGATTTGCCGGATGGGATTGCCAGTCGGACCCACCTGCGTGCCGTGCCTGCGATGACCCAGGAAGGTTGCGGCTGGCACCCTTCGCCGTCCGATCACCGGATGATCGCGGATCATCTGATTGCCTATCTGTCCGACAATGCCCTGTTGCCCTGATGGCGAAAAATCGCCCCTTTCGCCCCGGAGGCCCTGAAATTGCTGGAAAAGAATGCAACCATCGCGAATAAATTACTGATACTTTGCGTAACCAGTACGAACCATTTGTTTGGCCTTGTTGAGGGCATTTGATGTTTGAATTGATCAAGGGCGATTATCACCGCCACGGAAGCTCGATTACCGAGCCCGCCTTTGTTTCCCTTGCCATCTATCGCTACGGCCGCTGGGCCATGCACCGCAAGAACCCGGTGGGGCGCTGGTTCGCCAACAAGCTATATGGTGTGTTTCGGGTCTTTATCCTGAACGTCACCAAGGTCTGGATCCCGCCCGAGGTCACGTTGGGCGAGGATTTCCATATCATCCATGCCGAGGGCAGCCTGTCGATCCACCCCGACGTGGTGATCGGGGATCGCTGCGGGGTTATGCACAATGTCACTATTGGCACGAATATGGGCGAAGGCGCACCGGTGATCGGGGACGACGTGTTCATCGGGGTGAATTCGACTGTCTTGGGTGAAATCAAGATCGGGGATCGCGTGCGGATCGGGGCGAATACAGCGGTCAGTACGGATGTGCCGTCGGATTCCACCGTGATCGGGTCGCCCGCGAAGATATACCCACGCCTGTCGATAATGGCGAAACCGGCGAAGGATGATTGAAAACGTTGCCAAATCCGCGAGGGACCGGCAAAGTGGGCTGTATTATTTGTTTATGTGTTGAGGATGATTTCGAATGAGTTTGACCACCGAAAAATTAGTGACCTACCTGAAAGAGACATTGCATCTGGATGATGTCGATGCGCAGACCGAGTTGTTTTCATCCGGTATGCTGGATTCTGTCGCGATGATGAATGTCATCGGTTTCGTCGAGGAAACCGCCCGGTTTGAGGTGCACCCGGCGGATGTGACCCTTGAAAATTTCGATACGGTGGAGCGGATCGTGCAACTGGCGGAAAGCCAAAAGGCCTGATGGCCGATCTGGATGACCTGTTGGGTGAGGCGGCGGCCCGGTTCGGGACACCGTCTTATGTGTTTGTCACTGATCAGATTGCCGATCGGCTGGCCGAGATAAGGGCGGCCTTTGGCAATCGCTTTGCCCTGAGCTATGCGGTGAAATGCAACCCCAACCCTGGGCTGTTGCGCTGGTTGGCGCAGCATGTGGAGCTGGTGGATGTCTCTTCGATCGGGGAATTGCGCCTGACCAATCTGGCTGGGTGGACCGCAGCGCAAGCCAGCTTTACCGGGCCGGGCAAGCGCGAAGCGGAACTGGCAGAGGCCATCGATGGTGGCGTCGGCGAATTGGTCGTGGAGAACCTGCAGGAGGCGGTGGCGGCGGACCGGATCGCGGGAGAGCATGGGTTGGTACAGGATATCCTGATCCGACTGGCCCCGGACACGGTGCCCAAGGGGTTTGGGGATCACATGGCGGGTCGTCCGAGTGCGTTCGGGATCGATATCGAAGATGCGCCGGAGGTGCTGCCGCAGATTTTGGCATTGACCAATCTGAAGGTTGTCGGCCTGCATATCTATTCCGGCACCCAATGCCTGAAGCCGGATGCGATTTGCGAAAACTATCGCATCTTCATGCGGGTCTTTCGCGATACCTGTGCCGCGCATCACATCACGCCGCATAAGCTGGTTTTCGGATCGGGCCTTGGTGTGCCTTATCATGCAGGAGACACGCCGCTGGATTTGCAGGCGGTCGCGGATGAGATCGGGCCGGAACTGGATGCGTTGCGTGGTGAGGACCGGTTCAAGGACACGAAACTGATCCTTGAACTCGGTCGCTATCTGGTCGGCGAAGCCGGGTATTTCCTGACCAGCGTGATCAAGGTGAAAGAGTCCCGAGGCACGCGGATTGGCATCTGCGATGGCGGGATGAACAACCATCTGCCCGCCTCGGGCCATTTCGGGATGGTTATCCACCGCAATTACCGGATGCACCGCGTTGGTGGCGGAGAGGGCGCGGAAAAGATCAATCTGGTCGGGCCGCTTTGTACCTCGATCGACCGGCTGGCGAGCGGGGTGGAGCTGCCCCCGCTCGACGCCGGTGATGTGGTTGCCGTGCATGCCAGCGGGGCCTATGGCCTGACGGCGAGCCCTATTCACTTCATCAGCCATTCCCTGCCGCGTGAGATATTGGCCGAGGGTGGTCAGCTGAGCGATGTCAGTCGTGATTTTGGCGCCGATGGTTAAGGGGGCTTGATCGGACCTGAAAATCGGTCAAAAATGCCGCCCATCGACATTGGGAGAACCAGCAAAGCTGGTGCCGAAGGAGCAACCGCCCCGGAAACTCTCAGGCCCATAGGACCGGTGCCGATGACAGAACTCTGGAGAGTGACGCAATAGCGTCCGCCGAAGGGATAACGATCTCAGGCGAAAGGACAGAGGGGGCATCACGCGCATGATCGGATGCGCACAGGTGGTGCCGTGTTTCCTGACAGGATGATCGGCCAGTGTGATGAGGGCCGCAATATGTCTGACCTGCTGCAAACTCCGCTGCATGATCTGCATGTGGAATTGGGAGCCAAGATGGTGCCGTTCGCGGGCTATGCGATGCCGGTGCAATACGGTCTGGGCGTGATGAAGGAACATCTGCATACGCGGGCGAAGGCCGGGCTGTTCGATGTCAGCCATATGGGGCAGGTGATCGTGCGCGACGGTCCGGTGGCGTTGGAGGGGCTGGTTCCGGTCGATATCATCGGGTTGTCGGAGGGGCGGCAGCGCTATGGGTTTTTCACCAATGACCATGGCGGCATCATGGATGATCTGATGCTGGCCAATCGCGGCGATCATATCTTTGTGGTGGTCAATGCCGCCTGCAAGGCCGCGGACATTGCCCATATGCGGGCCCATCTTGGTGATGTGACCGAGGTGACGGATCGTGCCTTGCTTGCGCTGCAAGGGCCAGCGGCTGTGGTCGTGTTGGGTGAGTTGAACCCGGCGGTGACCGAGATGGCGTTTATGGATGTCCTGACCATTAATTTGAATGGCGTTGAATGTTGGGTATCCCGGTCTGGCTATACGGGCGAAGACGGGTTCGAAATTTCGGTGCCGCGGTACGCCGCTGTCGATCTGGCGCGCATCCTTTTGGCGCATGACCATGTGGAGCCGATTGGGTTGGGCGCGCGCGATAGCTTGCGGCTGGAGGCGGGGCTTTGCCTTTATGGCCATGACATCGATACCGACACGACCCCGGTGCAGGCGGCGCTGACATGGGCCGTTCAGAAGGTGCGCCGCCCCGGCGGCGCCCGCGCGGGCGGGTATCCGGGGGCGGAGGCGATCGCATCTGAATTGGCCGAGGGCATAGCGCGCAAACGTGTGGGGTTTTTGCCCGAAGGGCGCGCGCCGATGCGGGAAGGTGTTCAAATTTATGCTGATGCCGAAAGTAATGCGGCGATTGGCCGGATTACATCGGGCGGTTTCGGGCCGACGGTCGAGAGGCCTGTTGCGATGGGGTACATCGCCACGGCCTATGCCACACCCGGCACAACCCTTTATGGTGAATTACGCGGCAAGCGTCTGCCTTTGACTGTGGCGAGACTGCCCTTCACCCCGGCCAATTTCAAAAGATAAGACAGGGAGACCATCATGAAATTCACCGAAGAACACGAATGGCTGCGTGCCGAAGGCGATGTGATTGTCGTCGGCATTACCGAACATGCAACGACTCAGTTAGGCGATATCGTCTTTGTCGAACTGCCCGAGGTTGGTGCGGACGTGGCCAAGGACGAAGAGATCGTGGTGATCGAAAGCGTCAAGGCGGCGTCCGACATCATGGCCCCTTTGGATGGTGAGATTGTCGCGGTAAACGAGGCCCTCGCCGATAACCCGGCATTGGCCAACGAAGACGCGATGGGCGAAGGCTGGTTTTTCAAGATCAAACCGTCCGACCCGTCCCAGATGGACGTTTACATGGACGAAGCCGCCTACAAAGCGATGATCGATTAATGGAGCCGCGCGATGACCTTCACCCCCACAGATTACCTGCCTTACGACTTTGCCAATCGCCGTCATATCGGCCCGTCCCCGGTTGAAATGGATGAAATGCTGGGCGTCGTGGGGGCCAAGGACCTTGGTGCGCTGATCGACGACACCCTGCCTCCGGCGATCCGGCAGAAAGATCCCCTGGATTTCGGAAAGGCAAAGTCGGAACGCGAATTGCTGCACCATATGCGCGAGACGGCAGCGAAGAACCGGGTGCTGACGTCACTGATCGGGCAAGGCTATCACGGGACGGTCACGCCGCCAGTCATCCAGCGCAATATCCTTGAGAACCCCGCCTGGTATACGGCCTATACCCCCTATCAGCCCGAGATTTCGCAGGGGCGGCTCGAGGCTTTGTTGAACTTTCAGACGATGGTCAGCGATCTGACGGGGCTCGAGATCGCCAATGCATCCTTGCTGGACGAGGCGACAGCTTGCGCGGAGGCGATGACGATGGCGCAGCGCGTGTCGAAATCGAAGGTGACGGGGTTCTTCGTCGATGAAAACTGCCATCCGCAGAATATCGCGGTGATGAAGACCCGCGCGGCACCTTTGGGGATCGAGGTGATCGTCGGCAGCCCGGACGATCTGGATGCGGGCGCGGTTTTCGGGGCGATCTTTCAGTTTCCGGGGACCTATGGCCATTTGCGGGATTTCACGCCGCAGATCGCGGCGCTGCATGAGCAAAAGGCGATTGGCATCGTTGCAGCGGACCCGCTGTCGCTGACCTTGCTGAAAGAGCCCGGTGCGATGGGCGCCGACATTGCTGTGGGGACGACGCAGCGGTTTGGCGTGCCGATTGGCTATGGTGGGCCGCATGCGGCCTATATGGCGACGAAACAGGCCTATGCCCGCGCAATGCCGGGGCGGATCGTCGGGGTTTCCATCGATAGCCTTGGAAACCGGGCGTACCGGTTGTCCCTGCAAACCCGCGAACAGCATATCCGCCGCGAAAAGGCGACGTCGAATGTCTGCACCGCGCAGGCTTTGCTGGCGGTGATGGCCGGCTTTTATGGCGTGTTCCACGGACCCGAGGGGCTGAAAGCCATCGCGCAGCGCATTCATCGCAAGACGGCGCGGCTGGCGGAGGGGTTGAAACAGGGTGGCTTTGACGTGCGCCCGGCTACCTTCTTTGACACGATCACGGTGGATGTGGGTCTGCTGCAGCGTGGCGTGATGCAAGCGGCGGTGAATGAGGGCGTCAATCTGCGCAAGGTGGGCAAAACCCGTGTCGGGATCACGCTGGACGAACGCACCCGCCCTGCCACGATCGAAAAGGTCTGGCGCGCCTTTGGGATCGACCGGGATGACAAGGACTATACCCCACATTACAACATGCCGGATAAGCTGATCCGCCGGTCGGATTTCATGACCCACCCGGTGTTCCACATGAACCGGGCCGAGACGGAGATGATGCGTTACATGCGCCGTCTGGCGGATCGTGATCTGGCGCTCGACCGGGCGATGATCCCGCTGGGGTCTTGCACGATGAAGCTGAACGCGGCGGCCGAGATGATGCCGGTCAGTTGGCGGGAGTTTTCGCTGCTGCATCCCTATTGCCCTGCTGATCAGGCCGAGGGTTATCGCGAGATGATCGACGATTTGTCGGCCAAGCTGTGTGATATCACCGGATATGCCGCGATCTCGATGCAGCCGAATTCCGGGGCGCAAGGGGAATATGCGGGCCTGCTGACCATTGCGGGTTATCACCGGGCGGGGGGTGAGGGGCATCGCAACATTTGCCTGATCCCGATGTCCGCGCATGGCACGAACCCGGCCTCGGCCCAGATGGTGGGCTGGAAGGTCGTGCCGGTGAAATCGGATGACCGCGGCGATATCGATCTGGCCGATTTTCGCGCCAAGGCGGAACAGCATGCCGACAATCTGGCGGGTTGCATGATCACCTATCCCTCGACCCATGGCGTGTTCGAGGAAACGGTGACCGAGGTCTGCAAGATCACCCATGATCATGGCGGGCAGGTCTATATCGACGGGGCGAACATGAACGCGATGGTCGGCCTGTCCCGCCCCGGCGATCTGGGTGGCGATGTGAGCCACCTGAACCTGCACAAGACGTTCTGCATCCCCCATGGCGGCGGCGGGCCGGGTATGGGGCCGATCGGGGTGAAAGAGCATCTGATCCCGCATTTGCCGGGTGATCCGAATACGGGCGAGGGGGCGGTGTCGGCGGCGGCGTTCGGATCGCCATCGCTTTTGCCGATTTCATGGGCCTATTGCCTGATGATGGGCGGTGCGGGGCTGACACAGGCGACGCGGGTGGCGATCCTGAACGCGAACTACATCGCCAAGCGGCTCGAGGGGGCGTTTGACGTGCTTTACAAGGGGCCGACGGGGCGCGTGGCGCATGAATGCATCATTGATACGCGCCCCTTTGCGGAAAGCGCGGGTGTGACTGTGGACGATATCGCCAAGCGTCTGATCGATTGCGGCTTTCACGCGCCCACGATGAGCTGGCCGGTGGCGGGCACCCTGATGATCGAACCGACCGAGTCCGAGACCAAGGCGGAACTGGACCGGTTCTGCGACGCCATGCTCGCTATCCGGACCGAGATTGCGGATATCGCGGCGGGGCGGATTGATCGCGATAACAACCCACTGAAGAACGCGCCGCATACGATGGAGGATTTGGTCAAGGATTGGGACAGGCCCTATAGTCGCGAGGTTGGTTGCTTTCCGCCTGGTGCGTTCCGGGTTGATAAGTATTGGCCGCCCGTGAACCGTGTTGATAATGCCTGGGGCGACCGCAACCTGACCTGCACTTGCCCGCCGATGGAGGATTACGCCCACGCGGCGGAGTGACCTTGCGATTTGGCGTGGCCCCGGTGCAATAACGGGGCCGGGCCAGCGTAAGGGAACGATATGGGCAATCCGCTATTCGACCAGCTTTTCGCGCCGCATCGGGGGAGCGATGCGGTGTTTCTGACGCTGCCGGACGGGCGGCAGATCACCTATGGCGGGTTTCTGGAGACCGTCGGGCGCTATGCCAACCTGTTGACGTGGCTGGGTTTGAAACCCGGTGATCGGGTGGCCGTGCAGATCGCGAAATCCCCTGAGGCTTTGGCCGTTTACGCCGCTTGCGTGCAGGCGGGGTTGGTGTTTTTGCCGCTTAACACGGCCTATACACCGGATGAGCTCGGCTACTTTGTCGGTGACAGCGAGGCCGGGTTGCTGATTTGCGACGATGCGGAGGTTGATGCTTTGCGGTCCGTCGCGGGTGAAGCGGCGGTCGAGACGCTGAATGCCGATGGGTCGGGCAGTTTTGCCGTGAAGGCATCGGAGACGTCCCCGGATTTCGCCACCGTCGCGCGGGATGAGGATGATCTGGCTGCGCTCCTCTACACCTCCGGTACGACGGGCCGGTCGAAAGGCGCGATGCTGAGCCAGCGCAACCTGTTGTCGAACGCGCGGATCTTAGCGGAGCATTGGCGGTTTACGGGCGATGATGTGCAGCTGCATGCATTGCCGATCTTTCATACGCATGGGCTGTTCGTGGCGACGAATATCGCGCTGCTGACGGGTGGGCAGATGATCTTTCTGCCGAAATTCGATCTGGATGCGGTCCTGCGGCTGTTGCCCCAGGCGACCGCGATGATGGGCGTGCCGACGTTCTATACGCGGCTTTTGTCGGATGATCGGTTTGATCGCGATCTGGTGCGGAACATGCGCCTGTTCATTTCGGGCAGCGCGCCGTTGCTGGCGGACACGCATGTGGCGTTCGAGGAACGGACAGGGCATCGCATTCTCGAACGGTACGGGATGACCGAGACGAACATGAACACGTCCAACCCTTACGATGGTGAGCGGCGTGCCGGGACCGTTGGAATGCCGCTGCCGGGGGTCGATCTGCAGATCATCGATGATCATAGCGACCCAGTTCCGCAAGGCGAAATCGGGCAGATCATCGTGCGCGGACCGAATGTGTTTCAGGGCTATTGGCGGATGCCCGAGAAGACGGCGGAGGAGTTGCGCGAGGATGGGTTCTTTCTGACCGGCGATCTGGGCTGTGTGGATGCGGATGGCTATGTCCAGATCGTGGGGCGGAGCAAAGACCTGATCATCTCGGGCGGATACAACGTTTATCCGAAAGAGGTAGAGTTGGTCTTGGATCAGGCCCCCGGCGTGTTGGAAAGCGCTGTGATCGGTGTGCCGCATCCTGATCTGGGGGAGGCGGTGCTGGGTGTTCTGGTGGCGGACGGCGGTGTGCTGGACGAAAGCGCCATTCTGGACGGGCTGCACCAAAGCCTCGCCCGGTTCAAACATCCCAAAGCGCTGACGGTTTTGCCGGAACTGCCCCGCAATGCCATGGGCAAGGTGCAGAAGAACATTCTACGCCAGGAACTCGCCGATTTCTTTGAAAGGGAGAGAGGTCAGCGACGCCGGGAAGAATGAAATGCTACTGAAAATGGACTCTGCCCGGGTGTTGCGCCCGGGTGACGCCGCTGACCTACCAACAGTAAATGTTGGTTGCCCTGTTTTGGCATGCGGCTGTGAAAGCAGCGTGAAAATGACCCCGGGTAAACGTGAAAAGGGCAGATATTCGGAAAAATTTCCTTAAATTAGTCCTGATTTCGTGACGCCCAGCAGGTCTGACGCCCGTAATGACGCTACCGGATAGCTGTCGCTGGCCATCAAGGCGAGCGAGAAATCGGGTTCGATGGTGTGCAGTTTTTGCAGGGCGTCGGCCGTTTTCAACTCATTTCCTTGCTGAAACTCCAATGCGGCCAGAAATCGCAGGGCGGGCCTGTAGTTGGGCGAATAACCGTGCGCCATCTTCGAAAAGCGCAGCGCTTCGGCCATCTTGCCCGCTCGCACGGCGCTGACCGCGCAGCGCATCAGCCAGGTGGCGGGGCTAAGCGCGGTGATGGGCCCGGCGCGTGCCTTGATCGCCTCTTGAAAAGCCTGCATGTCTTGCCCTGCCTCGGTCAGGGCCGACGACAGGCTGTAGCGGGACAGGGGGTTATGCGGGTCGGCCTGTTCGGCTTGCCCGGCAAGGTCCAGCGCGAGGTCCACGTTCCGGTTGCGGCATGCGATCATTGACGCGACGGACAGGATGACGGCGTTTTGCGGGGCGAGCGAGAGTGCCCTCGTCGCCAGGTCCGTGGCCTCGGCCAGTGTTTCGCGTGGATCATCGGTGAACCGTTCCAGCAGCATCGTGTTGCGGATATAGGCGCGCAGTGCAAGGCGGATCGCATCGCTGTGCTGGTCGTTTTCATGGGCAAGCAGACCGTCGGCAATCTGCAGACGGTTCTCGGCAAAGCTGAATACATCGCGGAGCGACAGTATTTCGGCCAGCGGATCATCGGTGGCAGGACCCCAGCCCGCATTCAGAATGGCCAGGGTCAGGGCCCCGGTCAGCGCATCGAACTGACCCCCGAGGTTTTGGATCGAGCCGGTGACGGTGCGGTTCCAGATTTGCTGATTGGCGGCGCGGCGCTTGAGGGTGAATTGCAGGTTGGCCATCTGCGGGATGCCCGTCGCGTGGCAGGACAGTTCCAGCGCGAAAGGCGGCGCGTCGGCCGATGCGTCGCCCTGCAGGATCGTCGCGGGCACAAAGGATGCCGCGCGTGCGGCCCCGTCGCGCAGGATCATTTCCGCCAAGGCCGCGATGTCGGATTGGGTCGCTTTCGACGGCTGGATGACGAGGACAAGGTCGTGTGTAGCGACCGCTTCAGGTATGGATTTTCGCCACTTCGCAGCGAAATACTGTCGTTGTTCGCGCAGCCAATCGTCGAATTCGGGGTCACGGATATCCAGGTCTTCGGCAAATTCCACCAGATCAGGGTTGCCTTGCCGACCGGGCACCAGATCGACGTCAACCCGCGCCTCGTCCAGTGCTGCCCAGCCAGCGCCGGAGAGCAGCGCATCGCGGTAAGTCGCGAAACTGCGCCTGATTTCGGTCAGCGCCTGCCGCAGGCTGGCAGCGCCCTGCTCCTGTCCCCGATCGCTCCATAACCGGTCCTGCAGCTTGGCCCGGCTTGCCCGCAGCTGGTGCGACGTGCCGAGGATCGCCAGCAGTCCCCGGCTTTTCATACTGGCCGGAGTGAGGTCCTGCTGATGCGGACCCATGACCGTCACGGGCCCGGCCAGATGAAGCGTGATGTCCTTCATAACAGCAGGATTGTGCGCCTTTCAGCGGAATGCGCAACGGAATTAGTGTTTGCACAAAACGACATACCGCCCCTACACTTGCATTATCCGGGACGCTGCGCGCCCATTTTTTCGTGCGGCACGCTATTTTAAAGGGGATTGGATTTGTCATTTCTGAATGCCGAAAACGCTGAAAACGCCGAGAATGCAGAGAACGCGGAAAATGCCGAGGGGCGGGGCCGCATGGGTCATACCGGTGGGCGGGCCTCACCGCTTTTGTCTACGGCTTTGGCCCGGGCGCGGGACAGTATCATCGGGACCGAACTGGTCGAAGGCGCGCTGGGGCAGGTGAAAGAGATACCTTTGGGCGATCGTCTGGCGCGTTTGTCGCCCGGGCATCGATCGGCGGCGCTGAGTGCGGAATTGTTGGGCGATCTGACTTTCAGCGGGGATGCGACATCGTCCACCGTTCACGCGCGATCCGCGGTAGGGGAAGAGGGCGGCAAGATCACAGCCACCTTTGCGCCGCTCGCGAGCCTGCACCGCCCGTCTGACGAAGACTTCAAACGTGATCTGTCCCTTGTCGCCAACTATGCCGACCTGCGCGGTGATCGGCTGGCCGAGGTGCATACGCAGCTGACCGATGTTTTGTCGTTCTTCGGCTCGATCGTTTATCTGCAGCCGCATCGCGCGAAATGGATCATCGCGCTTTTGAATGCGGGGCTGGATCTGGCAACGGTTGTGTCGCAGCAGATGAAACTGGCGCTGGGTTGCCCACGCCCGATTGTCTTTTCGTCGCAGCTGCAGCCCATGATCCAGACGCCCGATCACGGGACTTATCCCAGCGGGCATGCGACGCAGGCCTTTATGGTCGCCACGATCCTGACTGAACTGGATGGGGGCAACGGGGCCGTGCTGCCCGACAGCCAACTGTTCCGCATGGCGTCGCGCATCGCGATCAACCGCACAGTCGCCGGTGTCCATTTCCCATCTGACAGCGCGGCGGGGGCGATGCTGGGGATTACTTTGGGTCACTACTTTGTCGCCCGCGCCAAGGGCGGCGGCCAGAAGGCCTTGCATCGCAGCTTCCACGGCGCGCGGTACAAGGATGGCGAGGCGGCGCGCGATTTCCATTATGAAGAGCTGCGCAAGCTGCTTGATCCACCGGTCGATCTGGCCGAGGAGGCGCGCCCTGCGACGACGGGTGCTGATTTCGTTGTGCAGGATGCGCCGCTTTTGGCGTCGATCTGGACCCGCGCCGCGGAAGAATGGGCGCAGAGATGGCGTTGAAATGGGTCAAACCCGACCCTTCGCGGGCTGCCACGTTTTCTGCCAACGATTCACCTTATGGCCATTTCTGGTTGGATCAGCAGAACATCGCGGCCCCCCGTAATCGGGTCGACGTCAAACAGCGCAGCGTCGTGCAGGTGGCCGAACGGCTGGACCTGCGCCTTGACGATCTGATCAAACGGGCGTTCGAATAATGATCGCGACCGAGACATTCAGCACCTTTGCAGGCCTTCTGAACAATATGGATCAGTTCGCACAACCCGATACGATCCGATCTGATGTGGGCGATTATGATGCGTCGCTGGAGAGTGACCCGGCTCTGGCATTTCTCAGCGATGGCGCGATGCCGGACGACCTGTCGCAAACCGCGGTCATTGGGATCATCGATGATGCCGTGCCTTTCGCAAATCAGCGACTGACCATCGGCGGAAAGGATGCGCGCCTTGCCGGCATCTGGATGCAGGATGGGGCGGTGAAACACGCGCTGCATCCGGGTATCGGCGCTGATCTGCCCTTTGGCACCGAATTGCGTGGCGCGCAGATATCGGGTTTGCTGGATGATCTGGTCAATGGTCGCCTTGCGGATGAAGAAGCGATCTATCGCAAGGCAGGTGTTGTCGACTTTTCCCGTGGCAGCACGCAAAGCGCGGCGTTTTTCGGCAACCACGGCGCGGCGGTGGCCGATCTGGCGGCTGGGTTTTCGCCTGATGACGCGCTGGCGCGCAACTTTCCGGTCATGGCCGTCAGTTTGCCGCCAGAGGTGACGCGGGACACGCTGGGCACCTTTGCGCCGGTCTATATCCTGACGGCGATCCTCTATCTGATCCAGCGCACCCGGCGGCTATGCAAATGGTTGGAAAGCAAGCATGGCTCACCGGTCCGTCTGCCGCTGATCATCAATATCAGCTATGGCATTCTGGCCGGGGCCAAGGATGGCAGTTCGCTGGTCGAACGTTTTCAGGACGCGGTCAGCGACAATGACCATCCTGAGGTGGGGCCGATCCACTTTGTCCTGCCCATGGGCAATCACCGGCAGTCACAGACACATGCCGTGTTGCAGGCCGATGGGGCGGATAAGTTGGATTGGGAGCTGAAACCCGACGACAACACACCCAGTTTCGTGGAAATCTGGGGGCCGATGCGGGATAGCCCCGAACCGCCCGAGGCTTGCATGCAACTGGTGCTTGGACGCGGGGCCGGGGATTTGGAGCGGACTGGTTTCACCACCCACGGCACATTTGAAGACCTGCGGCAGAACGGGCGTCCGGCTGGCAGGGCGTATCTGCAATATCGCAGGTTTGGTGGGGGCGGCCGCGAAGTGGTCACGCTTGCCATGTATCCTACGCTGCCGTCGTTGCCCGGCGCCGATTATGTTCAGCCGGGCCTGGTGCGGATCGGTGCGGTTTTGCCCGATGGCGATGCGGTCGATGCGTATATCCAGCGCGACGATTCCATCCGCCGATTTCGGTCGGGTGGGCGGCAGTCGAAGTTTCTTGATCCGGGATATCAAACCCATGACCCTGCAGGCCGCGAACTACCCTTTGACCAACGCGGTGCGGATACGAGCGTGATCCGCGCTGGCACGGTGAATGCCTTTGCCTGCGGGTTCAACCAGATCAGGGTTGGCGGCACTTATGGCGATGAAGATACCGTCGATGGCCAGCCGACAGGTGATGTCGTGCATTATTCCGGGCTGGGTCTTGTGGGTGATGGGCGGATCATCACCGGCGACGTGACCGCGCCTGCCGATCGCAGCCGTATCCGCCCCGGGATCGTGACGATGGGCGCGCTGTCGGGTAGCCGTCAGGCCGTATCGGGCACGAGCATGTCGGCCCCCAGCGTGACAATGTCGCTGGCCCGCATCCTTGCCGAACAGCCCGATGGTTTTGAAGTGACGCCGCAAAACATCGCCGCCGTCTTGCGTGGTGGTCCACGTCCGCGCACCGCTGGGCCGCAGAATACCAAGGGGACCAAACGGTTCTAGGCTTTGTTTCAAAGGAACGTGAATTGCTTGGTGGCCTGACCTATGGTCAACTTTAGTAAGGGGGGCTGATATGAAACGATTTTTGGCGGCAATGGCCGCGCTGACGCTCGCGACACCGGCCTTTGCGGCTGAGGGTGAGCGGATCAGCGTGAAGGGCGAAATCATCGATACGTGGTGTTACTTTTCGGGCGTCATGGGTGGCCCCGACGCCGTTGTGGGCACGGCGCATCACACTTGCGCGCTGTGGTGTTCGGCCGGTGGTATTCCGGTGGGCCTGCTGGCAGAGGACGGAACCGTTTACATGGTGCTCAAGATCGAAGACAGCGCAGATAGCGCCAGTGGTGACACACAACTGCGCCTTGCCAGTCACGTGATCGAGGCGGACGGGCTGCTGTATGAACGCGATGGTCTGAACTATCTGATCGTCGAAGAGGTCGTGAATGATCTCGATATTCAGGTCCTGAGCCATGACAGCTATGGTCCCGTGCCACCATTCGCCATACCGGGGGCGGATCAATGAAGCATTTCATGATGACATGCGCGGCGTGCCTGCCGCTGACCGCGACCGCCCAGAATTTCGAAGAAGGGTCCGAGGCACGGTCTTGGAACCTCTACGCCGAAATCCCGGCCCGGTTCGAGGCGACCGTAGTGGATATCCTTTGCGAGCTGACCGAGGATTGCCCGGAGAATTGCGGTGATGGGAACCGGCAGTTGGGTCTGGTGCGCAGCGTGGATGATGTGCTGGTGTTCCCGAACAAGAACAGCCAACCGGCCTTTACCGGCGCGGTGAAGGAGCTGCTTCCTTATTGCGGTCAGGTGGTTGAGGTGGATGGTCTGCTGCTGGAAGACGAATTCGTGGGTGCCAAGAATATCTACCTTGTCCAGACGATCCGCGCAGCGGGTGAGGATGAATGGGTGAAGGCCAATACCTGGACCAAGAAATGGCAAGAGGCGCACCCCGAAGCTGCGGGCGGTGGTCCATGGTTCCGACGGGATCCGCGTATTCTGGCCGAGATCGCCGAAGAAGGCTATTTCGGGCTGGGCCTTGAGCAAGACGAGGAAATCAAGGACTTCCTGTTCGAATGAGGCTGGCGCTGGCATTTGCGCTCATGGCTGGCCCCGCGCTGGCCGAGGGTTTTCCGTTCAACATCGGCGGGCCGTTCGCCCTGACGGATCAGCGCGGTGAGACGCGGACACAGGCGGATCCGGACGGGCACTTTCAGCTATTGTTCTTCGGCTATGCGAATTGCGAACAGATCTGTTCCGCCGCACTGCCGATGATGGCAGATATCGTGGATGAGGTGGCCGAAACTGCCAAGGTCAAACCGGTGATGATCACCGTCGATCCGGCGCGCGACACCGTGGAAAGCATCGGCGCTGATCTGGAATACTATCACCCGGAGTTTGTGGGCCTGACGGGTACAGAGGATGCGTTGCAGGTCGCCTATGACGCCTTCTCGGTCGAGCGCGAGGTCTTGTTCACCGACCCGGCAGGCGGTGATGTGCTGGCCCATGGCAGCTTTCTCTACCTGCTGGATGGGGCAGGGGACGTTCTGACCCTGATCCCGCCGGTCATGGATGTGGATCAGGCGGTCGGGATCGTTATGCCTTATCTGTTGGCCGCGAAATGAGCTTGACGCGCTGGATCGTCATCGGCGCTATGACGATCGCCGGTGCATTGGGCGTTGTCGCCTGGGCGAACCCGAACCTCGCCTATTCGCTGCTGACGGAAGAGGTCGATGGCGAAACACTGACCGCGCCCGAAGCGCATGAAGCCGCCGTCGCAGGCGACATCTTTCTGATCGATATCCGCCGCCCGGATGAATGGGCGGCCACCGGCAGCGGCGAGGGGGCGCATCGGCTGGATATGCGCCGCGACGACTTCACCAAGGCGTTGACCGAGATCGCCATGGACAAGGACGCCCCTATCGCGCTGATCTGCGCCCGCGGTGTCCGGTCGGCCCGCACAGCAAACCGGCTGATGGAGGCTGGCTTCACCAACATCATCGACGTCCCGGAAGGCATGCTGGGTTCGACCGTCGGACCGGGTTGGCTGCGGCGCGGGTTGCCTGTGGTGAAGACCCCCTAGATGCAGCGATTGATCGGTTTCCTTGCCGCGATGACGATTGCGGACGCGGCAAATGCCGGATGTGCAAACGACCCTGACCCCTGCGCGCTCGACAATGGCACGTACCACATTGCCTTGCCGGATGAGGCAAAGGACGCCCCCGCGCTGATCTGGTTACACGGTGCCGGCGGCTCTGGCGTGGGTGCGGTTCGGAACAACGGCATGGTCGACCAGTTCCTCGACCGCGGTTATGCCTTTATCGGGGTCGATGGTCACGAACGACCGGAAAGCCGTTTTGGCGCGGGCTGGTACTTTTACCCTGACAGGCCGCAAAACCGGGACGATATCGCGTTTATCGCCGCCGTCGCTGATGATGCCGCCGCCCGGTTCGATCTGGACCGGTCGCGGATGGTGCTGGCGGGATTTTCCATCGGCGGATCGATGACCAGCTACCTCGCCTGTGCGACGCCTGATGCCTTCATGGCCTACGCGCCGGTTGGTGGATCTTTCTGGAAGCCCGAGCCAACGGATTGCAACGGCCCGGTGCGGCTGCTGCACACCCATGGCTGGCGCGATCAGACTGTGCCGCTGGAGGGGCGCCCGCTGGGTGGCGGGCGCATCTATCAGGGCGATGTCTGGCAGGCGATGCAGGTTTGGCGGGCCGAGAATGGGTGCGACCAGTTACGCCCTGATGATTTCGAGATCACCGATGATTATTGGCGGCGCATCTGGCAGGATTGTCAGCCGGGGACGGCGCTGGAATTCGCATTGCATCCGGGCGGTCACGGCATCCCGCGCGGCTGGTCAGCAATGGTGCTGGATTGGGTTGGCGGGCTGTGAGCCTATTCCGCCGGGAACTGGGTGCCAGCTTCCAACGCACGCGCGGCATGCCGTCGCTCGACCATCGCGCGGCGGATGATCGGTGGTGCATTGATGATCTCTGGCGTGCCCATGTAACGCGCGGCCCAGCGGCGCTTGGATAGGTCCACGCCGCTGAGGGCGGAAAGCGGGATTGCCAGTGCGAGGCTGAGTGCGATGGGCAGCAACCACAGGGTTACCAGCCCATAGGCCATGCCTAACAGCGCAGCCCAGCCCATCAGCGTTTCGACCCAATGGAACTTGGCCATATCACCCCAAGAATAAGCACCACCGCGCCGGTTTTGCGGGTTCCAGTGGACCTTGATGCCGAGGAATTTGAACAGCACAGCTTTGGTCTGCTGCACCATCATCACCGGCGCATAGGCGATGGACAGGATCACCTCGACTGAGACCGACAGAAGGAACTGTCCGATGCCGCCCATATCGCGCAGGCGCAGGCCCGCCTTGTGGATGACCCCGGCGCCGAGCACTTTCGGGGCGAGCAGCATTGCGTACATGAAAACAAGGATGGCGAGGCTGTTGCCCATCGTCATCTCGGGCCAGTTCACCTGTGCGTCGTAGCCGCTGAAATAGCGGACGACGTTGTCCTGTTTGCCTTCGCCGACCATCGCCCAGATGATCAAAAGCGTAAACCATGCGGGTGACATCAGGTATCCCATGGCCCCGCTTATCAGGTGAAAGCGCGACATGGCATGGAAGCCGCGCGAGGACAGCAAGCTGAGATGCTGCAGGTTCCCCTGACACCAGCGGCGGTCGCGCAGGATATAGTCGATGAGCGTCGCGGGGACCTCTTCATAGCTGCCTTGGACGCGGGGCAGGAAGCGGACCGCCCAGCCGGCACGGCGGAGCAGCCCGGCCTCGACGAAATCGTGGCTGAGGATCAGATCGCCCTTGCCGTTCCGCATCCGGGGCAGGCCCGCGCAGGACGCGAAGGCGCGGGTGCGGATGATCGCGTTATGGCCCCAGTAATTGCCCTCTTGGTCGGTCCAGCGGCTGAGGCCCTCTGCCAATGGCGCACCATAGACGCGGTTCGAGAATTGCTGGACGCGGGCAAAGAGTGTCCGCGCGCCGAAGATCGTGGGGAAGGACTGGATCAGACCAGCGGCGGGCTCAGCGGCCAATGCATCGGTCAGTGCGACAATCGCCTCACCGCTCATCAGGCTGTCGGCATCAAGCACCAGCATGGCGTCATAGCCGCCGCCCCAGCGCTCGACCCAGTTGGCGAGGTTGCCGACCTTGCGATCGATATTCAGAAGGCGACGGCGATAGAAGATATTCGCATCGGGCAAGCGGTTGCGCAGGTTGTAGAACGCGCGCTGTTCGAGCGCAGCGATGCCTTCATCCGTCGTGTCGGACAGGATGAACAACGAATAGCGGTGCGTCGTGTCGTATTCGCCCAGCGCCCGCATCATCGCGGCGGCATTGCCGAAGACGTCGGAAGGTGCCTCATTATAAACCGGGACCAGCAGCGCCACATTCTGCGGCGCGCCGACGGTTCCATCGGCGGCCTGTCGGGTTTTCAGGAACAGGCTGCTGATGCCGACCAAGGTTGTTGAGAGCGACAAGGCGATCCAGAAGAACGTGACCGTGATCAGGCCGATGATTGCATATTCCAGCGGGTAAAGGCCCGCCATCGCGAACCAATCGACGATCAGGCCGATGACGACAAAGGTGATGAGGATCGCGGGCGCAAAGGCGAACAGTCGCCACCACCGTGTCATCGCCTGATCCACCGCGCCCGGCGCGGTTTCGTCCCGGTGCGGTTTGTTCAGCACCTGGATCGGGCGCGCCAGCGGCATTTCCGGCGGCATGGTGGGGGGAGGGGTCACGCCGTCCATCGGTATAACCATACTTCGGTCACAGGTTTGCCGTCGCGATAAAGCTGCGCGCGCAGGTCGATGAACCGCGCATCACCCGGCAGGATCGAAAAATTCATGCGCAGCCCGCCAGTTCCGGGGTTCTTCTGCAGGATCGCGGGCGAAACTTCACCCGACGTCCCGCGCAGGATGATGTTGACGTCCTCGACGTCGCCTTCCAGATCAGGATGCGGGGCAAAATCAATCGCGATGACCGTCTTGATCTGGTCAAAGCCCTTGCCGATGCGCGTATTGATCACGCGCGCCACGTCGGGCAGGCCGTCGGGTTCATCACCCCAGGCCATGTTATAGGTGAAGTCCTGTCGCGCACCCGTCGGCATTGGCGCGCGCGGGCGCCAATAGGCGACGATGTTATCATAGATTTCTTTGTCCGCCGGGATCTCGACCAGTTCGACGGCGCCCTCGCCCCAAGCCTCGCCCGGTGTGATCCAAAGTGACGGGCGCGCCTCATAATGCGCCTCGAGATCGGCATAGCTTTCGGGGTCGCGATCCCGCTGCATCAGGCCAAAGCCTTGGGGGTTCTTATCCACAAAGGCGCTAACCTCAACGCGCGCATGATTGCCCAATGCGCGCCACAACCGTTCGCCATTCCCGTTGACGATCATCAGCCCTTCGCTGTCATGCACGGCGGGGCGGAAATCGTCGAAGCGGTGACGATTGGTTTCGTCAAAAAGGAACATCGATGTGAGCGAACCCAAACCCACATGGGTCAGGTCCACGCGGGGGAACAGCGTTGCGGTCACCTGCATGCGGGTCGTCGCACCGGGTGTGATCGCAAACTGATAGGCACCGGTAACCGATGGGCTATCGAGCAAGGCATGCAAGATGTATTCGCTGGTGCCATGAGCCGGCGCCTCGATCCAGAAGTCGGTGAAATCGGGGAATTCCTCGCCATTCGGGTCAGCTGTGCGCAGGGCCAAGCCGCGGGCGGACAGCCCGTAGGTCTGGCCGTTACCGATGGCGCGGAAGTAGCTTGCGCCCTGGAAGACAGCAAATTCCTCGAAGATTTCGGGTTTGTTCAGCTCTGCCCGCAGGCGCAGGCCGGAATAGCCCATGGTCTCATCGATCGGTAGGTCGGGGAACTGATCGGTGCGGTCGAAGAGAGAGATGTCGTACTCGAGGGTTGTGGCTTGCCCGTTTTCGACCAGATGGATCTTGACGGGGCGTTCGACATAAAGCCCGGCGGTGAACAGGTCGATATGCAGCGGGCGTTCCGTATCGGTCCAGATGCCTTTCTGCGAATTGAACCAGATATGCTGGAACTCGTCATAGGTCAGCTCGCGCCACGGCTCGGGGATTAGCGGGCGGGCGACATAGTCTGATTTCGACAATTCCTCGGCGCGGCCAATCAGCCAATCGCGTGAAAACCCTTGCGCCTCACCGCGCGCGGGCGAGGCGGCTGCTGCCGCCATCAGTGCCATAAATGTCCGACGATCTATCATGTCTTCGCTGGCCCCCGCCAAGGTTGGCTTTTGAACCATGCGGCGCCGTAAGCGGTGGCGAGCAGGATCGCGAAGCCGATCACATTCCAAAATGCCGTCGGCCACGGATCGTTCCCTGTCATGTCCAACGCAAAGCCCAAAAGGCGCGACAGCACGATGGAAACGAGGAAAACGGCCAAAGATTGCTGACCCACCTTGGTGATTTGCGCAACAATCCCCCGCCACAGCTTGGCCCCTGCGGACGCACCTTTGGCCATCAAATGCCGTCCCTGCGGCCCGGCGATGACCCAGCCGAAATAAGCGATGGCGAGGAAGTGGATATAACGGATGACTCCGCCATCGGTCTTGGTGATCCACATCCGGTTGTCGCTGCGCCATTCCCGCGCCCAGTCTGCGCCCAGTTCGCGCATGGCGACGCTGGACACGGTGAAACTGGCGATCAGAACGATGGCTACGAGGCCAATCATCAAAGCATTGACCGGTGGTGCAGGGATCCAGCCCCGCATCAAGGCGAAACCGGTGAAAAAGACAAGCTGCCAGGCGAAGGGGTTGAAGAACCAGGGACGGTCCGACCACGGCTCTGCCGGAAGGTCGATTTCCAGCCAGCCGATGCCGATCGCGTCGAGGATACCGCCCTGACCCATGAACCAGACGATGCCGACGAAAGCCGCAACCAGCCACAGGCTGACATTGGACAGCGCCATCACGATCGGCACCATCAGCAGGATCATCATGTACATCGGCAGGATGTCGAAGAAATTCGGCACGTAGGTCAGCGTGAAGAGACCCACGAGGTTTTGCCCCGGCTCTTCAAAGAACCGGCCAAGGTTCAGCGACCCGACATAGCTTTTCTCGAAATCGCCGTACTGATCAATGGCCACCAGCATCATCGCGGTGAACAGGAATGTTGCGATATGGGCCCAGTAAATCTGCCAACAACGGAACAGGATGCGTGAAGTCCCGAGCAGCCAGCCGCGCCGGTCATAGGTCCGCCCGAAGGCCACGGCAGAGGCCATGCCCGAGCAGAACACGAAAATCTCGGCGGCGTCTGAAAACCCGAACCGTGCCGGAATCCACTGGTTCCACCAGTTCCCGGGCGTGTGGGCCATCAGGATGATGAACATCGCCATCCCGCGATAAAAGTCCAGCCGCGGATCGCGGACGCTTTGCGCTGGCGTTGGGATCGCACCGGTGGCCGTCATATTGGGCGTCATCTTCATGTCACTGACCGGTGCGAGGGATTTCAAGCGACGACGTGCGCCGCACCACCGGCAGCGCGGCGCCCATCTGAGATCAGCTTTTGCCGCGCTGCAGCGTAGCCGTCAATACGACCGTTGCGCTGGGCGGTCCGTTTGGCAAGAATCGCCTCTGCCTCATCCAGATAACCGGCCCGGATGCCGCTATCGATCGTCAGGCGCTCAAACACATCGCGCTGGGCATGGCTGCCGCCTGCGGCTTGCAAGTTCTTGTTGGCTTGGGCGAGGTTGACGAAAGCGGTTTCGAACTGCGCTTCGCCAAAGGCCTCGAGACCTGTTGCCGCGGCCATTCCGGGGCAGGCCATCGCCTTTTGCATGTCGGTCCGGCTTTCTTTGGCGTCGCGATGCAGGCGGCCCATCATCGAGGTGATCGCGTCATCACGCTTGCCGCCGACAAGGGCGAGCAGATAGTGCAGGTCAGCGAAAATCAGACAGCCATCCTCGGTGCGGTTGGCGGACAGGTCCGCTAATTCGTCCCAACGGTCGCCAACATCGATGCCGTCCAGCTCCAACCGGCTCAGCAGCGATGTTGCGTTCGAGATATCGCGATAATCGTCTGTTTTGTCCTTGCGGATCTGTTGGTCGTAGAGGTCGAGCACAACCTCTTTCTCGCCCAGATCGAGGTGCATCAGCGCCTTGTGCCACCACACGTGATAGCGGAAATTGTTGCAATGGGCCCAGGCCTCTTCCCGACCGGTCAGCCACTTGATCCCGCCGGCGGCATCGGCGGTCATGTCGTGAACATGGGCCACAGCATGCAAGCCCCAGGCGTCATCGGGGGCGAGCAGCAACGCCTCACGCCCTGCAATCTGTGCTTGATTATAGGCGCCTGTTTCTTCCAAAGCGAAGGCGTGACAGCCCAGTAAATAGCCATAGCCCACATGTGTGTTGGAATAAGCTGGTCGGACTTTTTCGATCATCCGGCGCATGCCGGTGCTGTCGCCAAAAACAAAGCGCAGGGCATGGTCGAGTTTCAGTGCGAAAATATCGGTCGGATTGTCATCGATAGCGGCTTCGAAATGGAGCAATGCCTTTAGCGGCTGCCCGGCCATCCACTCGCGCAGGGCGTTCAAGAAATGCATCTCGCGTTTGCTGATCGGTTGCGCCTTGGCACCCGCCTCGGCGGCGGCAAAAGCCTCTTCCGCGGTTGCCAGCAACTCTCGCCGGCCCAGCAGGATGTAGAACATTGCCTTCGCCACATGACCCAGCACAAAATGCGGCTCTGCCTCGATCGTCACACCCAGATGCGTAGGTGTGCTCGCCCCATGGGCGAGAAATGCAAGCTGCGTCTTGTTCCAGCTGTCGAGCGCCTTGGCGTCCGTCAGCGTGGTCTCTTGCCCGAAAATATCCTGCATTATCCGATCCGTCCGCTGGTAGATGTCAGTTGTGCGTAGCAGTCACATTGGGTGAGCACATCACACAGACCCGTGATTGACGTATCTGTCATAAGTATTTCAGATGGCGTAAGTTCCTTATTCTCAAGGCTTTACGTTAAGTCGCGCGAGAATTTCGGCCGTATCCTGCCCAAGCTGCGGCGGCGAGCGGCGATAAGTGACCGGCGTCGCCGAAAATTTGAGCGGGTTGCCGATCAAACGGACGCTGCCATCATGGGCCGCTTGGCTTTGCATTTCGACCATCATGTCCCGCGCGGCGACCTGATCCGAGGCGAAAACCTGATCCAAGGTCTGCACGGGGCCTACGGGAACGCCTGATTCTTCGAGGCCCTTGATCATCGCATCCGTCGTCAGCGCCGCGATCACGGGTGTCAGTATGTCGATCAATGCGTCGCGATTGTTCAGCCGGGCGCTGTTGTTGGCAAAGCTGTCGTCCTCGGGCAGGGCGTCCAGGCTGAGGAACGTGCAGAAACGCCGGAACTGGCTGTCATTCCCGACGGCGACGATCACATGACCGTCGCTGGTTGCGAAGACCTGATAAGGCGCGATGTTTGGGTGTCCGTTACCACGCCGGATCGGTCGCTTGCCGGTGGTCAGATACCCCGTGCCCTCGTTGATCAGCCACGCCACCTGACTATCGACCAGCGACAGGTCGATCTGCTGGCCGTCACCCGTCTGGTCCCGATGCCGCAATGCTGCGAGGATACCCACGGTCGCATACATCCCGCACATCACATCCGCGATGCCCACGCCGACCTTCATCGGCTCACCCTCCGGTTCCCCGGTCAGCGACATGATCCCGCCATAGCCCTGCGCCATCAGGTCATAGCCGGGTTTGTGCGCGTTTGGCCCGGTCTGGCCATAGCCCGAGATCGAGCAATAGATCAGCGCTGGATCAATGTCGCAAAGCGTCTCGGCGTCCAGCCCGTATTTCTTCAGCCCACCTGGTTTGAAGTTCTCGATGACGATATCCGATTGCGCAGCCAGCGCCTTGATAATCCGCTGTCCTTCGTCGGTCGCGATATCGACGGTGACCGAGAATTTGTTGCGGTTCGCGCACATGAAATAGGAGGACAGAGACGGGTCGCCGTTTGGATCGGTCACAAACGGAGGCCCCCATGTGCGGGTATCGTCACCCCCTTTCGGGTTCTCGATCTTGATGACCTCAGCCCCCAGATCACCGAGCAGTTGGGTGCATGTCGGCCCGGCAAGGATGCGGGACAGGTCGAGGACGCGGATGCCGTTCAGAGGTCCCACATTAAATCCGCCCGTCATAGGCTTTGCGGTCGATCTCAACCGCAATGAGGGTGAAACGGTCGGCGTTTAGGGCATCTTTCAAGGCGGTTTCCAGCCCTGCGCGGTCATTCACAGTCACCCCATGGCCACCAAAGGCGCGCCCGATAGCGGCATAATCATGCGGTGCGAAGTCGACGCCTTTGTTGTCCATCTGGCGCTGGCGTTGTTTGAGTTCGATCAGGGCGAGAGACGAGTCCACGAACACGACGAAGATCGTATTCTGCCCAAGTTCCGCTGCCGTCGCTAGTTCGCCTGCGACCATCAGCAGTCCTGCGTCGCCAGAAAAGCTGACAACAGGTCGGTCGGGAGCGCCGATCTTTGCGCCCATGGCAAGCGGGACGGCGCAACCCATAGTGCAAAGGCCCGAAGATTGCAGCAGTGTCTTGGGGGCAGGGCAGGTCCACATCTGCGACAGCAGGATGCGGTGTGCGCCGCTGTCGACCGTTGCGATCGTCTCAGGCGGTAGAACCGCGCGGCAGGTGGCGATGGCTGCCCCCGGTCCCCAGTCTTCGTCCGTTGGGAAGGCGGTGGCCAAAGCCTCTTTGGTTTTGGCGATTTGACCGTCGATCCATGTCTGTCGCGGGGCGACGCCGTCGGACAACGCCGCCAAAGCGGCGCCGGTATCTGCAATGAAGCTGAGGGTCGCGTGATGCATGTAGTGATGGTTTGGTGCAGCGTGGATGTCGATGACGTTGGTCAGATGTGGGTCCCACGGGTCGCGCCAGCCGGTGCGCATCTCGATCGGATCATAGCCAATGGATAGGATCAGGTCTGCCTCGGCGAGGAGAGGGATCAGTTGCTTGTCCGCTAGGGGCGACAGCCCGGCCCCGCCAAGTGCCAGAGCGTGATCTTCTGGGATCACGCCCTTGGCCTTGTAGGTGGTCACGACCGGCACGCTGTAGGTTTCGGCGAAATTGCGCAGCGCATCGGTCGCATTGTCTTTCAACACATCCAGTCCAGCCACAATCAGTGGACGCTCCGCCGCAGCGAGCCAGCCGCGTGCGGTCTCGAGGTCCGGGCCAGCAGGGGCAACCGCGCTCGGCGCCACACGCCGTACCTCTTTTGCCACCACCGGCGCGTCAGCGACCGAAATCGGGACGTCGATATGCACCGGCCCGGCCCGGCCTTCGGTTGCGATGGCGACAGCCTTATCCGCGATCACATTCGCTGCGTCTTTGTCCAAGGTGAACGTCGCTTTCGTGATCGGCGCAAAGACCCCGCGGTGATCAAGCACCTGATGGGTATAGGTCTCGGCCTCTGCCGCATCCACGCAGCCCGTCAGAACGATCAACGGCACGCGGTCCTGTTCGGCGTTGGCGATCACGTTTACGCCGTTCATCGCACCCGGTCCGACGGTCGCCACCAAAATCCCCGGCGCGCCGTCCATATGATGCACCCCTTCGGCCATGAACCCCGCGGCATTCTCATGCTTGATCAGCACGAAGGTGATCCCGGCCTTTTCCAACGCATCAATCAGCGTCAGTACTTCGCCGCCGGGCATGCCAAACGCATAGCGGCAGCCTTCGGCATACAAACGGCGGGCCAGAATGTCGGCGGCGCGCAGAGTCTCTTGCATCGTTTATCCTTCAGAAATGGGTCAGCGGGTCGCTGCGGTCGCGATAGCGCTGAAAACCGTGTCCAATTCGCCCGCAGCTACCATCAGGTCATCGGCCGCGTCCAGCGCATAGGGCTGAAAGACAAAACCGGGGGTTTTGTAGGACAGGGTGGTGCCGACTTCATCCTCGGTCAGGTAGAACCGGATCGGCGCTTCGATCATCGCGGAGACCGAAGCCTCGAGAATGCGCACGGCGTAGATGTTGTTGAACACGCCGACGACGCGGTTGTTCGGGATTTCAATACCCCGGTTGCGTGCCGCACCTGTTGGACCAGCCTGTGTGACAACGGCAAATGCGTTGTCCTTCACCGCCGCTTTAAGGTCATCAAGCAGTTGCGCAAAGGGTTTATCCGTGTGGATCACGACCCAACCTTCGCGAGGTGCGACAGATTGCGCCACGGCCTGACCGACCCACAAGACCAACAACAAACACCAAAGATATCGCATCGCGTTCCACCACGTCGGTTTTCGCCACAGCCATAATCCAAAAACATATTGCAGGGCATCACATCGGCGTGTCGGGACGTCCAAATTCCGCCTGCCAACACCCTTGCGGAGAGTTATGTTATAACATAACACTCAAGGCTAAGATAACGCGCATCGCTGTCAGAAAAGGAACCTCCATGACTGATCACCGCCTCCCCGTGACCGTTCTGTCCGGCTTTCTTGGTGCCGGGAAGACGACACTGCTGAACCGTGTCCTGAACAATCGCGATGGCAGACGAGTCGCGGTGATCGTCAATGACATGTCAGAGGTGAATATCGATGCCGACCTCGTGCGCGCCGATACAGAACTCAGCCGGACGGATGAAACACTGGTCGAGATGTCGAACGGCTGCATCTGCTGCACCCTGCGCGATGATTTATTGGATGAGGTGCGCAGGCTCGCCGCCGCGGGGCGGTTCGATTATCTGCTGGTCGAGTCTACGGGTATCTCGGAACCGCTCCCCGTCGCCGCGACCTTCGATTTCCGGGACGAATATGGCGACAGCCTGTCCGACGTCGCTCGGCTGGATACGATGGTCACGGTCGTCGATGCGGTGAACCTGCTGAACGATTTCTCGTCGCACGATTTCCTCAGCCACCGCGGTGAAACGATGGGGGAGGAAGACGAGCGTACCCTCGTCCACCTGCTGACCGATCAGATCGAATTCGCCGATGTTGTGATCCTGAACAAGGTCACCGATGCAGGCCCCGAGCGCGTCGATGCCGCGCGCAAGATCATCCGCAGCCTGAATGCGGATGCCGAGATCATTGAGACCGACCAATCCGATGTTGCGGCCGATGCCATCCTGAACACCGGCCTGTTCGATTTCCAGAAGGCGCACGAACACCCGATGTGGGCGAAAGAGCTGTACGGATTCGCCGACCATACGCCCGAGACCGAGGAATACGGCGTCACATCCTATGTCTATCGGGCGCGACAGCCCTTTATCCCCGAGCGTATTCTCGAGGTATTGGACGGCGACATGCCCGGCGTCATCCGTGCCAAGGGACATTTCTGGATCGCGACGCGACCCGATTGGGTAGCAGAATTTTCGCTTGCCGGGTCGCTGTCCAGCGTCAAACCGCTGGGCACATGGTGGGCCGCCGTCCTGCAAGAACGCTGGCCCGATCACGAAAGCGCCCGCGCCTATATGGAGGCGAACTGGCAAGAACCATGGGGTGACCGGCGGCAGGAAATTGTGTTCATCGGGGCCGGGATCGACTGGCCCTCGCTGAAGGCGCGGCTGGATACTTGTCTCGTTCCTGCGGTCGTGACGACGGACGTCGCCACACTCCCCGACTATCCCGACCCGTTCCCGAACTGGCGGCGGGCGGAGCAGGCGGCGTGAGCACTATTACCAAAACCCTCACCGATGCCGCGATCGGGGTCGGTATCGCCGATGACCCCGCCGCGCTGTCTGTGTTCAAGAAACCCGGTTGTGCCGCCGCGATCTGGCGCCGGCAGATGCCGCATGATGTTCAGGACTGGCTGGCGCATCTGGACCCCGATCATCTGCCCAGCGGGCGGATCATCCTGCGGCCCGACGCGGTGCCGCAGGCCGTCACGCATCTTTGCGACATGGCCGAAATGCCGGAATGTGCGGAGCGGGATTGGCTGCAGGCGGACATCGCGCGCATGGCTGACCTGTTCGCTGATCTGATGTCGGTGGCTTATCTGCGCGTCCGGTTTGGTGTTGTCACGACCAATGCATGCCGCAAGTTCCATATGGACGCGGTGACCGCCCGCTTGGTCTGCACCTATCGCGGGTCTGGCACGCAATACGGCATCTCGACCGATGGCCATGACCCCCGGCGCGTGTTTCAGGTCGCCACCGGCGCGCCGATCCTTTTGCGCGGATCGCTTTGGCCCGAAAACCCGCCGTCAGGCCTGCTGCACCGGTCGCCGCCGATCGAAGGCACAGGTGAAACGCGGCTTGTCCTCGTGTTAGACCCCATCTTCGACCCCGGCGAAGAGGATGCGTATCTGCATGTCGGGTAACAACACGGAAACCTGATCCCCCATCGTATTGACGAATGACCGCTGCAATTCCAAAGCTGGTTTGCAGCGGAAAGGGTCATGCCATGAACATCAACGCGGATTTCAGCAAGCGGGTGGTCGTACATTCAACGGAATTGGAATGGCAGTCCTCGCCCATGGCAGGCGTGGACAGGCGCATGCTCGACCGGATCGGGGATGAAGTCGCCCGCGCGACGTCAATCGTGCGCTATGCGCCCGGCAGCCACTTTTCCGCCCATATCCATGGCGGCGGGGAAGAATTCATCGTGCTGGACGGTGTATTTCAGGACGAACACGGCGATTACCCCGCCGGGTCGTATATCCGCAATCCGCCGACATCCTCCCACACACCGGGGTCTGACGGCGGCTGCACGATATTCGTCAAACTCTGGCAATTCGACCCCGATGACCGGACACAGGTCAAGATCGACATGAACAAGATGGAGGCGCTGCCCATCGCCGACCGCCCCGACGTCACCGCGCTGCCGCTGTTCCAAGACGCACGGGAAACGGTGCGGGTCGAGACATGGGAACGAGGCGCGCAGGTGGCGATGGACCTGCCCGATGGCGGAGAGTTTCTGGTGCTGGACGGTGGCTTTATCGAAGGGACTGACGGGCTGGGCGCGGGCTCTTGGCTGCGTCTGCCTGTGGGATCACAGCTGGCGGCACAAGCCGGATCCGATGGCGCGAAAGTCTGGATGAAACTGCGGCACTTGCGTCATGCGACGGCTGACGCACCGGTCTAACCACCTTCAATCATCGCGGCCCGGCTCACTCGGATCGCTTGAGAACAAGGCGATCTTGTTGCCCTGCGGATCACGCAAATAGCCGACGTAGAAACGCGGGCCATAAGCCGCGCGAAACCCCGGTGGGCCCTCATCCGTTCCGCCCGCCGCCAGCGCAGCGGCATGCAGATCACGCACCTGCGCCTGATTGCGCGCCTTGAACGCGACCATCGCGCCGTTCCCGGCCGAGGCTGGACGCCCGTCGAATGTCGGTTTGACGTAGAATTCCGGGGAAACCGGCGACTGTCCGTCCGGCACCGGCAAGGCGTAGCTCAGCCCTTCAGGCCCTTCTTCCAGGCCATAGCCCAACGGCGGCAGCAGCACCTGATAGAATCGCTTTGCTGCGACAATGTCATCGGCCCCGACAGTCACATAAGAAATCATATCGTGCCCTTTCGTGGCATCATATCGCAGCCGACAAAAAAGGGGACCCGCAGGCCCCCTTGGGTGAGTGGCAGTTCTGGCGGTGGTCTTAACCGCCCGCGTTTGTCGTGTAGCAATCCGATCGGACCTGCACGCAAATCTGCGTCGCGCGGGTTTCCGGCACCGGGCCAACGGCCACGCTGACCAGTGATCCATTCGCCGTGAAACGCGGTGTCAGACCGGCCAATGCCGTGGCCCCGCCTTGCGCAACATTCGCCCAATGCCGCCGCGCGGCCTCTTCGCTGCTGAACGCGCCGAGATAGGCGAAATGGGTTCCGCCGCCGGTGACTTGCGGTGCCGGTGTCGCAGCCGCCTGCACAGCGGCTTGGATATCTGATTGTGGCGCGGGCGTTGCCGCCCGCGATGAAATTTCGGCAGAGTTTTCTGTCCGCAGCGATGGCACGCGCATGGCATTGCCAAGCGATGCGTCGTCAAGACGGATATTCTCCATCCGGTTGCGTAGGCTGCGGGTGATCCGGCGGGTATCGACGGCGTTGTTGACGATACGTGGCGTGATCAGGACCAAAAGCTCGGTCTGATCCCGCTGCCGCGACTGCCGCCCGAACAGGCCACCTAGGATCGGCTGGCGGGCGAGACCCGGCAGACCTGCGCTGGAACTCGTGCTGCGATCCTCGAACAGACCGCCCAAGGCGATCGTCTCACCACTATCCACCGCGACAGAACTGGAAATCGTGCGCTGCGAAATGATCGGGTTGCCGGTCGAGGCGTCGGTTTCGCCGATCGTGCTGACCTCTTGCTGAATGCTCAGCACGACCGAGCCTGACGAATTGATGCGCGGCGTCACCTCGAAGATCACGCCGGTATCTCGGAATTCGACCGTCGATACAAATACGTCCGGGTTCGCGTTGGCGTCCTGTGCCGTCTGGATCGACACGGGCACCTGATCGCCGACAACCAGTCGTGCGGATTCGTTGTTCAAGATCATCAGGTTGGGCGAAGACACCACGTTCACGCTGGTCACATCATCCAGCGCGTCGATGATGACCGAGGGGTTCGGCACGTCGAAGACGGCGTTGAACCCCGGGACTTCGGCCGAAATCCCGGTGGTGGCGTTCGACCGGGTCAGACCGTAGCGGTCACCGCCATCTTCAAAGAAGTACTGCACGCCATACCGCAATTCATCATTCAGCGACACTTCGACGATGGTCGCCTCGACCAAGACCTGACGTGGTGGCACATCCAGACGATGCAGCAAGCCCAGCACCCGCTGATATTCGTCGTTGGTCGCGTGGATCAACAAGGTGTTTGTCGCCTCACTCGCCACGATCCGGGTGGCATTGATGTCCTGATCGAAACCGCCGCTATTGAAGCTGGCCTCGACGACTTCGGCGTCGGCGGCAGGGCCTGTTTCGACCTCGATCCCGAGGATTTGCGACAAGGTTGGCGCGATATCGGCGGCGCGGGCATATTTCATATCGTAGGAATAGACCTGCGCGTCGTTGGCCCCTTCCTGCGTCAGGCGACGAATCCATGTGGACACATTCTGCAAGGCGCTGGGTGTCTTGGCGACCGCAAGGATCGAGTTGTTTTCGGGGATGACCTCGAACACGACGATCGGCTGGAAATTCTCGTCCGTCTCGACCAGCAACTCCATCCCGTTGACGATGGATTGCGCCGAACGGCCCCGGATCGGGAAGACACCGACCGAACGGTTGGCGAGCCAATCGACATCGAAACTGTTGATCGTATCCTGCCACGCGCGCTGATCGGCAGACGTCCCCGCCAGCACGATGATGTTCCGTTGCGCGTCGATGCCAACGATGTTCGCCCCCGCAAACGGCTGCAGGATCGTCGCCATTTCCTGCGCCCCGATATGGCGCAGCGGGATCACGCGCAGGGAATAGCCCAGCGGCACGTCGCGGCCGACGGAGGCGCCGATGCTCAGATCGCCCGACAAGGGCACGATGGCGAATGTGTCGCCACGGCGGACCAAGGCGGCGTTGTTCTGTTTAAGCGCCAGTTCGAACACCTCGATCGCCGTCGTGCGGCTGATCGGCTGGCTTGATCGGATGTTGACGGTGCCTTCAACCCGTGGGTCGAGCACGTAATTCTCGCGCAGCAACTCGCCGAGGATTGCGGCGGCAGCCTCGGCGATCGTCACATCGACAAGGTTCAGCGACACGGTTCGTTCACCCGACGAATTCACGAAATCGCTGTCGCGGAACAGTGGCTGACGGCCGGGATAGATCGTCCCTTCGCCCGCCTGCACCAGCTGCCCGCTGGTCACACGCCCATCGCGGCTTTGCGCGGTTTGTCCGTCGCCACCGCCGAGGATGGTGCTGGCGCGCCAGCGTTCCAAGGCCGTCGGGGCGTTTTCATCTCTGGCGATAAGGTCGTCACACCCTGTCAAAAGCACAGCCGCAGCTGCGCCAAGCACAAACTTTTTCATCATCTGCCTCAATATACGCGCCCGGATGTACCCCCGGATCGCCCTGCTTTTTTTCGCATCGTTAGCATAAGTTTGGCCCGTAAGGGTCTAGAAAGGAAAGAAAAGAACATATGCCACGCACATGTGTGCCCCATATGCAACGCCGTATCTTTTGCGCCGGTCGGCGCGTTGCAGGGCCGTGAAGGCCAGCGCCGTCAGCGCCGCGAGGCACAGAATAAGGGTGATCCTGTCAGGCCCCGCCAGGATGCCAAGGGCGGCGGCGAGCCAGATATCACCGGTGCCAAGCGCCATGACCCCACGCAGTTTCAGGAACATGAATTGCAAGGCCCAAAGCAGGCCGCCCCCCAATACGCCACCTATCAGCGCCATCGGCAGTGCCCCCTCTGTCAAGGCCTGCAAAAGCCCCAGCCCAAGCAATGGAAGGGTCCATTCGAGAGGCAGCCAACGCCACGCGAGATCCATCAATGCAAGGAATGACAAAAGTGCAAAAGTTGCGGTCACCACGGCCGCGGTCACATCCATGACGACCAGCGCCAGCAAGACGGCAAGAACCGCGCCAGCGGCGACTCCCCAAGTCACGGGATGTTGCCAGCGGCGCATCCGCGGCACATCTCCAAGGCGCCGAAGCACGGTACGGATCATCAGGCGCAAGGGTCCGACGAAAACGGCGTAGCCGATGGCCAGCAAAGCGGTCGCTCCCAAAATCATATCGCTCATGATCCCGCTCACCGCACCTGCCGGACCGACAGGATTTCGTATTGCATCAGCCCACCGCGAAAGGCGACGCCCCGTTGCGCGACTTGCGCCTGCAGGACCGCACGCGCACCTGTCGCCAAGATCGCCTCGGCCTCGATCGTGTAGACCGGCCCGGCGCGTTCCGACAGCCACAGCGCGGCGCTGCCAAGCCGGGGCAGGGGCTGGCCATCGGCGCGACGGGCCATGATTTCTTCCACGTCGCTCGGCCCGAGCCCTGGGATCGCCTGCAGCACTACCCGTGGCGCGGTGCGCGGATTGACCTGCGCGGTAAAGTTCAGCGTGGTCAGATAACGCCCCGCGATATTCGCCGTGCGTGCACTGAACCCCGCCCGCGTCAGTGCGGCATAGACCGATCCAATAGACCCGTCCGGCTCCGCCGCGAAATCGGCGATCGCGTCGGCGACGGTCACAGCGTCGAACGCATCCACGCCCTCAGCCTCGGCAATCAGAACCAAGGCCGGGGCGATCAACTGACGTGGCGCGTTCAGGATGTCGATCTTGCCCGTTTCATCCTGCAGACGATAGATTACAGTGCCTTCGGCCATGTTCAGCGTGACGGGCGTGCCATCCAGCGGACTGCGCGCCTGATCTGGGTTGATCCGTCCCAGATCGGCCAGCGCGACGTTCAACCCACTGCGGGCGAGCGCTACCGCACGGGCGGCCCCAACCTCGGCGCGAACACCCAGCGCCTCTTGCCGAGCGGTCGCCAGAAAGGCGGCAACGGCCAGCAGAAGGGCAAGGCTGATCCACAACACGGTAATCAGCATGTAGCCCTTGGCGCGATGGCGGCGTCTTATCGCAAGGCGCATCGGCGTTCCTCCAGCCCGCCGGGGCCAAGTGCGCCAAGGCACGAGGCGCTGATCGTCGGGAAAACCGGTGCGGTCAGCATACGCCTGTCGCCCACCTCGATCCCGATGGCGGTGGGCACCCCGTCATCGCCACTGCCTGTCTCGTACCGCCATGATAGTCCAACGACATCGCCCTCACGTGGCAACAGGTACAATAGCCGGATCGGATCAAAGGCGCGCAGCACCGCGGTTTCCTGCGGCTCATCCGCCGTTACCCGCGCATCGGGCTGGCCGAAATGGCGCGCGGCGATCAGGGCATAGATGCCGTCTGCCACCGCCTCGACCCGTAATTCGCCGACGAAAGGCACGCTGCGGCCTGTGCCCTCGGGCATGACGACCATCCGCGCGGTCGTGGCGGTCCCGATGATGCGGCTTTCGGTGTTCAGACGGCCTGATGCTGTGATACCGCCCGCCCAATCGGCCAAGGCCCGGCGCGCTGCCAGCCAGTCGGCGGCGGATGTCTGGGCCGCTGCCGCACGGCTTTCCGACGCGATTCGCAACCCAAAGACGGCGCTGGTCAGCAGGGCCAAGGTCAAGGCGGCGATGGCGAGGGCCACCAATGCCTCTGCCAGTACGAACCCTTCCTGATGCCGCCGCCTCATAACGGGGTCTGCGCATAGCGAATGGCGCGCAGCACGACGGGATCGGCGGACCCATCAGTTACGCTGACCGACACGAACAGCAACTCGCCGTCGTAGACAGGTCCCAACTGCATATCAGCGGGCGGCGTGTTGCCGATCACCAGATCCCATGACAGATCATCGTGCGTGCCCGTGTCGACCGTGCCTGCGCGCAAAGGAATATCGATGCCGACCTGATCCATGATCGTCGTGGCCAGCAGCACTTTTTCCGCCTGTTGATCCGCGCGGCTGTTGAGCAGGCTGCCCGTCGACAGTGCGCTATAGAACCCGTTGATCACCAACGCCGCGATGGCCAGCGCCACCAGCGTCTCGATCAGGGTGAACCCGCGGTTGAATGCCGTCCTCACTCGACCACCACGCGGCCGGTCAGCCAATCAAGTGTGACCTGCGCCGATTGGGTGCCCTTGGTCAGGGACATGACCAAGCCATCCGAACCGCCTGCAGGGGCAAGAACCAGTTGTGCGGCCTCGGGCGCAATGTCGATGTCGTCGGAGAACGGAAAGACGTGTCCACCCGCCTGCAGTACCCCCTCATCACCGGAAAGGATGATCTCGATCGGGCGGCCACCCTCCAGCGCGCGCAGACGGGTCTGCTGCAGGAACAGCCCTAACTCCGCCGCTTCGTTACGCACCTGCGCGCGGTCGGTATTGCCGAATGTCAGCACGCCAATGGTCCCGACGACCATGACGATGGCAACGGCGACCAGAACCTCGACCGTGGCGACCCCGCGCGCGGCGCGGCGTTTATCCGGTGATATCCGCATTGCGGCCCGTCCCGCCGGGTTGCCCATCGGCCCCCAGCGACATGATCTGCACCTGATCGCCCTCTAGCGTGTAGATGAACGGGTTGCCCCAACCATCGACCGGCAGCTTGCCGTCGCGGACATAAGGACCGTTCCACCCCGGGATCGCGCCATTGTCCGCGACCAGCACGTTCAGTCCCTCAGCCTCGTTCGGCACCCGCCCCGTCTCGATGGCGAAGATATCGACCGCCGCGCGCAACTGGCTGATCTGCGCCTCGGTGGTATTCACCCGCGACCCTTGCAGCTGCCGCATCGCCGCGGGGCCCACAAGACCAACCAACAGGCCGACGATCGCGACGGCCACCAGCATTTCGATCAACGAAAAGCCGCTGGTCGCCCGCGTCCGCCTAGAACGAAATCGCATTGACCGAGACGATAGCCGAGAAAAGCGCATAAAGGCTGACCCCTACAAGTAGACCCACGATGACGATCAAGGCGGGTTGGAAAAGCGCAAGAAAACGTTCCAGTTCACGGTCCGCCGTCTCGCGCATTTCTGCGGCGGCCCGTCCGATCATGCCCGGCAGATCGCCGGTTTCTTCGCCGATGCGGATCATCTCGACCGCCGCCGACGGCATGATATTGGCGGCGCGCAAGGACGATGACAATGGCTGACCGGTCTCGACCTCGGATGACACTTGATCCACCGCCGCGCGCACCCGTCCACCGGGCGCGGTGTTGGTGACGACGCGCAACGCCTCGCTCAGCGTGACCTCGCGGCGCAGCATGGCGGCAAGGATATAAAGGACGATCATCACCTGATTTCGCACGATCACCCCGCTGATCACGGGCAAACGCGCGCTGAAGGTTTGCAGGATCGGCACGGCACGGCCCCGCCGGTGTAAGATCCACAAGGCAAAGCCGCCAATCAGCATCCCGCCAACCAGGATCGGCCAGATCGCCGTCAACGTGGCCGAGATCGCGAATATCGCGCGGCCCAACACCGGGATCGCGTCCATCCGATCTTCGACCAAGGGCCGGAATTGCGGAATGATCGCGATCATGATCAACCCGACCGAGATGATGGCGACCACGAGCAACAGCGATGGATAAAGCAGCCCCGTCATGATCCGCCGCGTCAGCATCAACCGTTGTTCGAGGATACCTGCCGCTGTCGCCAGCGCGTCCGCCATATCGCCCGAAATCTCTGCCCCGCGCACCAGTGCCTGTGTGGCAGCGTCATCGAGGCCCAGATGCTGTTGCAGCCCATCGGCAAACCCGCCGCCTTCGCGCATATGCACCCGCAACGCACCCGCGCGGCCCGCAATCGCGCCATCATCGCCATCGGCCATGATCGCCAGCGCCCGGTCGAGGCTGATCTGGCTACCCGTCAGTTTAGCCAAGCGCGATACGAAAGCCGCCCGTTGCCGCGCGGACATTTGGCCCGACACGCGGCGGGGCTTTTCCTTGGCCACCGATGCCGGACGAGCCGCCCGAATTTCGATCGGATACAGCCCCTCGGCCCTTAACCTTTTGGCCGCATCCGTATCATCGCGCGCGGTGATACGGCCCTTCTTGCGCCCGCCAGCGGCATCGCGGGCGGCGTAATCAAAGGGGATCAGGTCGGATCGTGCCGCCTCGGGCATCAGGTCACACCCAGAATTCGCCCGCGCCAAAGACGCGTACCAATTCGTTCAGCGTTGTCTGTCCGCGAGTGAACAGGCCCAGCCCCTCCAGCCCCATGGTCCGATAGCGTGGGCGCTGGCCTGATGCGGCGGCCAGGGCCTCACCCTCACTCATCATTTCGAACAGGGCCATCCGGCCCGAATAGCCGGTATTGTTGCAATGGCTGCAGCCCTTGGCCACATGCGGGGCCCACGTGTCGGGGTGACCCAGCGACGGGTCCGCTTTCAAAAATGTCTCGGCCAGCGATGCATAGCTGGGATTGACCGTCAGATCGACGGGCTCTGCGCAATGGTCGCACAAGGTGCGGACCAACCGCTGCGCGCCGACAAGGCGCAGCACCGACTTCAGCAGATAATCCGGCACGCCCATATCGCCCAAACGCAATACGGCCTCCGCCGCGCGGTTGGTGTGCAAGGTCGACAGGACAAGGTGCCCGGTCAAAGCAGCACGCACCGCCAGTTCCGCCGTTTCGGCATCCCTGATCTCACCCACCATCAGCACGTCGGGGTCATGGCGAAGGACTGACCGGAGGGCGCTGGCAAAGGTCCAGCCAAGTTCAGGCTTGATATCGATCTGGATCAGGCCGGGCGTCTGGATTTCGACTGGGTTTTCGATCGTGATGATCTTGCGGCCCGTCTCGTTCAATTCAGCCAAGGCAGCGTGCAATGTCGTGGTCTTACCACTGCCCGTCGGGCCAGTGACAAGGATCAGACCATTCGGCTGATCCAGCGCCGTCTCCAACCGCTCCCGCGCGGCATTCGGCATCGCCAGCAGGTCAAGGCGGGCGCGCTGCTGCGAATTGTCCAACAGGCGCAGCACCAGCGTCTCTCCGTGCACCGTGGGCGCACTGGCCACACGCACATCGATCGACCGGCCCGAGGCCTTTTGCCGGATGCGCCCGTCCTGCGGCAGGCGGCGTTCGCTGATATCCATCCCGGCTAATATCTTCAGGCGGGACACGACACCTTCGTACAGGTGACGCTCGACCGCCGCGGTCTCGACCAAAATCCCGTCGATCCGCAACCGCACGCGCGGACCTTTTTCAAGCGCCTCGATATGAATATCGGTCGCGTTCCGCTCAACAGCTTTGGAGAACAGACCATCCAGATACTTCACCGTCGGCGCGTTGTTGGCCAGTTCGGTCAGACGATCCGTGTCGATCTCACCATCGGCCAACGCTATGACGTCATCAAGCGCGTCGCCCTCTTCGTTTGTTTCCTCGCCCAACGCCTCGCTGCGGTCCAACGCGGCCTCGATATCGCGGTCGGTGGCCACGGTGAAATCGATTCGCGCGCCGAAGATCATGCGCAGGGCCTGACGGACCTGCTGGGCCATCGGATTGGCGATCGCAATGCGCGGCACGTCATCCTCGGTCAGCGATAGCAGCGCGACGCTATTGCGCTTCATATATTCCATCGACAACCGGTCATCGCGCGGCAGACGCTCTGGAAAGTCGTCCAAGGCAATCAACGGAAGGTTGTTGGCCTCGGCTACTGTCTCGGCCCAGCGGCTTTGCGAAATAATGCCAAGGCGGTCCAAAACGACACGCACAGGTTGACCAGTGGATGCACTGACCTGCCGCGCCTTGATCACGTCATTGGATGCAAGGGTGCCGTCCTGCAGAAAGCGGGCAGGGATTTCGATGTCGTCCACATGGACTGTCAGTACACGCGCCATTGGTCCCTATCCTCAGCTACCCACCCCAGATAGACCTGCATCTGATAGACCCATGCCTGCCATTTCGCAATAAATCATGGCAAATCGGGCAGAAAAGTGGCGGACTGTTCTTCAAAGCGCGGCAATTCCGGGACTTCTTAAGTGATTGTTCCAAGCGGCAAATCTGCGATGGGCGGAAAAACTCCGAAAGGGGATCATTCGACACGGCACTTTTGACAGACGCATTCCGCCTACCTACCCCGAAAGGCAATCGTGATTGTACGGGACAGGTGTCAGGATGAAGATCACAACGACCAAGTCATGGCTGATTTCAAGCGCGGCCATCATCGCCCTTGGTGTCGCGGCGCACGCCGAACCGACGGCCAACTTGCCATCGATGACCATTCAGGATGCGGCGAAACTTGCCGCCGAAGCGGTCGAAAATCAGCGGCTCTTGCGCAAGCTGACCCTGCCCACCGACGGTATGGTCGCTGTACATGTGCCCGGCAATTCGGGGCTGACGATCAAGATCGATGGTCAAGTCGTCGTCGATGCGACAGGCACCCGCCGCGCGGAGTTGCGGGAAGACATCACCGGTATCCTGTCGCTGCAATCCGGTGATCATGCGGTCGAAATCGGCGGGGCCGATATCGAAAATACCTATCTCAGCGGCATCATGGTCAATCAGGTCGGTCAGACGCCGCAGATGATTCTGGACGCCACCACGGCGATCGAAGTGGATGAGGCGAACGAAATCCTGGCAGCACGGTCGTCGCTCGATCCGGCGGGCGCCCCCGCCGCAGTGAAAAGCGCAGGCGAGACGCAGCAGGCCTCGGCTTTCTCGATCGGTGGCGGATCGTCCAGATCGGAGGGCGCCGCGACACCCGGCGCCGCGCCAATGACGGCTTCGGTCCAAAGCGCCGCAACGGCGTCCGACATCGCAACGCGCGCCGCGACCGAAGGATCAGGTGGCGGCAAGCGCAAGGTGGCGCTGTCGTCATCGGTCGGGCGTCTGGGTTCGATCGGGATGGTGCCTGAAATTCCCACCGCATTCGGTGGCAACGGTGGTGGCAGCAGTGATTCCGATGCGCCACCCCCACCTCCACCCGCCGGTGCCGTGGTGATGTCACCATTGTCGCCACCGACAAATGTCACCCTGACACAGATGGTCGAATTGACCGCCGTCGGCAACAGCAACAACCAGGTTCCCAACACCGGCGCGACCCTTTTCGGCGGCGTGATGGACAACGCCATGTTCGATCAGGTCGACGTCGTTGTCGGGCCCGTGAATCGGCGCACCACCGTCGATGTGGGTGCCCAGACCGGTCAATTCGCCATACGCCTGTTCGAAGAGGACTTCGCCCAAGGCGCCAACGTCACTGTCACACTGACGGGCAGCCACAGTTCCGGGTCCGATGTGACCTCTGAGCCGGTCAGCTATACCGTCACAGGCGTCGTGCCCACGGACGGGGCGACCCAAGCGCTCAGCCGTCTGACATTCGGGCCGACGCCTGCCCTCTATGCACGCCTGCGCGGTATCGGGTTCGAGGCCTATGTCGAACAGCAGTTGAACCCCGACCGGATCAATGACCGCGCTTTCCAGAACATGCGGCCCGGCAACCTTGTGAACCGCCGGACCGATAACCGGGGTGAGATGTTCCGGGGCCTGATGGCGCATGAAATCGCCCATGCGGCCTTTAGCGAAAAGCAACTGCAGGAAGTGATGGCCCAGTTCTGGTCCAACCATTTTCATGCAGTCAACAAGGACACGAACATCTATCAGCAGGCGATCCTCGATCGCGATTTCTTCCGCGCCAACGCGCTTGGCAATTTTCAGGATCTGTTGCTGTACAGCGCGCGCAGCCCGCTGATGTCGCAATACCTGGACAATGACCAGAACCGCCGTGGCCGGATCAATGAAAACTACGGGCGCGAGATTCTGGAATTGTCCACCATCGGGACCGAGGCCGGATATACGCCCGAGGACGTGATTGCCGTTTCGCGTATTTTCACCGGCTGGGCCTATGAACGGACCAACCCGAATGCCGAAGGCGTGGCTCCGGAATACCGGTTCGCCTTCTTCCCCGACCGGCACGACACAGACGACAAGGTCATCCCGTTCTTCGATACCACGATCGAAGGCCGCGAAGGCCCGGCAGGTGTGCAGGAAGGCGAAGAACTGATCGCGATCCTGGCCCAGCACCCGCTGACCCGGAATCGGATCTGCGGCAAGATCGTCCAGCTTTTGGTGGCAGATGTGCCGCCTGCCAGTTTCGTGCAATCCTGTGCTGCCGCGTGGGAAGAAACCGGCGGCGAAATCGAACCGATGCTGCGTGCGATCCTGCTGGACCCGGCCTACATCCGGAACGTGGAATATCAGCGAAGCAAGGGCAAGACGCCGTTCGAATATGCGGTATCCGCCATCCGTGCCTTTGGGGCAACCCCGACAGGGAATGCGGACGACCGTGAACGCTTTTACCGGATTATTCGCGAAACGTCCGAGGATGCGGGCTATGCCCCTCTTTCCTTCCCGGTTCCGACGGGCCTGCCCGAGGTCGCTTCGGCCTGGTCGAACACTGCGTCGATGATCGCGGCATATCGCGAGATGACGAATATCGCCCGCCAACCTGAACGCTATGGCGTCAATCTTGCAATCGATATGCAAGATGCGGGGCTCGAAACAGCGGAAGAGGTGGCCAGCTATCTGCTTGCCGTCGCAACGGCAGACCGTTTCTCGGAAGAGGAATTCGAAGCGACGCTGACCGCCCTCAAGCAAAACGACGGGATCTTCGACCCGCGCAATAACAATGAGCAGCGTGGGTATAGACGGGCGATCGGCGTTATCGCGGTCACACCCAGCTTCCTGCTGCAATAACGACAACCCAAACCGGGTATGGAGTAAACGAACATGACAACGCGCAGAGACTTTTTGAAATCCCTCACCGCCGCTGCGGCGATGGTCGGTAGCGCAGGCGCCCCCAAATTCTCCTTCGCTCAAGAGGCGGGCGGCAAGACCTTTATCAAGGTGTTCATGCGCGGTGGCGCGGACGGGCTGCACCTGTTTCCGCTTTACGGCGATGACTTCTATTATACCTACCGGCCCGACATGGCGATCGAGCGTCCATCAGATAGCGACGGGAACACGGCGATCGACCTTGGCCCTGCGGCAGGCGGCATGCGCGGGATGAACCCGAACCTTGAACCGCTGATGGATATCTGGGACGCGGGCAACATGATGATCGCGCCAGCGACATCGTTCAATCCGAACAACCGGTCGCATTTCGACTGTCAGCGCTGGATCGGCACCGGCGCGCGCAATAATCTGATCGACGGTTATCTTAACCGTTATATGCAACAAGACCTGACCAATGATCACCCCCTGCGCGGCGTCGTGGCTGGTAAAACATCGATCAGCACTGAAATCCGCGGTGAACTGCGGGTCCCCGCCGTGTTCAACCGCGAAAGTTTCGACCTTCGGAACGGCGATTTCTGCATGGGCGATGGATGTTCCGACAACCAACTCACCGACCTGATGCGCGAAATCTCGTCCCACGACGTCGATCTGCCCGGGGCCGAAGGCGAATTCCGCGACACGCAGGTCGTCCTGCTGGACACCATCGCCGAGGTGCAGGCCGCCGGCGCGAGCTATACGCCCGCAGATGGCGTGACATATACGAACTCCGACCTTGGTCGTGGTCTTCGGCTGTGTGCGCAACTGATCAAAGCCGGTGTGCCGTTGGAAGTGGCGGCGCTGGACTGGAACATCGGATGGGACACCCATTCCGACCAGATACCGGGCAACAATGCGATGAACCGGTTCACCGACCAGAATTTCCGCTATCACCGCCGCATGGCCGAAGGCGCGCGAGACTTTGCGGCCTTCTACCGCGATCTGGGCGCTGACATGTCGAACGTCGTTGTCCTGGTTGGCAGTGAATTCGGCCGGACCAAGAAACAAAACGGCAGCCGTGGCAGCGACCATGGCGAAGGCGGGAGCTGGTTCGCATTCGGTGGGCCGACACAGCAGGCCATAGCGCCGGATGTTTCTACAATCGACGACTCCATGATCGATCGGAATTGGCTCCCGACGGTGACCAATTACCGCAACATCGTGGGTGAGATCATGGTGCGGCACATGGGCATGTCGCAACAGCTGATCTCAACCATCTTCCCGAATCACAGTTTCGAGGATTATTCTCTGTTCCGTGGCGCGTCTTCCTGATCTATAGGCAGCATCACACAATGCGGGGGCGCTGACTGAGGAACGGATAGGCACATCGTGGCAGACAGGACAAGTGGCCCTTCGTTTGCCGGTGCGGCAAAACCGTTCGCGCGTCAGATCATCCGTTTTCGCAATCTGGTCAGTCAGGGCCTGGCCGAGGCAGGCACTGCACCCGCAGCCGCGGCGCATCTGTCCGACTACTACATCGAAATCGGCGAAGATCAGATGATTATTCGCCGTCCCGAAAAGCCGGGTCATATTTTCGTCGGTGATGAAACCCTTACCCAGCTTGTGGACAAAATCGATGGCCAGCCCGTCGACCTTGTCTTCGTCGGCAACAGCTGTATCGACCTTAAGTTCAAGCTGCCGGTCGGGCTGATCAGCGAAATGCGCCCGATCATCGAAAATGAAATCCAGTTTCGATCGCCCTTCAACGAAGACGCCGCGTTGTCGTTCTATGTGGCCGAGGAGTTACCCGACAAGAGCTGGCAGGCCCGCGCTGCGGTCACCCTGCGCAAACCGGTCGAGGACCTGATCGGCAAACTCAAGGACCGTGGTATCGCGCTGGGCGTCGCGCGGCGTGAGGGCGAGAACAAACGGATCACGGCGCGCCCCGACTGGATGCATCCCGGCGTTGCACGCAAGGCAACGCTGCGCAATTTGCCTGTCAGCCTAAAGCTGGCCTTGCTGGGTGGCATCGTGTTTTGCGGCTCCGCGCTCGCCCTGACCGTGCAGCAGGGTGTCGCCAGCAATGATTTGGCTGAACGCGCCACTGTCGCCCGCGCGCAACTTGGCGAACAGGCACGGGCCAATGAGGGCAACCGGGCGGTCGCCGACGCGATGGCACGCGGCACACAGAAACTCGCCCTGACCGGCACGCTCAGCGGCCTGTTGCCGGACGGTGTCTGGCTGGAACAGCTGGTAATCGAGGATGAAACCGTCACCATGATCGGTTTCGCGCCCTCCGCTGCGGATGTCACCCGGCTGCTCACCACGCTGCCCTATCTGACCGACATCCACTTCGCTTCGCCCGTGACACGCGACAACACCCAGTCGCTTGAACGGTTCCGCATCGCGGCGACATTGGGCGAGGGCGCGGGATGAGCGATTTTCAGTTCGCCAAATCCACGGCCCCCGCTCGCGCTGTGTATGTCGCGGGGATCATTGGCGTGACCGCGCTGATCGCGATTGGCCTTCTTGCATTGACCGGCGGATCTGACCGACTTGCCGACCGCGCACAGAACCGCGATATCATCGCGCGCGCCGCGGCCTTGTCCAACAGGGGACAGGTCGGACTGGCCCAGGATCAGTTCTATACCGGCGACACGCCGCAACTCGCCCAGGCCGCGCTGCAGACCAACCTGCAGACGCTGGCCGAAAGTTTCGGCATCCAGATCGATGTGATTCGCGCGGATGAAATCGAACAGATCGACAATATGGTGCGGCTGAACCTCACGCTGAACGGCGTCGCGCCCGAGGAAGAACTGGGCGAATTCCTGCACGGGGTGGGCACGCTGAAACCGGCCGTGATCGTTGAACAACTGAGCCTGCGGCGGGCGCGCACCGCCAGGTCGGAACAGGGGCGCAAGATCGCCTTTCAAACCCGCCTTTATGGGATGGCGCTGCGATGAAGAGGCTTTGGGGATCGACGCGCAACCTGATCGGCCTGCTGATCTGCACGCTGCTTTGTATGGCGGCGCTGTTGATCTGGCGGACCGACCCGCCCGCGCCACCGCCGCAAACCAGCCAGCAGCAAGACACGCTTGCCCAGCGTATCGCCGAGCGGGAAGAGACGCTTGCCCCGCTCATCGCTGTCACGCAGGAACGTCCGCTTTTTCACGCCTCACGCAGTCCTGTCCAGGCGCCGACGCCCGCTGCACCCGTCGCCGCACCCCAGCCCACGCTGGCCCTGGTCGGCATCCTCGCCGATCAAGAGGCACGCATCGCCCTCTTGCGGTTATCGAACAGTACGGAACTTTATCGGGTGGGCCCGGGCGGGCGGCTGGCACAATGGGAGGTTGTGACCGTCGGACCGGACTTTGTTGCGGTGCGCGAAAATGGTGGCGAAATGGTCACATTGTCGATGGATGCAGAGTGAAAAAGCCCAGCTTGGGTAACGCTACGTCATTTCGGTCGATAGGCGCCTTGAAAGTTAAGCGACACCCTTTAATTCTGCCTGAAAACAACAAGTTACAGCAAAGCTCCACTTGTGGTTCGTATGTGTTGAAAATAGACTTCCTTGCGTGGGTCCTCCTCCCCCCGAACATGATCGATACCACCAGCAAGTTATTGAAAATAAATCGAAAATTACGAAATCGCATCGAATGATCCAAAAACAATCATCACGCCGCATTCTTGCCTTCCAAAGGCTTTGTCTGTTCAAAACCAGACATAGACTAAAGTATGATATCGCCTACACTGACCGACGACCGGAGATACGAGGCCTGATGCTGAAAAAGATCGCGATCGCATTGTTTTTGACGACCAGTCCGGTCGCGTTGCTGGCCCAAGAGGTCGAGTTGCAGTCGGCAGACGGATTTATCAGCGTCACCGGTCAGATCGTCGGTTTTAACGGAACGATGCTATCGGTGGAAACATCGGTCGGGGTTGTTAGCGTGCCAGCGTCCGAGGTGGCCTGTATCGGTGATGCCTGCCTGACGGCGCTGGCCGATCCGGCCTTGGGGTTGACAGAGGACGATTTCGAGGACGTCATCGCAAGCGCCACGCCGCCTGCGCCCGCACCGGCCCCTGTGCCCGTGGTGACACCACGGTCCGACACGCTTTCGATCAGTTTCGCGCAATCCGGTTTCGGGGAACTGTTCGGTGCCCTCGCCAACAATTTCGCCAGCAATGCCGATGATGGGGTCACCGAAAACATCACTGCCGCAGGTGCCGTAGAGCTTGCCAACAGCGCGCAGCAGCAGAACGCGACGATCAACGTCACCCAAGGCAACTCGAACAGCGCGATCCGCGTCGTGACGGCGCCCCTCACGGGCACGGACACGGCCGAATATCAAAGCCCCGCAGATTGGTCCCTGATCGGGCCATGGACGCATCACATGATGGCGCTGCGCGGCTTTGCGGTCGTCGTGTCCCCGGACGTGCCGGTCACGCAGATGTCGCTTGCCGATCTGGCAGGCATCTATGCCGGGGAAATCGACAACTGGTCCGACCTTGGTGGCCCGGACAAGCGGATCCTGCCGCTGCAACTGCCTGCAGGTAGCGCGGCGCGGGACGAATTGATCGCGCTGGTGATGGAACCGGCAGGCAAAACCATCGCGGGCAATGTACTGACCATGGCCGATGAAAGGGCGATTGCGGGATCGGTGCAGCAATTCCCCGGCAGTATCAGTGTCGTCGGTCTCGAGAATATCGGTGACAACGACGTGCTGCCCGTCGCCGGTTCTTGCGGCAAGGCCGTAACTCCGGATCCGTTCAACCTGATCTCGGGGGATTACCCGCTGGTGCGGCCGGTGATGGCGCAAATGAATACAACCCCCAGCACATCGCTTGTCACCGGATTTTTCGACTCGGCCGCACGTCCGGCCGGGCAGGCCACCGCGGCCGCCTTGGGTTTCGTCGATCAGACACCCGTCACCCAAGATGCCGGGCTGAACAACGAACGGCTCGCCACCATTCTGGGAAGTGAGCTTGGCAATGCCTCGCGCGCCGCAGCCGCCCGCATGTTCGAGTCCCTGTTCGACGCCGAACGTCTGTCCCCCACGCTGATCTCGGGCCCGCTTAGCGGGGTCGAAGGGGCCTGGAACCGTGCGATGTTCGTCAGCCTCGCCGATCTGTTGGCGGGCGATGACTATACCGGGCGCGAGGTGTTCTTCGTCGGTCTTGCCGAAGCTGAAAGCGATCAGGCCGCCATCGACATCTCACAGCGCGCTGCAGCGGAAATGCAGGCCGCGTTCGGTCAGTTCGCCGCCGATGTAATCAGCGAAAATGATCTGCAACTGTCGTCTTTCGGTTTCGGCAACGTGGCGCAGGTGACCTGCTACGACAGTCAGATTTCTGGTGAGGTCAGCGGCCAGATCGAAATCTGGGTGCGATAGGCACGCAATTCTGCAACACCGCATACCGGCGCTGAAACCGGTGTTTGCGGATAGCGAAAATCTGCTTTGCGCAGGGTTCTGCCCAAGTCCGGGCCCTATTCAACGCCAACAACAGGAGGGGTGGCACATGACAAACATCGCAATCACCCTCCACGGGCGCATCACGACCTAAAGGGCCGTGACCTCTGGCAGCAAGGCCATCTCAGACATACGAATATGGAACCATTTCAATGGGCAATCCTGCTAAGGATGGCCGTCCGTCTGCTGTACAGTCGGATGGGGTCATCACACGTTTCTACACCTCTGCCGCCTGGATCGAAGGGCGGGCAGAGGATCAGCTGAACCACGTCGGCACATGGGCTGGCGTCACCAAAATCGCCGCCTTTCCCGACCTTCAAAGAGGTCACATAACCGTGTGAGGATCGGCAACGCACCACCAATTAGGAGAAAAAATAAATTATTATCAATGCCTTAAACAAAATCGCACGACCCGGTTATCCGAAAACCGGCGGCGTGATATCGCTTAGCGCGTGCAGCTCGGCTGTTGTGCCCCATATGCAACGGGTGCAAACAGGCACCTCAAACCATAGGTAAGGGCCATGACCAGACGTATTTTCATTTTCGCCATGACGGCGCTTCTTGCGATCTATGCAGGGGCGGCCTCGGCGCAGCAGCTGAGCCTCGGGCAGTTATCCGGCTATCTGAACCAGCTTCAGACGGCACAAGGCGGGTTCACCCAGATCAACGCCGATGGCACGCTGTCCACCGGCACGATCTACATCAAACGGCCCGGTCGGATCCGGTTCGAATACAACCCGCCGGAAAAGTCACTGGTGATCGGGCAGGGCGGTCAGTTGGCCATTTTCGATCCCCGGTCGAACCAGAACCCCGAAACCTATCCACTGAACCAGACGCCGCTGGGGATCATTCTGCAACGGAACGTGGACCTTGGCCGCGCGCGAATGGTGACGAACCAGACGTCCGACGGGACAACAACGACGATCACAGCCCAAGACCCGGACAACCCGCAATACGGTAACATCCAGCTGGTCTTCACCGCCAATCCGATCGAGCTGCGGCAATGGATCGTGACTGACGATACCGGGACACAGACCACGGTGATCCTGAACGACCTCGTCTCGGGCGGCGGGATTAACGACCGCAAGTTCAACATCGTCGCCGCAACGCGGGATTGGCGGCCCTAAACCGAGAGTTCACAAGGTCATAGCCGAGGCGGGCCAACTGGTCCGTCTCATTCGTTATGTGAAGACGAACGCATGCCACTGTCGGCAAGCCCTATCTTTGGGTACTTCTAGCGCCGTTCTCCGGTGTGGCCCCGGCATGAAACTCCCAAAAGCACAACGTATGTATCGCTTGTATACTCGACCGTATCCTCCAAACCTGACAGATTGGTTTCCGGGCATGTTATGCGAATAGCGTCCCTCGCAAGTTCCATACGCTTCGTCTCGTCCGGGACCCGACGCGCGAAAAACAGCTCAATGTCATCCCGAAAAACATCGGCATGCCCGGGTGTTCCATCAGACCGTGTTATCGATACGCCGACAATTTCTCTGACTGCACGCAAATTTACACGCGGCCTAAAGTCCAGGTGGTTTTCGTAGTACGGATACAATCGTTCGTAATACCAGGCGCCTTCATACCCGGATCGATCATTTTGAATCGTGCATCCAGCAAGGAAAGCAGCAAGCGGCCAGACACTTCTAGCTCGCATCATGCAGGACCACTGTCACCGTTCCGTTTTCGCAAGACTGATGACGCAAACCTACCGCCGCCCACACCCCCGCAGCTGCGTATCATACAGCACCGCCCGCGCTTCGACCTCTCCAGCGATCCGTACGAGCCAGCTTTTCGATCGCCAAGTGCCGCGTTTGAACCCGGTGCGCCCGTCGTGATAGGCCAGATATTGGTTGCGCGTGTCATAGATCGGCACGCCCGTCTCTTCCACGGTCTGTTGCATGTACCAGCCCATGAAATCGGTCGCAGCGTCGATATCATCGCGCCTTGCACGGCGTCCGGCGACCTGATCCTGATATTCCTCCCACGTGCCATCCAGCGCCTGGGAATAGCCGAATGCCGAGGACTGGCGACCGACCGGGATCACTCCCAGCGCGTATTGATGCGGGGTCCGGTTGTCGCTGATGAATTTGCTTTCCTGATAGATGATCGCCATCAGGGAAGGGACAGGAACGCCATATTTGCGTTCCACACGCTGAAACGCGCGTTGGTATTCGGGGCGCTCGGATAGGATACTGCAAGCATTGTCCAGCTCACGCGGGGCCTTGCCATAGCCACTGCCGCCCCCGCTGCAGCTACCAAGGACCAGTATCACCATCATTGCGCGAAAGATTCTGCTCATTGGCCTCTCGCTTTTCTTTGTTTTTTTACAGTCTAACCGATTCAGGTCGGTCTTGGAATCCTAAATCACGAAGGCAAGGATCAGCGGCAGTGCCACGACCGACAAAAGCGTGGAAATCACCACCAACCCGGCCACCGGTTGCGCATCGGTTCCGTATTTCTCGGCCAAAAGGTATGACGTGACGGCCACCGGCGTCGCCACTTGCACGATCAGAACCGCGGCCGCGACCGGATCCAGCGCGAAATACGTCGCGGCAACCCATGCCGCCCCGACACAGATCACCACCTTGATCACCGACAGAAACACCGCCCGCCCGATCGCCTTGACCTCCAGCCGGGCCACGGCCACGCCAAGCGTGATCAGCATCAGGGGAATCGCCATCTGCCCGATCAGATCCAGCGCATTAGTCAGGAATTCCGGCGTCTCCCACCCCTGCCACAGGAACAAGGCACCCAGTAACGTGGCGGCAACCAGCGGTTCCTGCACCAGCCGTTTCAGCGACCCGCCACCCGATACGATCCAGATGCCGATGGTGAACGACAGGATCGCCATGACCGCGAAAACCACCACGGCATAGCCCAGCCCGACCTCACCGAATGCAAAAAGGGCAAGAGGCAGGCCCAGGTTGCCCGTATTGCCGAACACCATTGGCGCCAGATAGGTCGGCACATCCAGCCGCATGATCTTCACCAGCGCAAAACAGGCAGCCATAACAAGGGCATAAGCGACGAACGATGCCAGCGACAGCGCCGCCAACGCCTCTGGCGCGATCTCAGTCCGCATCAAGGCGACAAAGATCAGGCACGGCACCGCCAGCGTCATCGCCATCCGGGTGACAAAGGCCACGCGATACTCGAATCCCAGCCTGACCCAGACGAATCCCACCGCAGCCAGAAGAAAGACAGGTGCCGTGATGTTCAGCACTGTCAGGGCAATGTTCACAGACTGTTTCCTTTGATTCGCAGGCCGAACGGTAGACTTTTTAATGCTGCAGGCGCATATATAAAGGTGTGGGGTAGTTCTATTATGTTAAAAACACGCGCGAAATATCATTTAGGGCAGGTGGTCCGGCATCGGAAACACCCCTTTCGGGGTGTCGTTTTCGACGTGGACGCGATGTTTTCGAACACAGACGCCTGGTACAATGCCATTCCCGAAGACAGCCGGCCCAAGAAGGACCAGCCGTTTTATCACCTGCTCGCCGAGAACGAACAGAGCTTTTACGTGGCTTATGTGTCAGAACAGAACCTTGTCGCCGACTATTCCGGTGAACCTGTGGAACATCCCGACCTCGACGATCTGTTCGGTCCGTTCGAAGATGGGCAATATCCGCTACAGGTGCAGTTGAACTAGGCATCCGGCGTGATAAATCCCTAAGAAACGTTCAGGGATACACATGCTCATCACCATTTCACCCGCCAAATCGCTTGATCTGGCGCCTGTCGATATCGCACCCTCCGCACCAGCCTTTCAGAAAGAGGCGATCAGCCTCGCGCGCACAGCGCGAAACCTGACCTTACGCAATCTCAAGGGCCTGATGGGGCTCTCCGACGATCTGGCGCGGCTGAACCGGGACAGGTTCAAGAACTTTGCTGATGCGCCCGACGCAGACGCGATCAAACCCGCGGCCCTCGCCTTCAACGGCGATACCTATCAAGGGCTCGAGGCGAAAACGCTCTCCTCCAACGATCTGAACTGGGCGCAGGACCACCTGCGTATCCTCTCGGGGCTCTACGGCCTCTTGCGCCCGCTCGACGCGATCCAGCCGTACCGGCTGGAAATGGGCAGCCGCCTGAAAACCCGGCGGGGTAAATCGCTCTATGACTATTGGGGTGACACGATCGCCAAGGCGCTGAACATGCAGGCCGAGGTGCTTGGCACCGACATCCTGATCAACTGCGCCAGCCAGGAATATTTCGGCGCCGCCGACCGGCCAGCGCTGAAACTGCGAGTGATTACGCCAGTGTTCATGGAGCTCAAAGACAACAAACCGCGCATCGTCAGCTTCTTCGCCAAACGGGCACGCGGGGCCATGGCGCGGCACATCATCGAAAACCGGCTGACGCAGGCGGAAGATATCAAAGGGTTCACCAGCGGCGGCTACGCCTTCGACGCGGACCTGTCGGAAGGGGACAAATGGGTGTTTCTACGGGATTATCCGTCTTAGCCGCAATGGCTGACTTCGGGCCCTTATATCGCTTAACCGAATGTCTACTTTGACGAAACCAAAGATGCAGTTTTCAAATGTCACGCCCGCCTGCGCGGGGGCCAGGCGACGATCTTCCACAACGGCGGTAAGGCAGCACCGAAAAGGATAATCGCGATGCCGAGAATTGCCGTTGGCCCAATGGGCGTGTCGAAGATGACGGACGCAGCCAGTGCGCCGATGCCGGGCGCACCGGCGGCAAGAAGCCCCAGGATTGGCGTTGGCAGACGGGACAACGCAAAATTGTAGGCCAGATAACTTACCGCCGTCATGCCGACGATCAGGTACAGAAATGCAGGCACCTCGGTCGCAAGCGCGGCCGGATCCAGGGTCGCACCGGTCAAAAAGGTCCCGATCCACGCAACAATCGCGCCGCCTGTCACCTGAAGTGGGGCCAGTACAAACCATGGCATGACGGCGCCTGTATTGAACGCCCGCCCCGCGATCATCGCGCCGCTGGTCAGTAACAGACCCAAACCGCCCAACGCGAACCCCATCGGTGTATTCGCGCCAGTCGTCTCGCGTTCAGAGATGAGAACGACCAGCCCAATCAGGCTGACGCATATGCCCATAAGCACCACGGGACGCAGGGTTTCCCGCAGGATCAGCCGGCCACCTACGGCGATGAAGGCCGGGCCAAGCGCAAGCAGCAAAACTGCCGTAACACTGTCGAGACCGCCGCTTGCCGCCGTGTAGACGATCATGAATGCACCGGGGTGCAAAATGCCAAGGGCAAGCCCCATCAGAATGGCACGAGGGCCGACTGATGCCTTCGGAAAGAGAAGCCAGCGCACCAGCCAAAGCAGGACTGCCCCGCCCGTGGCCTGTATTGCGATGATCAGGAAGGGGCTGAACGACGCGACAAGCCACTTTTGAACAACGACCCCCACAGGGCCAAGGCTGAACGACAACAGTGCCGCCAAAATGCCCAAGGCAGCGCCATTATAGGTGGGCGTGACAGAGCTTGGGGTGGTGTGTGGGGCAGCGGACATGGTGTTCTCCGGATTGAAAAGCAGTCGGTAGTCGCTCGTTCGCATTCATGCTATTATGAGAGTAGCATATCAAATGCAACTAAGAAAGTAGCATGAAACGAAACTCACGTCTTTCCCTCGCGCTGCACGCACTTGGCCATATGGCGGCCCAACCGGACCAGTCTCGAACATCTGCTGAGATTGCCGAGCAGCATGCAACCCATCCCGCCTTCGTGCGACGGGTTTTGGGGCTCCTCAAGGACGGGGGCATCCTGCGGTCCGAGAAAGGTCATGCGGGTGGATGGTCACTGGCGCGGTCGGCAGATGAAATCGCCCTATCCGATGTCTATGTCGCCCTTGGCGAGCGCTTCTTGCGCCCAGAGCCCGAGGGGTCGGAAAACCCGGTCACATGCGCCATTGAGCGCGCATTGCGCGGAAAGGTGGAAACCGCGCTTGATCTTGCTGAGGCAACGCTCATCGCAGAATTGAAGCGCACGTCGATCGCATCGCTTGCCATCGATCCAGATCGGCAGGTTAAAGATCACTGAACGATCCGCTCCGATGTCGCGCCGTGGATCGCCCGGTTTCATGAACGTGGCGACCATAAGCGTCGGCAAATGCCGTAACATCCGCCCGGCATATCCGGGCGAATGTGTGGTCTCTCCAGACCTCAGTTTCGGATGAACGTCACCCGCCGGTTCAGCGCGCGGCCCTCGGCGCTGTCATTGCTGGCGACCGGGCTGCTTTCGCCCTTGCCGCCAATCAGCAATGTCACATCGACATCGTGGACCAGCTTCAGCTCGTTCACGACCGTTTGCGACCGGGCATTGGACAGGGCGAAATTGTCGGCGTCCGATCCGACGCTATCGGTATGACCCTCGACCAGCACTTTGACCTCTTCGTCGAAAATGAAAAACGCCTCTGCCACCTGCGCGACTTGTGCCTTTCCGTCCGCGGTCAATGCGGCAGAGCCGCTATCGAACAGAATGGACACGTTGACTGACGCACCGGGAGTTTCCATCGCTTCGGTCATCGCGGCAACATTGATTTCGCTGCCCATCGAGACCGAGCCATCGGCCTCGACCCGCATCCCCGGCATGATCACGGCGCCATCGGCACCCACTGAAATATCGCCAAGGGCGACATTGCCGTCCGCACCTGCGACCAGGCCACCGATGCTTGCGCCACCGGCGCCTGCGTTCAGACTGCCGCCGATCGTCACATCACCATCGCCATCCGCGGTGATCTCACCGATTTCGACATCCCCATCCCCCGTGACCGAAAGCCCGGGCAGCGATACATCGCCATCCCCCGTCACACTGACCTGCGCAGCGGCAGGCACAGCCAGAACAAGCGACAAAATAACAGGGACAAGACGGGAAGGACGTTGAAACATGATTTGGTTTCCTTGGCGTAGTGAAAAAATCGCAATGTGTTTGCTGCCGCATGCGTAATGATTTTCCCACCTGCTATTCAATAGCGTGCAAGGAAAAAGGCGACGCACGGCTCGGAAAACCAGCCGCGCGGTCGTCAGGCTATCCAATCTCGGTATGGACGTCGATCCGATGTGAAAGAAACTGTGGTCAGTCCGCCTGGAAAGCGCCCAGAACGCGGATGTCTTCGCTTGTATCGTTGAACACCAGCACACCGCCCAGCTCATCCGCCTCTGGGCCGAAGAAGTTCCCACTAGTCGAACTTGTGACGTTCAACGGCGCAAAAATGCCCGTCCCAGTCACCCGACCACCCGAGAAATTGTCGCCAGTGATAGTCGCATCGGTTAGAATGATCGTGCCTTGGTTTTCAACGCTGGTTTCACCGATACTTCCCGACAGGTTGAAGAACCGGCCATTGATGTTACCGCCACCGTCGTTCCAGGCCGCCTCGAAGGTCGCGTCACCCGTCAGGCCGTAGGTGCCCTCCTCAAGAATAGCGGTCATATTGACCCAGCCTTCGTTATACATCGTCGTTCCGGTCGTCGGTAAATCGCCTTGGACATCCAGACCGACAACGCCGAACAGGCTTCGCGGTTCGATTAGCACAATCCGGGAAAATTCACCATTGGCTGGATTTACATACGCATCTGGATCATCAATGTTGGTGCCGTTTAGCAAGTTGTCCGCGACCGCTCCACTATTGTAGGTAAATGTGACGGTAGCGCTGCCGACAGGATCCTCTCCATCCAGCAAGATATAGGTCATGTCTGCGGTGCTGGTTGCCGATGAACGATTGCTCAGGTCGGCGTTGACGTCTTCGACTTCAATGGCATCCTCGGTCGGTTCTGTCGGGATCACAGGGGTGCCACCACCGCTGCCGCCCCCTCCACCGCCGCCGCAAGCGGTCAACGCCATGGCAATCAAAGCGATCGGTACGGTACGCAATAGGGGCATGGTCATCACATGAAGTCCGCTTCAGTCACAACGGCGTCTTCGAACGTGATCGAGAAACGAACACTGCCTTGGTTGAACGTAAAGATCGTATCATCGCCCGAGGCGCTCAGGCTGCCCTGATCAACAGTAAAGCCCTCTAGTTCCACCATGTCAAAGCCCACCTCAAAATCCAGAATCCGATTGCTGCCGCTGGCGCGGTTGAACACGAATGTATCCGAACCGCCGCCGCCTTCCAGCACATCGTTGCCAGCCCCTGCAATCAGCGTATCATTGCCAGAGATAAAGCCGCCCACAGGATCGCCCCGCAGCGTATCGTTGCCAGTGCCGCCGTCCAGAACATCATCACCGATCCCGCCGATCAGCGTATCGTTACCTGCATTGCCCTCGGCATTCAGCGTCCCGCCACCGCCGACGATTGTGTCATTGCCATCGCCGCCAAACAGATCGTTGCGGCCACGGGTATCAACCAGCAGATCATTGCCGCCCTGGCCATACAGGTCATCATCACCGAAGCCGCCGTAAAAGCTGTCGCCGCGCGAGGTCCCGCTAAGGTCGTCGTTCCCGCCCTTGGCAAACACCGTCTGCCCGACGCCGATATGCTTGAAATCGACATCCTCGCCCGTGTTGTCCCAGCGGCGCGCGCCATAAAGGTTCTGAACGCCCGCAATGTCATCGTCACCCAATGTGCGTGAACCATCGTTAGCAAAAGTGTTCATGATCGAGTCGGATACGTCGAAATGATCAAGACCCAGCGCATGTCCGATTTCGTGCATCAGAACCTGCACGAAAGTGTATGTGCCGCCATTTCCATCGGCACGCCAGAACTCGCTGCTGTCCATCTCGATGTCGGATCTGGTGATTTCGGTCAAACCGCTGAAGTTGAAGTCGGTCGTAAATGCGAAAGTCGTCGCCACGCCAAGTGTACTGCCGGACAAGTTCGCCATGTTGATGTCGATATCTGCCGTACCGAAGTCCTCTTCGAACCGAAACGTCAGGCCGGCGATCGCTTCCCATGCCGCGAAGGCCTCAAACGCGACCCGCTCAAAATCCGCAACGCTGAATCCGCTCGCTCGCTGAAGACCCGCCAGGTTCATCGACCAGGTGATTTCCCCACTTTCCGTCCCCCGGATCGTGTTGCCCCACTTGATGTTCACGATGTTGTTTCGGTCGCTCAGCCGTTCACTCAGATTGAAAGCATCCGTTCTCGTCTCAAGCATGTCATCAGCACCGCAACCGGCGCAGCCGCACATGATACACATTCGTCAGGTCCCCAATTAACGCACCGACTGCACGGCGCCTCGATCAGCCTTTCACCTAGGCGAGCAATAGGCCCAAAATATGACGAAACAACGATCATAACCCGTCGATCAAGACTGGCCATTCTCTTATCCCGCACCGCTCACTGCTGCGCATCCGACAGGTCGCGGTTCAGGGGCAGGACACCCAGATCGGCCAGCGCCATTTCGACCTGCGCGGCGCGCTCCAGGTCCTCTTCGCGATCAATGCGCAGCCGCTCGCGTTGGGTCGCGACAACCATGCCCGGTCCCACGGGCATGACCACCGCAAAGTCAGGCAGGGACGAGGGGGCGATCTGCTCGGGAAACCACCCGATCCACCCGCGCCAAGCCCGCAGCTCGAACACCGCATAGTGGTGGGCATAGGACGATGTACCAACGGTCAGATACCGCGTCTTGCGCCACGTGGTGATGGTTTCGATCATGCTGATCCACTGATCAAAGGTCAGATCCTGCGTGACCTGCGGAGCGCGTGTCTGAAACCGGACCTCATCGAAGAGGCGTCTGGACAGGCCGCCGGTATAGCTGAACTGTGCGCTGTAGGAACGCGGATCATCAGGGTAGATCAGATCACTGAAAGCAAGAATTTCCATGATGTGCCAGTCATCGGACTGTCGGTCGTGGTGTCTTAGAAACTGGATGTACTCTTCTGTCTGGGTGATCGGGTCCAATCCCGTTACGGCCTCGTGATCCTCGGGTGAACGGACGATGCGCCAGCTTTGACAGAAATCGTTCTGCTCACGCAGCGCCATCAGCACATCGCGCAGGCTGTGCACCGCATGATCAAGGGTTTGTGGAACAGTAAACAGTCTGCCAAATAACGAAGGTCTTTGGTTTGGGTTGGGAGCAAAGTGCTCTCTGAGCTGCGCACGAAGATTACGTTCCGCCTCACGCAGCAATGCCTCACGATCGCCCATCAATTATCCTCCCAATAGCCATAGTCCTGCTCTCCGTTGTCATAGAGCGCACGAACAAATGTGGTTCCGTTCGGGGCCAACTCGTAAGGTACATGTCTTGTGGTGATGTTATAAATCTCCATATCGTCAAGTATCATCAGAAAGACCCATAATACGTCACTATCACTAAAAACCCATTCTAGCGTCACGATTGGCCAATCCGGGCTGAACGCGGCATGCTGCGCAGAAATTTGGCCCTTCCATTGTCTCTGGAGCGTCCCTAGAAACGGTTTTCTGGGATTGCGTGTAGTATGCGGGTCATCCTCAGGTGGCGGATCACCAAACGCGCGCGGCGCGATCAAATCCTCATCCAGAAAATCGCGATACCCCAGTTTGCATTCGATCAGCTTGCATTCCGCATGGTGCAGCTCATCCCAGCTTCCGGCGCGGCCGCGCCTCCATTCCCATTCCTCGATGTGAACGCGCAGTTTCCCGCCGATATCCTCGGCCCCAAACCCGAACCACGGCACCACATGGTGCTGATACAGCGCTCCCTTTGCTCGTGGCGACGGCTTTCGCACCGTGCCCGCGTCGAAAATGTGCCAGGGCACGGTGGGGTTCCCATCAACGGCGGGTTTGCAATCGGGGCATTCCTCCTGATCCTCGTCCTCACACCGCCTGCGCATACGTTTTTGCGTCCGCACCATCTGCTCCAACGCCTGTCGCAAGGCTTCGTTGCTTGGTCTCGGCTGCCGAAGCGGTGTGCGTTCCGGCTCGCGTTCAGGGTCAGGTTCCGGATCCGTTCGCAGATAATCGGGCAGTTCGATGCGCCCCAATTCCAGCTCTTCATCACGATATCGCTGCAGCGCTGGCCCCCGCCGCGGCAAGGATGGCAATGCCCCAGACGATCGGATACGCAAACGCAACCATGCTACCACCACACCTCAATCGTGGCGCGGTCCTGCCGTGCGATGTATTTCAGCTTTGCACAGAAATCCTCGAACAGATCATTGGCCTGCCCGGGCCTTTCGCGGATTTGCTGCCACATCGGTAGTTCCAGGAAAGCGGGCCATGGTTTCGGGTATTTGATAAAGGCAAGGATCATCATCCGCGCGCGCAGTTCCGGGTCCGACAGCCCCACATCCCACACTTCATCGGCAAATTGGTGCAGCAACGGCACAAGGTCACTCGGTTTGTCCCCATATCTCGATGCCTCGTGGGGATGAAGTTCGAACAGGTCATCAGCAGCATCAACCATCTGCCGATGCAGGCGCGCGCGGCGTCCTGCTTCCATTTGGGTCTGTTTGATCCGGAGAACCAATGCAACACCTCGTCTTAACGCACACACGCTCTCATTGTTATGCGGTGGTGTCTACCCGTTTCCCGGTCATTTTCGGCGCCTCTCTGTGTCGGTCTAAATGAAGCGCGCTGACGTACCCTTCACCTTCCCTTAACGCCCCCATCCACAAACTCAGATCCTTAACAAAAACCATCCCGACCGCGCGCGATGGTCAGATGGAAGTCCGATGAAATTCCGATAGTTTTCCGATAGAGTGATTTTACGATTCGTGATTTTAGATCAAAGGGTTACACTTACTTCGCCGGAAAAAGCGCAAATTTCCCCTCTGACCACTCAATTCTTGACGAAACCTTAACGGAAATCTCAGAAATCCACTGCAATTCGCTGATCGCGCAAGGGTCTGACGATATCGATCGATTTCTGATACAAGGGATGGGCCCGATACGCTTCCAGATCCGCGATACTGTCGAATTCCGCATAGACGACCACATCCATATCGGGCGATATCGGGTCCGATCCAAGATTGCGCCGCACCTCGAAATGCCGCGCTGCGGGGATATCCGCCAGCACTTCGAGCCCGGCGACGATCCGCGGGATGTCAGACCGGTCCCGTGCGCTGAAAAAGACGACGTGGCGGATCGTGGGGCGGTCGGACATGACCGCGATATGCGCCCGATCGGAAAGGAACCGCCACCGGACAGAAGGTCGCGCTATTCGATGCTCATGTAGATCTCGGCGACCCGTTCGGCCTTGTCGCCTGCCGCGATGTCGGCGCTATAAAGCGCGTTCAGCAGACGCAGATCGGGCGCCCGGTCTTCACGCACGTCACCGGTATTGTCGAAGGTGAAAATCGTGGACCCTTGCGAGTCGTTCAACAGCCCCAGGGTCTGCATGAATTCCTCATAGATGCATTCCAGAACAGGGGTCTGCGCATCGTCCATATTGACGAAGATGAACCCTGCGCGCAGTTCGTCATTCTTCGACATCAGGTGGAAATAGCACTTGGTATTGGTGCCCTCGGCAAACTGACGGCTGAGGCGTTCGGTGCTTTGCGTCAAGGCGCCAAACGTGATCCCGGCCTCGAGCCCGGTCAGGAAGATAAAGATGTTCCCCGTGATGTCCTGATCCTGCGCCTCATCCTCACCACGGAACAGCGCGCGGACGATCGATCCTTCAACACCATCGAAATCGGTCGTGCGCATGCGGAAATTCGTGTTGCCCGCAAGCCTGCGGTCATAGGCGTTCAGGTCGAAAAACTCGACCGCGCCCACACCGGGAAAATTGGGAATGCCGGTATTCACGCCATCGACCATCTGCTGGATGTAATCCTGCTGCGCGTTGCCTTGGTGGATCACCGTCACCTTCGGCGCATAGGTCCATTTTCGCACGGTGCCGCGGTTCGACGACACGATTTCGACCACCTGATCATAGATCGGTTTTTCGTCCGCTTTGACCGTCGTGGGCATCATTCCCATCGCCAAAGCCGCCATGTATGAAAGAAGTCTTCCGTTCCGCAACGCCCTTACTCCTTATCTGAACCGCTTCGTTCAGACTGGAGAGCAAAGGCGTCAGAAATGGGGCCGGTCCGAGCCTTTCTGTCGGCAATCACTGAAAAGACGGCGGACTGTTTCCAAAATGCAACGTCAGAGGCGTTCGATCGCCAGCGCGATTCCCTGACCGCCACCTATGCACATCGTGATCAGGGCGCGTTTCCCAGCGATCCGCTCAAGCTCGTACATTGCCTTGACGGTGATGATCGCGCCCGTTGCGCCAACCGGATGGCCAAGCGCGATCGCGCCACCATTCGGGTTCACCTTCGCACCGTCGAAACCAAGTTCGCGGGACACGGCGATGGCTTGGGCCGCAAAGGCCTCGTTCGACTCGATCACGTCGAAATCGCGCACCGATAGGCCCGTCTTGTCCAACAGATTGCGAACCGCAGGGACTGGCCCGATCCCCATCACCTCCGGGCGGACGCCTGCATGTGCATAGCCCAGCACGCGGAATTTCGGCGTCAGCCCGGCCTTTTCCGCCGCATCCGCCGTCGCCAACACGACAGCCGCCGCGCCATCGTTCAGGCCCGATGCATTGCCTGCGGTGACCGAACCATCCTTCTGAAACACCGGTCGCAATCCGGCCAAGGCCTCGGCCGTGGTCGCCTTCGGATGCTCGTCCTCCATGAAATCCATCACCTCGCGCTTGCGCTTGACCTGCACGGGCACGATCTGATCCTCGAAATGACCCGCGGTGATCGCCGCCGCCGCACGTTCCTGGCTTTCCAATGCAAAAGCATCCTGATCTTCGCGGCTGACCTGATGCTCACCCGCGACATTCTCGGCCGTCACGCCCATATGCCCTGTCCCAAAGGGGCAGTTCAGCGCACCCAGCATCATGTCCTGCGTGCGGACATCGCCCATCTTCGCGCCCCAGCGCTGGTCCGAGATGATAAAGGGTGACCGGCTCATGTTCTCGGCCCCACCGGCAAGGCCGAATGCCGCATCGCCCAGCATCAACGACTGCACGACCGACACAATCGCCTGCACGCCCGAGCCACACAACCGGTTCACGTTCATCGCAGGGGTCGTGTCCGGCACACCGGCATTCATTGCGGCGACGCGGCTGACATACATGTCTTTGGGTTCGGTGTTGATGACATGGCCCATGGCGACATGGCCGATCTGCGCGCCATCAACCCCAGCGCGCGCCAACGCGGCTTCGGCCGCCACAGTCCCCAGTTCGATCGGCGTCGTTCCCGCCAATGATCCGCCGAATGTCCCGATCGCGGTGCGCGCGCCGCTTAGGATGACGATATCAGTCATGAAATCCTCCCTTGATGTTTGCGCGAATTATAACGCGCTGTTCCGCAAGATCAGAAAAACGTCACGGCAATCGGGCACTTGAATTTCAGCTGAACGTATACATATACTGTATACAATAGTATGCAGATATTTGGAGGCTACATGGCGCAAGATGTTCTCGACAGCAATTTGATTATCGTCGTCCTCGTGATTGCGGGGGTTTTCTGGCTTTTGGGACGTACCGGCAAAGGGTCATCCCGCCGTCGAAACAGCCGCGACAACGGCGGCGGCGGATGGTTTGATGGTGATTTCGGTGGCGGCGATGGCGGCGGAGGCGGAGAATGATCACCAGCCTCGACCACGTCCAACTCGCCCTGCCAGCGAGGGCCGAGGATAAGATGCGCGCCTTCTATTGCGATCTGTTGGGGATGCCAGAAATCGAAAAACCCGCGCCACTGCAAGGGCGCGGCGGTCTCTGGGTGATGGCAGGCGCAATGCAGATCCATTTCGGGGTCGATCCTGACTTCAAGGCGGCGGGCAAAGCCCATCCGGCCTTTCGGGTCACCGACCTTGACGCACTGGCGCAAGACCTCGACAAAGCGGGTCATATCGTGAAATGGGATACGTCATTGCCTGATATCCGACGCTTTTTCACGGCTGACCCGGTCGGAAATCGTGTTGAACTGATCGCGGCGGCGTAGACGCGGAAGACACCTCTATGGAAGACCTCAGCACATTTGTCGGCGTTTTCGGCGCGCTGATCCTGATCATGGTCTACTTCAACCTGCGCCGTCGTCCTCCCGAGGACCGGCCCAAGGTCAAACCGGGCGGCGCCGACATGGCCCTGAGCGCCGGACGCGACGCAGGAAACAAAACCAATATGGCGCAAGAGGTTCACGTGCCGATGGAACCGGAAGAGGAACCGGCGATGCGGGCCTTCTACCTCGATCTGATCGGCATGGATGAAATGCGCGCGCCTACATGGCCAAAGGAACAGGATGGGTTCTGGGCCATCCTCGGAACGCGACGCACGTATTTCGGCCTGTCGCCCAGTTTCACGGTCAAGGCCGGCATTCTGCCCACCTTTGCCATTCGCGATCTTGACGCGATGGCCGACCGTTTGACGACCGCCGGGCACGAGATCGCATGGGATAACCGTTTCGACTATGCGCGCAGGCTTGCAACGTTGGACCCCGCAGGTAACGGCATCGTCTTCGTGCGGGGATAAGTGCCGCACCCCGTTTCCTTCCTTCGCCGCCGTGATAGATCATCAGCAACGGACGAGGGATCATGTTGCTGAACGTCACGAATATCCACAAAACTTATCAGGCTGCCGATGGCCCGTTCGAGGTGCTGCGCGGGGTCGACCTGACGTTAGAGGCGGGCGAAACACTTGCGCTGACCGGCGAATCCGGCAGTGGGAAAAGCACGCTTCTGCATCTGATCGGCGGGCTCGACACGCCCGATCAAGGCATGATAATGGTGGATGGTCGGGACATTGCGGCGCTGGATGACGAGGGACGCGCGGAATTGCGGCGTGGGAAGGTCGGGGTCGTCTTTCAGCAATTCAACCTGATCCCCAGCCTCAAGGTTGCCGACAACATCGCCTTTCAGGCGCGGCTGGGCGGACGGCATGAAGCGGGCTGGACGGAAGTGTTGGCCGATCGGATGGGCCTGACGCCGCATCTGGCGAAATACCCCGAGCAGTTGTCTGGTGGCCAGCAGCAACGAGTCGCCATCGCGCGGACCCTGGCCCCGAAACCAGCGCTGGTGCTGGCGGACGAACCCACCGGCAATCTGGACGAGACGACAGCGGGTACCGTCATGGACCTCATGCTGGAACTCGTCACTGAGGCCGGCGCGGGCCTCTTGATGGTCACCCATTCCGAAACGCTCGCCGCCCGGATGTCGCGCGGCCTGCATTTGCGGGCAGGGCGGGTTGCATGACGGGGGTGACCCTTCAGGCGCTATTGTCGCATTGGTGGCGCAATCCGCTGCAGCTGTTCACGTTGCTGGCCGGGCTGGCGCTGGCCACGGCGCTGTGGTCCGGCGTGCAGGCCGTGAATGCCGAGGCGCGGGCCAGCTATGACGCGGCTGCCGCGACCCTGGGCGAAGGCCAGTTCGACCGGCTGCAGCGTCGTGATGGACAGCCGATGGATCAGCAAGCCTTTATCGACCTGCGCCGGGCGGGATGGCTTGTCAGTCCGGTTGTGCAGGGGCGGTTTAATGGGGTACGGATTATCGGGATTGATCTGCTCACCGCACCGGGCAGCATCGGCCCGGTTGATCTGACCGGCGATGTCGCAATCGATGCCTTTCTGACCGGTGAAGGGCAGTTGTTCGCAAACCCCGAAGCCGCCGCCCAGCTGCCTGATCTGAACGTCCGGATCAGCCCCGAAACCGCGCCGAATACCGCCGTGACGGATATCGGTGTGGCGCAAAGGCTACTGGGCAAAGAAGGGCAGATCGACAGCCTGATCATCGCCCCGAACCAGCCCATCGGACGGCCCGATCTTGCGGACATCGCCCCGCAACTGATCCGCCAGCAGGCCCAAGGCGGGTCGGATATCGGGCGGCTGACGGACAGCTTTCATCTGAACCTGACGGCCTTTGGCCTGCTTTCTTTCGCCGTCGGCATCTTCATCGTCAACGGTGCGATCGGCCTCGCCTTCGAACAACGCCGCCCCGTCGTGCGAACGCTGCGCGCGCTGGGTCTGCCGCTGCGACGGCTAATCCTCCTGATGGGCGCAGAACTGATGCTGTTCGCGCTGGTCGCCGGGGCGATTGGGGTCGCGCTCGGCTACGTCATCGCCGCGCTCCTCCTCCCCGATGTCGCCGCGACCCTGCGCGGGCTCTATGGCGCAGACGTCGCGGGTAACCTGCAATTACGGCCTGTCTGGTGGCTGTCGGGCCTCGCCATCGCGCTGGGCGGTACGGCCATCGCGGCCAGCGGCGCACTTTATGGCCTGTCGAAAATGCCTCTGCTCGCCGCCGCGCAGCCCCGTGCGTTGGCGATGGCGGCAGGACGGCGTGCGATGATCCAGGGTATCCTCGCCGCGATGTTGATCGCCTTGTCTATTGTCCTGATGTTCACCGCCGATGGCCTGATCGGCGGCTTCGCCTTGCTCGGATCGTTGCTGATCGGCGCAGCCCTCGCCTTACCCCTGATCCTTGACCGGGTCCTCGCGGGTGCAAGCCTGACGGCCAAATCCGTCAGCGCCCAGTGGTTTTGGGCCGACACGCGCCAGCAACTGCCGGGCCTGTCGCTCGCGCTGATGGCGCTTCTGCTGGCGATGGCCGCCAATATTGGTGTGTCGACCATGGTCTCGAGCTTCCGCCTGACCTTCATCGATTTCCTCGACCAGCGGCTCGCATCCGAGCTTTACGTCAGTACCGAAAACGCCAGCCAAACCGCCGATCTGCTGGCCTTTGCCGCCCCGCGCGTCGATGAAATCCTGCCGATCCAGAATGCCGACACCGAAGTCGCGGGTCAGCCCACGCAGGTTTTTGGCGCCGACGACAACCGCACCTATCGTGAAAACTGGACCTTCCTGCAAAGCACCGCCGATCCTTGGGACACGACCTTTGCGGGCGACAGTATCGTGATCAACGAACAACTCGCCCGCCGGAGCGCTTTGAGCATCAGCGACACCGTGACTCTACAGGACACCACATTCACCATCGCGGGCATCTACGGCGATTACGGGAACCCGATCGGGCAGGCGGTCATCAGCGAGGCGCAATTCCAGCGCCTATATCCCGACATCGCACCCACCCGCTTCGGCCTGCGGATGGACCCAGACGCTGTGGCCGATTTCGTAGCCGCGATGGAGGCCGAGGCCGGCATTCCCGCCAGCCAAACGATCAATCAAGCGGGGATCAAGGCGATCTCACTGCAAGTCTTCGAACGGACGTTCACCGTGACGACCGCGCTCAACATCCTGACGCTGGCGGTCGCCGGGTTCGCCATCCTCATGAGCCTCCTAACCCTCGCCACGATGCGCATCCCGCAACTCGCACCCGCATGGGCGGTGGGGATGACACGGCGAAAACTCGGTCAACTGGAGTTGTTGCGCGCTGTGCTGCTAGCCGTGCTGACAGCCATCGTCGCGCTACCGCTGGGTCTGGCACTGGCATGGGCGCTGCTTGCGGTCGTAAACGTGGCGGCGTTCGGATGGAAGCTGCCCATGTTCCTTTTCCCATTCGATTACGCGCGGCTGGGCCTCTTCGCGCTCTTCGCGGCGGCATTGGCGGCCGCGTGGCCCGCAATCCGACTGTCGCGTACGCCACCGGCCGATCTGCTCAAGGTGTTTTCCAATGAACGCTAAAGTCCTTTTGCTCTGCCTGCTGCCGTTCGAGGCGACGGCGCAAGGCTTCGCAGGTCTCGGCACCTCCGCCGAAGGCTTCGCCGTGCCCAAACCCAACCCCGCGTTCGACTTCCCCGCCGATCATGGCGCGCACCCGGAATACCGGATCGAATGGTGGTATCTGACCGCGAACCTCACCGCCGGAGACGGCACCCCCTACGGCTTGCAATGGACCCTTTTCCGCTCTGCCCTCGCACCCGAGGCAGGCGAGGGTTGGACCGCGCCGCAACTCTGGATGGGGCATGCCGCGGTCACGACGCCGGACGAACACTTTGTCACCGAACGGCTCGCCCGCGGGGGTATCGGGCAAGCGGGCGTCACCGCCGAGCCGTTCGAAGCCTGGATCGACGACTGGTCCCTGCAGGGCGACTGGCAAACCCTGCAGATGAACGCGACCGGTCCCGATTTCGGCTATGACATGACCTTGAGCGCCGAAGGACCGCTGGTCTTCCACGGCGATAACGGCTTCTCGGTCAAATCCGCGCAGGGGCAGGCATCTTATTACTATTCCCAACCGTTCTTCAGCATCACTGGTACGCTGCAACTGCCCGCAGGCGATGTGCAGGTCACCGGCAACGCCTGGCTCGACCGTGAATGGTCCTCGCAACCCTTGTCCGACGACCAGACCGGCTGGGACTGGTTCTCGCTCTCCTTCGACGACGGGAACAAGTTGATGGGCTTCCGGCTGCAGCAGACGGACGGGAACAACTACACATCCGCCACGTGGATCACGCCGGATGGCAAAACGACAGCCTTTCCGGACGGCGCGTTTCAGGCAACGCCGCTGGAAACCCACACCACCGCAGGCCGTGACATCCCGGTGCGCTGGCAGGTCCAACTGCCCGACAAGGATATCGACGTGACGGTCAGCGCCATCAACCCCGATGCGTTCATGACAACCACGGTGCCATACTGGGAGGGTCCGGTGACGGTCACCGGCAGCCACGACGGCATCGGCTATCTGGAGATGACGGGTTATGAGTGAGTGGTTCGAAACGCTCGACGGCATCCACACCCGGCTCTGGTCCACCCTCGGGCGCGGGGTGGCGGACGCGAAACACCCCGCGCGCATCCCGACACTCGCCACGGTCTCGCCTGACGGCTGGCCCGAGGCGCGCACGGTCGTTCTGCGCTCCGCCGACCGACCGACCACGCAACTAACGATCCATACCGATATCACCTCGGACAAGATCAAAAGCCTACGGGCAAACCCGCGGGCCGCCCTGCACATCTGGGACCGCAAGCAAGCCTTGCAGATCAGACTGCAGACAGAGGTCACTATCGAAACCGGCCCCTCGGCCCGCCCGCTCTGGGACAAAATTCCCGACCACGCCAAGCAAAGCTATGGCATCACACCGCCGCCCGGCACACCCATCCCCGACGCGCTCGACTACGTCAAAGACCCGGACCCCGCGACCTTTGCCATCCTCCACTGCCAGATCACCCATATTGACGCTGTGCATTTGGGCGAACAGCACCGTCGTGCCGCATTCTCACAAAGCGATGACTGGAAAGGGAGGTGGCTTTCGCCGTAGGAAAGCCACCGCTACAACCGGTTCATGAACAGTTTTCCTTTGACCCGTGACCTGGTCCTGATCGGCGGCGGCCACACCCACGCATTGGTGCTGCGCAGTTGGGGAATGAACCCGCTGCCCGGTGCCCGGCTGACCGTCATCAACCCCGGACCGACGGCCCCCTATTCCGGCATGCTGCCCGGATTTGTCGCCGGGCATTACACGCGGGATGAGTTGGACATTGACCTTATCAAACTCGCCCGTTTCGCCGGCGCGCGGCTGATCAACGGGGCGGCGGACGGGATCGACCGTGAGGCCCAAACCGTCCACGTTCCCGGTCATCCACCCATCGCCTACGACACGCTGGCGGTTGATGTCGGCATCACATCCGCAATGCCCGCACTGCCCGGTTTCGCGCAACACGGCATCCCGGCCAAACCGCTCGGCACGTTCGCATCGCGCTGGGATGCATTCCGGAACACCACGCAAGAGCCGCAAATCGCCATCATCGGTGGGGGTGTTGCAGGGGCGGAACTGGCCATGGCTATGGCCTACGCGCTGCGGGACAAAGCTCCAAAGGTGAGGCTGATCGAACAGGCCAAGGTGCTAACGGCGCTGGGCTACAAAGCGCGGCAACTGATGCTGGCAGCGCTCCGTGCAGCGGAAATCGACATCATCGAAGACGCTCAGGTGACCGAGATCTTCGCCGAAGGCATCATCCTGCATGATGGGCGCACGATCCGCAGCGATTTCACGACCGGCGCGGCAGGCGCTAAGCCGCATGACTGGATCGCAGGCACAGGGCTGGACCTGCATGAGGGCTTTGTCACCGTCGACCGCAACCTGCAATCAAGCGATCCGAACATTTTCGCCGTCGGCGATTGCGCGCATCTGCGCGACAACCCACGGTCTAAGGCCGGAGTTTATGCCGTGCGGGAGGCCCCCGTGCTTTATGATAACCTGCGCGCCGCGTTGTCGGGTGGCAGCCTGCGACCGTACAAACCGCAGAACGATTACCTCAAGCTGATCTCACTCGGCGAAAAATCCGCGCTGGCCGAGAAATTCGGGACCGCCCGACAAGGGCCGTGGCTGTGGAAGCTGAAGGACTACATCGACCGCAAATTCATGGACCAATTCGATGAATTGCCGGTGATGCGCGTGCCCAAGCCACCGCGCACGGCGGCCTTGGGCATGAAAGAGGCACTGGGCGACAAACCCATATGCGGCGGCTGCGGGGCCAAGGTCGGGCGTGGCGCGTTGCAGACGCTCACCACCTTCGGCGACGACGCGGCCGAGGTGCAGCGGGGGCAGTTCATCACCACCGATCACCTGCGCACCATGGTGTACGACCCTGTGATGATGACGCGCGTCGCGGCCATCCACGCGCTGGGTGACATCTGGGCCATGGGCGCGCAGCCGCAGGCGGCGACGGCACAGATCATCCTGCCGCGGATGTCGGCGGAGTTGCAGGCACGAACGCTCTCAGAGATTACGGAAGCGGCGACGAAAGCGATGGAAGAGGCGGGCGCCAAAATCGTCGGCGGGCATACATCGGTTGGCGAAGAACTGACCATCGGTTTCACGATCACCGGTCTGACGGACCAGCCCATCACCCTCACCGGCGCACGACCCGGCGACGCGCTCATACTGACCAAACCCATCGGCAGCGGGACAATCATGGCCGCCGAGATGGCCGGGCAGGCAAAGGGGTCGGACGTGATCGCCTGCCTTGATCTGATGACCCAAAGCCAGGCCCAAGCCGCCGCGATCCTGCGCACCGCCCACGCGATGACCGACGTCACCGGTTTCGGCCTCGCCGGGCATTTACGGAATATGTGCGAAGCGTCCGCGGTCGGAGCTTCGCTGAACGCCGATGCAATCCCGACGATGCAAGGGGCCGAGGGGCTGTCGGAACAGGGCATCCGATCCAGCCTTTTCGCTGACAACAAGACCGGAGCGGGACAGATCATGGGCAGTCCACATGTCCTCCTCTTCGACCCGCAAACCGCCGGCGGGTTACTCGCAGCGGTCGATGCTGACACGGCTTCGGGCATCCTCAACCAACTACAGGATGCAGGCTACAAAGCCGCGATCATCGGCACGATCACCGAAGATCAGATACTCCATGTCAGTTAGCCTGACGCAGTCCCGGATTTAATCCGGGACCTCTTTCCGATGGCCGAGGTAGAGGCCCCGGATCACCTCCGGGGCTGCGTATCGGATGGACGTTCAGCCGTAAAATCAACCTGCCGCTCCGGCAACGCCGCCGCGAACGCTGGCAACGCCCGACACAGCGCATCAATCGCTCTCAGCCGCGCAAACGCCGAAAGATCACACCCGAACCGCCGCGCATTCGCCATCTGCGGGACGAGACAGATATCGGCCACAGTCGGACAGTCCGCAAAGCAAAATCGCTGATCGCGCCCGACGCTTTTCTCCAAAGCCCCCAGTGTCTCTGACGTCCAATGCGCATACCAGTCAGAAACCAGATCCGATGGCAATCGCTTCCGCACGCGCTTGACTGTCAACGCATGCAACTCCGCACAAATCCCCACCGCAAAGGCCCGCGCCTGCGCCCGCCGCACCGCATCTTCCGGGAAAATCGTCGGCGTCGGACACACCTTCTCCAGATATTCAAGGATCGCCAGCGACTGGCTAATCGGCTGCCCATCCACCTCAAGCGTCGGCATTAGCTGCTGCGGGTTGAGCCGTTCATACTCCGGTCCAGCCAAATCCGGGATCGGCACATATTCATAGTCCAACCCTTTCAGGTTCAGCGCAATCCGCACCCGCTCTCCGGCTGAGTTCCGCGCCTGTGTATGCAAGCGCAACCTCATAGCAGCCCTACGACCGCATCCGCCGCCCGTGCCAGACCATCAGCATCCAGCCGGTCCACGGCCACCGTGCCCAACATCTCCCGCGTATCGATCCGCCGCGATTTCGCATAGGCCGGATCGTAATGTTCCGTCACCAATGCCGCCGCCAATGCACGCAAGTCTCCTGCGCGCGAAAGCGCAATCCACCGATCCACAACCGCGTGACCGCGCACACGGCGCAACGGTGCAAGCCGCTCTGCCAGCCCGTCCGCATCCGCAATCACATCGTGATATGCCTCGGCCAAATAGGTGGCGCGCGCATTCAGTGGCACCTCCATCACAATCCGCGGGGCGGCCAACATGGCCTGCCAAAGGGCGGGGGGCAGGGTGATCCGCCCGATCTTGCTGCTCTCGGCCTCCACTACCACAGGGCGTGCGGGATCCAGCGCCACCAAAGCCTGCGCCAGTCCCGTCTCAAACCCTTTCTGCGTCGGCTGGCCACCCGGCATCGCCCCCAGCAACGACCCGCGATGGCAGGCCAGACCCTCCAAATCCAACATCTGCATCCCACGCGCCTGCAACAGCGGCAGCAGGGCGGTCTTCGCAGTCCCCGTATTTCCATCCAGCAACACCAGCCGATAGGGCAGCGGATCGTCATACAGCATCCGGGCCACCAACCTGCGATAGGTCTGATAGCCACCTTTCACCGTCTCGGCCCGCCACCCGATCTCGGACAACAGCGTGCGAAACACGCCCGACCGCTGCCCACCCCGCCAGCAATAGACCAGAGGGCGCCATGACCCGTCCTTGCCCGCCAAAGGCCCATCCAGATGATCCGCCACATTGCGCACGACCATCCCGGCCCCGATCTTGCGGGCGCCAAACGGGCTCACCTGTTTGTACATCGTGCCCACCTCGGCCCGCTGGGCGTTGTCCAAGGCAGGCAGATTGATCGCCCCCGGCACGTGATCCTCGGCAAATTCGGCGGGGGAGCGCACGTCGATTACGGTGTCGAACCCATGCGTCAAAAGCGCGGCGAGACTATCGAATTTGAGCGGCATTCCGTGGCATCTAAGCTACTCTGCCGCCATGCAAAAGGGGCAAACGGCATTCGCGGATTGCCGGATCATCCGCCCACCCCTAGCCTTGCCCTCATGATTTACGACGACCTGCATCTGATCACCGATTGGGCGCAAGTGGTGCAGCTGCGCGAAGATGATCTGCTCACCCCGGCCGAGCTGACCCTGATCGAACAGGTCGCGCAAGGCGAGGTCGCCCGCATCGGGCCGACGGTTCCCACGCTCAAAGCGCCGCAGGTCCTGATCCGGGCGGCCTTGCTGCGCTATCTGATCCTTGGCGGCTGCAAAGACTTCGCGACCCAACCCATGGGTGTCACCGTGACCGGCGCTTGGATAGCAGGCAAACTCGACCTCAGCTTCACGCAGGCGCGGGGGCCGATCGACCTATTCAACTGCCACATCGCCGAACAGCCCCAGATGCTGCAACTTCAGGCCGATGGGCTGGCGCTGGCGGGCAGTACGCTGCCGCAAGGGCTGAACGCCGCACGTCTCCAGATCAGTGGGAATGTCGCGCTGAACGGGGCGCGGATCGACGGCAAAACCTCGCTATCGGGGGGCGAGATCAAGGGGCATCTCGCCTGCAATCGCGCCGTGTTCCACAACCCCGGCAAATCGGCCTTCAAGGCGCAGGGCATCCGCATCGCCAGCAGCGTGCATTTCGAGGAAACCCGGGCCGAGGGTCTCGTCAGCCTGCTTGGCGCACGTATCGGCGGGCAGGTCGTCTGCATCGGGGCCGATCTGCGCAACGAAAACGGCATCGCACTGAACGCGCAAAGCACGCAGGTGCAGGGCGACGCCTTCTTGCGGGAAAGTGTATTCGAGGGCGAGGTCAGCTTTCTGGGGGCCGAAATCGGTGGCGTGCTGGATTGCGCCCACGCGACGCTTCACAATCAGGGTGGCCACGCGCTGAACGCGCAACGGCTGGTCGTGAAAGAGGGGTTCATCTGGCGGCGGATCACGGATGTGGCGGGCGCGGTCGATCTGACCTCGGCCCATGTGGGCGACCTTTGGGACGACGCGCAAAGCTGGGCCAAGGTCGATCGGCTGTTCCTGTCCGGCTTCCGCTACGATGTGCTGCACGGCGGGATCAACGTGCCCGAACGGCTGACCTGGCTGCAAAAGGGGGCGGTGTCGCGGCGGGAATTCTATCCGCAACCCTATGAACAACTGGCGGCGCTCTTGCGCGAAACGGGGCACCGGTCCGACGCTCGCGCGATCATGGTCGCGAAGGAAAAGGAACAGCGCAAAGCCTCGCGCGTGCGCTGGCAGCGCGAAATGGACTGGCGGGATGATCTGGTCAAGGCAAGCCTGATGGAGGGCGAGGCGCGGGACACCCGGCTGTCGCGGTTAGGGAAACGCCGGCCCGATGACAAGAACCTGCGGCGCCTGCAGATGCTGCTCGACCCCGGCGCGGTCGGGGCGCTGACCCATGGCTACGGCCTGAAACAGTTCCGCGACGAACAGCGCTGGCACAACATCCGGGCGCGTCTGCGGAATGCAGGCAGTCTGGCCGCCGACAAGGTGTTCGGGCTCGTCGTCGGCTACGGGCACAAGCCCGAGCGCAGCTTTTACATGCTCATGGCGCTGGTGCTGATCGGCTGGCTCTTGGCCGATCAGGCATGGAAACGGGGGGATTTTGCCCCCACCGCCGCCCCCATCCTGATCTCCGAAGGCTGGCAGGTACTCGCCCGCGACGACAATGTGGCCAACCCCGCGCAGGTCTGGTCCGACAAATACATCGCAGGCACCGACGCCTACACCGAAGGACGCGACTACGAAACATTCAACGCCGTCGCTTACGCGGTTGATCTGGTGGTGCCGCTGGTGGCACTGGGGCAAGAGGCCGCCTGGGCCCCATCAACGACGCGGGGCCCATGGGGGCAATGGCTCTGGTGGACACGGTGGTGGCTGATCACGCTCGGCTGGGTAGTGACAGCGATCGGAGCCGCAGCGGTGACCGGGGTTATTCGACGGGAGTGATGCGGTTTGGGTGAGCGATCATGAGGGTCGGGTTTGAGGCCAAGGTGACATCTGCTTGTAGGCGCACAGGGACCACTTAGCGAATTGTTTCATATTTGTTGTTGGACGGTGGCCGCGGTCAGCTTGGTGAAACTTTGAAATTCCAAATCGCCATTCGTGTTCGCAAAGGGAGACAGAAGCTCTCGAAGTTCTCTATCAAAGCTCTCGAGATCACTACCCAGCTTTGAAATCGTAAAAGTATCGCGAGAGTGTTGGCATGAAATGAAGTCCTCGATGCTCTGATGCATTGGCTCGGAAACGATCTCATGCGTTTCCTTTACCTCGACATAATCGAGATACCGTTCCCAGAACGAAGGATCTTTGTTCGGATGAAATGGCTTTCCAGTAAGCTTTGGCACCCACTTTTCATGGAAGGTTTGCCAATCGCTTTCCCACGGTGGTTTATGCGCGCCATCACCTTCTATGACTGCAAAGAGATGATGCGTTTTCAGATGCTCAGACAGTTTGGGAAAGAGAACATCATGGTTCATCCAATGGATGCTAAGGGCGGCGACGACAGTGTCGTACCGACCTGTCAACGGCGCTGTTTCCGCATAGCTTTCGACCCATTCAAGGTTCGTCGCCGCTCCAAATTCAAGGGACTTTCCAAGTGCGAGCATGTGTGCTGATGGGTCAACTGCCGTCACAGAGCTGAAATGTTGTGACATCGGCCTTGCGATTTTGCCGTGTCCGCACCCCAGATCCAGAATACGGCCTCTGCTAGGGGAATGACTGACAATCAGATCGTATATTTTTTGGGGGTATGGGGGTCGATAGAGATAGAGATCGACGACCTCTTCAGATTGAAAAGAAGTTCCGATCTTTTGTTTCATTCAATTTCCCAATCAACAGGATCCGCAAGTTGTCATAGTGTTTTCGCTGTATTGGCTCAATGGCAGCTTCTTCCCGCAAAGCCGAAATCAAACCGATATAACTCTTTGGCAGACAACTCCCATAAGCTGATTAGAAATTGCTGCCTGTTCACCCTCTTTTAACCGTCCTGACGCATGCTCTCAAACGTTAACGCGACGATGACCGTGCGCACTGTGGGGTCCTATGGAGGTCCGATGGAATTCATATCTTTTTCCGATAGATGGTTTTGAGGATTAGATAAATTATATCAATAGCTTAAGCTGATCATGGCATAAACGAGAAGATTTTGACTCTACATTTCCCGCTAGGGTTGTAACGCCACGCGCCCGGCATTGGTCAAAAGCCAGCAATCACGCCCTTCGAACACAGCCGGGATCAGCGGGTTCCCATAACCCGCGCCGCCATCCAGATCGACGCGGTTGCCGAAGTGCTGCGGGTGATCGAGCGCTGTGTGACCATGCACGATCAGCCACCCGAAATCATGATCGCTGTCGAGAAAACCATCGCGAATCCAGATCAGATCATCCTCCACCTGATCTTCAAGCGGCACGCCCGGGCACAGCCCTGCATGGACGAAGAGCAGATCATCGGTCCGGTGCCAGAAGGGCAGGGCGTCAAGGAAATCAAGGTGTTCGGTCGGCACTTCCCTGCGCGCGATATCTAACAACTTTTCGGGACTGATCCACCCAAGATCGCTTTCGAAATGGGCCAACCGTTCAGGCTCGCCAACAGAATGCGGATCAAAATGCATCACGCCATTGATTTCGTATGAGGCCAAAGTGGCCTCACCGCCAAGTCGTCGATTGACCCACGAGATCCCCGACTTCACCCGCGCATCGTGTTCAATCCCGTGCCGCACGAAATTAGTGAACATCCGGTCATGATTACCTTTCAGGCAAGTCCAGTCGCGCCCCGCGGCAACCCCGTCCATCAGCGTTTGCACGACCCCCCGACTATCCGGCCCACGATCCGTGTAGTCGCCCAGAAACACCACCTGCGCCTCTGGACCGCCATCTTTCTCGATCAATGATAACGCCCGATCCAGCATCGCCTTCTGGCCATGCACATCGCCAATCGCATAGAACGGGCGCGTCATTCTCACACCGCGAACGTCAGGGGTTTGACCTGTTGGAACAGCCCCGTCGCCTCAAGCGCCGCAATCGCGGGCGCAGGCACCACCTCGTCCACATAGAGAAGCGCAATCGCCTCGCCCTTGGCCTCGGACCGACCCAGCGTAAAGTTCGCGATGTTCACATTATGCGACCCCATCGTCATCCCCAGCGCACCAATGATCCCCGGCACGTCCTCGTTGGTGGTATACAGCATGTGCGCCCCGATCTCGGCGTCGATATTGATGCCCTTGATCTGGATAAACCGCGGCTTGCCATCGCTGAAGACAGTGCCGGCAATCGACCGTTCCCGCTTTTCGGTCACGACTGTCACCTTCACATAACCCTCGAACGCACCCGATTGGTCCTGCTTGGTCGTGGACACTTTGATGCCGCGTTCCTTCGCGATCACCGGGGCGCTGACCATGTTCGTATCCGGGTTCGCCTTCATCATGATCCCGGCAATCGTCGCGGCGGTCAGGGCCTTGAGGTTCATCTCGGACGCTTCACCGTCGAACAGGATATTGATCGCCTTGATCGGTTCATCCGTCATCTGGCCGATGAAGTTGCCAAGGTGCCCCGTCAGCTTGATCCAGGGACCCATGACCTTGGCTTCTTCGGCAGTGACAGATGGCATGTTCAGCGCGTTCTGCACCGCACCCGTCAGCAGATAATCGGACATCTGCTCAGCCACTTGCAGCGCGACGTTTTCCTGCGCCTCTGTGGTCGCTGCCCCAAGGTGCGGGGTCACGACGACATTGGGCAGATTGAACAGCGGGCTTTTCGTGGCGGGCTCCACGGCAAAGACGTCAAAGGCGGCCCCGGCGACATGACCGTTTTTCAACGCCTCAGCCAACGCCTCTTCATCCACCAGACCGCCCCGGGCGCAGTTCACGATCCGCGCGCCTTTCTTCAGCTTGGCGATGTTTTCCTGTGACAGGATATTCTTGGTTTGCTCGGTCAGCGGCACATGCATCGTGAGGAAATCAGCCCGGGCGAGAAGTTCTTCCAACTCCAGTTTCTCCACCCCGATATCCACCGCCCGGTCCTCGGAAAGGAATGGATCATATGCCACCACCTTCATCTTCAGCCCCTGCGCACGGTCGATCACGATCGACCCGATATTCCCCGCGCCGATCACGCCCAGCGTCTTGCCGGTCAGTTCCACACCCATAAAGCGCGACTTTTCCCACTTCCCCGCATGGGTCGATGCATTCGCCTCGGGGATCTGCCGCGCGACGGCCATCATCATCGAAATCGCATGCTCGGCCGTCGTGATCGAATTGCCGAAAGGCGTGTTCATCACGATGATCCCCTTCTTGGACGCGGCGGGGATATCGACGTTATCCACCCCGATCCCGGCCCGCCCGATGACCTTCAGGTTATCGGCAGCCGCGATGATTTTCTCGGTCGCCTTGGTGGCCGAGCGGATGGCAAGGCCGTCATACTGGCCAATGACTTCAAGCAGTTTGTCCTTGTCCTTGCCGAGGTCCGGTTGGAAATCGACGTCAATCCCGCGATCCTTGAAGATCTGCACGGCGGCGGGGGAGAGTTTGTCAGAGATGAGTACTTTGGGGGCCATGAGGGCGCTCCTTTGGATGTTTTGCAACGCAGTCCCGGACTTGATCCGGGACCTCTTGGTCAATTCTGTTGGAGGCCCCGGATCTTGTCCGGGGCAGCGGATCACTGGGTGGCAATCTCGGTTTCGAACGCCCATTCCAGCCAAGGCAGCATCGCTTCGATGTCAGACGTCTCGACCGTCGCGCCACACCATATGCGCAGACCCGCCGGAGCATCGCGATAAGCGCCGATATCCAGCGCGATATTTTCGCCCTCCAGCCGCTTGGCGACCGCTTTCGCAAAGGCCGCACCGTCCTTGATCCGGTCATCGGTGAATTTCAGGCAGACGGAGGTATTCGACCGCGTCGCCTTGTCCACCGCCAGATTGTCGATCCAGTCATGCGACGCACAGAAATTCCAAATCGCGCGCGCATTCGCATCGGCGCGATGGATGAGCGCATCCAACCCGCCAATCGACCGGCCCCACTTCAGAGCGACCAGATAATCCTCAACCGCCAGCATTGACGGCGTGTTGATCGTGGCGCCTTGGAAAATGCCTTCGATCAGCTTGCCACCCTTGGTCAGGCGGAAAATCTTGGGGAGCGGCCATGGCGGAGTATAGCTTTCCAGCCGTTCCACCGCGCGGGGCGACAGGATCAGCATGCCATGCGCTGCCTCGCCACCCATCACCTTCTGCCAGGAAAAGGTCGTCACATCCAGCTTGTCCCACGGAAGGTCCTGCGCAAAAGCGGCGGAAGTCGCATCGCAGAGCGTCAGCCCAGCCCGGTCGGCGGGAATGACATCGCCAGAGGGCACACGCACGCCAGAGGTCGTCCCGTTCCACGTAAAGCAGACATCATTGTCATAGTTCAGCGCGGCCATATCGACGATCTCGCCATAGCCCGCCTGATGAACAGTCGCGTCGATCTTCAACTGCTTGACGACATCGGTCACCCAACCCGCGCCGAAGCTCTCCCACGCGACCATCTCCGCAGGCCGCTCACCCAGAAGCGACCACATCGCCATTTCATAAGCGCCTGTGTCAGAGGCTGGCACGATCCCGATCTTGTAGTCAGCAGGGACACGCAGGACCTCGCGCGTCAGCTCAATCGCTTCGGCCAGCTTGGCCTTGCCGACAGCAGCCCGATGCGACCGCCCGAGGGCGGCGTCGCTTAATGCATCCAGTTTCCAAACGGGGGGTTTGGCGCAGGGGCCAGACGAAAAACGCGAATTAGCCGGCCGCGTAGCCGGTTTGGTCAATGCCATTGATGTGTATCCTCACAGATATGCGCCCTTCGTTGGGGAAGGGTGTCCCATTGGCGGAGATAGCGGCGGCTTTCGTCTTTCACAACAGACAAAATCGCACTAGACCGCCGCGTAAGATGCTTTTTGCGACATCGCGGACGCCGATAGGAAACCCATGTTCATCGTCACACTCCTGACTTCGCCCGAAATACGCACGCTGGATGCGGCACTTGTGGATGTGCTGCGCAATGCTTGGGGCGGGGGCGATGCGACATGGCTCGCCGTGGATGAGGCGGCGGAATTTGTGGTGCCTGCGAAACCGGGCAATCAATGGGATGTCTGGGCGGATTTGCAGACAGCGCAGGTGGATTTGATCGTTCAGCCATCAAAGAACCGCCGCAAGAAGATGCTGCTGGCCGATATGGATAGCACGATGATCCGGCAGGAATGCATCGATGAACTGGCGGCAGAGGCCGGTGTCGGCGAGCGTGTCGCGGACATCACCGCGCGGGCGATGAACGGCGAACTGGATTTCGAGGAAGCGCTGAAAGAACGTGTCTGCCTGCTGAAAGGACTCGACGAGAGCATCATCGAACACGTCCTCGACACCCGCATTACATACATGCCGGGTGGATACGAATTGGTTGCGACGATGCAGGCGAACGGGGCTTATGCGGCTTTGGTCTCTGGCGGGTTCACGGCGTTTACCTCGCGCGTGGCCGCCGCACTTGGTTTCGATGAAAACCGGGCGAATACGCTGCTGGTGGAGAACGGCAAACTGACAGGCGCGCCGGGTCTGCCGATCCTGGGAAAGCAGGCCAAGGTGGATGCGCTGGAAGAGATTACCGCGCGGTTGGGGTTGACCGGTGTGGATGTGCTGGCTGTCGGGGACGGTGCCAACGACCTTGGTATGCTGACCCGTGCAGGCATGGGTGTCGCGCTGCATGCAAAGCCTGCGGTTCAGGAAAAATGCGAGATCAGGGTGAACCACGGTGACCTGACCGCACTTTTGTTCTTGCAGGGCTACAGCCGCGAAGACTTTGTGACCTGAGCGCTGCGGCCCAGTCAATTTCATCAACAATTTCCGATGTCGCGGCACATTGTCTGCGTTTTATGCTGCAACTGCGAAAAACGCACCATTTCCGCACCACCCGTGTCATGGAATCGCCCCAATGCGGGGGAAAATCGCCGGTGTAACGACCGGAGATCGGAAAATGAACGCTCATGCCAACATCGCCGCCCACGATGCCCAGACGCAGACCCGCATGGTCGCGCGCCATATCGTGCAACGGCAAAGCACGGGCACCTGGGTCGATCTTGTCGGTGCCTGCGATGATTGTAGCACCGTACCCGCCGATGCCGCCGCCGCCGGCCGCCGTCGGAATCTGGTGATCGAGGATGATCGTCTGGTGATGAAAGACGTCTAATTCAGGTGATAGGTCAGCCCGTGAAAGATCAGCAGGCGCAGCCTGTCGGGTTCGATGTCTGACGGGTCTTTGAAAATCACCGCCCGGTTCCCCTCGATCCGCTCGCAATCGTGGAAGGTCGCCGCGTAGGTGCCGATGATATCGGTCGCGCAATGGGCAAAGATCGCGCAGCCGCCGCCTTTGGCCTCAGCGATCCTCAACGTCGAACCGGATTTGGTCTCAGGTGTCAGGTAAGACGGCTGCCCCCAGCGCAAAGCCTCTTCGATACGACCCGCCTGCGGTGTGTCGTCGGCCACCTCAAAGATCAGATCGCGCAAGGTCAGCGCCATATCGCGGATATCGGGTGGAAAGCCGTCAAAGACGGCCTTTACTTGCGGATTATCGAAAGGGCGGGTCATGGGGCCATCCTGTCAGCAACACGTTTGGCATAGTCGGCCAGTTTGGGATCGTTGGCCACCCTTTCGCTCAGACCGGTCGGTAGGGGGCTGGCGATGATCGCGCCCAGCATCGCGGCAACACTGTAATCAGGCAGCCGCGGTTCGTCGCCCAACAGGAAAGGGTCGTCGCCGAGGACATGGTGAATGGCCTGCAGGTCGGGTTCGATCCGCCTCAGCCGTTCTTCGGGGGTGAAACGGCCAAGCCCCTGCGCGTGCATCCCTTTCAGGGTGGACTTGCGTATCGCGCCCGTGATCGGACGGCGCAGCAGAGCGGGGATGGCGGCAAAATATTCCTCGCGGATGATCGGCCAGATCTTTTCGTTCCCCCAGCGGTCGAGCAGAATGTGGAAATATATGTGCTCTTCGGCCATGCGGATCAGGGCGTGACCCATGGCACGGGCCGCCGGGTCCGCACGACCCCAAAAATCGGCACCTTTACTTTCCAGATGCGCCTGGATGCTGTGGCTGTCGCCGATGATCTGGCCGTTATCCTTGATCGCCGGCAGCTTTGCTTTCGGGTATTTGCGTGGGTCGTTGCAGTCGTCCCGCTTCCATTCCACATCCGCCGCCTGCAACAGCCACATGGCCTTGACACAGAATGGGCTGAAGCTGAGTTGGCCGAACCCGGCCTGATAGGTGATGAGGGTGATCATTGGCATCTCCGTTTGTCTGGTCGATGAGATGCCAGAGCCTGCTGACAATTTCCGGCAGGAGCATTAGAGTGGCCACATGTCCCGCACCGCCCGCCTGTTTCAACTGATGCAAGCCCTGCGCCGCAATCCGCCGCCGGTGACGGCGGAATTGTTGGCAACCGAAACAGGCGTATCCTTACGGACACTTTACCGCGATATCGACGCTCTGCGGGGCTTGGGAGCGATCATCGACGGCACGGCAGGCTACGGTTACGCGCTGGTCGAGGATGCCTCGGTCCCGCCGATGATGTTCGACGATGAAGAGATTGAGGCGATCGTGCTGGGTCTGCGCGAGGTGCAGGCGGTGGCTGACCCGCATCTGGCGGCCTCGGCCAAGAATGCGCTGGCGAAACTGCAAGCGCGGCTACCAAACGCCCAAGCGCACAGGCTGCAATATGCCGTCCTTGCCGCCGATCGGATTGTCCGCCCGCCGCAGCCGACCGTCGATGTCCGCGCCCTGCGCAAGGCAACCTGGGATGAGCGGACGATTGAGATCGACTATATCGATGCCGAAGGCGCTGCGACGACCCGGCAGGTCGATCCGCTGAGCATCGTTTATCTGAAAGAAACCCATTCGCTGATCGCGTGGTGCCATCTGCGACAGGCTTACCGAAATTTCCGGCTCGACCGGATGCAGAACCTGCACGTCACCGAACACTCTTTCCGTCCGCGCCGGATCCCGATGCTGCGCGAGGCGATCGAGGTTCTGTCGAATTGCTGGCCCGAACCATCGGTGATGATCGCAAAAAATCGCGAGACCGCCGAACTGTGATTGGGCTCTGCCGCTGATTGCGTTATCTTAGGGGCAAAAGAAAAATCAGAGGCGGTAAACACAATGCAAAGAAGGACTTTCATCGCGACAGGGTTGGCGGCAGCAATGCCGGGCGTGCTGTCTGCGCAAGCGAGCGGTTTCGGGAATTGGGTGGCCGGTTTCCGGTCGCGGGCGCGGGCTGCGGGAATCACGGACCGAACGTTCAACGCGGCTTTCGCCAATGTGCGTTACCTGCCGGATTCCATCGAACGCGACCGCAATCAGGCTGAATTCGTGAAACCGTTGGGCGAATACATGTCCACCGCCGCATCGGACACGCGGGTGCAGAACGGGCGCGCGATGGTGCGCCAATATGGCAACCTGCTGAACCGGATCGAAGCGACGTATGGCGTCCCACCCCACATCGTCGTAGCGATCTGGGGGATGGAGAGCAATTACGGGCAGCGCCGTGGCGACGTGCCCCTGATCTCGACCCTTGCGACATTGGCCTATGACGGCAGGCGTGGGCGGTTTTTCGAACAACAGCTGATCGCCGCCTTGGGCATTCTGCAGCGTGGCGACGTGGCGCCCCAGAACATGACCGGATCATGGGCCGGGGCGATGGGTCATACGCAATTCATCCCGACATCCTATCAGGCCTATGCCGTCGATTTCACTGGCGACGGGCGTCGCGACATCTGGGCGGATGATCCCAGCGACGCGCTGGCGTCGACTGCGGCCTATCTGCGCCGGTTCAACTGGCGTCAGGGGCAGCCTTGGGGGATCGAGGTGCTGCTGCCGCGCGGGTTCGACTACAATCAGTCTTCGGGTCGGTCCATGGCGTCATGGAACCAGCTTGGCGTACGCGGCGTCGATGGACGGGCCGTGCCGAATTACGGAAATGCGTCGCTGATCACGCCGACCGGGGCGGGCGGGCCATCATTCCTCATTTTTGCCAATTACACGACGATCTCGCGGTACAACAACGCGCAGGCCTACATCATCGGGGTGGGGCACCTCGGCGACCGTATCCGCGGGATGGGTCCTCTGCGCACAGCTTGGCCCAACGGCGAACGCGGCCTGCGCCGGGCCGAGCGGATCGAGCTGCAGCAGCGGCTGACAGCGGCAGGTTTCTCGACCGGCGGGGTGGACGGCAAGATCGGCCCGAACAGCATGGCAGCGATCCGGGCCTATCAGCGCAGTCAGGGGCTACCTGCGGATGGCTACGCTTCGGTCAGCCTACTGCAACGGCTGCGATGAACAATCGCCGCCCTGCATGCAGGTGGTGAGCGCGTCCAGCATGGCCTGCGGCGGGTCGTCGAAGATCATCCCGCCACACGGTTCGGCGATGAAGGTCACAGGGTCATCCGCCAAGACGAAGTAAACGGCCTCGGCTCCGCTCCGGGCCGACCCGCACCATGGTCCAGCGCATTGAATCTGCAGGTTCACGGGGCTGATGAAATCAGACGTAAATCCCTGTTTCGTCAGTCCTTTTCCTTCGAACCGGGCCGGGATAGGATCGGGCGTCGACTCATTGCCATTCAACAGGCCTGGCGGCAAAGCGGCCTCGTCAAAGGTCAGTTGACCGTAAAGCACGTAATAAGCCTCTTCCGCCGCCGCGACGCGCTGGAACGTCGACATAGGGTCAGGGCGGATGCAGCTAAGGGCCATAGCTTGCGAAGCAAGGGCGGTCAGGCCAAGGGCAAGGGTGATCGTTTTCATGGGCGATGCTCCTGTTTCGGGATTGGACGTGCGCCAGCCCCGGTTCCTTGGCGCAGCTTACCCCACTAACCCAAAAAAGTCAGAGCTTGTCCGAGAATGCGGTGACCACCTGCTGATAGACCTCGCGCTTGAACGGCACGATGGCATCCACCAGTGCCTCTTTCGGCAACCATTTCCATTGCGAAAACTCCGGATGTTCTGTCTGCAGGTTGATCTGGTCGTCCGAGCCATGGAACCGCATCAGGAACCATTTCTGTTCCTGCCCCCGATAGCGCCCTTTCCAGATATTCGGCACCAACTCATGCGGGATGTCATAGCGAATCAGTTCCTCCGTTTCCGCCTCGATCGTGACCAGGTTCGGCGTCACGCCCGTCTCTTCCACCAATTCACGCAAGGCCGCATCCAACGTTTTCTCACCGGGATCGACGCCCCCCTGGGGCATCTGCCAGGCGTCCTGATTCCGATCGATCCGCTGGCCGACAAAGACGTGGCCGCGGGTGTTCGCCAGCATCACGCCGACGCATGGGCGGTAGGGAAGTTGTTCGATTTCTTCGGGGGTCATAAAGGGGCCTTGGTGCTTCATCGGTGGTGCCTCTCACGTTTCGTGGGGCGAGTTTACGCGCGCGTGACGGGTTATTGGATAACAAGCCGCGTCGCGTAACGAATACGTGGCGCGATCCACAAAAGATCGGCGCGGCTGACGCCGACGCAGCCCGCCGTCGGGCGGCCCTTGCCGCGCCACTGATGCATGAAAATGGCCGAGCCACGACCCTTGACCGAATAAGGCCAGTTCCAGTCTGTCAGAATAATCACGTCATACATCGGGTCCGCACGGCGCAGCGTTTCGGCCCTGTATTTGTGGGGTTTTTTCACCATGAGGTTGTAGTCGGGGTCGGTCACATCGTCCGACCAAAGGTCACCAGGGCGGATCGGAAGGGCCCAGTCGGCTGGCCTTTTCAGCCGATCCGGGCGGTAGAGTATTCCCACGATCCGATGGGTCCCGCGGGGGGTCGCACCATCCCCTTCGGCCTTCCGATCGGTGACGCCGCCGCGACCAACGGTGCGCGAAAACCGACGATTGAGAAAGCGTAAATGGGTGGGCGTGACCACAAGATCGGTGATTTTCATGCGATCGAATAAACCATAGTTTACGGGTCTGGCACGAATCAAATCAACGCATGTGCCGACACGTCATATGCCCATGCGGTGCGCAGTTTCACCCGTCTCACAAACTGTCATCCGACAGCTGATCACTCGGGGTGCGCGGCGATGCATTGTGTGATGCGCTGGTCCGACGCCGCACGGTTCTGGGCCTGCCGTTCCAGCAGCGACTCCAGCTTGGCCTGTTCCGCATTCAGGTCGATCGCGACCGGACGGCTGGTCTCGATCGTCTGAACATCATTGCACCAATACCTGAATTCGGTTCCGTCCGAACGTTCGCCCGTGCAGCGGCGTGGCACCGTGCGCACCTCTTGATCCTCTTCGATCGCATAACCGCGCGCGATGTTGGCGCGGGTCTCATTGACCAACGCATCCACGATCCGTGTCTCGCGCAGCGCGTTGTTGATGCATTGCTCTCTCGGCGTGGCGCAGGCGGCCAGTGCGGCAAGGGGCAGCAGGATCAGGGCAGGGCGCATTCAAAGTCTCCGCAATTCTGTGGTTCGTTGATCTGGATCATCGCGTATGCATCGCTATGCTGACAGGACGCTAGCACGAAATGCTATGCAATATCAGGCTGTAGGGACACCAATGTCAGAAATTTTCAACGCGGAAAAGGCCAAGGCCTCTGCATGGTTCCGCACATTGCGGGATGAAATCGCCGCGGCGTTCGAGGGGATCGAGGATAGTGCAGGCGGCGACACCCCCGCAGGCCGTTTCGACGTGACCGAGACAAAGCGCGCCGCCGATGACGGCAGCGACGCAGGCGGCGGCTTGATGTCGGTGATGCGAGATGGCCGCGTGTTCGAAAAGGTCGGCGTGAACGTCTCAACCGTCTACGGCAAACTGGGCGATGCCGCTCAAAAGGCGATGGCGGCCCGCGGTGTGCCCGGCATGGACGCCGACCCGCGCTTTTGGGCCTCTGGTATTTCGCTGGTCGCGCACATGCAAAACCCGCATGTCCCTGCAGTGCACATGAACACACGCATGTTCTGGACGCCCCATGCCTGGTGGTTCGGCGGCGGGTCTGACCTGAACCCCTGTATCGAATACGATGAGGACACAGCGCATTTCCACGCGACGCAAAAGGCCCATCTCGACCCGCATGGTGAGGCGCATTACCGCAAACTCAAGGCATGGGCCGACGAATACTTCTACGTCCCCCATCGCGGACGCGCCCGTGGGGTCGGCGGTATCTTCATGGACGATTACTGCACCGGCGATTGGGAGGCCGATTTTGCCCTGACCCAGGACATCGGCCGCGCCTTCCTGCCCGCCTATGTGCCGCTCGTCGAAAAACGGCGGGACACGCCCGCATCTGCTGCGGACAAGGATACGCAGTTGATCCATCGCGGGCTCTATGCCGAATACAACCTGGTCTATGACCGGGGAACAAAGTTCGGCCTCGCCACAGGCCATGACGCCAACGCCGTCCTGATGAGCCTGCCGCCACTGGCAAAATGGGTGTGATCTGAACCAAGCGCCCCGGATCTGATCCGGGGTCGCGCCCAGCTGCAAAACAACTGCAAGTGGATTGAAAACGGCCAAGTATAGCCGCAAACGGCCGCTACCAGTCTTTGCCGGCGTGTCAGAGCGCATCCAGTTCTATTTCGATCGGGTTACTTTCGGATACACATTCTCTCGGATTATCCTGTCATCGCACGCTCATACTGTTCTTGCCGCTCCGCGCGACGATGCAACCTATATCGCCCAGCGCAGCCTTAATGCGGGTCACAAAGAGCGAGCTACAGGCTTTCTCAAACGCGCGCTTATCGCTTCCAACGACGCTGCAGATTAGGTGTTGTCATTATCGACGGTGACGACCGCACCGAAATCGGCGATCGCCCCGCTCTACGTATTAACCTGTGATTTGCAAACGCGAAGCTAACCTTCATTCGTTAACGTCGATGCGATCGACCGCGCGGCGGTGTCATATGAAAGTCCGATGGAAATCCGATACTTTTCCGATCGGTGTTTGGTCTGAAAAATCTTTATTATTCAGCATCTTATGTCATTTTCCGAGCGTCAGATGTCATTTTGTACCCAAAAACATCAAAATTCATAACTTGTTAATATTTCCCGCAAGAAAACCCAAAGCAGAGGCCCCGCTCAATTCGCCGGAACGAACTTTGCGCCGCCGACCCGCCGGGCCGTTGATGTCTGGCCACCATCGGCGACCATGGCATCGAACGCCGCCTGCTGAGCGGCGGGGCCGGCCGCCAGATGGCGCAGCATCATGCCGGCCAGCTCCGGCGAAATCTCACCATCACTGGCCTCGCTCAGAAACGCAGCGGCGCGATCTGGTGCAAAGTGAACCATGGCCCGCGCGACACGCATTTGCACCAAACCCTGCGGCCGCTCATCACCGATCTGGGCGCCCAATGCCGCGCGTTCTTCCGGCGTGGCTGCGGCCAGACCCAGCCAGGCGGCCAGTGTGATCATCACGGCCAACCATCCGCAGCGGAGGCTGTGAAAGGCAATGCGCAGGGTCAATGGCATGGGCGTCTCCTGATGGTGTGCTGACGCTGCCAGCACTTTGCGCCAAAACTATGACCCGCGGACCGTGTCGATCATCAGTTGGACATTGTCAGGATTTGCATCCGGCGTGATCCCGTGCCCGAGGTTGAAGATATGCGGACCGTCCGAGAAAGCCTCGCAAATCCGCCGCGTTTCATCGACCAGCGGTTGCCCTCCTGTCACCATGTGGCTCGAGGCAAGGTTGCCTTGAACGCAGCCATCGCTTTGCACATGCTCCGCCGCCCAACCGGCATCGACGCCATCATCCAGCGCCACGCATTCCGCACCGGTCGCCTGATGTACACCCGCAAAACGGTGATCAGCGCCGCGCGGGAATACGATCACCGGAACGCCGGGATGGCGGTCGTGGATGGCGTGGGTGATCCGCTCCATCGGGTGGATCGAGAATTCAGTGAAATCGTCGCCTTGTAGCGATCCGGCCCAACTGTCGAACAGCTTGACGACTTCGGCCCCGGCCTGGATCTGCATCGACAGGTATTCGATCGTGGCCTCGGTCAGGCGGTGGATGATCCCTTCGAACACGGGGCGGTTTTCGGATTTGAGCGCATGGGCTGGCCCTTGGTCGGGAGTCCCTTTGCCCGCGATCATGTAGGTCGCGACGGTCCAGGGGGCGCCGGCGAAACCGATCAGCGTCGTCTCTTGCGGCAGTTCCCGCGAAAGGATCTGCACCGTCTCATAGACCGGGCGCAACGTGTCGTGAATGTCATCCACGATTTTCAGTTTCTCGAAATCATCCGCCGTTGTGATCGTGGACAGGCGTGGCCCCTCGCCAGTGACGAACCACAGATCGGCCCCAAGCGCCTGCGGCAGCAGCAGGATGTCGGCGAAAAGGATAGCCGCGTCGAAGCCATAGCGGCGGATCGGCTGCAGCGTGACCTCGGCGGCCAGTTCGGGATTGTAGCAAAGCGACAGGAAATCCCCGGCCTGCGCCCGCGTGGCCTTGTATTCCGGCAGATACCGCCCGGCCTGACGCATCATCCAGATCGGCGGGGTCGGCAGCGTTTCGCCCGCGAGGGCCCGGAGGATGGTTTTTTGCGGTGCCATGGCTTGTCCTTTTCTTTCGTCCTTGGTCCCAAGTGCAGTGGGTGTTGTCAAGCTAGGTTGACAGGTCTAACAATCGCTGCATGACCACAGAAATGCCTTCCCCCGACAACCCGTTTCAGATCGGCACGCGCGGGTCTCCGCTGGCTTTGGCGCAGGCGCATGAGACGCGGGATCGGTTGATGGCGGCGTTCGATCTGCCCGCGGCGGCTTTTGCTATTCGCGTGATCAAGGTGACCGGAGATCAGATCCTCGACAAGCCGCTGCGCGAGATCGACGGGAAGGGCCTGTTCACCCGCGAGATTGAAGAGGCGCTGTTGGACGGGTCGATCGACATCGCGGTGCACTCGACCAAGGACATGCCGGTGCAGCAACCGGATGGCCTGGTCCTCGACACGTTCCTGCCGCGCGAAGATGTGCGGGATGCGTTCGTGTCGTTGAAGTACAAAGGTTTGGCCGATCTGCCGGACGGCGCAGTTGTCGGAACGTCTTCCACCAGACGTCGCGCGCAGCTGGCCGCCCGCTTTCCGAACCTTCAGGTCGTCGAGTTTCGGGGGAACGTGCAGACGCGGTTGAAGAAACTTGAAGACGGCGTGGCGGATGCGACGTTTCTCGCGACCGCCGGTTTGCGTCGGTTGAGGATGTCAGATGTACCGTATCATCCGATTTCCCCCGAGGACATGTTGCCCGCAATCGCACAAGGGGCGATCGGGATCGAACGGCGGACCGGCGATGATCGGGCAGGCGAGATGTTGGCGGCCATCCATGATGGCCCGACTGGGCACAGGCTCGCCGCCGAGCGCGCGCTGTTGGCTGGTTTGGATGGGTCGTGCGAGACGCCGATTGGTGGTCTGGCCGAAATTGACGGTGACGCCCTGCGGCTGCGTGGTGAAATATTGAGGCACGACGGATCAGCTGTCTTCACCGATGATGTCGGGGGGGCAGTCGCTGATGGTCCCCAGATGGGTCGTGCGATGGCGGCGCGGTTGCTGGAGCGTGCGGGGCCAGGATTTTTCTGAGCGTTGCGGCAGAGGATTTTCGTAACGAAAATCCTCATGTGGTCAGAGTTTTCGCTTCGAAAACTCTATTTCCTAAGCGCTGGGGATCACCTTGCCGGGGTTCAGGATGTTGTTTGGATCGAGCGCCGCCTTGATCGCCCGCATCGCATCGAGCGCGACCGAATCCTTACGCCGCCGCATGGTTTCCAGCTTTGACAGACCGATCCCGTGCTCCGCGCTGAATGTGCCGCCCAAATCCTGGACGACATCCTCGACCGCTTCGACCATCGCGGCCATCACATCCGGATCGTTGCGTTTGAGAAACGTCGTGTGATGGATGTTCCCGTCGCCCAGATGCGAGACGATGACCTCCTGACAATCGGGGTCGATTGCTTTCAGTTTAGGTGTCAGTTGCGTCTCAAACGTTGCCACCTTGTCGAGCGGGACGGCGACGTCGGTATTGACGAAAATGCCGCCTTTCACCGCGACCTCGCCTGCAGCTTCGCGACGGGCCCACATTTCGGTCCGTTGCGCCTCGTTCTGGGCGATGACAGCGTCAAGGACCTGTCCATCTTCCATCATCGCGCCCAGCGTATTTTCCAAAAGCGCAGCGATCGGGATCTCGCCGTCTGGCCCGGGCGTGGCGTCATGTGTCGCCGTCGCCCCGATCTCGACCATGATGTTGATGTCGTAGGGCTGATCAAATGGTGCCCGCGCATCGGGGAACAGCGTCATGTGCCGATCGACATAGCTGCGGGGCATGTATTCAAAGGCTTCCACGGCGCCGCCGCTTGCGTCTTGGAGCGTATTGAGCAGGGTCAGCGCGTTGTCCAGAGCTGGGACGGCGACCATGGCGGTGGCATAGGCTTTAGGCTTTGATTTCAGCTTCATGACGGCGGCGGTGATGATGCCCAATGTGCCTTCGGCCCCGATGACCAGTTGTCGCAGGTTCAGCCCGGAATTGTCTTTGTGCAGCGCCGACATGAGGTTCATGATGCGGCCATCTGCCATGACGACCTCGACCCCCAGGCAGAGGTCGCGGGTATTGCCATAGCGCACCACGTTGACCCCGCCCGCATTGGTCGAGAGCACACCGCCGATCATCGCCGAGCCGCGCGCGCCGAAGGTCAGCGGAAAGATAAGGTCATGGGCGTCGGCCGCATCGTGTAGCGATGAAAGAACGACACCCGCGCCGACCGTCGCGGTGCGCGCCTGCGTATCGATATTGTGGATCGTGTTCAGCCGGTCGACCGATAACATCAGCGCGTCTTGCCCCATCGTCGCACCGGTCAGCCCCGTATGGCCCGAAACCGGGACGATGGGTGTTCGGGTGGCATTGGCGATCTTGACGATACCCGCGATTTCCTGGGTGCTTCCCGGGCGCAGGACGGCCAAAGGCGTCCCTGCGTATTGCCCGGTCCAATCGGTGACATAGGGTGCCGCGTCTCTGTCGGTCAGAATGCGATCAGGGCCGATGATGGCGGCGATTTCGTCGAGAATGGATATGTCGACCTCCCTAGCGATGCACTGGCAACGCTAACGGCAAATTCGGGGATGGGAAAGTGTTGGTGGCGCGGGGGAGACTTGAACTCCCGACCTCGCGATTATGAGTCGCGCGCTCTAACCAGCTGAGCTACCGCGCCGCACCACGCACGCCCGATTACGCAAAGGGGCAGGGGCTGTCAAACTGATTTTCGACCGAGGATGGGTGCAAGTACCCACCCTACGCAACGTTCTGTATAGGATGGACGATTTTGCCCATCCTCCATCAATCATAGCGCAGTTCGGTCGCCTTCCCCCGGAAGATCGTATAGGCCAAGATCGTGTAACCTCCGATCGTGGGCAGCACGATGCAGGTCCCGATCAGGATGATGAACAGGCTTTCCGGCGCGCTCGCGGCCTCATAGATCGTCAACTGCTCGGGGACGACATAGGGGTAGAAACTGTACGCCATCCCGCAGAATGCAAGTACCCATAGCATTGTCGCGACGGCGAAGGGCAGCCATGACCAGCGGTCTTGATAAAACGGCATCCGGCGCAGCATCCACCACAACCATACGACAAGCGCACCTGACAAAATCGGCAAGGGCGACAAATATAGGATTGAAGGCAGGCTGAACCATTTCTCAAAAATCCGCGCGCTCACGAAAGGCGTGGCAAGCGAGATAGCCCCGATACCCAGCACCAGGCCCCAGATGCCGCCTTTTGCCCAGTCGACCGCTTTGCGCTGCAGGTGTTCGTCGGTTTTGTGGATCACCCATGTGGCCCCGATGAAGCTATAGCCGACGGTCAGGAAGACGGCCGTCAGCAATGCGAAAGCGACGTGACCCAAAGTCCATGTCAGCCCCATGATATACATGCCCAGCATGAAACCCTGGCTGAGCGACGTCATGAGCGATCCGGCGAAGAAGGCGTTGTTCCACGCTTCTTTGTGCGGGGCAGGTGCCTTGGCCCGGAATTCGAACGCGACGCCGCGCAGGATCAAACCGATCAACATGATCGCGACGGGCAGATAGAGCGCCGTCAGGATGTCCCCATGGGCCGCCGGGAACGCCACCAGCAACAGTCCGACTGCGAGGACCAGCCATGTTTCGTTTGCATCCCAGAACGGCCCGATCGAGGCGATCATCCGGTCTTTTTCCTGTGCGTCGGCGAAGGGAAACAGAACCCCCACGCCTAGATCGAACCCGTCCAAGACGACGTAGACAAGGATCGAGACCCCCATGAGCCCGGCAAAGACGAAGGGCAGCCAGATGTTGGGGTCACCAAAAGTGTTCATGTCTGCCTACTCCGCTGGGATAGCTTTGGGCTGTGCTGCCGTGGACGGTGCGACCCGCGTTCCGATGTCTTCGCCGCGCGACATTTTCCGGGCGAGATAGAAGATCACGAAGATATAGGCAAAAAGCAGGACCGCGTAGACCGCCAGGTAGGCGATCAGCGTGCTCAGCACCATCGGGGCGGGCACGTCGGCCACGGCCTCTTTCGTACCAAGCACCCCTTGCACCAGCCACGGCTGACGCCCGATCTCGGTCGTGTACCACCCGGCGAGGGTGGCGACCCAGCCGCTGAAACTCATCGCGACAAGCCCATACAGCACCGGTTTGGGCAGCCCTTCGACACCGCGCCGTTTGCGCAGCATCATCGCGGATGCGCCCCAGCTGACGAGCAGCATCAAAAGACCTGTGCCGACCATGACCCGGAACGACCAGAACACGGGGTTTACCGGCGGATGTAGGACGGTGCCGTCGTCGGCCACGAAGTCATTCAAACCCTTGACCTCTCCATTCCAGTCATGTGTCAGGATGAAGCTGGCGAGGTTGGGAATGCCGATCTCGAACCGGTTTTCCCGCGCCTCTTCATCCGGCAGCGCGAACAGGATCAGCGGGACGCCGGTATCCGTTTCCCAGTTCCCCTCCATCGCCGCGACTTTGGCGGGCTGATACTCTTTGGTGTTCAGACCGTGCATGTCGCCCAGGAAAATCTGGACGGGGATCAGCAGGGCGGCGGCATAGATGGCTGTTTTCAATGCGACGCGCACGCCCGCCGTCCGTCCACCGATCAACCAGCGGAAAGCACTGACACCTGCGATCAGGAAGCTGACGGTCAGAAAGCTGGCCAGTACCATATGCGCAAAGCGATACGGCATGGATGGGTTGAAGATGATGGCAGCCCAATCGGTCGCATGCGCCACACCGTCAATCATTTCAAACCCTTGCGGCGTGTGCATCCACGAGTTCAGCACGATGATCCAGAAGGCCGACATCATGGTGCCGAACGCCACAAGGAATGTAGCCATCGTATGCAGCCAGTTCGGTACGCGACTGAACCCGAACAGCATGATCCCGAGGAATACGGCCTCAAGAAAGAAGGCTGTCATGATCTCATAGGCCAGAAGGGGCCCTGCAATATTACCGACCTTTTCCATGAATCCAGGCCAGTTGGTCCCGAATTGGAACGACATTGTTATGCCGGATACAACGCCCAGCGCGAATGAAAGGGCAAAGATCTTCACCCAGAACCGATAGGCTTCCATCCAGCGATCCTGGCCGGTCTGGTTGTAGCGCACCTTGAAAAACAAAAGCACCCAGCCCAACGCAATGGTGATGGTCGGGAACAGGATGTGGAAAGAAATGTTGGCCGCGAATTGAATCCGCGAAAGCAGGAGCGTTTCCATTATACCCTCGGTTATCTTTACCTTGTTCCTGATATAGCTGCCATGCCCGCCACTTCAGGGGGGTGCGACAGCAGATCGCGGGTGATTCCGATCGCCGTTTTTTACCTGTTTTTCATTGGTTTGTGTCGTATTGGATCACCAGTTCCTTGTGGCCGCCGATTCACCTGACGTATCACCGGCGCTGTCATTTGGGGGCCTGCAAGGGGAAAGGCGGGGCATGGCCTGCCCGTGCCAGGCAAAACGGTTGGTTTATATCGGGTCGAGGACGGTACGCTGATTCAGCTTGCGTCAATCCGCACTAATGACAATGGACGGACAGATAGCCCGATCCTGCCGAAAGAGAATTTCCAGACCGATTGCTATGCGTTGGTGTTTCTGGCGGGTGCCTGTTTCGGTGGGTGCGATGATCCCGGTTTCTGGAAGATACCTCTATCCGGTTCGGCATCGATGACACGGAGTGCCATTAGTATATCCCTCTTTTGATCTCGCTCTTCGGGGAAATTGAGGCCGGTTACTTGGCGAATATCCAACGTGTCGTCTGCTGATAGGTTTCTTCCGGTTCTATCATGATCGAAGGAAAGTGCGGGTTGTTGGGGGCATCCGGCCAGCCCTGGGCTTCGATCGCCAATCCTTCATATAGGGCACGGCCGGGTCGCTTGGCCTGGCGTCCGTCATAGATCTGTATCCCCGGTGCAGTCGTCCCGACAGTCACGCTGACCCCGCTCTGTCCCTGCAGATGAAGGATATCGCGCAACGGCTGATCGGTATCGGACAGGCAGAAATTGTTGTCGATGTTCGGCTCACCCGGGCTGATCCGACGAGCGTGGCGAAAGTTCATATCTGTGCCGGCGACATCCGCGATTTCGCCGGTCGGGTAAGCGTCGGCGGTGCTGGGCAGGTACTGATCTGCATCGATCTGCAGGCTGTGTCCATGCCATGTGTCGGATCCGTCGAGGTTCCAGTAGCTGTGATTGGCGAAATTCATTGCGGTTTTTTCATCCGTCGTTCCCGTGATCTGCATGGTCAGGGTCGCGGGCGGCGACACGGTGAAAATCGCGGTGATCTGGCGATTGCCAGGCAAGCCGCACACGCCGTCCCGCAGGTCCAGAGCCAGCGTAGCGCTGGTCGATGTGGCCGCGAGCACATCCCAGATCTGACGCTGCGTGCCGTATGGACCGGAATGAAGATGGATATGGCCTTTCTCGTTCCGTTCGAGTTCATAGACCATGCCGTCGATCCGCATCCGCGCATTGCTGATCCGGTTGACGACCGGCCCGATCAGCGACCCGTGATAGCACATCGGTCCTTCGTAATCGGCCAGTCTGTCAGAGCCGAGTGTGAGCGACCGGTCGATGCCCGTCAGCCGAACGTTCTGGAGAATGGCCCCGTAGGTCAGAAGGCTGATGGTCAGGTCGCCTGCGGAGAGGGTGATCTTGTGGACGTCTTTTCCATCTATCGTGGTGCCGAAAGGTGTCACGGCAGCTTTTCCCAATACACACCTGCGGGGCCAATGGTCGTGCCGCTCCACGTCAGTGCTTCGGGCGCATAGTTGAAGATGAAGCGGTGCGTGTCGGTGTCGCGGATGCGCAGCCCCTCGGGAAGATCGTGGGTTTCGATGTTCAGCGTTTTGGATAGATCCCGGATGATCCGATCGAAGGTGGGTTCATCCGGCCACCCGGCGAGGTAGCGTAGATGGTCATTGCCCATGATCGCGGGGTGGCCTGATGTGGTCTTTTCATGGGCTTCTGCAGTGCCCTCGAGATGTTCAAACCAATGCAGAAACTGACCCCCGTTTTGCAGAGGGATCGCTTCCGTTGGCGGGATGCTTTCGGTGACCGCGACGCTGACATCAAGGCTTGGCAAGTCGGGGCCGAGGGGAACCTTGACCGCGAGTTCGTCAGTCTTGGTGTCGGTGCGCGGGCCGATCAGGGCGATGCCCTCAAAGCGGACGAGTGCTGTGCGGAGTTCGTCGGTAATGTTCATCAGACCCGGCGCAAGGACCAGTTTGTAGTCGGACAGATCCGCCGTGTCGGGCGGCAGGATGTCGATGTTCAGCCCGGCCCGCCGCAGGGCGCGATAGGCGGCGAATGCGAGGCGGAACATTTCGAAATCCGCGCCTTGCGGCTGGGCGTCCCAAGCCCATGCGCTTTCGTAATCGAAGATCAGGGCGGCTTGCGCTTTGTTGGTTGTGCCGACATCGGGCAGTTCGGCGAATTCATCGGCGACCTGCCGCGCCTCGGCCAAGGCAGGGGCGTCTGCGCTGTCGGGACGTAGCAGCCCTGCATGCATTTGCTCTTGCGCGAAGGGCGCTTGTCGCCAGCGGAAATAACAGACGGTTTCGGCGCCATGGGCAAATGCTTCCCAGGCCCAGAGTCGCGCCATACCGGGAAGCGGCGCCGGATTGTAGGGGGCCCAGTTTACGGGCCCGGGCTGTTGTTCCATGACCCAAAGCCGCCCTTTTCCGACCGCGCGATAGAGGTCATGATGAAACGCCTGCATATCAGGATGGCCTTGGCGCAGGAATTTTTTCTTTTGTTCTGAAGACCCTTCGAGGCGATCTGAAAGAAAGCCAATCGGGTAACTGTCCCATGAGGCGATATCGAGGTCTTGCCCGACCTTCCAATGATCAAACGCGGTGATCCGACCCATGTAGTTGTGGATCAGTGGCGCGTCGGTGTGCTTGCGCAGCTCATCTGCCTGCACCTTGTTGAAGGTTACGACCTGATCTGAACTGTAGCGGCGGAAGGCAAGCTGGTGCGGGTGGTTCGGTTCAGTCACCGTCAGGTTTGGCAGGTCGATCTCGTCGAAGGTGTCGTATTCCATGGACCAGAACACATTCCCCCAGGCCCGGTTCAGCGCGTCGGTCGATTGGTACTTCTGTGCGAGCCAGTCTTGGAAACCTTTCCTCGCAGCGTCGGAATAGCTGAGCGTGGTTTCGTGGCAGTCATATTCATTGTCGATCTGCCATGCGGCGATGTGCGGGTTGCTGCCATATCTCTCGCCCATCAACCGCGCAATGCGGCGGCATTCGTCGCGGTAGCCGAGATGGCTGAAATCGTAGTGGCGGCGGGAGCCGAATTTGCGTGGGCGGCCTTCGGCGTCGATGGCCAGCATGTCCGGGTGTTTGTCGATCATCCAGCGAGGCGGGGTCGCCGTCGGTGTGCCGAGGATGATCTTGAGGCCTGCGTTGCCGAGGACGTCAATCGCCTGGTCGAGCCAGTCCCATGTGAAGGTGCCGGGGGTTGGCTCCATCCGGCTCCACCCGAACTCGCCGATCCGCACCCATGTGAGGCCGGTGGCCACCATGCGCGCGGCGTCGTCTGCCCATTGGTCCTCGGGCCAGTGTTCGGGATAGTAACAGACGCCGAGCGTGCGTTTCATGTTTGTCCTTTTGAGTATTTTTAGCGAGATGATAGAGCAGGTCGGGTCAGAGGATAACCCGATGCTCTTTCTGGCCGGTGATGTCGGTCTGGATGGCGAAGGTTTTGCCTTCGTCCGGGCCATCAAGGCCGACGGCAGCGCTAGTGCAGTAGAGCGTGCTCAGGTTAGGGCCACCAAAAGTCGGGCAGGAGGTTTGTTCGGCGGGGAAGCTGTGGGCGGTGATGAAGGTGCCGTCCGGCGCGTAGCCTGCGACCTGCGATGCGCCCCATTGGGCGTTCCACAGGTTGCCCTGGGCATCCACGACCGCACCGTCGGGGCGGAAGTCGGTGCCGGTCAGGTCGATGTGCAGGGTGGGTTCACCTTCGGGCCAGCCTTCGGCGTCGAGCGCCACGCGCATGATTTGATGTGTCGGCGTATCGGTGAAGTATGCCGTCTTACCATCGGGGGCGAAGCAGATCGCATTGCTGATCGTGATGGGTGCAAAAAGCTGGCGGAGTTCGCCTTTGTGGTAGCGGTAGATAGCGCCTGCGCCTTCTTCGGCATTGATTCCCATGGTTCCAATCCAGAACCCGCCCTGCGGGTCGGCGCGTCCGTCATTGGAGCGGGTCACTGGGTTGTCGGCTTCAAGTGGGCAGATTTCGGTGTAGTCGCCTGTGCAGATGTCGAACCGATGCAGTGCGCGGGCGGAAGCAATCATTAATGTGTCGTGGTTCACCCATCCCGCTGCACTGACAAAAGTGTCGAATTGCCAATGTTGGCCTTTCGTGTGCAGTCGGTGGCCAAGTATGTCGAACCAGAAGATCTGTTGGCGCTCGGGGTGCCAGAGCGGCCCCTCGCCTAACTGGCATTGGGTGTCGTCAAAGATCATCCGGCGGCCTCGTCATAGGCAGCGACCATGTCTTTCGCGCGGGCGGCAACCTCGGCGACAGAGAGGCCGGGCTGGTAGAGGGCGGAGCCGATGCCAAACCCATCTGCGCTTGCCGCTATCCATTCGGCGAAATTGTCAGCGCCCGCGCCGCCCACTGCATAAACTTGTGTGCCGGGGGGCAGGACGGCGCGGATCGCCTTGATCCCGTCCGGGCCGATGAGGCTAGCGGGGAAGATTTTCAAACCGTTGGCGCCCCATTTCAGGGCCTCGAAGCATTCGGTTGGTGTCATCACACCGGGCCAGCTTTCCATATTAGCGTTCTTTGTGGCGACGATGACCCGCTGGTCGCAGTTGGGCGAGACGATCAGTTTGCCACCCGCCTTTGCAACACGACCGACATCGTCAGTCGACAACACGGTGCCCGCACCGATCAGGGCGTCGTCACCATATGCGTCGACCATACGTTTGATGCTGTCAAATGGATCCGGAGAGTTCAGCGGGACCTCGATTTTGGAGATACCGGCGTCGATCAGAGCCCCACAAATGGGCGCCGCTTCGTCGGGTGTGACGCCGCGCAGGATGGCGATCAGGGGGCGTGACATGTGTTATCCTTTCAGACGTTGATAAGCGGCGGTGAGGCCCGCGATCGTTATGGAGTTGGCCTGCACCTGCGTGGCTGGCGCGTGCTGCGCTGCCAGCGCATCGACGTACAGCTTCGCCAGACCACCGGCGCCGATCACCGCGATTTGCTGGCCAAGCCAACAGGGTTTGGCGGCAGCGAGTTCGGCACCGATCAGAAGACCAGAAAGACGCGCACGGGCGGCGTTTGCGGACAGATCGTCGAGCAGTCCCTCGGCGCGAAGCGAAAAGAGCCGGGCGGCGAGACGTTCGGGGCGGGCCATGGCCTCTTCTACGGCATTCGTAAAGGCGTCCTCGTCCCAGCCTTTGGAGGCGATGGAATGTCGTAGAACCGTGTTTTCGCTGATGGCCGCAAATAGCTCACCGGTCATGAAGGTCTGGAAACTGACCACTTCGTCCGCGCTGACATGCACCCATTTGGTGTGGGTGCCAGGAAGGCAGATGACGCCGTCCCAGTTCTTGTTCCGAGCAAGGAAACCGGCAATCTGGGTTTCTTCGCCACGCATGACGTCTGCCGGGTCGGTCTGTTTGATACCGGGGATGACGTGGACCTGTAGATCACGGTTCTTGACGACCGGACGGGCGAAACCCTCGGGCAGCGCAGGGCAGGGGACTGTTGTGTATGGTGCCTCGACCCATCCTTGCCGCGATCCGACCATGCCGCAGGCGATGATCGTCGTCGGACACTTGAGCCAGTCGTCGATGGTTTTCAGCAGTTCGGGTTCGAATCCGTCGCGGGTCAATTCGCCCATGCCTTTGTCGGAGGTCGCTTCGGCCAACACAACGCCCGATCCGGACATGGCCCAGGCGCGCATGTTCGACGTGCCCCAATCAACGGCGATCCAGTCTGATGTCACGTCACTCATCCCGCATGCACCACGCCGGCATCAACGACCATGACCTGCCCGGTCATCATGGCCGAAGCCTGTGAGGCCAGAAACAGGGTCGGGCCGACCATATCTGTGGGTTGTATGTGTTCTTTCAGGCATTGTTTTTCGAGAAAAGCCGCCTTGGTTTCTGGTGTCGCCCACATCGTTTCCTGCTTTTCGGTGAAGACCCAGCCAGGGGCGATCGCGTTCACGCGGATGCCCTTTGGCCCCCATTCGCGGGCGAGCGCGCGGGTCATTCCGACGATACCGGCATTGGCGCTGACGTAAGGGGCCATGCCCGCCGCACCCATTAGATATGTGATGGAGGAGAAGTTGATGATCGCGCCGCTTGGCGCCATGAGTTCTGCCGCCTTTTGGCAGGCGAAGAAGTAGGCCTTGAAATTGACGGCTTGGCTGTCGTCCCAGATATCGGGGGTGATCGCCATGGCGTCATGACGCATGTCATTGGCCGCGTTGTTGACCAACACATTCAGCGGGCCGTGGGCCTTTGCCGCCTGTGCCATGGCGTCATGCAATGTATCGGTGTCGGTGATGTCGCACCGGATGAAGAGCGGGCGATCGCCGTGCGTCGCTTCCATCGCTGCGGTGAAGTCGGACGCATCGGATCGCCCGACGAAGGCGACTTTGGCGCCTTGCGCCAGAAACCCTTCGGTCAACGCTGCGCCGATGCCGTTGCCGCCGCCGGTGATGAAGACGGACGTATCTTTCAGATCGTGGAAGGTGGTGGTCACAGGCGCTCGCCCTCCAACACCCACATCCGTTCGGGAAAGGACCATGGTAGCGTCATACCGTGGCGCATCAGGTAAGTGCCGGACACATCGATGGCGCGTTCTTTCAAGACAGGGTTGCCGCGTGACAATGTCGGCGCGCTGTCGCGGTTGATGAGGCGGACGCGGTAGGTGGCATCAGGGCTGAGTCCGGTCAGGCGCAGAGGCCGCGGTGCGATTTGTGCGCTGGTGGCGGCCTTGCCTGCAAACACGACAAAGCGATCCTGTTCGTACGACAGATGCTGTTCGGCCATGACGGCCGGATCGGCGCTGTCGAGACGCAGGATGTCGGCGCGCTGAAGCCAATGACGGTGATGTTTCCACCAGCTTGTGACCTCTTTCAGGACTGCCGCTTCGCGTTCGTCCAGTTCGCGCGGGTCCATTTCGAAACCCATATGGCGCTGGGCCGCGACCCAGGCGCGGAAGGTGATATCCAGCGTCCGACCTGATGTATGGCAAACGCGGGGGCCGACATGGGAGCCTGTCACGACCATCGGCAGGAACAGCGCCGCATCGTGCTGGATACGCAGGCGTTCCAGTGCATCGTTGCTGTCTGACAGCCAGACCCGTTGGGTGCGTTCCAGAATGCCGAAATCGATGCGTCCGCCGCCAGAGGCACAGCTTTCAATCTCGACATGTGGAAAATCGGCGCGCAAGCGGTCGATGAGCCGGTAAGACCCACGGGTCTGCGATGCGTCGGGCATGGGCAGGACGCGGTTATGGTCCCATTTGATGTAATCAATGGGGTGGTCGCGCAGGATTCCGGACATGCGGTCATACAGGAAATCGCGCACCTCTTTCAGCGCCATGTTCAGCGCTTTTTGCTGACGGCCCAGTGTCTGATCTTCGGCCCCGAACACCCAATGCGGGTTGGCCCGGTGAATGTCGCTGTCTTCGTTGATCATCTCGGGTTCGAACCAGATGCCGAACGTCATGCCGAGCGAATGCACATGGTCGATCAGCGGATGCAGCCCGTCGGGATATTTGCGCGGATCGACCTCCCAGTCGGACAGGGATCGTGTGTCGTCGTCGCGGTTGCCGAACCAGCCGTCGTCCAGCACGAATCGTTCAGCCCCAAGTTCGGCCGCGCGGTTTGCGATATCTTTGAGCACCGGCAGCTTGTGATCGAAATAGACGGCCTCCCAGCAGTTGTAGTGTACGGGGCGCGGTGCATCCGGCTTAGGCCACGTCACGACCCGGTCGCGCAGATGGCGCTGGAACGCGACAGCGCAGCCGTTCAGGCCGGTATCCGAGTAGGTGATATAAAGCGGTGCGGTTTTGAACTGCGTTGCAGCCTCGGTTTCCATCCGGGCGGCGTGGCCCCATTGGATCTGGCGGCGGCCATCCTGTAATTCCTCGGCGATCATCTTGTGACCGCCGGACCAACCGTAGTGGAAGCCGTAAGCCTCGCCTTCGGTGTTGGTCGCACCACGACATGGGACGATCAGGCCGGGAAAATGTTCGTGCCCCGTGCGCCCGGTCCGGTTCTCACGATAGCGCATCCCGGGCGCCCAAGCAGTCCGGGACAGCTGAAATTCACCGCACCAGCGACCAGAGACGTCGATCATCTCGTCCGATTGCTGCGGACCGGGCAAAACCGGGGCAGCGAGCCAGTGAAGATGGACCGGTCGGGTTGCGTCCAACGTCGTCAGACACGTGATAATGTGGGTCTGTGGATCGCAAACGAAACTGAAGGTCAGTGTCAGACCATTGGCATTGTCAGCATATGTCAGTGCCAACGTACCGTTTTGTTCGGCCTTCTCAAAGCAGAATTTGGGCAGCAAGGGCGTGCCGTCGCTATCGCGCACGATCAGGCCCGGCTGGCCCGGAAAACTGCGCGTCGCCTCTGGGCACAGCGACAGGTCGGGGTTTTCGTCGAGCATACCGCCGGTGACGTCGATGATCGCGGCGGCGTGCAGTGTTTCGAGGTCTTCACCCTCGGGCAGACGCGGTCCCCAGTAGACGACCTGGGGCAGGCGATCGTTGGTCGAGGTCAGCACCAGGGTTTGGCGCCCGTCATCGACCCGCCAGACGTGTTTCGCCGATTGACTTGTCTTTGCGATGGCGCCCACAGGCAACTCGGACGAAAGGGGCGCCTGTCCGGCGCCGCTTTGCTCGACAATATCCGTTGTCATTTCGGTACACTCCGAAAAGAGGGTGTTACTTGACCGCGCCGAGGGTGAGGCCGGCGATGAAATGTTTTTGCATCAGGAAAAACATCAGGACGGGTGGCAGGGCCGCGACGATCGATCCTGCGCTCATCAGGTGATAGGCGGCGCGGAATTGCGAATTGAACTCGGTAATCCCCGCTGTCACCGGCTGCGCGCCCGGGCCCTGGGTCAGAACGACCGCCCAGAAATAATCATTCCAGATGAAGGTGAAGATCAGGACGGCGAGCGCGGCGAGCGCGGGCTTCATCAGCGGCAGCACGACGAAGAGAAAGATGCGCCATTCCGCGACGCCCTCGACACGGGCCGCTTCGATCAGGGGGAAGGGTAGGGCGCGGATAAAGTTGCGCATGAAGAGCGTGCAGAACCCGGTTTGAAACGCGATATGGAACAGGACGAGGCCTGTCTTTGTGTCATAGAGGTTCAAATTCACCGTCAAATCGCGGACCGGCACCATCAAAATCTGGAACGGCACGAAGTTCCCCGCGATGAAGATAAAAAAGATCAGGAGGTTGCCGCGGAATCTATAAACGCCAAGCGCAAACCCTGCCATGCAGGACAGTGCGACCGCTCCGATAACCGTAGGCACGGTGATAAGGAGAGAATTCCACAGATAGCGTGGCATGTTGGATTCGAGGAACACCTTGCCGTAGTTGTTCAACGCCTCGAAACTGCTGGGGATACCCCAGTAATTGCCGTTGACGAAATCTGTCTCGGGCTTGATCGAGAAGTTGGCGACGGCGATCAGCGGCAAAAGCCAGATGATTAGCATGAAGGGCAAAAGGACTTGGTAAGAGATTTGCCACTGGCGGGAGGTTTTTTCGATTGGGGTCGGAAACATCAGCGGCCTCCCTTTTCGTCCTGATACATCGACCACAGGAAGTAGACGATGAAGCCGAGCATGATGAAGAAGAGCACCACGGCGATGGCCGAGCCATAACCCATGCGGAAGCCGAATTCGGACAGTGCCTCTTCGAACATGTAGAATGACAAGACGCGGGTTGATCCGAATGGCCCGCCATTGGTCATGACGCTGATCAGGTCGAATGAGCGCAGCGCACCGATGATGGTCACGACGAAGGCGATGAAAGTCGCGGGCTTCAGCTGCGGCAGGATGACATACCACAGCATCTTGCGCCCCTTGGCCCCGTCAAGCCGCGCAGCTTCGACCTGTTCGGGATCGACCGCGTTCAGACCTGTCAGATACAGGATCATGCAATAGGCCGTCTGTGGCCACAGACCGGCGGCAATGATGCCATAAGTGGCAAGATCAGGATCGCCGAGGATGTTGACCGGCCCCGCGCCGAACAGGCCAATGACTGCATTCAGCAACCCTTCGCGCGGCAGGTAGAACCAGCTGAAGACGAGGCCGACAACGACTTGGCTAATCACGAACGGGAAGAAGAACAGCGACTTATAGATGCGAATCCCCCTCACCGTCTGGTTCAGGAACAGCGCGATGAAAAGACCCGCCGGAATAGCTAGCAAATACAGCACCAACCATCGGATATTGTTCCAGAACGACACCTGGAATTTCCGGTCCATATTCTGTTCGCCGAGACCCAGAAGACGTTCGTAATTGGCGGTGCCGACCCACTCAGCCTCTCCCAGACCATCCCATGCGTGGAACGAAATCCAGAAGGACTGCCCGATCGGGATGATCACGTAGACCGCGAAGAACAGCATCGCGGGCAGCAGGAACAGCCACGGCGTTATCGCGATTTCGTTGCGTTTATACCAGCCGCGCTGCACTTCGGCTGCGTCAGTGGTGGGAACAGCCGGGGATACCGACATGGCGTCTCTCCTGATGGGTCAACACATGTGAAAGACCGCACGGTCTTACAAATGGGTTGAGAAAGGGCGGGCCGCGATGGCCCGCCCCAAATCATTCTTATTCGTAGATACGCTGACGTGTCTCTTCGAGGCGGACCAGAATGTCATCCAGATTATCCGGGAACACCATGAATTCCTGCAGACCTTCCATGCCGACTGATGCCATCTCGGCGTCGAAGTCACGGTCAAAGAATTGCATAATACCGCCGCCGGCGTTACCTGACAGCATCTCGAAACCTTCGCGCAGGAACTTGTCATCGTCGATCGACGCATTCGCGTTCACCGGAAGCTGACCCAGCGCGTCGCCGCTGTTGATCTTGGTCTGGTTCTCGGCCGAAGTGACGAAGCGCAGGAACTCCTTTGCAGCGTCCATATTCTGCGCACCGGATGCGATGTGGAACGTATCTGTCGGCGCGTCTTCGGCATAGTCGACATCGGGATTGATCTTGGGGAACTGATAGAAGTCCAGTTGATCATCCGTCAGACCACCGTCACGGAACGCCGCGACCGAAAAGTTACCCATCAGGTATGATGCAGCTTCGCCGTTGACCATAAAGGGCAGCGCTTCCTGCCAGCTATAGGTCTGGTGATCGTCGATGAAGGCGCCCATGTCGATCAGCTCGCGCCAGTTGGCGAATGTCTGACGCACGCGGTCGTCGGTCCAAGGCACCTGACCCGTGGCCAATTCGATGTGGAAATCATAACCATTGGTGCGCGAGTTGATGTAGTCGAACCAGCCACCTGCGGTCCAAAGGAACTTGGTTCCAATCGTGTAGCACTTGATGCCGTTGTCCAGCAGGGTCTGGCAGTTGGCCTTTTCTTCTTCCCAAGTGGTTGGCTCTTCCAGGCCATACTCTTCGAAGATGTCTTTGCGATAGTAGACGCCCCATTGGTAGTAGGTGTAGGGCACGCCCCACTGCTTGTCGTCGAGTGTCATCGCGCCTTTTGTCGAGGCCAGTGCCTCAAACTCAGGCTCCGCCCAAAGATCGGAGATATCGGCGAAAAGACCCGCATCCACGTAAGGACGCATGCGGTTGGCGGCATACCAGTTCACGACGTCCGGTGGGTTTGCACCCAGCGCGTTACGGATCTGGGTTTTCCATGCTTCACGATCGACGATCGTCAATTCGATGTTCAGGTCAGGATGCAGTTCGGCGAAGTCGGCGACCATCCCCTCCATCACCGCGCGCGGGGCGGGGTTCGACATGTCAGACGTGATCCGTAGATCACCAGACAAAGCCGCGTGGCCGTCCGCGACGACCGATGTTGCTGTTACGCCAGCAGCAACCAACGCCGCAAGCGACGTTTTCAGAATGGAATGCATGTTGTCCTCCCAATGCTTCCTTAGTCAGTCAGTTTCATTATTTGAAACTTTGTTTTGGATATTGATACTAAACCGCGACTCGGCTAGCGTTGTCAACAGTTCAAGGCTGCACCGACGAGGAGGCCGGTGTCAAAAGTCGCGGACGATTAGGGGAGGAAATATGGGACATGTGACCGGCGACGGCACAGTCGGCAAAGCACTTAGCGTTTTGGATCAGGTGGCGGCCTTTGGGCGACCGGTACGGTTCGGTGAGTTGCTGGCCCAGTCTTCCTACCCCAAACCTACACTTTACCGTTTTGTCCAGACGCTGACCAACCAGCACATGTTGACCTACGACCCCGAACAGCAGACCTACGCGCTGGGCATCCGGCTGGTCCGCCTGGCCCATGCGGCCTGGGAGCAATCGACGTTGGCCCCGATTGCCCGCCCGCATATCGACGCGCTGAGTGCCGCGGTGGGTGAGACGGTGCATCTGGCACAGCTCGACAATGCGCAAGTGCTGTACATCGACAAACGCAATGCGGGTAACCCTGTGCAGATGTACAGCCAGGCGGGTAAGGTCGGCCCGGCCTATTGCACAGGTGTCGGCAAGGCGATGCTGGCGTTCAGCGCCCCCGACGTCGCTGACCGTATTATCGCCCAACAGAGCTTTCACCGGTTCACGCCGCAGACGCTGGACAATGCCAAGGCCCTGCGTGACGAGCTGCAGAATATTCGGATCAACGGCTATGGCTTTGACCGCGAGGAACACGAACCGGGGATCATTTGCATCGCGACCCCGATCCTGTCCGAAAGCGGTCGGGTGCTAGGCGCGCTATCGGTGACGAGCACGACGGCACGGACAAATCTCGCCGGGTTGGAGGGCTATGTCCCGATCTTGCAGGATACCGCGACCGATATCGCAAGGGATGCCCGAAACTGGAGCTTTCCGGATTACGAGACCAAAGAAACAACAAGGATGTAGAAGCCATGTCAGGTGTTACGCTGAACAAAGTGATCAAGCGCTATGGCGATGTCCAGGTGATCCATGGGGTCGACCTGCAGATCGAGGATGGGGAATTCTGCGTCTTTGTCGGCCCGTCCGGCTGCGGAAAATCAACGCTGTTGCGGATGGTCGCGGGGCTTGAGGAAACCACCGAGGGTCAGATCAATATCGGCACCCGCGATGTGACCCGAATGGACCCGTCGCAGCGTGGTGTTGCGATGGTGTTTCAGACCTATGCGCTTTATCCGCATATGACGGTCAAGGACAACATGGGTTTCGGGCTGAAAATGAATGGCCATCCCAAGGCCGAGATCGAAAAGAAAGTGGCCGAGGCCACCCGCATCCTAAAGCTGGAACAGTTTCTAGAGCGCAAACCCTCTGCCTTGTCGGGCGGTCAGCGCCAGCGTGTCTCTATCGGGCGGGCGATTGTCCGCGGCCCGGATGTTTTCCTTTTCGACGAACCGCTTTCGAACCTTGACGCAGAGCTGCGTGTCGAAATGCGGGTTGAGATCGCGCGTCTGCATAAGGAAATCGGCGCCACGATGATCTACGTCACGCACGACCAGGTCGAAGCGATGACGCTGGCCGACAAGATCGTCGTGTTACGCTTGGGCAATATTGAACAGGTCGGTGCGCCGATGGATCTTTACCGCGACCCCGACAACAAATTCGTCGGCGGCTTTATCGGATCACCAGCCATGAATTTTGTCGATGGGGTCGCCAACGGTGGCAATGTCAGCGCGCCTGGCCTGGGTATGAGCTTTGATGGCTTGCTGAACAGCTCTCACGACGGGAAGGCGCTTAGCGTCGGGGCACGACCCGAGCATCTGATGATCGATATGGCCGGCGACACGCACACGGTCGAATTGACGGAAAGTCTGGGCGGTGTGTCGTACGCTTATCTGACCAGCAAGACCGGCGAGCGCGTCATTGTCGAAGAACGCGGCGATCATCGATCGACCGAGGGCGACGTCGTGGGCGTGCAGATCGATGCCTCGCGCATCTATATTTTCGATGCCGAGAACGAGCAGCGCATTCGGACCTGATGCGGGTCAGGGAATAACAAACCCATTCCCGCGCTGCTGCCAGATCTTTTCCCCGATCAGGCAATCTGTCGGGTCGCGGGCGAGGTCGCCGGATTGTGCGTGAACGACCGGTGGCGGCATGTCGCCACCGATTTCCAGGACCAGCTTGCGTCGCACGGCCGCTGCAAAATCCTGCCAATCGGTCACAGGAAGCACAAACGCGCCGAAACCTCCGATGACGCAAGTCCGGAAGTAGATATCCAGATCATCCAGGTGCCAGGCAAGCCCTAGCCCCTCGCGGGTCATCAGCGGGAGGCCGTTGATGACGATACCCTGTGCCACCACGGCATTGCGTGCATGCAACACCGGACGTCCCTGATTGTTCGGGCCGTCGCCGGATATGTCGATGACCTGCCGAAAACCTGCATATTCATTGTCGCGCAACATGTCCGCCCCCATGAGCAGCGCACCAGAAATGGACGTCCTCCGCAGTGATGGATCGAACCGGGCGGTCAGCGCATCGGCGAAATCGTCGAGGTCGTCTTGTGTTTCGATCAAACGCCAATCAACGATTACCTCCTGATAACCCGCCCATTCCACATAGGTCAGTGCGATCCGCTGCAGGAATCCGCGCTGGATGGCTGCAAGCACATCGCCCGACCGCAAGGCTTCGGCATAGCCGCGCCGCTGTATCTCCAATTCGCGTTCGGTCATGGAGCGGGATACATCGGCCATCAGCACCAGCTCGAGGTCGACCTCGAGCTGCTCGGCGGCACTTCGCACGGTCAGGCCAAGCAGGACCAAAAACGGGATCATGAAACGCATGTCTTGACGATGGCCAATTTGATCCGATCGGTCCAATCACATTGCGAAAAAGTGTGGATTGCGGAAAGGTGCGCAGACGTCGCAAAGTTCGGGATACCGCATTGACCTTTACCATTGACGACATCCGCTCCGCCCACGCGGCGATAGCATCGGCGACGATCAAGACGCCGATGGTGCCTGCAACGCGGCTGTCCCATCATCTGGGGATCGACCTGCATCTTAAGCTGGAAAACCTGCAACACACGAATGCGTTCAAGGCCCGCGGTGCACTGGCGAAATTGCTGACGTTGGACGAGGCGTCGCGCAAAAACGGAGTCGTCGCATGCAGCGCGGGCAATCACGCGCAGGGTGTGGCGTATCACGCGACACGGCTTGGCATTCCGTCGATCATCGTCATGCCGGAAGGCACGCCGTTCAACAAAATCCAGCGGACAAGCGATCTTGGGGCAGAGGTTGTCATCCACGGGACGGGGTTTGACGATAGCGTGCAGTATACGCTCGATCTGGCGTCAGGGCGGGGAATGACCTTTGTGCATCCGTTCGACGATCCCGTCGTTGCGGCGGGACAGGGTAGTGTAGCGCTGGAGATGTTGGAGCAGCAGCCAGACCTTGACTGCATTGTGGTGCCGATTGGCGGTGGTGGATTGATTGCGGGAATGGCCGTTGGGGCCAAATCGGTGAAATCGGATGTCGGGATCATCGGCGCGCAGGCGCATGTATTTGATGCCGCAAAGGCGGACTTTGATCGTGGTCAGACGCATTTCGATGGCGCAACGCTTGCCGAAGGCATCGCGGTCCGAAAGCCGGGAGCGGCAAACCTTGCCGTGATCCGGGAACATGTGAGCCGCATAGACAGCGCAACCGAGCCCGAAATCGAGGCAGCGGTTTTCGATCTGTTGTCCTATGAAAAGCTGGTGGCCGAAGGCGCGGCCGGTGCAGGTCTTGCGGTAATCAAGAACAACCTCGCGGACTATGAGGGCAAGAAAGTCGGGCTGGTGATTTGCGGCGGCAATATCGATTCACGGCTGCTGTCGACGCTGATCGTACGGGGCTTGATGCGGGATGGGCGGATCACGCGGCTGTTGTTTGAGATCGACGATACGCCGGGACAACTATCCAACATCTCGCGGATTATCGGCGACGCCGGGGCAAACGTGATCGAGGTAATCCATCAGCGTATGATGCAAAGTGTCTCGCTCAAGCAAGCCGAGCTGGAGATCGTCATCGAAGCCCGCGATCAACGGCATGTGGATGATATTCTGAAGGTGTTGCGCGACAGCGGGCTCAATGTGCGCATGCCAGAGGCCCTTTAACATTGCTGTCCCGGGCTTGACCCGGGACCTCGTGGATTGAGACAGAGGCCCCGGATCAAATCCGGGGACTGCGCCGCACTTGTTTCAGCGTTTCCCGTAATACAGCCCCACGACATGTTCCGCCTGCGCGAAAAATAACCACCGTAATGTCAGTACGCCTGCGATATGGCTCAGCACTGCGAGGCCCGCGATGAGGTGGTTGGAAGCTATGAGGAGCAGCAGGACAGGGACGACAAAGGCCAATGCAATGGTGATCAAACGTAATTGCTGCGCGTGTTTGCGGCCCACGACGTGGATGAATTCGCGCATCAGGTAATTCGTGCCGGTATGCGGTGGTTCAAACGCGCGGACCTTACCGATGTGGCCCAAGCCGGTGGCGCTGGCCATATCGGTTCCGGCCTCGGCAAAGCGGCGATCGCCCGTGCCCCAGGCGAAAAGCTGCAGGATGCCACCAGCAATCAAAAGAACGGCCGCAATCTGCACTTGTCCGGCAAGCAGCGCGCCGCCGCCAAGTGACAAGAGCAGATACATCGCAGGCGTCGACCAGTGACGCCAACGCGGCACGGTTTTCATTTGCGTGTAGATCATCGAGGTCGTGAAGACGACGCCAAGCGAGGCGATCCCACCGACGATCCCGATCAATCCAAGACGGGTGCCTGCAAAGACCAGACCGGCACCGTAAATCGCCATGAGAAGCAGCGCAAAGACGGCGCAGATCCCTTCGCGACTGAGCCAACTTGTTTTCCACTGGCTGAACGCTTTGATCGCCCGTTCCGGGTGGCCCAAGTGGAATGTGGATGCGATCAGTCCGCCGACGGCAAAGATGTAGGCGATAGCGAACCAGATGAATGCGGCCCAGCCGGTGGGCGTGATAACGCCGATCCCCAGCCAAAACAGCAACCCGAAGCCCAGACCGGAAAACGTATTGAAAATGATAACGGATGGTGCGGGATGCATTTACTTTGTCCCTCCGGGGAGTGCCGAGAGTGCTTTGTCCAGCCAATGTGCGAAGCCTGCACCGTCTTGGGCGACAGGTTCGAGATAGGGCGCCAAGATGTCGATTTCAGGTTCCTGATCCTTAGGCCGTGGTGGCAGGTATTTGTTGACTGGTTTAGTGCCTTGTTCCGGCATCAGGTCCATGCCGCCGCGCTCGGCGACCAGTTGCGACACGTCGCTGTTCGGGTCGCCCAAGTCTCCGAAATGCCGCGCCCCCGCCGGACAGGTGCGGACGCAGGCGGGTTGCCGGTCTTCCTCGGGCAGGTTTTCATTATAGATGCGGTCTACGCAAAGGGTGCATTTCTTCATCACCCCTTCCGCCGCATCGAGTTCTCGCGCGCCATAAGGACAAGCCCAAGCGCACAGGCCGCAGCCGATACAGTCGCTTTCGTTGACCAGTACGATCCCGTCCTCGACCCTCTTATAGCTGGCGCCGGTCGGGCAGACCGTCACGCAAGGCGCGTCCTCGCAATGCAGGCAGGATTTGGGAAAGTGGATCAGCTGCGCCGCACCCTGATCAGGCTGCACCTCGTAAGAATGGACCCGGTTGAGGAACGTGCCCGACGGGTTGGCGCCATAGGCGTCCTGATCTGACAGCGGTGCGCCGTAGTTCTCGGTGTTCCAGCCTTTGCAGGACACGACACAAGCATGGCAGCCGACGCAAGTGTCGAGGTCGATGACAAGGCCGAGTTTCTTTTCGGTGTGGGTGGGGAGTTGGGTCATACGATCGCTCCTTCTGAGAGGTTGGGAGCCTCCGGCGGGAGTATTTTTGGCAAGATGATGAGGGATGTTTCACGGCTGTCCCATGTGGCGACATAGTAGATGAAACTACCCACGGTCAGCACGAGGAAGGCGGCAATCAGGAGGAGGATTTGTGCGTTGCTCATGATCCCACTTTCCATGCCAGTTTGTTCGGTCCTTTGCCGACTGGCGACTTGATAGCAGGCATCGCCGGTTGTGCTTCGTTCGGGACAGCGGATTTCTCGATCTTCACCCGCAGGTCGAACCATGCCGCTTGACCCGTGACCGGGTCAGAGTTCGCCCAGCGTAGCCCGTCCCCTTGTTCCGGTAGGAGTTCATGGATCAGGTGGTTCAGCAGAAAGCCCTTGGTGGCCTCCGGCGCGTTTTCGTCCAGCGCCCAGGCCCCTTTGCGTTTGCCAATCGCGTTCCATGTCCAGACCGTGTTTTCGTTCAGGCTCGCCTGATGTGCGACGGGCACGACGATGGACCCATGGGCAGACGAGACTTTGGCCCAGTCGCCGTCTTGGAACCCGTTCGCCTCCCAAATCTTGGTCGGGACATAAAGCGGGTTGTGTCCATGAATCTGCCGCAGCCATGCGTTTTGCGTTCCCCAGCTATGATACATTGCCATTGGCCGCTGGGTCAGGGCGTGGATCGGGTACTCTTCGGGGTCGACATGGCCGTCCTCGAACGGTGGATACCAGATCGGTAGCGGGTCCATCGTCACCTTGATCCGACCGCGCAGGTGGTCCGGTGGTTGTCGTTCGCCGATCCCTTCGGCGGCCGCCTGAAACTTGCGCAACGGCTCCACGTAAAGCTGGAAGATGTAGGGCTGTACCGCATCGTAGAAGCCCATCTTCACCGCCCAATCCTGATAGGCGGCGTTGAAGGGTTTGTAATACGTGGCCTCCTGCGGAACATGCTCGATCCAGAAACCGCCATTGTCGATATAGCGGTCGATCTGGTTCGGGTTCACTTCGCCGCGGCCATGGTCGTCGCCGTTACCACGGAATCCGGCCAAGGGGCCGACGCCCGGGCGACGGATGTGGTTGGTGATGTAGTCGGCATAGTCCTTGTATTTCGCCGATCCATCGTCGTTCACGAACCCGGGCATCCCCAGCCGCGCACCCAGATCGCAGAGGACCGATTGGAATCCGCGGACGTCCCGGTCCGGTTCGACCACCGGCCAGCGGATAGCGTCGGCGACCCCGTCCGCCTCGCAGATCGGGCGGTCGAGAAGCGAGATGCAATCGTGCCGCTCCAGATAGGTTGTGTCCGGCAGGATCAGGTCTGCATAGGCGACCATCTCGGAGGAATAGGCGTCGGAATAGATGATGTGGGGGATCACGTAATCGCCGTTTTCATCCTTATCCGTCAACATCTTATGCACGCCGCCGGTATTCATTGACGAATTCCACGACATGTTCGCCATATACATAAACAGCGTGTCGATCTTGTAAGGCACGCCCGCATGCGCGTTGGAAATCACCATATGCATCAGCCCATGGGCCGACATCGGGTTTTCCCAGCTATAGGCCTTGTCGATCCGCTTGGGTGTGCCGTCTTCTTCTAAAAGCAGGTCCTCTGGCCCATGCGTATAACCCAAATGTGGGCCATCGAGCGGCGCGCCGGGCGTGACCTTGCCATGCGGCTTCGGGTGCGCCGTCGCTGGCTTGGGGTAGGGCGGCTTGAACCGCATGCCCCCCGGTACTTCGACCGAGCCGAGGATGATCTGCAGCACGTGCAAAGCGCGGCAGGTCTGGAACCCATTGGAATGGGCCGAGATGCCGCGCATGGCGTGGAATGATACCGGGCGCCCGATCATCGCATCATGTTTCTTGCCCCGGAAGTCGGTCCAAGGCTGGTCAATCTGGATCGCCTCGTCAAAGGCGACCCGTGCCAGATCAGCAGCGATTGCGCGGATGCGGTCCGCCGGAATGCCACAACTCTCGGCGACCGCCTCGGGTGCGTATTCGTCGGACAAGTAGCGGTCGGCCATCAGGTGGAAGACCGGGCGGTGCGTGATCCCCTTGGCGCGATAAGTCGCCGAAAGGTCAGGCTCGACGCCCTCGCCATTCCATGGGGCCAACTGCCCCGTGCGGCGGTCAATGACCTGCGGTTGTCCATCAGCGTCGCGCAGGAACAGGCCGAATTGGGGTGAGTTCTTGTCCTCATTCACCAGCGCAGAAGCATTTGTGAACCGGGCGAGATAGTCCAGATCGACCTTGCCCGCCTTCATCAGGCAATGCACCAGCGCAAGGATAAACTGCCCGTCAGTCCCCGGTGTAATCCCGACCCAATCATCAGCAACGGCATTGTAGCCTGTGCGGATCGGGTTCACGCCGATCATCCGTGCGCCACGGGCTTTTAGTCTACCAATACCCATCTTGATCGGGTTGCTGTCATGGTCTTCGGCCACGCCAAACAGCATGAACAGCTTGGTCCGTTCCCAATCGGGTTGGCCGAATTCCCAAAACGCACCGCCCATCGTGTAGATGCCCGCAGCGGCCATATTCACCGAACAGAACCCGCCATGGGCAGCGAAATTGGGCGTGCCATAGGCCTGTGCCCAGAAGCCGGTGAATGATTGCGACTGATCCCGGCCCGTAAAAAACGCCAGCTTCTCCGGGTGCTTCTCGCGAATGGGTTTCAGCCACTCAACGGCCTGACCCAACGCCTCTTCCCACGAAATCTCTTCAAACTCACCCGACCCGCGCGGCCCAACCCGACGCAAAGGCGCCCGCAGCCGCGACGGTGCATTGTGCTGCATGATCCCCGCAGACCCCTTCGCACACAGGACCCCTTGGTTCACCGGATGATCGCGGTTGCCTTCGATATAGGCGACCTTACCCTCCTTCATATGCACGTTGATTCCACAGCGGCAGGCGCACATGTAACAGGTTGTCTTCCGCACCTCGTCTGAGACTTTGGGCGATGTGTCTAGCGGTGGCTGGTCAAGGGACATGTGGCTACCTTTCAAGCGAACATTCAGGTGAGGAAGTAAACCCCGGTGAGGATCACTGTGGCAATGAAAATTGTCTCGGCGATGATGAGCGCAATGGCGGCGCCGCCGACGCCAAGCACTTGCTTAAGGTTGGTTTTCATCCCAACGGCGGCGATGGCGGTGAGGAGCAGCCAGCGCGACGCTTCCGAGAAGGCTTGGGTAATGGCAGCGGGGATGTAGCCCAGCGAATTGAGCGTCGCGAGGACGAGAAACCCGACGACAAAGCTGGGCACGATGGGGGGGCGCTCGCCGCCTTCATCAGGCGTGGCGAAGCGGCGGATCAACAGGGTGGCGATGATCACGACAGGGGCCAGCAACGACACCCGGATCAGTTTGACCAGCGTAGATGTATCGCCGACGTCCTGGCTGACAGAGAAACCGGCACCGACTACTTGCGCCACGTCGTGGATGGTACCGCCAAGGAACACGCCCGCGGCCAGATCGTTCAATTCCAGCATATTCACGAGGATCGGATAGAGGATCATCGCTATCGTCGACAGAACGGTCACGCCCATCACGGTGAACAATAGCCGCTCTTCCGACCGTTCATCTTTGGGCAGGATCGCCGCAATGGCCAGCGCCGCCGAGGCGCCGCAGATTGCCACGGACCCGGCGGTCAGAAACGAAAACCGCCATTTCGATCCAAAGAACCGCCCCACAAGCAACCCGAACCCGATAGTGAGGGCCACAGCGCAGACAATCAGCAAAAGCAAGGGCCAGCCCAGTTCAGCCGCCAGTCCAAAACTGATCCGCGCCCCAAGCAGCGCAATCCCCAGCCGCAGAAGCGTACGCGCAGCATAGGCGATGCCGGGCACGGTTTTGCCATCTTCGCCAAGGAACGACAGAGCGATCCCCAGTAATAGCGCGAGCAGCATCGCGGGCGTCGCGTAGTGTTCCGCCAGCCATTGCGCGGCGATGGCGGTCAGACCGGCAATCACAACACCGGGAAATAGTATCCGCGCGCGGTCCATCCAGGCATCTTTCTTGATGGTCGACGTCATGTGGCTTGCGTCCTGACGGCGCTGATCACGGCCAAGGCGCAAAGAAGCGACAGGCAAAACGGGCGGTAATAGGCTGCGAAGCGCGGCATGAAGAGTTGCTGGCCCAACCAGACGCCCAAAGCGGCGGGTGCAGCGAAGGCCAGACCGCGCCAGACCGCCTGCATGTTCATGACATCGGCCAAGATGTAGTAGACCAGCGAAGTGAACATACTGATGAAAAGATATAGAACCAAAGCGGCCCGCATTTTTGCCGCTGGCGCGTTCTGTGACAGTACGTAAAGCGCAACCACCATGCCGCCCACATGGGCCACGCCGGTGACGATCCCCGCGACGAGGCCCGACAGATACAGCCCAGCCTTTGTGGCCAGAAACGCCAGCCTGATCTTTGCTAACTGCGTCATCGCCAGCACGATGATGATGGCAAGGACAATCAGCTTTGATGTTTCAACCGGCAATGTCGTCAGCAACGCCAACCCAATCGGCACGCCCACAGCCGAGCCAATGACCAGCCCAAACACCACGCCGCGGTCCGCCTCTTGCCAGCCCGACTTCGCCATCAGGATAGATGCCACCATCTCAAGGCACCAGCAGATCGGGATCAGCTCGATCGGTGGCAGGATCAGCACGCCCGACGCCATGACCAGCGCGGACAGGGCAAAGCCCGAAAAGCCGCGTACGATGCCTGCGACCACCACGATGACCGTTAGGATCAGGAATTCCTGGCCGGTGAGGTTTGTTATGGTCAGCAGGCCAACCAAAGCTCAGCGTCCCTCGGCGATCAGGGCGAGGGCATCGCGGGCGATTTGCTTTTCTTCGTCCGCCTCGATCACATGAAGCGGCACCTCACCGAAACACTCCAGATGCTCCATGATCCGGTCACGGATCGGGGCGGCATTCTCGCCGATGCCGCCGGTGAAGGCCACCGCGTCGAGACCACCCATCGCGACGATGGCCGAGCCGGCGTTGCGTGCCGCCCAGTAGCAGAAGTGTTCAATAGCGAATTTCGCCGCATCGTCGTCGCGCTCGAGCAGCGTTTTCATATTGTTATCGCCTGCCAGCGCCTTCAGGCCCGAATTCTTGTTCAACATCCGGTCCGTCTCGTCCTCGCCCAGCGATTTCGACATGCGCAGCACAGCGGCGCCGTCGATATCGCCCGACCGCGTCCCCATGGTCAGGCCCGACAGGGGTGAATAACCCATGGATGTCGCGATAGATTTACCTTTGAGGATTGCGCATAGGCTCGCACCATTGCCAAGGTGGAAGGCAAGCAGACGTTCGGGCAGATCACGTCCGAAATCGGCGACCATATTCGCATAGCTAAGGCCGTGAAATCCGTAGCGGCGGATGCCTGCGTCATGATGCGTTTGCGGTATGGCATAGCGTATGGCGACATCGGGGTTGGTCGCGTGGAAGGCAGTTCCGAAGCTGCAGTATTGCGGCAGGTTCGGGGCCATTTCCTGCAATGCATGAATCCCCGCCAAGTTGTTCGGGTTATGCAAAGGCGCAAGCGGAATCACACTCTCGATCGCCTTGATGACTGGCGGACGCAGGCGCGCCGGTTCGGTCAAGACTGTCCCGCCATGGACCACCCGGTGGGCGGCGGCGCTGAGGGCCGAGATTGGATAGCCCGCTTCGTCCAGTGCCCCCAGCATGCGGGCAAGCGCCTCGGCATGGTCGCGGGTTTCAACATCAGTTTGGCTCTCTCCCAGCTTCAATTGGCCCGCAGTGCCGATATTTGTGACAGCTCCGCTTGTCATCGAGGTCAGGTCTTCGTTGAAGATTTCGATCTTGAGCGACGAGGAGCCAGCATTGAGAACCAGTATCATGGGCACGACTCCTGTTGGAGACCCCGGATCAAGTCCGGGGCTACGGCATCGCGCTGGGCGCAGTCCCGGACTTGATCCGGGACCCCATGGTCAGACGCGCTCACTTCGCCAACCCACAAGAGATCGCCGCCAGCGCAACCGACGTGATCCGCGCAGCAGGTGGATCGGCCCGAGAGGTCAGCAGGATCGGCACCTTTGCCCCCGTCACGACGCCAGCCGCGCATCCTCCGGTCAGGTAGACAAAGGCTTTGAACAGCGCATTCCCCGATACGATGTCCGGCACAATGATCGCATCCGCCTGACCGGCAACTAGATCATCGGTTATCTTCTTTGTCGCGACCGCCTTGGGCGACATGATCAGATCAAACGCCAATGGCCCGGACACATCAACGCCATCGACATTTTGGCGCGCCCAATCGGCTAGTGCCCGGCCATCCATCGACGACGGCACCGAAGGGATCGGACTTTCGGTCGCCGACAGCACCGCGATCTTTGGGCGGTCATTGCCCAGCTTGTTCAGCAGCTTCTTGACCTCAAGAACGGATGATTGCCGCGTCTCCATATCGGGCGCGACGTTCACCGCCGCATCCGAGATCAGAACCGGACGCCCGCCATCGGGATGCGTGATATGAAAGATATGCACAAATCGCTGACCCGTGCGCAGGCCAGCGTCGCGGTTCACAGCGGACTTCATAAAGACATCCGTGTGCAACTGACCTTTCATCAGGACATCAGCCTCACCCGCACCACAAAGCGCCGCCGCAGTACGGCCAGCCTCTTCCTCGCCGGCCGTATCGTGTAACGGATATGCCGAGATATCCCAATCGAGCTTCTTGGCCTCTTCCCGAATCATGTCCGCCTCACCCACAAAGACGGGGGTCATGATCCCCGCCTTGGTCGCGTCCTCCGCCGCCTCCATCGGCAGGGGCGACCCGGCACGCGCGATCGCCACGCGCGGCGGGCCGAACTGCTTGGCCCGGTCGATCAGGTCTTGTGGAGCCACAGCCTCGCGGTCGGAGATAAATGGTGATGTCATATCAAATCCCTGTCATGGCGCGGGTCAGACCCAGCGCGGATAATCCCAAAAGCAGCATCACCGCAAAGCGCCGGAATGTCGAAGGGGAAGCAGCCAGAAATTGGCGACCACCCAGCCAGACGCCGAGGCCCAGAATGGGGAAGGCCATGGCGGCGGCGATGGCCGTCTCCCAAGTCACCAGCCCACCGGCCCACAGAAGCGGCATGGTGATCAGGTCGAGCCCCGTCAGATAGACAATCATCGTCGCGCGAAAGGTTGGGGCGGTGATAGGCTGCGCCGTCATAAACGCCGCCACGGGCAAGCCGCCGATCCCTGCGCTGTTGCAAAGGCCAGACACCATCCCAACGCCCACATGGCCGCGCGCCCGGATTGCGGGTAGCGTCCAGCCTGTCAGCAGGATCAGTGACATGATCAAAACGATCAGGGACACCGTCACCCGCACCGTTTCTTCGCCTAATGACAGGATGAACCAGACCGATGCGGGCAAGACTACCGCAGCCCCGATCAGCAGCGCAATCACCCGCCGCCAATCGACATGGCCGCGGATGCCGCGTGCCTGAAAGAGGGTCATGAGCATTTCGCATGCGAAAACAACCGGGATCAGGGTAAGCGGGTTGGTGATCAGCGCCGCAAAGGCAATGAAGATCGCCGAAAACCCGAACCCCGAATAGCCCCGGACAAAGGCAGCGCCGAACAATGCAATCGCCAGCGCCGCCCCGGTGCCGGGGCCAAGGTCGAATGGCACCGATTACTCGGCCGCCATGTCAGCTTTGTCGATGCCCGCCACGCGGACAGGTTTCTTCATTGCGTCACGGCGGAACGGCTCGCCCAGTTCCTGGTTCAAGATGACCTCGATCAGCGTGGTCTTGTTGTTTTTCATCTGATCTTTGATCGCCTGGTTCAGCATTTGGGTCAGTTCATCCATGGTCTTGGCCTGTACACCGATCAGGCCACAGGCCTGCGCGATCCCGGCGTAAGACACTTTCATGTCTAGTTCTGTGCCAACGAAGTTGTCATCAAACCACAGGGTCGAGTTCCGCTTTTCCGCACCCCACTGGTAGTTGCGGAATACGATCTGTGTGATGGCGGGCCATTCTTCGCGACCAATCGCGGTCAACTCGTTCACCGCGATACCAAAGGCGCCGTCACCGGCAAAGCCGATCACCGGTACGTCAGGGCAACCGATCTTGGCGCCGACGATGGAGGGCAGGCCGTAACCGCACGGACCAAAAAGACCGGGGGCCAGGTATTTGCGGCCGGTCGGGAAGGATGGGTACGCATTCCCGATGGCGCAGTTATTTCCGATGTCGGACGAGATGATCGCGTTTTCGGGCATTGCGGCCTGAATCGCGCGCCATGCTTGCCGGGGTGACATCCAGTCGGGACGGGCCTGACGGGCGCGCTCATTCCAAGTCGTGCCGGGATCGTCTTGTTCGTGGTCAAGGCTGGAAAGTTCTTGCGCCCAAGCTGATTTCGTCTGCGCGATCATCGCCTTGCGGTCCTCGCGACCCGCATCACCGGCGGTGTCGGCCAGATTTTCGGTGATGCCTTTCGCAACTTTTGCCGCGTCACCGACGATACCGACGCTTACTTTCTTTGTCAGACCGATCCGGTCCGGGTTGATGTCGACCTGGATGACCTTCGCATCCTTGGGCCAGTAATCGATGCCATAGCCGGGCAGGGTCGAGAATGGGTTCAGACGGGTCCCAAGGGCCAGCACGACATCGGCCTTGCTGATCAGTTCCATCCCTGCCTTGGACCCATTATAGCCCAACGGTCCGGCAAATAGCGGGTGATTGCCGGGGAATGCGTCATTGTGCTGATAACCGACACAGACGGGTGCATCCAGTGTTTCAGCCAAGGCCTTTGACGCCGCGATGCCACCTTCGGCCAGTACGACGCCAGCACCGTTCAGGATGACCGGGAACTTGGCGTTCGACAGCAACTCTGCTGCTTTGGCGATCGAGGTTTCGCCGCCGGGGCTCGCTTCGAATTCGATGGGCTCGGGGATCTCGATATCAACCACTTGGGTCCAGAAATCGCGCGGGATATTGATTTGGGCCGGTCCGGACAGGCGGTGCGCTTTCGCGATCACGCGCGCGAGCACCTCGCAGATACGGGATGGATCACGCACTTCTTCCTGATATGCCACGCAATCCTTGAACAGGTTCATCTGTTCCATTTCCTGGAAACCACCCTGACCGATTGTCTTGTTGGCGGCTTGCGGGGTCACCAGAAGACAAGGGGTGTGGTTCCAGTAGGCCGTTTTCACAGCGGTTACAAAGTTCGTGATGCCGGGGCCATTCTGCGCGATCATCATCGACATCTCGCCTGTGGCGCGCGTGTAACCGTCTGCCATCATGCCGGCAGATCCTTCATGGGCGCAGTCCCAGAACGTGATCCCTGCCGCGGGGAAGATATCCGAAATCGGCATCATGGCCGAGCCGATGATGCCGAAAGCATGGCGAATACCATGGGCCTGCAGCGTTTTGACGAATGCTTCTTCGGTAGTCATCTTCATTGGTGTGGTTCCTTCCCCCTGAATCGGTCGATAATGGCGCCGCTTGGCCCCATATGCTGGCGCGACCCTATGTTTTCCGACAGAGTCGCGTTAGGTCCAGTGACTACAGTGCATTAAGGCCAATGTCTATTTTAATGAGACAAAACGTCTCAAAAATTAACCCAGAATGGCGCGTGCGATCAATGCGATGCCGTCTGGGATACGCGATGCATCGATTGACGAATAGGCCAAGCGGAAGAATTCTCGCGGGGGGTCTTCGGCTGCAAAAAATGGCGCTCCGGGCTCTATCAAGACACCGTCTCTTCGCAGGCGTGCAGCAAGATGACCGGTATCGACACCTTGCGGTGCCCGCATCCAGACGGATGAGCCCCCATATGTGCCCTCGCCTGCGATATTCAGCTTATGCGTCTTTACCGCGGCATCCAGCACCTTCCGTCGTTCATGGTAAGCCCGGCTCATCCGGCGCACCAGCGCGTCGTAGTGTCCAAGCGACAGGTAATAGGCGACCGTGCGTTGGATATGGCCGGGCGGGTGGCGCAGGACCGTCGCGCGCAGGGCGCGTGCTTCGCGGATGAATGGTGCGGGTCCGATAAGGTAGCCAAGGCGCAGCCCTGGAAACAACGATTTCGAGAATGACCCGACATAGATCACACGGCCGTTGCGGTCGAGCGATTTGAGAGAGGGCGACGGCGATTTCAGAAACGACATCTCGAATTCGTAATCATCCTCGACAATAACGAAGTCTTCTTCCTCGGCCTTTTCCAGCAATTCTTTGCGGCGCGCCAAAGGCATGGTAGCAGCAGTGGGGCATTGGTGGCTGGGCGTCGTAAAGACGACATCGGTGCTATCCGGCAAGGCGTCCGGGGGTAAACCGTCCCGATCGACAGGCACGATGCTAAGTTGGTTGCGCGATTGCGTCAGGATCGTTCGGAGTGCGGGGTAACAGGGGTCTTCGATTACGGCGCGCCGCCGTATATTCAGCAAAACCTGTGCTGACAACCACAGCGCATTCTGGGCACCCATGGTGACAAGGATCTCATCCGGGCTGGCCAGAATGCCCCGGCGCGGCAGGGTCTGACGGGCGATGAATTCGACAAGTTTCGGATCGTCACCATCAAAATAATCGGCAGTTAGCGCGGAGAAATCCCGCATTCCAAGCGCCTGCAGGGCGCAAAGCCGCCAATTCGCACTGTCGAACAGCGTCTTGTCGGCCTGACCATAGATGAACGGATAGCGATAGGTGGCCCAATCCGCGGGCTTGTCGATACTCAGGCCGGGTGTGAACTGCCGACCGATTGCCCTGCTCCAATCTACTGTACCGGTGCCGAAGCGCTGTGCAGGAAAGGCCGGCGGCTCGGGTGCGTTCTCGGACACATAATAGCCAGAGCGACCACGAGAGGTCAGATAATCGTCGGCGACCAACTCGGTATAGGCCAGGGTCACGGTGATCCGACTGACTCCCAGATGCTGCGCCATCTTACGCGATGACGGCAGACGCTCTCCGGGGCGAAAACGGCCGTTGAGGATGCCTTGCGCGACCATCTGCTGAATGCGCGATTGCAGAGTGCCTTCGGAGGTTTGATCAAGAAAAAAAGTTTCGACGGAGATCGACATGATACTGGCCCTATTTCCGGGGCAGATTGGACTTATCGCGTATTGGGCGCAAGTCGGCCCGGTGGTCTGCGACGGAAATGTCGCCGTCGCACGTATCACACGTGATCTATGACTGAGGTGGGCGATGCGATTTTTGCAAATCGGCTTTTTGATCTTGCTAAGTGGGCTTGGGCTTGCGGCAATAATGACGTCGGACCGGCTTCACGGGGCAGAAGGGGCCACGGCTCCGGCCTGCCAAGTGGCCTGTGTCAAACAGATCAGCCGTACCGCGCCGAGCGAAAGGTTTACCGACGTTTGAAACCGCGTGCCCGCATGACATACGGGCACGCATTATATTCAACCCAGAACGCGCGTGATCGCCTGATCGACCGCATCGGTGATCTGATCCAGATCGTCCTTGGTTGCGATCAGGGCCGGCGCAAAAAGCAGCGTGTTGTTATAGCCCGGCAGTGACCGGTTGGTTGCACCGACGATCACGCCTTGCGCCATGCAGTCTGCCACAATGGCCATTGTGTGCTTTTCGTCGATGGGCTCTTTCGTGGCGCGGTCGTTGACCAGTTCGGCGCCTGCAAACAGACCTTTGCCCCGGATGTCACCGATCCATTTATGCTTGCCCATGAGGGCCGACAGGTTGCCCATCAGGTGATCGCCCATCGCGGCGGAATTCCCCAACAGGTCTTCTTCCTCGATGATCTTCATGTTCTCGATCGCCGCGGCGGGACCGGCGGTGCAGCCTCCAAAGGTCGAGATATCGCGGAAATAGCTCAGGTGATCGGTGTCGTCCTTGAACATTTCGAACACTTCATTGGTCGTCACGCAGCACGAAATCGCAGCATAGCCGGACGCCACGCCCTTCGCCATTGTCACAATATCCGGCTGCACGCCGAATTGCTGATAGCCGAACCATGTACCCGTCCGTCCGAGGCCGCAGACAACCTCATCGATATGCAGCAGGATGTCGTATTTTTTGCAAATCTCCTGCACGCGGTCCCAATAACCCTTGGGCGGCACGATGATCCCGCCCCCTGCCGTGATCGGCTCTAGGCAGAGCGCGCCGATCGTATCGGGCCCTTCGGCAAGGATCACATCCTCGATGGCCTGCGCGGCTTTTTCGCCATATTCCTCGCCGGTTGAATCGTCTTGGCTGCGATATTCCAGACAATGTGGAACCCGAATGAAACCGGGGGTGAAAGGACCATATTGCGCATTCCGCTCGTCCTGCCCACCGGCGGATAGGGCGGCGATGGTGGTGCCGTGATAATCACGCTCGCGATATAGAATTTTCTGCTTCTTCCCGCCATAATGCTTGTGGCTGATCTGGCGGACCATCTTGAACGCCTTTTCGTTCGCCTCCGACCCGGAGTTGGCGTAATAGACCCGGTCGAGTCCGGGCATTTTTTCGGTCAACATGTCCGAAAAACGCGCCCCCGGGATCGTGCCAGCGGTGCCGCCGAAGAAGCACATCTTGGTAATCTGATCGGCCACCGCCTTGGCAATCCGTTCGCGACCATAGCCGACATTCACGGTCCACACACCACCAGAGACAGCATCGATATGTTCCTTGCCTTTGATGTCCCACACCCGCAGGCCCTTGCCCTCGACGATGATGCGGGGGTCGATGGTCTCGTAAGGTTTGTGCTGACTTAGATGATGCCAAACATGGGCACGGTCGGCTTCGACCACGTATTCGGGATCGTTGGAAAAGGAATGATCATCCATATCGGCAACTCCGCTGTTGGTGGGGTGGTGCAAAGCGAATCCAATTCCTTCGCTTGCGCATTCTTTCCGCACATTTTGTATACTACATGCGTATCGGATAGGGCCAGTTGACTTTGTTAAATAAGGCCACATCAGAGGCGCGATATCGCGCTACTATCGCATACAATCGACCTAAGTCGCTGATTAGTTTTGCAAAAGTCCAGTTTGTAGTCAATCGGCTGGTCGCACCACGCTATACTGCTGCGACAGCCAATGATTGACCCCGGGTCACGAATTTCTTTCGCTCTCCCCGAGCAGGCGAGGATCGCGCCGACAAGAAACGGTTGGAGCATCGTCTGATCACAACAGCTGTGATGCTTAAGAGGGCTAGGAACCGCCTGAAAAGCATGATCATCTACAACACGAGCGCGGGTGACATTGCGCCAAGTTCCGCCTCTGTTATCGAGGCACAACACGGGAGACACACATGAAAATCAAAAGTGCACTGATGGGCGCTGCTGCCAGCGTCGCAATGATGGCTGGTTCACAGGCTGCTTTTGCCGACGGCCACCTCGAAGAGATTACCGTCGCCTACTTCCTGGAATGGCCCATGCCTATGCTGGCGGCCAAAAACCGCGGCACATATGACGAGGCGCTGGGCGTCACCGTGAAGTGGGTCAGTTTCGACACGGGAACTGCCATGTCGGCGGCTATGGCTGCGGGTGACGTCCACCTGGCGGTCAGCCAGGGTGTGCCGCCTTTCGTGGTCGCGGCCTCTGCCGGGCAGGATCTGCAAGTCGTTGACGTGGCTGTTTCTTATTCGGAAAACGACAACTGCGTTGCCGGTGCGGCGATGGACATCACCAAGGACAATGCCACAGACCTGAACGGCACCAAGGTGGCCGTACCACTTGGGACCGCTGCTCATTACGGTTTCCTGCGGCAGGTCGAACATTTCGGAATTGATCTTGGCAGCCTCGAAGTTGTCGATATGGCACCACCGGAAGGTGCTGCAGCGCTTGCGCAAGGCGCGGTCGATTGGGCCTGTGGTTTCGGCGGTGGTCTGAACACCATGAAAGAGAACGGCAACGTCCTCCTGACCGGCGCGGAAAAAGAAGAGCTGGGCATTCTGGTCTTTGACGTCACTTCGGCCCCGGCCGAGTTCGTGGCCGAGAACCCTGAGATGGTCGCCAAATTCCTGAAGGTGACTGCAGACGCCAATGCCGAATGGGCCGCAAATCAGGACGAAGCGATGCTTGAAATCATCGCTGAGGAGTCGGGTCAGGAATTGGAAGCTGCCCGTGGCAATATCGCGACCTTCTCGTTCCCGACGATCGAAGAACAGCTGTCCGAGACATGGTTCGGCGGCAACGCGGCGACCTTCATGAAAGGTGTGGCGGATGTCTTTGTGGATGCCGGATCGATCCCCTCCGCGCTCGACAGCTATGAGGACGCGATCAATACCGGGCCGCTCGAAGAAGCATCCCAGATGTAAATTCCTTGAAGGGCGGCCAACGGGCCGCCCTTTGACCACCAATCGTGCGTCGTGAAAACGACGGCTCGGGAGACGACATATGACCGGACTATCCATCGAGAATATCTCGATGCGCTTCGACCTGCCGAACGGGTCCTACGTGCAAGCGCTGAAAGACGTGACCCTTGACCTGAAGAACGGCGAATTGCTGAGCGTGCTGGGGCCATCCGGTTGCGGCAAGACCACGCTGTTGAACATCGTCGCTGGTTTCCTTGCCCCGACCGAGGGGAAGATTATCCTCAACGGCCACCGTGTGACCGGCCCGGATGCCGAACGTGGGATGGTTTTTCAGAAAGGCGCGCTGTTCGAATGGATGAGCGTCAGGGAAAACGTTGAATTCGGTCCGTTGATGAAGGGCACGCCATCAGCAGAACGCCGCAAAACCGCCGATCATCTGCTTGAGATCACCGGTCTGGCCGATTTCAAGGAAAAGGCGATCTACGAATTGTCGGGCGGGATGCAGCAGCGCGTGGCTCTTGCCCGCTGTCTCGCCAATGAGCCGGACGTGATCCTGATGGACGAACCATTGGGTGCGCTCGACGCGCTGACCCGTGAAAAGATGCAGGGGCTGGTCCTGAAACTATGGAAAGAGACCGGCAAGACGATCATCCTGATCACCCACTCGGTCGAAGAGGCGCTTTTGCTGGGTGAACGGTTGCTGGTCATGGCGCCGCGCCCGGGCCGTATCCACAAGGAATATAATCTTCCCTTCGCGGAAATGGGCGTCGATCAGGATTTGCGGATCGTCAAGAAACACCCCGAATTCAACTCCGTTCGCGAAGAGATCCTGTCGATGATCTGGGAAATGGAAGAAGAAATCATGGGCCGGACGGAGGACGCTTGATATGACCGGATTGCTTATTCTCGCGGCCTATATCGGGCTTTTCGCCGGGTCGATGTTTCTGGTCAATCTGTTGACGGCCAAGTCAAAGCCCAAGGATTTCACCTCGCTCAAGACAGTGACCTTCGGCGATGAAAGCGCCGTTCGGCCCAATCGCTGGGCGTCAGTCATTTCGATTGTGGTGCTGTTCCTGATCTGGGGTGCCTTCACCGGCTCTTCCCTCTCTCCCATCAAGGTGCCCGGCCCGTTCGAGGGTGATACGACCTTCACCTACACCGCCACAAACGCGGCGGGTGAAACGGATGATGCCACCGTTACCGTTCGCGTGCACGAAGTCGGCGCCGATGTCGACGATCCCGAAATCGACCCCGGCGACGGTTTTGCCAAGAACGACGTAGCAACCGTGGGCATCTATCGTTCCAAAATCATCCGCATGGAAAACAACGATGAAGGCAGTGATGCAGACAGCTATGCGATCACCGCGATCGACGGAAAGCCCATCGGGCCCAACCAGAGCGTCAGCACAGCCGATGGCGAAATCACCATGAACGCGCGCGGCGCGCTGAACTTCGTCCCCGATCAGGGCTTTCAGATGCAGCCGCTTTACCTGCCATCGCCCGAACGGGTCTGGCAGGCGCTGACCGAAGTCGCCACTGACGGGTTCCGCCAGTTTACGTTGCTTGAGCATCTGGGCTGGTCGCTTTTCCGCGTGCTGGCAGGCTTTGCCGTAGGTGCCCTTGTCGGTATCCCGCTCGGCTACGCGATGGGCCTGAGCGATTGGTTCCGCGGCTGGTTCGACCCGATCGTGGAATTCATGCGCCCGGTTCCCCCGCTGGCGCTGATCCCGCTGGTGATCATCTGGTTCGGCATCGACGAAACCGGAAAGGTGGTGCTGCTGTTTCTTGCGGCCCTCTGGATCATGGCCATTGGCGCGCGCGCGGGCGTGTCCGGTGTCAACATCTCAAAGGTGCACGCCGCCTATTCGTTGGGTGCGTCCAAGTGGCAAATTCTGCGTTACGTTATCATTCCCAACTCGCTACCCGAAATCTTCACGGCGGCCCGCGTCGCCATGGGGGTATGCTGGGGGACGGTGGTCGCGGCAGAGCTTGTCGCCGCCAATGTGGGCGCAGGCATGATGATCACGACTGCGTCCAAGTTCCAGCAAACCTATATTGTCGTCATGGGGATCATCCTGATCGGGATCATCGGTTTCGGGATCGACATGCTGATGCGAAAAGCGGAAAGCTGGCTGGTGCCTTGGAAAGGCAAAGGTTGATCACAAAGGGGCGCGGCATTGTCCGCGCCCCTCCCGTCAGAGCGGCCAGTTCTCCACCGCCTGAGATTTCTTGGCTAGCCGCGCGAAGACAGGGCCAAGAACACCAACCATGCGACCCGTAAAGGCTGGTTTGCCTCGCTCGCACAACGATTTCAGGTTGCTGGCGATAAAGCCCTGCGAAGACACCATTTCCTTGGCCAGCTTGCTGCCGGGCACCAGGTCGTCGATCCGCAACTCGAATTCTGTGCCGCCGTCTTTTTCGGTCAGCGAATAGGTCACGGTCACTGGCGGTTCGTCGATATTCGTCATCGTGAAGGTATGCGCATAGACATGCGGCGGCTCGAACCGCAGCACTTCGCCTACCACCATCGCCACTTTGCGATTGGCGCTGACCATCCGATAGTTCGCACCCGCCCGCATCCCGTCCTTGGTTTCGCAGACCGCACCGAAGAAAAACGGCAGCGCCTCGTCTGTTTTGACCAATGTGTTCCAGACTACTTCAATCGGCGCATTGATCAGCACGCGGTTGATGTTGGTTGTGGTGGTGTTCATTTGTTTGGGTCCTTCGTGGTCTTGGCTGCAGCCTCAGCGACGGCTTTGACAAGGCTCATGCGGTCGAGCCAATGGGCGGAAAATGAGTCGGTCCAGCGGTCATAGATCGCCTGGATCGGAACGGCATTCAGATAAAGGCGGCGCATGCGGCCATCCTTTTCGCTGATGACCAGTTGCGCGTCTTCCAGCACCTTCAAATGGTTCATCACAGCGATCCGTGTCACATCGAAATTGGCCGCCAGATCACCGACGCTGATCCCCGGCGTCTCGCGCAAAAGGTCCAGCATCTCTCGGCGGCTGGTATGCGAAAGCGCGGCAAAGACGCGATCCATGGCTAAATCAGTAAACATGTAATTACATAATTACATATTGACGCATATGTCAACGTCCCTTGACCTTCCTATTACTGGAACCCTTATGTAATGCGGTATGGAGCAGACAACCCTCAAATTCCCGCTGGACGGGCTGTCATGCGGATCTTGTGTCGCTCGCGCGGAAAGGGCGATCAACGCGGTGCCGGGTGTGCGCGCGGTGCATGTGAATCTTGCTGATACTAGCGCGGCTGTGACGCTGGAGAAGAGTGTAACACAGGACGTCTCTGACGCATTGCAGGACGCTGGCTATCCGGCAGTGCCGACGCAGGTGGATCTCATGATCGAGGGCATGCATTGCGCATCATGCGTGGGCCGGGTCGAAGGGGCGCTATTGGCGGTTCCCGGTGTCCTGTCCGCGCAGGTCAATCTCGCGCAGGGCAGCGCCCATGTGACCACTCTGGGGCAACGCGAACCGCTGAAGGCAGCGATTGCATCTGCCGGCTACGAAGCGACATTGCAAACCGACACGGAAACAGATCATCAGTCAGACGAAGCAAACAGCTTTCGCCGTCAATTCCTAATTGCAGCCGCCCTGACCATCCCGGTCTTCGTTCTCGAAATGGGCGGTCATGTCGTCCCGGCCTTCCATCACTGGATCGGGCAAACGATTGGCCACCAGAACAGCTGGTTGATCCAGTGCGTGCTCGCTACCGCGGTGCTGGTCTGGCCGGGTCAGGTCTTTTTCACCAAGGGTGTCCCGTCCCTGCTTCGCCGCGCGCCGGATATGAACGCGCTGGTCGTTCTAGGCACGAGCGCGGCATGGCTGTTTTCGACGACCGCCCTGTTTGCGCCGAACCTTTTGCCCGAAGGCACGCGGGTCGTCTATTACGAGGCCGCCGCGGTCATCGTGACCCTGATCCTTCTTGGTCGTTGGCTGGAAGCGCGCGCCAAAAGCCGCACGGGGGCTGCGATCCGCGCGCTGGCCGGGCTACGGCCGAAAACAGCGCGCGTTTTGCGCGACGGGGCCGAGGTCGATATCGCCATCACCGACATTCAGATTGATGACACTTTGATTATCCGCCCAGGCGAACGCATCCCGACAGATGGCACGGTGACAGAAGGTGAAAGCGCCGTAGATGAAAGCATGATCAGCGGTGAGCCGCTGCCTGTCACCAAAATCACCGGCGATCCTGTCGTGGGCGGGACGATCAACGGAACTGGTACGCTGACCATGCAGGCCACGAAGATCGGTGCTGATACCGTCCTGTCCCAGATCATCACTATGGTGCAGGACGCACAAGGCGCGCGGCTGCCGGTGCAGGACCTCGTAAACCGGATCACAGCCTGGTTCGTTCCGTTGGTCATCGCGATCGCAACCGTCACGTTCATCACATGGCTTGTATTCGGCCCAAGCCCCGTCGTGTCTTATGCACTGGTCGCAGGTGTCTCTGTCCTGATCATCGCCTGCCCCTGTGCGATGGGGCTTGCGACGCCGACGGCGATCATGGTGGGCACTGGGCAGGCGGCCAATCTGGGTGTGCTGTTCCGGCAGGGCGATGCATTGCAGACATTGGGGCAGGTGGATGTCGTGGCCTTCGACAAAACCGGCACGCTGACGAAAGGCAAGCCAACGCTGACCGATGTCACCGCCCTTAGCGGTGATCAGGACGCGCTTTTGCGCGACGTTGCGGCGGTCGAAAAACGGTCGGAACACCCACTGGCCCAAGCGATCCTTGCCGCTGCGCCTGTTACCCTGCCCGAGGTCAGCCATTTTGAAACTCACACGGGCAAGGGTCTGTCAGGCATGGTCAAGGGGCGCCATATCCGGATCGGCACCGCCCGATGGTTTGACGAATTGGGTATCGAGACTGCGGACACCGACAGCCTTGCCGACGCGGGCAAAACCCCCGTCCTTGTCGCCGTTGACGGGCAACTGGCGGGCATGCTCGGGATCGCCGACGAAATCCGGCCAGAGGCCGCCCGTGTCATCCAACGACTGAAATCCCAAGGCAAACAGGTGGCGCTGATCACAGGCGATACCGAACGCACCGGACAGGTCGTGGCAACGAAACTGGGTATTGATCACCTGATTGCCGAGGTGCGTCCGGATGGAAAAGTCGATGCCATCCGCGAACTGCAGCAAAACGGTCGAAAGGTCGCCTTTGTGGGTGACGGGATCAACGACTCACCCGCGCTCGCAGCCGCTGATGTGGGGATCGCGATTGGCACAGGCACCGATGTCGCGGTCGAAACCGCCGCCGTTGTGTTGATGTCCGGCAATCCCAACGGGGTTCTCAACGCACTCAGGATCAGCCGCGCTACCATGCGCAACATCAAACAAAATCTTTTCTGGGCCTTCGGCTATAACATCATGCTCATCCCCATCGCGGCTGGTGTTCTGTTCCCAATGACCGGCATTCTTCTTTCACCGGGCCTTGCTGCCGGGGCGATGGCACTATCGAGCGTTTTGGTCGTCACCAATGCGCTTCGCTTGAAACGAATCGAAGCCTCATGAATATCGGAGATACCGCCGCCCGCACCGGCCTGCCCGCCAAAACGATCCGGTACTATGAAGATATCGGGCTGGTCGTCCCGCGACGGAGCGCCAATGGCTACCGCGTCTTCAGGGACGCGGATGCACATAAACTCACCTTCCTTGCCCGCGCACGACAGCTGGGTTTTTCTATCAAGGATTGCCGCAACCTTCTCGCGCTTTGGGAAGATCAGACGCGGGCGAGCGCCGAGGTGCGCGCCATCGCCAAGGACCATCTGAGCGAGATTGACGACAAGATCGCCGGGCTGATGGCGGTGCGCGATACGCTTGCCGATTTGGTCGATCGCTGCGCAGGTGATGCGCGTCCTGACTGCCCGATCCTGAAAGGGCTGGAAGGGCCATAAAATCACCCCGATCCTGCCTTTGGGATGCACCCATTACGTGTGATTGTAGCATCGATAGGTGACGACGGGTACAATACATGCGGTTGATGAAAGGAACGTTGATCGGGCTACTGACGCTGCTGGTTTTCTGCGCGGCGGTTCTTCCCGAAAATGCGGAAAAGGCGCGGATTATAGACGGGATCGGCAAAGGCATCTTTGTCGTCTTCGGTCTTTTGACGCTGGGCTATCTGACCCGATTTGCATTGTGGTCACGACGCCCCAAACCGCAGCACCCCGTCAAACAAGTGTCACCTGGTCGCCCGATCGTTGTTGATGGATCTAACGTCATGCACTGGGCGGGTGAACCGTCGGTAGCGGTCCTCAGTCGTGTGCTGGCGGAATTGAAGCGCCGGGGGATGCAACCGTTTGTCTATTTCGACGCGAATGTCGGCTACAAACTTTTCGACAAAAAGATCAAACCGGCGGACCTTGCCGCGCGCCTCGATTTGCCCCCGGCGCAAGTGACCGTCGCACCCTCGCGCACGCCCGCGGATGAGGTCCTGCTCGAACGGGCTGTCAATGATGACCTGCGCGTTGTCACGAATGACCGCTTCCTCGACTGGAAGCAGCGATTTCCCAAGGTCGGCGACAAGGGTTTCCTGATCAAAGGCATGTGGAAAGAAGGCAACGTCATTCTGTTGGGTCTCGGCAGAGCCTGAGCCTTGACGTTCAAGGCGCGGCAGCCATGTCTGTCGTATGTCTTTACCTACTGAAAATGTCCAAGACTATCCGCGCCCGCCCGCGCTTGAAAAAGTGTCAGAGCGATTGCGCGTTTTGGTCGGTGATCAAACCATTGCTGACACAACGAATGGCTGGCGCGTGCTAGAAACCCATCACGCCCCAACATACTACATCCCGCCCGAAGATGTGCAGATGGAAATGCTGTCCCCGTCTCGACGGGTCAGCCATTGCGAATGGAAGGGGCGGGCCGCGTATTTCCATATCGGCGCGGCCCGGGATGCGGCTTGGGGTTATCCCAAACCGAACAACCGCTTCGCGCCGATCAAGGACATGTTGGCCTTCTACGCCAGTGCGGTCGATGTCTGCTATGTCGGCGACGAAAAGGTGATGCCCCAACCGGGTGATTTCTACGGAGGCTGGGTGACAGCCAACCTGACCGGCACGATCAAAGGCAGCCCCGAAACGATGGGGTGGTAGTCAGGTCAAATCGGAGGGGGCCAGCCGATACGCCTTGCCGAAGCCACCGTTCAGATGCACCTCTGTCGGTATCAATTCGAACATAAGGAAATCGGTGAAATCGTAGTACAACTGCGCTTTGGGTATCGCCGTCAGCCAACGTTGTTTCCATGCAGCTTTGTCGGCTTCAATCGCGTCGCATAGCAGCGTCATACGCGGATGTGTCAGTGGATCAACTTTGTCACCCGGTTCACCGACCAATACCGCGCATGCGCGGTTGGCCTGCAGGGCAGCGGTATGGGTGGATAGCGTCGAAATCAGCGTCAGTAATGTGCCATCCGCCCAAATCATCGCGACCCGCGCGACATACGGCACTGGTCGTTCAGGCAGGGTGACGGCCAATGCGCCGTAGCGCACGCCGCGCAGCAGATCACGGGCGAGCTGACGTGCTTCTTCATCGGTGGCATTGATCGGATCACGCCGCGCCATCTCAGGACAAGGCGTCGCTGGGGCAATCGCGAAAGGCGCGGATCGCGGGGCCGATATCGTCAAGCGGGATGTTCACCGATGCCTCCCCAGCAAACGCAACCGCCCGGGTGCCGAACTCCAGGCCATCCAATACGTTGCCAAATCCGCGATCGACGACGGTCAGCGTAGTGCCATCGGTGCTTAGCATGTGGCGATCGGTTTGAATGACGAAGGATCGCACACCGTCGAAAGCGATCCCGAATATCGGCGCCTCGGGCCACACGCCCGATGGCAATGTGATCGCGATACGATACTCTGGCAGGTCGGGGTCGAAGGTCACCACAACCCCATTGCGCGCCAGCGTACAGATCGGGTCCGACCGAAACTCCCATGCGGATAGTGGCGTTGCAAGGCACGTCAGAAGAAGGAACAGTCGCATACCTAAGAGATAGCGGAACGATACTGATGGTCAAAGTGACCCCCACAAGACATCACCCCTTGTCTCGACGCCGGATTGGCGTAGGTCACAGGGCGCAGACAATGTGAGGAATAATAATGGGCCTCGTCTCAGCCATCGTTCTTTTTGCCGTCGTCTGGGCGATGGTGTTTTTCGTGGTGCTGCCATTGCGGCTGACCACACAGGGTGAAACAGGCGACATCGTCGAAGGCACCCACGCCTCGGCACCCGCGGATGCGCAAATCGGGCGCAAGGCCAGGGTCACCACCTATTGGGCCCTGCCGATATGGGCAATCATCGCAGGCACAATCTTGTCTGGGGTGATTTCGGTTCGTGATATCGACTGGTTCGACCGGATGGCGACACCTGCCGTCAGCGCAGGCGATGATAGAGGTGAGTAAAGGTCGCGGCCCCTAGGATCGGGATCACCAAATTGATCAGTGGGAAAGATAGCGGCAACGCCATAAGACAACCCGCCAACCAGATCTGGCCCGCATGTTTTTCGCGCAACGCGCGGGCACCTTCGCGCCCTTCGCGGCGCATCGCCGCAAGCTGGAAATATTCGCGGCCCAGCAGAAAACCGTTCAATGCATAAAAGATAAAGACCGCGGCGAACGGAAAGATCACGTAAAGAATAAAGGCCATGATGTTGGCCCCGACCAACACGCCAAGAAAATTGACCGTATCGCGCAAACCCTCGCTGAATCCGACCTTACGAGCAGGGGGCAGATGCGGGTGATGCTTATCCTCGACCGCTTGCGCGATCTCGTCGAGGAACAGGGAGGTAATGGCCGATGCCACCGGGATCATCAGAAAAATCGACAGGACGATGACAAGGCCAAGTGACCCCCAGCTCAATAAATCGCCCAGCCACGTGACCTCGCCCGCGAAAGGCAGCGACACAGGGCCCTGCGTCAGCCATTCGACCAGCCACAAAAGCAGCGCATAAACCGCCACAAGCAAAGCAAGGGTCAAGGCGATCCCGCGCCAAAGGACACCTCGAAATCTGCGGTCGGGCAACTGCGCCAACGCCTTCGCGAAATCTGCGAATATCACGTGTCGACCCAAGTCGTGATAGCCCCCAGATCGGGCCGTGGCCGCTCTGGGGGCGCGGTCGTTTCGGTTCCCAAATGGATCAGGCCCGCGACATGTTCGTGGTCAGCAAGGCCAAGCCCGTCACGTATGAATTCCCGATCATGGCTGGGCCAGCCAGACAGCCAGTTCGCGCCCCACCCCGACGCCAGCGCCGCGTTCAAAAGCGCAAGGCATGCGGCGCCCGCGGAATAGACCTGCTCGATCTCAGGGATTTTTTCGGAGGTTTTCGGGCTGCTGATGACGGCGACGGCCAGATCGGCATTCGCATATTGGAGGCGTGCCTTTTCGATCTGTTCCGGCGCATGGCCCAGTGCAGTACCGCGTTCCGGCACCATCGCTGCCAAACGCAGCAGGGCGGTCTTTTGCAGCACGATGAATCGCCATGGCTCCAGCTTGCCGTGATCTGGCGTCCGGGCGGCGGCAGTCAGGATCGTCTCGAGAGCCCTGTTGTCCGGCACCGGTGTCGCCAATGTCTTCGCAGGGCGTGATCGGCGGTTCAGCAGAAAATCGAGGGCGGCGGGATTCGGGGTGGGCATGGCGATCCTTTCTGTCAGCCAGTCTCACCTATGTGCGGCCCTTGATGATGGCAAGCTACGCCAGCGCGTTGGCCATGTCGTCCAATATGCCATCCAGGAATGTATCGAGTCGTACATCTGGCTGACGCAGGTCGAACGTCGCGGCCATCGGATCAGGCGCATGCACGTCGCTGCCAGACATCACCTCCAGCACACGGTGCCCGCAGAACGGCACATAAACCTCGGAATATCCACCCTCATGCACCATGACCAAACGGCCATTGCAAACGTCAGCGGTCAGATCCATCACCTGTTGGGTCATCGCGCCGAAGGTCTCTGATGTTGCCAGCATACGGCCCAATGGATCATTCGCAGAGGCATCGAAACCACAGGCGACAATCAAGACATCGGGCCGAAACGCGCGGATCGCGGGCAGGGCCACCCGATTCATAGCTGACAGATAACCATGATGGCCCGTTCCAGGTGGCAGAGGAATATTGAGGTTGAAACCCTGGCCGACATCAGCGCCGCGATCCGTGAAGGCGCCGGTATCCATCGGATAATTCCGATCCTGATGTAGCGAAACCGTCAGCACATCCGCACGATCATAGAACACCGCCTCGGTGCCGTTACCGTGGTGAACATCCCAGTCCAAAACGGCAAACCGCCCGGCCAGTCCGGCGGCTCTGGCTGCTTCGATCGCGATGCCGATATTGTTCAGCAGGCAAAATCCATTAGGGCGGTCGGGAAGGCAGTGATGGCCGGGCGGTCGAGACAGGGCGTAGGCATTACTCAATTCGCCGCACAGGACCGCAAACAATGCCGCCTTGGCCAAACCAGCCGACAGCGCGGCAATCTCGAACCCACCCGGACCAAAGGGCGCGCGCAATCCGATCTCACCTCCTTGGTCGTCCGACAAGGTCTTGAATGCGCTGAGATAACGTTCAGGATGCACGCGCCGCAGATCGTCCATCGTCGCTGCTGTGGCACCTGACATCAACAATTCCTTGGCCAGACCCGTCACGTCGATCAGGTTTTTCAGGCGGCGTTTGCTTTCGGGATTTTCAGGCAATCCGCCCGGTAAGGGCTGCACCAGTCCACCGACCGGTAACATCCCGGCATAGTTGCCACCCGCATGCCAAAAGCACTTCTCATCCCAAAAGAACCCGGTCGTCACCACCTAGACCTTTTTCAACTGATACACACCCTCGGGCAGGTCCAGTGCGGCGCGCAAATCGCGCAGTTGGCTCATCGAGAGGGTAATCTGCACGATCTCGTCCGTGCGTGGGTCGGCCTGGCGCAAGGTCACGCAATCCTCGAACGCGCTGATCGTGATATCCTCGATCAGCGGCGCTTTGCCTTCGTCGATCAAGGTGACGATCGTCGCATCATATTCGTGTTCGATCGTAAACATGGGACCGACCCTAGCCGCTGCAATCTGCCGTGCAAGGCCTTTGGGTCTGGTCGGTCCAGTGTGACGTGCTAAAGTCGGCCTCGACCAACGATTGGGAGAGAAGAATGCGCATTTTACCATTGGCTTTGATTGCGGTTCTTGCCGCGTGTGAACCGGTCGTCGAGCAAGCGCCCGTCGACGCGCCGAGAGTCCAGCAACAGCAGGCCACCCCGAAACTGTCGACTCGGGCGGCGCTTGCGAATTTCAACAGGGCCAAAGCACGTGTCGAACCTGTTGCCGAACAAGTCTGCCGTCAGCGTGCGCCAAACCTGAATTGCGATTTTCGCATCATCATCGATGAACGGTCTGGACAAGGGATCAACGCTTACCAAACGCTCGACCGTAGCGGACGTCCGATCATCGGTTTCACCGTGCCGTTGATCGCGGATGCACGCAATCAGGACGAAATCGCCTTCGTGATGGCGCATGAAGCTGCGCATCACATTCAGGGTCACATCGCACGACAGCAGCAAAATGCGACCGTCGGTGCCATCGTATTCGGTCAGCTCGCTGGCGCGCTCGGGGCTCCGAATTCGATCGATACCGCACAGCAGATCGGGGCGACCGTCGGCGCGCGCACGTATTCGAAAGAATTCGAGCTCGAGGCGGATGCACTTGGAACACGTATCGCCGCGGCCTCCGGTTACGATCCGCTAAAGGGGGCTCAGTTCTTTTTCCGCATTCCTGATCCGGGCAACCGTTTCCTTGGCACACACCCCGCCAATGCCGATCGGCTGCGGACGGTTGAAAGGGTGGCCGCGGGCCTCTGATCCGGCAAAATAGCAAGTGCGATCAAGCGGCAGGAGCGATATGACGTTAAGCTGGCCCTCGTGAACGTAAGCGAGGGTATGCATGTCGCTGGTCGCAAAACTTGCCTGGCTGATCGAACTCCGCCTGACCGAAGCCATATCGCTGAATGATCTGGCATCGGCCTGCGCGGTCAGCCCCTATCACATGTCGCGGGCCTTTCGGCAGGCGACTGGGCTGGCCCCAATGACTTATCTGCGGGCGCGGCGGTTGTCGTGCGCAGCACAGATGCTGGCCGACGGCGATGCAGATATTCTGCAAGTGGCGCTCGATATCCAATACGGCTCTCATGCCGCGTTCACCCGGGCATTCGCAAACTACTTCGGGGTCACGCCCGAAGCAGTGCGCAAGGCCCGGTCAACGCAATCCCTGATCCTGATGGAGCCCTTGAAAATGAAAAAAGACATGCTGGTCGATGTAGCCGCGCCGAATATCATGGAACGTGTTGCCTTTCGGATCGTGGGTATCAGCGCGCAATGCACGTTCGAAGACAACAGCGCCATTCCCGGCCTTTGGCAGCAGTTCAACGCGCGCGAAGGGGAAGTGTCCGAAACACCCGGCCCAGCCTATGGCGTCTGTTGCGATGCAGATGACAGTGGGCATTTTCGCTATGTGGCCGGCATGGAAAATGCCGAAGGCACGCTTCCCAAAGGTATGGATTCGGTCGATATCCCCGCCGGGCGTTACGCCGTTTTCCAACACAGCGGCCATATCAGCGACCTGCCGAAAACGGTCTATACCATCTGGAACAAGGCCTTGCCTGAAAGTGGGCACCAACTACGCAGTGCGCCGGATTTCGAAATTTACGATCAGCGTTTCGATCTGGCGACGGGGCGCGGTGTGGTCGAGATTTGGATGCCCGTTAAATGACCCCCCAAAAAGATCATCCGCCTGTGTGGGACGACACAGGCGGATGGAAATGGTGTAGGCCGCTTGTATGATCCGGACACCATTGGATCATTGCCTATGACGGTCGGGCGGGGGATGATTGCCCTATGTCGTGGCGTAGCGGCACCATTTGTCGCGTAATATGCGACGGTTTCCGAACCGGCCCGGCATGATCACGTGCCGGCGATCATGCGGGCGGTCGGAATGGTTAAAATAGATACTCATCAAAACTTACAATATGGTCATCGTTAAAAGCCTGGGGGCTTGAAAACTCATCGCCCTTGGCAACACGTTAACATTACGTGAATGCAGGGTATGTGCGCATTGTCACAATGTCAGGTCCGGGTTTCCTTACCCTACGTCACATGCCCGAAATGCAGCAGTGAGCCTTACCGGTCCAAGAGGAGGCGAACCATGACCATCGAAGGTCGATGCCATTGCGGTGCCGTCAATTACATTTTCCGGCACACACCGCGCTGGGCGACGTCATGTAACTGCAGTGTCTGCCGCAAGATCGGTGCGTTGTGGATTTACGCGCCAATTCCGCAGGTCACGGTAACTGGCCCCACCATCAGCTATGCGCATGGTGGGAAATCACTTGCTTTCCACAGTTGCCGCATCTGTGGCTGCACCAGCCATTGGGAAAATTTGCTGATGGAAGGTGAGACGCCGCGCATGGCTGTCAACCTTCTGCTCGCCCCGCCCGACGTGATCGCAACGGTTCCGATCCGTCGCTTTGACGGCGCCGAGACATGGTCTTTTCTTGATCCGGTACCCTAACTCATCGCACCGGCGCCAACCGCGATCGCCGCAAAAAAGCAGGCCGAGGCAACGACGACGAAACCATGCCAGATCGCGTTCGAGAATTTCATTCCCTCCGCGGCGTAGAAATAGACACCTGCGGTATAAAGCAGACCACCTGTCGCGATCAGCGCCATGGCGACACCCGGCATGATCGGCCACAGCGACCAGATCAGCAAAAGGCTCAGCCAGCCCATGATCAGGTACAGGGCCGGCCCGAACTGCCCCGGTTTGCGCCAGAAAAACAGTTTCAGAACAATCCCTATCACGGCCAGCGCCCAAACCACGCCCAGCACGGCGTAGGCAAATGCGTTACCGATCATCACGACAAGCGGTGTATATGTACCCGCGATTTTCAGATAGATCGCGGCATGATCCATGCGCCGAAATGCGGGGCGCAGGTTTTCCCAGGGGGTCATGTGATACAATGCGGATGCGACGAATGTGCCGATCAGTGTCGCGCCATAGATCGAAACCGCGGCGATCTGACCCGGGCTCGACATGCCCGCCACCCAGATGATCAGGACGATTGCGCCGCTTACGGCACCGATCACGCCGACGGCATGCATCGCGCCATCCGCTATCCGTTCCGATCGGGCATAACTGGGGTACATGGCAAACTCCTTCGCTCCACCAAACCGTAGACGCTGCACCTGACAGATCAAACGTTTCGTAGGGTCATTTGCCTAAGACTTGGCATCTCCGTCAGGATCGCCCAATTTGGCAAAGATTTTGTGAAGAGAGGTAAGCGATGCTGAGGCAACAGATTTTGCGGGTGCGGCAGCGGATCATCTGGTCGTGGGACGGTTTGATCCATGTCTGGCGAACCGAAGGATCGCTGCGGCAATGGATGGTCGCGAATATCGTCTTCGGTATACTCGCCTTCATCCTGCCGCTGTCTGCCGGCGAACGGGGGATGCTGCTGATGGGCGGTGTTCTCGTCATGGCGGCCGAGTGTATGAACACCGCGATAGAACGGGTGGTCGATGATATCAGTCTCGATCGGCGCGATGCAGCGAAACAGGCCAAGGATGCGGGTTCCGCCGCCGTGGCCGTATCCTCCGTCGGCGTCGGCATTGCATGGCTCTGCGTGATCATCGGACTTTTCTAGCTGGCCCCGCGCCGCCTGCGGCCTATCTCGACGATGAACAAGTCAGGAGATCAGAATGCGCCTCGCCACCCTTGCCGTCGTCCTTACGCCGTTCGGTGCTTTCGCCGCGGGCAGCGCGGATCCGAAGCCACCCGCACCGACAGAAACGACCGAGAATTGTCCAGAGGGTCAGATTTGGGACTTGGCCACGCAAAGCTGCATGTCCCCCGAGGACAGCACCAACGATGACAGCGCAAGATTGGATGACGTGCGGGCCCTGGCCTATCGCGGTCACTACGCGGCGGCTTTCGACATTCTGAACAGCATTACGGATACCGACGACAGCTTGGTTCTGACGTATTATGGCTTCCTGCATCGCCAGACTGGCGACATCGCCCGCGGAATGGCCTTCTACGATGCCGCATTGGCGCAGGACGCGAACAACCTTCTTGCGCGTTCTTACATGGGTCAGGGCCATGTCACCTCTGGTCGGATGGCGTTGGCGCAAACACAGCTGGTCGAAATCCGAATTCGCGGCGGGCGCGGAAGCTGGTCGGAAACATCGCTCGCCCAAGCGATCGAAACGGGTGCGACAGTAAACTACTAGGCCTTGGACCTATGCGCACTTTGATAAATCAGGATTTGGCGCTATTCTTTTCCCCAAGTCAACATATAGGAGGTACGACATGCGACTGATGATCTGCACGCTGGCACTGCTCCCGTTCAGCGCGCTCGCACAAACGGCGACCGAAGAGATAACGCCCCTTCAAAGCGCACCAAGCTGTGCCGTGGGAACGGTATGGGATAACACTTCGCAAAGCTGCGTTCTGGCGGAACAGAACATCACACCACTGCAAAGCCACCCCGACGGGTATACTTGCGGTGGCAGTGCTAAATCGGTGACGTCCTAGATCAAAACTGTTTTCGCCGCCTCTTGTCGGGCGGCGTTATCACACGCGATCCTTACTTGGGGTCGATTGCACTGACTGGCGGTGTGCCATCGCCACCCGAGTCACCACCACCTCCATCGCCGCTGCCATTCGCAGCCACTGCACCAAGAAGTAGCAACGCAGCCGCTGGTAAAACCCATCCCGGCAGTGCATTTGCGGTATTTGCCTGCGCTGGCGCAACTGCAACAGGTTCACGCTCTACAATGGCATCCGCCAATCCCCCGGCGAAAGAGGCGGAGGACGTGGCAATTATAGCTGCGGTCAAAACCAACGCTAATTTACGCATTTTCATTTGTATTTCCCACAATAACCTCATCATCATCCAGTGAAGTGATCAGATCAATCCGTGTCAACCGAGAAGCTTCGCGGGAACCTCATTATTTGCGAGAATGCTGATTTCGGACCGCACAGACGGGAAACCGAAAATGAAATAGAAGGCCAGAGAGTTCAACTTTTCCCGCATTCTTTTTTAGGACATGGATTAAATGGTTAGCGCCTAAGATAGGTTTGTCGCGTTTAAGTATGTATGGATTGATCTATTTCTACTAAGGGCTATTGAAAGTCATTCTGCTATTTGCACCCGCCTAAAAAGTAAGCATGACGCCAAAGGCCGATGTTTATTGGGAAAGATTGAGCGTGTGGGGTCCGATTGTTTCCATACTGATGTCGAAAAGAAGCGATTTTTCGCTCAGCCAGCGCAGAACTGTAGAATCACTTGCCAGCGTAACAGGTGAAAGCACAACCCATATTTTTAGAAACCAGCTGTAATTTGCCGGGTCACCACCGACGGAGTGGCCCGACCGCTTGACCGAATCGTCGACAATGGCTCTAACTAGCCATACAGGAACATTTTTTTCCATCTGGTATACGAGTATTGTTGTGTGGGGGTACTGATAATGATGCAGTGTGTTCGTGACGTTCAAGTCGTCCAGCGGTCGACTCCGCTGGGCAAGTCGCGTGCATCTGCAATCCCACCAACGCTGAATGCTTTGCTATCACCGACACCACATCCAACCACAATAATGGAACCTGCCGCGCCTTGAGGGCGCGTCACACTGGGGGACATCCGCATGACGTATCAGAATTATCGTTGGTTTGCCTTTTCCGAAAATGACCTTCTGGCGGGGCGTCCGCGCGATCATTCAATTAGCGTCGGCGATGTTTTCGACATGCCGGCACGGGCAGATTTCGAACTCAGCGTGCGTGACGACGATCGCAAGTTGAGTGGCGATAAGTGTAATGACAAGTCGACGGATCACGACCAAAAGGCTTTCGTCAACGGCCACGCTATTCCCGGTCGCGACATGTATGTGGAACAGGTCTTTATTCTATGCGGGTCCGATGGCGAATATTACCGATTGGCCGAAATCGAAATAGAAGGATATCACGCCCCGGGTCGGGGCGATGACTTTTTTAGCTTTGTCGGTGCGGTGCCGCCAGCGGGAACGGAATTGGTCATCGTCGACGTGCACGATGTAAACGGTAGCGGGATCCCTTACGACGATTTCATGGACCGGCCCGCGGTCGACCCCAAAAACAACGCTCCCGAATTCGACAACCTTCCTGGAAACGGCGTCATCGAGATCGCAGAGAACAGCGATGACGTGATCGATATAGACGCCACCGATGATGACGGTGACGCGATCACCTATTCGATTGTCCCGGGTGCGGATAGCGATGCCTTCATGATCGATCCGGAATCCGGCGCGCTCAGCTTCGTCACACCGCCCGATTTCGAGAACCCGACTGATGTTTTTCGTCAGGATAATACCTACGACGTCACCGTTCGTGCGGATGATGGGAAGGGCGGCGTGACCGAAAAGACGCTTTGGGTGAAGGTCCGAAACGTCGATGAGGCCACTGATCCCGTCTGCATCGTCATCGAGGCCGAGACGATGGATTTGTCGGGCTTCCGTATCCGACATGGCGATAATGCATCGGATGGTGGTTTGGTGCGTCTCGAACATTTCGGCGGCAAAGGTGAGATCAGCACCGATTTCAACGGAGCAGCCGGGGCGTATGATCTGTCGCTGTTCGTTCAGGACGAAAGCGATGGTCAGTCCGAAATCAGCATCCTCGTGAATGGTGAAATCGTCGGTACTGCAGTTCTCGATGCCGATAGCGACGGTCGTGGCAGTGACGATGGGCGGTTCTCGGAGATCACATTCCCTGACATCGCCCTTGCCCCCGGTGACCGCGTGGCGATCCAGGCCGCAGGTGACGGCCACGAATACGTCCGCATCGACCGGATCGAACTCTGCCAGGACGGTCAGATTTGCCCGGATGGCTTCAGTTTGCTCGATTTCGAAGGAGTCGCCGCCGGCACGGTCGTCAGCGATCAATTCGCCGGCGTCACGATCACCGCGCAGCGTGACCGCGACAACACCGATGCCAATGACGCGATGTTGTTCGACAGCGCCAACCCGACCGGTGGCGACACCGATCTTGCCTTTGCCGACCAAGGCAACCTGCTGATCATCTCCGAAGACAATGACAGCAGCGATCCGGACGATGCGCTTGGCGGTATGATTACATTCGACTTCGACGCACCTTCCGACCTCCACAACATCAAAATCTTCGATATCGAGCAAGAGGGCGGTACGATTACGCTTACCTTGGCGTCCGGTGAAACCCGCATCATTCCGATCCCGGCGACCGGTGATAACAGCGAACAGACCATCGCCCTTGATGCCGCGGACGTCACACAGATGGAAATCGCATTGGTCAGCTCCGGCGCGATCGACGATCTGTGCTGGGCACCCGGCGCGGCCCCTGACGTTGGCGCGCTGACGGGTCGTGTGTTTATGGACGCCGATGACGACGGTGTGGATACGGATGAGATGGGCGTTGCGGGTGTGCCGGTGACGCTTGTCGATGCCGACGGCAATGACGTCGCCACGGTGACGACGGGGGCGGACGGATCCTATGTGTTTGCCGATGTGGTGCCGGGCAGCTACAGCGTGCGGTTCCCGACGGTGACCGATGACGGCAAGGTGCTGGTGGATCAGGATGCGGGTGACGACGACGCTGTCGACAGCGACGCCGATCCGGCGACGGGTCTGACGGCGCCGATCACGGTTGTGGCCGGTGAGACGACGGAAGATGTCGATGCGGGTCTGGCCGATCCGGGCACCGCCTCGCTCGGCGGGCGTCTGTTCGCCGATAGCGACGATGACGCGATCGACAACGGCAATGGCGACGAAGCCGGGATCGGCGGTCAGACGGTGATCCTGCAGGATGGCGATGGCAATGTGATCGCCGAGCAGGTCACGGGCGATGACGGGTCCTACCTGTTCGAAGACCTTGCGGCGGGCGATTATGTGGTGGTGTTCCCGACGGATGTGGATGGCCAGGGCCTTGTGGCCCAGGACCAGGGCGGTGACGAGACGGCGGACAGCGATGCGGACCCGACCACGGGGGCCACGGCAGTGATCCCGGTGGCGATCGGCGATGCGATCCGGGACGTGGATGCGGGGATCACCGCGCCCGCGGCGGGTGCGATCACCGGTGTCCTGTTCATGGATGCGGACAAGTCCGACACGCAAAGCGATGGCGACATGCCCGTCGCCGGTGCGGTGGTGACGCTGTTGCAGGGCGGCGTGACGGTGGCGCAGACCGAGACGGGCGCGGATGGCAGCTACAGCTTCGACGGGCTGGCGCCGGGTGACGATTACGTGGTGCAGTTCGGCAATCCGACGGACAAGGTCTTTGCCGGTCAGGATGCGGGCGATGACGATACGATCGACAGCGACGCGGATGCGACCGGACAGACCGGGCCGATCACGGTCGTGGCGGGCGCGACGACCGAAGACGTGGATGCGGGCCTGGTCGATCCGGGCACGGCGTCTCTGGCGGGTCGGATCTTCATGGATGGTGATGATGACGGCGTCGATGATGCCGAGATGGGTGTCGCCGGTGTGCCGGTGACGCTGCAGGATGCGGATGGCAACGACGTGGCGACGACGACCACGGGCGCGGATGGGTCATATGTCTTCGAGGACCTCGATGCGGGTGATTACGTCGTGGTGTTCCCGACGACCACCGCGGACGGCAAGGTACTGGTCGCGCAGGATCAGGGCGATGACGACGCTGTCGACAGCGACGCCGACCCGACCACGGGCGCGACGGCGCCGATCAGCGTGGGCGTGGGCGACGCGATCACCGATGTCGACGCAGGCGTCAGCGACCCCGGCACCGCCTCGCTCGGCGGACGGGTCTTCGTCGATAGCGACGATGACAGCATCGACAACAATAACGGCGACGAAGCCGCCGTGGCGGGCGTGCTCGTCACGCTGCAGGATGGCGACGGCAACGAAGTGGCGACGACGACCACCGATGACGACGGCAATTACCTCTTCGAAGACCTGGATGCGGGCGATTATGTCGTCGTCTTCCCCACCGATGTGGATGGGCTGACGCTTGTTGATCAGGATGCGGGCGACGATGACAGTGCCGACAGCGATGCGGATCAGGGGACAGGTGCGACCGCCGTGATCCCGTTGGCGATCGGCGAGGATATCCGTGACGTGGATGCGGGTCTCGAAGACCCCGGCACGGCGTCGCTCGGCGGGCGGGTGTTTGTCGATAGCGACGATGACAGTATCGACAACAATAACGGCGACGAAGCCGCCCTGGCGGGTGTGCCGGTGACGCTGTTTGACGCCGATGGCAACGAGATCGCCACGACGACCACCGATGACGAGGGCAATTACCTGTTCGAGGACCTGGATGCAGGCGATTATGTCGTGGGCTTCCCGCCGACCTTCAACGACCTGATCCTGGTCGATCAGGATGCGGGCGACGACGATACCGCCGACAGCGATGCGGGCGCCGACGGCCGCACCGCGCCGATCAGCCTCGGCATCGGCGCGGATATCCGTGACGTGGATGCGGGGCTCGAGGCCCCGGCCCCTGACGTTGGCGCGCTGACGGGTCGTGTGTTTATGGACGCCGATGACGACGGTGTGGATACGGATGAGATGGGCGTTGCGGGTGTGCCGGTGACGCTTGTCGATGCCGACGGCAATG
>NZ_JBBIFZ010000002.1:0-72086 GCF_037572755.1 Yoonia sp. 2307UL14-13 | reverse complement strand
CTGGTGGATCAGGATGCGGGTGACGACGACGCTGTCGACAGCGACGCCGATCCGGCGACGGGTCTGACGGCGCCGATCACGGTTGTGGCCGGTGAGACGACGGAAGATGTCGATGCGGGTCTGACCGATCCGGGCACCGCCTCGCTCGGCGGACGGGTCTTCGTCGATAGCGACAAAAATGACCTGGAAGACGACGATGAGACGGGCGTAACGGGCGCGACCGTCCAGCTACTCTTGGCGGGTGCGATTGTCGCGACCACGACCACGGATGCGCAAGGCAATTACCTGTTCGAAGATCTCGACGCGGGAGACTATCAGGTTGTCTTTACCAATCCCGGAGATCTAGCCTTTGTCGCCCCGAATGTCGGCGGTGACGATGGCATTGACAGCGATGCCACGGATAATGGTGATGGGACGGCAACAACCACGCCGATCTCGGTCGGAAGTGGTGATGACATCCGTGATGTGGATGCCGGTCTGGCTGATCCGGGAACCGCAGCGATCGGTGATACGGTATTTATCGACGAGAACGGAAATGGCGTTTTCGATGATGGAGAGGCGACGCGGGCCGGCGTGGGCGTCACGTTGTTCGACGAGGATGGCACGGAGATCGCCACGACGTCTACCGATGCTGCCGGTAACTATCTTTTCGACGGACTCGACGCCGGGACCTACAGCATCGGGTTCGATGCCGTGGATGGGTTTGACTTTACCACTGCAAATACAGGCGATGACGGGGCCGATAGCGATGTCGATCCGGCGACCGGGCGGACCGGTGATGTGACGCTTGATGTGGGTGAAACGGACCTGACCGTCGATGCGGGGTTGGTGGCGCAGAATGTGAATCCTGTGGCTGTGGATGACATGGGTATGGTCTGCGCGCTTGAGACCACGAACATCGATGTCTTGGCCAACGATAGCGATGCCGATGGCGGGACAGTTGCGCTGGCCACGGTCAACGGTGTCGCGTTAAGCGTCGGTGCAAGCACCACGCTCGACAGTGGCGCGGTCGTGACGTTGAACGCCGATGGCACGCTGGCGTATGACAGCACCAATGCCGTGATCGACGGTGTGGCCGCCGCGGATATGCCGATCGGATCGACCTTCGATGACAGCTTTGCCTATACGATTACCGACGGGCAGGGCGGCGTGGATGACGGCACCGTCAATGTCGAGGTCAAGGGGGCGCTGAACACGATCGATACCATCGCGGCGACGCTTCCGGCCGAGGCCGTGACGATCCAGGGGGCGTTCCTGTTGAACCTCGGTTATTCGGCGACGATCAACGGGACCGGCGATGACCGGCTTGACGGGATCCGGGTCGAAAACGCCTATTGCATTGAAAGGACTGAGAAATTCATCCCAAACATCGACGTGGATATGGATGTATATGCTGGTACCGAAAGCGCTATCGATGATGGACAGTTCACCAACAATCTGGTCGAGAACCTCGATGCGATCAACTGGCTTTTGAACCAGGATTTCACGTCACAAAGCAACGGTGACACGACGGGCCCGACGGCTGGGCGCAACTATACCGAGGTTGAAATCCAGCACGTGATCTGGGGTCTGACCGATGGCAATGCCGAGCTGAAGCTGGATACGTTCGTCGGTGATTTCTACAACGGGACACAGGAAAATATCGACGAATTGCTGGGCCGTGCTTTGGCCGAGGGCGAGGGTTATGAACCCGGAGAGGGTGATCTGATCACCATCATTCTAGACCCCGAAGAGGTGCAGGCGGGCTTCTCGGAGGAGGATGATTACGATCAGGCGTTCATCCTGACCTATGAATTCGACGCCTTCATGCAGGACCCGATTTGCTAGGTGCCGGGTGGGCATCACGGGCGGTAGCGAAGGATGCTGTCGCCCGTTAACAATTCGTGTTTTGACCGTTTTTCGACATCGGAATTCTATCGGACTTTCATCGGAATTCCATCGGACCCGAGGCAGGGGATTGCGTGGTTAACGGACCGTGCGGTGGTTGACCGGTTAACGAAGACCTAAAGCCGGTTAAGTGTCCCGTCGCACGTCACCGGGGCTGCCGAATGCTTGCATCCCCAAAAGAAGACGCGCTTTGAGTCGGGCGCTTCGAACTTGACCTGGGCGAAGTCGGTGGCCTTGTGCGGCCCGTCGCAGAAGGGCTGATTTTCGGACCGACCGCAGGCGCACCAGAAATAGGATTTGCCCGCCTCGACATCGACGGGGAACGGGCCCTTTTGGGAGATGTAAGGGGTTGGGCATGATGTGGGCGCGGTTGTTCGTCGACCGGAGGAAAGCGCCTTTCAGGACCATGGGTAGGGTCGCCTATTGGCGCGACAGGAGGACAGTGGCCGACCTGGAGGACGCTTGCGGCGGTGGCGCTATGCGATGTGTTTGCCAAAAGGGTGACGTGTGCGCTGATTGAGAGGTTGCAAAAGCGGCCTCCTGGGGGAGGTCGGCCGCTGCCCGGCGATGCCGGGCGGGAGGGTTGCGGCATCTTCAAAAACGTCTAACCTTCGATAGATGATTAAACCTAATTGTTGGATGTAAAATTGAAGTCGGCCTTCTTCGTTACACCTATTGGAGATCAAGGATCAGATGAAAGAAGACGAGCTGATGCTGTTTTAGCTCATGTACTCAGACCTATCCTAGCTGATACTTTTGAGATCACCCGCGCTGATGAAATTGATCTGCCTGGCAATATCAATAACGACATAATCAATCGGCTATTTTCGTCGGATCTTGTGATTGCAGATCTTACGGGATTAAATCCGAACGTTATGTACGAAGTGGGTGTCCGGCATAGCTTCAACTTACCGATCATACAGATCATGCAAGATGGTGCCCGGTTACCCTTTGATGTTGTAACCGAGCGAACGATATACTTTGATCTGACTGACCTCAGCAGCGTTGAAGAAGGGAAGAAAAAAATAAAGAAATACGCTGAAGCTGCGATCTCAAAAGAAAAGCGATATTTTGGCCCGGTTCATGCTGCCTTAAACACAGCGGCGCTCTTCAGGAGCGACGGTGACGTTGCTAACGCAATCGAGGTGCTTTCTGACAAAATAGATGCAATAGATATATCAAACGGTTTTGAAATACATGATATGATCGATGAAGCGGTAAGCAGTGCGGTTGGAGAAGCCGCTTCGGAATTCAGGAATTCAAAAATTGATCACATTTATGATCTTTTTTCGAGTTTGACTCCCTACGAAGCCGATCAGTTGATCGATAAATTGAAAAAGATGTAGTTTGGTTTGGGTAAAAGCTTAAGACATGCCGATGGTGCGACCCCACAAATCATACTCCCCCGCTTCCTCAACTTCGACCGTCACCATATTCCCCACAGCCAACCCCTCCGCCCCTTCATCAATAAACAAATTCCCATCGATCTCCGGCGCGTCGGCCCATGTCCGACATGTCGCGATGCCGTCTGCGTCGATGTCGTCTACGATGACCTCGAGCGTCTTGCCGACTTTGGCGGCCAGTTTCGCCTCGGAGATGGCTTGGGCTTTGGTCATGAAACGCTCCCACCTTTCCTGTTTCACCTCGTCCGCCACGTGGTCTGGTAGGGCGTTGCTACGGGCGCCTGCGACGTTTTCGTATTGGAAGCAGCCCACGCGGTCCAACTGTGCCTCGTCCAGCCAGTCGAGGAGATGTTGGAATTCCGCCTCCGTCTCACCCGGGTAGCCGACGATGAAGGTGGATCGCAGGGTAATGTCTGGGCAATCGCTCCGCCAGCGGGCGATTTCGTCGAGAGTTTTCGCCCCCGCCGCAGGGCGCGCCATACGGCGCAGCACGTCGGGGTGGCTGTGCTGGAAGGGGATATCGAGGTAGGGGAGGACTCCGTTCGCCGGGTCCGCCATGATCGGGATCAGGTCGCGCACATGGGGGTAGGGGTAGACGTAGTGCAGCCGCACCCACGCGCCCAACTGCCCCAGTTCGCGGGTCAGGTCGGTGATGTGGCTGCGGACCTCGCCGTCTTTCCACGGATGCGTGTCGTATTTGCGGTCAAGGCCGTAGGCGCTGGTGTCCTGGCTGATGACGAGCAGTTCCTTGACGCCTGCCTCCACCAGCTTTTCGGCCTCGCGCAGCACGGCGTAGGCGGGGCGGCTGGCGAGTTTGCCGCGCATGTCGGGGATGATGCAGAACTTGCATTTGTGGTTACAGCCTTCGGAAATCTTGAGATAGCTGTAGTGGCGGGGGGTCAGGCTGACACCGCTTGCCGGGAGCAGGTCAATGAATGGGTCGGGGGCAGGCGGCACATTGGCGTGGACGGCGTCGAGCACCTGTTCGTATTGATGCGGGCCTGTCACGGCGAGGATTTGCGGGTGGTGGTCGCGGATGTAATCCGGTTCGGCCCCCAGACAGCCGGTGACGATGACCTTGCCGTTTTCCTGCAGCGCCTCGCCGATCGCGTCGAGGCTTTCGGCCTTTGCGCTGTCGAGGAAGCCGCAGGTGTTCACGATGACGGCCTCGGCCCCGGCATAGTCGGGCGAGATCGCATAGCCCTCGGCCCGCAGCCGGGTCAGGATGCGTTCGCTATCGACCAGCGCCTTGGGGCAGCCGAGGGAGACCATGCCGATGGTCGGCTGCCCGTCGCGTTTGGTTTCGGTGACCTGTGCGCGGGCGAGATCGGGGCGGAGGTTTGGTGGGTTCTGGGACATGGCTGTGATGTAGCGCAGTGTTGTGGCAAGAGGAATGGTGATTGCGTGATCGGTGTGGTGTGATCATGGTGGGGTATGATTTTGTTCAGACCGTTGATCGCCGTTTCCCCGCATGTGTTCGCCGGGGCGGTCGCGTTGACCTATGCGTGGTATCTGGCCCAGACGCCGTGGCGGGTGAGCGCGGCGCAGTTTCTATCGCCGTTGATCCTGATCATCCTCGTGCATTTGGTGGTTCTGGCGCTGCGTGGTCGCTTGCGCCCCGGTTTCGCGGGGGCGGTGTTTGGGCAGGCGTTCCTGACCAGTGTGGCGATCATGGCGGTTTTGATCGGGGGTGCCCTGTTTGCCCCGCAGCCCGCGCAGGCGGATGTGGGCGAGGCGGTGGAGACGCTGCTGATCGTTGTGTTCTGCGCGGCATATATCGCGATGGTGATGGGCGTTGCGGCGCTGGCGATTTATCTGGTGTACCGGTTCTTGATGCTGTTTGTCGGCCTGTTCCGGGATGATGGCCCCAAGAGCCGCCTGTTCGACGTGGGTGGTGTCGTTGTCTGCTGTCTTGGCCTTGGGGTGGCGAGTTTGGAGGGGATGCCGCAGGGGTTTTCCTTGTCGTCCACCCATGAGGTTACGGCGAGCCATTTTGTCGCGAAGCCGACGGAGGACGTCTGGCGTGTGATGGGCACGGCGACGTCGCCCGATTTTCCTTTGCCCGGGATATTGGCGGCGTTTCCCCGACCGGTGGCCGTTTCGACGGACGAAGGTGTTGGTCTGGGTGCCAATCGTCGCGTGTTGTTTGAGGGGCGCGAAGGGGCCGGGGCCTTGCATCTGCGGGTGACCGAGCGGGACGCGCAGCGCGCCGTTTTCACCTTCCTGTCGGATACCACGCCTTATGCGGGTTGGATCGGGTATCGGCAGTTGACCTATACCGTTGTCCCTGAAGGGGCGGGGACCCGGTTGTCGGTATCTTTGGAGTTTGACCGAAAGCTCGCGCCATCGTGGTTCTTTGGCCCGGTGATGCGCGGGGCGGCGTATTTGGCGGCGGATGTCCTTGTGCGCGATGTGAAAGAGCGGGCAGAGCGTGGGTAGCGCGGACATGTCCGATCTGGTCGCGACCGAGCGGGTGTTTCCGCGGCCCCAGACCTCTGCCGTGAACGGCGATATCAGGATTGACTGGACCAAGGCGCTTTGGCTGATGTTTCATGGGGTCGCGGGGTGTGTCGGCGTCTTTCTGTATCCGCAGATTGACGGGTTGGTCGTGTTTATCGCGCTGATGGCGATCACTATTTGCGCGGGGCATTCTGTGGGGATGCATCGGCTTTTGATCCATCGCAGTTTTCGAACCCATCGCTGGCTGGAATATGTGTTGGTCTGGTTGGGAACGCTGGTTGGGATGGCGGGGCCGTCTGGGATGATCCGGGCGCATGATCTGCGCGATTGGCATCAGCGGCAGACGGCGTGCCCGCCCCATCCGTCACATGGCGCGGGGTTTTGGCGCGATGCGTGGTGGCAGTTGTGCTGCGTGTATCGCTTGCACGCCCCACCGCGTTTCGTGATCGAGTCCGAGGTGGCCGAAGACCCGGTGTATCGCTGGATGGACCGTACATGGATGCTGCAGCAGATCCCGTTGGCAGCTTTGCTATACCTGCTGGGTGGATGGGCCTGGGTACTGTGGGGGTGCAGCCTGCGCGTTTTCGTGTCGCTGTCCGGGCATTGGATGGTGGGCCATTTTGCCCATCGGTGCGGGCAGCAGGATTGGGTGGTCGCCGGTCTGCCGGTGCAGGGCTATAACCTGCCGGGCCTCGGGCTGATCACCTTTGGCGAAAATTGGCATGGCAATCACCATGCGTTTCCACATTCCGCCCGCCTTGGCATCGCGCCGGGGCAGCGTGACCCCGGATTTGTTTTTATCAACTGTCTCGAACGGCTTGGTTTGGTGTGGGACGTCCAAGGCCCCGATGATCAACCACGGAGGGGGGGTTTGACGCGGATGGACGCCCCTACTTCGTCTGCATCCCGCGCACCATTTTCAGCACCGACCAGCGGGGCATGAAGGGCACTAACCAGTTCAACATGAACCGCAGTTTACCGTCGTTAGGTCCTTGTGTGCCAACGCAGGTGAAGATGTGATTGGGGTACTCAACACTACTGTCTTTGTAGTATCGCCTCATCCGGGCGGCGAAAGTCTGCGATGTTCCGCGCGCTATCCACTTCTTCATCCAGAAAGCGCATCGCTCTGGCGAGGGCTTCTAGCGGGCTCAGCCAGTCACCGCATTGTCGTTGTCGTTCAAAAGGCGCGCAACCCTGACGATCCGCATAGTGCATTTGCACATAGATATGAGGCGTGGCGATGTCTTCGTCATCTTGGAAAGAGACCGACCCGACCTTGCAGTAATAATCATGGCAGATTGCGACGACATGGCGGCCTTGGAATATGCGGTCGGCAGAGAGGTAAATGACCCACTGCTCATTTTGCGTTTGGGGTACTTGCACAAAATCTGCATTGACCGAATGGGCCGCCGCGAGCGTCTGCTCTGAAGACGGTTTTTCCGACCATCGTTTCCGATCATCCGGTATTACGCCATAGCTGCCAATGAATCTGGACTGCTCTGATAGCAGCGTTTCGTCGTGTAGCCGTAAGCTATCGTCCCAACGGGAAAAAGGACCCAGCGCTGGCGTCGGCCCACAATCGATACGAAAATCCATGCCTGCGGGATGTGTATCGGCACCGCGTTTGTAAGTGTCACCTACAATGTCGAAATATCGCGGCCATGTCGCCTTCATTTCACACTGACCAGATCTCGTCGGGATGTTCCAAAGCGGCAAAGTGTATGTGTCTTGACCGACAATTTCGGTTGAGTGGCCGTCAGGGATGACATTGCAATCTGCCGTCTCGCAGAACGCGGCCCATTCTTTAACCCGCGTTTGTCGCAACTGATCGATTTCAGCTGCTCGCCTTTCGCTATAACTCTGCCCATCCGAAACGATTAGAAACCAAAAGACTGCCGCAACGCCAAGTACGATTGGCGTCGAAGCGAATAGGACGATAGCGGCTGCTACCCAAGTTAATACTTTCAGATACTTCATGCGAAGTCGCGTTCTCGCCTAAGTTCTTCGAGACAGGTTACTAGCCGATAAATCCATTTTGAAGAACGTGGCATTAAACGCCGCTACTTCGTCTGCATCCCCCGCACCATTTTCAGCACCGACCAGCGGGGCATGAAGGGCACTAGCCAGTTCAACATGAACCGTAGCTTGCCATCGTTGATCGCCCGCAATTCCGCCCGCCGCATTGCGTCGTAGCCGTATTTTGCGGCGCTGGCGGGTGTTGCGCCGCCGCCTTTGACGAGGTTCACCCCTTCGAGGTTGGCGCGCGCGGCGAATTCGGTTTCGACATAGCCGGGTTCCAGCGCGGTGACGGTGACCTTTTTGTCCTTCAGTTCTTCGGCCAGGGCTTGGCTGAAGCTGCTGACATAGGCTTTGGTCGCGAAATAGGTCGCCTGAAGCGGGCCGGGCATATAGGCCGCGGTTGAGCTGACGTTGAGGATTTTGCCGCCGCCCTGGGCGACCATATCCTTGCCGATCAGATGGCACAGGGTGATCAGCGATTTCACGTTCAGGTCGATCATCGCGATGTCGTCGTCCAGATTGCGATCGAGGAATTCGCCGTGCCCGCCAAAGCCGGCATTGTTGATCAGGATGTCGATCTGCTGGCCGGTTTCTTTGACCTTGGCATAGAGCCCCCGCGCGCCTTCGACCCCGCCCAGATCGTGGGCGATGGTGGTGACGGTGACGTTGTGCTCAGCCTCGATTTCGGCCTTGAGCGCGTCGAGTTCTTCGGCCCGGCGCGCGGTGACGATCATGTCACCGCCCTTGCTGGCGTGGTACTTCGCGAATGCGCGACCGATCCCGGCGGATGCGCCGGTGATGAGGGCTGTGTTGGGCATGATGGCCTCCGGGTGTTTGACTGTTGCGCCTTGACCTAGTGCGCGACCATGGTTGGATCAACCGGAGGGACGCGCCGTCACCCGGGCATCTGGGCCAGTTCGCTGAGTTGCATCGCACTGTTATCCATGTCGAGAAACGGGCAGGCCTGAGCGATTAGGCGCGCCGCTTCCATATCGGCAGCGTTGATGATCGTGTAGCCCATCATCGTCGTGATGTCCTTGTCGCCCAGCACTTCGGTCCCTTTGAGCGGCTGCTGTGGCACCACGGCGTCCAGCCCGCTGATCCATTGCATGTAGCGGTCCATATGCGCCTTGCCGTCCTCGGGCGATTTGGGTTGGCTGCCGCCGTGATAGGTCATGATGAATTGAGGCATTTCGGGTCCTTTCAATCTGCTGTGACAAGTTGTTCGAGGCGGGCGAGGGCGCTGTTCCAGCCCTTGTCGCGCATGTCCGCGATATGTTCGGGGTTGAGTCCCGATTGGGTGAGGGTTAGTTTCGTCCGCCCTTGCGGGGTCGTGTCGAGGGTGAAACGGATGACGGATTCCGGCCCGTTGGTGCCGTCTTCCATGCGGAAACTGAGCGTCAGTTCCACCATCTCGGGCGGGTCGATCTGTTTGACCTCTCCACCAACGGTTGCCGGATGCCCTTGCGGCCCGACCATGGTGGCCCACCATGGTCCTGGTGCCGCAAAGCTGAGCGCGTGGTCGGCGATGATTGTGCCCTCAGGCCCCCACCAATTCAGAAGGAAGTCGGTTTGGGTGAGATGTGCGAACACCTTTTCCTGCGGCGCGGCGAAGATGCGGGTCATCTCGAGTGTACTCATGACAGGTCCTTCTTGAGCGCGGCATCCAGCCGGTCGAGGCTGCCGGACCAGAATTGGGGATAGCTCATCGCCCAGTCGTTGATGGCTTTTATCGCTGTGGGTTCAATCGCATAGAGCCTGCGCTGTTTGTCGATGCGCTGGCGGATGATTCCGGCCTTGCGCAGGACTTTCAGATGCCGCGACATGGCGGGGGCCGAGAGGTCGGCGACCTGATGCAGGGTGCCTGCCGGGAGTTCACCGTCCTTGAGCAACCTTTCGACAATGGCGAAGCGGGCCGGGTCGCCGAGGGCTGCGAAAGTATCAGGCAGGGCGGTCATACTCTATCGTTTTCATATTTTATTAATTAACGCAAGATGGAAATGATTTGGATTGATTTCATTGGCCGGAAAAGGTGCCGGTTACCCTACTTGAACGCCAGACGTTGCCGTGCGCTAATTGATGACACGCGCTTTTGTCTTTCGAAATTTGGACGACGTCATCAATACGACAAGGAGACATCTGATGAATTGGTTGAACCTGCGGCGGTTTTTGCCGCTTTTGATGGTTGGCATTCTTTCGCACGTGCCGATGGCCGCGTCCGCGCAGATGGATTGGATTACGCCCCATCTGCAAAGTCTGGAATTCGGCCGGCAAATCGACCAGATCGTCGAGCAATCCCGCACCGGTGGCGCCACGCAGCAGCAGGCCACCTCTGTTGATGCATTATTTGTTCCGTCGGCGGCACGAACGCAGGAAAACGTGTCGCGCTTTATCCGTCTGTCCGAGCAGGCCGGTGATGGTGGGCAGTTACGGTCGTATTTCGTGGCACAGCCCACGCTGATGGGTGAAATTGCCCAAGCCATGCGGGGTGCAAATCTTGATCCACAGAATGTTGCTGATTGCTATGCCTTGTGGTGGATGGCGGTCTGGCAGGCGGCGAATGGGGTGACGGGCGACCCCGATAGCCGGACCGTGGCAGCGGTGCGTCGTCAGGCCCGTGACGTCTTTGCGACGACGCCCGGATTTGCGGAAACGTCAGATGCGGATCGCCAGCAATATGCGGAAGCGCTGATGTTGCAGACCCTTTTGTTAAGCGCGGCGAACGAACAATTTCAGGGGAACCCGGCAGCTTTGCGGCAACTGGCGTCAAGCGCGCGGCAAGGCGCCGTGGCGAGTGGTGTCGATATATCGCGGATGACCCTGACGTCGGATGGTTTTGTCATGAGCTTTTGACGAAAAAAGCGCGCCGATCATTCGGCGCGCCCTGATGCTTCGGTCGATGTCTCCTGACGTCTACCGCCGCCGATCCCGCCGTGACGACATCGGTTGGAACGCCACGCCAACATGTGCCTCGCAATAGGGTTTGCCCTGCTGCACGGCGAGGCCGCAGAACCAGAAATCCTCCGTCGCGGGGTCGCCGACAGGCCATTTGCAGGTCTTTTCGGTCAGTTCCATCAGGGTGATCCGCTTGGAGGTCTTTTCGATCTCGCTGACCTTGGCCAGCGCCTCGGGGCTGATTTCATTCGCCGAGGGTTGCGGTGGCAGCGGCTGCCCGGCGGGAATGATCGCGCGGCGGGCGGCAGAAATCGGGATGCCGTTTTCGTCCAGCTCCGGCTTTTCCTTGGCGGCGGGGGCCGCTGCGGGTTTGGGCTTGGCCGCCGGTTTCGCGGCGGGCTTGGCTGCGGCGGCCTTTTCCTTGGGCGCGGCCTTGGTCGCCCCACCACCTGATCCGGCCCGGTTCGACAGGCCCAGCCGGTGCACCTTGCCGATGACGGCATTGCGGGTTACGCCGCCCAGTTCCTTGGCGATCTGGCTGGCGGACTGGCCTTCGCCCCACATCTTTTTGAGCGTCTCGACACGCTCGTCTGTCCAGGACATATGAATTCCTTTGGTCTAGCTTGGCCGATACGCGCTATCGGCCCTTGTCTCATCCAACGATCCCCTATTCTAAGCATGGTCGGGGCGGATGTGAAGGACTGCCGATAGATTTGGCGGAAAGGTTTACGATGCAGGAACGAACAGCGATGGGCATACGCCGGTTCGGCCGGATCAACTGGCTGGGTACGTGGACCCTGCTGACGCGCGAGGTGCGCCGGTTCATGAATGTCTGGTCGCAGACGGTCATGGCGCCGTTGATCAATGCGGGGCTGTTTCTGATGATTTTCACCATCGCGATCGGTTCGCAACGCGGCGACGTGATGGGTGTGCCGTTCATGACGTTTCTGACGCCGGGTATCCTGACGATGACCGTGATCCAGAACGCCTTTGCCAATACGTCGTCCAGCCTCGCCTCGGCCAAGGTCCAGGGGAATATCGTGGATACGCTGATGCCGCCACTGTCCGCAGGAGAGTTGGTGGCGGGTTACATCGGTGGCGCGGTTGCGCGCGGAGCGCTCGTCGCGGTCGTGATCGCGTTCGGGGCGGCGCTTTTCCTTGGCGTGGGCATGCAATCGCCGATTTGGGTGATCGCCTTTGTCTTTCTCGGGTCGGTTCTGATGGGCGGGCTGGGGATGATCGCGGGAATTTTCGCCAACAAATTCGATCAGCTTTCGGCGATCTCCAACTTTCTGGTGACGCCGTTGGCGTTCCTGTCCGGCACATTCTATTCGATCGAGGCGCTGCCGCCCGCCCTGCAAACGCTCAGCCGCGCCAATCCGTTTTTCTACATCATCGACGGGGTGCGGTTCGGGATGATCGGGGTCAGCGACAGCAGCCCGTGGATTGGGCTGGCCGTGGTCGGATTCTCTTGCGTGGCCGTTCTGAGCCTGTGCTGGTGGTGGATGCGGACGGGGTATCGGCTGAAGCCCTAGATCACATCCCGCAACGGAATGCCCCGCGTCGCCATGACTTCGGACAATTCGTCGATGTCGGGCAGGTCGCCGGCAAAGGTACCCTCTTCGCGACCGTCCTTGTAGACGATCGTTACCGTGCATTCCGCGCTGAGTTCGGTCACGCGCAGATAGGCGATGTCGTCCAGCGCGATCCGGCGCGGTTTGCGCCAAGCGCCCAAGGTCAGATAATCCTGGTCGACGCGAATGCCCGAGATGTTTTGCGGCATGAGCATCCAGCAAAACGTCACCGCGCTGAGCGCCCAAACAAGGTTCATCAGGTGATCCGCGTCGGTCAGAATGACAATCACCAGCAACAGGACGATCGCGATAGCGAACACCCTGATAACCCACCGGGATGGTGCGCTACGATACTCGTAAACGTCGTTCATAACCGCGCCCTAGACCACAATCATGGCTGGAATTTGTTCTTTGCGGTATCTCTTTTGGCAGGTTGACCTCAACCCGGATTACCGTTCTCGCGCCAGGCCAGCAAGGTTGCGCCGGTCAGGATCGTGGCTGCCCCGATGATACTGACGGCGTCGGGCACCACATCGAAAAGAGCCAGATCGTAAAGCGTCGCGAAGATCAGGGTGATGTAGCTGAATGGCGTGATGAAACTGGCATCTGCCCGGGCCATGGCGTTCACGAAACAGGCCTGGGCCATGGCCATCAAGACGCCCAAAGCCGCGAGTGCCGCCCATTGTGCCGGGGTCGGCACGATCCAGACGGGCAACACGGCGATGGTGGCGATCGTCAGCCCCAAGGCGTTGTTGGTCAGAAGGATCTGCAACGGCCGCTCGCGATCGGCGAGTTTCTTGATGAAAATCAGCTCCATCCCCAGAAAGACCGCCGCGCCCACAGCCAGCAAAGCCGCGATTTGAAACGTCTCGGGCCCCGGCCGCAGGAGAACCATCGTACCGACCAATGCAGTGATCGCGGCGACCCAGCGCCACGGACCGACCCGTTCGCCCAAGAGCGGAATCGCGAGCAGCATGCCGAAGACGGGGTTTAGGAAGCTGATCGCCGTGGCATCGGACAAAGGGATATAGGCGACCGAGGCGAACATCAGCGTCACCCCGCCCCAGCCGAAACAGGTCCGTCCGATATGGATACCCCAATGCGGGCGGGTGAAGTGCGGACGGAGGGCGGCCACGGCGGTGCATATCGCCAGAAAAGCGAACAGAAAACGCCCGTGACTGATTTGTAGGGGATGCAGGGCCGGGCCGAGGCTGTCGGTGCCCAGCGTCTTGGCCATGAGCATCGTGCCCGCGATGAACGCGGTGGCCGACAGCATGAAGGCGATGGCCAAGGGTGGATTGGCGGGGCGTGTGGTCATGGGGAATGTGTGGCGTGAAGCCATTCAGGCCGCAATCGGGAAAAGATCAAAATGCTACATTAGCCCGAGCCGGTCCGTCGACGGTCCGCGGGGTGGCGATGCGACGGTTATGTCGGGGCAGTTTATTCCAATGTCCGTGATGAGATCCTTGCACGTGGCACCAAGATCAGCCAAATCGCCAGCCCGGCGGGGCGGACTGTCGATGGATCGGCGCCTTCGGCTTGTTCCGATCCGGGTGCGATTGAAACGCTGACGCTTAAGAATACCGAAATAATCGCTTCCCCCGTCCCGAATTCCGCGATATCCCACCAGCATGATGATGCAGATGACAGCCCAAAACCGACGCCGACGCTAACCGCGCCGCCTTTTGTCATACCCTCATCTAACCCCTTAAAAACATTGACTCGCCCCTGCGGTTCTGCACCAATCGGGCCAATCCACGAAGGATGATCGCGATGATCCCGTCTATTCTGCCCACCTATAACCGTGCGCCCCTGACATTCGTGTCGGGTGAAGGCTCTTGGCTGGTCGAGGCGGATGGGCGACGTTTTCTGGACCTCGGTGCCGGGATCGCGGTGAATGCGCTGGGGCATGCGCATCCGGCGCTGGTGAAGGCGCTGAACGCGCAGGCGTCGGCGCTGTGGCATGTGTCGAACCTTTACAACATACCGGCCCAGCAAAGGCTGGCGGATGCGTTGGTGGACAAGACCTTTGCCGACACGGTTTTCTTTACCAATTCCGGGACAGAGGCCTGCGAATTGGCTGTAAAAATGGCCCGCAAATACTGGTATGAGAAGGGCGAGGATCGGACAGAGATCATCACCTTCACCGGTTCTTTCCATGGCCGGTCGAGTGCGGGGATTGCCGCCGCCGGGTCGGAGAAGATGACCAAGGGGTTCGGGCCTTTGCTGCCTGGATTTACCCATCTGGAGTTCGGCGACCACGACGCATTGACCGCAGCCGCCTCGGACAAGATCGCCGCGATCATGGTCGAGCCTGTGCAGGGTGAGGGCGGTATTCGGCCGTTGCCGGATGCCTGCCTGAAGGGCCTGCGCGACCTTTGCGACCAACATGGGATCCTCATGATCCTCGATGAGGTGCAGTGCGGGATGGGTCGAACCGGCAAGCTCTTTGCCCATGAATGGGCGGGCGTCAGCCCGGATATCATGATGGTGGCCAAAGGGATCGGTGGAGGTTTTCCGTTGGGCGCTGTGCTGGCGACAGAGGGCGCCGCATCCGGTATGACCGCTGGCACGCATGGATCGACATATGGCGGCAACCCGTTGGCCTGCGCCGTTGGGACCGCCGTGATGGATATCGTGGGTGACGAGGCTTTTCTATCCGACGTGAACCGTAAGGCGGGCCTGTTGCGGCAAAAGCTGGAAGGATTGGTCGCCGCCTATCCCGATGTCTTTGAAGAAGTGCGCGGATCGGGCCTGATGCTGGGTCTGAAGTGCAAGGTGGCCAACAGCGACGTCGTCAGTGCCGGTTTTGCCCAAAGCATCCTGACCGTGCCCGCCGCCGACAATGTCGTCCGTCTGCTGCCTGCCCTCAACATCAGCGACGGGGACATCGCGGAGGCCGTCGATCGGCTCGACCTTGCCGCCCGACAGTTGCAAGGGGAAAATGCGTAACTACAGCTTTCGCCGCCTGTCCCACGACGACCTGCCCTTGATCCGCGCATGGCTGAACACGCCGCAGGTCAAGGCATGGTGGGGCAGCGCGGACAGGCAGATTGCGCTGATGAATCAAGATATGAAAAGCGATACGATCAATATGCATGTCGTGGAATTGGTGGGCAAACCGTTTGCCTATATTCATAACCACGACGCGCGCGCCTTCGCGATGCCGGAATATGCCGACCTGCCACCGGGTGCGCGGGTGATCGATACCTTTCTGGGTGATCCGGATTATCTGGGGCAAGGGCATGCGGCGGGCTATATCGACGCCTACCTTCGCGACTTGCGAATGCATTACCCGATGGTCGCCGTCGCGGCGAATACGACCGACGCACGGACCTTGGGCATCTACAAACAGGCCGGGTTTCACAAACGACGATTGGCGGCGACGCGCGATGGCAAACTTGTGCAGGTGATGACCCACCTTTAGCTTTCCGATTTTACGAAGAAGAAAAACATGAAACATTTTCTCGATATCGACGTCACGCCCGCCGAAGACCTCAAGGCGATCGTCACCCAGGCGATGACGATGAAAAAGGCGCGCGAGGGCCAGCCGAAAGGCACGCCCGACGCCGAGCAGCCGCTGGCCAACCATATGGTGGCCCTGATCTTTGAAAAGCCCTCGACGCGGACCCGTGTGTCATTCGATGTCGGCGTGCGCCAGATGGGCGGGCAGACCATGGTGCTGTCGGGCACCGATATGCAGCTTGGCCATGGTGAGACGATCGCCGATACGGCGCGCGTTCTGTCGCGCTATGTCGACCTGATCATGATCCGGACTTTTGAAGAACAGACGCTGCTGGAGATGGCCGAATACGCGACCGTGCCCGTGATCAACGGCCTGACAAATCGCACCCACCCCTGCCAGATCATGGCCGATGTCATGACGTTCGAGGAAAAGATGGGCCCGATCACAGGGAAGAAGGTCGTGTGGTCCGGCGACGGCAACAACGTCTTTGCCAGCTTTGCCCATGCCGCCCGGCAATTCGATTTCGATCTGGTCTTCACCGGCCCGCCGCCGCTTGATCCGGAACCTGCGTTGAATGGCCTTTATACGACGATCCGCAACCCGGACGAGGCCGTTCAGGGCGCTGACCTTGTGGTCACGGATACATGGGTCAGCATGCACGATCCGCAATCGGCGCGAGAGCGGCGACATAACCAGTTGCGCGGCTATCAGGTCAATGACGATCTGATGGCCAAGGCCAAGCCTGATGCGCTGTTCATGCACTGCCTCCCCGCGCACCGCGATGATGAGGCGACGAGCAGTGTGATGGACGGGCCGAACTCGGTCATCTTTGACGAGGCCGAGAACCGGCTGCACGCGCAGAAGGCCATCATGCGCTATTGTCTGGGCAAGTAGACATCCTTTGCCGCACCAAAATCCTCTAGCGGATTTTGTGTGGACAGCCTAAACCACATCGACCGCGGATAGGACGACCAACATGGCAAACGATCTTTTCAACAGCTTCATGACCGGTCCCGACGAAAAGGGCCGGTTCGGGAAATTCGGCGGGCGTTTCGTGTCCGAGACGCTGATGCCGCTGATCCTTGAACTGGAAGCGCAGTACGAAAATGCCAAGACAGACGAAACATTCTGGGCCGAGATGCATGATCTTTGGACCCATTATGTCGGTCGGCCCAGCCCGCTATACTTTGCCGAGCGGCTAACCAACCATCTGGGCGGGGCCAAGATCTACCTCAAGCGGGATGAGCTGAACCACACCGGCGCGCACAAGATCAACAATGTGCTGGGCCAGATCATCCTTGCCCGGCGGATGGGAAAGACCCGGATCATCGCCGAGACGGGGGCCGGGCAGCATGGTGTGGCCACGGCAACTGTCTGCGCCAAGTTTGGTCTGAAATGCGTGGTCTACATGGGTGCGCATGACGTCGAACGGCAGGCCCCGAACGTGTTCCGCATGCGTTTGCTGGGGGCTGAGGTCATCCCTGTGACATCTGGCCGTGGCACGCTGAAAGACGCCATGAACGACGCCCTGCGCGACTGGGTGACCAACGTGCGCGACACGTTCTATTGCATCGGTACGGTTGCCGGGCCGCACCCTTATCCAGCAATGGTCCGCGATTTCCAGGCGATCATCGGCAAGGAAACCAAGCAACAGATGCAGGAGGCCGAAGGGCGCCTGCCCGATACGCTGATCGCCGCGATCGGCGGTGGATCGAACGCGATGGGTCTGTTCTACCCCTTCCTCGACGACAAAGAGGTCAACATCATTGGGGTCGAGGCTGGCGGCAAAGGCGTGAATGAGAAGATGGAGCACTGCGCCTCGCTGACCGGTGGACGGCCCGGCGTGCTGCATGGCAACCGCACCTATCTGTTGCAGGATGATGTGGGGCAAATCCTCGAAGGGTTCTCGATCTCTGCAGGGCTCGACTATCCCGGGATCGGCCCTGAACATGCCTGGTTGCATGATATCGGACGGGCGGAATATGTGGCAATCACGGATAAAGAAGCGCTTGAGGCGTTCCAGCTGTGCTGCGCGCAAGAGGGGATCATCCCTGCGCTCGAACCCTCGCATGCCTTGGCGCATGTGATGAAAATCGCACCTGATTTGCCCAAGGATCACCTGCTGGTGATGAATATGTGCGGACGCGGTGACAAAGACATTTTCACCGTCGCCAAGCATCTGGGCGTCGATATCCAGACCGAATAAAAGCCTAAACTATCGTTTAGGGCTGTCTTTCATCGGTTTAGCGCGCATCGGCTAAACCGGTGAGCAATGGTCTGCGCGCATTGTGTCCTGCACCCTCTGCCGATCGGCGCGAATGCGCGCCACGAGCGAGAAAAGAGGACCAGACCATGAAAAAGACGAAATTTCTATCCACAACTGCCGCAGCCGCCGCGTTGATCTTTACCGGCACCGTAAGTTTCAGCCAGTCGATCACCGAGCAACTGATCACACAACTGACCGAGCAGGGATACGAGCGTATTGAAATCGACAATGATGGACGAACGGTCGAAGTCGAAGCGACACGCGGAGATTTCAAGTTGGAAGTCGTTTATGACGCGACGACCGGCGAAGTCATCGAAGAAGAAGTGTCGTCAGTCGATGATGAGGATGATGAGGATGATGAGGATGATGGCGACGTCGCAGACGATGAAGATGATGAAGATGATGACGAGGACGAAGACGACGAGGATGATGATGAAGAAGAAGACGACGAAGACGATGATGACGAAGACGAAGACGAAGATGACGACGATGATGATGACGACGACGATGACGACTAAGTTGTCATTCACCTGACGTCGATCGATGATCTTTGGCCTTGCCCCGCGTCACCGATGCGCGGGCGGGCCCATCGGTCGGAAAGCAAACATAGATGAAACTTCAAACGACAAAGTACGAAAAACTTTTCTCGACGCCCGTTCTGCGATTTCATGTCGAGGGCCATGACGATCTGAACACAGCGCTGTTGCGGGAAGGCAATGACATGCGGGCGTTGTCTGAAGGTGTGTCGAAATCCAATCGCGCCGGGTGGCATTCCGAAGGGAACCTGTTCAAACGAAAGACCGCTTGCGTGCAGACCCTTAAGACGCTGGTCACCGACAGTATTGCCGCGGCGAATGCCCAGATCGGGGCGAGGGCCGACTTTGACGAACTGTCGCTGAAACTGTTCGGATGGATGAATATGAACCCGGCCGGTGGATATAATGCCCCGCATACCCATCCGGGTGCCCAATGGTCGGGCGTCTATTATGTGTCGCAACCGGCGGTCGAGACTGGCAATGCGGGGATGATCGAATTCCTCGATCCCCGCTCCGATCTGCCGAATTGGCGCATCCTCAAAGCGCCCGCGTTCCGGCTGAAAAAGAAGCTGAGGCCGATGCCGGGCGATATGATCCTGTTCCCATCATATCTGGTGCATTGGGTTTATCCCAACGAGTCCGAAGAAGAACGTGTATCGATCGCGTTCAACGCGACCTTCAAAACCCGGCGCAAGAGTTGACGATGAAGCCGTATTATCAAAGAGTGACTGTCATGAAAAAACGACTGGCCCTATGCATTGGCCTGACTATCGCGCCACTATCCGTGGCGGCCCAATCCGTTGAAGAACAGGTTGTGTCCCAGCTGCGCGCGCAGGGTTTCACTGGCATAACCGTCGAAACAACGCTTTTGCGTCGTTTGCGATTTGAGGCAGAGCGTAACGGCCAAACCCGGGAACTTGTCATCAATCCACAAACCGGCGAAGTCATGCGCGACCGCTGGGTCAGCGAGCGAAGCTCACCGACCGTCATCATACCCGGTGGGGGGCGTGATGATGACAACGACGATCATCGTGGTTCGTCCAGTGGTTCATCGTCCGGCGGCGGATCCGGCGGCGACGATGACGATGATGACGACGATGATGACGACGACGATGATGACGACGATGATGATGACGATGATGATGATGACGATGACGACGACGAAGACGATGATGAAGACGACGATGACGACTGAGCACCTGCGCAAATCGTGAAGGAGCCTCGCCCGTGATCAGCCGCTGGTATATTCCGGCCATCGTTCTCGTTCAGGTCATCTGCGCGGTCTTTTTCGTATCACAAATCCTTTCGTCCATCCTTGGCTTTGCGCCGTTCAGTTGGCAGGTCCACGAACTGATCGAAGTCGGGGCCGCCTTGGGTTTGATGCTGGGGGTCATCCTTGGGCTTTTGATTCTGCGACGCACCGTGGCGCGCAACATCGTGGTCGAGGATCAGTTGCGCCTTGCCTCTGGTGCCTTCATGGAGGTGCTCGAGGAACGTTTTACCGATTGGGCGCTCACTCCAGCCGAACGGGACGTGGCGCTTTTCGCGATCAAGGGCATGTCGACCCAGGAAATCGCCGCCCTGCGGGAGGTCAGCGAAGGGACGGTCAAGGCGCAGACGAACGCGATCTATCGCAAGGCAGGGGTCAGCGGACGGACCCAGTTGCTGAGCCTGTTCATCGATGATCTGATGAGTGAGGCGGTTTGATATAACACCCGCCCCGGCCTAAAGGCGGAGCCTCAACATTGACCAAGAGGTCCCCGGTCAAGCCTAAGACGGCGTTAGGCCTATCCCAATATCCCCGCATATTGCCGCAACACATCGATCGGCACGATATCCAGCGCGCGGACATGGGTCGCGTGCAGGTTCACCTGCGGTGCGCAGCCTTCCTCGTGTGCTTGCAGGAACCGGCTGGCGCACAGGCACCACTGATCCCCCGGCTTCAGCCCGGCAAAGCCGAATTCGGGGCGTGGCGTGCTCAGGTCGTTGCCGACATATTTCGAGAAGGCGAGGAATTCAGCCGTCATGACGGCACAGACGGTATGGCTACCGGTGTCCTGCGCGCAGGTATCGCAGGCGCCGTTGCGAAAGAATCCGGTCATCGGATCGATCGAACAGGGTGTCAGTGCGCTGCCAAGCACATTGAATGACGGATCTTTTTCCATATCAGTTCAGGCTTTCTGCGATCAGGCGAAACATGTCTTCGTTCTGCTGGCTGACGCCGGGTTCGCGAAACCGGCGGTCGGCGGCGTGGACCGAGATGACCACATCGTTGATACGGTCAATGTAGATGTACTGACCGTAAATGCCACGGGCCATGAACTGGCCATCTGTCGCACCTGCCGGGATCCACCATTGATAGCCATAGCCGGTGCTGCCTACGGCTGTATTCGCGCTTGGCACGGTCGCGGCATCCACCCAATCTGCGGGCACGATCTGCTGCCCGTTCCAGCGCCCGCCCTCGGCGATCATCTGACCAAAGCGGGCATTGTCGCGGGTGGTCGTGTTCAGGCCGCCCAACACGAAGGCCACGCCAAATCCATCGGTCACATAGTAGACCTCTGATTCCATTCCCAACGGCTGGATGATTTTTTCGCTGAGCAGGTCGATCACGCTGTGGCCCGTCGCGCCGCGAATGACCATCCCGATCACATGGGTATCGATCGAGACGTATTTCCATATCTCGCCCGGCGGGGCAAAGCTCTGATCCTGCCCGGCGGCGAACGTGTCCATCGACGCGCCCAGGGCCAACACGCGGCCCATTTTGTTGATATCGGACCAGAAATCGAGATAGTCCTCGTTGAACACGATGCCCGACGACATCTGCAAAACATCCTTGATGCTGGTGTCTTCATAAGCCGTGCCCACCAGCGATGGCGCGTATTTGGTCACCGGCTCGTCAAGGCTTTCGAAGGTGCCTTCGTCCAAAAGGACACCGAACAAGGCCGACAGATAACTTTTCGAGATCGACCAGTTGATACGGATATCGTCGGGGCCTGTGCCTTTGAAATAGTCCTCATACACCACCGCGCCGTCTTTGAGGATGACCAGCCCGGTGATACTGCGGTCGGTGATCCAGCTTTGCACCGGGGCGGGCAGGGTGACCTGATCGCCGACGGGTAGTTCACTGGCCGGGCCATCGCCGCGATCGAGCGGCGTGTTCAGAAACGCGGCGTTCATGTTCGAGAAATTGCCGACGATGTTCTCTTCATCGAACAGTGTCAGCACGGTGCCAAGCCGCCCGATTTCTTCCCGCTTCCAAATGCCCACCGCAACAATGACAAGCGCCAGCAAGATCAGAATGCGGCCCGTCCATTTCAGAAATGATTTCATGATGTTCCCTGCTTTCCCGCCATCATGTCGGGCAGCGTGCATAAGGGCAAGCGCCTAGCCGCGCCAGTCCACCCAGCGTCCATGAAAATCCACGCGACCCAGATCGACATGCAGATCACCCGGCCAAAGGCGAAGGGTCATCGCGGCACCCGGATCGCCGCCATCGCTTTCCATGCTGAACCAGGCGAGCGGAGTGTCATCTGTCGCGGTGGCGCCTGCTGCTTCGATCAGTGCGGTGCCCTCGGCCTGCTTCTTCGCCGGAAAGTACTGCCAAGCGACGGTGCTGTAGATCAGATGCAACTGATCCGGCTGATGCGCCAGACGTCCCGCGAGCCAATCAACCGCATCCCCTTGCGCGACAGGCGTATCGGCCGCCGCAATCGCTGCATTCGTCAGTTCCAACCGATGCGGCTGATCTGGCCAAAGATAGGCCTGCAGGCGTAGCGCGTCGGTCTTGGGATCAAGCGGATTGAGGTCCACACCAGCGCGCTCAACGACCCTCGGCGCGACAAGCGGAGGCACGGGTCCGGTCCAATCTGGCGTCAATGTCAGTACTGCGTCAGCCGGACCAAAACGCTGTCCGTTTGCTTCTAGCGCATAGCGATCCCAGTTCAGGTTCAGCCCCGCGCTTGCCCCCAGTTCCGAGGTGCGGATGGGCAACCCGAAGCGACCCGCCAACCAATGCCCGACCGAGATCAGTGCGGCGGACCGCCGGACTTCATTCGTTTGTGGGGCGCTGTTGAGCCATTCATTGATGGTCGCTTCGTCGCTGACCAGCGTGGCGCTGACGGCGTCCCACAATTCATCGTCGGTCACTTGAGCGGGTGGATAAACTGCGTCGAGCACGGCATGACCGTTCAAACGCAAGCTATGGAGCGCCCCGGCCAGCCGCAACGACACCGATTGCCCACGCGGGGTGAGATCACCTTCCCACGCAAAGATCCGGTCACGGATCACACCTTCGGGCCACGGCATGGTCGCGCAAACCCGCATCAACTGCCCCATAAAGGGCGACCCGAGGCTTTCGCAGGCCTTCGCCTGAAACGCTAGGGCAGATGATATGGGCTCAGGGGCTAGCGAAACCGGTCCACCAGTTTTTGCAAGGCCGAGCGGTCATCGACAGGCTCTGGCGCGGGTTCCGCCGGTTTCGGTTTGGGCGCTGATTTAGACGACCGGGGCGGGTTCAGCCGCAACGACACGGCATTCAAAAACCGCCCGCCATCGCCTGATACAAGATGCGCGATCCCATCGCTGATCCCGCGCAATTCATCATCCAGCCATTCCGCATCCGCCTTGGGAAAATCGCGCAGCACGTATCCCGGCACAGCATCCTTGTGCCCCGGATGGCCGACGCCCATCCGGACGCGATCATAATCGGCGCCGATATGCGCATGGATAGACCGCAAACCATTATGACCGGCGTGACCGCCACCCGTTTTCAAACGGATTTTGCCGGGAGCGAGGTCGATCTCATCATGAAAGACGATCACATCGGCGGGCTCCAGCTTGAGATAGCGCATCGCCTCGCCCACGGATTGGCCCGACTTGTTCATGAACGTCTCGGGCTTGAGCAAGGTCACCTTGTCCGACCCGAACCGCCCCTCGGCGATCACACCCTGAAATTTCGACCGCCACGCGGCAAAACCGTGATCGGCGGCAATCCGGTCCATCGCCATGAACCCGATATTGTGTCGGTTCTGCGCATATTTCGCGCCGGGATTTCCAAGGCCTACAAGCAGTTTCATGGACGCAACCTAACCTGTGCCGCGACGCAGCGCCAGTTCATAGCAGTCTTAATGCAAAGGGTTTTGTGCGACGGGCGCGCCCAGAATTTCACGGACGGCACGCATTTTGCGGGACGGGCTTTGCATCGGATCCGAAAGCACCTTTCGCATTCTCAACTGCCCCAGGGGGGTCAGATCATCGCGGTAGAGAGAGTCGAGTATCAGCCAGACATCTTCGTTCTCGTAGATGCCCTCGTCATACAGGCGGTGCATCAAGGTTGCGATCGACAGACGAAACCCACCCTCGGCGGTGATGCGATTGCGCGGATGGCCAAAATAGGCGGCGACAGCGGCATCGATGAATGCCACCCTGTTATCGGCGTCGGCCTTGACCAACATCCGCTTTTCAACCTTAAGCATCACGATCCCAGTCGAAAAGCTGTGCGATCCGCAAAGGCGCGAATGCATCTTTCAAAGCGGCGACGTTATCAGGTGCGCCATCACGCGCGACATAGGCCAGGACGAGTCTCTCCAACGCATCCGAGAGCCCCGCCTGCCCACGCGCATCCTGCAACTGTCGACGTAAGATGTGCCCTTCGCGAATGGTGTCGATCCACTGCAGCGGCGAATGCGCCATCGGTGCCTCTTCGTCGTCCAGATCATCGTCAAGAAAGACAAAGTTGAATTTTGTCTGCAGCAGCGCATCAAGATCGTCGCCAGCGTCACTGTAAATCGCGTCTGTCGCGTCGGCATAGGATTCCGCAGTCACCGCCTCTTGAAAGGCAACGGCAAATTCCCGGGCTGCCGCGTATTGAGGTTGTGACAGTGCCTTGACCGCCGCGGGCTGTGTGAGAATCCATCGCAATGCGCTGATCCACATGATCCGCGGGGCAAAAGGGTCAAAATTCAGGCAGTATCCATCTTCCAGCCAATCGCAAAATCGGGCCATATCCATCGGGGCGATCTGGGGAATCCCCTCCGCAGCGAAAGCGCGCAAAAGCGTCATTTCGTCATAGCGCCACGTGTGGCTGTTCTGGTCAAAGACGGCATCATCGACCTTTTGCGTGGCCGTGTGGCATTCCGCGCGAAATCGATCGGGCGCGTCCAGTTCAAGAAAGATATGCGGTGCCAGCCGGTATGGGATGGACATCCCGAAAAGCACGACCAGATCAGCGATCAGATGGGGACGATAGCTGACGATCGCGGTCTCGAAGCGTTGAAGGCTGTCAGGCACGTGCAAAGTACTCCTTGATCTCGGCCTCGTTCACGGGCACGCCGGTTTGCGCGGCATACGCCGCAAGGCGTCGCGTGCCATCTGGAAGGCCGCTGCAACATCTTTCCACGGAATGAACACGCAAGGCCCTGTGGCAGGCCAGGCGAAATGCGTGCGCCGCGTCCCGGTGCATGTCCAGTTGCATCGTGCGCCGGATCGTATCGGCGTCGTAGTCGGTCAGCGCAGTTGACGTCAAAAGGGTCTGCAATGCGACGAAAGCATCATAAAGGTGCATTTCCTGTTCGGCGATACTGTCCGCGGCGGCGGTCATTTGGTCCTTTGGAATGAACTGGAAAAGCATATCCTGCTGCGCGGCGGCATCCTGATCCATCGGATAGAATGGGGTGAGAAGGCGCACTTCGCGATCCGTCGGCGCGGTCTGGTAGAAGTACCACAAAAAGTCGAAAAGGTTGCCGTTGGTCAGTTTCGATGAAAACTGCGCGAGGCGATCGTGGTCCACCTCGATGGTTTCATCGTTGGATTTTGGTCGGCCATAGGCACCATCATGCAGAAGATGGCGGCAAACGTCACGGACATGGGCCGGGTGTTCGACGATCAGCGACCGAATTTCGGAAAAGGAATCCAGTGCCAGCCAGGCAATGGCCTGATCCAATCTCGTGGCGTCTTGCGCTGATATCCTTACCGGCACAGCCAGTCTCCGAGGCCATAACCGACAGCCGCGCCCCCGGCGCCGCCAAGTGCGGCGCCTTGATAAGCACCTACCGCCGCGCCACCGACCGTGCCCACACCAGGCGCGACCAACGTGCCGCCGGCGGCACCCCCGCCGCCGCCAAGAACAAAGCCGCCAGCCCCCCCGATCAACGTGCCGCCACCGGTAAAGGTGCCGACACATACCTGTTCGGCCGATGGCAGGGCATTCCAGATCCGTTGCGTCAATGGCGGTGGATATTCGTCGCTATATTCCGGCATCGGACGGCCATGTAGGTCTTCCCATTCCGCCTGGGTCGGAAAATCCTTGGCCAGATATTCATCGATCTTCGGGTGCGGCGGCGGACCACCGCAATGCTGATTGTAGAAATCATTTGCCCTTTGAAGGCTGGATCTGGTTTCGTTCCAGGGTCGGACATGGTTCGGGATTTGAGAAGAAACAGCGTTGGGTGCAAGCCCGCGGGCAAGCCTGTTGATCAAACCTTCATGGGGGCCCTCCATCAAGCGATGGATGTAGTCCCGTACACAAGTGCACATGTCTGACTGGCATGTCCTGAGCGCCTTGCGAAGCCCGCCGCGTTCCTGCCTCCAGATCGATCTATCGACAACACCAAGCAAGTTTCGCGGCCTTTCAATTCAAAAACACAACAGCCAAAAGGTCTGACATCCGCGACTTTGTCAACAGAGTGCACCATGGAGTCAACGTACCCGCGCCGGTTTCAGGGGGCGGGGCCGGAATGCAGCGTTAGCGTCCCGCCGCGACAAGCTGCGCAAAAGCGCCCTCCAACTCGGCGCGCGGACGCACGCCGTGCAGATTACCCCGCAACTGCCCCTCTGCATCGAAAAGCAACAAGGTCGTATAGGGTGCGCCATAGCCATTGGCAAAGGCGGCCCCGTCTTCGGCTTTTACATTGGCCACGCGATATTGCAGGTCGCGGTCGTCGAACGCCTTCAATGCAGCCCTTGTTTCGCGCTGCAGGTCGATGCAGGCCCCGCATTGAGGGTCGTGAACCTGCACGACGACAGGAACGCCCTGACCAATGACGCTCAGGTCATGTTCGGCGATCGTCGCCATGACCGTGCTGACCGTAAAGAAACCGCCGATGGCCACAAGGCCCCCGATCAACGCGGCATTGCGCAGCACGCCGCGGCGATGGGCCGTGGGTTTCGGTGCCGGTGCTTGCTTTTTCCGTTTCGGCTGCTGTCGGCGCTGTTTCTTCATGATGTTCCTCGCATTTTTTCGATCATGACAAGAGCTGCCGAACGGGGGGGGTAAACTCGTCGTGAATGCAAAAAGGGCGCCCCCGGAGACGCCCTTTCCAAAATCCGATCCGAATGCCTTACGTCTCGGCTTCGGTCTCTTCCTCATCACCTGCGGTCGGCACCTCATCGGCGGCAACTTCTTCGTCGCTCTCATCCTCGTCTTCGGCCAGAACGGCGCGCGGTGCCTGGACGTTGGCGATGACAAAGTCACGGTCGGTGATGACCGGCTTGGCGCCCTCGGGCAAGGTCACACCACTGATCGAAATCGTGTCGCCCATTTCAGCCTCGGCCAGATCGACGGTGATGCTTTCGGGGATGTCACCGGCCAGCACGTCCAGTTCGACCTCGTTCCGCACAACGGTCAGCACGCCGCCCTTTTTCACGCCGGGGCAGGTATCTGCGTTCAGGAACTCGACCGGGATGAAGATGTTCACGCGGCTTGTACGCTTCAACCGCATCAGATCGATATGCGTCGGCAGGTCCTTGACCACGTCACGCTGCACACCGCGGCAGATCACCCGGACGTCTTCCTGTCCCTCGATCTTGAGGTTGAAAAGCGTCGACATGAAGCGGCCTTTGCGCAGCATGGTCAGCAAATAGTTGAAGGGAATGTTGATCGCCTGCGGGTCTGCCCCACCGCCATAAACAATGCCAGGTACGTCGCCGTTGCGGCGAGCTTGGCGGGCGGCCCCCTTGCCTGTCCCCGCGCGTACCGTGGCGTTCAGATCAGGGATCTGTCCAGCCATAGTATTTCTCCAATATGTAGGGGCCCGCCTCCAAGGGTGTCCGAGCCCGATGAAGCCGTGGCTATAGGGGGGATTCGGTAGGATGGGAAGGGGGTTTTTGTGTGCGCGCGCCTATTTGGCAACCAAAATATCACTAGGCGGGTTGCGGATCATATCGGATGAAAAGCCACCCAACAGGAAGCGCCCGACATTTGAACGTGTATGCGCACCCATGACCAACAGGTCGTGATCGTTGTCCTTCATGATCTGATCGACGGCATCCACTGGCCGGGCTTCGACAAACATGGGGGGCGGCAAATCATCATCCAGCCCAGCGACGGCAAGCCACGTGGCATAGTCACGCTCTGCCTCTTTGTGGAATGACACGTCATGTGCGTGGAAAAGACCTATCCTGGCTTGCGGCAGCAGGGCCTTGGCCAATCGGACCGCCCGGGCGCAGGCCGGGGACAGGTCCACCGCAGCCAACAAATGTGCGTACGGGGCCTCAGCCGGATTGACGACCGCCAGAACGGGTTGGCGGCTGTGGCGGATCAACCGCTCCATCGTTGTTTCCTTGATCTTGTCAAAGAACAGACGGCGGCGATGCACACCCAGGATCAGCAGGTCAGCCATGACCTGTTCAGCTACCTCACCGACTTCGGTGACGACATCACCGACGGGCACCTGAATGTCGGTTTTCAGCTTGGGGTCGGGCACGCAATCGTTCAGTTTCGTTTGCAGCGTGATCGTGGCCTGTTTCTGCACATGGGCCGCGATGTAAGCGGGCAGGGCACTGTCCACGACATAAGCGACCGTGACGGAAGCGCCATGCGCTTCGGCCAGTCTGACAGCACGCCGGATCGCATGGTCAGACCGTTCGGACAGGTCGCTGGCAACAAGGATACGTTTCATGGGATCGGTTCCTTCACACCAATCCAGTTAGGCACTGCGTATCACCGCGCAAGAGGGCTGCGACAACCTGCACAGGCCCGTGAACTTTGGACCTTGCTTTGGGAATATTTTAGATGCAGCACTGCGTTCATGTCGATCATGAACGCCCTTTCCGTCTCGCGCCGCCCCGCCGCCGCCTTTGTGGTGATCGGCCTGTTCTGGGGGTGCTTCGCCGCCCATGTACCAGTGCTCAAGGCGCAGATGGGCGCGTCGGATGCGTTGTTCGGGACGCTGTTATTGGGGTCCGCTACCGGGCTGGTTTCGGCCATGTGGCTCGCGCCGCGGGCTGATCACTGGCTGGGCGCGCGCAGCATGCAATTCGGGGTCGTCGCGCTGTCGCTGGCGTGGCTGATCCCCGGCAATATGACGGTGCCGATCCTTTTCGCGCTGTCCATGGCGCTGGTCGGCTTGTGCTCTGGCCTGCTCGACGTGGTGATGAACGCGCGCGTCAGCGAACTCGAGGCTGACCACAGACGCCCGCTGATGAATGCGAACCACGCCATGTTCTCGGTCGCCTACGCAGTGTCGGCGGTGATCGTCAGCTTCACGCGCGAAGCGGGGGTCGCACCCGTTTATGTCTTTGCTGGCTTCAGTATATTTTGCATCCTGTTAGCCCCATTCCTGCGGATGCGCGTCGCACATGTCGCCGCGGAAGAAGGCTATCAGGGCGGCTATCCGATCTGGCCTATCGCGCTGTGCGGGGCGATCACCCTGATCGCGTTCATGTCCGAGGCGACGGTCGAGGCGTGGTCGGCGCTTCATGTCGAACGCACGCTGGGTGGTGGCGCCGCCGAGGGCGCGCTGGGCCCCGCAATGCTGGGCCTGACCATGGCGATTGGGCGGTTTTCGGGGCAGGCGGTTTCAGAGCGGTTCAGCGAAATTCCTGTGGTCATCGTGGCCGCGATCATCTCGGCCAGTGGTGCGCTTATCGCGGCGGTGGCACCGACCCCAATCGCCGCCTACTTTGGCTTTGGCATCCTGGGCCTTGGTGTTTCGGTCATCGGGCCCATCGGGCTTGCGCTTGTCGGCAAGATGGTCGCCCCCCATCTGCGGACCGAGGCGATCAGCCGGGTCGCCGTGATCGGCTTTTCCGGTTTCTTCTTTGCCCCCATGTTGATGGGGCTGGCGTCCGAAGCGTTCGGCCTGCGGGTTGCCTTTGCCGGTGTTGCGCTTGTCCTGATCAGTGCTGTGCCATTCGCGGTTTTGGTCTCGCGCCTGAACGCCGCAGATCGAAAGGTGGCTTTGCAAAACTGATTATCAAAAGGGACCGGTTTTCACCGGCCCCTTTCAACCTGTGATCGACGCAGTGGTGTTTGCGTCTATGCACCGTGAGTATGCCGTAAGCCGGGAAAGTCGCGCGCGGAATGCAATGAAATAGTAGGTTGCTCCGCGCATCGTCCAATAATCCTCATAACAAATCGATAAGGCATTCAACGTGTAATTCACATGCCTTAGCCCAATGGTGCAGGCCTGGCCCGCACCGGTCAACGAAAATGTCCGTAACTTGCGTGGCTAGTCAGGAAAACCTGACCTCGGCGGACTTTACGCCCACCGGCCCTCGAAATCCTCGGGCACCAGCAAAACCTCGCGATCAAGCGTCTTGACATCCCGCCGCCCGCAGAGGGCCATGGTCGTATCGAGCTCTTTGTGAATCACGTCCAGAGCCTTTGTCACGCCTTCCTGTCCCATGGCACCCAGCCCATAAATATAGGCACGCCCAATATAGGTGCCCTTCGCACCAAGGGCGAGCGCTTTCAACACATCTTGCCCCGATCGGATGCCGCTATCCATATGCACTTCGACCTGATCACCGACAGCGGCCACGATCGATGGCAGCATGCGGATCGCCGACAAAGCGCCGTCAAGCTGCCGCCCGCCATGGTTGCTGACGATGATCGCGTCCGCGCCGACCTCCACCGCTTTCTTGGCGTCCTCCGGATCCAGGATACCCTTTAGGATCAGCTTACCGCCCCATTTTTCTTTCAGCTTGGCGATCTTGTCCCAGTCAAGCCGCAGGTCGAATTGTTCCGCAGTCCAGGATGACAGGCTGCTGGCATCGCCAACCCCTTTGGCATGGCCCACGATATTGCCGAATTGGCGTCGTTTTGTCTGCAGCATGCCCATCCCCCAGCGCCATTTGGTTGCCAAGTTGAGCATGGTCGGCAGGGTCAGCTTTGGTGGTGCGGTCAACCCGTTCTTGAGGTCCTTGTGCCGCTGACCCAGGATTTGCAGGTCCAGCGTCAGCACCAGCGCCGAACAGCCCGCATTCTTCGCCCGCGCGATGATATTATCGACGAATTCCTCGTCCTGCATGACATAAAGCTGAAACCAGAACGGCTCTTTTGTGTGCTCGGCCACATCTTCGATCGAACAGATCGACATCGTCGAGAGGGTGAACGGCACGCCGAATTTCTCTGCCGCTTTCGCCGCTTTGATCTCACCATCCGCGTGCTGCATGCCCGTCAGTCCAACAGGCGCAAGCGCCACCGGCATCGCTACGTCTTGCCCGATCATCTGGCTTGCCGTTGTCCGGCCGGACATATCCACCGCCACGCGCTGGCGCAGGCGGATCTGATCAAAGTCCGACGTGTTCTCACGAAAGGTCTGCTCGGTCCAGCTGCCGCTTTCCGCATAGTCGTAGAACATCTTGGGTGTGCGGCGTTTGTGCAGGCGACGGAGGTCGTCGATCGTGGTGATGACCGGCATGGGTGGAATCCTTCGAATTGGTCATGTCTTCATACCAATTCGAAGGATTCTGTCAAAGCGATAGTGTTTTCCTCAGAAACGCGATGCCCAAGGCAAGCTCTTTCGCCGTCTCGGTGGTTTGCCCGCCACCGCCATGCCCACCGGAGCGGCTGTGGAACCAGAAGGGTTGCCCCGCTGCCGCCAACGCAGCGGCAAAACGACGGGAATGCGAGGGATCGACCCGATCATCGCTGTCATTGGTGTCGATCAGGGCAGGGGGATAAGTGCGCTGATCATACGGGACGACGTTATGCAGCGGCGAATAGGCCCTTAGCCATGCCCGTGCCTTTGGATTATCGGGATCACCATATTCATCGATCCACCCAGCACCCGCGGGGAACAGATGAAAACGCAGCATGTCCATGACGCCGACACTGGCCCAAACCGCGCCAAAGCGTTCGGGATAACTGGTCAGCATCACGCCACATAACAATCCGCCATTGCTGCCACCATGGCAGGCGATGCGTTCAGGCGTCGCATAGCCCCGTTCAACCAAATCGTTGGCGATCGCCGCGAAATCCTCGAACGCGCGGGGCCGGTTCTGACCCTTCGCCGCCAGATGCCAGGATTTCCCGAACTCCGACCCGCCGCGGACATAGGTCAGCACGTAAGCGCCGCCCTTTTCCAGCCAAAGCGGCCCCATCATCCGCAAGTAGTAGGGCGACAGCCCATTGGAAAAACCGCCATAGCCATACTGGAGAACCGGCAAATCACCATCGTGATCCTTCGGCAGGACAATGTGATAGGGCACCTCCGTCCCATCATCCGAGGTTGCCATATGCAGGCGCACCTCCATGCCGGTGCTGTCGAAACTGCGCGTGGATTCGACCAGTAATTCATATACCGGGTGGGTTGCATCTCCGTCGAACAGCCACGTTTGCGAGGGCGTCAGAAACCCGCTCGTTACCATCTGCAGCGGGCCATCATCCGCTTCGGCATCATAATGACCGACCCAGATCGATTGGGCATCGACCGGTAAGGGCAGCGCCTCTGGCTGGTTTTCCACGTCACGCAGGTCCAGGCGTATCAACGTGGGTTGCAGCGTATCCTGCTCGATCCAAAAGATATGATTTTTGGTAAACGCGATCGAATAGACATCGACCGCCCGTCGTTCAGTCGGCTTGAACATGACGCGACGTTGACTGCCATCCAGCCGCTGTAGCACCAACGTGCCGGCTGGGTCGGGGCCATCATCCGCCGCGACATAGGCATAGTGGGAATGGTTGTGGATCGTCACGGTGCCAGCGGGTGCGGTCAACGACACCTCATCCTTACCAATGCGGACGATCCCAAGATCGTCCCCAATCGCCCGCACACGCTTGAGCCCGATACCGCGCGTCCCATCGGACAGCGGGAACGTATAGCCGAACGCCAGCAGATCGCTCTCTTCGACCTCGAAAATCACCTTGGCGTCTTCGGGCGCCTGCCCGCGCTGCAGCGATGCGACCTGCCGTGGCCACCCCGACCGCGTCGCTGCGACCGCCCCGTTCGACATCAAGATCGTATTCGCATCCAGCCAAGCGACCGATGACCGCGCTGGTGCGATATCAAACCCATCCGGTACCGCCGCCTGTGCATCGCAATCCCATTCGAGGTACCGGGTCTGGTCCGACCCCTGATAAGACAACGCCAGCAGTACGCGCGTCGGTTCCGACCACAGTGTTTCCGGTCCGCGCCAATGCCAGTCTTCACCCGTCTCTTTGCAAAAGGCATCCAGATCGAACACGACCTGCCAGTCCGCATCGACAGTCGGTTTCACACCATCGGGAATACGGCGCCACACCCCGCGCGGATGATCGGCATCCTTGCGAAAGTTGAAAACCCAGTCACCGCGGCGCACAATCCCGCCCAGATTGTCCGGGTCTTCCAGCACCTTCGCCGCGCGGTTGACGTCGGTTGCAAAGACATCATCCTGCAACGCCCCTTCGGTCCGGGTGTTCTGCGCCGCAACGAAAGCCGCGATCGCATCATCGTCATTTTCAAGTTCAGGGAATATGAAATCTGCCATGCCCCGATCGTCTCAGGTCACGGGCCCAGATACCAGCGGTTTTCAGGCGCGATGGGTCCCGTCGGCAAGGCTTTTCACAAAGGCCGTAACTTGATCCACGGATTGCCCCGCGCCGACCTTCTCGACGATGGCAGAGCCGACAACGGCCCCATCGGCGATCCGGGCGATGCTTTCTGCCGCTTCGGGTGTCTTGATCCCAAATCCCACGATCACCGGTAGATCGGTCTGCGCCTTGATCCGGGCCACCTCGGGCGCCACTTGGTCGGCCTGAACATCGGCAGTGCCGGTGATCCCGGTCATGGAGACGTAATAGACAAAGCCAGACGTATTCTGCAGCACTGTGGGCAGTCGTTTGTCATCTGTCGTCGGTGTCGCAAGCCGGATAAAGTTGATTCCGGCCTTCTGCGCCGGAATGCACAATTCATCATCCTCTTCCGGGGGAAGGTCTACGATAATCAAGCCGTCGACGCCCGCAGCCTTCGCATCCGCCAGAAAAGCGTCCACACCCCGCGAATAGATCGGGTTGTAATATCCCATCATCACGATCGGGGTGGTGTCACCCGTTTCTCGCACGGCCCTTGCATAATCCAGCGTCTTTTCAAGATCCTGCCCGGCCTCCAGCGCGCGCTGCCCGGCCAGTTGGATCGTCGTGCCATCCGCCATCGGATCGGTGAACGGCATGCCCAGTTCGATGATATCGACGCCCGCGTCGGGCAGGGCCTTCACAAGCTCCAGTCCGGTCTCATAATCCGGATCGCCCGCCATTACATAGGCCACGAACGCCTTCTTCCCCTCTGCACGCAACTGCGCAAATTTCGCGTCGATTCTGCTCATTGCCGTCCCTGTCTTCAACGTCGGGGTGGTGTGCGGGAAACACCACGAAAACGCAAGCAAATGCACGCGCAGCGGATCATACAATGTAACAATTTCTTGACAACATGATCAGCGAAGTTTGAAAGACATGAAGCCTTCGAGGGAATTTTCATGTTGTCGTATCGCAAGCATTTGGCAGTGGCCGCCTTCACTGCACTGCTTTTTGTCAGCGCAACCTTCCTTCTGATGCCAGGCCTGTCTGGCAAAGACATCGGTCGGATCGGTGCATGGATTTTGATCATCGGCCTCATCGCCGGTTGGCCTTATCTGAAGAAACGTCCGCCCAAGGCTGTCTGGATCGCGGTTTTATGCGGCCTGATCGCCATACCCGCCTTTGTCATCGAACGGGCATTTGGCAAGATCGATGTTTTGGGGCTGCTGGTCCATCTGCAGTTGGGGATCGATGGCGCGGATCTGTCCGGCATGGGGACCGACATACGCGAAGGAATCGGCGGTGTTGTCCTTTTTCTGGGTAGCTGCTTCGCACTTTGGGCGCTGATGAACCTGCCGCGATGGTCGTTTGGCGTTCCGGCTGTTGCTCTGCTTATGATCAATCCCATTGCCATCAGCATGTTGGTTTATGCAACCAGCGCGCCAGTTGAAAGTGATCTGCATACGCGATTGGCAACGCCGCAGGTCACGTCTTCTGACATCCGACCGGATGTCATATTGATTTATCTTGAGGGAACGGAACGCACCTTCAACCAAACAAGTAAGTTCGGCGACAGCTATCGTGTAATCTCGGACTACGAAAAGGAAGCGCTGACATTCACCAATATTCATCAGGTGAGTGGAACGGGTTGGACACTTGGCGGACTGACGGCGTCCATGTGCGGCCTGCCTGTCCTGCCCAACGGACTGCGGCAACTGAACAAGTTCGAGGGGCAGAACGATTTCATGTCTTCGAAAATCTGCCTGAGCGATGTGACTGCGCGGGTCGGATATCAAAACAAATTCTTGCTTGGCAGCGATGTGGCGTTTTCCGGAAAGAACCACCTGCTGATGTCGCACAACTTCACCGAGATCTTTGACCGGGCTAATTTGGAAGGGATGTATGATCAGCAGGAATTGGACCGTGCGATGTCCGGTTGGGTTTACGATGACCAGATGCTTTTTGATGCCGCCGGTCGGGTCTATGATGAAAGCATAGAGGACCCTGATCCTCTTTTGATGATCGTGGAAACATTCGGGCCGCATGGTAAAACAGCGGCGCTGTCACGGCGTTGTACGCCGGATGGTCAATCCGTCGTCACAGCCGACATCGAAGGGCCTGTCACGTGCATGCTGGACGAGATGCAGACGTTTATCACGCATGTTCAGAGCAACCGGAACAATCGGCCTACCCTTGTTTTCCTGCTGTCCGATCATCTGCATCACGGCCCGGCGATGAAGGATATCGTATCGGACGCCGAACGCCGCAACACCGCCCTGATGCTGAGTTTTGGCTATGACACACCCTATCTGACGCCCGGAGCCGCCAATGACCGCCTGGCCAGTATGCTTGATCTCTATCCCACCATGCTGGCGGTGATGGGCCTCGCCGGGCCTGATGCCCGTGGTGGCCTTGGTGTATCTCTGTTTTCTGATGATCCGACGCTGGTTGCTGAAAAGGGGTTAGAGCAGCTTAATGACGAACTCTACCGCAACCCTGACCTCGCGCTGGCCATTTGGAACTGAGCGCGGTTGCGCCAGACGCAAACCCCACCTAGAAGCGCCTTGACCAAGAAGGGAGAGCCGCAATGGGTTTCAAAATGGGTATCGTCGGACTGCCGAATGTCGGCAAATCGACCCTGTTCAATGCGCTGACCAAGACAGCCGCAGCGCAGGCGGCGAACTTTCCTTTCTGCACGATCGAACCCAACGTGGGCGAGGTCGCTGTGCCCGACGCGCGCCTCGACAAACTCGCCGCCATCGCGCAATCCAAACAGATCATCCCCACCCGGATGACCTTTGTCGACATTGCGGGCCTCGTGAAAGGCGCGTCCAAAGGTGAAGGCCTCGGTAACCAATTCCTCGCCAATATCCGCGAATGCGACGCGATTGCCCACGTCCTGCGCTGTTTCGAGGATGACGACATCACACATGTCGACGGGCGGGTCGACCCGGTCGAGGACGCCGAAACGATCGAAACCGAACTCATGCTCGCCGACCTCGAAAGCATCGAAAAGCGGATGCAGAACATCGTCCGCAAGGTGCGCGGCGGCGACAAGGACGCGGTACAGCAGGAACGGCTGCTCAAGATGGCGCAAGAAGCGCTGGAAAACGGTCAGCCTGCCCGGACGGTGGACATCGATGCAGACGACGCCAAAGCCTGGAAGATGCTGCAACTGCTCACCACCAAACCGGTCCTCTACGTCTGCAATGTCGAGGAAGACAGCGCGAGCGAAGGCAACAGCCAATCCGCCGGCGTCGCGGAAATGGCGGCGGCCCAAGGCAACAGCCACGTCGTCATCAGCGCCCGGATCGAAGAGGAAATCAGCCAGCTCAAGGCCGAAGAGGCCGAGATGTTCCTGTCTGAAATGGGCCTTGAAGAACCGGGGCTCGACCGGTTGATCCGCGCAGGTTACGAACTGCTGCACCTGCAAACCTACTTCACCGTCGGCCCAAAAGAGGCCCGCGCCTGGACGATCAAGGAAGGCACTTCTGCCCCGCAGGCCGCAGGCGTCATCCACGGCGATTTCCAACGCGGCTTTATTCGGGCGGAGACCATCGCCTATGACGACTTCGTCACACTCGGCGGCGAAGGCCCGGCGAAAGAGGCTGGCAAGATGCGCGCCGAGGGCAAGGGGTACATCGTCAAGGACGGCGACGTGATGCACTTCCTGCACAGCGGCTAAAGGACTGACCATGAGAATTATCACGACACTCGCACTGATTACGCTCACCGCCTGCAGCAACGAAAGCCTGATCAACAGCGCCTACCCGGACCGCGAACGCATCTCCTTCGCCTCCAGCGACGGGATCGACACGTTCACCTATCTCTGCGAACCCGGTTCAACACCCGCCGAAACACAGTCCCGCGCGCAAGAGGCGCATCGCTTCGTCGAGGTTAATCTGGATGTCGCATCGGAACGCGCCGCAGAACAGTTGATCAGCGATGTCGAAGAGGACCGCTCGCGCCTTGGAAGCAGCATTAGGCTGGCCACCGCGATGAACCGGGCAGCTGAATTGATCGCCGAACAGACCGACGAACGCTATCAGTGCCTGCTGATCGACACAGGCGATAGCTGACACCTTGATCTCAGGCATATACGGATGTATATACATCCGTATCAAGGAGTCGGAACAATGTTCGAGACCAAAATCCGCAAAGTCGGCAATTCCGCCGTGATCACCCTGTCGAAAGAGGCGATGGCCGTCATCGACGCCGCCGAGGGCGATACGATCTACCTCGTGCGCACCGACGACGGCAGCCTTGCACTGCGGCGGCATGAGGATGATTTTGCCGCGGCGATGCGTGCCGCTGAAAAGGTCATGGACGACAACAGGGACGCCCTTCAGGCCCTCGCATGAACGATCCAACATGGTTGCCGATCAGCGTCATTTATGTGGTGCATGATCGGCAAATCTCACGACACGGCGGTACGCCGGGGATCAGGGATCGAGCGCTGATTGAAATGGGCTGCGCGCGGCCTTTGAACCTGTGGGCCTATGGCGAACCTGATATATTCGACTTGGCCGCGGGCTATGCCTTCGGGATCGCCAAGGCGCATGGTTTTGTCGACGGGAACAAGCGGACGGCACTTGTCGCCGCGCTGACCTTTCTCAGCATTAACGGTATCGACATCGTGCCCGATCAGATGACAGCAGTGCGACAAATGGAAGGCCTCGCCGAAGGCACCGTGCCAGAGGCCGAATTCGCACGCTGGCTGCGCGACACTCACTCCGCCTGATCATCCCCGCGCAACTGCTTCAAAATCCTCTCCGCCCGCTCCGGCGGCAGGGTTGGCGCGGCATCCCGCATCTCCTGCACCCGCCGCTCGGCATTGCGGATCAGTTCCGGGATATGCGCGGCCTCCGGCATATTCTTCCAATACTTCTTCGGCATCTCCGACGTCATCGCCTGCACCTTTACCCGCGCCGGGTTGAAGATATTGCAGAAATACGTCCCCCATAGCGCCTCTGCCGCATCCTCGGGCAAATCCGGCTTGGGCTGGCCGGGATGAAACGACAGATTGCCATCCACAAACTGCGCGGTCACATCCGGCGTCGCGATCATCCAGTCCATATCGGCGAAACGACGGGCAAAGAACGGTGCTGTGGGTTCGACCGTATGATGCGTCGGCTCAAACCACGCGGCAAAGCTGCGCCGCTCGCCCCCCTGACGCAGATCACGAAACCGCACGAAGGCCTTCATCTTGTGCCGACACCGGTTCACCGCCTTTTCCATTTGACGCAGCTTGGCCAGTTCCGGGTCAGCGCGATCCTGCATCAACCGCGGCTGATGCCGCAGCCGCCATAACAGCGCATAAAGCCGGGCAAAGCGCTGCGGGTCCTTATGCCAGACCACATTCTGCGACAGTTGCACAAAACTCTGCGGTGCCTTCACGCGGCGGGTGGGGGCGGGCAGGGGGGTATCCGTCTCGAACAACTCCCCCATCGTGTCGCCATAATCCCACAGAATATCATGGGGCGACACACCGGCCCCGATCAGGCGCTTGGCCGCATCGCGCCAAACCACATCGGTGCCAATCACAGGAAGCGGAACGGTAAACATCAAAACAGGCTCAGTTGTTCAGGGGGCGGGGCGAAACGAGCGCGCAGGTCGGCGCTGTCGGTCAGGGCACCGGGGGACCAGCCGTCGGCGATGATGAACGCCTTCGCCTTTTTCAGCAGCGCACCCATGCGTAGCAGATCATCGTACCGTAGGCGACGGTGGCGGCGACTGCTCAAAATCCGGCCCACAATCCGTGTTCCAAACCCTGGCACGCGCAACAGCATCTCTTTCGCAGCCCGGTTCACATCCACCGGAAACAGTCCACGGTTCTGCAAGGCCCAGGCGAGTTTCGGATCGATGTCCAGATCAAGGTTCCCATCCGGCCGCACCGCCGTGACCTCACCCACGTCAAAGCCATAAAACCGCAGCAGCCAATCCGCCTGATACAACCGATGCTCCCGCACCAGCGGCGGCTTGATCAGCGGCAATTTCGCCGTCGCATCCGGGATCGGGGAGAACGCGGAATAATACACACGGCGCAACTTGTAATCGCCATAAAGCCGGCTCGACTGGCCCAGGATCGTCGCATCATTGGCCCCATCCGCCCCCACGATCATCTGCGTCGATTGCCCTGCCGGGGCAAAGCGTTTGCCGCGCTTGCCGCGATAAGATCGCTCGCCCGCCACTTCTTTCCGCGCCCGCACATCCCCCATCGCCTTGCGAATGGTCGCCGGGTTCTTTTCCGGGGCATAGACCTGCACGCTGCGATCGGTCGGCAATTCCACATTGATCGACAACCGATCTGCATAAAGCCCCGCCTGCTCGACCAATTCCGGCGCCGCATCGGGGATCGTCTTCAGATGAATATAGCCCCGAAACCGCTCCACCTCGCGGAGGCGTTGCGCAATGCGCACCATATCGGCCATGGTCGCATCGGGTGAGCGAATGATCCCCGACGACAAAAACAGACCCTCAATGTAGTTCCGCCTGTAAAACTCGATCGTCAGCTGCACAATCTCATCAACGGAAAACCGGGCACGGGCGACATTCGACGACACCCGATTGATGCAATAGGCGCAATCATAGATGCAGAAATTCGTCATCAGGATTTTTAGCAGACTGATACACCGCCCATCCGGCGCATAGGCATGACAGATCCCCGATCCCTCGGTCGACCCCAACCCCTTGCCATCACGACTGTCCCTGCGCGCCGTCCCGCTTGACGCGCAAGAGGCGTCGTAACGGGCAGCATCGCTCAGGATCGCGAGCTTTTGTGAAAGGTCCATACGCGGCATGCGTTCATGTTATGTTCCCATGAATTGCCGCGCAACCTTAAACCCGCACCGGTTTGGAATTTGACCTTGCGGGTTGCATAATGACGACTGCAATGTATACGCAAAAATGGGGGTGATCACTATTAAGGTTTCCGGGACAAGTCCACGGAACCTGCGAAAGGATCGCAAATGCGATACAAACTACCATTGCTCGCTTTCGTCGCTCTTTCGGCATGCGAGGCTGATCCGGCGCAAATGTGTCGTGACAATTCTGCCGATGTGCAGGCATATCGCGAAGCCCGTTTCGCGTTCGGTATCGCTGATGCGAACGTCGAAAGAGGTTATGCCATCGGCTTTGAAATCAACGAAGGACTGGCAGCGTTGAGTTCCGACGCCACAGTGCGCCGCAGATGCGAATCGACAAGCGCGAACGGCAGTAGATCGGAATACGATTGTCTGTATACAGTCGCCGGTTCGGGCAATGTGCGGCCCGTCCCTGTCAGCATGGCCGAAGAACGTAAAATTCGCGCACGGTACAAGGCCGAACTCGATCGGCTGGGACCCAAATACCTGGCGGAATGGGAACGCTGCGATCGTGAAAACCCATAACCCCGGTGACCGACGAAAGTTATCTTTCCCATAAACGGGTCGGATCGCCGCGCCGCTCGGGCGGTGACCCGATTCCCGCGACATCTTTCACAAAAAGGAACTTCTTTATGAAGTATTGGTTTGCGATACCACTTGTCATGTTGTCCGGTTGCGGTCTGGGCCCGGTCCTCTGCAAAAGCGACGTGCGCGTCGCGCTCGACGAACCCGAAAGCGCGATCAGAATGGCTGAACGCAACCTTGAACGGGGCTATTTTTGGGGGCGCGAGGTCGTCAGCCTGCGCAGCGATGATCTTGACGCGACGACGGATGACCCCGATTTGCGGACGGGGGCCTGCACACGGCTTGATCTGCAAGGGGTGGAACGCCCCTATACCTGCTTTTACAGAGTAGTGGACTTTCCGACCGAAGAGACGCTCCGGCTAAGGGTCGTGCCAAGCGAGGAAAGGGCGATCATCGCCCAGCAAACACCGCTTGCAAACAAACTTCGCGCCACGTTCGAGCGTGACCTCGCGGCCTGTGAAGAAGGCTAGTGGTCTACAAAGCCCGGACCGGGATCTCAAGACAGATCCCCGGTCGTGGGTGTCGCCTGATGAAAACGCAACTGCCAGCGGCCCGCCGCGCGTATCCAGATCGATGACCGCTTGCCCAGGCGTATGCGCCCGGCGTCGCGATCTTCACTGACACAAGTGACCAACACCACATCTTCGGAAAGATATCGGGCGGTGAAGTCGCGCAGCGACAGGGTGGCATCGATTATCCCGGGTATGTCACCCTCTCCGATCAGGTCAGATCGGCGATATGTTCGGCCGGACCAGCCGAATTCGACAAAGTCTTCAGCCAGGACCCGTTTCAGAAATCCGTCGTCAAAACGGGTTTCGGCGCGCCAAAGGCTTTCCTCCAGAGCTCTGATCTCACAAAACGTTTTCTGGTCCATGATACCCGCCCTTCGTCCCGAGTGTTAACGTCGATCATCACTTGAGGTCATTGCCGATGTCGTCGCGGATATCGGGCGGAACACATTTGCACCTGTCCGATACGCACGCTTAACAGGTGTGCATTGGCGATCATGCCAACCGTTAACAAAATCCACAAAGACCGGGCGCCAGGGTCCGATGAAAGTCCGACGCAATTCCGATGGTTATCCGACAACGGAAATTCAAAATTATTATAATAAAATCAGATACTTATAATTAAACCAACGTACAACCCGCGCGATTACAACCTTCAAACCCCAAAAAATGCCGCGCGAACCATCAACGCGGCCTTAACGATTTGACGGCACATGACCGCACCGCGCAAAACAACGTAGCCATTTCGCCCCTTGCCCAGACTGGCGCGCATGGATAAACGGGTCAACGGAGACGTGGCCGAGTGGTCGAAGGCGCTCCCCTGCTAAGGGAGTAGGCGGGAAACCGTCTCGAGGGTTCGAATCCCTTCGTCTCCGCCACAAAAACAGCGCTACATTTCTGCGAACATCCTGTCTCACGACGGAAACGCCTGCAAAATTTCGGGACGTTCCGTTATATATGTGGCTTTGACGCGCGCCTCGGGTATCACGATTTGTTCTGACGCTACTTCACCCATAGACGATCGATACGCGAACGACGGCTTTGAATAATCGTTGCGGTGCATGACGATTTTTGTCTGCAGGCAACGCATATGCATCAGCCGTCGTCCGTTGTGACCTGTCAGTGTCAGATCGGTCAGAGTCCTATTGTTGTTGTGGCCAGTGCCTGGTTTTCGGCCGCGACTCTCTGCTGGACGGCGACACAGGCTTGCAGGTCTCCTGCAACGCACGCGGCATCAAGTTGCTCGCGTGCTGAAATCTCGGCGGGTGTTTCGCAAGCGCTAAGACCAAAAGCGGCCAAAATCAGGTATCGTTTCATTGTCGTATCTTTCTTAGTTTAAGCTAGGATGACCGTCGCAGTTGCGCGAATGACAGATCGCGTTCGAGCGGCTGCGGGCGGTAAGTCATTAGGTGTTATGGGTGACGTGGTGATGGGTATCCTTCGGTCGGTTTTCATTGTATCCCGTTTCCCAAATTCACGCGGGTCCGTCGTCCAACCCAGCAGGATGAGACAGTGTTTTTCGATAACTTGTGGGTGTTTCACCGGTCAGCCGCTTGAAAGCGTTGTAGAATGACGACCGCGCGTTGAACCCGACTTCGTAGGTGATTGTCAAAACGGTATTATCTGTTTTGGCCAACAATTCCTTAGCCTCGGCGATGCGGTAGCTGTTCACGAAATCAAAAAAGCTCGCTTCGATCTCCTCGCTGAATGTCTGGGAAACGTAGTTGGGGGACGCTCCGACATGACGCGCCAGAGTCCAAAGTGACAGGTTGGGATCCCGGTGCAGGTGATCTTGCTCCATCGCTGCGCGGAGCTTTCGCGCGATCCGGGCGGAGGCCTCCGCGCTCAGCGCCGACTTTTCGTATTTCTCCGACGGTTGCGCGGGTTGCGACGTCACGGTCATATCGGTCTGCCCTGTATCATCAAAGTCTGGCAACAATGGCGGGCGTTGCCGCAGCCCCCAAAGTGTTGTTGTCGCCACCAGGGCCAGGCCGACGACACTGGTGACACTGAAGACAAGGGCCAGTGCGGTTGTCCGCGTTGCGTCCAACACCAGAAATTGGATGCCCACACTGGCCAACCAAAACAACGCCCCCAGACCGCCGATCATATAGATCCAGCGCAATTCATGTGCTTCGGTACTCGAATAGACATCGCGTAGCATGACGCGGTAGCGCAGCAGGCGTCGCACGATCAAAACCAAGTAGACGGGAATCTGGACAAAGACAGCCAACTGCAGCACGGCCAAGATGACAAGAAGTCCAAGCGACCAGCCAGAGGGCAGCGTTTCCGTATCGGTGTCGAGAAAGGCTGACGCAGTGTCAGACGTCACCGCGATAAGTACCCCGACGAGCATCGCAAGGCCCGGCAAAAATAGATGTCGACGGATACGGACAGGTCGCTGATCATCGGGCGACGTCAACGAAAACACATAGAGCCAGAACAAGGGTGCCAGAGCCAGCGAGCTGGGAAACCAAACGACCAGTTCGATTACATTGAGATAGGCCGCATCCATGCGCTCGACCATGCGTCCAAATGCTTCGGGGGCATTGTTGACCGCCACGGCAGCCAGAAACATCGCGAAATGACGGCTGACATGGGAATATCGTGTTTGCGTCAGGCCAAAGGCGATACCAAAAAGCGTGATTGCGATGGTGGCAGTGCTCATTATTTCGGCAATGATTTGTTCCATGCCGCAACGTGTCGCAAACCATAGTCAGAGGCCAGAGGGCAAAGTCAGTCAACACCCCGATATGTGGCCATCCCTGCCCAGATGGCGCAAGCAATTCAGACAAGAAGCAAAGAATGTTCGATAATTTTTATTGCGACACTGGCCGGTGTCCGACGGGTGTCAGTTCCCGCGCCACAAGGTATCCGCATGTTTAACGGCTGCTTAACGCAAATTCTCGCCTGGCATAGCGTATGTATCGGGTCCGGCTATAAATGGAGTCTGGGGTAAAAGTAACCCATTGATATTGCGTTGTTAAATGAAATTTGTTCACTTTGTCGGGCAAGACCTGACCCTGACGATGAGGTCGTTACAAAAAGGTGCCCGGAGGCGCCAGTTTCAAACCTGGACACAATTTGCCAGTCGAGAAGATCTGCCAGATAGAAGATTGGCAAACCTTCCCGGTCGACGGCCAAATCGATCTGCTGCTCACCGATTTTCTCATAAACTTGCCCTTCATCAATACCTAATGTCCGGGAAGCAGATGTGACAGTCTGATTTGTGCCCAAAAAAGCGATTTAGGACTGTTGAGGTGCCGCTAGATTTTTAGACGCTTTGCCCCCAAAATTTGAGTCAACGAGGCCGATATGGGAAAAGCAAACTCCTGCGGGGTAAGGTTGCCGAGGGATGAATGTGGTCTGTATTGATTATAGCTCTCCTTCCAAACGGTGATCTTTTGGCGGGCCTCAGCCAGTGACGAGAACAGGGTTTCGTTCAAAAGCTCATCTCGGAAGCTGCCGTTGAACGACTCGACGAAGGCGTTCTGCATCAGCTGTCCCGGAGCGATGTGGTGCTAGTCGATCTGCGTTTCTTGGCACCATGTGAGCACCGCCATGCCGGCCAGTTCCGTCCCGTTGTCGTTGACAATCGTTCTGGGCCGTCCACGCCGCACCATGATTGCCGTATCAAGGTTCCAGCATTCATTGCGGCGTTGCGGCACCAGCATTGACCTTCGCGTTCTCAGAGCATGCTTCCGGCCTCCAAGCTTGCGCACTTGCAGCTTTTCTTCGCGATAGGGCCGCCTCAGCTTCTTCTGGTTCACCCGCCATCCTTGGCGTTCGAGTATCACATGTACTCGGCGATATCCAATCCGCGCTGTACGCAAGGATTGCGTAAAGCGATGCGTAGACACCTAGTGATCTGGGTATACCACACAGTTTCACCACCAGTCGCTTAACCATTTAATCTAATTGCTCATTTCCAACGGGTCACAACATGTCAGCAGGCATCACCAAAGAACCCTCCGATTTCAACGACATTGATGACGATCAGGAATACGGATCGCCGCTCAGGTCGAAGATGAAACCTCTCTTTCCGACGACAAGTCGGCGGGTCGGAAGATCCTTGAAGCAGCCACCGGGACCTTCCGTCGACGACGGCCAATCAGATGCAGGCGGTGGAGCCGAGGATGCGTCCGAGAACCCGCTCAATGCGGCGATTGTCCGGATTGGTGAGGTTCTCAAGACACGGCATGGTCGCGATCGGTTTGAAAACCATTTTCTCGAGATGATGCCAGAGGAAACCGAGCAGATTCAGCGAACGGTTTCGCAGCTTCATGAAGAACAGATTTTCAGCTTGCGGATCCTGTCCGCCAGCAGCGCCAGGCAACCGCAGATTTCATATCAGACCCGTGAGAAGATGAACCTCTTACTCGGCTCTGACCAGCGGTCAATCCTGTGTATTGACGGCGGCGCGATTACCTTGATTGTCGCACCTGATCTTTCAGGTGATCAGGTGCTCGAAGAAGCGATAGGAACGCTCGCAGATGAGATACGTATGGTCGCTGCGGAAAACGATGTGCGCTCTGAAAGACATCGTTTGACGGTCTTCCTACGCGACCTGATCGCCCAAGGCTGAACGTTACATACCGAACATGTCTTGGACCGCGCTAATGAACGCGGCATAGCTGCCCTCATCCAACGGATCGCCCAGTGGTCTTGTCAGGCCTGCTTTGGTCAGTAGTTCATGTTCTTTCTCTGGCCAGCCTTGATTGGTGATATCCTGACGTAGTTTCAGCGCTTCGCGAGCCGTCAGCGCTTTCACTACGACATAGGGTGCCACAACATCGGGTGGACGAAATTCGATGCCGACAGCCTTCCCTTCGAAAAAGAAGCACATTGTGGCGTTTTCGGCTTTTGCTTCGCGTCGCGGCGTATTCGCCTCGCGCATCAGACGGCGGCGTTCCTGGCGAATTTCCGGTGTCCCGTGCTGGTCTTTTCGCTCTCGCTTCTGCTCTGTTTCGGTCATCCTTTGTTCGCTGAGGAAAACCTTGTTCTGCACAATCATGTCGACCACGGCAGCAAGGATAAATATCACTACCGCACCGATCACGAGTAGTCGGAAAATCGGCATGATTTGTATGGCCATGCATTCGCCGGTGCAGGTCCATTGCTGTAGAAGGGCCAGAAATGGCCAAAAGCCAAGAAGTCCCGCGAAGGCTAGCCACAATAATATTCGCGTCGCAGACACCGGGGTTTCAATCAACCCGCGGCGTCCATAGATTCTTTTGAAACCAGCTTTCGGCGAAACCCGGTTCAGTTGTGGTATCACCGGCTTCATCGCAAAAATGAAACCCTTGTTGTAGATCATTGCGGCTACAAACGCTGTCACCAAGGTGATCCCTAGTATCGGAAGGATTGCGAGCAAAAGAGTGCGTCCAAGAACGTTTGAACTGACTGATCGCGCCTGATCAAATGGCATCGCGATCACCTCCATGCTTGAGGTGATCATGAATTGTAGTTGTATCCATATCAACGGGGCAGTACCGAGAATGAGGGCAATGCCCAAGGCGCAGGCCAAAAAGCCGGACGATTCCGCACTGCTGGCGACCGACCCCTTTTCACGTTGCTTGCGGAGTTTGGCGTCTGAAGCTGCGTGTTTTTTGGCCTCTGATCCTTCGCTCATTCGAAGAACCTTTGCAATATCATCAGGGCGCCACTGCTTTCGGCGATCTTTTCATCCGACAGCCCCCAAATCAACCAGGCCGTGAGCGGAAGAGTGAGCGCGGTGGCAAGATTCTTGAGCGGGAAGGCCATGTCGTAAAAGTTAAATCGCCGCCCTAATCGGGCCGCGACCGAAACGGCCAGTTCAATGACGACCAGCATCCCAAGCAGCGGCAGGGCCACCCAAATTGCACTGATGATCGTACGTGTCAGAATATCGACAGCCTGCAAACCAACAGAGGCGCTGAATGTCGGAAAGCTAAAACTGACCGGCCAGATTATGTAGCTTGAATAAAGGTTTTCGATAAGTCTTTCAAAACCGCCAAAACTGAAGAATGCAAAGAAACCTATGACCAGATACATCACTGAGAATGTATGCAACGTGCCCCCACCCGGATCGGGGGTGCCGGTTTCATTTTCTCCCCGAAATGCGTCTGTGATCGCACCGGCATATTGCAGCGCGAAAAACGGCAGGGATGCCAGAAACCCCAGCGCATATCCAAGGCCGAACTCCTTGAGGCTGAGCGGAGCCAGTTGCAGTGCATTTGGTTCGACAATCAGCGCTTCGATTGCGTCAAGGTTTCCGCCGATGGTCGGTAGAGCAAGGGCAATCGCTATTGACAGCCGCAACATGAGCGCGCTCTTGAGTGCCCAAGTCATCGCCAGAAAACCCAATAGAAGGCCGAATGGTCGCAGAGCGATCAGGATCATGATCGGATAAGCCTTTGCGATGCCATAGTCGGTAACAATTCTGATGAGATCGTCACCCATAGTTCACCTGGCAAGAACGTGAAATTCTTCAAAGATCTGTGTCGTTGACGTCATCAGCGGCCCGGTTAGCCTGGTCCCGAATATCAGCAAAACAAGAACGACAGCTGTGATCTTGATTGTCTGGGACAACGTCTGGTCCTGGATTTGCGTTACCGCCTGAAAAAAAGACATCAAAAAGCCGGATAACGTCGCGATTGCCAAAGGAACACCGGCTAAAATGGCGACATCAACCATGAATGTGACAAGAAGCGAGGAAAACGAGGTCTCCATCACGCGCCTCCATATGTCATGACCAAGCCTTCGACGAGCCGGGCCCAACCATCCACGAACACAAAGGTCAAAAGCTTGAATGGCGTCGCGATGATGTTCGGCTGCACCATTTGCATCCCCAACGCCATCAGAATTGCCGTGACTGCAAGATCAATTGCCACAAAAGGCAAGTAGATCAAAAACCCGATCCGAAATGCCTCGGTCAGTTCGGAAATCATGAAGGCCGGTACCTGAATAATGAAATCATCTTGTGATCCAGTCATGCCTGACCCTGCCCAAAGCTCGTCAGATATGGTGACGAAAAAGTCCAAGTGCTCGACATCCACGTTGTTGAGGATGAAGGACTGAAAAGGTGCTATTCCGACTTGCCACAACCGCAGTAGCCCGTCCGGTGTGGTCGTGTCACCGACACCCGCATCGGCAAGCGCTGTAATCGACGCGGAAAAAACCGGCATTGAGATAAAGACGGCGGTAAATCCCGCCAAAGCCATCAGAACCATATTTGATGGGACCTGCTGAAGCCCCAGCGCCTGACGTATGATCATGAAGACAACGGAGAGTTTGACGAAAGACGTCAACGTCAACACCGCGAGAACCATGAAACCCGCAAGAAAACTGATGACCAGCGGTGTCGTGAGCGGTTCCATGGGCTTAGACGACTTCCGTCATGCGAATAGCGATCTTGCCGTCAAAACGGACAAGATCACCGCGACCGAAAGGTTTGCCGTTTGCCAGAAGCGCAACATTTATTGGCAGTTCGGTTGCAAAAGGCAAAACATGCCCTGCTGACATCTCTTGCAAGTCGGCAAGGGTCAGGGTGGTCCGCCCAAGTTCGACGGTGACCGTTACCGGCAAGGCGCCTGTTGTGGTTTGGTCAAGCTCCGACATAGTCGTTTCCTTTGCTTTTTTGATTTCGAGCGCGGACGTCAGGGTGACGCCGGCATCTGACAATCGTGCATGTGCAAACAAGTGTTCGGCGATGAACATCGTTGCCGTCTGCTGCCGTGACCAATCCGCCTCAAGCAGGAAGGCGTCACCGATTGTCGTGGCGGTCAGATCTTCTTTGGAAATGCTGAAGGCGACGCCACGCAGCGTGGCATCAAAGACGGTCCCGGCCAGCGTTGGCCCCGGCAGATCCGCACCGCCGCCCGGTATGGCGTTCAAAAGTGACAACAATAGATCCGCGTCAGCGGAAAGACCGATAGCAATATCGGCTTGGTCCACTGTCTTTAGGGTGAAACCAAGTTGCCTATGACGATGTGGCAACTCTTTGAGTTCGGTCGCACTAATCAGAAGCGGTCCGTCAAACACTGTTTCAAGTGGTTGCAATATGGGTGCCAGCAGATGCTCGATAACCATCGCCGCAGTCGTCGGCCCGTATTGCTGCCAATTATCGTCGAGCTGATGCGCCGATAACAGCAGCGCAAGCGCATTTTTCGGCAAAAGCGCAAGAAACTCATGCTCCGCTATTTGGCATCTCCAGACCACTGCATCAGCGGTATCTGGCGCCGCGTGTGGACCGCTGACGGCACATTCAGCATCACCGACAAGAACCGGAAAGCTAAATGCCTGACCGAAAAAACGTGCGAACACCGATGCGTCATCGGTTGTCACGTCTGGAAGTTCAGGCCAGACAGCGTCGGTGATCTGAGCCGCCGGATGTCTGATAAACTCATGCAGGCTCATGCCCCTGCCCTCCTGCCAAAATATCTTGTATGTCCTCTTCGTCCGCGGCCTCATCATTGGCCCGCGATACTGCCATCATGTTGTCAATGACGTCGGCGAAATGATCTGCGCGGCTTTGTGCGGCGACGTAAGCCAAAACAGCATCACTTCGGTCAGAGGTTGCCGATCTGTGGCGTTGAGCAAGCCGCTCTGCACGAACGGCCAGTGTTTCCGCTTCCCGGTTGGCAAAACGCTGGCCAAGGGCGAGGCACTTGAAAAATGCGGCGGGGTTGGTGTTGTTGGCCGCATCCTTGAAACGGTCATACATATACTCTTGTGCCGTCCTCACAGCAGCGTGTTGCCGTTCTTGGGCTGCTTGGGCCACTGTTTGACGCTGGATCTCGATAGACTGCGCCTCCTGCATGCGGCGCTGCGCAGCTGTGACCCGCAGCGAACGGATATCGAGCAACGCTAAAAGCTGGTCCTGCCGTGTCATCTAGCGACCGCCTGAAGTGCTGGAAGAACGGCGGTAAAATCGCTGCGCTCACTGACATCTTGTTGCAGAAAGGCGTCAATCTGCGGCTTTGCTGAAATTGCGCCGTCCGTCTCAGGGTCATTACCGCTGTGATATTCGCCAAGCTGCAAAAGCAGTTCGATATCGCGATATTTGGCCAGCAGTCCACGTATCCGTGCTGCGGCCTTGGTATGTTCGATCGGGACGATTGCGGTCATGCTGCGGCTCAGGCTTTCGACGACATCAAGGGCTGGGTAATGTCCCGCTTCCGCCAATTTGCGACTTAGCAGAAAATGACCGTCTGTCAGGCTCTTGACCTCTTCCGCGATGGGATCGATGTCTTTTTCGCCTTCCTGCAGGACAGTATACAACGCTGTGATATCGCCTGCATTGCTGCGACCAGCCCGTTCGATGATGGCTGGCAACGCTGGGTAGACAGACGCGGGGAAACCGCGTCTGGTGGGTGGTTCACCTGCTGCAAGCCCAATTTCGCGCAAGGCGCGTGCTGTGCGGGTGAGACTATCGATCAGCAAGAGTACTGATGCGCCCTGATCTCGAAAACCCTCGGCAACGGCAGTGGCACTGTGGGCGCAAAGCGCGCGCTCCACGGCCGGACGGTCGGATGTCGCCGCGACGACGACGACACGCCCTCGCGCTTCTGCGGGCAAATCCCGGTCCACAAATTCACGAACCTCGCGACCGCGTTCGCCGATTAGCCCGATCACAATGACGTCCGCGGTAGTGTGGCGCGCAATGGCAGCAAGTAGGGTGGATTTGCCGGTGCCGGGCGGCCCAAAGATGCCGACCCGCTGACCGCGGCCAAGGGTCATCAGACCATCAATGGCCCGAATGCCGGTTGGCAAAGGTTTTTCGATCAGAGGTCGATCCATCGCGGAAGGTGGATCTGCCTTGATTGGCCGACGGGTTACATCTTCCGGCAGAGCGCCAAGGTCATCAAGGGCGTTGCCGAATCCGTCCAGAACACGACCCAGAACCGCTTTGCCTGTGGCAATGCGCAACGCCGAATTCGTTAGCGACAGGCGCGCACCAGCGTTCAAACCCTTGCTGTCGCCATAAGGGCTGAGCAGAATACCATCGCCGTCGATTCCGATGACCTCAGCCAGAAGACTGCTGCCATCGCCACGTTCAATCGTACAGATAGAACCCTGCTTCGCGCCGGCAAAATCAGCACAAAGCAGCGGCCCGCGCACCTTGGTCAGTTGGCCATATGTCTTACGAAATGACAGCGGCCCAAGGGTGTCAGTCAGGTCGGAAAGTTTTTCGGCCAACGCGCTCATTCTTCGATCCCGCCGTCGCTCAAATGTGCCACGATATGTTCTTTCAGGGCCGTCAGCTGCGCATCAATTCCGATGCTGACCAGACCACCCTTGCCTTCTAGAAACAGTGCGCCCTGCTCCAGCGATGCGTCCGGAACAATCTCTGAAACAGCCTCAAAGCGTGCGGGGTTTGTGTTGATCAACTCTTTCAGCATGACGTGGTCGGCTGCCGCGACGCGAATGACCAACTTTTCGTTACTGGCCCGCTCGGCTACCGCTGCCGCAACGGTCGCCGCGACAAGGTCCGCATTATCCATCTGGCCGATAATCTTGCGTAGGGACTGTGTCACAAGGTCTGTCAGCCATGGTGTCAGACGTCTAAACTCGGACCGGATCCTTGCAGCCTCATCCAATACGTCAACCGCGACCTTGGCCTGCTGGTTCAGTGTTTCGCGACCTACTGCCTCAAGGTAGGCGGCGTCCTTGGCCTTCTGCTGCAAGTCGCGCAGTGCGTCTTCTTCGGCTTGGCGTGCGGCTCGGCAGGCATCGGCCTCTTGCCGTGCATCCGCAAGTAGTTTGGCTGCTTTACGCTCTGCACTGGCAACGCACCCGGTTGCCCTTTCGAACTCATCAACAGGAATGCGGCGGGCGACGTAAGGTTCCATGATCCTAACTTTCCAAGAACTCGGCATCGCTGCATAAGGTTTCGATCAGTTTGGCTCGCGCCGGATCGTGCGCCTTGCGATCAATTAAATCGGGTGGAAGGCACAATTTCAGCCGATTTGCCGTCGCATCACTTGTATGCGCCAGCCAAGCCGCAATACAGATCGCGCCTTCATTTGCGTAGTCAGCAGAAAGACCGGCGTGGTCCTTTTCTGAAAGATCGGTGTGATCCTGGTACTTCAATATGAAGCGCAGCTGACTACGATCATCAATCCCCAGCGCCGTCCGGCCCTCGGGGCTGATCAGTCGTGGCGCAAGCAGCGGCGCGAGCCAGATTTGCCCAATACGGATCAGGGACACATTCTCTAGTCGCTCCGCCACTTGTTTCGTGGTTTCCAATACTGGACCGGTTTCGGAAAGGATCGCGCAGTCAAGATCATCCAGTAGATCTGCGATGATGCGCGTTGCGAAGCGTTCATCGCCCAAAACAGCATCGCGCAACTTGGCGTTGCCAATATCCGCCAGCATCTTGTCCTGCCATCCCGGATGAAGCGGCATGCTGGGCAGCGACGGGTGGATCTCGACGCGGGTCATCAACTATCTCCGCTGTCTTTACCGGAACCGAACGTCAGCCCAAGGGCAGGGCCAAAGCGCACCAAGCCAAGTCCGAGCGCAAGTATCAGGCTTAGCGTACCCACGATGCCGAGATGGATGTTTGACCCGCCGCTTGTACCGGCAGAGTTGCCCGCTTTCGGAAACAGGCTGGCTTCGATGATTGTAGGTGCGGGGTTCGTTGCGGCCTTCGTAGCGACCTGTGGCCCCGAAGTGGGAAAGAAGGCCACGGCTACATTATCATACTCTAAATTCGGAAGAGAATGGGCGATGACAGCCTTGATCTTTGGTACCTCATTGTCGATGTCAAAACCAGGATCATAGTTAATGGTTACAGATGCTGTCGCGGCTGGCGCTTCGCGCTCGTAACGCTCTTTTGGCGGCGCAGTAACTAAAACCCGAGCTGAGCGTACACCGCTGATAGACGTCACAGTGCGCGACAATTCCTCATTCATGGCGTGTATGTAGCGGGCATGCTGCTCAAATGGCGTGCCGACAATTCCCTCGGCACTAAAGACATCGCCCAGTGACTGAAATTTCGGTTTAGGGTAACCTTCGACGCGGAGTAATGTCGTTGCAGTAGCGATATCGCTTGCACTGATCAGCAATGAGTAAATATTGTCTTTGTCACGCTCGCGTGTCGCATCGATCCCGGACGCGGCGAGGATAGCCACCATCTCGTTGGCCTCGATTTCTTCAAGATCGGAAAACAAGACCTCTTTGCAGCCGGTCAGGGATAGGCAGCAGACAGCGATCAGCAAGTAACGCCTAGAAGGAGTTAAAAACTTTGCCATTGTGAGCTTCCTTGCATGATTGGTCTTTGCCATGATCATGAAGCGGTTGGTTGCAAGATTCAGTAAGTGTGTGCAGAATTAGATCGTGCGGATACGCAAAAGCGGTACGTAGCTACGCAAAGCACCATTATCTGCGAAACGCGCTCTGGACTCGATTGTTAAAGATTAGGTCTGTGCGATGAGAGCTCAGACCGCTATAGAGTTCGTCGCGAATGCTATTACTCTGCTGTCTGCTGCCTGACTGTTGCAAACTCGCATTTGCAAGGTTGGCAATGTCCAGCAGGCTGGCGAATGCGGAAAATATGGCGTCGCGGAAACCAAGATGGGACGAGATCAGCACATAAGCGACGCCTGTCGCATCTATGAACGCAAGTGTTCCGAAAGGTAAACCCAGGCAATCCGTTTTGTTATTATTTGGTCGGATTTCCCGAACGGGCAAATAAAGTGCGGATATCTCTGCGATATCTGTTTTCTCGCTTTGTGATGTGTTGCGCAGTGCAATCTTCTCGACATGCCTTTCCACGGCGGCGCGCACCATATCCATTTCTTCGATGAGTTCGGAAACTAATCCAAGATGAACAGCATGCCGGTCAGTTGAAATGATCATGGGGGCAAGATCACTTCGCAATTTGGGATTAGCCACGACATCGACATCCAGCACAAAGCAGAAGCTATCGTCTGACTCAACGTGATCCTTTTCCCAAATCGCCATCGCCGCAATACCTCATCTGACGAGCCATCTCGTCAACGCAAAGAAGAGGCTTGTGTCGATCTAAAGTGCAGATGGCTACATCGCTTTTCGCACTGCTGGCAAAGTAGCAATTCAGCCACCCGCTGTGAATACGTATGACCACGCATTACGCTAGGTGTTGTGACGCATCAATGTCGAGCCGGCGACAGGCAGTTGCATCTGCTCTGCAATAGAATGCAACGCATCAACGCTATTGCATGATGTCTTGCGATAAATTGCGTTGCGATGCGTTTCGACAGTGCGCACGCTGATATCAAAACGTTCGGCGACTTGTTTCGTGCAAACACCCGATACACATGCTTCCAATATCTCGATCTCGCGTGGAGAAAGTCCGTAGATGTTGCCAGTCTTGATCGTGTTCTGTCGCAGGCACATGAAATCATTGACGTAATCATCGGGAATGCAGACATAACCCAAGCTGATTGATCGAACGGCGTTCACGAAATTCGATGCTTTGGCCTGCTTGGGTACGAAACCCTTTGCGCCCTCTGCAATCAACGCGAATATCTCTGCTTTTTCAGCTTCTGAAGAATAGATCACGATTTTCAGATCCGGTTTGATCGACATCAGTTTGCGAAAAGTCTCTGAACCTTTTGGCCGTGTGATTGCCAAATCCATCAGAAAGATATCGGGATCGAGGTTCCGGCACATCTTGATCGCTGTGTAGCCGTCGCAGGCGCTACCAACAACGTTGGCACAACTGGCGTCTGTCAGAATTCTGGATATGCTGTCACGGATAATTTCGTGATCGTCGCAGATGATTAGCCTTGGTACATCTTCCATGTTCTTGCCCTTTCCTCCGCATTCTCTCGAATACAACCATATGTGATTCCACTGGTATACAAGTCGACCCTATGGGAAATTTTTGGTAGAGCGTTAGGCACATTTCCCATTCGGCGCATTATCGCAAATCGCAGCCGATAGGACCGGTAACGCAAGCCATTTCCTGCCAACAAAAGTAACATTTTTGAGTGCTGACTTATGTGTTTTCAACGCCTATATGCCCTCAAACACCAATTATTACAGGCGCTGAGGCGACGCTCTGCGTTTCACGCTCGTGTTATCAGTCTGTTGTTTCAGCTCACAGCAGCCAGGTGCATGGATGTGGGATTGCCATGCTTCGCCTCTGCCTTTTCCTCTCCAACAAGCTCAATTGGAAAGCTGGGGATTTCAGACGAGATTTCCTGCGCGGCCAAAACTGGCAAGTGTAAGTTGTGAGATGCGAGCTGGTTGCGCACCCGACGGCGCAGATCCGATGAGACCACCAGTGCAATCTGTCGACCTTGCTGCCCCTTCGTCTTCATCAGCCTTCGAACATGGCTAAGGAAAAGGTCATTTGTCTCGGGATCAAGTGCCAGACCACAATTGGCCAGATCAAGCGTCGCGTTGGATTGATCGTGAAGGCCCTGGCGCAGCTTTCCTTCCAGACCGGGCTCAACAAGCGCTAATCCCAATACGCCATCTTCTCCCGCGATGCGGTGGCATAATTGCCGCTTCATGGAGCCTCGTAAGCATTCAGCAAGAATGACCGGCTGGTGGTCATCCAGTGTTGTCAGCCAGTATCGGATCGAAGAAACCACTAAAGAGAGAGGTCTGAGGGGAACGCCATCCTCAACAAGATATCTGAGCATCTTGTAAAACGAACCGTCATCCAACTCCTCGTCGATCTTTTGCATTTGAACAGGCTCAACCTCACGCGCCTCTTCCATCAATCCCGCAAAAATTCCATGCGAAAACAGGTTGCCAAGGTTCTGCTCGTAGATACGGAAGGTCAGATCACTTATGCCGACTTCCAGATCGCACTCAATCTGCTTGGAGTCCGAGATAACCTCTGCCTGATCGCGCGGAATCCAGATACCATCAATGAGCGGCCACTTTGGATGATCGTCGTTTTCCTCTACCCGCCCCGTCAGTAGAACGTGATCCTGTGGCACCGTTTCGCGAGCAACCGGCACCTCGTCGATTTCGATCTGGAAGCCCTGCGGATCAGAAAGTCGTTTTGCTTCGATAACCGGGCACAAGAAGCGGACGCCACGTGCAGCATGAAGCATCGTCAAGTGTGTCGCCAGGCGCTGACTGATTTTGCTCAGGTCGAGGTGATCAGCAAGGTCGGTTGCAATAACTAACCGAATGCGGTCGTCGAACCCGAGCGCGAGGTTATCGGCTTCCGATGCAGCGGCCTGTTGATCCAGTTCTGCTTGCGCCTCAGCATCTTCTGACTTTTCCTGTGCCCGTAAAGCCCGTCGAATAGCCGCCGAGATCAAGAGCATGCCCACTGCCATGGCTGCAAACGTGATCGTGGGGAATCCAGGGATCAGGCCGACGCCCAGTACGATAGGCGCACCAATTGCAGGCACCCGTGGGTCTGCAATGATCTCCGCAGAAATGTCGGACCCCAGATCCTTACCTTTCTGTCCCTCGGCGCGCGTGACGATGATACCGGCACAAAGCGACATCAAGAGGGCCGGTATTTGTGCGACAAGCCCGTCACCAATAGTCAGAAGTGAAAAAATGCCAATGGCTTCTCCAAAACCGTATCCATGGGCGCTCATGCCGACAGCGACGCCGCCGATCAGATTGATACAGATGATGATGATACCGGCAATTGCATCGCCCTTGACGAATTTCATAGCGCCATCCATGGCGCCAAAAAAACGGCTTTCGCGATCAAGTCGGGCGCGGCGTTCAGCAGCTTCCTCGGCAGTAATATTGCCGGCCCGCGCTTCGGCGTCGATGCTCATCTGCTTGCCTGGCAATGCGTCGAGGGCAAAGCGCGCACCGACCTCAGCCACACGTTCAGCGCCTTTGGTGACAACGATAAACTGTACGACAGTAATGATCAAAAAAATCACCAGGCCGATGGCGATTGATCCGCTGACCACGAATTCGCCGAAAGTTTCGATGATATCTCCGGCTTCTGCCTCGGAAAGGATCAGGCGGGTGGTGCCGATGGATAGTGATAGACGAAATGCGGTTCCGATCAGGATGACGGACGGAAATGTGGAAAAATCGGAGGGATGCTTCAGGTACACCGCAACCATCAATAACAAAACGGCCAAACTGATATTCACCGCCAGCAAGATGTCGATGATTGTCGAATTGAGCGGGACTACCATCAGCGTGAGCGACGCCACAATCACGGCAACAAGTGCAATATCCTTACGCATGACGGAATTCCATTCTGAAACAGGTTTTTGGGCGAGGTGCGCAAGTAACGCACCTCGCCTTTTCGCGCATTAGCCTTGCGTGATTGTCTTGTTGGCCTTGGCGGGCTCTTTCTTTACGGCAGCTTCATACTGCTTTTTCGCCATCGCGTTGAACAGATCGGCCATCATGGCACCATAGTCCGGTCCGCCAGCGCCACCAGCGCCACCGGCACCGCCAGCGCCACCTGCTTGATTCAGCGTCATCTTGTCTTCGAACTTTTTGATCGTGCTAAACATATCAGTGTCCTTTCTGAAACCTGATGTTGGTCTGATTGTCGATCCACGGGATTTGGTGTCGTATGACCCCAATTCCGTCCAGATCGGTGGTTGCACCTGGGGCGATTTTCCCGGTGCGCAGTATCCCCCAAACCGGTGTGGGCCGGGGAATGCGGTAAGCGGGTAAAGAATGGTCAACCATCGGTCGTCTCTCTATCCTGCTGATGTTCTTCTTCGGTCGAGGAGTTCGTCTCCGTGGACTGTGCCTGCGCGCTGGCGGTCTCAGACGATTGGGTCTGATTGGCCGCTATCATTCCGGCTTCTCCGTAATACTCCAGCGAAGTGTTCATGCCGCGTCGGACGCGCACGACAGATTGTTCGGATGCTTCCTCCGATGGCGCGCCGGTAACCTTTAGGATTGCCTCGGCCAAAGCGACGTATTCCGGAGGTCCGGAGATCGAAAGGGCATTGCCATCTGCGACAGAGTTAATACGTGCAGTTGGTGATAAGAGTCCGCTTTCGTCCAGTGACTGTCGCGCTACCTCACTCGTAAGACCTTCTAAAGGAATGAGTCGCGTCGTGGCCTCTGTTGAACGCGATACATAGAACGCTTCATCGTAACTGAACCATTCCAGATCGTTCTGTTGTGCGACTGCTGCGATCATTTCTTCGGCTGAGCCGGATAGATCAATCTGGCTTACTCGCCCGCGCACCCCCGGCGCAACAACGATCCGTTGACCCGTTTCCCCCTGTAGCATGGAAAAAAGGGCATCCATTGGCATATCAAGAATCTTGTATTCATACTGCTTACCAGTGGGTGAAACTGTGCAAGTGTCTCCAATACAGTCTTTGACCTCATCCGCTGACGTAATCGCCGGGGCGCAAATCGCTGATCCCAAAAATATGGCGTATGTCAGTTTCATGTTCGTCTCCGAGTTTGGTCGCTGGCTGATTGGGCACAGCCTAGGCGCGAATGATCGGACGGAAACATCGGTAGTATCCGCTGACAGCTCCGGTACCGGCGCCTAGAAACCTCGGTAGAGATTGCGAAATCAGCATGATCTACGTACGGGGCTACGTAGATGGGCGCATTCAGCCTGCGCGCCTTTGCAGTTATTCGATGGATGGAAACCAGACTGCGTAAAGGAGAACGACATGGCAGATGATGCACCTCAAATCGGCGACGGCGTTGATCCATCGGCAATCGCGACAGAGCAGCAGATGATGGAGCAACTCGTCATGCAGATGATGATCTTTGGGCCGTTTATGGAAATGCTGGAGGAAGACCGCGAGGGCGAAGAATAGCACTCGCATCATTCCATTGAGAGCAAGCATTCGTCAGGAGAGTGACATGACCGTTCCAGTTGGATCAATACCTGGTGCGATGGCACCGCAGCAAACCACCCTTGATCAGGTGAGTGCGCTAACGACGGCTGATCTGCATCGGTCAGATCTTCTTTCGGGGGTGTCCCAGTCGGCGTTCGAAAGTATTTCGAAGTATCCCGGCCAAGTTCAAAAAGAAACCCGTTTGAAGAATGAGATTGCCGGTCAGAGCGGGGAAAATCCGTTCCTGTCAGATGCCAATGTGTCCCAAAAACCAGAGGCCTTGTCGGATCAGTTCATTACGAAAATAAGTGGTTTGTACAATGAAGTCACCGTTTATCAGGTTGCTTGGAATATGGCGAAACGGACCGGGCGCGATATCGAAACGCTCTTGCGTGCACAGTAGGAAAAGGCAGAAGAGTTATGACCCTTGATGTTGAAACCTATCGCAGTTTTTTTGAAACGCGGTTCCGCGGCTTAAAGGCAGCGCTTCTTCTCGACAATAATGCGGATTTGGTTGTTAATGTTGAAGTTCTGAATGGCCTACACAAAGGGTCAAAAGCAGATTTGAAGGCCAGCAATTTGGTCATAGGTTCGGACACTGACCATGACATCATGCTTGTCGATGATGAAGTATTGGGTTCTGCAATTCACGTTCGCTGCTGCCGGTCGCTTTTCGGCACACTTCTGACCGTCACAACTGACCGCGATGACATCAGCCTAAATGGAAAGTCCGTGCGTCCTAATGACCAAACGGTGACCGAACGGCTGCCCTGCGAGCTCACCATCAACGGTATTTCGATGCGGTTTTGTGCACTGAACGGAGGTCAAATTGCAAAAAGCGTTGCGCCGGATCAGGTTGCACTTGTTGCGCTTGTTGCAGTTGCGGTCGCGGCTTTCAGTGGTCAGGCCTATCTGGATAGCCAATCCCCGTCGCAAGGCATCGTGCTCAATCAGTCACCATCAGAACAGCAGTCGGCTGGTACTACACCAGATATCACACTGGCAACCGCCAGTGATGTTTCGTCTGTAGCTGAACCGGTGGAAGAAACCGAGCGTGATCCCGCAGCAATCATTCGGGAGACGGTGAAAGACGCGGGGATGGCAAACTTCGTCGAGGTCGCACCCACCCCATCGGGCATAATTCTGATCAGCGGTCAGGTTCCGCCGGAGCGGATGTCCGAATGGCGCCAGGTACGCCAGGAAATTGATACTAAGACTGCAGAGAATATTGTTATTGCCGATGTCACGGAAACCAAAAGCCTGACCGATCTTCCGCCAATCGCAGCCGTCAACCTGGGCAGCGATCCAAAGGTCATCTTTGCGAATGGCATAGTTTCGCGAGTCGGGGACCGGGTTGTAGACGACTGGGCGATCGCATCAATATCACAAGACAGTCTGCAGCTTCGCCGACACGATGAAGCCATTGATGTTTCGTTTTAGTCAAGGGGTAAGCTGATGCGTGTTGTAGAACGTCAAAACGATGATCTGGCGTCGCAGTCGCCCGAAAAACATGTGCGCGCGTTGCCCTCCGACCAGATTGGCCCAATTGAGCCGCGCAAAACCAACCCGGGTTATGTCCCGGCGTATCGCTCGATCACGCGCAGACCACCTGAACTGCGCCTGAACGTTAACGAGGTATTGGAACAGTCCGAGCTCGAGCGTCTGATCTCGCATCAGATTGAAGAAATCGCCGGAACCGAAACGCTGGACTTCGCGTTTTCGGTGTCTGAGTTGGCCTCTCGTTTGGAAGGCGTGATGAGCACCGCCAACGATCCGGAAGTCCTCAAAGGCTTCGAAACGTTGGCCCGAACCGCGAAGATGTACGAGCATCTGATCGTTCTGCAAAATGAGGGGCCAGAGTGATATGACATCTCGGAGCAAAGTCTCGTCGGATGATCTTGCATTGTTGCGTCGGATGGCCGCCGGTCATATGTTGTTCGGAAGCAATGTCCGTGCCCATCAGCTCCTATCGCTCGCGCTGTGGCTGGATCCGGACTGCGACGAGACACAAAAGCTGAAGTTGCAAGTCGGTACGACGGGATAATTCCGCACGACAGTCAGTCACTATTACCCAGGGCAGCGGTCGAAATAGCCGCCAGTCACAGCAGAATTGCGGTCGAGGTGCGACGGTCGAATTTTTCGCCAGCGCCCGAAGCGCCAGTACGTGTGTGGTGCTGACACCAGCTTTGTCTCAGCCACTTCCACCCTACGCAGTCCGAACACGCAATGAGCGCAGGAATTTTGCGTAGATCCACCAATCTTCCTGGGTTGCATGACGGAATAGCATACCCTCAATCACATTTCAGGAGAGTGACATGGCTCGCGTTGAACAAGGCATATCCAACCCTAACCCCCAAGCCGATGCACACTTGGCCACAACCGTTGGTCGAAAGCGCACCAATACTAGTGCCGGTGGTCGCAGGGTGACGGCATCGGCTCAGGAGTCGAAAGAAAGATATCGCGAGACAGCCAAGGATGACAAAAAGTTCGAAGAATTCGCATTTGCGCTGACCGGCAAGACGGCCGGCGAGCGGACCCCAAAAGAGAATGCAGCGCTCAAGCAGTTGCGCCAAGAGATGCGGAATGGAGAGATTTCGCCCGAATTTGTTGAAGCGGATCCGGCGAACAGTTCCGGCGATGACAGGCTGCCCACCGGCGTGCGCGGCGCTTACGTGAGCGGTGGCAAGGGTCGGCAGGGGCGCGTGTTGATCTCGCCCAGCTTGCGCGGCCGACAGCTTGAGCGCACATCGGATGAAGAGCAGGGCGAGGCGGTAGCTGACCGCGCTGCTCAACTGGGTATTGGCGTTGCCGACGGCGATGCTGGGGCTCGGATCAGTGGGGTTGTCAATGGCCGGGCCGTGACGCGCAAGACCGATCCGGCGCTGTTCAAGAACGCGGCGTCAGACACAGTGACCGTTGTATCAAACGGTGAGGTTGTCGAGGCCGAAGCGGACGCGCAGAGCGGGTCGCCCGCACAAACCACACTCACCATCGAGTTCAAGAAAGGGTCAAAAGCGCAATCCGAAGTTCAGTACTATGACGAGACAACCCAGCAATGGATCACTGTCGCAACCGGCAACGACGGGAATGGCAACGCGACCGTCACTGTTCCCGGCCACGTTACGCTGGACAAGATCAGGATCAACAACCTTCGCGATGGTGGCACGTACCAAGGCAACGGCACAAACGCACGATCAAGTTTTGCCAGCAATGGCACAACCATTGGCTTTGAAGATAAGAACGACGACGATAGCTTCGATGACGTCAAAGTCACTACAACCGCCGTTTTGAATCAGCCACCCGCACCTTCGGCAGATGGTACAGAGCCGTTCAACGTTCGGGGTCCGGACGGGCAGGCCTATAATCTGAACGATCCAAATCAGCGCGAGGCTTATCTGAAACAATTCGATAAAGACGGAAACGGATATCTTTACGCCGATGAGGCCGCCGAAGCCTTTGGTGGAACAGCGGAGCATGGCCAGTGGATCGTGCGGATGTATGGCACATCGAATACGGACAGAACAAACGTCGGTATCCCGGTTTCTGAAAACGACGCCAACAACACCATCGGCGTTGATCAGATGATCGCTGATGGTTCCCTGTTCCTATACACCGATGCAGACGGTTCGACGCGGTACGCCGTCGATCTAGCTGGCGCAACCCCGGAAACCGCCGCCAATGCGATGATCCGTGCCGAAGCTCAACGCCGCAAGGAAGACGGAGACGAACGGCCAATGGCCCAGATCATCTGGGAGATTGAGACGCGTGGTATGAACGCTCAGGAGATGGACTGGGCGACCGACCATCTTTTCGGCGACAAAGACCCGTTGAACCCGGATAACGGCCACGCCGATGCGATTGCGGAAAACTTTGGGTTTAGAAACGAACGAGGCGACAAGCAGTTGGTCAAGGCGAGCATGGTTCAGATTTTTTCGCAAGGCGCGTTGAAGATCAACCAAGACAAAGGCGACCATATCTCGATCTCGGCCCATCGTGAGCCCAAGCCACCCGCAGCGTATTGGGAGCAAATCTATGGTGGCGGAGTTGACGAATTGGAAGGGCCGTCGTCGGATGATGACGATGGCCATCTAACCCTGAATTTCACCACGGATGAAACGGTGACCGTTTATGCGACCATCTACGATCCGGTCACCAAAACGTGGTCAAAAAAGCGAATCTATACCCGTCCCGCAGGTGGGCCTGATCAGGTCAATATCATCGTTCCGCTAGAACCCGGTCAGCAGGTCGGAGAGTTCAGCATCGAAACAGAAGCGGGTGGTGAACGGACTGTGAGCCAACCTGGTCCCGAAGTATTTGGAAAACCAGCCTGGTCAAGCCAGGAAAGCGGCAACGCGGTCAGTACACATTTTTTTGAAACGTCGGCCAACGGAAACGATTACAAGGACGTTGAGATGACGTGGATGCCGCCCGCGTCCACCTACACCCGGCACGAAACGCAATACGAGGCTTATGGCGGTAAGCCAACGATAGAAACCTACGGGACTCAGTCATGGGGCAATGCGCTGGCGGCAAATCCGAACCTGCAGGTCCAGTATTATGATCCCAATGCAGCAGGCGGCGGCCAATGGCAAGCAGTGCCACCGGGCCAAGATATCTCAATCGACAATTCGCACCGCAATGCGCCACCGGTGGAGCCGCAGATGCGGGTCGTTGACACCTCGACCAACACGGTTGTCGCTGGTGCCGAGGTTCCCGGCACCATGAAGCGGATCAAAAGCCATGATGGCACCACGACGTTCTATTTCTCGGTCACCGGATCGGGCACAACTGATTTCAATGATGTCGCAGTGAAGACCACGCCATCGGTGGCGACCGGCGCATCAGGGCCACCGACACCGGACGTGGAAATGGGTAACTTTGTTGATGTACCCATCGAAAACGAACTTTATCCAGAGCAGCCCCTTGGTGCCGTTCATCCCGGAATGACCTTTGAAGAGGCCTTCCCAATGTTGCCCAGCGACGAACAGGATGCGGCCATCCAGCATCAGGCGACGAGGTTATTTGTTGACGAGATTACCAATCAGCCTGAGGGATCGAACGCAAAAATCCTGCATAATCTGCTGGTGACCAAGCAGTTGGCCCAGTCGGGCGAATACCAGGGCGAGGTCGATATGGCCGCCTTGGACAAGGATATTCAGAAGTATTCAAAAAAGGCCGATGTGGTCGCAATTCGTCAAAAGGCGGAGCAGGATATCACTTCCAGGATCGTTGGCGGAGACCCCAAGACCCGGGCCGCCGAGGCCGAAGCGTGGCTGCTTTCACCCGAGACCCGTATCGCCCTGGCCGCTATGCCACCCGAGAAGCGACAGGCCTTTATTCAGAAGGCGATCAGCAAGGTGATGGCGCTGGATCCAGCGGCGGGTGCACGTGTTTATGAGGGCCTGACCACCAACCTTTACAAGGGCGTTGCGGCCGAGGATGTCGCGCTGGAGAAATCAGCGCTGGCCGCTGTTGCTGACCAGAAAGAAGCCAATGGTCTGCCGCTGACAGCAGAAGAGCAGAAGGCCAAGGACGATGTAGAAGCGGCCGCGGCCGACACGTTTGAGACGGTGACAACCAAACTGCGCGGCGTTGGTGGAGCAGCAAGCCGACTGGCCTCCAGCCTTGAGACCTGGGCAAAGGGATCGCCTGGTCAAGCGTCCAAATTCCTGTCGCATTTCACCAAAAACCTGAATGAAGGGATGACCTTCGAGCAGGCGGTCAGCGGTGCGCTGAAATCATCAGGCGCGCCTGCCCGTGTCGCCGCGGACATGACCCAGCTCATGGCCATCGACGTTGCATCTGCGGTTCTGGGCGGCATGGGCATGATCTTTGGCGTCTTTGCCGTTGGGCAGGACTTCGCCAAGCTGGCCAATGGCGGCGATTTCACCGCCGAAGATCGGCTTAATTTGACCGCCGATATCTTCGCGACGCTGGGCGGTGTCAGCACGACCGGCAAACGGATCATATCGCTGGTTGACCCGGGCAACACGAAAAGCTCGCTCCACAAGCTGCACGAATTCCAGGTTGCCGATCAGGCATTTGACCAGACCTTCCAGGAATACAAGGCGGCGAACCAGATACATCAGGCCAACACAGAGCGTGTTGCCAGTGCCGAAGAACGGGTCGCGAATGCCGAAGAAACCGTCCGGACCACACCCGAGCCGGAAAACTACGACCCGCTGGCAACGCCGGAAGATATGACGCCGGAGCAGGCGCTCTGGGATGCCGCGATTGAGGAACGTGACGCAGCCTTGGCCGAAAAAGAAGCGGCGGACGCCGCCTGGGCGGAATCAAGCATTGAACTGCGCAAGGCGCGTCGCAATACGCAAACCGCTTACAATCTTGCGCGGTCCAAGCAGGAAGAGGCGAAGATCGCCCTTGGTAAAGACCCGCGCATTCCCGGATCTGCGAGCAAGGAGGTCTGGACCGAACTGGAGCCCGACTATGTGTCGGTGAATGATGAGGGCAAGCAAATCCTGGTCGGCGGAGAGCCAGAAGACTTGGTGTTGTTTAGCAAGATCCATAAGGAGCAGTGGAAGGACCCTGCGATCATGGCGCAGGCGGAACGTGAGGCCGCAACGGCACCTTGGTACCGTAGTGCCAAGTTCACCACCGGCCTGAAGGTCGTCGGCGCGCTTGGCGACGCGGCTTCCATTTTCTATGGTGTAGGTGCAGCGATGAAAGCCGATCAGTTGCGCCAAGCGGGCGACACGACTGACGCGGCTTTGGAAGGGACGCAGGCCGCTGTTTTGATTGGTGGAGGTGCGGTTGGTATCGCCGGACTTATCTCGGGTTTGGCCGGCTGGGAAGCTGCGGCTGCATTATTTGGCCCTGTCGGGATCGTTCTGGGATTGGCGGGCTTTGCCATCGCGGCGGTAACATGGGCGCGGTCCGAACAAGAGGCGAAAGCCATTCAGCAGAAGACTTACAAGGACTTCATCAACAACACCGGAACCGGTCGCGAATACGCCAGATAACGAACCGCCCCCGCGCGCGAAGTGCGGGGGCGCGTCATGATGTGAGAAGTGTTCGCAGACCTTAGTGTTATTTAGCGACTGGACCGCAAATAATCTAGCTGAGTAAGACAATGGCCGTACGTTATTAATGTCGCGTGAAAGGTCCTATGATGGTTCAGTAGCAGGATTAAACGGCCAGTATTTCGGGTCTCGACCAAGATTCTGCTCTCCAGAGCATTTCTCCAAATCGACATCCACGCAGCTATTCAAATGATGTCCGAGAGTTTTCCGTACGTGTTGCACCTGAAACCTGACCGGTTGTCTTTCAGACCCCCCGACTGGCAGTGAAATCGGCCTGACGCTTAATACAAAATCAGAGAATTGTAGACCTTTGACCTAATCCTGGTCTTCGAATTATCTACTGAATCCATGATATGGACCATCAGGGTACACATTCGCTTCGTCGGCATAGCAGGTCGATGCTCAATTCGTTGGTGGATACAATTTCGATTCAATTAAGTTGGATTAAACAACTTAAAATTGTAGTTCATGCAACTCGTCGCAGATGACCTACTTACCCTTCTAAGTAGCGTCACTTATGGAAGCATTACTCGATTGATTGTTTGATTATCGCGAGCAATCTCGGAGACTCTCATGGTTAGCATACAGCGTCAATCGACGAATAACTCTGTCGCTCCAAGCCTGCGTGGATCACCGAGCGTACGAACAGCAGCGCGTTCCAATCCAAGAATTCGCCACGCAAACCAGAAATCACAACAGAAATATCAAGCGATTGCGAGAAGTGACTCAGCGTGGGAGGCATTCATTTTTGCTTTGACAGGCAAGAGCGCCGATGAACGGACACCCGCCGAGAACAAGGCAATCAAACAACTGCGCAAAGAGATGCGCGACGGGAATATTGCACCTGAATTTCTGCAGGCAAGTCCACCATATTCAGACGACCCCAATCGATTGCCAAGTGGCGTTTTGGGAGCATTTGTTCCGGGGCAGTCCGGTCAGTCTGGAACAATCGTCATCGCCCCCGGTCAAAACGGAGCCCAACTCGCCGAAACAATGGACGAAGAGCAGGGAGAAGCGATTGCTGCGCGGGCTGAAAGTCTGGGGATCACGGTCGCTGAGGGTGATGCAGGCGCACGCTTGAGTCTGACGGCAGGTGGTGACTTGGTGACGCCGGAAACGCACGAAGAATTGTTCGTCGCTGCCCCTGACGATACCGTCGTGTTGTACTTGGAGGGGAAAAAGGTCCAAGGGAAAGCTCGCGCCGCAACCAACAACTCCCAGCGAACACCTCAACAACAAGCTGTCGAGTTTTTCCAGCGCGCGGGATACCGGGATCCGCAGACTGGGAAAGGCTTCATTGATAAAGAGGCGCTGATGTCCAGCCTCGGAATAGACGACGCAAGCGCGACCCGGATCTTGGCTGCATACGGAACGCCGCATCCCGATGGGCGGATTGTGGTGACAGAGGATAACATTGCCAAAATGTATGCTGACGGTGTGCTGACTGACACAGTGCAACCGCCGACCACGCTAGGCTTGACCGTCGCCGAAGTCATGACCCAGTATGGCGTTACGCAGGCCCAGGCCAATCAGATGGTTTGGGGTACTTCCACAACTGTTGATATCACAAAAACAGGCGGAGCTGCCGCACCAGCCCCGGCACAACTGACACCGAAACAGCTTGCTCAGGAAGTCTTTGCCGCATCTGGCCGTAAACCGGGCGAAAAACTAACTGCGGAAGAATTCAAGTTCTACGCCGATCAGGTGATCCGATCCCACAACCCAAATGCACAATTACCATCCATCGGTGCTTATTCCAACATGGTCAGCCGGTTTGGTGATCCATATGGCCTCATTGGACAAGGTGGCATGGAGCACGCTTTTGGCAGCGGTAGTCTGGCCTCTGTTGGTGCGACGGGCCCGAGGACGCAAGAAGATGCAGACGTCATAGCGGCTGACTCGCAGGCAGCAACCGCCGGTTACTTCATGTATGACCATCTCAGCGACGCGCAGATCGACAAGGTCGTTCAGTTGATGGACCTGACAGAACGAGCTGCGCAAGGTGACCCGCAGGCCATTCAAGAAGCTCAACAGTTGTATAATGAAGTGAAAGGCTTCCTGCCTCCGGGGATGCAAACCCTGTTCAAGGGCCTACCGACAAGCGGGGCCGGCCTGGGGGCGCAGCAATTCTCAGAATTGAACAGACGTCTTCAGGGCGGCTTTATGAACGGCCTCGATGCACGCCTTCGCTACGCAGAGAAGGATGCGCGTGAAACACTCATGCATAGTAACCCGCAAGAGCTTGCCACGGAGATCGATTCAGATGAGTTCAAACTGGCTGTGGAGACTGGCGGAGCATCAGGTGCCATCGATTACGTAGCCAGTCTTTACGGCGTTGACATTAGCAAAGAAGACAAAGCGGCGTTCGCGCGCGGCGAGGTCAATCCTGAACCGCTTAAGCAAAAAGTTTTGCAGCTATCGGCGGTCAAATTCGGTCGGATCAACAGTGGCCAAAACCTTGCAGGTCAGCAGGCTACCAAAGTGCTACAAAACGCGGTCGCATGGGATCTCGGATTGCGCACTTCAGAGCATGGTGTCGAAGAAGAAAATCAGGAATTTGTCTATGTTGGTGATCCTAACGAAAGCCCCGACAATACGACCGATGGTGCTGGGGATGGTCAAACTGCTGGAACAGAGGTCACCCGGTCGTTCATGTCGGTCGGACGGCAGATGTTTTATGAGTACCACTACGATCAGAGCCTTGCCCAACACGGCGATCCGGAGCGCGCGACGCAAGATGCGAAGGCCGCAGTACGTCGATTGGATGAGCAACAGCCGCAGCCCGATCACACCACAAGTGGCCTGACGGTCGTTGAAGAAGATGTGATCGGCCGCGAAAATGTCGCTGATGATGACGAGGGTATTGCACCAAGCGACTGGGAGGCATCTCACGGTCAGGTCACCAATGTGGCCGAGGGCAATTACGATCCCGAAACGGGATTGCTGACAGGTGAATATGCAAACCAACGTTACTTGCCCGTCGAGATGAATCTGAAGGTCGTCATGACCAAAGGGTCTTCAAAGGATGGCGATTACGAATACATTGAGGTTGACTATGGGGACACTACGGCAATCGAGGCTGCGAAAGCTGATGGCTTTGGCATAAAGGCTGTTCGCCAGACCGAAGCAACGCAAGGGCAGTTGCAAATGGCGCAACTGATGCGGACCTACCAACATGCCAAGCAAACCTACAAACCGCGTTATGATGCGCAAGGCAACCTGGTAAATCCCGACCCGACTGCGCGTTTCGCCCAATATTACCAACAGACAGACTTCAAGCACAGTTGGGAGTGGGAAGAAACCGAAAGCGATAGCGACTCTCATGGAAGTGCCGGTTGGGAAGACGGTGACATGAGCATTGGCCCGTCGGGCAAACCTGTCATGACCGACACACAGGCCTTGCGCGGTATGCTTGCGGACCTTGGGCTAAACGATGCCCAAATTGACGCACTCATGACAGTGATCGAAGATGAGATTGCCCGGCTAGAGCAACTTCACCCGGAACTTACAACTGGGCAGACCGTCTCCATGGAGGCGGTCAACGCCCTGACCTTCGGCCTGTCAAACGTCATCAGCGCCTTTTTCCAAAACCTTCAAGACACGCCGATGACGCAATTCTCCAAGGGAATGCTGGAAGAGCATGGACGTGGCACCTACCAGGCCGAGCGTCGCGAAGAGGATAATGATCCAAGTGTCGGTAAAGCAGTGGGTCAATTCTTCATTGATCTGGTCGTCGACACGGCAATCGATGCTGTCTTGCCCGGTCTGGGCAAAGTCGCAAAGGTCGTTAAGCGTGGCGCCAAGGCTGCCGGCAGGCTTGCACGGACGGGCCGCCTTGGCCGCCGGGCCTTGGACGCTGCTGGCGACACTGCGGCGGCGGCTGGACGTGCGACGCCTTCGGGAAACGTGGCGACAACAGGTGGTGTGACTGCTACGGGCACTCGGGGTGGTACGGCCGCCACGACTGTTGATGGACCACCACCGCCTGAAGTAGGTATCGGCGGTAAGGCACCTGATGTAGTAACAGATGGTTCGCCACCTGTAGGTTCAGATGGTGGTTCGATAGGAGCCCCTGACGCACCAGCAAACCCAGAGGTTGACGCCAGACACCAATGGCCGACAGGCAACACATCATCCGCCACCGCGCCGACTACCCCGAATGAAGTGACACTTGACGCGCGCGGTGTACCGCAACTCTCTCCTGAGAGAGACGCTGATCTTATTGACGACATCCTTGTGATGCCTTCCGGCACAGGACCAGATGGTTACTTGGATAGCGGACAAGCGATCTTGCGCAAGGCCGGCGAGAAGAACTGGCTCGTCAGCACTGATCCCTCCCTGACCTTTGATCAAGCCCGCCGGGCGGGCAAAGTAATTCCGGTCAGTCAGGCAAATGAAGCCCAAAAGGCGCAATTCATTCTCATGTACCGCAAGAACAACTGGGCCTCACCATCTCGCTACGCACAGCGTAACGTACCGACCGCCTTTAGCGATCCGAATGGTCAACAAACCTTTGGGTTTCCTGTATTGTACGGTGGCGGACCGACCAAACGGCCTAGAAACAGCGGAAATGGAGCTGGTCCCAGCAACAAACAACCTCGCACCTTGCGCCAATCGGCAGGTAAAGCGGCCGATGGAACGCCACTAACGAGCCAGGGCAAACGCACGGAGTCGGCAAAAGTTGAACAGAACTTCTCTGGCACGCCAAGTGGCAACCCGGTTGTCAGTGGCAAGAAAGCACCCGAAACAGAATTGGACGAGCATTACTTTGATGCCAACGGAAACTTGGTGGATTGGGATGGCAAGGGACCAGCCCCGAGCAATATACGGGAATGGCGGACAGGAACGGGGCCCGGCGATCATAATGTCACAAAGGTAACCGAAACGACAACACGCACCTACGTTGATCATAACGGCGCAACGGTTACCGGCGAAGTTCCAACAAAATTCAAGTTCTCGCTAAACAAAGTTTTTGGCGGCGTGCGCGGCCCCAAGAAGAAAAATCCTTCAGGGCGCAGCCACAATGATCATGCAACCAATGTGGGGAATCGTGACAACGTCACTGGAGTCCGTGCTATGGCCAAGGATAGGAACGACGGTGGCCACGCAGTCGGCAGTCAGTTCATGGGGCGGACACCCGAGATCGGTATTGTCCCGCAAGATGCGACCCTGAACGAAACGGGCGGCTGGAAACAGATGGAAACCCACTTCGCCGACTGGTTGGGCAAGACTGACAAGAATGGCAAGCCCTTTACCATCGAAGGCGAGATTGTTATGGACTATCCGCCTAACAACGCGATGCCTGATACGCTACAGGTCAAGTATACGGTACGTGATGGAGCCGGAAATATCGTCGAGCAAGGAACAAAGACCTTCCAGAATGATGCAGGCGATACATGGGATGTTCCCTCTCCCAAAAATGTGGATCCGGCCACGATTCAACCACTTGAGCCCGAGCAGATAACCTGAAGATGGAGGCGACCCCATGGCTGGCGTAAACGAATTGTTCGAACGTCTGATCAAGATCTCATTATCCGAGAAAGAGGTGAATTCAGACAAATGGGATGGCCTATCCATCATCTTCAACGTTGATGCGTCGGGTGCGGAAGAGGTAAAGGGCTATCTTTTTGAAGAAGAGGCCTGGAGCGGATTTCTGCCCGATAGTAACCTACCTGACCTCGTTCTGACGCTTCGTTCGTTGCGCGAGGCCTTGAAAGGTGATGCAAGGGATGGCTGGGCGTCAGGCCTATTTAAAATCGATCTGAGAGAAATGGATGTCGATCTTGAGGTTGACTACGATAACCCCCAGAGGTGGGCGATGACACCCGACAACATGGACACGATGATCGAGCAGATACGCCCTTAAAGTTTCAGATATTTGATAGAATGGGTACTGCTCCGAACACCGGGTCATCGCCCATACCACCCGTCAGGTTAGGATTACGTCACCGTCTCGATCCCGAATGCGCTCCAATACGGTGGCACATGGCGCATCCTCGCGTGATGAAGCATCGTGACCCAGCCCCCTGAAATCGGGCCACTGAAGTGTTAGTAATCCGTCCCAAGAGAGGATGGACTATGAAACGCAGATTTAGTGACGAGCAGATCATTGGGATGATCAAGGAGTATGAA